>CP089983.1:8572500-9852500 GCA_037157805.1 Sorangiineae bacterium MSr11367 | reverse complement strand
ACCGACTCAGGTGGGCGGGAAGAGTATTCCAAGGCGCGTGAGAGAACCCTGGTTAAGGAACTCGGCAAATTGACACCGTAACTTCGGGAGAAGGTGTGCCCTTTTTCGTGAGAGACTTCGCGTCTCGAGCGTCGGAGGGTTGCAGAGAAACGGCGGTTGTGACTGTTTACTAAAAACACAGGACTCTGCAAAGTCGTAAGACGACGTATAGGGTCTGATGCCTGCCCGGTGCTGGAAGGTTAAGGGGACATGTCAGCGCAAGCGAAGCATTGAACCGAAGCCCCAGTAAACGGCGGCCGTAACTATAACGGTCCTAAGGTAGCGAAATTCCTTGTCGGGTAAGTTCCGACCTGCACGAATGGCATAACAACATCCGCGCTGTCTCGACCAGGGACTCAGCGAAATTGTATTGGGGGTGAAGATACCCTCTACCCGCGGCAAGACGGAAAGACCCCATGAACCTTTACTGCAACTTGGCAGTGAGTTTCGGGACATTCTGCGTAGGATAGGTGGGAGACTTTGAAGTCGGGCCTCTGGGTTCGATGGAGTCACCGTTGAAATACCACCCTGGATGTTCTGGGATTCTAACCTGCGCCCATAACCTGGGCGGGGGACACTGCCTGGCGGGCAGTTTGACTGGGGCGGTCGCCTCCTAAATCGTAACGGAGGCGTGCGAAGGTTCCCTCAGCCTGATTGGAAACCAGGCGTAGAGTGCAAACGCACAAGGGAGCTTAACTGCGAGACCGACAGGTCGAGCAGGTGCGAAAGCAGGCGTTAGTGATCCGGTGGTCCCGAATGGAAGGGCCATCGCTTATCGGATAAAAGGTACTCTGGGGATAACAGGCTGATCACTCCTGAGAGTTCACATCGGCGGAGTGGTTTGGCACCTCGATGTCGGCCCATCGCATCCTGGGGCTGGAGCAGGTCCCAAGGGTTCGGCTGTTCGCCGATTAAAGCGGTACGCGAGCTGGGTTTAAAACGTCGTGAGACAGTTTGGTCCCTATCTGCCGTGGGCGAAGGATACTTGAGAGGAGCTGACCATAGTACGAGAGGACCTGGTTGGACGCACCTCTAGTGAGCCAGTTGTCACGCCAGTGGCACAGCTGGGTAGCTATGTGCGGAACGGATAACCGCTGAAAGCATCTAAGCGGGAAGCCGGCCTCAAGACAAGGTATCCCAGGCGCAAGCCTCTAAAGACCCCTTGTAGACTACAAGGTTGATAGGCTGGGGATGGAAGTCATGTAAATGACGGAGTCGACCAGTACTAATAGGTCGTGCGGCTTGACCATGTCTCTAAGGCAAACACTTGAGTTCGCACCCAGGATTGGGTTTGCGAAGCTCGTTTTGCTAGCACCCGTTTCGAAAAGACGATCTTTTCACTGAGCAACAGACACGCTCGGAAACGTGGACACCCACAGTTTCCGGTGGTGATCTCGAAGAGGCCACACCCGATCCCATCCCGAACTCGGAAGTTAAGCTCTTCGGAGCCGATGGTACTGCACGGGAAGCCGTGTGGGAGAGTAGGACGCCGCCGGGATTTTCTTATGAGGGCTCGAGTCGATTACGACTCGGGCCTTTCTTTTTTTGTCCTTGCCGATCGCGTTGGCACTTGGCGCACGCGACCAACTCGACCCAACCGTCGGAGTCTTGGCGCCAGCAGGCGGCTCGAACGTCAATGCCGGTCCATGTGCGAAATCGCGCGCAACCTCTGCGACAACAGAATGGCCGTTTCTCGCATTAGCTTTTCGGCGATCTTGTCCACATGGCGTGTTCGCCAGTTCTCTAGCTCGGTTCCCTTCACCCATTGATTGAAGGCGCCCAAGGCCGGCCCGGTGTGGACTTGATAGTCCACCCTGTCCGTCTCGTTGCCTGCAAAAGCCAAACGGGCGCTGTAAGCAAAATACCAGCGAAACACGAGAGCCATCTTCTGCTTGGGGTTGCGGTTCGCCTTGTCAATGATGGCCTGCTGCCCCTTGCTCACGAAGTATTCCACGGTCTCGCGCCAGATCTCGGCAAAGCTCTTCTTGAAATACTTGTCTTGCAGTTGTCGTTGAATGGTTTCCGGGATCTCTTCCAGCGCGTTGTAGTGCGAATAAAGCATGAATAGCTTGTTGGCCCTGGTCGGGAAAAGAACGCCCTTCTTCAGAACTTGAACCCTGGCGCCCAGTTCGAACATATCGCCGGCCGGAGCGTAGTCCGTGTCTTGGACATTGATGTCTTGCAGCATGTCCTTCACGGCGTCGCTGATGCCCGCCTCCACTGTGCATTGGTTGATCGAGCCAGTGAGAATGAAGTCTGCCCCCATGATGAATGCCGCCAGCGCCGCCTCGGGGGTACCAATGCCCCCTGCAAGGCCAATGCGCGGTGCCTTCTTGTATCCGTGTTGGCTCAGCAGCACCTGACTCAACCTCTTGATGGCGGGGAATAGGACCATGGCAACGCCCTGGTCCGTGTGTCCACCCGAATCGGCCTCCACACAGATGTCATCACTCATCGGAACGTGCTTGGACATTTCTGCCTGCTCCGCGGTGATTCGTCGCTCCGCCAGCAACCGTGACACGACATGCTCGGGCGCGGGACTCATGAACGCGGTAGCGACCTCGGGACGGGAGATCTTGCCCAGGATCTTGTGATCGCAAATAACCGTTCGATCGATATCGCGACGTAATCCTTGCAGACGATACCAGACCAACGCCGGCGTCATTTGCATGAAGGCAGAAGCTTCGAGTCGCTTGATGCCTTTCTTGACATATAGCTTTACTGTCTCCAATTCTGTCGCCGGATCCATCAGATTGCAGACCAGATTGACTCCATATGCCTGGGTATCTGAAAGTGCCTTTTGAATGCTGTCGATATCGGCCGCAATTCGACTCTGGCTGAGCCCCGCGCTGCCTAGAAAACCCATTAGACCGGCTTTGCCCAAAGCAATAACCAGCTCGCTGGAAGCTATTCCTCGATACATTCCCCCGGCCAGGTAAGCGTACTTGATGCCGTAATCTTTTCTGAAAGTGGCACTGCCGAGATTCCCGGTAAGTGTTTCCGCTGGATCGGGCATGCGTTCGAGAGTTGCCATGCGTTCTACCTCTAGGCTAATCGTTGAAGAGATTCCGAGTCGAGCAGATTGCCTTCCGTGACCGATAGTCGTCGTTGTACGAAGGAATGGCACCCGCGGTTGGTGAAGCATGCTCAGAGGTTGGAGTGCGCGACAGGATCGAATCGGCACCGTTCCTGGCGGCAGCCTTGTAATTTTTCACAGTGAACACGGCATTCACAGTGTAACGGCGACGTTCGCAGACGACCTGCTCCTGCGTGACGTTCATGCCGAGCAGGCTGCGGCCGCCGCAGTCCAATGGTCGCACGATTGAAAATTTCCTCGGACCGCATGTGCTCTCAATCGGAATATTGGCGCATATCGTTCCGATATTGGCGCGATAGGGACGTTGACCCCAGACGTCGGAAGCCCTACCGGCCATTCATCCAGATGAAATCCGCGCCAGACAGATTTCCAAGTCCTGGGGAGGCGCCGCGTGCTGGCGAAACCAATGGTACATTCGAAATGAAGTACCTGCCCAGCGGGCCTATCCTGTTAGGAAATGGAATATGAATGTAAGCGCCATCCTAGAGAACAATGTGGTGGCCGGACGCGCCAACAAGATTGCCGTGTATCATGGGAATGAAACCTGGACCTATGGGGTCTTGGTTTCGTGGGCCAACCGCATGGGAAATGCGCTGAAGCAGCTCGATGTACGACCTAACGAACGCGTTTTGCTGCTGTTGCCCGACAGTGCAGCATTTCCGATCTGCTTCTTTGGCGCGACCAAGGTAGGCGCCGTTCCTGTCCCCGTCAACACCATGCTGACGTCGAGCGACTACGAATATCTACTAAAAGACAGCGACGCCAGTGTTCTGATCGTCCATCAAACGCTCTATTATCTGGTTGAGCCGATTCGCGCGAACTGCAAAGCGCTGAAGCACGTGCTCGTGATAGGTGCCAAGGGCCGCTCCATCGAAGGCACTCTTGGCTGGGAGGACTGCTTGGAGGCGGAGTCCACCGAGCTGGAAACGGTGGAGCGCGCCAGCCATGATATGGCGTTCTGGTTGTACAGTTCCGGTTCCACGGGGAAGCCCAAGGGCGTCGTGCATGCGCACGGGGGCATGTTTTCCACGAGCGAGCATAGTGGGAAGCAGATTCTGAAAATTGATCAGAATGACATCTCCCTATCCAGCTCTAAGCTCTTTCACGCGTACGGACTGGGCAACAGTATGAGTTTTCCTTTCGCCGTGGGCGCGGCGACGGTATTGAACCCCCATCTGTCGCTGCCGGACGTATTGCTGGACTTGATCGCCAAGTTCAAGCCAACCCTGCTCTTCGCGATCCCGAAAATCTATCTGTCGTTAATCGAGCTCGCGGAACAAGGAAAAGCATTCGACATCAGCTCGCTGAGATTGTGTATCTCGTCCGGGGAAGGTTTGCCGGCGGACGTTTACCGTCGATGGTCGAATTTTTGCGAGATAGAGCTATTGGACGTACTGGGGTCCACGGAACTTTTGCACATGTTCATCGCGAATCGACAGGGGCTCGTCAAGGCGGGGTCCAGCGGCCGCGTCGTGTCTGGCTATCAGGCCAGGGTCGTCGATGACAAAGGGGATGCCGTACCAACCGGAGAAATAGGCGATCTGGTCGTTACCGGCCCGAGCGCGGCCCTGGGGTACTGGAATCAGCCCGAAGCCAGCAGCAAGAGCTTCGAAGGGGGCTGGGTCGTCACCGGCGACAAATACCATATGGACGAGGAAGGATATTACTGGTTCCGCGGGCGTTCGAACGACGTCTTCAAGTCCAACGGAATCTGGATTTCTCCCATCGAGGTGGAGAGCGTGCTCGACGAGCATCCTTCCGTGAAAGAGTCCGCGGTGGTCTGCGTTCGCGATCAAAGCGGATTGTTTCGCGCGAAGGCTCATGTCGTTCTGCGGACCGGTGAGCTCGGGACCGAGGAATTGGTCCAGACCTTGAGAAAATTCGTCAAACGGCGTCTGCCGCAAAGAAGCCCCGATTACATCGATTTCGTCGACGCCTTGCCGAAAACGGCAACCGGAAAGATTCAGCGATACAAGCTGCGCGGCGAGTGATCCTGGCTGTAGGGGTGCTCGGTTCGGATCAATCGATTCGACCGTGCGCCGATTGAACTGGTGGAAATCAAGTCATGAAAAGACCAGAAGCGCTCAAAGAACTGATCCGTCAAAGTCTGCAACGGCAGCTGGATATGAAGATCACCGAAGTCGAGGAGGATCTGCCGTTCATCCAGCTAGGACTGGACTCCGAGGGCGCCCTCGAGCTCGTCGCCGACATCAATAACGCGCTCGATTTGAAGTGTTCGGCCTCTGTGATATTTGATTATCCATGTGTCAGCGAGCTGGCAAGTCATCTTTCGAAGTTGCAACCCGACGCCACGCCGGGGGACGCCGTACCGGCGCAATCCGATAGGCACGACGGTCCAGTCCGCATTGCGCTGAAGGAAAAGCACGCAGATCGTGCCATTGCGATTATCGGCGTCTCGGGTCGATATCCCGGCGCCGGCGACCTGGCGCAGTTTTGGCACAATTTGAAACACGGGGTCGACAGTGTCGAAGAAATCCCTGCTGATCGTTGGGATGTTGCGCGCCTTTACGACCCGGATGTCAGCCGCGAAGACAAGATCTACGCAAAATGGCTGGGTAGCCTAGAGCACATCGACGAATTCGATCCGCTCTTTTTCAACATTTCTCCGCTGGAAGCGGAGCTCATGGATCCCCAGCAGCGGATATTTCTCCAGGAGGCGTGGAAGGCGTTGGAGGACGCCGGGTTGCAGCGTCAGCAACTGAATGAGCAGGCGTGCGGAACCTATGTCGGCGTCATGTTCAATGAATATGCCCAGCTTCTGGTCGGGCATCCAAGGTTCGCCGCGGCCCAGGCTCTAACTGGCAACGCGAATTCTATTTTTGCTGCCCGCCTGGCCTATTTTCTGAACCTGAGAGGACCGGCGATCGCCGTCGATACCGCTTGCTCATCTGCTCTGGTAGCCATGCATCTGGCATGTCAGGCGCTGTTGGCGGGTGAGATTGACATCGGAATCGCGGGTGGCGTGACGCTCCTGCTGTCGCCCAACAGCTACCTGCAAATGTGTCGGGCCAACATGCTGTCACCCGACGGCAAGTGCAAACCGTTCGACAACGGCGCCAACGGCTTCGTGCCGGCCGAGGGGGCCGGCGTCGTCGTGCTGAAGCGGCTGGCGGACGCCGAGCAAGCCGGCGACCGCATCTATGGCGTCATCAGAGGTTCGGCCATCAATCAGGATGGGAGAACCAATGGCATTACCGCGCCCAGTGTGCAGTCACAAACGGCCTTGCAGAAGACGCTCTATCAGCGATTTTCCATCGACCCGGACGCCATAAGCTATGTGGAGGCGCACGGCACGGGAACGAAGCTGGGCGACCCCATAGAATTAGAAGCGCTGAGCAAGAGTTTCGCGGATTTCACGACGAGAAGACAATACTGCGGAATTGGCTCGGTCAAGAGCAATATCGGCCACACGTCCGCCGCGGCGGGGATAGCCGGTGTTCACAAGGTCCTGCTGATGCTCGAGCACAAGCAGCTGGTTCCGACCTTGCATTTTGAACGCGCCAACGAGCAGTTCGACTTTGCGGCTAGCCCGTTCTACGTCACCCGGGAAGCCCAGCCCTGGGTAGTCTCGAATGGGGAGACGCGGCGCGCTGCGGTCAGCTCGTTTGGATTCAGCGGCACCAATGCGCATGTGGTGATTGACGAATACGTTGCCCCGGAATCCTCGGCCGCAGCGAAACCGGCGGTGCCGGGAGCGCTGAACCCTGCGCTCATCGTGCTCTCTGCAAAGAATCAGGATCGTCTGCAGGCGTATGCGAAGAGTCTGCTGAAGTACCTGCGCGATCACCAGGATGACGTCAACCTGGTGGATCTGGCCTATA
This sequence comes from Sorangiineae bacterium MSr11367, assembly GCA_037157805.1. Classification (NCBI taxonomy): domain Bacteria; kingdom Pseudomonadati; phylum Myxococcota; class Myxococcia; order Myxococcales; family Pendulisporaceae; genus Pendulispora; species Pendulispora rubella. Next base: position 9,845,522 of record CP089983.1, on the reverse strand, counting down.
CGCTGCAGGTCGGCCGAGCCGCGATGGAAGAGCGCCTGGCGCTGGCCGTCACTTCAAGGAAAGAACTCGAGGAGAAGCTCGATCATTTCCTTGCGGACAGGCGGGACATCGAAGGTCTGCTCCGTGGCAGCGTCGGCCGCCATTCCAATGGACTCACCGCCTATACCGCGGACGAGGACATGGAGCAGATGCTCCGGGCCTGGGTCGCCAAGGGAAAGTACGCCAGGCTCCTGGACTTTTGGGTAAAGGGCCTCGACGTCGACTGGAGTGGGCTGTACGGCGCCAACAAGCCGCGACTGGTGAATGCTCCCACCTATCCTTTTGCGAGGGAACGTTACTGGGTGGAAGGTTTGACGGACGAGAGAGGGCGCCCGGAGCGGCCTACCACCGGCGGCTCGCGCTCGGAGGTGGTTCGCGCCGCTTCGTTGCCAACGCGTTCGCCGACACCTACGGCCATCGCAAGTACGCCGACCGCGAAACCGCGGTTCCAGCTCAAACCCACCAGCGAAGCGCTGGATTTTACCACGGATCGAGCGGGCCGATCGCCTCAGCAGCCCTCGGTACGCGTGGACGAGCTGGAAGCGGGGATCTTCCGTATCTGGATGATGGGGGATCCTACCGTTTCGGAAGATCTGATTTCGGACCTGGAACGGAGCTTTCGCCTGATCGCGACCAAACCCACCGCCAAGGTGGTGTTGCTCATGGGCGGAGACCGGCAGTTCTTGTCGGGCGGGTTGGATGAACGGGACAGCTTTCTGGATCGGAAAGCGCATCTCCTGCCACTCGATTGCAGGGTGCCCGTCATCGCGGTCATGAAAGGCCGCAGCGCCGGTCTGGGATGGCTGCTGGGCGCCGCGTGCGACCTCATGGTCTGCAGCGAAGAAGGTGCCTATGAGTACTTCACCGGCGGGGCTGGCAGTGAAGAAGAGTATTTATTCTTCGAAGAGCGTTTCGGGCCGGCGTTTGCGCGCGATCTGCTCTCCTCCGGCACGAGCCATACCGGCAGACAGTTGCGGGAACGAGGTCTGGGGATGCCGATCCTGCCGCACCGCGAGGTCGACGACCATGCCTTGGCGCTGGCGCGCGGGCTCGGCGAGATGCCCCAACAATCCTTGGTGTTACTGAAAGGGCATCTATCCGGAAGCGTCCGTCTGCACGCGAGCTCGCTGACGAGGTCCATGGCTCCTCTCCACGCACGCCGGTTCGAGTCCGACGAGAACGACGTGAGCTTCGAGAGGCATTGCCTCGATGTGAGCCAGAGCTCCGCGGGTCTTGGAGCGCTCGGGGACGTGCGGAGCGTCGAGATCGACTCCAGCTCGGTGCGCCTCGACGTTTATGGCAGCGGCGTCGCCGTACTGACTCTTTGCGACAGGAGCAGCAAGAATACCTTCTCCGATGCGCTGGTCGTGGGGGTGCAAAATGCTTTCGATGAGATCGGCCGCCGTTCCGATTGCAAGATCGTTGTCCTGACCGGCTACGACCACTTCTTTTGCGCCGGTGGCACGAAAGAAAATTTGTTGGCCATCCAAAAGGGAAAGGCGAAGTTTACCGATACGGGAATCTATGACCTGCCCCTGAAATGCGAGGTCCCAGTCATTGCGGCCATGCAGGGACATGCCATCGGAGCGGGTTGGTCGATGGGGATGGTCTGCGATTGCGCCATCTTCAGCGAAGAGAGCCTCTATCTCAGCCCCTATATGAAATATGGCTTTACGCCCGGGGCGGGCGCGACGCTGGTTTTTCCGGAGAAGTTCGGGAAAGACCTCGGGCATGAAATCCTATTGACAGCCCGGGAGTACAAGGCGGAGGAACTGCGGCTCAGGGGCATGCAGAACTTGGTATTGCCACGCGCCGAGGTCAAAGCGTTCGCGCTGAAATTGGCTGCGCAATTGGCCTATTTGTCCTCGAGAGACGAGTTGGTCGAGCTGAAAAAGAGGAGTAGCCGGCGCCTCCGTCGTCGGTTGGACGAGACCTATGCTCGAGAACTGGAAATGCACGATAAGTGCTTCGTGGGCAATGAGGCGGTCTCTCGGCGAATCGAGCAATACTTCAGCGAGGGCGCTGAAGCCACCGAAGTCACGAGATTGGCCGCGCCGGCTATCCCCGAGCCAGAACCCCTCGAGCCTGAAACTTGGGACGGCGCGGACCGGCCAGCCAGTGCAGAGTGGCTGGTGGCGATTCGCGATGTGCTTAGAAGCACGCTGGCAAAGGAACTGCACCTCCATCCCGATCAACTCGATGAGCGCGCCCGATTTTTGGATCTCGGCCTCGACTCGATCGTCAGCGTGACATGGCTCCGCAAACTCCATAGTGAGTTTGGCCTGTCCATCAACGCGACCACTGTGTATCAGTATCCCTCGATCGACGAGCTTTCGAAGCATGTGATGGATCTCGGCCAGGGCCGAGAGCTGTTCGAGGGACGAAGAAAGGAGAGGACCCTTTCTCCGCAAAAGCCGAAACAGGCGAGCAAGCCGGAGCCCCAAGAGACCGAGCGGATAGCGCCGAGGGGTAAACTGAAGCTGACGCCCGTCGAGACAGCCCCCGCTCAGGATGTCCCGAAGAGGCTCGAAGCAAAGACAGGAGATCGTCAGGCCGCGACAGCCCATACGGAAGCCATCGCCATCGTGGGCATGTCGGGGCAATTCCCTCAATCCCGAAATTTGGAAGAATTTTGGGACAACCTGGTTCGCGGACGCGATTGCATTACAGAAGTCCCATCGTCCAGGTGGGATATCGAGCGCTATTACGATTCGGACCCGCTCGCTCGAGGGAGAACCTGCAGCAAATGGATGGGGGCTCTGGAGGATGCCGGAAATTTCGATCCGCTGTTCTTCAACATCTCTCCCAGCGAAGCGCGATGGATCGAGCCGCAGCAGCGACTGTTCTTGCAGAACGCATGGCACTGCATCGAGGCGTCGGGATACCCCTTCGCGCGTCTATCGGCCAGTAGATGCGGAATCTTCGTCGGTTGCAGCGTCGGCGACTATGCGCAATCGCTCGGGAAGGAAGATCTGAACGCGCAGGGGTTCACGGGCAGAGCGACGTCGATTCTTGCGGCCCGGATCGCCTATCTGTTGAATCTCCAAGGCCCGTGCCTGTCGATCGATACGGCGTGTTCGTCCTCGTTGGTGGCCACGGCTTGCGCTTGCGACAGCCTGATCTTGAACAACTGCGATCTGGCCCTGGCCGGTGGTGTCGCCGTGATGGCCGGTCCCTCCATGCACATCATGACCAGCCAGGCGGGGATGCTTTCCGTGGATGGGCGCTGCTACACCTTCGACCAGAGAGCGAATGGATTCGTGCCGGGGGAAGGGGTGGGCGTCATCCTTCTCAAGCGCCTGCGAGATGCCGAGCGGGACCGAGATCAGATTTACGGGGTGATCCGAGGTTGGGGGGTCAATCAGGACGGGAGGACCAACGGCATTACCGCGCCGAACCCCGAATCTCAAACGCGTTTGCAAAAAGAGGTCTACCGGAAGTTCGCCATCCATCCGGAAGATATCCAGTTGATCGAGGCCCACGGGACAGGAACCAAGCTGGGAGATCCCATCGAGGTCGAGGGCCTGAAGGCGTCATTCAAGGCCTATACTGCAAAGAAGAGCTTCTGTGCCCTCGGCACGGTCAAGAGCAATGTCGGCCATCTGCTGGCGGCCGCCGGTATTGCTGGGGTCATCAAGGTGCTCCTGGCCCTCAAACACAAGACGATTCCGCCGACAATCAACTATGAAAATCTGAACGAGCATATCGAGCTCGAAGATACGCCCTTTTATGTTGCGGCCGAGAGAAGGGCTTGGGAGGTGTCGGAGGGGAAGCGGCGCCTTTCCGCGGTCAGCTCCTTCGGGTTCAGCGGCACCAATGCCCACATCGTGATCGAGGAGTACCCGGGACAGAAGCAGGACGCGTCACGTCGGTACAGCGATCGAGCCACTCCTCGCATGATGGTCCTGTCGGCGAGAGACCGGGATCGGCTGCGCGAGTACGCCGAAGTTCTGGCGGCGTTCGTCGAGCATGGCGCCTCCGAGATTGCGCTGGACGAGCTGGCCTATACCCTTCAGGTCGCTCGGGAGCCGATGGAGGAGCGGCTCGCATTCGTCGCGAGCTCGCTAGAAGACGTCGGAAAGGTGCTCAAGGCCTTCCTCGCGAATGGGGCGGACGGCCGAGGCGGGGCGGAAACGCAGGCTCTATATGTGGGGCATGTAAAGCGAGACAGGAGGGGCGCATCGGCTTTTACGGCCGATCACGATCTGCAGAAGACACTCCGAACCTGGGTAGCAGAAGGAAAGTATCAGAAGCTTCTTCAACTCTGGGTCGAGGGGTCGCCCATTGACTGGGACGAATTCTATGGAGACGACAAGCCGCGGCGGATCAGCGCTCCCACGTATCCGTTCGCGAAAGAACACTATTGGATCATGGATGAAGAACCTGGCTCTTCGGCTGCCCTGATCCATGCTGGAGCGGGCACCGAACCTCCAGCCCTCGAGCTCGTCACGAACATGACGTGCGGGGAGCGGCAAAGGCGGTTCATCGACGAATTTGCAAAGAAGTACGAAAGCAAAACGCGGAAGTCGAAAAACGCCGCGATGGAGTATCGGCGCCACTTTTCGGATCAGAGGACGCCGATCTACTTCAATCCGCTTCTGAAGGAATTGCATTACCCGATCACCTACGAGAAGGATGATGGCGTTTACGTCCATGATATCGATGGCAATCAGCGAATCGATATTGCGTGCGACTACGGCGCCAACCTGTTTGGGCATCGGCCGCCGTTCTTGACCGAGGCCCTCAAGCTGCAACTGGACAAGGGTGACGCACTATCGGGTAGGTATGATCAGCTGGGCAAGGCGGCTCAGCTCTTTTGTGAAATCACCGGACACGACCGAGTCGTGTTTTGCCAATCGGGCACCGAATCGGTGATGTCCGCTCTGCGGCTGGCAAGGGCCTATACCGGTAAGAGTAAAGTGGTGACCTTTGCTGGCTCTTATCATGGTCACTCGGATAGCTTTCTGAGCACCCGCACGCCGGGCGTGGTCGACTCGGCCGTGAGCGATACGATCGTTTTGGACTATGGGGAGACGGAGTCTCTGACGGCCATCGTCAACCATTCCTCCGAGCTGGCCGCGGTCCTGGTCGAACCCGTGCAAAGCAGCCATATCGACCTGCAGCCGCGGGAGTTCTTGCGCACGTTGCGGCAGATTGCCACGCAGGAAAAGGTGGTTCTGATCTTCGATGAAATGATCAGCGGCTTCCGTGTTCATCCGCAGGGCTGCCAGGGGCTTTGGGGTATTCGAGCGGATCTGGCGACGTACGGGAAAATATTGGGGGGTGGTCTCACCGCCGGCGCAGTGGGCGGCCGCGAGGAGATCATGAAATGGGCCGATGGTGGCCTATGGCAGTATGGCGATCAATCGAAACCGACGCCGATCACGTACCTCGCGGGAACGCATACTCAGAATCCGCTGAAGATGGCGGCCACTCTGGCCGTTCTGCAGGAGATAAAGAGGCGGTCGCCGGGCCTGCAACGTGAGTTGACCCGCAAGGTGGAGTCTCTCTGTGGAAGGATCAATGACTACGTTGAAGCTCGAGGAATTCCGCTTCGCTTGGTGCACTTCGGGTCGCAGTTCAGATTCAAGTTTCTCGGCGATCAGTTCAGCCTGACGCAAGCTCTGTTTTTGCATCTCTTAAATTTCCACGGGGTGCGGTATCACCTGCACGGAAATTGCTTTTTGACGGAGGCGCACTCCGATCGAGACATTCAGCAAATCATCGACTCCGTCAAACAGAGCCTGGCCACTCTGTTGAACGAGGGCTTCTTTCGTCCAGCCGTCGAGAGATCCGTCGCCGCCCCGCTGACGAGTACGGTGGCGCCGGCGAAGAATACCGGCGGGTCTCCTGGGAACGGGAAGACGATTGCCCGGAAGGGTGCCGTTCAGGCCCCGATGGACATCGAAGCGCCGGCCGCGGTCAAGAATGGGGTCGGGGTTTCGCCGAACGGAAAAAAGATTGAGAAGGTAACGAGGTCGTCGGTCCAGCTCGACGGACGAATCGGGGAAGATATCGGGAGGTTCGTTGCGAATTTCTTGCAAATCCCGATAGCCAAACTGAAGGACGATGAAAACTTCGGCAATCTTGGCGTCGACTCCATTATGTCGATGAATCTCATCAAGGCGATCAAGGAGCGGTACGGGGTCAAACTCTCTCCGTCCGTCATCGCGGAAGCCGACACCCTTGGAAAGCTGTCCCATGAACTGCTAACCCGTCACCATGAGGCGCTGCGGCAATATCACCGCCACTCGGATGCCTCGGCGGAGGCCAGCGGCGATGAAGACGGTCTCCTTGACGCCGACCCCCATGACTCCGCGACTTCGACGGTGACCCCGCGTTCGGAAAGCAATCCGGCGGAGAGGGTTCCAACGACGAGAGAATCTCGGGATGTAGCCATTATTGGCATCGGCGTCCATTTCCCGGATGCCGAGGATCCAGAGCAATTCTGGCGCAACCTGATGAACAAGAAGACCAGTATCCGCGAGATACCGTCGCAGCGGTGGAACTGGAAAGACTATCCCGCGGCCAAGCTGGATGGCGACTCAGAAGGACTCGAGCGGGCGGTCTCCAGGTGGGGGGCGTTCGTGGACAACCCCGACCATTTCGATCCTCTGTTCTTCAACATCACACCCAGAGACGCGGAAACAATGGATCCTCAGGAAAGAATCGTCCTGCAGGAGTCCTATCATGCGATGGAGGATGCCGGTCTGGACATGGCCGACCTGTCGGGTTCGAGAACGGGCGTGTTCATCGGCTATGAGTATTCCGGCTATCGTGAGTACTGCAGGAAGATTGGCGCCTATCGAAGCGACGCGGATCTGAGCAGCAGCGGTTCGTCCAATCCTTCGTATTATCTGGCAAACCGCGTTTCCTACACCTTCAATTTCAATGGTCCGAGTGAGGCCATGAATGTAAATTGCGCCTCGTCGGCCGTTTGCATCAATCGGGCCTATTATTCCTTGCTCAACGGCGAAAGCGATTTGGCGCTTGCCGGTGGTGTTTGCCTCAACTTGGTTCCCGAAGATTACGTCGCTGCAAACAAGTTGCTGTCACCGGACGGAAGCTGCCGTGTTTTCGACGACCGTGCCAACGGATATGTCAAAGGGGAGGGATGCGGCATCGTCGTCCTGAAGAGGCTCGAGGACGCGGAGCGGGACGGCGATCGCATCTACGCGGTGATCAAGTCGTGTTCGCAGAACAATAGAGGGTCGGCGAGATCTCTATCCGACGTGAAGCCCGACGCTTTGAGCGATGTCATCAAGGCCTGCCATCGGCGCTCGAACGTGGCGTCAGATACTATCGATTATATCGAAGTCGATGGGTACGCCACCAAGTGGGGTGACGCCATCGAGTACGAAGCGATCAAGCGCGTGTTTGGCACCCGCGGCCAGGGAGGAAAGCATTGCGGCTTGGGTAGCCTGAAGGGAAATATCGGGCATCTCGAGCCAGCAAGCGGGGTCGCCAGTCTGATCAAGGTCGCCTTGTCGCTGCACCACAAGCGATTCCCCGCCACGATCAGCTGTGACACCGTCAATGAATACATCGATGTGCAAGAAGACGACCACCCGCTGTATATCCTTGCGGAAAATACTCCCTTTAGTGCGCTGGAGAGAGACGCGGCTGCGCCGGTAAGGGCGGGTGTCAATTCCTTTGCCGACAGTGGTGTCAATCTTCATATCCTCTTGGAGGAATATCGTCCGGCGGGGTTCGTCTCCGCTCCACGGCCAGCGGAGGGCGAATCTCGTTTGGAACCGCATCTCGTCGTGCTGTCGGCGAAGTCCGAGGACCGGCTGCGCGTCTACGCCGAGAAGCTGCTGCAATTTGTAGAGTTGCAATTCGTGGAACGAGATCGGGGACTTTCCGCAGCGCCAGATCGTGTTGGCCGGACGTGGTTGCGAGATCTTGCCTATACATTGCAGGTCGGAAGAGAGGCGATGGAAAGCCGTTTGGCCGTGTGTGTGCATTCGGTGAAGGAACTCGCTGCCAAGCTGCAGGATTTCATTCGAGGCCGGCGGGACGTCGAAGGTCTATACGCAGGGCGTGCGAAGCGGGGCATCGGAGCTTCTGCACCGACTCTGGCAGACCTGGAAATGCGCGAACACCTGGATCTGGATAAATTGTCCCAGTGGTGGGTGCAAGGCGGGAAGGTGGACTGGGATAGCATTCATCGGCAAGACGAACCCCGCCGGATGAGCGCGCCCACGTATCCCTTTCTCGCAAAAAGCTACTGGGCCAAGCCGGCGCCCATCGAGAACGTTCGGGAGACGGAAGTAAAGAGGACTCCTGCAGAGGCGGTTTCCGACTCGTTCGACCGAGCCCCTGCCTTCACGGGGACCGACGCCCTGAAGGCGCGAATGAAGTCCGTGTTTTCGGAATTGTTTGGCGTGGAGACTGCGGAAATCGAGGACGATCGACCATTTTTTGAATTGGGTATGAATTCCGTCAATATCGCCGAGTTCGTTCAGCAGTTACAAAAGCAACTGCGGCTCTCGTTGGAGGTGAGTGATGTTTTCAACTATCCTACCTTTCAAGCACTGGCGGACCATACGGAACCCGGCACCGCACCGGAGACGCCTGACCGCCGCGGTGATGCTCCGTCGATCGATCTGAGTGCCATCTTATCGCAGGTGGACGCCGACCAGCTCGATGTCGAGAAAGCCTTGGAATTGATTTCAACCGGGGAGTGGGCGCCATCCTGAGCAAAGGCGGCCGCGGGGCGCCCCCTGAGACGAGGCGCGCCCCATCAATCGGAAATCTGTTGGAGATCATTCATGCACGGGAAATTTAGCTGCTTTGTCATCGGCGAAGGCACTCTGCCCGTTCTATGCGCTCAAGAGCTCATCAAGGCGTCGTCCGAGATTCTGGGAATCATTTCGCCCGACCCGGCAGTGCTTCAATGGGCGCAGGCCAATGGCGTGCGTGGCTTCTCGACCGCGGCCATCGAGGTTTTGCGCCAGACTCCCTACGATTACCTCTTCAGTATCGCCAACAGAGTGATTCTGCGCGACGAGATTTTATCCACTCCGCGCCAGTATGCGATCAACTTCCACGACGCACCGTTGCCGAAATACGCAGGGGTACACGCAACGTCCTGGGCGCTGATGCAGCGGGAGCGGGAGCATGGGATTACATGGCACACGATGGTGGCTGACAAGATCGATGGGGGAGAGATCCTGAAGCAGGTCATCATCCCCGTCAGCCCGACCGAGACGACGCTGAGCCTCAACGCGAAGTGCTTCGGCGCCGGCGTCAAGGCCTTCGCCGAGATGATCCGCGAATTGGGCACGGACCAAATCCGCGGGCGACAACAGGATTTCAACCAGCGCAGTTATTTCCCCGCGTCCAGAAGGCCAACAGGGGCGGGGATCCTGTCTTGGCAGATGAGTGGACAAGACATGGAAGCCCTCGTACGGGCGCTCGATTTTGGCGGCTATGACAATACCCTGTCATCGGCAAAGCTGATCGTCGAGGACAGCTGGTTGGTGGTGGACAAATTGCAGGCACTCTCCGCGAAGTCCAATGCTGCGGCGGGAACTATCATTGAGATTCGGGACAATGCGTTGGTCGTTGCCACTTCTTCGTGTGACCTAGTGATTCGGCAACTTCGCACTATCGATGGCGAGAAGGTGTCCGCCCTCGATTTCGCAACTCGGTTCAAGTTATCTCCGGGCCATCGCTTCGATGATATGCGGTCGGACCAGAGAGAGCGCGTCGCAGTTCTGGCAGAGTCGCTCGCCAGGTACGAGAACGCCTGGAGAAGGCGGCTTCACGAGACGACGCCACTGGCGATCGCCTCGGCGAGGTCGGGTGATGCGGCGGCCGGTGCTGGGATGGCGTGTCATCGGGGCATACTTCGCTCGTCCGAGATCGAAGCGTTTCTGAAGGCCCACGACACCTGGCGCGTCAACGACTTCTTGTTCGCGGCATATGTCATCTACCTGTCTTGTTCGTCCGGTAAGAGCGATTTCTGCGTCGGTTTTGGTCATCGGAAGTTGCACGACGAAATCCGCGGCCTGGAATCCTTCTTCGCGTATCCCGTCCCATGGGTCCTCGATGTCAATGGCAACAAAAAGATAACGGAAGCCATTGACGACATTATCGCGCGGCTGGAGTCGACAAAAGCCTCCAGGACGTATCTGCGCGACCTCGGGGCCCGATATCAAGGTGCGTCACCGACGCGACTCTCCATCGTTGTCGAAGAAGCTGGCGTTGCCGGGGCATCGAAGGGCGACTTCGATCTGAAATTCGCGGTTTCGGAAAGCGGAGACGACTGCTCCTGGTTTTACGATTCCCGACTCCTGTCGCAGAAGGACGTTGAAACGATTCACGATAATTTCTGCAATTTCTTGTCGGCTCTCATGCTCAAGACGGCGGACGCCGTCAATGAGCTTCCGACCCTGTCGCACCGGCGCTGGCTGGGCGCGGGACCGGAGGGCGAAGATCGGCGGCAGCCGCATCAGGATCCGGATAAGGCGGAGCAGAGAGCCATTTTGCTGGACCTGAAGGAGAAGCGCATCTCGCCGGCAGAAGCGCGGCAAAAGTTGGAAAGCATTCTGCGGAAAGGCGGCGCCGGAGGCTCGGGTTCCTCGAAGACCGATGTTCGCTCCGAGAGCGCCAGAAATCAGGTGCCTGAACCCGTCGCCGTGGTGGGCATCTCTGGACGATTCCCCGGTGCCAGGAATATTCGCGAATTCTGGGAAAATCTGCAAAACGGCGTCGATAGCGTCAAGGAAATTACCAAAGATCGTTGGGATATCGATCGCAACTTCGATCCCGAGCCCGGCAAGGCAGGGAAAATATATTCCCGCTATGCGGGCTTCATCGACGATATCGACCGCTTCGATCCGTCGTTTTTCAATATGTCGCCGAAAGAAGCCGAACAGATGGAGCCTCAGTATAGGCTCCTTCTACAGGAGACCTGGCGAGCGATCGAAGATGCCGGCTACAAGGCGAGTTCGTTGTCGGGAAAGAAGGTAGGGGTCTTCGTCGGTGCGAGCGTCGGGGATTACTCGGGGGACAATGTGCAGGTCCCCTCGTTGGAGTGCAGCCGCATCGCATATTTGTTCGATTGGAGAGGACCGTGCATCTGTATCGAGACGGCCTGCTCTTCCGCGTTGGTCGCCGTCCACGAAGCTTGCATGCATATCGGGACGAACCAAGTGGAAATGGCTGTCGTCGGGGGGATGAACCTCATGGTAACCCCAAATGCCTACCGATATCTGTCTCGAACCTACGCACTCTCCGCGAAGGGAAAATGCTTCTCATTCGATGGTCGGGCGGATGGAACCATCTTTTCCGAAGGCGTCTGCGCGATCGTGTTGAAGCCGTTGTCGTCGGCTCTGTCCGACAATGACCATATCTATGGCGTCATCAAAGGGTCGGGCATCAATTACGACGGCAAAACGAACGGAATTACAGCCCCTAGTGGCAAAGCTCAGATGGAGTTGGAGGCCGGGATCTATCGGCAGTTCAATATCGATCCGGAAACCATCACGATGTTCGAAGCGCACGGCACCGGGACGACATTGGGCGATCCTATCGAAGCGGACGCGATGAACAAGGCCTTCAGGCAGTTCACGCGGAAGAAGTCCTTCTGTGCCCTCGGATCGGTGAAGTCGAATATCGGGCATACGGGCTTTGCCTCCGGGCTCGTCGGGATGATCAAGGCTCTGCTCTCGCTCGAGCACCGGCAAATACCCGCGACGATCCACTATCAGGCCCCGAACCCGGCCATTTCGTTCGCCGACAGTCCGTTCTACATCAATACGGCGCTGAAAGACTGGGCCGCGGCCGAGCCGCGTGTCGCGGCGGTCAGTTCCTTTGGATTCAGCGGCACCAATGCTCACGTCGTGGTTGAGGAGGGCCCCGCTCGAAGGGCGCCGAAGGCGCGCGCAGTCCACGTCGCGGGTTCGGCCCGAATGGTGCCGCTGTCAGCCAAGAATCGGGATCGATTGCGGGAGGCCGCCCGCAATCTTTTGATGCACCTCCGCGAAGATAAGACGTCGCGGGCAAGGATTGAGCTGACGGATCTCGCGTACACCCTCCAGGTCGGGCGGGAAGAGATGAGCAGCAGGGTCGTCTTTCTCGTTCACAGCCTGGATGAACTGATCGACGACCTGGCAGCCTTCCTCGATGCGGACGACGACCGCCCGCGCGGAGAACGAGGAACGTGGTGTCGAGGGGATGTGAAGAAAACGGCCGACGGGCTGCGGCTCGTCAAAGGCGATAAGCACTGGCGCGATCAGGTTCGCAGGTGGGTCCAACAGGGAACGCTCGTCAAGCTCGCGGAGTTGTGGGCGAAGGGGGTGGACGTCGACTGGGCGCTACTTTATCCAGAGCTCGCGGACCGGACCGGGAATGCACCGGACGATCGCCGCGGGCCTTATCGAATCAGTCTACCCACGTATCCGTTTGCGGAGGAACGCTATTGGATCGACAACACCACGCTCGGAGCTCCAGCATCCGCTCTTCCTCTTTCAAGTTTGCTGCACCCGCTCCTCCACGCAAACACCTCGGATCTTTCCGAGCAGCGATTCAGTTCCCGATTTAGCGGCGACGAGCCTTTCCTGAACGATCATCAGGTGAAGGGCCAAAAGGTACTGCCCGGCGTCGCCTACCTCGAGATGGCGCTGGCCGCGGTGCAGCGAGCTTGCGGGGGAGGTCGCGCCAACGGCGCAGTTGATGGAGGGGGTCGTCTCGATGGCATTCGACTGACCAATGTCGTATGGGCAAGGCCGATTTCCGTGCGCGACGAACCCGCCGAAGTCCACATAGGTTTGTCTCCACGGGAGGACGGGGGTATTGCCTACGAGATTTATACTCATCCCCCGAGCTCCGCCGAAAAGGCTGTCGTGCACAGCCAGGGTGTTGCGGTGCTGACCGCGGCGGACCAGCCCTCGCCGTTGAATCTGCGAGCCCTTCAGGCCGGGCTGGATGGGAACGCTCTCAGCCCGCAGGCCTGTTATGCCGCCTTCAGTGCCATGGGAATCGACTATGGTCCGGCCCACCGTGGGCTCGAGAGAATCCATGTCGGCGAGCGTGAAGTGCTGGCGAAGTTGAAGTTGCCCGCTTGCGTGACGGAGACGAAGGGTCAATTCAGCCTTCACCCGAGCATCTTGGACTCGGCGCTTCAGGCAACGATTGGCATCGGCAACAGCGATGTCTTGCTGCACCGTCTTGCGGCAGAGCGCCGGTCGCGCCCCTCGTTGCCATTTGCGCTGGAGAGCCTCGAGGTGATGGCGCCGTGCCAGGAGTCGATGTGGGCCTGGATACGCTCCGTGGGGAATCTCGCGGCCGACACCGGCGCGGCGTCGGAGATGCTCCAAAAGGTCGATATCGACCTGTGCGATGAGCAGGGAAACATTTGCGTGAGGCTGAAAGGGTTCTCATCCAGGATTCTCAAAAGCGCTGAATCGGAGAGTGCAGAGCCTATCGGCACACTGCTCCTGCGACCCACCTGGGAGGAAAAGCCGGCTTCTTGCGCGGAATCGCCGCGAGAATACGCGCAGACTCACGTCTTTCTGTGCGGGTTCGATCGAGATCTGCGCGGGCTGCCAGGTGACCTCGCCCCGACCTCCTTCGTAAATCTTGATTCCGCGGGGACTCTGCAGCCAACTCCTCTCGAGAGCTCGAGGCCTTGGTACCGGCGTTTCGAACACTGCGCCGTGCGGCTGTTCGAAGCCATCCAAGAGATTCTGCGGACGCAACTCAAAGGGGAGGTGTTGGTCCAGGTTTTGGTTCCCGGCGGCGGCCGCGACCGGACCTTTTCCGCGGTCTCGGGATTGTTGAAATCGGCTCAGCTGGAGCACCCGCGGCTCGTGGGGCAAGTGATCGAGGTCGACGGGGACGAATCGGCGCCGGAGCTAATCGACAGACTGCGGGAAAACGCGCGGTCGCCGCAGGACCAACGGATTCGTTATGAAGGCGGGAAACGTTGCGTGGCATCGTTGGCCGCCGCCGTCGTCCCTGAAGTGGACAACTTGCCTTGGAGGACCGGCGGCGTCTATTGGATCACGGGCGGCGCCGGAGGATTGGGCCTGATTTTCGCCACCGAGATCGCCGAACGGATTCGCTCGGGGACCTTGGTCCTGACAGGTCGCTCGGCATTGAGCCCCGAGCGCAAAGCGCATCTCGAAGCGCTGGAACGTTTGGGATCCCGGGTTGTCTACAAAACCGTCGATGTGTCGGATCGGCGCGCTGTCGAGGCGTTGGTCAACGAGATCAAGAGCGAGTCTGGTGGCCTACAAGGGGTAGTCCATGCAGCGGGTGTACTTCGAGACAACTTCATCGTGAAAAAGACGGGGGCCGAATTTCACGAAGTTCTTTCGCCGAAGGTGGGCGGACTCGTGAACGTGGACGACGTCACCAAGGAATTGGACCTCGACTTCTTCGTCGTATTTTCGTCCGGCGCGGGGGAGATGGGAAACGTCGGGCAGTCGGATTATGCGACGGCCAACGCGTTCATGGACGCCTTTGCCGACTACCGAAATGCGTTGGAGGAGGCGAACCAGCGCACGGGCCGCACGTTGTCGATCAACTGGCCCCTTTGGCGGGACGGGGGTATGAAGAGCGACGACGCCAGCGCGCGGATGTTGAGAGAGAAAGTCGGCATAACGGCGATGCAGACGTCGTCCGGTATGGCGGCCTTCTACCGATGCCTGGCCTCGAGCGAGCCGCGGGTCATGGTGGTGGAAGGTATGCTCGAGCGTATGACGCGGAAGCTGTTGCCGGCCGAGCGACATGTGCAGCCCGGGCCCGAAGCCGCGCCCGTGACGCCATCTGCGGCAATCGAGACTGGCGATTTGCTCGACAAGGTCCAGCAGAATTTGATCCAGGTGATCTGTGAAGCGACGAAGCTCAGAGCAGGAGACCTGGATGTCGAGAGCGAGTTGAGCGAGTATGGTTTCGATTCCATCTCGTTTACGGATCTCGCCAACCGACTCAATCAGCGGTATGGCCTGGGATTGACCCCCACGATCTTTTTCGAGTACTCGAGCATCGGCAGCTTCGCGAAGTACCTGGTCGACGAGCACCGGGACGCCGTTGCACGACAGTTCACGATTTCACCCCAGGAGCGAAGCCACGAGGAAGCAGGCGAGAGCGAGGTGCATGCCGACGACGGCCCTCGCCGGGACGATGGCGATGGTGAACTCGAGAAGCATCTTGGAGTCTCGAAGCGCCGCGCTCGATTCGCCAATCCAGCGGCTCGTCCTGCACCGCCCGCACCGCCTACCGTGGTCCCGTCCCTGAATGGGCCGCAACCCTTTGCCGTCGTGGGGATGAGTGGAAAATTTCCCATGGCGGCAGATCTAGGTGAATTCTGGAACAACCTGCGGGCCGGCAAGGACTGCATCCAAGAGATTCCGAAACAGCGCTGGGATTGGAAGGCATACTTCGGGGATCCCCTCCAAGGGAATGACAAGACGAATATCAAGTGGGGCGGCTTCATCGAAGGCGTGGATGAGTTCGATCCGCTATTTTTCGGCATATCCCATCGGGAAGCCGAGATCATGGATCCCCAGCAGCGGCTTTTGATGACCTACATCTGGCTGGCGATGGAGGATGCGGGCTATTCGGCGGCCAGTCTTTCGGGGAGTCGCACGGGAATTTTCGTCGCCACGGCCAGCAACGGCTACGACAGTTTGATCTTTCGCTCGAATCGCGCCGTCGAGCGCTACACCGCGACCGGGATGGCACCGTCGATCGGCCCCAATCGCATGAGCTATTTCTTGAATGTTCACGGCCCCAGCGAGCCCATTGACACCGCCTGCTCGTCGTCTCTGGTAGCCATGCACAGGGCGATTGTCGCGATCGAAGCGGGCGACTGTGATCAGGCTCTCGTGGGTGGCGTGAACACACTCGTCACGCCGGATGCCTATATTCGATTCAACAAGGAGGGCATGCTCAGCGAGGACGGTAGATGCAAGACGTTCTCCAGCCTGGCGAATGGCTACGCGCGTGGGGAAGGCGTGGGCATACTCTTTCTGAAAACATTGAAAGCGGCTGAAGCTGCGGGAGATCACATCTATGGACTGATTCGCGCCAGTGTCGAGAACCACGGCGGCCGGGCCAATTCGCTCACGGCCCCAAACCCGAAGGCCCAGGCGGAGCTGTTGGTGCGGGCGTATCGAAAAGCCGGCATGGATCCGCGCTCCGTTGGATACATCGAGGCGCATGGGACTGGCACGAAACTCGGAGATCCCATTGAAATCGACGCGCTAAAGAACGCATTCGTGGAGCTCTATCGGCAAAGTGGTGATGCGGCGGTGGCCGGACCACATTGTGGAATAGGCTCCGTGAAGACGAATATCGGCCATTTGGAATTGGCATCCGGTGTGGCCGGGGTCATCAAGGTGCTTCTGCAGTTCAAGCACGAGATGCTGGTGGAGAGTCTTCATTGCAAAGAGATAAATCCGTATATCGACCTGCGAGGCGGTCCATTCTATGTCGTGCAAGAAGCGAAGCGATGGGAGGCTTTGCGGGATGATGCCGGCAAGACGCTGCCGCGCCGCGCGGGCGTGAGCAGCTTCGGTTTCGGCGGGGCGAACGCCCATATCGTATTGGAAGAATACCGGGCGACGCCCAGTGAGGGGGCGAGCGTCAACGGCGCTACTGTCACGGAAGCCTCCGAGCCAGCGGTCGTCGTATTGTCCGGCAAGAGCCGGGATCGCTTGCGCGACTATGCGAAGAACCTTCTGCACTTCGTTCGAAGTGATATGGGGCTGGGGTCGAAAACCAGTCTCGAGGATCTTGCTTACACGTTGCAAGTGGGGCGGGACGCGATGGACGTGCGTTTGGGGGTGGTCGTTCATTCAAAGCCGGAGTTGGCTCAAAAGCTCGAGGAATTCATCGAAGGCAGGGATGGCACGGAAGGCGTCTATTCAGGGCAGGTCAAGAAGAACAAAGAGATCGTGACGGACTCCGGAGCCGATGAAGACCTGCGGGAAGCGGTGGGCAAATGGATGGAGGGCAAGGAGTTCGCCAAGGTTCTCGAGCTGTGGGTGAAAGGTTTGAATGTCGATTGGAACGGACTTCATGGTGCGCGCAGACCGCGGCGGATCAGCGCGCCTACCTATCCGTTCGCCAGGGAGTGCTACTGGGTGGAGCCCCGCAGTGCATCGGTGGCAGACAGTGCGCCGTCGGAGATCGTCCTTCGCGCGGATCCCCCAGCCTCCTTGAACTCTGCCGGCCCCCCAGCCGGCATGGGCCAGTTGCTATGTTTCGAGGAGACTTGGCAACCCGTCACCGCCCGGCCCGATGCGCGTCATCGCGTGGCGTGGACTCCGCGCAGTGTACTCTGCTTTCTCTCGGACAGCGCGGAGCAGCAGCACCTGCGCCGCTATCTCGAGGCAAAGAGTCCGGCCATAAAGACCTCTTTCATTTCCACGACGGTATCCTCTTCCGGGGCAAGTTGGCGGGTGGAGCCCGGCAACAGGGACAGCTTCCGGGAAGCCTTCCAGCGCGTCGCCGGGGCCGCAGCCGATGTGGATGCCATGCTGTATTTGTGGCCGCTGGAAAATCCGGCCTTCATCGAAGACGCGGCCGGTATCGCGACGATCCTTCAATCCCTGAACCTGGCGGCGATCCATCCCCGCCGCATCGTGCTCGCCGGTGAATACAGCGACGGCCTGCAGCGCAGTCACCTCGAATCCTGGATCGGTTTCGAGCGATCCATCGGCCTGGCGTGGCCGGACACCCGGGTGACGGCGCTTATCCGGGAGCAAGGCGGTGGCGACCGGGCTGATTGGTGGCCAATGCTGTGGCGCGAACTCACCAAGGCGGAGACCAGCAGCGTGTTGTACGAGGGGCAGATGCCGCGCGAATTGCGCATTCGCCCGCTTGCAGAAGAGTTGCAAACAGGGGCGGCAACACGATGACGGAAACCATACTGATTACTGGCGGCTGCGGCGGCCTGGGGGCTATCGTCGCCGGGCACCTGGCGGCCAAGGGACCCGTCAATCTGATTTTGAACGGAAGGTCTCCGTTGGGTGAGCGACAACGGAGCCAGCTTGCGGCGTTGGAGCAGCACAATTGCAATCCATTTTATCTGGAGGCGGATGTTAGTGACGCCAGCGCGCTTCGCCGAGGTTTGGCGGAAGCCCGAGCGCGGTTTGGTCCGATCGATGGTGTGATTCACGCCGCGGGTCTGGCCGGGCGGAAACTCTTCGAGCAGCCGCCAGGGGAGTTCCAGAAATTTCTGGACCCCAAGGTCCGCGGCGTACAGGTGCTCGATGAGGTGCTGGCCGGGGAGCCGCTGCGATTCGTGTGTTACTTCTCCTCGACTTCCGCCGTATTGGGTGACTTCGGCGCTTGCAACTATGCCGTCGGTAACCGTTTCATGATCGCCTACGCCCGCCACCGCAATGCGCTGTGGGAGCAGGGGCAGCGCCAGGGGCGCACCATCGTGATCAACTGGCCGCTGTGGCGCGATGGCGGCATGGGTTTTGGCGACGATCGGGTCGCGGCGCGGTACCTCAATGCCAGCGGCCAGCGGATGTTGGAGACGCGAGAAGGGCTGGCGCTGCTGGACCGTTTTCTCGGCGCGCAGCAGGAGTCGACCCAGCCTCTGGTGTTCGCAGGCCGACCCGATCGGATTTGCCGTTTTCTCGGTGTCGAGACCGCGGAGCAAGAAACGGCGCAGATTGCCGATGCGCCGGCCGCCGGCTCGGACAGCTCGGACAGCAGCGGCAAAAACGGGTTGGGCCGAGCGGCGCACATGCACGGCTGGCCGCTGGAAAACTGCCTGGCCTGGGACCTCAGAGAGATGATTACGGCGTTGCTCAAAGTGCCGGGCGATCGCCTGGACGAGACGACGCAACTGACGGACTTCGGTTTCGATTCGATCGGCCTGGTCCATTACGCGCGCGCGCTTTCGGAGCGCTACGGTCTTGCGATCACCCCCGATCTTTTCTTTGCCCATTCAACGCTGGAGCAACTGGAGCACTATTTCCTCACCGAGCACGGCCCGGTCATGGCGCGTTGCTATCGCGAAGAGCACGAAGAGCATCGAGGGGAACAACGAGAACAACGAGATCATCGGCAGGAACAACGACCCGTCCCCGCCTCCACGATTCGGGCAGAAGCCCCGTCGAATACGTCGGAGCCGATCGCCATCATCGGCATGAGTGGCCGATTTCCCAAAGCCCGCACGGTGGACGAACTGTGGAAGCTTCTTGCCGAGGGAATCAATGCGGTCGATAGAATTCCCGCCGATCGTTTCGACTGGCCAGCGTATGGCGGCTCCCTAGGTGAAGGTGCCGATCGGCCGTTGCCCCAATGGGCCGGCATGATCTCCGGGGTGGCGGAATTCGATCCGCAGTTTTTCGAGCTCTCCCCGCGCGAAGCCAACAGCATGGATCCCCGCCAGCGCCTTCTGCTGCAGGAAGCCTGGAATGCGCTGGAAAATGCCGCCTACGGGCCGCGGCAAATCGAGCGTCAACGCATGGGCATGTTCGTCGGCGTGGAGGAGGGGGACTACCATCGCTTGGGTGAAGAGTATTCGGTAGATCTGGATAAGGAGTCTTCGATAGCCTCCAATCACACCGGGATACTCGCCGCCCGCCTGGCCTACTTTCTCGATTTCAAAGGGCCGGTCATGGCCATCAACACCGCTTGTTCCTCGGCCCTGGTGGCCGTGCATCAGGCCTGCCAGAGTCTCTATAGCGACGAGTGCGACACTGCGCTGGCCGCGGGGGTCAACCTGCTCCTGACACCGGGCCCGCTACTCGACATGGCGCGGGCTGGCATGTTGTCGCCGGACGGGGAGTGCCGGCCCTTCGATAAACGCGCCAATGGGCTGGTGCCTGGCGAGGCGGTTGCCGTGGTGGTGCTCAAGCGCCTTTCCCGCGCCCTCGCCGACGGCGATCCCATTCACGCCATGTTGCTCGGCAGCGGCATCAATCACGACGGCCGAACCAACGGCATCACGGCGCCGAACCGGCTTTCCCAGACCGAGCTGATTCGCCGGGTTCACGCCAAGTCGGGTATCGAAGCCGCCCATATCGGCTACATTATCGCGCACGGCACCGGCACGTCATTGGGGGATCCGGTGGAGGTCAACGCCCTCAACGATGCCTTCCAAGGTGCGCCAGCGCGCGACGCTTGCGCCCTGACCTCGACCAAGTCCAACCTTGGCCACACCTTTGCGGCCTCCGGGCTGGTGAGCCTGCTGTGCATGGTGCAGGCGCTTCGCCACCGGACCATTCCCGCGAGCCTTCATTGCGAAGAGGAGAACGATTTCATTCAATGGGGCAAAGGCCCGTTCTTCGTCAACAAGGCGAATCGGCCTTGGCAGGTCGGGGCCGGTGAGCGGCGGCGCGGCGCGGTCAGCGCGTTCGGGATCAGCGGCACCAACGCCCATGTGGTGTTGGAGGAGTTCGATGGAGAGCCTGTAACCGGGGCCGGTGACGGGACGGAACCGCCGTACCACTTGCTGGTGCTTTCGGCAAAGACAGCGGCGGCGCTCACGGAAAACGCGCGCTCGCTCGGGCGGGCGCTCGGGGACGAAACCCTGGCGCGGCGGGGACTCGCCGCCATCGGCTACACCTTGCTCGAGGGGCGCACCCACTTCCGTCACCGCTGCGCCCTGGTGGTGACGTCGATCGACGACGCCAGAGAGCAGTTGAATCGGTTCGGCGAAGGAAAGCGGCGGACGCTGTTCGAGGGCGTGGTGCCGCGCGAGTTCAGCGAGCAGAAAGTGGTGGCGAATCACATCGCCGAATTGCTGCAACGAAGTCCCGATTTGATACGGGATCCTTCCTCTTATCGCGACATACTCTTGGGGCTGGGCGAATTTTACTGCCGCGGCTACCACATCGACGGCGAGATGCTGGCGGGAGGTCCGCGCCGCCGGATCTCCCTCCCGGCCTACGCGTTCGCGCGCGGGCACTACTGGCAAACGCGCGGCACGGGCGCCGAGCGTCGAACTGCCCGGGAAGAAAACAGGGAGGTAAACGTCGCACCGGAGGCCATTGGCACAGCCAGCTTCGAACCAATTTGGCTGGCTTCACCGCTGCCGGAAACAGCGGAAGAACTGGATTTTGCCGAACGGATCCAGTGGGTGTGCCGCGCCAATGAAAGCTCGATCCGCGAATTCTCCGTCGATGAACGCTCGACCGATGTGCATTCGACCGACGAATTCGATGCCCAAACTCCGTGCGAGCGTTACGAAGCCATCGCGCTACAGGTTTTCGAGCGGCTGCAGGGGATTCTGAGCCGCAAACCGGAGGCGGAAATCCTGCTGCAGTTGGTGGTCTGCGGCGAGGGGGACGACTCTCCGTTGACCAATCTGACGGGATTGCTGCGCACTGCCCAATGGGAAAACCCCGCGCTGGTCGCCCAGTTGATTCACGTAGAAGGCTCGCCCTCCCGACGACGGCTGGCGGATATCTTGGCGGAGAACCGCCGCGCGTCGAGGGATCGACAGATTCGCTACCGGCAAGGGCAGCGCGAGGTCATGCGCTGGGTGCCCCTGGAGAATGGACCGGTCGACGCGGAGGATGGCAGAATTCCCTGGCGCCATAACGGCGTCTACCTGATCACCGGTGGCAGCGGAGAACTCGCCCGCCTGCTCGCCAATGACATCTCGGCCAGCGCCCCGCAGGCCCGGTTGATTCTGTGCGGCCGCTCCGCGCCCGACGCCAGGATGGAAGCACGGCTTGCCGCCGGGCAGGGCTATCGACAAGCCGATATGAGCCGCCGGGAGGATGTCGAGAAGCTGATCGCTGATATCGAATCTCGGTATGGGCGGCTCACCGGCGTCATTCACTGCGCGGGCATTGTCGAAGATGGCTTCATCGTCAA
The DNA here is from genome assembly GCA_037157805.1 of Sorangiineae bacterium MSr11367. Classification (NCBI taxonomy): domain Bacteria; kingdom Pseudomonadati; phylum Myxococcota; class Myxococcia; order Myxococcales; family Pendulisporaceae; genus Pendulispora; species Pendulispora rubella. The sequence goes on along the minus strand of CP089983.1, from coordinate 9,823,679 downwards.
CAAAACAAGCCGGCAATTCCGCGCCGTCCTGTCGCCGAAGGTGGCCGGTACCGAGTGGCTCGACGGGGCCACGCGCGATATGGACCTCGATTTCTTCTTGCTGTTTTCGTCGAGCACCGGCGCACTGGGCAATCCCGGACAAGCGGATTATGCCGCGGCGAACGGTTTCATGGACGCCTTTGCGGACTACCGCAACCGGCTGGTGGCGGCGGGCGTGCGCCGCGGACACACGTTGTCGATCAATTGGCCATTGTGGCGCGAGGGCGGAATGCGGGTGGAGGCCGGCCGCCTGGAAATCCTTCGGCGCGACAACGGCATCGCGCCGCTGGAGACGGCCGCCGGGATGGGGGCGCTCCGGCGCGCGTTGACGGGAAGGAGGGCGCGCGTGATGGTGCTCGCGGGCGAAGTTTCCCGCCTGCCGTCGATATTGCAGCTCCCACAATCGCAGAACGCGCAACCACGGCATCGAAGCCCCGAGGCCCAAACCCCACCGCCTTCGAACCGAGAAGGGGTGAACGGGCAACGGATGACCCGGGCGGCGGCCGGCAGCCTGCTGATGCGGGAAATTCGGCAACAACTCCTGATCGGCGATGAACAGCCCCTGGATGCGGAAGCGACATTCACCGAACTCGGGCTCGATTCGATTCAATCGCTACGCTTGATGCGCGCGTTGTCGGCAAAGTTCGACCGGCCTTTGCGCGAGACACTGGTATTCGACTACCCAAACATCGCCGCCCTGGCGGAATATCTTTCCGGGCAGGAAATTGAAAAACCGCGGCCGCTGCCGCGGCCACTGAGCGCCGAGCCGCAGCCGGCCGATTTCAAAACGCATTTGGCCGCGCTGCGCCAGCGCTACGATGAAATCGTGCCCCTGCAGATCGAGGGCGACGGGCCATTGTTGTTCTGTATCCACCCCATGTCCGGGGACGTTGGTATCTACACCAAACTGGCGGAGTTCGCGGCGCGGCGGTTTCGCGTGATCGGCATCCGGTCGAGAGGATTGCTGAGCGGGCAGGAACCGCTGGCCACGGTGGAGACGATGGGTCGTCACTACGCGGGCATCCTCGCCGCGCTCGAACCGGGGAGGCCGAAGCATCTCATCGGCGCCTCCATGGGCGGTGCCGCCGCGTACGAGACCGCGCGACAACTTCAGCTGCAGGGCGAAAGCGTCCACACGCTGTTCCTGGTGGAGGCGCCGCTCATCGAGACGGACGAAGACGCCGCGCTCTGGGCTAGCGACTGGGTTGAAAACCATGTGATGAACGCCAATTTTCTATTGATTGCCCTGTTGCATCTCGAAGCCGATTTCCGCGCCAGAAAGGCCGCCGGCTACATCCAGTGGAGCGACCTGGAGATTCGCAGAGATGAACTCGAATCCCCGGGCGAAGCAAGGAGCAATGGGCAACAGCTGTGGGGTCACGGCGAAGAGTCGCTGGTCGAGCGCCTGGTTAGCCTGATCAAAGGCCGCGGCGTAACGCCGGAAAAGCCCTATCTCAAACAGCGGCTGCAATCCATGGCCGCCATTCATTCGGCCAACCTCCGGGCGCTGCAGGGTTATCGGGCGTCGCCCCGGTCCGCGGAGCGGGCGCAGTTGCCCCGTGTGCCCCGCGCGTTTTTTCTGCGCAGCCGCAGCGGCCAGGCGGTGTCCACCGGGGTTTACAATCCCGACTATCTCGTCAGGGTTCAACGCGCCAAGGGCGGTTTGTTGCCTTTTTTCGAGCCCTGGCAGGCCCTACTCCCGGGCATGACAACCTTCGAGGCGGAAGGCGGTAATCATTTCGACCTGCTCAGCAGCGATGCCGCGGTCGAACGCATGGCGGAGCGAATCGCGGCCATACTCGCGGCACCGGTTGAAATTCTGGATGCTCCTCCTGAAGTGGCAAAACTGCCGACGAAAACCCCGGCATTGAAACGGCCCGAGCCCGATGAACACGGCGGCGAAGCCATCGCCATCATCGGCATGTCGGGCCGCTTTCCCGGCGCCGAGACGCTCGAACAGTTTTATGATCTACTGAAGTCAGACCGCTGCGCACTCGCGCCGCTGCCGAGCACACGCGGCTGGGACCTGCCCACAGTCGAAGTGAATCAGGGCGGATTTCTACCGGATATCGAGAAATTCGATCCACTGTTTTTCAATATACCGCCGAACGAGGCCGCGCTGGCCGACCCCGCCGAACGGCTCTTTCTACAAGAGAGCTGGAAGGCCATCGAAGACGCCGGCGTCGACCCTCTGTCGCTCGCGGGAAAAAACTGGGGCGTGTTCTGCGGTGGCGGCGGCGATTACACCCTTCGGATCCAGGCCCACAGCGGTGTCTCTCCCCATGTGACGACGTCGGCCATCCCTGGGCGGGTATCTTACAGCCTCAATTTGGCCGGCCCCTGCCTGTCGGTGGACGCCGGCTGCGCCTCCTCGCTGCTGGCGCTGGCACAGGCCTGCGATTATCTGACCCTGGGCCGGTGCGAAGTGGCGCTGGCTGGCGGCGTGCTGATTCAGAGTACGGCCAATCTTATCCACGCGGCCTGGCGTTCCGGAACGTTGTCGCGGGACGGGCAGTGCCTGGCGCTCGACCAGCGCGCGGGCGGTATGGCCGTGGGCGAGGGCGTGTGCGCCGTGGTGCTCAAACCGCTCCGAGCGGCACTGGCCGACGGCGACCGTATCCACGCCGTCATCGAGGCCTGGGGCCACAATCACAACGGCAAGACCAACGGTATGGCGGCGCCGAGCGGCAAAGCGCAGACGGCGCTGATCTCGGATATCTATCGCCGGTTCCGGATCCAGCCCGAGACAATCGGCCTCGTCGAGGCCAACGCCACCGGCACGCCGCTCGGCGATACGGTGGAGATCCAGGCCCTGGTAGATGCCTTTCGCCGATATACCGACAAGCGCGCGTACTGCGCTCTGGGGACGGTCGAGAACCATATCGGGCACGCCTATCAGTGCTCCGGCATGGCGCATCTGATGAAGGCCGTCCTGGCTCTCAAGCATGGGGAAATTCCAGGCACCCTGCGTGCCGAGCAGCCCAGTGCCGCGCTGGAGCCGGAGAGCAGCCCCTTTTATATCCATCGGCACGCGATGCCCTGGCCGGCCCCCAACGGCGCACCCCGGCGCGCCGCGGTCAACAGTTTTGGCTCCACGGGAGCCAATGTGCACATGGTCGTGGCCGAAGCGGTGATGCCGCCGGCGGCACCGGATGCCACGAACGGTCCGGTGCTGATAGCGCTCTCCGCGAAAACGCAATCGGCGCTGACCCAGCGTTGTCGCGAGCTCCTGGCGTTTCTCGAGCACCGGCAGGTGAACCTGGGCCAGCTTTCGGCGAATTTGCTATTGCGACGCAGTCATTTTACCGAGCACCGCTGTGCACTGGTGGTTTCGACCCGCGACGAGCTGCTTGCCCAGCTTGCATATCTTGCTGGCGATACGGCGGCCCGCGGCGGCGAAGCACCCGCGACGGGGCACAGCGAACTTTACGCGTTGGCGGCCCAGTACCGGAGCGGCGGTGCCATCGACCTGGAGCGACATTTTTTGGTGCAGGAGAAAGTCCCCCTGTCGTTGCCCGGCTATCCGTTCGAAAAAAGGCATTGTTGGATGGAGAGCGGGCTGGAAGCTGGGAGGGCGGAGCAACCGGCCTCCAGTCGGACGATCATTCAACGACTGATTCAGGACATCAGCGGTTACCGCGCCGAGGAGATGGATCCAACCTCGCCGCTAAGCCGCTATGGGCTCGACTCTCTGATGAGTATGAGATTGCTGGCGCTGATCAACGAGCGTTTCGGCCTGGCGTTGCAACTTGCGGATCTGACCGCCAATGACAGCCTGAATGCGCTGGCTCGCCTCGCCGATCGTGAAGGCGCCATCCCCCGCGAACCGCAACAGCGGATCGGTGCGCCGCGGCCGGAGGCGGCGGAGAAGGAGTTTACGCAGCAAACGCGCTGGTTCTTCGAGCGTCTGCAAGCATTGCCCGAGGCCCTTCACGTTATCCGCCGGGTGCGCCGCGACGCCGATGGCGATCGCGACCCGCAGAGCGCTACGGCGGTTGCGGACGGGTTGACACCCCAGGATTGGTTAATGCCCGAGGATTGGTTGATGCATTGCCGCCCGGCGTTGACCTACCTGCTCGAGCGCGGCATCGCTGTGTTCAACAGCTCCAGTCATTCTTACTTTGTCGCGCACCGCTCGATCGATGTGGCCGCGGAGATTGAACGGCTCGATGTCCCCGCTCGCGAGAGCCTGTTGCGCCACTGCCCGATGGGGGTACTGATCGCCCCCGTCTCCCAGGAGCAGGAGCGAAATCTCTATCACTCCGAGGTGATGCAACAGTCGGCCTGGAACATTCACCACGTCTACCAATCGAGCCTCGACGACCTGGACGTGTCCCTGCTCGAGTCGGCGCTGGTGAGTTTGATCCGCCGCCACGACCTGCTGCGCACACGTTACGTGCAGTCGGGGCCATCGAGCTGGGCGCAGCTCGTCGAAGCCGAAGGCCGGCCGGTGTTTCAGGTCGTCGAAATGCCATCGCCCGAAGCCTTTCAACGGTTTATCCTGGAGCGGAAAAATCGCCTGCTGCAGCTGGGCGAATTGCCGCTGTTCCACCTATGGCTGACAAAGACCGCCGGCCACTGGTATTTCGGCTTTGTCACCCACCACAGTCTCGCCGACGCTTTCACCACGACGCTTTTGTTTACCGACTTGATGCGCCGGTACACCGCGCTGGCGAAGCGTGAAATCCCGCTGGACGAGCCGCTGGGCGAAGAGTACTGGCACTACACCCTGGGGCAGTTCGACCCGCAACGCTGTGCCGATGAAGAGACGGCGCAGTTTTGGCGCCAGCGTCTCTCGGCTGCGACGGTGGCGATGAAATTGCCTTACAACCGACCGCCGGACGACGTCGATGAGCGTGTTCTGCGGATCGCCGAAAATCGTGTCATCACCTTGCCGGACAGACTGAACCAGGCAATAGATCACGTTCATCGGGCTCACGGCATCACCTTTACACACTTGTTTTCCGCCGCCATCGCCCTGGCCCTGGTCGAAGGTATGGGCAACGAAAAAGCGTTGATACAATACATCAACAACCAGCGCGACCGGGCTTCCCTGTTGAACACACCCGGGGAATTCACCAACATGCTGTTTGTTCCCTTCGAGATGAGCGCTTTCTCGAACGCCGGTTCTGCGGGCGCGCCAGCCTGGCCTGGGGCCACGGTACTGCAATTTTTACTCGGCATGAAGCGGCAGACCCTGGCGTGCTTGCGCCATGCCAAAATAGCGTTTTCGGATTTGCTGGCCCTCACCGGGCTGGAAAATTATGAGGGGTATTACCGCCAGCGCGGGGACGTGGTGATCGACAGCGCCGATATCGATACGGCAACGCTGAAGCAGACGCAGGCGCACGGCAGCTCCCGCTATGCCGATGGTTTCGACAGGGAGGGGCGGGCCGTCGAAGGGCCGGCGCTCGCCACGCTGTTGTTTCAGCTTTTGCGCGTGAACGGGCGCATTCATCTAGTCACCTCCTATCGAAAAGCGTTGTTCGACACGAGTGAGCTGCATCGGCTAGCGTCCATGATTGTCGATATCGTGGAGCACATGGTCGAGAATCCCGATCGGCCCTGCAGCCAAATGCTGGCCCATTTTCAGGCCCCGTTGCAGCGACTGCGGGAGCGATCGCTGCGTTCTGTCGGCGCCCCCCCTTTCGCGCGACCGTCGCGGAGCTCCAGCAAACCTCCGGTTTTTGCCGAGTGCCAAGCGCTCAATCGGGTTGAACAGGGGCGGCCCGTATTCTGGATTCACGCCGGAGGACTGGGCGGCGTGGAAGCTTACCGCACCATTGCCCGTGACGTTCCGCGTCTATTTTACGGCATTCAGGCCCGCGGCTGGATGACGGAACACCATCCGTTGCGAGGTGTGGAGGCCATGGCCGCCTATTATGCCCACATCATCAAATCGGTACAGCCGCACGGCCCTTACGATCTTGGCGGTTACTCCCTGGGGGGCATGCTGGGCTACGAAGTCGCCCGCCAGTTGCAAGCGTCGGGCGATGACGTGGCGAGCCTGGTGATGGTGGACAGCTACGATGTCGTCGACACCGAACCCGGCCCGCATTTCAACAAGAAGAACATGCTCGGCGCGGTGAATCTGTCGCTGCAGGCATTGGCGGCGGAGCCCAAACGGGCTGACGAGTATTTGATCCACAGGGACGAACTGGACTGCGATGCCGACGACCATGGGTTCTGGTCGCAACTGATGATGCTGGCTGGTAAGCGCGGGATGACCAAGCCCGAAGGCCAATTGCGGGAGTTGGTGCGGCAGATGATCAAGTTTGGCCGTTCATTGATGGGCGATCCGTATTCCATCCCGCCGCTCATCGCGCCGCGGTCGGTCCGGTGTCATTACGTTCGCAACCAAAGCGGAACGTTTTATGGACAACTGGAACCCCACTTTACGCTGCCGGGAACGAACAAGCTGTATGTCGACGGTATGAATTACTGGCGCACCTGGGAGGAGAGACTGCCCATTCTTGAAATCATGGACGTGGAGTCGTCCAATCACATCAGCCTGCTGTCGGAGCGGTGCTCCGCGGAGGCTATCTCGGGGGTTTGTAGGGGCTTGTATGCAATTTCATAGTCTGCCTTTGAGATCCCGCATTGTCACATTGAATGAATGGAGGTCCTTACCCGCCACCGAAAACATCATGGGGGCGATCATCTATCAAAAGGCCGAGGCTGAGCCCTGGCCGCTCCCCCGGGAAGTGCCCCGGATATATGTGCAGATGGTCAGACCGCAAGACGAGAGTGTCGCCGAAATATGGTACAGCTCCAACGCCGTGCGCTATGAATCCACGGGTACGACGACAATCGCGCACGACGGGGAATACCTATTCGTCGCAACCGGGTTCACAGAAAAGGGCGACCAGCTGGAGGTGCAGACCGAACGTCTGTATTTGGAGACGTTTCGTTTGCTGGATCGCCTGGCCTATACCACGATCTGCCGAATATGGAACTATGTCCCCGAGGTCAATCAGGACGACCGAAACGGCCATGAGCGGTACAAAGTATTTTGCTCCGGCCGGAGCAAGGCTTTCACCCAATATTTTCCCGAAGCGGATACCGAGTTTTCTGCCGCTACGGGGATAGGAAGTATGGGGGGAGACGTCGGGGTCGTGTTCCTGGCAAAAAAGGCGGGGGAGGTGATTCACCTCGAGAACCCGGAGCAAACCCCCGCCTATTTCTATCCTGAACAATATGGGCCCAGATCGCCCAGTTTTGCGCGCGCCACCTATGCCAGGAGCCAGGTCGGGCGGGGGTACCATATTTTCGTCTCCGGCACCGCCAGCGTTATCGGCTACGAGAGCGTCCACCAGGGAGACATCACCAGACAGGTCGAGACCTCAATCGATAATATCAACACCGTGGTCTCGGCCATCAATCTGAACGCGTACGGGATCAATAGCGGCCATGGCGCGCACAGCCTGAGTTCGGTCAAGGTCTATATTCGACACGAGAGGGACTTTGCCACGGTCAAGGCGCTCTGTGAGCGCCATTGTCCCAACCGCCCCATAGCCTATCTGCACGCGGATATTTGCCGTTCCGATCTCGATGTTGAAATCGAGGGTGTGGCCTACGGTGAGGACCGCCCGAGTGTTCCAGCGACCTTGAGGGATTACTTCACGTTGCAAACCGCGCGCAACGCCCGAAAGCCAGCCTACATTTATCTCGACGAGAACGGCGAGGAGTGCGACCAGATCAGCTTCTTGCTGCTGAGGCACAAGGTATTCAATATCGCGTCCTGCCTGCAACGGCGCTTCAAGAAGGGCGACAAGCTGGTATTGGCCTATTCCCCCGGGATAGAATTCGTCATCGCTTACTATGCGTGCATCTTGTCAGGTCTCGTCGTCATCCCCATTCCGGCGGGGGATCAGGTCGAGACGGAGTATACGTTGCAAAAGATTCAGCTCGTCGCCGAGACCTTGGACGGCGGGTTTGCCGTATTATGCGATGATGATACGAAGAGGCGAGTCGGTGAGCGTTCGTTGCCAGACATCGAGTTCTTGACGCTCGGTGATCTATGGGACAAGCATCAGAAGTCCTTCGAATTCATCGCGGTCGAACGGGATGACATCGCCACACTCTGGATTGCCTCGGATTCCGCGGGCGACGCCAAGGTGGTATCGCTGAGCCATGACGATCTGGTCGAGAAGGCCAGAGCCGAGATAGAGAACTGGGACTACACGAGTCAGTCCGTCTCCGTATCCTGTGTTCCGCACTACCGTTATCTCGGTCTGGTGTTCAGTATGATTCTTCCCATCTGCAACGGCACCACGACCATCTTGATGGCACCCGGAGCGTTCGTGCGTCCCCAGACGGACTGGCTGCGGGCGATCTCCCATTACCGCGCCACCCATAGCATCGTGGCAACGTCCGGCTACGAGGCCTGCGTCGCGCGGCTGACGAACATGCAGGATATGGAGGTGTCCGGTTTTTGATCGCACCCCTGCGTCAGTGTCGTTGAGCAAACCGATGTTAGCCCCCACCAGGATGCTGTTTTTCGAACAGAATGCTGCTGTTGATGCCGCCAAATCCGAAACTGTTACTCATCGCAATGCCGATGCGGGCGTCGATTGCGGTCCCGCCGACGAAGCGGCACTCTCGATCGATTGGCTCGTCCAGGTTGATGTTTGGGTGCAGAAAGCCGTCTTGCATTTGTACGACGCAGGCGATGGCCTCGATGATGCCGGCGGAGAACAGGCAGTGTCCGGTCAGGCCTTTGGTGGAATTGATCCAAAGCTCGGCGAGCTCATTGCGGAATACTTCCCGAATGGCGTCGAGCTCCGTGATGTCTCCTAGAGGAGAGGAGGTCCCATGAGCATTGATGTAGTCAACTTGGTGCGGCTCGATGCCGGCTTGCTGTAGGCAAAGCCGCATGGATCGTGCCTCGCCTGCTTCGCTCGGATTCGCCAGTCGATTTCCGTCCAACGATAGACTCCCCCCAAGTACCCGTGCGAACTGGAGGACGCCTCGTTTCTTGATGGACTCCTCGGACTCCAAAATGATGCAGCCCGAACCTTGGCCCGGGATGAACCCTTCGTGTTGCTCGTCAAAAGGACGACAGGCCTGGTCTGGCTTATCGTGGAATCGCTTACCGCCCATGGCGCCAAGGTTGTGGAAACCCTGTAGGGCCAGCGGTGATAGGTCACTCAAGGCGCCGGCGACGACGCAGGCGTCGGCGAGTCCGAGTTGTAGGAGCTGCATTCCCTTCACGATGGCGACATTGCCGCTTGCCGAGGCCCCTCCGACAGAAAAACCTTCACCTTGAATGGAAAATATCTCGCTGATCGTACCGACGTAGTCGGTTGCCAATGCATGCAGTGGGTAGCGTGGCGATAGGTATTCGGGAGCTTGCTGAAATTGGAGCATCGACTCGTATTGATAGGCTTGGCAGGCGTTGTCGCTGGCAACGACCATGGCGATTCGGTGCTCGGGGATCGGTCTGTCATGCAAGTGGGCTTGCCGCCAGGCTTGCAAGACGGCCAGCACCGTCGTTTGAATGGGGTACGGTGCTCGACCGGCGCATTCATCCGCCTTTTCGAGTATGTGCGCCGGCAGATCGCTGCACGACAGCTGTCTGTTGAACGAAAAGTCCTTTATGGCGGCTCCGATATTCACGGAGCCGGGTTGGCTTGAAGCTTGCGGTAAGAACCCGATGCCACGAACGCCATGTCGCAACGAAGACGAAAATTCATCCGTGTTCTGCGCAATGCTGCAGACCGTTCCCATTCCCGTGATGAATGTGTTTTGCATCGGTGCTTACGTGCGTCCTCCTGAGGGTGCGCCGAGAGGCTTCGGGCGCTTGTCTGTTTCGGAAAAATCTCGTATAAATTGAGGGATCATGTCAGGAAACGAAGTTACGAAGGATGAGATATTCGGTGTTGTTCGAGGGCATATTCTCGAGATTTTGACGAAGTTGGCTCCTGCCGATGTTCGCTCCGATGTCAGTATGAAAACCCTCGGTGCCAACTCGATTGATCGCGTCGAGGTGATCGTGAAATCCATGGCCGATTTGGCGTTGAAGATTCCGCTCATGGAATTCAGCAATGTCAGCAACATAGGGGAGCTCGTCGATGTATTTTACGAGAAAATGCAGGTCAAATGATATGGGTGCAGATCGATCGTGACGCCAATGAGATCGCGCTTCTAGGTCGAAGATTGCTGGGAAAGCCGTGACCCGCGAAGGCGGGGAGCTCGAGCGGCGAGTGCTGCAAGGGCCCCTGGACCTGCGTGCCGCGGCCGAGTCCGTTGCAAAGATCCGTTGCTTCGGAGGTAGACCGATGTGCCCGGCGAGCTCGCCCTCCAACGATCGGCATGAGAGGTAAGGCGCTATGACATGTTATCTTTTTCCCGGCCAAGGTTCTCAGGTCAAAGGCATGGGCGGATATTTGTTCGATGAGTATCCGCAGATGACAGAGCAGGCGAGCGATATCCTTGGTTATTCGATCAAGGCGCTTTGTCTGGAGGATTCCGACAAACGGTTGGGGCAGACGAAATATACGCAGCCGGCGCTCTACGTGGTCAACGCCATGGCGTACCAGCAGAAATTGAAGGTGACGGGCAGGCTCCCCGACTTCGTTGCCGGCCACAGTTTGGGCGAATACAACGCTCTGCAAGCGGCGGGCGCGCTCAGCTTCGAGCAGGGTTTGAAGTTGGTAGAACGACGGGGTGAACTCATGAGCCAGGCGCCCAAGGGGGCGATGGCGGCCATTGTCGGGCCTTCGCCAGAGGCGGTTGCTGAATGTCTCAAGAGCCATCATCTGGACACGATCGACATCGCCAACATGAATTCTCCCAGGCAAACCGTGGTCGCTGGGGCGTTCGACGACCTCAAAGAGTCGCAGACCGCTTTCGAGGCGATCGGTGCGACGTTCATTCCTTTGAATACCAGCGGTGCCTTCCATTCGCGCTATATGGCGGCGGCAGCTTCGGAATTCGAAGAGTACCTCGAAACGGTGAAGTTTTCGAAGCTTCAACTTCCAGTGATTGCGAACGTGTCGGCCAAACCGCATCGGCAGGGCCAGGTTGCCCGCTATCTGGTGAAGCAGATTACCCATCCGGTGAGGTGGGTCGAGAGTATGCAGTATTTGCTGGCGCAGGGCGAAACGGATTTCGAAGAGCTAGGCGTCGGGGATGTGCTGACGAAATTGGTGGCGGCCATTCGGAAAGGATTCGTGCCGACGGGCTCCCTGAAGGAGAGCTCGAACGAAAGCATCGAGACGTCTGCGGCTGCGAGGGATGCGAAACCGATCGCGGAAGCGGAACTCCGGGCAGCAAAAGAGAAGAAGATGGCAGACGTGCGTAGAAGGATCGAGGACTGGAATGGGAGGCATCCCGTAGGGACTCGGGTGAGGGTGGAGGGATATGGGGAATTCATGAAAACCCGTAGCCCCGCGATGGTGCTATTTGGACATCGTGCGGCCATCTATCTGCAAGGTTATGACGGATATTTTGTGCTGGATGAGGTGAGACGGGTTGCTTGAACGTCCTGCCAGCTCGGTCAGCCCTGCCAGCTCTGTCAGCTCGAGGGGCCGGCACGCACGGCGACGAGCAACACTTCGATCTATAGTTCGGCGAGCAAGCTTGTAGGAGAAAGAGATATGACCGCTGTCGGAATTGAAGCGATGAACGTTTTCGCGGGAACTGCCTACCTGGATGTGCGAAAGCTGGCCGAGCACCGCAACTTGGATACTACCAGATTTCAAAATCTGTTGATGGTGGAGAAGACCGTTGCCTTGCCCTACGAAGACCCGGTCACCTTCGGCGTGAATGCTGCCAAACCGATCATCGACGCGCTCAGCGACGAGGAGCGAGGTAGGATTGAAATGGTCATCACGTGCACGGAATCGGCGTTCGATTTCGGCAAGTCGATGAGTACCTATTTTCATCACTACTTGCGACTGAGTCGCAATTGCCGGCTGTTCGAGCTCAAAAACGCCTGCTACTCCGGCGTGGCCGGTTTGCAGATGGCCATTAGTTTCATTCTTTCCCAGGTATCACCGGGCGCCAAAGTCTTGGTGATCGCCACCGATATTTCCCGTTTCATCATGGAGGAGGGGGGCGAATCGCTCACACAAGACTGGTCTTTCGCCGAGCCCAGCGGCGGTGCCGGCGCGGTGGCCATGTTGGTCAGTGAAACGCCCCACGTGTTTCAAGTCGATGTAGGGGCGAACGGCTACTATGGTTACGAGGTGATGGACGCCTGTCGACCGGCACCGGACAGCGAAGCCGGGAATGCCGATTTGTCGCTGCTTTCCTATCTGGATTGCTGTGAGAATGCTTTCCTGGAGTATCAAAAGCGCGTCGACGGCGCGGACTACGCAAAAAGCTTCAATTATCTGGCGTTTCACACGCCGTTTGGCGGCATGATCAAAGGAGCGCATCGCAATTTGATGCGCACGTTGGCGAAGGCGCCATCGGAACACATTGAAGAGGACTTCAAGCGACGTGTGACTCCGGGCCTCAAATACTGCCAGCGAGTCGGCAACATCATGGGGGCGACCACCATGTTGTCCGTGGCAAGCACCATCGACAATGGTGATTTTGCGCAAGCGCAGCGAATCGGCTGCTTTTCCTATGGTTCCGGTTGCTGCTCGGAATTTTTTAGCGGTATCGTCACCAGGGAGGGGCAGGAGCGTCTGCAACGCTTTAGGATCCATGATCAACTCGACCGGCGCCATGAGTTGTCGATGGAAGAATACGACAATCTACTGATCGGCAGCCGCGTCGTGAGATTTGGTACGCGCAACGCGACCCTGGATATGAGCTTTATCCCTCAGGCAGTCAGCACGCACCGCAAAGAAACTCTGTTTTTGACCAGGATCAAAGAATACCACCGGGAGTATCAATGGCTATCTTGAACCGGGCAACGACAGATTACGAAACACTCCGCGTCAGATTCGAAGAGGATATTTGCTACCTCCAGTTCCATCGCCCGGAGGCAAACAATACCATCAACGATCGACTCGTCGAGGAATGCGGGCAGGTACTCGAGCTGTGCAGGGAGAACGCCAAGATCGTGATCCTGGAAGGTTTACCGGAGGTTTTCTGTTTTGGGGCGGACTTCCAGCAGATTCAAGCAGACCTCGAGAGCACATCGCACCAGGCGCAAAAAGATCCGGAGCCTATTTATGATCTCTGGTTGCAGTTGGCCAGAGGCCCCTATTTGACAATTGCTCACGTGCGCGGCAAGGCCAATGCCGGTGGGGTTGGCTTCGTCGCCGCCTGTGATGTGGTGCTGGCCGACGATAAAGCGGTATTCAGCCTGTCCGAACTGCTCTTCGGCCTGATTCCGGCCTGTGTACTGCCGTTCTTGATTCGCCGCGTGGGCCTTTCCAAGGCTCACCATATGACCCTGATGACTCAACCTATCTCCGCCAAACAGGCCCTGGAGTGGGGGCTGGTCGATGCCTGTGAAGCCAATAGCGACAATCTCCTGCGGAAGTACCTATTACGTCTGAGGCGGCTATCCAAGCAAAGCATTGACCGCTACAAAACGTACATGAACAGCTTGAGCGATATCTTGATCGCGTCCAAGCCGCAGGCGCTCGCCACCAATCGTGCCGTGTTTTCCGATACGAGCAATCTGCAAAATATCGCGCGCTATGTGAAAACAGGGAAATTTCCCTGGGAATGACGACGAGACCAACTTACCTTCGCCTTTGCTCCCCCTGGCGCGCCTCCTCGATGGCCTCGGCCTCCTCCTCGGCCTCTTCGGCATCTCGCTCGCGGCCGGTGTTGACCCGTGCAACGCGCACCCTTGCCGGTGACCGCTCGAATCTCGCTCCCCTTGCAGAAGCCTCGATCCGCGCCGCCTCGCGGGGAGCTCTGCGTGCCATGAGATCGTCGCGCCGGCGCCGCTGGTGCTCGTGCCACCACGTCATCCCCGCTTCGTGCTCCCTGAAGTCTTCCTCGCTCGATGTCAGCGCGACGAGTGCGTGAATGGCCAGGCCGATGCCCCAGCCAAGCAGGGGCAAGAACCAGATCCACCATGGGGTGAAGCTCAGGAGAACCAGGCCGAGGACCAGGATGCCCGCGTTGACGATCCCGTAGACCCCCGCATGGCGATAGAGGTTCAGGCGCTGTTGGCGGATCCAGACATCGCGCCGCCTCACGAAATCGCGGTCCGCGGCGCTCGGCTCCTGCTTGCCGGCTCGCAGTGCGCGGCTGGCCTCCCGCAGGGAATCGGGGTCGATACCCACTTCGGCCGCGACGGCGAGGAGCTCCTCGAAGCCAAGCTTGGTCGCCCCCTGGCGCTCGGCTTGCTGCTCGATGGCCTGGGCGAGCACATCGCGGACCTCGGCCGTCGAGAAACGCTGCGCATCGGTCGCGCTCTGCGGCAGCTTACGGGTTTGCGGGCGATTCGCCGCTCCGCGCTCGCTGCCTTCGCGAACGGCGGCATCGAGCGCCTGCACCACCTCGTGCATGGAGGAGAAGCGGTCCTCGGGGCGCTTCTCGAGGGCGCGGAGGATCACGTCCTGGATGGCCCGCGGCACCGCGGCCTGATCGAGTGGGGCGCGGTCGACGCGATCCGTGAGCACCGACGCCATGACGGCAATCGCATCATTCGATCCGCGCCAAGGAAGCCGCCCCGCGAGCCGTTCGTATGCGACGACGCCCCACGCGAACTGGTCGGTGCGACCGTCGAGCGCGTCGCCGCGGATTTGCTCGGGAGCCATGTAGACAGGGGTTCCCAGCTTGACGCCCTCGATGGTGAGCGTCGGAATGGCGGGCGTCTCGGTTTCGTCGTGGGGATCGCTGCCGCGCTGGCGACGGGCGATGCCGAAGTCGACGACCTTCACCACCCCGTCCTGCCGAATCATCACGTTCTCGGGCTTGATGTCGCGGTGGACGAGTCCTCGCTCGTGCGCCACACCGAGCGCCCGGGCCACGTCGGCGAGCTGCGCGACGCACGTCGCCCGTGGGATGGAATCATCGCCAACGGCGTCGCGCAGTGTCCGACCCGAGACGAGCTCCATGACGATGAACGGCGTCCCCTCGTACTCGCCGACGTCGAAGATGGAGACGACGTTGGGATGATCGAGTGCCGCCGCAACGCGGGCCTCGCGGAGGAGGCGAGCGTTGGCCTCGGCGTCAACCTGCCCATCGCGCTGCTCTTCGGAGATGACCTTGAGGGCCACGCGCCTCTGCAGCCGCGTGTCGTGGGCGCGGTAGACGCAGCCCATCCCTCCCTCCCCGAGTTGGGCCTCGATCGTGTAACGCTCGAACGTGTCTCCCGGCTTCAGCACCGGGCGCGAGAATAGTAGATCTTCGCGGCCTCCCCCGCCCATTTTGTGACAACCGCGCAGGGCAGCGGGTCGATGGATTCGAGGCATTGCTCGGTGCCGCCCATTCGCAGTCACATGGCGAGGTTGCAAAATACATGGATCACCAGGACAGAGATCGGTCGAATTCGGCCTCCACGCACCACGAGCGTGACGCCCGCGCGGGTTTTTTCGTACGAGCGACCCTTTTGCCCGAACTACGGCGCGCATGGAGCGATTCGGCTGCGGGGGACTTGCTGCAGGAAGTCACACCCGAACAGGTCGGTGACGTGGTGCGCGCATGGCAGGACGCGATCCCACTGGACGATGCGGCGTTCGACGAGCGGCTCGATGCGGAAGGCCTGGGGCGCGTGGCGTTTGGCCAATTGCTGGCCTTGCGTGAGCAGATTGCGGCGCGGATGAAGGAGCCCTGGCACGATACGTTGGGCGCGGTCCTGGATCGGATAGGGCAGCCCATGGGGTTGGAACCGGCATGGAGTGAGTTGGGGCCGTTTGCGGAGGTGCTGGACGGGTTCGTGGCCGTGGGATGGGAAAGCGTGCGCAAGCGTGCGCCGAGCTGCGAAGCGGCCTTCGACATCGCGTGGGATGCGATCGCAAAAGGCTTACAGAACCAGCTACGCGAAAGACTTCTCTGGCTGGCCTCGCGCACCTTGGTGCTGGAGCTGAACGTGGCACGCCTCCAAGAACGCCTGGAAGGTGACACGCCCGAGGCGCGTTGCCGTTACTACACCGAAACGCTGTTGCGCGGGCGTGACGAGTGGGAAAGGCTCTTCGACGAGTATCAGGGGCTCGCACGCCTGCTGTGCACGACCTGTCTGCGTTGGGCGGACGCCGTCTCCGAGGTGCTGGGCCACTTGGCCGAAGATTTTCCTCGGATCCAGCCGATGCTCTTGCATCGGCCGCAGACACGGCTCGCGCTGGTGGAGCTCGAGGGGGGTATCTCCGACCCGCACCGCGACGGCCGTGGGGTGTGGAAGGTCGCCCTTGCTGCGGGTGCAAAGACGAAGGAGCGGCTCGTGTACAAGCCGCGTTCGCTCGCCGTGGACGCGCATTTTCAACAGCTCCTCGGGTTCTGCAACGAGGGGGCACGAAAGGGCGAGTTGCGGCTCTCCGATTTGCGCCACGGCGCGCTCCAGCATACCGGGCCTGATTTTCCGGAGATGCCGATCCTTGGGGTGCTCGACTGCGGCGATCACGGCTGGATGGAGCACGTCGAGCGAGGGGACTGCCCGAACGACGCGGCGGCCGAGCGCTTCTACGTGCGCCAGGGAGGGTACCTCGCGCTCTTGCACGTGCTCGACGCCGTCGATTTCCACTATCAAAACCTGATCGCCCGTGGCGAGCATCCCGTGCTCGTCGACCTGGAGAGCTTGTTCCATCCGGCCCTGCCGAGCCCACCCTCGGACAACGAAGCCTATTCGCTGGGCTACGTGCGCCTCCTCCACTCGGTGATCGGTACGGGACTTCTGCCCGGTCGCATGTGGGGCAACGACGTGAATGCGGGCATCAACATCGGCGGCATGGGCGATGGCGATGCGCGGGTGGCTCCTCAGGCGAGCCGCATGTTGCAAGACATCGGGACCGACACCATGCGCGTCGTCGAGGGCCCGAATCCGACGCTTCCCCTCGGCGACAACGTGCCGCGCGTGGCCGGTGCCGTTGCGCGGTTGACGCAGCACACGGAGGCCCTCGTGGCCGGCCTCGAGGCCATGTTGCGCTTCCTCGGCGCGCGCGCGGCGGAGCTTCTCGCGTCCGGTGGCGCCATTGCAGCCTTTGCAAACGATCCGGTGCGCCACATCGTACGCGGCACGGCGGTGTACCTGCGGCTTCTCGGCGGAGCGAGGCATCCCGACCGCTTGCGCGATCTGCTCGAGCGTGAGCGGTTGTTCGAGCTCTTATGGCGGGTCACCGCGTCCCCGACGTTGCGCCGCCTCATTCCGTTCGAGAAGGAGGATCTGCGCCTCGGGGATGTGCCGTATTTCACCGCGCGCCCCGATTCGCGCGATCTCTGGAGCAGCCGGGGCCATCGGGTGGCGGACGTCTTTCCGCGCGGCGCCCTCGACGATGTCGGAGCGCGTTTGCGCGGCCTCGACGACGGCGAAATCGACGCGCAGGTGTTCATCACCCGCGGCGCGATCTCCGCCGTGTACCCCGATGGCCCCATCCATTGGCCCGTCGAGTCGAGGGCGCGCTCGCGTGCCCAAGACTCGGCTGCGCGAGCCCTCGAGATGGCATGGCGCATCGGAGAGAGCCTATCCAAAAGTGCGATTCGAGGTCCCCGCAGCGCGACGTGGTTGGGAATGGATCCCGTGACCGGTGAGAGCTCGTTCCGGCTCGCACCGATCGGCCCGGACCTTTACGGTGGGACCGCGGGTGTGGCGCTGTTTCTCGCGTATCTGGGCGCCATCGCCCACGAGGAGCGCTTCACGCGCCTTGCCGAGCAGGCGGCCCATGCGACGCGTACCGCACTGGAAGAGTCCGCGATGTTGCGGCCCGCCGGTGGGTTCATCGGCGCGATGTCTGGCCTTTACGCGCTCGTCCTTCTCCGAAAATGCTGGCACGACGATGCCCAGCTGCCGCGCGCGGCCACGTTGCACGGGCTGCTCGATGGGGTCGAGGAGGCACTTGGGCGCGATACGAAGCTTGACGTGATGCATGGAGCGGCGGGCGCCATCCTTGCGCTGCTGACGCTCCACGAGGCCACCTCCGAGCCGCGTGCGCTCGACGTGGCCGTGACCGCGGGTCGCCATCTCGGCCGCCATGCCGTGCGCACCGCCGCGGGAACCGCGTGGAATACCGGCACGGGCCGGCGCATGTTGCTCGGCTTCTCCCACGGCGCGGCGGGGATCGCCTGCGCATTGTTTCGTTTGGCCGCGACCTTGCGACGGCATGCCATTTTGGCCGACGACGCGGCCGTCTTCGACGAGCTCTCGCAGGGGGCACTTTCGTTCGAGCGAGCACACTTCGATGTTTCCGCAGGCAATTGGCCCGATTTGCGCGACGAGGTGGGTGATCGCTTCATGCTGGCCTGGTGCCATGGCGCGCCCGGGATCGCCCTCTCCCGTCTTGGTATCCTTGCAGGAGCGCCCGACGCAACTGCCCGCACCGAGGTGGAGACGGCGGTGAAGACCGTGCTTGCGAGCCCCGCCCGAGAAAACCATGTGCTTTGCCACGGCGAACTCGGAAATCTCATGATCCTTCGGCACGCGGCCAATGTCTTGGATCGACCCAACTGGCACGTGGCCATCGAGCAACGATTGGACGCGAGCTTGGCCGTCGAATCGTCCCTGGGCCCGCGCTGTGGGTTTTCCTCTCCCGCGGCAGCCCCCTCGCTCATGGCCGGCATCGCGGGCATCGGCTACGGCCTGCTGCATCTGACACGGCCGGACGTGGTTCCTCGGATGCTCGACCTATCCTCACCGAAGTAGGCGAACCGCGCGAGGGTTGAAAAAGTCTCTGCGCGTGCATCATGCACGCGTCGAGTTGGTAATCACTGGAGGTGCATCTTGGACAAAGAAATGATCATTCGTAGTTGGAAAAATCAGGCCGGGTCCCAGACGGGGATCAACAAAGACCCTATGCCCCCCAACCCGGCGGGCTCGGCCGACGTCTCGATCGAACTCCTGGGAGGAGCCGTCGAGAATCGCGCATGGCCCACCGATTTCGAAACGGCACATTGCGCCACCTGCGGATCGGCTTGTCTCATCTAAATTAGCGCAACGCAACGGCGGGCGCGGATGATCTTCCTGACGGAAACATCGTGATGGAAGCCCGCGCCCCCGTTGTCGTACTGCGAAATGTGGAGTCGCTCAATCCGACTTGGCCGTGCGAAAGCCCAGATGGGCGGCGCCGAGGCCAGCGTCTTGCGGGTGCCTTGCCGTCGCGCGATGGCGGGCGCAGAAGTTCGATGCGCATAGGTACGAGCCGCCCTTGATCACACGGAGCTCCACCGAGGCGTGCTCCGGCGCATCTTCTTGGGGCTCGTGCGGCCCTCGATAGGAATCGCTCGTCCACTCCCAGACATTCCCGATCATGTCGTAGAGGCCCAATCCGTTCGCGGGAAAGCAACCGACGGGGGCGCGCCCCACGTAGCCGTCTTGGGCGAGGTTCTCGACGGGGAACTCACCTTGCCAAAAGTTCGCCCCGGGCCTTCCTTCCCGGGTCGTCGGGGCGCGATCGAGCTCCTCGCCCGTGAGGCCCGCCCGCGCCGCCAGCTCCCATTCGGCTTCGGTGGGCAGCCGTCGCCCGAGCCATTGCGCATAGGCGGTGGCGTCCTCCAGAGTGAGCTGCACGACCGGCTCGTTGCCGCGACTGGCCACTTCACTCGACGGGCCATCGGGGTGACGCCAATTGGCACCGCGTTCGTCGTGCCACCAGGGGTTTGGTCCTTCGCCAATCGCGGCGCGGGTGGGCTGGCGAAACACGGCGCCCCCGCCGCGTCTTTCGGCGGCCGTCACGTACCCCGTGCCGACGACGAAGGCTGCGAATTGGGCATTCGTCACCTCCGTACGGTCGAGGAAGAAGCCGCCCACGCGGACCGCACCTGCAGGGCGTTCATCGGCATATCCGTGCATGCTCCCGGGGACGAATTCCCCCCCTTCGACGTAAACCATACCGGCCGTCGGCGATGCGCCCCAATCGGGAGGGAGACCGCTGTACATACCGCAATCGACGGCGGAGCCGAGACGTGGCGAAGGGGCGCGGGGCCGGGCGCGAGCCCACACGGCGCCTACACTCACGGCCGTTATCAACGCGGTCGCGAGGATGATCCGCCTCACGGCGCCCCCGTGCCCCCCGGAATGACGCCCTTCGCTCGTTTGTATTTGCGCCACTCGGCTTGCAGCTCTTGGAAAATCACCGGCTCTTCCGCCGCCTTGTCGTGAGCCTCGGCCCCATCCGTCGCAAGATTGAACAGCTGCCATCCTCCCGAGCCCGCCGGGGCTTCGACCCACGTGAGCTTCCACTGGTCCCGCCGCACGTATCGATCGCCAAATAGCTCGTCGGCCAGAACGCTGCCGGCCGGGCGCACCCTCGTGGCGTTACCTCTCAAGCCGTTCAGCATCGAAAATCCGGTGATCGGATTTACCTCTTTCCCGTCGTATCGGGAGCCAGGATTTGGAATGTTGGCCATCTGGAGAAAGGTGGGCGCAAGATCCAAGGTTCGCGAGAGCCCTCGGAATGCTGCGCGACAACCGATCCGCCGCGGCAGGTGTGCAATGGCCGGCACGCGAACGCCGCCTTCGGTCGAATGCCCTTTCCAGAGCCTGTACGGAGCAGCGCTCACCTCGGCCCAGCGGGCGCCGTAGTTGATATTCGAGAGTGGACGCCCGATATTCTCGTGCGAATTGTCGGCATTCGGTCCATTCGGAAAAGTAAACGCGCTTCCCTCTGCGCCGTTGTCCGATTGGAAGAACACGAACGTGTCGTCGTACTCGCCAATATCGCGCAGATGCTGCAGCAATCGGCCGATGTTCGCGTCGAGATGCTCGACCATGGCGGCATACACTTCCATGGTGCGGGCCGAGAACATCTTCTGCTCTTCGGTCAGAGCGTCCCATCTGGGGTTTTCCGCCGTCGAAGGCAGTGGCGGATTCGGCTCGAATGCTACCGGAACGACACCGAGTTGCTTCAACCGCGCGATGCGCTTCAACCGGGCGGGCTCGAACCCACCGTCGTATCGTCCACGGTAGCGATCGATCATGTCGGGCGGCGCCTGAAGGGGCCAATGCGGAGCCGTGTAGGCCGCGTAGGCGAAGAACGGTTTCCCGTCGCCTGCATGCTCGTCGATGTACGAGATAAGCTTGTCGGTGTAGAACGTCGTCGAAAAAAAGTCCGCGGGGACAGTGGTGAGGGTACCGTTCTCTCGATACTTCACGTCATCGTACGGCATGGGCTTTCCGGGCAC
Organism: Sorangiineae bacterium MSr11367; assembly: GCA_037157805.1. Taxonomy (NCBI): domain Bacteria; kingdom Pseudomonadati; phylum Myxococcota; class Myxococcia; order Myxococcales; family Pendulisporaceae; genus Pendulispora; species Pendulispora rubella. The sequence continues at coordinate 9,802,451 of CP089983.1, read as the reverse complement.
GGGCGCGAAGTGCGACCCGCCACCACCGAGCAATGCGAACGACGATTCGAATCCGCGCGCCTTGGGGCTCTGATCTTCCTCGAGCCCGAGATGCCACTTGCCCGCCATGTACGTGTGGTATCCACCATCCTGCAGAAGCTTTGCAATGGATAGGGAACGCTCGTTCAAATACCCCTCGTAGCCAGGCTTCCCTCGCTGCGAAGGAAGCAGCACCTCGGCCATCGAACCAAGGCCTGCGAGGTGATGATCCGTTCCGGAGAGCAGCTCGGACCGGGTGGGCGAGCACGTGGCCGCGGCATAGTAATCCGTGAGGATGCGACCCGTGGCCGCGAGCGCGTCGAGATTGGGCGTGGAGATTTCGCCGCCAAGAGCCCCGATGTCGGAATAACCCAGATCATCGGCCAGAATCATCAAAATATTCGGACGCCTTCGTGGTGCCCCATCCTCACCTACGAGGGCATTCCGTTCATCGTCGATCGTGCCCTTGGTTTCGTCCGTACTCGAGCACGAGAGAGAAACGACGAGACCCAGACAAAGTATGGCCGATCGCACGATCGACGTCACGTCGCATCCTGCGCTCCGATGAGGCGCGCGCTTTTGGGAGAATCGTCCTCCGCGAGCCGTGAATCGTCGCCCGCCGACGGAAGCGGTTCCTTGGAGCCAATCAGCTCGAGGAGTTCGCTCGCAAATCGGATGAGTTGGACGCGCTCGTATCCTTGCCCCTGGAGGTTGCGGAATACGCTCTTCGCTAGGATACGAATACTCCGAACAGAATCTTGTTCCTGCTGCATGGATGTTCTCCTCGTCCCGGGAGATTCGCGGAACGACCGAGCGAGAGAATCGAATAAGTCAGGTCTTGCAGAGACTGTCTATTTCAATCCGTGCAAGGCATGTTGGCGTAAAGGTCGTCATCCGGGACGAACTCTTCCGCCGCGTCCCTGGATGGCGGCTCTTGGGGTCGGCGTGGCTCCGCCGCCCTTTCGGGCGAAGGAGGGTGGATGGCTTTCTTCGCGGGATTCATGCGTTGTTCCTAAGAAGAAGTTGGCAATTTACCGATGATTTTCAGATGGGCGAGCACAATTCTGGAATATGAAGAAGGAAACCGCCAAGAACGCCAAAGGCTGCCAGGATCGCCACCTGGCGACACTCTTTTGGCGTCCTGGCGGTTCTTCTTCCTTTTGCGACGCGATGATACTGTTCGCGGACACCTGCTCGCCAAGGGGGGTAACGCTTTCTTACAGCTTCATGTGGCACCTCCCGGAACTTGGCGTGGCGCACGCTCGTCACGCAGCCATGGTTACGAGAAGGAGGGAGGGGTTGCCTGCACGTACGTGGTCGGCCTTCCCTCCCACGCGTTCGTGAAACGCGATTTGAGGACGGATACGATTTGGTCGAGCTTCTCCGCGGGAACCCGGCCCACGAGGTTGTGCGGGATCAGTTGATCGAAAATGTCTCGATGAGGGACGCTCTTCTCCATGGCAACGGGGACGCGCATGATGACCTTTCGGGCGCCCTCGGGATCTGCATGTGGACCAACCAATCTGTAGCAGGGTGCGATATTGGAGCCGCACGCGAGGCGGTACAACAGATCGGGATCGTCGAGGAAGTCTTCCAGCTTGGGGTTGCATCCAACGAGGTTGGCCACGTCATCCATGTAGTCCGTATATCGGACGAGCGTGCGCATGTACGGAATGCCGTTGGTCAGCGCTGTTTCTCTGGCAACGTCGGCGGCGATCTTGTCGTGCAGTTCGGTTCCTTGCGGAAGATCCCACTTTCCGCTGCACGCGCGCGCGAACAGACGGGCTTGCATTTCCGCTGCAGCGGGTATGCCGCCTTGAACGGGGCGCGCCCAGCCGATGAATGCAAGTCGCCGGCCCGTGTCGGGATGAAACATATGCTTGTAGAGGTGCCTCACGTCGGGGATCTCGAGACCCTCGACCCAATCCGATGGAATGGACCCCTCTTCGTAACCCGTGCAAAGCATGACGATGTCAGCTTCGGTGCTCTGCCCGTCCTTGAAGTAAATTCGCTTGCCCTCGCATCGCTCGATGCCGCCGATGGTGGGTTTGATCGCTCCGCTTAGAACGTTGTCGATGAACACGTCGTTCTTCTGGAGGAACCGTCCACCCTTCGACTTGGAAAGCCACTCAAGGACGAGGCGGTTGCGCGCAGGCATCTCGGGCGAATAGTGCAGCAACCTCTCTTTGAGGGCCGTGACGGTTCGAATGTGGTCTCCCCAATGAAGGACCCTCGTCGAAAATGCGTCGTTGGTGTCGGCACCGCCGTAGGGATACCGCTCGATGAGCAGAGGGTAGGAGCGCATCGAGAGCCAGCACTCTTGCGCAACATCCGAAATCCACTTCGTAATGTCGGCCGATGTCTCGCCCATTCCAACACAGACGACCCGCTTGCCGCGAAATTGCTCGGGGCCAGACCAGTCCGCGGTGTGGACGATCTCTCCAGTATAGTTCCCTTCCAACGGAATCATGCGAGGCGCCACGCGACGAAAGGCACCGCGACAAATGGCCACCGCCGTGAAGTTCTCCTCCCGCGGTCCGAGCGGTCCCATGCTCGCCACGCGGAACGTGCCGTCGGGATTTCTGAATATCCCCGTTACCTTGGTACTGGTGCGGGTGTGCTTCTTGAGGTCGAACTTGTCCGTGAACCGCTCGAGATATTGCACATACTCCGCGCGGCTCCAGAAGTAGCGGCCCTGATCCTCGGGAGGGGGCAAGGACGAAAAGGCCATGAAGTAATTGGACACCGTGAGGTGCATTCGGTCGTAGCCGAGGCCCGTCGAGAACACTCCTCCGATCTTGGCCTCTTCTTCGAAAAGAACGACCTCCGAGCCCTCTTCGAGGACTTCCTTGGCCGTCACCAGACCGGCCATCCCAGCGCCCACGACCGCTACTCTTTCCATCCCTCACCTCTCGGATATACTTTATGCTGCGGCGCGCCCTATCGCGGCCCACAGGGATTGCAGTGTTTGGTACTGCCAGACTCAATCATAACTAGTACCTGAGTCTCGTCAAGCGAACATCATCCAGGTCCTATCGATTGTATTGGATATCGGCAAAAGATATTCGTATCGACGAATCAAGGATTTCTGCTGGAACGAATTTCACGACCTGGCTTCCGGCTTCCGTCTCTCGTCTCCGAGCGTACGGAAGCCGGGGCAATGGCGACTCATCGCCGGCGCGATTCGATGACGTAACTGTACGACGTGGTTGGTACGAGGCGCACCAGGTCGAAGCCACCCGCGTCCAAGATCTTCGCGTACTCCTTCTCGGTGCGTTCGCGGCCGTTGCCCGTCATGATCATCATACCGAGATCGACGATCTTGCCGATGTCGGGGCCATTTCCGGGTTGAATGATGGCCTCGACCAAGAGAAGCTTCTGGCCGGGCTTCGTGGCGCGCTGCACCGTCTGGAAGATGCGCACGGACTCTTCGTCGGTCCAATCGTGAATGACGCTCTTCATCACGTAAGCATCGGCCGCCGGCACCGACTCGAAGAAGTTTCCGCCCACGGCCTGACAACGGTCTTTGATCGCGTCCCAGCGATCGTGGCCCTTTCCGGCGGAGGTGATCACGTGCGGTTGGTCGAAGAGAATACCCTTCAGATGCGGATGCTTCGCCAGAATCGTGGCGAGCAAGATGCCTCGACCGCCACCGAGGTCGCATAGCGTGCCGATGTCCGAGAAATCGTACGCATTGGCCACCGCGGCGGCGGACAAGGTCGAAAAGGACGTCATGCCGGCATTGAACACCGAGGCCGCCTCGGGATGCTTCGACGTGTACTGCCAAAGGTTCTCGCCATAGTGCAGATCGAATGCCGGCTTTCCGGTTTCGATGGCGGCGGGCAGCTTCGTCCACGCCTGAGCCATGATGTCGTGATGAAGAAACAGGACGCTATCGCGCATCGAATTCGGATTGTCGGTGCGAAGCAACTCGGACGACGCCGTATTCGCAAATCTGCCGTCGTCTTGCTCGGCGAAGATACCCAAGCTGGCGAGCGCCCGCAGCAGGCGGAGTACCGACGGGGCATGGGTGTTGGTGAGTCGAGCAAGTTCGTCCGACGTCTTCGGCTCCGAGGCGAGAAGGTCGGCAAAGCCGAATTTCGTGGCCGCGTGCAACGCGTGCGCACCTCGCGCCCCCAGTAGAGTGTCGGTCAGAGTCTGGGAGGGTTTTGACTGGTTGGCAGATGACATGCGAGCGTTTCCTTCCGATGAATACGAGTCTTATGACTGCTAGAGGTTTCTATGAGGAGGTGATGGGATATGTGGTTGAGCCCCTCGATACGTCCGAGGGGGCGTAGACGCCAGCACGTGGTCACTTTGAAGTGGAAGAATATTTCTTCGATGTAAGGGGGCGTTCGTTCATCGAATTGCTACTCTCAGCACGAAGGAAGTGGGACAACCGGGTGTTCGCAAATCTGCCGTCGTCGAGCTCGATGAAAATCCCCACGCTGGCGAGCGTCCGCAGCAAGCGGAGCACCGAGGGCGCAGGGACGTTGGTAAGTTGAGAAAGCTCGATCAATGTTTTCGGCCCCGAGGCGAGAAGATCCGCAAAGCCGAATTTGGTTGCAGCGTACAAGGCCTGAGGGCCCCGCGCTCCCAATAGAGTGTCGAGCTGCCTGGGGGACGGTGATGACTTGATGGCAGACGACATGCGCGGGGCCCTTCGGACGAATATGGTCTTACGGTCGCCAGCTACTTCCCATGGCAAGTGAAACAACCCCCGCCGATGAGCGGTTGTTTCTGAGGATCGGCGCCGTTGTACTCGGCAGCGCGCTTCGACAAATCCGAAGCCAAGCGCTCTTCGACGATATGTTTGAATTTCGGATTCCAGGTATCGTAACCTTCACTCTTGGAAATGAACTCGTAAACGGGGCGGGCCGCGTCGGGCTGCTGATTCTTTACGAGAATGTCGCCAAAATTGAGTAGGTATCCTTGAATCGAGTGCGGCCAGTTGTAGGCATTTCCGCAGTCGCGGCTCGGATTCGCAAAGGGCCTCTTGGCGAGCGGGCGTACGTCCGGGCGTGCACGATCGAACTTCACGCCGGAGCACATCTCGTAGAGACGAAAGATTGAATCGATGGACGTCGCAAAGTCTGGGCTGTTGCGGGGGGCCCCATTCATCAGATCGGTAACCGTGGCATAGCCCAGAGCGGGCATGTGGGCCGTGACGAGCTTTTCCATCTCGCGCCCTTTCTGCGCCGCGGCCCAGTCTTGTTTCACCATGGCGGCCGAATAAAGGACTCCACCCGCGAAAGCCGTATTGAAGATTTTGGACTGCTCGTCGGGCGAGGCATCCACGCCCTGCTGCGTGTATCTGACGGCCAATTCGAAGTGGGCCGGGATCTTCGCCGGGTCCATCGGAGGACCGCCGTAGCGCATCGTCTGAACGGGAATGACGTAAGCGAAGCCGCCGATGGTCGCGAGGTCCGCGTCCTTCGGGGAGGCGTTGAAGATCGCGATCATCTTGTCGCGAGAGGTGGCAATCGCGTCGAGGTCCATCGAGCGGAATGCCTCCCAGAAGGCATCCTTGGCGGCGCGCGCCGAAGCATCCGTCGTCGTCGCGGCGCCGTTGGTCGTGGCCCCGCTTGCCGCCGCGCCGCTCGTCGTCGCACCGCTCGTCGCGGTGACGTCGGACGCGGGCTTCGCACCCGCCTCACTGCATCCCAATGCCGCAGCCACGAGGGCTCCGGTTCCGAGTATCGTCGTAAAGTGCATTCTCAACGTGTTCATGGCTCGTCCTTTCCGGCGCGTAACATCGAAGACGTGTGTCCCTCAGCTGCTGCCGAGCAGCGATCCGCCGGTCGCGTCCACGAAGGAACCGGTGATCCATCGCGAGTCATCGGAAGCGAAGAACGCCACCACGTCGCCGATGTCCTCCGGTTCGGCAACTCGGCCGAAGGTGGAGAACTGCCCCAGCTGCTTCACGATTTCGGGGACATTAAAAACTGGATTGCTATTGCGCGTGACGCCTGGCGCCACACTATTGACCGTGATGTTGCGCGGTCCCAGATACTTGGCAAAATGCCGCGCCAGCATCTCGAGGGCGCTCTTGCTCATCGCGAATACAATCTCCTCCGGATTGGCGAACCTCGTCAGGCCCGTGGAGATGTTGATGATGCGGCCGCCATCCGGAATGATCGATAGCGCGCGCTGGATGATGAAATACGGTGCCTTGGCGTTGACGGCCATCAGGCGGTCGAACATCTCGGGCGTGGTGGTTTCGGGCGGGTTGCGCGCCAGAATCCCTGCATTGTTGACCAGAATGTTGAGTTCGACCTTCCCTGTGTGCTCCTGGAGCCCCTGTTCCAGTCCGGCGAAGAGCCGGTCCACGTCACCGGGAACGCCCAGCTCGGCCTGGATTGCAAAGGCGCGGCCACCCGCCTTCCCGATCGTGGTGACGACTTCCTGGGCAGCGGCCGCGTTGGTCGCATAATGGACGGCGACGAGCGCCCCTTCGCGAGCGAGTCGGATGGCGGTCGCTCGGCCGATGGCGCGGCTCGATCCCGTGACCAATGCGGTCTTGCCAGTGAGCTTGCCCGTCATGACCTATCTCCTATCCCTGTTTGAGATTGCGGCGCGCCGAACCAACGGCGCAAAGCGGTGGTGAGTTCGCTCGAATCCGTGCTCGTGGCGCTCCACACGACGTAGCCATCGGGACGAACGAGAAGGGCGCCTCCAGCCAGCAGCTCGTTTTGCAGTGGCTTCGCCTGGACGACCTGGATCTGGCCCGCCCACGGCGCTGCTTGCGCATGCAGCTGCTCGAATCGTGCTCGGTCGTCGCTGTCTGCAAAAACGAGCAGCACGCCTCGACCACCGCGGAGCAACGTCGCCGTGTCGGTGGCGCCCGACGTGGTGGTCAGCTCCGTGTGCGGCATCCGCGCGCCCAGCAAGGGGTGTGCGCCTGCGCCGACGTCGTATCGAATATCCAGACCGCTGATCATGGATGCGAAATCGGTGCGTACGTCATCGTGCGGGATCAATTTGCCGATGAGGTTTCGAAGCGCCTCCACCTCCGGGCCTCCCAAGAGGAGCATGGCCTGTGCCTTGATATTCGACAGCACGCTTTCGCCGACTCGATGCCGCTCGTGATGATAGGTATCGAGCAGCTCCTGGGAGGCTTGACCGCGGACACAAAGTGCAAGCTTCCAGCCGAGGTTAAATGCATCCTGCAGACCGAGGTTGAGGGCCTGGCCGCCAATTGGCATTTGCCGATGTGCGGAGTCTCCCGCAAACAAGATCCGCCCATGGCGGTAGTGCGTGAGTTGGCAGGAGCCATCGCTGAAGGAGTTGACCCACAGCGGGGTTCCACCGCGGATGTCTTCACCGGTGACGCGCATCCAGATGTCCGCCACCTCGGCGAACGAGGCTTGCGCGGCCCCGCGTTTCTCCGTGCGACCGAACTCGTGCACCATCACGCGGGTGACCCCATCTTCGCGACGAGCTGCAATGGCGAGTCCCTTCGCCAAACGCTGGAATCGGCGGTTGGGGATTTGGATGCCGGCGACGTCCGCGCGAATCATCACGCGCTCCAACTCCGAATTGGGGAAGTCCACCCCAACGAGCCGTCGAACCGTGCTGTTCTCGCCGTCGCAGGCGACCACATAATCGGCGTCGAACCGTACGAGGCCTTCCGGGCCGGTCGCGTGGATCTCGACGCCACCATCACCGGCGGTCACGCTGGTCACTTCGTGCCCCCGGCGGATGTCTGCTCCCAAAGAGGCCGCCCATTGCTGGAGGATCTGCTCGAGACGCGTTTGAGTAACCTTCCATTGGCCGGGGTACGGGCTCGGAAGGGTAAGGTCGAGCGGCAGCCCCCCGAAATGACCCATGGCGTCGTTCGAGGGCTTCCCGACGCTCGCCAGAAGGCCCCGGCTATCCAAAATTTCCATGGTGCGTGCGTGGAGCGTCGAGGCTCGGGACTCCGTCATCGGGGCGTCCAGCTTCTCCAGCACGATCACCTCGGCACCGCCGAGTTTCAGTTCGCCGGCGAGCATCAGCCCGACCGGCCCCGCGCCCACGACGACCACCTGCGTCGTGGTCCGTATTCTTGTCATTGGTCCCGTTTTATCCATCGCGATTCAACGCCGGCGAGCGTCGGACCCGCCGGCCTTGCGCCTCGTCATTTGCTGCGCTTCGCCTCTGCGTACTCTTTGGCGTAACCGAGGGTCGCACGGCTGTTCGTGCTCAGCGCGGTGCGAACGTAGTCCTTCGCCTTTTCGACGTCGGCCTGGGGGCCGAGAATCCTCGCGATGTTCTCCTCCTTGATGATGACCGTGTGCTGCGACGCTGCGCGGACGCCATTCACCGTCTCGCGGAAGGTCCAATAGCCGGTGTGCAGATCCATCAACGCGGGAAGCGTGATTTGCTTGTAGGCGATCCGGTAATGGGGGAAGCAGACGCGAATGGACTTGGTGGTGTGGGTGGAGCCATCCTTGGCCCGCGTGTCCATCTCCAGAGTCTGCAGGCCCTGCTCGTCCTGCTCGAAACTCACCCTCGCCACGTGAGGCAAGCGCTCGGTCCACAGATTCGCTTCGTTGATGAAATCGTAAACGTCTTTTGCCGACCCACGAATCTCGATCTCGTCCTCGAAGGACATGATCAGCTTCTCGGAGGCGGTCACCCGTTCGACGTTCGCCTTGAGTGCGGTCAGCTCGGAGCGTGAATTGCGGTCGACCGCCTCGTCAATCCACTTCAGGCCCGCCGGATCGTCGTTGATTGCTCGGTAATCGTGGAGCAGCCGAACCCGTGATTCGGAGTTGGAAATCGGCTCGATGATCCACGTTCCACCCATCGAGGCGACCGGGGGTGCGGACACCTCCTGCCGAAATTCGATGCGCAGCTTCTCGCGATCGAGGACGCGGCGCGACGCCCACGTTTTTGCCTGCCCATTGGCGGTCGCCCAAATCCGAATCCGCTCCTCGCGCTCGGTTTGCTCGAAACGATCGACGTACACCGTCGGAGGGAAGATTTGCGGCCAATTCTGCACGTCCGCAATCAATTGGTACACGGCTTCGGCTGGGGCGAGCACCGTGATCTCGTGCTCGACCTCTTTGAGGCCCATCGTCGGCATGGGATATGTCTCCTGGATGAATTTCTATGAACTGATGGGCGGGGCGCAGCTCAGAAGTTGCCCAGACCGCCGCACACGTTGAGGGCTTGCGCCGTAATCGAGCCCGCGGTATCGGTGGCCAAGTAGCCCACCAGGCCGGCCACTTCCTCCGGCGTCGAATATCGGCCGAGGGGAATCTTTGCCTGGAACTTGGTGAGAATCTCCTCTTCAGTGCTCTTGTACGCCGCGGCGTAACCTTGGCGAACGCGCGCTGCCATCGGCGTCTCCACGTAGCCCGGGCATACCGCGTTCACCGTGATGCCGGTCGGTGCAAGCTCATTGCCCAGTGCTTTGGTGAACCCCACCACGCCGTGCTTCGACGCCGAATACGGGGCTCCCAAAATGACACCCTGTTTGCCGGCTGTCGAGGCGATGTTGATGATGCGGCCCCATTTCTTCTGCCGCATTCCGCCCGGGCCGAGCACTTCGCGCGTGATACGAAAGACGCTATTGAGGTTCGTCTCGATGACGTCGTTCCAGAGGTCGTCGCTGATGTCGGCGGTGATGCCGCCGCCGCTGCGGCCGGCGTTGTTGACCAAGACGTCAATCGTGCCGAAGCGCGCGACAGCGCCCTGGACGAATGCGCGCACCGACTCCATGGAGCGCACATCCAGCGTGGTTCCATCGACCTCGAGAGCCTCGTCACGCAGCTTCTGTACCGTCTCCTTCACATTGTCGGCGTTGCGGGCGCCGATGAACACGCGATGTCCCTGCTTGGCCAGCAATCGGGCGACTGCGAGACCGATGCCGCTGGTCGCGCCCGTGACGAGGGCGACGCGCTGATTCGACTCGCTCATGATGCCTCGCGGAGCTGGGCGTTGGCGGCGTTGCGGTGGCCGTTCACCAAAGACAGCAGGGCGCGGGGCGTGCGGACCTGCGCGAGCGCGCCATCGTCGAGGGAGACGCGGCATTCGAGCTCGATCTGCCGGCCCGTTTCGAGCAGGGCCACCGATTCGTAGCCCAAGTCTGCAAAGTCGATGTCGAGGATATTGCTGTCCAGATCAACGCCCTCCGCCGCTCCGGCGCTAGCTAGAAGGACCCGCTTGAGATCTTCGAGGGTGAATTCTTTGGTCATGGTTGGCTCCCTGTATTGTGCAACTAGTTGTTCGAGGATTCGCGAAAGTCCCTCACGATGAGGGCGGAGTTGAAACCGCGATAGCCGCGGGCGAGAACGAGTGCGGTGCGGACTTTGGCTCGTCGCGGTGCGCCGGTGACCAGATCGAGCTGGTAGTCGGAGATTGCCGCGGTATGCACGGTGGGAGGGATGACGCCCTCTTGAATGGCGAGCAACGCCGTGGCCACGTCGAGCGGTGCGGCGCCCGAGTACAGCCGTCCGGTCATCGTCTTGGGGGCGGTGACGGGCACGCCGCGCGGGCCGAAAATCTCCGCGAGCGCCTCGGACTCGATGCGATCGAGCTCGGGGATCGCGGCTCCGTCGGCGAAGACTACGTCGATGTCGCGAGCTCCGACACCGGCGTCGGCCAGGGCCAGCTCGATGGCTTTGCGCAGACCGGGGCCGCGTGAGCTTCCCGGCTTCGGATCGATGGTCGCGCCGTATCCGGCGATTTCACCGTAGATCTTCGCGCCGCGTTGCCGTGCGGCGCTCCCGTTTTCGAGGATGAGGATCGCACCACCCTCGCCGGGGACGAAGCCCGATGCATCGGCGTCGAACGGAAGATACGCGCGCGACGGATCGGTTCGAGTGCTGAGTCGTCCGCTCGCTCCTTGCGCCACCCAGCCCCACGTGCATATCGACGCATCGATGCTGCCGGAGACGATGAGGGGCGTACCCTTGCGGATCTGGCGACGCGCCTGCGCGAGGGCATCGAGGCCGCCGGCCTGATCGCTCACCACCACGCCGCTCGGGCCCTTCATTCCATTGCGAATGGAGATCTGCCCGCTGTTGACCGCGTAAAACCAGGCGAAGGACTGGTATGCGCTGACGTGTTGGCTGCCCAGGCTCCAGAGCCTTTGGAGCTCGCGCTGGCCGAATTCGAACCCGCCCGAAGAGCTGGCGGTGACGACGCCCATGTCGAAATCGGCGAACGAGCCAGGCTTCACGCCCGCGTCTTCCAGCGCCCAATCGGTGGCGACCAACGCGAGCCGGGTCATGCGATCCGTTTGCGGGAGCAACCTTTGAGGCAGATGCTTCCCCGCCTCGAAGCCGTCGATCTCACCGGCCAATTGCGATGGATATCCCGTCGGGTCGAATCGGGTGATGCGACCGATACCGTTTTTGCCTTCGAGAGTTGCCGACCAATATTCCTTCGTACCGAGGCCATTAGGCGATGCGATGCCCAGACCGGTCACCACGACCGAGGTGCTCATGCCGCGCTCCTTGCAATGGTCGTGCTCGGGTCGGCGAGCACCATGGCGCTCTGAAATCCGCCGAATCCGCTGCCGACGGTCAGTACGACGTCCGTTTTGTGATCGCGCGCAACGCGCGGAACGTAATCCAAATCGCACTCGGGATCGGCATTGTGCAAATTGGCCGTGGGAGGAACCACGTTGTGCTGTATGGCGAGCACCGACGCGGCAATTTCAATCGAGCCAATGGCGCCCAACGAGTGCCCAACCATCGATTTGATGGAGCTCACCGGTGTGCGGTAGGCATGCTGACCCAGGCTCCGCTTGAATGCAGCGGTCTCGTGGCGATCGTTCTGCTTCGTGCCGGAGCCGTGCGCGTTGATGTAGTTGATCGCTTCGGGATTCATGCGTGACTCTTCCAGCGCCACGCGGATGGCCTCGGCCATTTCCACACCATCCGGGCGCAGCCCGGTCATGTGGAAAGCGTTGCAACGCGCGGCATATCCGGTGATCTCGGCGAGAATGCGTGCTCCCCGCTGCTTGGCGCTCTCGAACTCCTCGAGCACGAAGATGGCGGAGCCTTCGCCCAGGACGAATCCGTCCCTCGTCGCGTCGAACGGCCGCGAGGCGTGCTCGGGATCGTCGTTGCGCGGCGTGGTTGCCTTGATCGCGTCGAAGCAGGCCAAGGTGATCGGCGAAATGGGCGCGTCGGTCGCGCCGGTGATCATGACGTCGGCCGAGCCCTCGCGGAGCAGTTCGACGGCGTGGCCCACCGAATCGATGCCCGACGTGCAACCGGTGGACACCACGGTGCTCGGCCCTTCGGCGCCGAACGCCCACGCGATCTCCGCCGCGAAGGAGCTCGGCACGAAGTAATCGTAAAGATGCGGGACCGCATACGTGTGATCGACCCTCTCGAGCCGGCCGCCGTTGCTCACCACGCGGTACTCACTGTCGAGACCCATGGTGGCACCGACCGCGCTGCCGATGGTGACGCCGATGCGGTAAGGATCGAAACGATTCATTTCGATACCACTGTCGGCGATCGCTTCGCGCGCAGCCACGAGGGCCAATTGCGCGGCGCGGTCCATTCGGCGGATTTCCTGGGGCTCCAGGCCGCTCGCTTCGGGGTCGAAGTCGATCTCCGCCGCGACGCGCGAGCGAAACGGCGAGGGATCGAAGGTGGAAATCTTCCGCGTTGCGGTCCGGCCGTCGCAGAGCAACTTCCAGAAATTCGCGGTCCCGATGCCGCCTGGGGCCACCACGCCCAAGCCGGTAATGACGACACGCCGGCGCATCACTTCGAAGCTTCCCAATTGTAAAAGCGCGTAGCCATTGCATCGATCGGCGAGCGCCACGTGGCGGGGTCGTACGCTTGAATGAACGGCTTGAGATCCGTACTAATGTTGACGAATCGCGCATCGGACTTGGCGCGCTCGATGAGCTCGCCCCCGTTGTCGGTGTCGAAATCCTGAAGATGGAAATAGAGGCCTTTGTACGAAAAGAGCTGGCGTCGGCGCGTCCCCATACGATGGGGCATGTCGGTCAGGTCGAAATCTCGGAAAAGCTGGACGACGTTCGTGCTCCAGTGCGGCTCCATGCGGGCCACAATCAACGTGCTATGCATGTCATCTCCTCTTCGCGGCCGGATCGTTCCGGCCTCGAATGCTCGTACGAAAAATGGTCTACGAAGAACAGTGGCCGCCCGGTGCGGCTTCCGCGATCAAGATCCCGTCATCAATTCGTTTCGTTCTGCTCATGACGTACATCGAGATCTGCACGGTGGTGCGGAGCAAAACCCAGCGACGAAGCCGTTTCGTTCGAGTGACGTAGGAGCGAACCCTCGAGCGGCTCGGACCCTTTCTTGATCTGCCGAATCAGGCCGGTGAGAACCTTGCCCGGTCCGACTTCCTCGAACTGCGGATCGCTCAATGACATAAGGCGTCGAACCGTTTCTGTCCATCGGACAGGGCTCACAATTTGAGCGACCAACGTTTCGGCGATGGTCTCGGTTTCATGGGCCAATGCGTCTACATTGGAGATAACCGGGAATTGCAACGGCGACATGCGGATATCGCGTAAGAAAGCTCGAAACTCGTTGGCTGTTTCGGCCATGTAACGAGAATGGAACGCTGCACTCACCCGGAGTGGGACGAAGCTCCGGGCCTTCGCCGCGAGAAGGGGCTCCTTGCAACGCGCCAAGTCGTCTCGAGGCCCCGCGAGGACGACTTGCTTGGGGCCGTTGATATTGGCAATGTCAATCGTACTGGCGCCTTCGGCCCGGAGCACCTCGGCAACTTCGCTTTCGGTGAGTCCCATGACCGCGGCCATGCTTCCCGGGCTCGAGCGCGACATCAGCTCCCCGCGCTTCTTCACCAGGGCGACCCCAGTGGCAAAGTCGAATGCGCCCGCGGCAAACAGAGCGCTGTACTCACCCAGGCTATGGCCAGCAACGATATCGGGCTCGGCGCCTTCGGCCTGCTTCTCCATGAAGCTGAGGGCATTGACCACGAAGAGCGCGGGTTGTGTGTACTCGGTGCGGTCGAGGCGCGGATCCGCTTCCGCGAGGCACAGGTCCGTGACGGAATAGCCGAGCACGCGATCCGCCGTCGCCACAGCGTCCGGATACTTCGCAAAAAGTGCGCTCCCCATGCCGGCCTGCTGAGAGCCTTGACCCGGAAAAACATATATTCGAGTCATTGGCGGACCGTCGATGGTTTCGGTGATCGAATGTAAAGCATCGCCTTGCGCCCTCGAGGATGAAAGTGTGGTGGTTTGAAGTGGTGAATATAAGTAGTATGAGCGTAATGCGATGTATTCGTCGTTCGTTCGAATGGTTCAGCGGTCTCGGTACCGCCGCAGGCTCGAACGATGGGTGATGTGCATTTATTCGGTCGCGTCGTTCTGATTGCCCATTTTGACGATGACGTCTTGTACCGCCCCATGTCGTACATCGCCGGTCGTACCGCGCCATGCGCGCTCGTGTCGTCGGCGTGAATTTCTACGAGAACGTCCCTCGTAGACATCTACGTAATTTCTTTGACGCCTACTCGAAGAAAGGAACGAAATCCGCGCTCGGACATCAAACGAAAACGGCGACAATTATATCGCCATGGTTACACAGTGGCGCGTAACGTTCACCACTGGGTGCGCCGTGTCAATCGTCGTGACTTTGCTCGTGGCGCGATGGAGAAACGGTCTGTCGTGCGACGGGCTGTTTTTTCGGAATGCCCCGGATACGGGCGGCCAAATCGCGAACAGACAATCTCTCGCCCAGGATGGACTGCACCAATGTCCAACGGGCGTCGCGTCCGCGAACCTCGGTCAGAAGTTCGAGATGCGACCAGGTGATGGGGTGTCCGCCGTTGGCGCGCAAAGCCAATACCGCTTCGAGTTCGTCCACGGAGATCATTTCACTGACACGAGCGGAGCGGCGAAGCGCGCTCGGGTGAGTATCGAAGGCATGGGCCAGGCGGCGGAGCGCGTCGGTAGGAAAAGCACCGGTCGGATCGTGTCGAATTCTGCTCACGATGCGCCCTAGATCGTACCGAGTTCGCATCTCCTGGGTGGCGATGTCAGCGAGCCGTTCGAGGAAGTGCAGCACGACGGCTTCGAGTGGCGTACCCAGCAAATCGCCATCGAGCCGCTGTGGCTGCCCTTTTTGCGCCTGATCGAATGTTCGCCGCATGAAGTGGGGTGCCTCCGAATTCAAGATCTCGGGCAAATACGGATCATGGGATCAACGCTTGGCTACGTCAAGAAGTCGCCGAGGGAGCCACCGCACCACGGGAGGATCGGCGAGCATCGAGCATTCAATCGAGGAACGATGGGCGGATCCGACGGATTGCTGATGCCTAATGCACATCGGCTGATTGGCCCGCCAACCCGGGCGATAATTTGAAGTCCGGCATGTTTCGTCTAGCGCCTCGTATCGAAGTTCGGTCAGGTGGTGTGGTTGCCAATTCGTCATCGGCGCGGAACGCGACCGATGGATCGCGCCCGCCATCAGGTATCGGCCGCGGATGCGCGAGTGTTGGTCGAATTCGGCGCGGAGGCGGATTTTCCCGCCCGCTCCAGGGCACAGTTGCCGTCTTTGCCCGCGCGCGGGTCTGTCGTCATATGCGGCCGTGGGGCCGAAGGGGGTTGGAGGTTTAGCGACCTCGTTCCACGAACTCATGACACGACGGAGAAACTTCGCGCTGTGCCATTTTCCCGAAATTTGATGACCACCGACGACGGCGCCCCTCGAATCGAGATTCACGAGGCCACGATCCCGCCATCGACGGCGTGAAGCATCCACGTCGCTCGCCGGCGCGCGACGGGACACGTCATCGAGCCCGCTCGAACGGCGAAGTCGGCAATTAAAATCGCTACTTCGGTGGACGGTTGGCGCACCACCTGGACTCGCTGCAACGTCCTGGTGGCGATATCGCAGGAGTGTCGATTGAACACCCCGGCGGCCACCGTGGTGGCGTCAGCCGCGGCCTGCCTGGAAATCAGCACGATGGGGACGTTCATCGAAAAATCGTGTCCGGGCTTGATCGGATTGAACCGGGCGTCTCCGTTTCTTGGCGACTCGGAGACGAGCCCCCCCGGAAGGACTTACCAGTTTTCCCGGGGGGCTCGTTCGATGTGACTCTTGAATGACTTGATCGAAATATGATCGCGAAGGGGGGGCGGCGCGGCCACATTACCTTCGACCCGCGGATGCGGGTTCCATTACATGCATGAAAGCTTTCCCCCACGGCTCGTGGCCGGCGCCGCTGACGAGGAAAGTCTCGTCGCTCTACTTCTTTCGCGTCGAGGTGAAGTCGGCCGCATAGTGTTCGATCAGCGACCCGTCGGGGTTGTACTGGGTGATCACGCCCGTGGAGGTGAAACAACGATAGCTCGTGAGGGTGCCATCCTGGTGTCCGACGGCCTTACCGCCCGGCGGCAGATTGTGCTCGTAGTCGAACTGGATGGAGGAACCTTTTTGAGTCCAGGTCGCTGGTCCGTGCAGCCCAATGCTCGTTACCATCGACCCGCCGCCGCCCGCCTCGAAGGTGAAAGTCCCCGTGCGAGTGACGTCTCCGGCCGCGTGGTGTTCGATGACAGTGACCTCCCAAACGCCCACCAGCGAGCGACCAAATTGTGAGTCCTCTGCCGCCTGGGTGACGGCCGGCACGTCACCGTCATTCGTCGACTCTGCGGCGCATCCCGCCACAGTCGCCATGAGTCCGATCGTTCCTAGAAGTGCGCCCAATTTCATGAGTTTGGCCATGCTCAGCGCTAGAGCAAAGCGTTTGCCTAGTCGTCGCGTCGACACCAATCAAAAATTGCTCGGCAAAATCGATAATAGCTACTGCCATGTACCAAATTGATACGGTACGATGTACCAGTCCGCGTACCGCGCGTGATACATCTCGGAGCGAGAGTTAATTTGATTTCTAAATTCAATGCAATAGGAACGCGCCACGCGATGACGCGATTCGCGCATCGAGTGGGATGTCCGTGGTTCATCGATGCGACGAAGACATCGTCCGCGAACCGAGTCTCCTGGAGATAACCCGGTGAGGGACAACGATATTCGTGATGGCGTATTCGTCGTCGCGTTGACAGCAGCCGACCCATAAACCGCATTGGCGGAAACGTCCGTCCCGCGCCCGCCACGCCCGATGACGCTTTTTGGCATTGCACGACACCTCCCGCTTGCCGCGCACGATCGTATGAGAAGTCCCTGTTTCGTAGACGAACCCTGTTGCATGAGCCGGGGTTTCGTGTCTCTGGCTTCGAGTGCGGCTGAATCCGTTGGGGCATCCATCCCCGCGCTCCCACGTCACCTGTGCGCCGTGGGATCGCCAACATGTCCGTAATAGCAATTAGAGATATTTGGAATTGGAGTGCTTCTCCGTCTCATGCGACCAAGTGCGCGCTCGGGGATCAGGGCTGGGCATTTCGCGGGAGGGCCGCCCGTGCCTCGCGAGATCTCGCCATGGAGGCCTCCGCTCGACGCGTGGTGGCAGCTCTACGGTGAGGTCCCACACGCGTGCGTTTCTTGTCGCCGGGGTCAACGAGAACGCCGTCACCCTCGTGGCCGCCGCGGCCGGAGGCGCGCGCGTGGTAGCGGCAGCCGATTTCAGCCGCGATTCCCTTCCACACGGCATGCAGGCATGATGAAATTGTCGATATGGGATATCGGTGCGCTCAGTTCTTTCGTGAAGCTGAAAAGATCGGTGGCATCCCGGCGAAGGTTCGGTTGGCGTCGCTGGCATGCATCACCTCAGCCGAGGCAGCGGCGAGCAATGACGACCTTCGGCTCGTCACACGCTTGAAGGATGCGCTCGAGCAAGTCCGCACGGAGATTGATACGCGCACCGGTGGCTTTTTGGACCAAGCCACGATCGCCACGGGCAACAACGCCAAACTGGTCGCCAAGCTGCGCCGCCATATGGAAAGCTTCGTCGATATCATGAGCCAACGCTCGCTCATGCTGGGCAACATCCGTGAAGCGGCTCGCCGCACCAACGAAGCCGCAAGCTATGCGATGGATATCGCGCGTGTCAGCGTCTGGCTCATCGACGACAAGCGCACCAAGATCACCTGCGTCGATTTGTTCGATATGGACAAGGGAACGCACGGTGGCGGCGGCGGCGAGCTTTTCGCGACGCAGTATGCGCCGTACTTCGCGGCGCTCGGCTACGAACGCACCATCATTGCGAACGACGCGAGAAAAGACGCGCGCACCGCGTGCCTGGCCAAGTCGTACCTCGAGCCACTTGGCATCGGTGCCATGCTCGATGTTCCCATCTGGGCGCACGACCGCCTCGCCGGCGTGGTCTGCCACGAGCACGTCGGTGGTCCCCGTGAGTGGGACGCCGACGAAGAGCGTCTGGGCTATCTTCTGTCGAGTTTCGTCGCCCTCGCGCTCGAAGGTTCGCGCACCTCGTGGCGATAGCTAGCGCCGGTCGAAGCCGTTGACGTCGCCGTCCCACGAAACGCAACCGTGGGGCGGATGGCTGGCCTTGGTCGCCTCGTAGAAAGCGCGTACCATCGACGCGAAGGAGCTAACCATGGGCGGTGGAGACTCGAAGCTCGCGGGGCCCGATCTTGCGGTGGGGATCGGTATTGGGGAACTGGCCGACGGAGCCATGTTGGTAGGGCACGCGCATGGCGAGGCCGTGCTCGTGGCGCGGCGAGGTCGTGAAGTCTTTGCGATCGGTGCCACGTGCACGCATTACGGTGGGCCCTTGGCGGAAGGGCTGCGTGTGGGCGACACGGTCCGTTGCCCATGGCATCACGCTTGTTTTTCGCTGCGCACGGGCGAGGCGGTGCGCGCACCCGCGCTCAATCCCGTTGCGTGTTTCGATGTGGAGCAGCGCGAGGGGAAGCTCTACGTGCTTGGCAAACGCGCCCCGGAGGCCAAACGCGCGCCGGCAGGAGCTCCCGAGTCCGTCGTCATCGTCGGCGCCGGTGCCGCGGGCAACGCCGCGGCCGAAATGCTGCGACGCGAAGGGTACTCGGGAAAGGTGACCATGGTGGGGGCGGATCCGGCGCTGCCCTGCGACCGACCCAATCTGTCCAAGGATTACCTTGCAGGCACTGCGCCCGAGGAATGGATTCCGCTGCGGTCTCCAGACTTCTACGAAGCGCAGACGATCGATCTTCGCCTTGGCGCACAGGTGGAACGCATCGAGCCCGAGGCGCGCCAGGTGGTTTTTGCCGACGGAACGCGACTTGGCTATGGGGCACTTTTACTCGCCACGGGAGCCGAACCCGTGCGCTTGCAGATCCCGGGGGCCACGCTGCCGCACGTGCGCTATCTGCGATCCCTGGGCGATTGCCGCGCCATCATCTCGCGCTGCGAGCATGCCAAGAAGGCCGTGGTGGTGGGAGCGAGCTTCATTGGACTGGAAGTCGCCGCTTCGCTCCGCGCCCGCGGACTCGAAGTTGCGGTCGTCGCGCCCGAAAACAAGCCACTGGAACGGATCATGGGCACGGAGCTCGGAGACTTTCTCCGTGCACTCCACGAGGAGCATGGCGTCGTATTTCATCTTGGCCATACCGCCCATCGCATCGACGAGAAGGCCGTTATCCTCGACGACGGCGCGTCGCTCGACGCCGATCTCGTCGTCGTTGGCATTGGGGTCCGCCCCAACGTCGAACTCGCCGAGCGAGCGGGCCTGATGATCGAGCGCGGCGTCCGCGTCGATGCCTATCTCAAGACGAGCTCCCCGGGGATCTGGGCCGCCGGCGATATCGCACGATGGCCCGACCCTCACACCGGCCAGAACATCCGAATCGAGCATTGGGTCGTGGCCGAACGACACGGGCAGATTGCCGCGTTGAACATGTTGGGGCGCGCCACCGTCTGCGACGTCGTGCCGTTCTTCTGGAGCCAGCACTACGACGTGCCCATCGCCTACGTTGGCCACGCCGAGCGATGGGATCGCATCGACGTATCGGGCAGCCTCGCCCAGCGCGACGCCACACTGGCCTTCCGTGCGGGCGACAAGACGCTCGCCATCGCCACCCTCGGCCGCGACCTACAAAGCCTCGAAGCCGAGCGCGCGATCGAAATGGGGAAGGGGACCGTGCCCTAGCCGGATGGCAATGGACCCTCCAGCTCCGCGAATTCACGGCCCGCAGGCAAGTGCCCGGCTGCGTTGCTTTGCGTCCTTCGCCGTGACCGATGCCGGCTTCGCATTTCCCCAACGAGCGAGGACGACTCGGTACGCGTCGCAGGCTTTGTCCACATCTCCCAGCGCCTCACGTGTCCGGCCGAGCCAGTAATGTGCACGCGTATTGTCGAGTGCAGAATACAATGGATCACAGTGGCTCGATGCCAAGCCTAGCGATGCGGCGGCTTGTGCGGTGTCGCCGACGGCCAGGGCGATGCGGCCCTCCGTGAGTTTGGCACTGGTGCGATAGTCGGGGCTTTGACCTGGCAACAAGGTATTCGCACCCGAAGGTGGACGCTCGGCCCATGCCTCGGCGGCTAGTTCGGGATTGTTGCTGACCGGGCCCCATTGAAAGGCCCACATTTGATGCCTCGTAAAGTTCGTTCCCGCGCGCTTCTTCCACGCCTCGGTCGACGTGCGCCACTCCGAGCGTGACATCCGCCCTTGCCGAAACAGCACACCAAGAAGAAAAGGCTCGCCGGAATCCATCCAGAAGCCGTCGGTGAGTGCATCCTTTCGGAGAAAGAACCGTTGCGCGACTTCGGCCGCGGCTGCGTTGTTTCCCATTTCTAGCAGGACATCCGCCTTGAATCCGAGCAGGGCGAGATGTTCCAGTGTCAGCGACGGACTTTCGTAAGCTTCCAATCGTGCGAGACCTTTGCTGGCGAGTTTTTCCGCAGTGATGAAGTCTCCGACGAGCACCGCCAACTTTGCCATATGGATCGCAAAAACGCCCTCCCGGTAGCTGCTCGAATCGGTGTTGTATTCTTGCTGCAGTGTGGCCTTGATGCTTTCCAGTGGAGCGTCCTGAATACTGAGTGCGTTCGCTAGCATACCGTATGCCTGCGAGTTCGTCGGGACCAACGCAATCAATCTTCGAACCTCGGGTGCAATTGCCTGGCATTGACCCGTTGCACTCAAAATGCGAATCCGCTCCTGAATGCAATCGGCGGCGCCTGGGGCTATCTCGATGCATTTGTCGATTCCCTCGAGCGCTTCGTCGTATCGATCCAAAAATTCGAGGGCACCAGACCGCAGCTGCCAAGCGTCTGCATACAATGGGTCGATCGTCACGGCTCGAGTGAAAAAATTGAGGGCCTGCTCGTGCCCTTGTTCGCTCGCCGTGTGCATTTGAGCGAGACCGGCGAACAGAAGGATTTGCGCATCCTGCGGAAAACGCGTCGCGAGAGCATCGAGCCGGCGTGCCCACTCGTCTCGATCGGCAGGTTCGGTGGCGATTCGTGGAACGTAGGCATCGAGGAGCCCGCGGCCTCTTTCGTCGAGCGCGTCGCGTACCGACAATGCGAGATGGAACCGTTTGCGCGCCTCCGGGATCGGCTCCATGATCGACGACGTCAATGCAAGTTGCAATTGGGCCTCGGGGCATGTCGGATCCGATGCAGCCGCTCTCTGAAAATGGTAGTGTGCTCTTAGCCAATCCGCAGAGCGTTCCGCGGCCAGCGCCGCTCGGTACTGCGTTTGGGCCTCCGTGTTGCACGTCGACGAAATGGGCAACTGCGTCATCGACATGAGCGAGGAAACGGAGAGCGTCGAGCTCTTGCTCTCCGGGGCCGCTTTGGAGGAAATTGAACGTTGGTAAGCCCGGGCCGCGAATGCACCGCCAATGCTGATGGCGGTGCCGACGGCAGCCGCCCAGATGAAGCGACGCCACGATTCAGGCGCTCCGGTGCCTGCGGAAGAAAGGCTTTGGCGTTTGCCCTTTGGGTGCAAGGTCTCCTGCGAAAGAGTGTCGCCCATTGCCGGCGACAACTCTGCCGCGATCTCTGCGCGAAGTGAGGTTGCGATCTCGGAAATCGGACTGGCGAGCGCCTCTCCGAAGACCGAGAGAAGAGCCTCGCGCATCTCCGTTGCGGACTGCCATCGGTCCGCAATGTCGAATGCAAGAGCCTTGTCCACGAATTGCGTAACGGGGAGAGGTAGTTCTGGGGCGACGCCGGCCAAGGAACGGGCATGTTTGGACGCTGCCGCAGCCAGCAACCCACCGGTAGTCTCGGCCTGGTGCACGAACTCGCCCGAGAGCAGTGAAAACATGGTTGCGCCTACTGCCCAGCAATCGCTGTGCGGCCCAATCTTCTTTTGTTCTCCCAGTGCCTGTTCTGGCGGCATGAACGCAGGGGTACCCAATGTCCGACCCGTTGCGGTCGCGGTCCCTTGGCTCTCCGGCCATCGTGCGATCCCGAAGTCTAATACCTGCAGGTGTCCGGTGCTCGTGACGAATAAGTTGTCCGGCTTGATATCGCGATGGATGATCCCTTTCGTGTGCGCAAATGCGAGTACCTCCAAGGCATCCGCAGCCAAGACCGCGACTTCCGCGACACGTAAGTGCGGTCCCAGCCGTTCCCAGCGCCGTCGCAGTGTTTCTCCTTCGAGCAACGGCATGACCAGAAATGGGCAGCTAGCATCATCGACGCCGTCGTCCAAGACCCTCACGGCCCCTGGATGTCCGACCCGGTTCGCGATGTATGCCTCACGCCGAAACAGACGGCACATTGCCGAGTCATCGGAATAGCGCTCTAGTAAGAACTTCATGGCGACTCGCTGACGACGGCGATCGCTCGCAGCATAGACAGCGGCCATCCCGCCGAGTCCGATCAGGCGTTCGATGCGGTACTTCTGAACGGTCGTCCCCACGCGCTGCAAGAGCCGCTTGGACGCGGCCCCCGATATTTCCGGCTTCAGACTCTCCACGGGCTCGAGATCCGTTAGCGTACATCAGACGGACGCGCACGGGGCGGCTTGATGGCGCGGCGACTTTTCCGAGTCGTCGAGCCAGCTTCGCGTGGCGGTCGCTTTCGGAGACCGAAGCCTTGCCCGCTCGGTGTGTGGCGACGTCACGTGCCGATGCGGATGGCACCGAGCCTGCAACGCCATCGAAGCAAGCATGCTCGATAACGTTGCGCGAATCCGATTGGCGTATTTCGCAGTTGTCGTCGCCGCGGTGGTCTCATCGGTTGGCTGCAAGCGGGCGCCCACGTACCATCGCGATGTCGCGCCGATCGTGACGCGGCGGTGCATCCGTTGCCACGCGGGCGATGACGCCTCTGCGCCGCCGCGGCTCGATACCTACGAGAGCGTCGTGGGGGCGGCGCCGAAGATCAAATATACGGTTCAACGAAGGATGATGCCACCTTGGGGCGCCGACGATACCGGCATTTGCCGCACCTGGCGCGATGCGCTCTGGCTCGACAACGCCGAGCTCTCCACGCTGGTCGCGTGGACGGAGGGGGGGACTCCCGAGGGCGATCCCGTTGGGCGCGCGCATGTGCAGCCCGATTCGGTTCCCGAGCTTGCGCACGTCGAGGCCAGCTTGGACCTTGGTTTCGACTACAAACCTGGGCTCGGCCCCACGTCGTATCGATGTTTCGTCGTGGACCCGAACCTCGATCGCGACCGGTTCCTCACCGGGATTCGCGTCCGATTCAGCAATCCGCAGATGCTCGCCCAGGTCACCCTGTTTGCACCGCAGACCATCGCCGCAGAAGCCGAGGCTATCAAGTTGGACCAGGACGATCCCGCGGCCGGGTACTCCTGTTACGGCTCGCCCCGGGTGGATCCTGCGACCCTCGTTTCGAGTTGGACATGGTCCACCCCGGCGCAGATTTTCCCGGCGGGAACGGGAATACGACTTGCGGCGCACCGCAAATTGGTGGCGCAAGTCCACTACAACGTTCTGAACGCTGGACTGAACGCGTCGAGCCGCACGGCCATCGACCTGCAATTCGACGATAACGTGCGCGAGGCAACCTACCTCCCGCTGGCGGCGCGCGCCATGCAGCTCGCGCCGGGCAAGACGTACGCGGAGTCTTCTGCCGAAATGACGGTGACGGCGCCCTCCACGGTTTTCGGTGTGGCTCCCCGAATGCATTCGCTGGGCCGTACGATGCAGCTCGATCGCTTCCGCGGAGCATCCCCGAGCTGCGTCGGCAACTTCGATCATTGGGACTTCTACCGCCAGCGCCTCTTCACCTACGACGTACCGTTGCGCCTCGATGCCGGCGATCGTTTGCGTGTATCCTGCATCTACAACACCGAAGGCCGCGCGGAGCCCGTCCTCCAAGGTGAAAGCATTCGCGATGAGGAATGTGCGGCGTACCTCTACATGCCGTCGCCGTAGCCCATGTCCATATTTGCATGATATTTGTCGAAACTGACACATGATCGAAGCGTGGCCCGACACCAGATTCGCTGGGCCATGAACGAGCACACACCGAAGCTGCCATCCTATTTCGAACATTGCACCATTCCCGCGAACGACGCCGAGCTGTTCGTCCAGTTCGGCGGTGCGGGGCCCGCGGTCGTGCTTCTGCACGGCCATGCACAAAACGGCAATGCCTGGGCACCGCTCGCGGCCGATCTGGCCCGAGACCACCGCGTCGTCGTACCGGACCTGCGCGGACTCGGGCGCTCTTCGCGCGCTGCCGCGGGGTACGAGAAGGCGGCGCAAGCCGGCGACGTGCGTGCCATCGTCGAGGCGCTCGGCATCGACGACGTTGCCGTCGTGGGGCACGACCTCGGCGGCATGGTGGCCTATGCCTACGCCGCGCGATACCCCAGCAGCGTACATCGATTGGTCATCATGGACGCACCGCTACCCGGGATTGGCCCGTGGGAGGCGCTTCGCAAGATGCCTGCGCTCTGGCACTGGAACTTCGGCGGCTCCGTCGCCGAGCGCCTCGTCGCGGGGCGCGAGCACATCTACCTGGAGCACTTTTGGGATTACGCCGCCGACCCCTCGAAGATCCGCCGGGAGGTGCGCGCATACTATGCCGAGCAATACGCCGCACCGGGAGCGATGCGCGCCGCGTTTACACAGTTTGCTGCCTTTCCCCAAGATGCGCGCGACAACGCCGTGCTTGCGCGCAACGCGCTGACCATGAAGGTTCTCGCCATGGGCGCACAGCCCGAGATCGACGGGCGGGTCACCGGATTGGGGCCATGGGTTGCGGCCACATTGCGTGAGGTGGCCTCCGACGTCGAGGAGGTCGTCGTGGCAGGCTCGGGCCATTGGCTCCTCGAGGAAGAGCCTGGCGTCGTCGTCGCGCGAATTCGCGAGTTCCTCGAGGGGGCTCCGCGCGACCGCAAGATCTTCCAAGTTCCGTCCAGGGCGCGTCCCTACGATGGTGGCCGACCAAGGAGATCGGAATGAAGCAGCTCTCAATCGAAGAAAAAGCGGCCAGATTCTCACAGATGCACGACGCGGGGTGCTTCATTCTGCCCAATGCCTGGGACGCGCCCAGCGCCGTGTTGGCGTGCGAAGCCGGATTCGGCGCAGTCGCAACGACCTCGGCGGGGGTGGCGCTCGCGCATGGCTTCCCCGACGGCGAACGCATTGGCCGTACGCGCATGCTCGCGGTCGCGGGCAGCATCGCGCGCCGTTTGCCGGTGCCGGTGACCGCCGATCTCGAGGCGGGCTACGGCCCCGCGCCCGAAGACGTCGCCGCCTCGATTCGCGGGGCCATCGATGCCGGCCTCGTGGGTTGCAACATCGAAGATACCGATCCACGCAAAGGTGCGTTGTTCGAATTGGAATCCGCCGTCGCGCGCCTCCGCGCCGGAGCCCGAGCGGCGCGCGATGCCGGTCTCGCGAACTTCGTCCTCAATGCGCGAATCGACACCTTCTTCGTGGGCACCGGCTCACCCGAAGAACGCGCCGCGGAGGCCATCCGGCGTGGTAATGCCTATTTGGAGGCGGGCGCCCGTTGCGTCTTCGTTCCCGGCCCCGTCGATACGGCCACTATCGGGGCCCTGGCCAAGGGGATCCACGGCCCGCTCAACGTGTGGGGCGGCGTCGGCGATCGCCTTGCGCCCCTCGAGGAGCTGCGCGCGCTGGGCGTACGGCGTGTGAGCCTTGGGGCCGGGCCGATGCTCGCGACCTATGCCTTTGCGAAGCAGCTTTTCGAGCGCGCGACCTCGGAGCGCGGCGTCGCGTTCGACGGCGCGGGAAGCATGTTTGGCGAGCTCACGGGATTGATGCAAAAATATCACGAATGACCGCGCACGGTGTGCGGTCGATACGGAGCCTCCAACTGCGCAACTTCCTCGTGCGTCAAGGTGAGCTCCACGGCCGCCACCGCATCGTCGATATGATGCAATTTGGTCGCGCCCACGATGGGGGCACACACGCCGCTCTTTCCGAGTAGCCAAGCCAGCGCAACGCGTGCCATGGGAACGTTGCGCTGCGCGGCCACACGCGACAGAGCGTCGACCACGTCGAAATCCGCCTCCGTGTACAGTTCGTTGGCATAAGGATCGTTTCCGGCGCGCACCGTGTGCAAGGCACCGCCCCGCGAGCGCGCGCCCGCGAGCAGCCCCCGCGCCAGTGGACTCCATGGGAGTGCCCCCACGCCTTGGTCGATGCAGAACGGCAGCATCTCCCGTTCCTCCTCGCGATAGGCCAAATTGTAATGGTTCTGCATCGACACGAACCGTGTCCATCGGTGTGCATCGGCGGTGTATTGCGCTTTGGCGAATTGCCACGCATACATGCTCGACGCGCCGATGTACCGCGCTTTGCCCGCGCGCACCACGTCGTGCAGTGCCTCCATGGTTTCTTCGATGGGCGTCTCGTCATCCCATCGGTGGATTTGATACAAGTCGACGTATTCGGTGCCCAGCCGCCGCAGCGATGCGTCGATGCTCGAGAGAATGTGCTTGCGCGAGAGCCCGCGGTCATTGGGCCCCGGCCCCATGGGATAATAGACTTTGGTCGCCAGCACGTAGTCGTCGCGGTGCGAAAAGAGCGTGCGCAGAAGCCGCCCGGTGATCTCCTCGCTGGCGCCATCCGAGTACATGTCGGCGGTGTCGAAGAACGTCACGCCGGCTTCCACGGCGCGCCGCACGAGGGGTTCGGCCTCGTCGAGCTCGAGGTGCCATGCCCGTGAGCTCTTGGTGCCGTAGCTCATCATGCCCAATGAGATGCGCGATACCTTCAGACCGGATGTTCCAATTCGTGCGTACTGCATGCATTCTCCTGTTCCCGTGGCAGGGATTGATGTAGGGCCACCCCGGTGATGATCAATGCCACCCCCGTCAGGTCCTGAGCCGTGGGCACCTGCTGCAATGCGAGCAGCCCCACCACCGTTGCGGTTGCAGGCAGCAAGGCGAGCAGCAGCGCAAACGTCGACCGCGGAAGCCGCGCCATGGCCAGTTGATCGCACACGTAGGGGATGACCGATGACGAGATGCCCACACCGATGGCCGCGCCGAGCAACGTCGGACTGTGAAAGGCTGGCATCGCATCGCGGATCCCCAGCGGCAATGCGACCACCATGGCCACGAGCATGGCTGCCCCCAGTCGGTCGATCCCGCTGCGCGCCGCGATGCGATGGCCGAGCACCACGTACAGCACGAAGAGCGCGCAATTCGCGAACGCGAACAGGTAGGCGAGGGGATCGCCGGCAAGCCGAACGCGGGTCAGCGCGTAAACGCCGGCCGTGGCCAGCGCGAGGGCCAGCAGGTTGCGCCGCGTTCGCGCCCCGGCGGCGGCCAGCGCGATGGGACCGAGAAACTCGATCGCGCCCACCGTGCCCAAGGGAAGGCGGGAGATGGCCAGGTAAAAGCACACGTTCATGGCCGCCAGAACGACACCCAGCGCGACGATGGTCCTATTTACGAAACGCCAGGGACGCCGCCATAACGCGAAGACCGCGCCTGCGCTGGCAATGCGCAGCCACGCCACACCGAGCGGATGGATCTGGGCGAACAAGAGAACGGCAAACGCAGGCCCCAGGTAATGAAACAGCGCGCTGCACAGAAAGAAAACGTGCGGAGGAATGCTTCTTCGACTCACGGCATGGACTTTGGTGCACGCACGCCGATCGCGCTATCATGCCCTGAAAGCGAAACGGCGATTTTGCCTTCGTTTTGAAAGGAGAAGTTCGATTGAGCCTAAAAACCTTGAACCTGGCCCGCGATCCCTGCAACGCGGAGCTTCTTCGGCTCCTGCAGGGCGACCCGCGCATGTCGGTTTCGGAGCTCGCCCGGCGCGTGGGCATGTCCGCCCCGGCGGTGAAGGAGCGCGTTCAGCGTCTGGAGGACGCCGGCATCATCAAAGGCTACCGCCTGGAGCTCGACCCCGCGGCGTTGGGACTGCCCATTACCATCTACGTGCGGGTGCGGCCGGCACCGGGAAAACTTCCCAAGGTGGCCGACCTTGCACGCTCGATGCCGCAGGTCGTCGAGTGCCACCGCATCACGGGGGAGGACTGCTTCATCATGAAGATCCACATCGATGCACTGGAGAACCTGGACCGTATCCTCGATCGGTTTCTGGCCCATGGCCAAACCACAACATCGATAGTGCAATCATCTCCCGTGCCATTGCGTCCGCCGCCTTTGCCGCCCTCCACTTAAAATGAAATGACTTTGCTAAGGGGACGTTCGTCGCCGCACTAACGAACCAGCATCGTTCCAAAGTGTGTCTAGTATAGCAGACGTATTGTTCGTTTTGTTGAACTTTAACTTGCAGAAACGTTCACGCACGGCTAATTCGCTGCATCCTGGGGGGAGTGGAGGGTGTTCGCGATGTCGCTCGCTCGAACGTTCCGTGGGGTCCATTTGTCGCTGGCGCTCGTAGCGCCAGCCGTCGTCGTTGCCGCCGGATGCGCGCAAACGACCGATTCTTCGATCACAGAATCCAATGAGCTCTCGCAGGGCGACGCATTCGTTGCCATAGATCGGCCGCTGCCCGCGGCGGCGCAGGGGCTTATGACGCAGTCGGTGCCGAGCACCGACACGCCGCGTTCCTTTTACGTGGCCATCAACCGGAAGGAGCTCGGGCAGCGGTATTTCCTTACGGCCTACGTCAAAGATTACTTTCCCGGTACCGTCGGTGCCTTCGCCGCCGCGTCACTCGGTGTGCGTGTGGTCACCTTCCGGGAGCAAAACGGAAAGCTCTTCGTCTTCGATGCATCGAACAATTA
The DNA here is from genome assembly GCA_037157805.1 of Sorangiineae bacterium MSr11367. Classification (NCBI taxonomy): domain Bacteria; kingdom Pseudomonadati; phylum Myxococcota; class Myxococcia; order Myxococcales; family Pendulisporaceae; genus Pendulispora; species Pendulispora rubella. The sequence goes on along the minus strand of CP089983.1, from coordinate 9,773,415 downwards.
CGCCACCAGCGATACATTCGACCCATCGTTGATCGTCGAGGCGTACCCCATCGTAAAGTCGAATAGCTTCGATGAGCTCGCTGGCTCGCACAATTACGTTCTTTTCGATCCCGCCGCAGGCTTGAACCGCTTTGGCGTGCTGTCGGACGCATTCGGCCAGGGCTCTCAGCCCGCGCATTTCCAGATCGATTTGGCGTTTTTGCAGAAGTTCCGCAAGCTTTCGGACGGCGTTACCTTCGAGGAGGTGTTCACGGGCTTCAGCGACGACGTGGCGCTGAACGCCAGCGGCGGGCTCGAACCGAATCGGTTCAAGGCGTCGGGCACCTTGGGGCTTTCGCTCCGCCGCTACCAAGAGAGCCCGGATTACGTGGCTTCGCCGCTTCCCGCGAAGGAATTCTATTTCCGTAGCGATCGGCACTCCGTCAAAAACACGGGGACCACGTCGCAAACGCCGGTGAAATGGAACATTCACCCCGGTGGAAAGCCGATCACCTGGCTCCTGTCCAATCACTTCCTCAAGTTGAAGGACAATCCGGTTTACGCGCCGTACGACATCCTGGGGGCCGTCAAACACGGTGTCGAGGGATGGAACCAGGTGTTCGGCTTCAAGGCGCTCGAGGCCAAGGTGGCCAGCGCCGACGATTCGTTTGCCGACGACGACAAGAACTACCTCGTCTTCGACGCCGACCCCACGTACGGATTCGCCTTTGCCGATTGGCGATCCAATCCGAACACCGGCGAAATCCGCGGTGCGAGCGTGTACTTCAACGGCGTTTGGCTGACCTCCCTCAGCGCGTTCTTCGACGATCCGCCCGCACCCGGTCCGGTCGCCCCGCGGCTGGACATTGGGTCGCCCGCGCATGCGCCCATCCCCGGGCTCTCGTGGGGCGATTTCCGCAGCGATCCGTCGTGCGTGCTCTGGGCCCCCACGGCTGCGGAGCTGCAGGAGGCCGAGCAGGCCGCGGGGGCGCTGCCGCCGCTCACCAAGAAGCAGAAGTTCGAGGCGTACATCTCGCACGTGATTTCGCACGAGATCGGCCACACCTTGGGCCTGCGTCACAACTTCAAAGGTTCGCTCGAGCCCATCTCGTCGACGGTGATGGATTACAACCTGACCCAGGATCGCGCGCGGATCGGCGACCCGCTGCCCTACGACTACGCGGCCATCAAATACCTGTACGGGCTCTCGAACGAAGCGCCCACGCAGCGGTTCTGCACGGACCCCGACGTGCTCGTCGATCCCGAGTGCTCGCGGTTCGACTTCGGGGCAAACCCGCTCGCCGATGACGCGACGCCCGGCTACAACACGGCGTTGAACGGCTTCCTCAGCGGCTCCGTGGGCGCGCCGCCGGGCAACATTCTGAACCGGCTCCTCAAATGGATCCGCGGTGGGACGGCTGCGCAGCACCTGCAAGCGTGGAACGTCGCCCTCGGGCCGCTCAAGGTCCCCGCCGACCCCACCAAGGTCGCCACCATTCCGGGGTACGCTGCGCGTGTGGATCAGGCGACGAGCCTTCTCTTCTCGCGTCTTTACCTGGATGCAGCCTCGCTCCGCGGGGATACGCGCAATGGCGGCGCCTTCCTCGCCGACCCGCCGTTCGATGCGCAGGTCACCCCGCTGATCATTGCCGAGTTGAAGGCAAACCTCGTCAATGTCGATTCGATTCGCTCGTACCCCACACGCCGCACGGCGGTGGCCGTCCTGAAGAAGCTGCAACTCACGGCGGCGCTCAGCGCGCTCGTCGACGCGCGCGCGACCATTCAGGCCGCGCGCCCGGGCTTGAGCGGAGACGATGCCGTCCTGACGGACGAACTCCTCTCCCGCATCGACACCGCCGTGACGAACTACTTCAATTAGGTTTTCACCAGCCTAGCCAAGAACTCTCCAGGGAGATGGTGCGGTCGGGCGGCTCGCGAACCAGCTTGCCGTCCGTTCCGATTTTGTAAATCGCCTCGGTGGACTGGGGCCGATGGTCCTTTTCGCCATAGGACAATCGGTCCGTGAGTCCCCCCATGTCGATGTTGCGGAATGTCTCGAGGGCGGCTCTCAAGTTTTCGCCCGTCACCGGTTTTCGTTGGCTGACCACCGCCTCGACGCCCAATCGGAAGAGCATGGCGTTGATGTAGCCCTGCACGTAGCGCACATTCTTGTACGAAGAGGCCGCCGCGCCCGATTGGGCCGCATCGATCTGCCGCCACTTGTCGTGCAGCTCCATGACCCTGGTCATTTCGCTCGAGCCGCGGCTCGAATCTCCATAGGGCGTATAGGGCACGATGCCGTGCACGGCGTTGACGCACGGCACCCCACAAATCGTGTACATGTCCTCGCTGAAGCCGTTGTTGTTCAAAATGAGCTGCACGTCGGGGATCGGCGGGGTCGTTCCTGCGAGCGCCGATTTCATCCGCGACAGGGCAATGGCCATTTGCACGCTCGTCGTCGTGGTATTGCCGCCCCACACCCAATCGACGATGTTGTAGCTGGGGTCGTCGTTCTTCTTGTGCGCCTGCTCGTCCTTGAAATATTGCAACACCGCGGCATCGTACGCGGCTTGATCTTGCCCGCTCTGCTGCAGCGGGAGGACGCGACCGATGTCGAGGCCAAGGCTTTCGGCATGAACCCGGCCTGCCTGCGCGGGGCCGGTGCAATAGGGATCGTCGCACACGAAGAAGCCGACCCGCTTTCCGCCCAATGTCTTGATGTGGAACATCGCAATGCGGGCGCCCGTCGAATAATCCGTGAAGGCGAAGAAGTTGTACGGATAGCCGTTGGTCGCAAAGTGCGTTCGCAGCGTGTTGCGTGCGAAATTTTGGCCGATCTCCGGCACCGTCACGTCGATGCTCACCGCGTCGGGGGAGGCGAGGGAAGCGTGCTGCCCGCCGAGCAGCGGTTTCTTGTCGGCGGCGACTTTGTCGGCGAGACCCAAGGTGTCCGGCGTGCCGTACCCCAAAATGGCGACCACCTGCGGCCACGTGGGATCGGCCTTCCACCCTTCGTAGACCTGCTGCGCATTGTCGGCTTTGTATCCATAGTCGGTGGACACGAAGTTGATATGGCAACCCTTGATGCCACCATTTTCGTTCAGCTCGCGGAAGTAATCTTGCTCGCCGGCCAGGTAGGGCGCGCCCAGCGTCTTCGTCGGGCCGGTCACGTCGATGATGATGCGCACCTCGATATTGCCGACGCAGCGGCCATCGCCCGCGTCTCCACCGTCCGCCGTCGAGGCGGAGACGTAGCGGTCAGAGGGAATGTCCAAGATGTCCGCGCACGCCAGCATGCCGCACGCGCAGGAGAGTGCTGCCATGCTCCACTTGATGCGTCGTATCATCGCCAAGCTCCCCCGAGCGTGATGCCGGCCATTTGAGGCCCGACCTTGGGTGTGATCTGCAACGCGGCCGACCGCTTGTTGTCCGGTGCGAGGAAGTAGAGGAGCAAGCCACCGGCGACGGCGACCCCTCCGGCAACGAATCCAATGGTGGAGAGGGTGGCGAAGCGGCGCGCGTCGTCGGTCAGGCTCAGGGCCTGGTTGTCGTTGCACGCGCTGCCATTGCAGAGTTTCGACGCATCGTCGTTCTTCGATTTGGCCATCATCCCGAAGATGGCGCCCGCGCCGAGCAGCGCGAGGCCGGTTCCTCCGGCGACGATTCCGCCGATCTGCATGGTGGAGCGTGTCGTATCGGGTCGTTCGGCGGGCGAGGCCGACGCGCGGTTCGCCGGCGTCACCACGATCGAGCCGCCTTGCGAGGACGATCCGTTCGGCGGGGAGGCGGCGGCATTTTTGCGAATGGACTCTTCTTCTTCCTTCAATGCGGCGAGCCGCTCGGTGGCCCTTTTGGTGAGGTCAGGTTCCGTTTGCGGTAGGTGCAAGTAGCGCCGGTAATAGTCGGCGGCGACCTCCCGTTCGTGGAGCTTGCGGTCGTAGATATTTGCGATGTTGTAGAGGTTTCGGCCGTCTGCCGAAATTTGATAAGCTCTCTGATAAGCCGCAATGGCTTTGGGGTATTCGCCTTTCGCGACCAGCGCGAATGCTTCGTCCGCCCACTCGTCGGCAGTTTTTTGCTTGTCGGGGGTGGGAGTACCCGGTCCGTCGGCGGCGAATGCGACGGTCGGTGCGGTAAGTGCCACACAGAGAGCAAAGAAGGCCGAATGCAACTTCGCCATGTCCATTTTTCCTTTCCGCGAGATTCGATTGCGCTCTTGCCTCGTACGTACCGACCTATGCCCTATTCGAGCACCTTGGTTTTCGGATCGTCGTCCTCGAGAACCTTCACCTTGCTGCTTGGAATTTGCGTCGCGCTGGGGGGAGGCGGCGCCGTTGCCGAGGCGGTGACTTGCCCCCCGTTGGGAACCTGACGCGCAGCACTTCGGGCGCGCGCCGGCGGCGGCGGATTGTTCACGACCGCCGGCGTAGGCTTCGCCGTTGGCACCAAGGTGAGCTGCCGCGTGACATCCGTGGACCCCGACTCCAGATCGACCACCAGGGTCGCTGGGACGTATCCGTCTTTGGTCACGATCAAGGTCTGCCGGCCCGGCGGCAGATCGATGCGCGCGGGTGTGCGGCCGACGGGTGAGCCATTCCAATCGACGATGGCACCGGCTGGGTCGGTGGTCAGCGAGACCGGCACGATGATCTTCGCCTGCGCTGCAGGCTGCGCAACCGGTGGGGGCGATGGAGCTTCGTGCACCACATTGTTGGTCCGGAGCATCTCGCGCCCGCCGACCAATATGAGGAGGAGCCCCACGCATGCGGCGAGCAAAAGGCCGATGGTGACCAACGCCGCACGAAAGCCGCGCGACACGGAGATCTCCACCGAGCTTTTCGATCCGGCATCGGTGAGCGTGGTCACCTCTTGCACGGGGGTGCGTGCGGTGCCGTCGTGCAATCGGGTCACCCCGGACTGCCGCTTGAATTGCGAGTGCGTCCCCGGCGAACCCATGTCCGTCTCGGAGTGCGCGTTCGCCACCGACGAGATATCCCCGTCGGGCGGCAACACCGCCGCCATGAAGGTGTACACCTGCTTGGCGATCGCCTCCTTGCGCTCTTGGAACATCGCCATCATGGCGCGCTCGATGGTCACCTCGCGGATGACCTCCCCCGTACGCCGGATGTACGCCTCCAGCGCTTCCCGCATCTCCGCTGCGGTTTGGTATCGCTTGGACGCATCTTTCTCCAAGGCCTTGGCTACGATCCCGTCCAACATGGGATCGATGTCGGGGCACACGGACGAAAGGCGCATGATCGGGTCGCGCCGCACCAGGTCCGTCAGGATCTTGGCGGGTTGGTCCTCGAACAACCGCCTCTGGGCGAGCATCTCCCAGAGCACGATGCCCATGGAGAAGAGATCCGAGCGCCGATCCACCCTGCCCAGGGCTTGCTCGGGCGCCATGTATCGGACCTTGCCCTTGAGAACACCGGCCTCCGTCTGTTCGGTATTGACCGCCTTCGCAATGCCGAAGTCGACGATCTTCGTCTCGCCGGTGTACGTGAGAAAAATATTCTGCGGCGAGATGTCACGATGAACCAGATCGAACGGCGCACCGTCGTAATCGCGCAGCTCGTGCGCATTGTGAAGGCCGCTCAGCGCGTCGGCGATGATGCGCGCCCACATCACGGACGAAATCTGGTGATGGATCTCATTGGCGTGCGCCACGCGATTGAGCGACTGTCCCTCGAGGTACTCCATGGCGATGAAGTACGTGCCCTCGTGTTCTCCGACCTCGTACGTGTGAACGATGTTCGGGTGCGCGAGCCGCGCGGCCAGGCGCGCCTCGTTCAGAAACATGTCCACCACGTGACCCTGTTCGGAGACCGATGCGCGCAGCCGCTTGATGACCGTGAGTTTGTTGAAACCCATCGGGCCGCGGGCTACTGCGAGAAAAACCTCCGCCATGCCGCCGCTGCCGAGCTTCGCAAAGAGCTGATACTTTCCGAATGTAGCGGACCCCTGCTCCGAGTCGTCGGAGTCCGTTTCCCTCCCTGCAGTCATCATCGAAGACCTCCCCAGCAATCAGAATTTACCTCATGGATGCTGGCGAGGAGGACATCGAATTAATCTATTTCAATAGCCGTTCCTCGGTGCCTGTATGCGAGAGCTGCAGCTTTCGGCAACCGCTGGATGCAGCCCGTCAGATGGCCTTGTGGTGGATCCAGGTCACTGGCATGACCACCAAAGCTCCACCGCAGGCTGCGGCGCTATTTCGATATCATGCCACGGCGCGATGAGCTGCCGGCTTTCCCGATACCGTGGAATCCGGTGCCGAGAGTGCATCCTCGCGATGGATTTCGCGCAGACGCTTGGCCAGCAGATCGGCACGGCATTGTTCACGCTGTACTTTGCCGCTGCTCGTTTTCGGAAGTGTGCGCGGTTCGATGAACACCAGCACGTCGGGTCTCACCTGGTGTTCCAGCGCGAGTGCACGCCGGATCTCGCTTGCCACCATGTCGTGTGTGCAATCCATGCCATCGCCGGCCATGCGCGCAGGGTCCAGCTCGGCGACCACGGCCAGTCCGTCGCCGTGCTCTTCCGAGTGGATCGTGAACGCCGCAGTGCACCCGGGACGGATCGCAGGGTGTGCTCGCTCGAGGGACTCCTCCAGATCGTGCGGGAAGAGGTATCGTCCGTGGAGCACGACGAGATCCGAGATGCGCGTGCATGGATAAAGCTGACCATCGAGCCAGAAGCCGAGATCGCCCGTGCGGAAATAGGCCTCGGCGTCATCGCCGTCGAGCCGCCCGCCAAAGCTCGTCTCCGTCAGCTCGGGCCTATGCCAATAGCCGGGTGAGATCGTCAATCCCCTCAACCAAATTTCTCCTACTTGGCCTTCGGGCATCTCGCGGTGGGTATTTGGATCCACCACCCGCACCGTGGTCAGCCCGTGGTGTGGAACGCCACATGCCATGAGCGATATGGCACTGCTGTCCCCGGGTCGCGCGCGACTCGCCCTGTGATCGATCTCGAGATCGTGTGCGCGAAAGCGTCCTTCCTGAGGCCGCACATTGGCATCGGGGCCGGTAATGAAGAGCGTGCCCTCGGCGCTGCCATAACATGGTGCGAAGGTTTCTTTCCGAAAACCAAAGGACTCGAACGCCTGGGCGAAGGCCTCCAGCGAGGGCGCACGCACGGGCTCGGCGCCGGTGATCATGCAGGCGAGGGACGACAGGTCCAGGCCGGTGAGGTCTTCGGACTTGGCTTTTTGCGCACACAGCGCAAATGCGAAATTGGGGCCGCCGCTGCGCGTGGCGCGAAAGGCCGAGATGGCGCGAAGCCACCGCATGGGTCGCTGCAGAAACGCCTCGGGCGACATGAGCGTGAGCTCTCCGCCGGTCCACCAGCTCTGTAAAAGATTGGCCATCAGGCCCATGTCGTGAAAGAGCGGCAGCCAGCCGACCCAGCGTGCGGGCATGCTGTGCAGGTAGGCTTTCTCGAGCGCCATGGCTTGCGCCACGATGTTTCCGTGCGTGACCATCACGCCCTTCGGCGTGCCCGTCGATCCCGACGTGTACTGCAACAGCGCAAGCGACTCCGAAGAAAGTGTTGCCATGCGATGGAACGACGCCCACTGCAAATCGTCCGTGGCCACCCAGTCAAGGTCGACGAACTCGGGAGCGTCGGCGAGAAGCGCCCTGGCTGCCAACGCCGTGGCGTCGTCCGTCAACACCATTCGCGCGCCACTGTCTTGGACGATACTGACCAAGCGAGGGAGGAGTCGCTTGAGACGAGCCGGATCGGGCGCGCCCGTCGCCACGGCGGGAACGCCCGCGTAGAAGCACGCGAGCAGGGCGGCCGCGAATTCGAGCCCCGTTGGATAGAGCAGCAACACGGGTTGCGAATCGCCACGCCGGTCACCGAGTCGTGCGGCGATGGTGCGCGCACGTTCATCCAGCGTGGCGTAATCCCACGTGCGTGACGGACCATCGTGGTCGCCGGTCACCAAGTATCGAAGAGCAACGTGTTCGGGATGCTTCGCGACGTGCGATTGAAAGCGTCTGACGATGGATTCGAACGATCGATTTTGGACATGATTCATTGGACTCAACCCCCCGGTTAAATCGGTATTCTGGATGCGCACGACTGACGCCGTCACCGCGGCGTTGGAACGATCCCGAGAGACTTTGGTCCCGAGCAAGTTCGGGACCCGAAGCACATCATCGAGCGGTGCTTTCGCTGTAGGCTTCCATGGCCCGCGCGCGCTCGCCCCAATGGGGCGCTCATCTGTGCGGATGCGGAAGCACTCGCGCAAACGATGCGCGAGGCGACGGCAACGAGCGGCCGGTGAAGCGGCCACGAAGCGGCACTGCGTCGACGTGAGTGCTCAAGCTGGGCGCGCTCCGACGATTTCTGGCAACATGTCCCGCGAATGAAGGAGCCTGAGGCCGGGACGATCGAGCGCTGGGCATGGGACTACGTCCAGTGCGACAGCATGGCGCAGAAGTTCGAGCCAGGTCCCGTGCCCGCACGCTGGGAGGTCGCCCCGCCCGCACGACGGCTTCTCGCACCGGGCAGGCCTTCGCAGCTTCGCATCGTGCGCAAGGCGGAGAAAACGCGTGGCATGTCCGCACCGAGCGGGCGGGCGCGAGCGTTGCACACCTTCCTTCATCACGAGCTGCAAGCCGCCGAGTTGATGGCGTGGGCCGTCCTCGCGTTCCCCGACACGCCCGAGGCCTTTCGCGCGGGCCTTCTGCGCATCGCGCAGGATGAAATGCGGCATATGCGCCTTTACCAGCAGGAGCTGGCGCGTCTTGGCCACACCTATGGAGACTTCGGGGTGCGCGATTGGTTCTGGGAGCGCATTCCGGGCTCGGTGGATCCCGCGGCCTTCGTCGCGGTGATGGGGCTCGGCGTCGAAAGCGCCAATCTGGAGCACACCGCGCGCTACGCGGCCATGTTTCGCGAGGCGGGCGACGAAGAGGGCGCTCGCGTGCAGGAGATCATCGGTCGCGAGGAAATCGCCCACGTGCGATTTGGCGTGCGCTGGTTCGAGTTCTTTCGCGCCGGGCTTTCCTTCGAAACGTGGTGTCGTTCCCTTCCTCCGCCGCTAACGCCGCTTCTCATGCGCGGCAAACCGTTGCACCGCGAGGCACGCCGCCGCGCGGGGCAACCCGAACCTTTTTTGGACGAACTCGACGCATGGCAGCCCGCATTGCCTGGGTCCTGAACCTCGACGCGGATCTGGAGCTCGCCACGCCGCGGCCGGGAGGCTACTCGCCGAAAAAGTCGGTGCTCGCGGCGATGCAACCGATGGTTGCGCGGCTCGCGGCCGTGTTGCTCGGTCCGAACGACGTTCTCGTCGAGGGTCGAAACGCGCGCGGCCTTCCAGGGCGCGCCTTCTGTCCGACGCCCCGCGCGTGCAAGATCTTCACGGCCGCGGGTGCGGTTCCCGAGCCGCATCCGCCCGTGGAGGTTCTCCGTCGCGTGAACTCGCGCGCCTTCGCGTCGGCGATGGGGGCCACCCTTCCATCGGGACGGTTCGTCACATCGCTCGACGAAGCGCGCGCGATGCTGGCCGCGTCGCCCGCCGTCGGCCGCGGATGGCGCATCAAGCGCGCGTTCGGCATGACGGGCCGTGGCCAAAGGCCCGTCGACGCCGGTGCCGCGTCCGAGGCGGATCTCGCCTTCGTTCGCGCGGGCCTCGCCGAGGGCGGCGTGCAAATCGAGCCCAACGTCTCCATCGTGGACGAGTACGCGATCCACGGCATGCTCGATCAAGAGGGGACGCATGCCCTGGGCGTATTGGTCAAGCAACGCTGTGATGCGCACGGAAGCTGGGTCGCCACGGACTGCATTCCCGAGCCGACACGAGCCGAGCGAACCATCTCCGCGCGACTCGCCGAGGAGGCGGCCCGTGTGGCGGAGGCGCTGGGGCGCGAAGGCTACTTCGGTCCCTTCGGCATCGACGCGTACACGTACCGCGATCGCGCAGGTACCATCGCACTGCAACCGCGCAGCGAGATCAACGCCCGCTACACGATGGGCTTCGCCATCGGTTTCGGCGTCATCTCCGGACGAGAAGCCCCTCGATGATCGCGCGGATGGCCGTGCGGTAGGTCCGCGCGCTCCCGCCCGCGTCGATGGCGAGGGCGGCGCGATCGAAGGCCGCGGAAAGCAGGCCGGTGAGCGCGTCCAGAGGAACCTTGACGATGTCTCCTTCGCGAATGGCGGCGGCGAGGCCTTCCCGCAAGGTCCGCTCGGCGTGCTCTTTGTCGATGGCGGCCATCTCCGCATGACCGAGCACCGCGGGGCCGTCGAGGAGCAGAAGCCGCGTGCGGCCCGCAACCGCCATGGCCTCGAGGTACGCGTCCGCACCGGACAGCAGCGCTTCGCGCGTCGCGAGTGACTCCGGCGCGGCGCGTTCGATCTCGTCGGCGACTTCTTTGGCCTCCTGTTCGATCACCGCGCGCAGCAAGGCCTTCTTGTCGGGGAAGTGGTGGTAAAGCGCCCCGCGTGTGACGCGTGCCGCCGCCACGATGTCGGGCGTGCCCGTGTCGGCATAGCCTCGCTCGGTGAAGAGCTGCCGTGCGGCCGAGATGAGTTCGCCTCTCGTGGCCTCGGTGCGCTCTTGGTTGGTTCGCCGCGCCCGCGTTTGCATACAGGCAGCATGTATGTTATTTGAAGGGAGCCTACAATGAAAATCACTTCGTACTACCCCGTAGTCTTGACCGACGACGTGGCCAAAACCGCGACGTTCTACGTCACCCACTTTGGCTTCGAGCCGCTCTTCGAGAGCGCGTGGTACGTGCACTTGCGCTCCACCTTCGCGGCCAACGTCAATCTGGGCATCGTCCAATACGATCACGAGACGGTGCCGCCCGAAGGCCGGGTCAAATCCGCCCTTCTGCTCAACTTCGAAGTCGACGATCCCGACGAGGTCTATGCACGCGTCGAGCAGGCGGGCCTCCCCATTCTGCGTACGCTTCGCGACGAGCCCTTCGGCCAACGCCACTTCATCACCGCCGACCCGAATGGCGTGATGATCGACGTCATCAAGCCGATTCCCCCCTCGGCCGAATTTGCCGCACAGTACGCCGACGAAGCCCTCCCTCGGTGAATCCATGAGTATCGTCTTCGAGTTCGACGTCGAGGTTCCGGCGCGCGATGGCGCGCTGCTCGCGTGCCATATCGCACGCCCCGCGGGGGAGGGGCGCTGGCCGGTCATCGTTGCGCGCACGCCCTACGGAAAAGACGGGGCCTTTACGAACCCCGTGCTCGATCCCATCGGTTTCGCGCGCGAAGGCTTCGCCGTCGTCGTTCAGGACGTGCGAAAGCGCGGCGGCTTTACTCCATTCGTCCACGAGGCGGACGACGGCGAGGATCTCGTCGCGTGGGCGGCCGCGCAGCCCTTCAGCACGGGCGACGTGTTCGCGAACGGCAACTCGTACCAGGGATTTGCACAATGGGCCGCTGCGACCCGTGCTCCGGGGGCACTTCGGGCCATCGCGCCGGGCCAGTCGCCGAGCATACCGTCGCGGACCATGTTTCATCGCGGCGGCGTATTCGAGCATGGGGCCATGACGACGTGGAGCTCGTCGCTGGGCCTCCCGCAGCCCTTCGAACCGAGCCCGCCCATGCTGGAAGCCTTCACCGAGGCGCAGTCGTACGAGCGCATCACCGTGCCGGCGCTCATCGTGGGCGGCTGGTACGACTACTTCGTGCAGGGCTCCATCGATCAATTCATCGGAATGCGTACCCGTGCCGGCAGCGCCCGCGCGCGCGAACGCACGCGGCTCGTCATGGGGCCTTGGACGCACGTTTCGCAATCGACCGTCCAGGGCGAGCGCTATTTGGGATTCGGCGCCTTGCCCGGCGTCGGGCTCGCGGGCGGCTTTCGCGGCGAGATTGCCCGCTTCTTCCGCGAGCAACTCTCCGACGAGCCGCCGGCGCGTGCACCGGTGCGCATCTTCGTCATGGGGACCAACACCTGGCGCGATGAAGGCGAATGGCCCATCGCCCGAACGCAGTACACCACCTGGTACCTGGGGGCGGGCTCGCTCGGCCCCGAGCCGCGCTGGTCACCGGCGTCGTGCATCGCCTACGATCCTGCATCCCCAGTGCCGACGTGGGGCGGCAACACGCTCGGCTTCACCGAGCTCGCGGGCCCCCGCGATCAGCGCCGCCTCGAGGCCCGCGACGACGTCCTCGTTTGCACCTCCGCGATCCTCGACGGCACCCTCGAGGTGACCGGTACCGTCGTCGTCGAACTGTGGGCCACCTCCAGCGCGCCCGAGGCGGACTTCGTCGTCAAGCTCGTCGACGTGGAGCCCGATGGCAGCGCCTTCAATGTGGCGGAGGGCATTCTTCGTATGGCACTCGAGCCCGGCCAGCCTCGTCTTTTCCACATCGAGCTGACCCCCACGAGCCATGCCTTCCAGCCCGGACATCGACTTCGGCTCGACGTGACGAGCAGCTCGTTTCCACGCTGGGCCAAGAACCCCCATCCCGGCGAGCACCGCGTCCTGCACGAGCAGGCCCATCCATCGCGCGTGATTCTGCCCATCGTTCCGGCCGCGCCCAAGTTGGCCTAGCCTAGGGCATCATGACCTCGCCGCCCGACCACATCGGAATCGTTGCCTGCTCCGCCGAAGGGGCCGCCCTTTGCTACCGCACCATCTGCGCGGAGGGGGCCCAGCTTCTCGGCCCGCATGCGCACCCCGAGGTGTCCATGCACACCCATTCCTTGGCGGATTACGTGGCCTGTCTCGACCGCAACGATTGGCAGGGCGTTGCCGAATTGATGATCGCCTCGGCGAACAAATTGGCATCCATCGGCGCTCGATTCCTGATTTGCCCCGACAACACGATTCACAAGGCCTTCCCGCACCTCCAAGGCCGCTCACCGCTTCCCTGGTTGCACATCGCCGAGGTCGTCGCGACGGAGGCCGTCCACCGCGGATTTCATCGCATTGGCGTGACGGGAACGGCGTGGACGATCGACAGCGAAGTCTATCCGGAAAAACTCAGCGCGCAGGGGCTCGGCTACGTCCGCCCGAGCGCTGCCGAGCGCGACGAGATCCACCGCATCATCATGGATGAATTGGTGTACGGCGTCATCAAGCCGGAGCAAGTTGCCTATTTCCAGCGGGTCATCGGAAGGCTGAAAGACGCCGGCTGCGATGCCGTCATCCTCGGCTGCACGGAGATCCCGCTCATCATGAACGACGGAAACTCCCCGCTGCCGACGCTCGACTCTACACGTCTTCTCGCGCTGGCCGCCCTGCAGCACGCCACGCGAAGTTCGAAATAGCTCGATTGCCACCTTGTCGCGCGGCGACGGGTGGCTGGCAGCTTCTCGCCATCGTGTCGCATCTTTTCGGAGCTCCGCCCGACGAAATACCGTTCAACGCGGGCTGGCCGGGCCTTTGCAATTCGGTCTCGTTCGAGATGGAGCATGCTCTGAGGAGACCCTATTGGATGATCACGCCGGCCCTCGTCATGGTGGCCGCCTTCTTTGGCGCGCAGGGCATCATGCAGGTGACCCGCATCGGTCTCATGAGCGATGCTGCGAGCTTCGCGCGCCCCCCTCTGGCGGCGCCGCCCCGAGCCGCATCCGAGACCGGCAGGCACGCGACCAGCGCCGACGCCATCCTCGCGCGCAATCCCTTCGACTCGGAGACGGGACCCCTCGGCGTCGCCAAGGCCGCGCCCAGCACCGACGCGAACGGAGTCACGTCCTCCGCCGTCGCCTGCGAGGGCGTGAAGGTGCACATCATTGCGGCATCGAGCGATCCCGATTGGTCCTACGCCGCATTGAGCGATGGCGCTGCCGGCGCGGAGAGCGCACCGTCGAATGTCGTTTTGCGCCGCCGCGGTGGAGACTTCAACGGCAAGAAGATCGAATACGTCGGCACCGATCGCGTTTGGCTCGATAGCAACGGATCCATCTGCCAGGCGCGGCTCTTTTCCGAGCCCGCCTCGCCCGAACCGGCGAGCCCTCGTCGACCGTCCGATACAGCCGCCAAGCCTGCACCAGGAGGCGCGACGTCGCTTCCACCGGAGATTGCCAACGGCATCAAGAAGGTGGGGGCCAACGAGTACGACATCGATCGCGGCGTGGTCGATCTCGTTTTCGAACGGCAGGGGGATTTGTTTCGCCACAGGATCGTTCCGGCCCTCGACAGCAGCGGCAAGACCATCGGGATCAACATCTTCGGGGTGTCCAAAGACTCCGTGCTCGGAAAGCTCGGTATCGAGAATGCCGACCGCATTCAACAGGTCAACGGCTTCGACGCGGGCAGCCCGGAGAAGATGCTCGAGGCCCTCGGACGCCTGCGCACGGCCAATCACTTGACGCTGACGGGGAGCCGAAACGGAAAAAATTTCGCGTTCGATTACAATATTAAATGACCTATGTACGGTAAAGGCTACACCGGTGGCACTTTTGTCGTGACCGACCGTCCTGATCGACCCATCCGGTTCGGCATGGAAAAACGATAAGGATCTTAGCAACTTTCAGCACAAGCGAAGCATCGAGGCCAAAGCTTGGCTCGGGCGATGCACCAGGTCCCAGCGTTCCTGGGGGGCGTGTCCTAGATTGGAGACTCGCCATGAAGTTACGAAACTCTTTCATCGGCGTCGGGGGTGTGAAATGAACTCCGAACGCAATCTCCCCGTCTACTTGCACTACGAGGAAGACGGGACTGTCTCGGCGCGTTGCCCGCTGATGCCCGATATTCAATGTCGCTCGGCCACGCGCGCCCTAGCCCTCGGCACGATGATGCAGCTTCTCCGCCGCGCGCCGAAGACCACACCGGAGCATGCGCAGAAATACGAAATTGTCTTTCTCGCCGTCGTTGCCTCCTCCGACAATCATTCGTCTCGCCCTCGGCGCGCCGTGAGCGGTGCGCCTGGGCGGGCCCGCAGGTATGCCCATCCATGATGCCTACATCTCGATCGCTCCTCGTCGTTGACGACGAAAAAAGCCTCGTCGAACTCGTGTCGTACTTTCTTCGTGGAAAAGGATTCGACATCGTACAGGGCAAAGATGGCATCGATGCCTTCTCGTCCCTGCTCTTGCACGAGCCGCATCTGATGCTGCTCGACTTGTGCCTCCCATGCATCACGGGGTTGGAGGTCATCAAACAGCTTCGCGACGACGCGAAGACCGCCGCCGTTTTCATCGTGGCCATGAGCGGCGATTCGTCGTTGCTCGATCGGGCATTGGAGCTCGGCGCCGATGAGGCGCTCGCCAAGCCTTTCAGTCGCGAGCGCCTCGTGGAGATCGTCGGGCGGCTGATGCCATCAGCGCCGGCTTACGTTGACTGAGCCATCGTTCGGCAAGCTGGGCGACGGCGCGTTGACCGTCTTCGGCTCCTGCACCGGCGGCTTCGCGATCTCATTGCGCAGATCGGGCCGCTGGGCGCGCTCGAAGGGACCTAGCTTCATCGGCCTCCCTTCGCGCGCGGCGCGGACGATGGCCCGAAGGACGCGCACGTCGGCGAGCCCTTCTTCGCCCGACGGCTCGGGCTCCGTTCCTTCCAAGATGCACCGGGAGAACGCGACGAGCTCGGGTGCAAACTGGTCACGCTTGGTAAAAATGGTCGTCCGCGTTTCACTTCCCACGGTCAAGGTGTGCGTCAAATCGTCATGGTACGTGTACGCGGGCTCGACGCGAAGATCGCCCTCGGTGCCCACGATGCGGTAGGTATCGATGCCCGCGGCCCCTTGGCTCGCGCCGAACGTGGCGATGCGGTCACCGGGAAAGCGCAGCACGGCCACCGTGGTGGCATCCACCCCGCGAAATCGCCCGTCGCCGTGCGACACCTGGTACGCGAACACCTCTTCGGGCTCGTCCCGAAAGATGGCCCGTGCTGCGTTGACACAATAGATGCCCATGTCGAAGAGTGCCCCACCGCCCACGTCCGGGCGCGTGCGGATGTCGCCCGGCCGTACCTGCTGCGCGAACGACGAATCGAAGAGCCGCACGGGCCCGAGGGTGCCATTCTTCACGAGCTCGATGGCCCGCAAGGTCGCCTCTTCGAAGTGCAGGCGATACGCGATCATGAGCTTCACCTCCGCTTTTTTGCACGCGCGGATCATGGCCTCGCAGTCCTCTTCGGTCATGGCCATGGGCTTCTCGCAGAGCACGTGCACCTTGCTCCGCGCGGCCCTTTCGGTGAATTCGCGGTGCATCGTATTGGGAAGCGCAATGTAGAGTGCATCGATCTTCGCCTGCGCCAGAATGGATTCGAGCTGATCGTACGATCCAACGTGGTGCACTCTGTATTGGGCGGCGAGTTTTTCCCGCTTCTCCGGATCGGACGAGACGATGGCCACAAGCTCCGAGTTTTCCTGGGCATGCTCGAACGCAGGTAATACCGCGGCTTGCGCGATGTTGCCGGCGCCCGCGACGGCGTAACGGATCTTTCGAGTGGAAGCCATTCGGGCGTTCCTCCTTTCGTGCCAGCTCCGAGTGCGTAGCAAGGGAGGGACCGCATTTTTGCTCGAGGTTGCTTTTTACGAATGGACCGATCGATGCACTGCGTCCCGTCACCATGGCGCATGCAATTTGGAGCGGGACCATTAACTTCGGACTGGTCAATATCCCAGTGCGACTCGTCACTGCGGTGCGCGATGCGTCGGGGGTGCATTTCAACTTTCTCCATGATGAGGATGGAGGCACCCTCCACAACGAGCGCATCTGCAACGAATGCGGAAAGAAGGTTTCCTGGGATCATGTCACCCGCGGTTATCCTTACAAGAAAGGCGAATACGTCGTCGTCGACGACGAAGATTTCCAAGCCGCCAGCGTGGAGGCTACGCAGTCCATCGACATCGTCCAATTCGCGAACGAGGACGAGATCGACCCCATGCTGTACGAAAAGCCGTACTACCTGGAGCCGGAAAAGAAGGCACACCATGCGTACGCTTTGCTGCGCAGCGCATTGGCGGAATCCGGCAAAGTCGGCATCGCGCGCGTGGTGCTGCGATCGCGCGAGCACATCGCGGCCTTGAAACCGAGCGGTGACGCCTTGGTGCTGGGCATGCTGCACTGGAAAACGGATATCGTGGGGGCGGACACGCTCGACCTGCCCAAAGCCGGCGCCCGGTCCGAAAAGACGCGCCCGGGCGAAATGAAGGCCGCCAATATGCTCATCGAGAGCATGACGGCGAAGTTCGATATTGGCGAATTCCACGATACGTACCACGAAAAGCTCATGGCGTTGATCCAACGTAAGGCACGCGGCAAGCCCATGCCCAAGTTGAAGAAGACGCGGCCGCGGGCCACCAACGTCGTCGACTTGGCCGACGTGCTGCAGCGCAGCCTGGCCGCGACCAAGCGTAAGCGCACGCGAAAGGCCGCCGCATGAGCGCCGCGAAATCGTTGCTGCGTCTGCGCGAAGACGCCAAATCGTGTCAGCGATGCGATTTGTGGCGCACGGGCACGCAAACCGTGTTCGGCGAGGGCCCCGCACGCGCGGAGATCCTGTTGATTGGAGAGCAACCCGGCGACATGGAGGATATCCAGGGCAGGCCGTTCGTGGGGCCGGCGGGGCGGCTTCTCGATCATGCGCTCGCGGAGGCCGGCATCGACCGCAAGCGCGTGTATCTGACCAACGTCGTCAAACACTTCAAATGGACGCCGCGCGGGAAACGTCGTCTCCATAGCAAGCCCAATCAAGGGGAAATCACGGCGTGCCGCTTCTGGCTCGATGCCGAGCTGGCCGCGGTGAAGCCGCGGATCATCGTCTGCCTCGGTGCGACGGCGGCGCAGGCCCTGCTGGGCAAATCGTTCCGCGTGACGCAGCACCGCGGCGAGCCGGTCCCTTCGCCGCTTGCGCCCCTGGTGCTGGCCACGGTGCATCCGTCGTCGTTGCTGCGCGCACCGGATCCTGAAACGCGCCGCACCGAGCGCGCACGGTTCGTGCGCGACCTCGCGGCTGCGCGCAAGCTCCTGGAGATGGCGGCATGAAGAAAGATACCCTTCGTCGATACCGAACCATGCGCGACTTCGACGCTACGCCCGAGCCCCGCGGCGAGGTGCGCGCCCGTGCCAAGCGGCTCTCGTACGTGGTGCAGCGACATGACGCAACCCGGTTGCATTACGACTTCCGTCTCGAATGGGACGGTGTGCTCAAGAGCTGGGCCGTGCCCAAGGGCCCGAGTTTGGTGCCCGGCGACAAGCGGCTCGCCGTCGAGGTGGAGGATCACCCGCTCGACTACGGACACTTCGAGGGCGCCATTCCCGAGGGGCATTACGGCGCAGGGCACGTGCTGCTCTGGGACGAGGGGACGTGGGAACCCGAGGGCGATCCGGATGCCGGCCTGGCCAAGGGCCGCTTGTCCTTTCGGCTCGAGGGCAAACGCCTCCACGGCGGGTTTTCCCTGGTGCGCATGCGCAGCCGCGGGGAAAAACAGAATCAATGGCTCTTGCTCAAGACGCGCGATGCGCACGCCAAAGCGCCGGGCTCGAAGGAGGTGACCGCCGCGGCGCGCGTGCCGAAGCTCGCGTCGTTCCACGTGCAGCTCGCGACCTTGGATACCGAGATCCCCAAGGGCGACGGGTGGATCTTCGAGCCAAAGCTCGACGGATACCGGGCGCTCGCATCCATCGAGCACGGCAAGGTTCGGATCGAGAGCCGCACGGGCCAAGACTGGACCGCGCGCTTCGAGCCGATCCGCAAAGCGCTCGCCGAGCTACCCATCGAATCGGCGGTGATGGACGGCGAGGTTTGCGCCCTCGACGAGAACGGGATTCCTAGCTTTCAGAAGATGCAGAATGCCAAGGATGCCGATGTCGTTTACTATATTTTCGATTTGCTCTTCGTCGACGGCTTCGACGTGCGCGATCGCCCGTTGGAAACGCGGAAGGCCATGCTGGCGTCCATTCTGGGAAATCGCAAATCGCCCATTGGATACGTCTCCCATTCGCCCGCCGAACAAGGCGCCGAGCTCTTCGAGCTCGCCTGCCGGCAGGGGGTCGAGGGCGTCGTGGCCAAGCGCAAAGACCAGCCGCATCGTCCGTCGCGTACCCGTGAGTGGATCAAAGTGAAATGCCAACAGCGCCAGGAGTTGGTCATCGTCGGTTTCACCGCGCCCGGCGGCAGCCGTCCGGGCCTCGGTGCACTCCTCCTCGGCGTGCACGACCAGCACGACGAGCTCCGTTACGTCGGAAAGGTGGGAACCGGCTTCACGGCGCGCATTCTGCGCGACCTGCACCGCCGCCTCACGAAGCTCGCCGTCGACGAGCCCGCCGTCGCCCGAGCGCCTCGCCTACGCAATGCCACGTGGGTGAAGCCGTCCCTGGTGGCCGAGGTGCGCTTCACGGAGTGGACCAAGGACGGCGCACTCCGGCACCCGGCGTTCGTCGGCCTGCGCGAGGACAAGCCATCGCGCGACGTCGTGCGGGAGTCGCGCGAGCAAGACGATACGACGGTGGCCGGCGTGCGCATCTCCCATCCCGAGCGCGTGCTCGATCGCACCTCCGGCACCACGAAGATCGCGCTCGCGCGCTACATCGAGTCGGTATCCCCGTCGATGCTTCCCCATGTGGAACGCCGCCCGCTCGCCCTCGTCCGGTGCCCTGAGGGCGACCGCGCCGAATGCTTCTTCCAAAAGCAGCGCACCCCCGGCATGCCCAAGTCCATCCATAGTACGAAAGTCGGAAAAAACGCCGTCATCTACGTGCAAGACGCCGAAGGCCTCGTCTCCCTCGCACAATTCGGCGCCATCGAACTCCATGGTTGGGGCTCTCGCATCCCGAATCCGCTCCACCCCAACCAGATCGTCATGGACATCGATCCCGATGTCTCCTTGCCATTCACCCGTGTCGTCGAGGCGGCCCTTGCGCTGCGCGATGCATGGAAGAGCCTTGGTCTCACCTGCTTCGTCAAGACCACGGGCGGCAAAGGTTTGCACGTCGTGGTGCCCATCGCGCCCGAACTCGGTTGGGACGACGTCAAGGACTTTACCCACGCCATCGCCCTCCGCTTCGAGAAGGAAGATCCCCACCGCTACACGTCGGTGATGTCGAAGCGAGCGCGCCACGGAAAAATCTTCATCGATTACCTTCGCAATGGTCATGGCGCCACCGCCATCGTCCCCTTTTCCCCCCGCGCGCGGCCTGGCGCACCCGTGGCCATGCCCGTGGCATGGCGCGATCTCGCCCACCTCGATCCGCAGGACTTCACCGTGGAGACGGTCCCGAAGGTCCTTGCACGCCGGCGCAAAGATCCATGGGCCGGTTTCTTCGAACTCGCGCAACGGCTTCCTTCCGCGCCCGCGGAGCGGCGCAAGAGTGCCTAGGCGCGGCCATGTCTACATTGGCATCTCCGGATGGAACTACCCATCCTGGCGCGGTGTCTTTTATCCCAAGGGCCTTCCGCAAAAACAGGAACTCGCACACGCCAGCCACACCTTCGAGAGCATCGAAGTCAATGGTTCGTTCTATTCGCTTCTCCGGCCCGAAAGGGTGATCCAATGGTACGAGGCCACGCCCGAAGGCTTCGTCTTTTCCATCAAAGGCAGCCGCTTCATCACGCACCTCAAACGGCTGCGCGACATCGAAACACCGCTGGCCAATTTCTTTGCCTCGGGCGTGTTGGCGTTGCGCGACAAGCTGGGCCCCATCCTCTGGCAACTGCCGCCGAGCACCTCGTTCGATCCGGCGCGCCTCGCGTACTTTTTCGATCAACTGCCGCGCACCACCCATGCCGCGGCCGCCATGGCGCGAAAGCATGACCATCGCTTGAAAAGCCGCGCCTACCTGCGGCCGCACGACGATAGACCCATCTCGTATGCCCTCGAGGTACGCCACCCGACCTTCGACGATCCTGCGTTCCTCGCCTTGCTTCGAAAATACGATATCGCACTTTGCATCGCCGATACCGCCGGCCGCTTTCCTTATCTGGAGGGCGTAACGTCCAACTTCGTTTACGTGCGCCTGCACGGCGACACCAAGCTTTACGAAAGTGGATATAGCCGCCGTGCGCTCCGAACCTGGGCGGAGCGCATCGCGCGATGGCAGCGTGTCCTTCGCGGCGGCGATGCCTACGTCTACTTCGACAACGACGCCAAAGTCCGCGCGCCGTTCGACGCGTGCAGCCTGCGTACCATCTGCGATGACGGCATCCTCCGCCCCTCGGACGGAACGTTTCGGGAGTGTCCGGCACCCTAAAGAAGCGCTATGACGGTACACTGCGTCGAGATGGTGCTTCCTTCCTGCCGGCCGAGTATCTTCCCCCCGTTCTTCTAATCCCATGGCGCTTACCTCCATTCGTGGCAGCACGGCCGTGCTCGGAGCCTTCGCGCTCTCATGGCTGGCGGGCGAGGGCCACGCCGCCGCCGACGAGCCACCACGGGTCCGGCTGGTCTACGTTCGCGGGCCTGGCACCGAGAAGTGTCCCGACGAGCGCGATCTGCGCAATGGTGTCGCCGCGCGCCTCGGGCGCGATCCATTCGACGATCACGCGGAACGCATGGTCACCGCGCGCGTTTCCCGCGCGCGCAAAATCCTGCGCGCCCGCATCGAGGTCCACGGTCCCGCGGGCGAGCTCTACGGGGAACGCGAGCTCTCGTCCAAGGACAAAGACTGCGCGGAGCTGGCCGAGGCCACGGAATTGGCCATCGCCATCGCCATCGATCCGCTCGGGGCCATGTCGCCCAAGCCCATCGTCACCGAGGCGCCGCCGACGGCCCCCGCACCCGTCGACGAGCCCCATCCTCCGCCGGCGCCGCCGCCCCAAGCCCCTGCGCGCGTAGCCGAACCGCTGCCGCCTCCCCCGCCTCCGCCGGCGCGCCCCCATCTTCAGTTCCACGCCGAGGGCGGCCCCGTGGGATCGCTTGGGGCAGGCCCGCAGGTCGCGGTTGGCGGTCGCTTGCTCGTCGGCCTGCGGCGCGCGCCCCTTTCGCTTGGGCTCGAGGGCCGCCTCGATGCGCCGACCACGCGCAGCGTCGGGCCCGGCAGCATCGAGACCTCGCTCATGCTGGCCGCGCTCGTGCCGTGCTACCACTACTCCGTGCTGGCGGGCTGCGCGATTCTCGGAGCGGGAGCGCTGCAATCGCACGGCCGATCCTTCGACGATTCTCGCGACGCCACGACCGCCGTTTTCATGGCGGGGGCCCGATTGGCCGTGGAGGTGCCGCTCGATGGCGTGCTATTTTTACACCTCCATTCCGATCTTCTCGCCGCACTGTCGCAGACCTCCGTGCAGGTCAACCAGTCGGAAGTATGGCAAACCCCGAGAATTTCCGGGGTTCTAGGAATGGGGTTGGGGGTAACTTTTCCGTGACGGATTCGCCCCGCTCATCCCGATTCCCTCATGTGGTAGCCACCCCGGCCCCTCAACCCAGTGCCGTGGGCTGGCGACCATCCTTCCGATCCATCTACGAGGCAGAATTCGACTACGTTTGGCAAACGCTTCGGCGTCTGGGGGTGCGCCCCTCGGATCTCGAGGACGTTGCGCACGATGTTTTCGTGACCGTTCACCGCAAACTCGACGACTACGACTCGTTCCGACCCATTCGCCCGTGGCTCTTCGGCATAGCTTTTCGCGTAGCATCTGATTACAGGCGGACCTCTCGCTTCAAGCGCGAGGTCTTCGACAGCGAACCCGAGAGACAGGACACGGCTCCCATCGCCGACGCACAGTTCGAGGCGAGGGAAGCTCAAAGGTTGGTGATGGCGGCGCTCGAGACGATCAACCTGGACCAACGGGCGGTTTTCATCCTGCACGAGCTGGATGGACAGACCATTCCCGAGGTCGCGAGTGCGCTGGGTGAGCCCCTCAACACCGTGTATTCGCGCCTGCGCCTCGCGCGCAAAGCCTTCGTCACCGCCGTCACGCGCATGCAGCAGGCGCAGCGGGTGAAATCATGAGCGACGATTTCGAGTCGCTGCCCCCGGCCATGCGCGCCCTGCTCGAGGCAGGCGCCGACGGGCCGCCCGCGTCGCAGCGGATGAAGGATCGCTTGCTCCAACGGGTCGAGGCGACGGTTCACACTGCGGAGATGGACGAGGCGGAAGACGAAGCCCCGCCCTCCCGCGCGGCCAACGAGGTGTGGGGCGCGCCGCCCGAGTCGCGATCGTACGTGGCCTCCGCCGTCGCCACCTATGCGACGCGCGCCCGATTGCGCGCGGCGCGCTATCCGCTGCTTGCGGCGGCGTTTGCCGTGGGCCTGCTCACGGGCGGTTTCGTGGTCTATACGGTGGTGCGTCCCCAGGCCGCACCGCAGGTGGCGCACGCGCCGTCTGCGATCCCGGCGCCGGAGGATTCTCCGCTGCGTCCGGCGACCGGCACCTCGGTGCCGTCGCCCGCACCCGTGGCGCCCGGCCTCTCGGTCCCCTCGGCGTCGATTGGCGCGCCCGCTCCTTCGGGGCCGGCGCGGGTCGAGCCGGAAGCGCGTGGCTCGGCGGCACCGGAAAATCGGGACAAGGTCGGTGCCGAGCGCGTGCTCGTGGAGACCGCGCGCGCGGCATTGGCGCGGGCCGATGCGTCGGGGGCCCTCGTGGTGCTGGAGCGGCACGCGCGCGAGTTTCCCAACGGCTCCTTCGCCGAGGAGCGGGAGGCGCTTGCGATCCAGGCCCTCGCGAAGACCGGCGACGAGGCCGGAGCGAAGACGCGCGGCGAGCGCTTTCGCCAGCACTACCCGCGCAGCCTGTTCATGCCCGTCGTGAACGACGCCACCCGCGGCCTCTAACCGACCGCGCACGATCGATTAACGGCAATGGTGTGATGGATCGAGGGCGTCCTTCCCAATTCATTGCATGAGGCGCTGATGCGCCGGCAGGACCCATGGCCAATCGCTTCGACCCAACTGACACCCTCGTTTCGGCGACGGGCGCCTCGTCGCACGTACGCGTGCGCGCCGCAGGCAGCACGCTGCAGGCGTCCCCGAACGATACGGGGACCCGCGGCCGGACCCCCGAGCCGCAGGCAAGTGCCGCTGCGCCCATCGGGCTGCCGCTCGGGCTCGCCTTCATTGGCGGATCCGTGGGCGGAATCGTCGGCGGTGGAGCGATGGCCCTCGACATCCAAATTGCGGTCTCCACCGGCCCGCTCTGGATCAAAGGTCTGGCCATGATCGCGGTCACCTGCACCGCGATGGCCCTGTTCATTCTCGCGCTCTGGCGGGTGCACGCTGGTCTCGACGGAGCTCCTCCGCGGGAAGGAAAAAATCGTCCGACCCGGTGATGGATTGGGCGGCATGCACCCAATCTCTTCATGACAGTTGCTCTTTTCCTCTTACTTGGCTTGTCCACTCCACCTCGAGAGGCTCACGCGTCGCAGCACGGCGCGTGAGCTTTCTCATTTCTGCTAGGCTGGGCCGCCTGCCAATGATGTTTCGGTCGCGCCCCGGGCGCGTGCGCTGCGCCCTCGGACTTACCTTCGTGCCGGTGCTTGCTTACGCACTCCTCGGCTCCCTCGGAGCATGCGACTACGTGGCCTACGTCGGCAACTACGACATCCCCGACGGCACCGTGACCGACGCCGGCCCGGACGTCGACGCCGACATCGACGCGAGCGTGCCCTGTGGGCCGAAGTCCTGCTTTGCCCCCGCGACGTGCTTGGATCCGCAAGGGGAAGGGAAGTGCTCGAACGACATCATGAGCATTTCCGCCGGGGGCGAGACCACCTGCGCGTTCCTGGCGGATGCTTCCCTGTGGTGCTGGGGGGGAAATCAGTTCGGAGCCCTCGGCCTGTCATCCGAGGGGGATAGTCAGTGCGATCCGGGCGACGGAACACGGGTGGCTTGCCGCCACAAGCCCAGCCCGGTCCCTGGGATGAACGACGTCATCCACGTCTCCGCGGGATTGCGTAGCGTCTGCGCCGTAAAGCGCGACAACTCGCTTTGGTGCTGGGGGAACAATCACTTCGGCCAGCTCGGGCACGCCCCCAATACCGCCGGGGATCGCCTCTGCCCTATGGTGAACGAGGGGACGTCGCTGGCGCCTGCGGAAGAGTGCAACTCCGTACCGACACGTGTGGAGGGGCTTTCCGCCATCGAAGTGGTCGTCAACCGCGACCATGCCTGCGCGATCAAGACGGACGGACTCGTCGTGTGCTGGGGGAAGAACCAATCGTATGCCCTCGGCACCCAGGCCATAGGCCAGGGCGAGGCTACGCACGTCCCTCAGCCGGTTGATTCACTGAAGAAGTCCCTTCACTTGGCCACCGGCATCTCGAGCTACCACACGTGCGCCATCGTGGGGGAGCGGCAACAGGTTTGGTGCTGGGGGGCCAACAACTTCAACGAACTTGGACATCCCAAGACTCGGGACACGGAGTGCTCGGGGAATTGCTCGTTCAAAGCGTCGCCCGTGGTCCAAAGCAATGGCGATGCAGCTGCCGACGTGCCTCTCGACAAGGTCACCGAACTGGCCGTGGGGTACACTTTCGCGTGCGCGCTTCGTGATGGGCGGGTCTATTGCTGGGGCTCCAACGACTTTGGCACCTTGGGCAAGGATGCCGTCGGGTCGTCCAATCCAAATCAAATTCAGGCATTGCCGCTCGCTCGCGGGCTCGGCGGCCGCTTCATTCATGCGTGCGCCGCGACGGAGGAACAACGGGTCTTTTGCTGGGGAGCCAACCTTCTCGGTGCCGTCGGGACGGGCGACATTTTGGGGGAGCGTTGTAAGGAGACGAGCGCCTGCCGACTGTCGCCGTACAACACGACCCTTGACCATGTCGTTGGAATCGCCGTCGGCGCGAGCACCTCGTACGCCTTGTTCGACAAGCGTTGGGCGATCTCCGCGTGGGGTGACAACAGCACGGCGCGTTTGGGCCACCCGCAGAACGAAGCTGGCGATTTTACGAACTGCGGTGACATCCCCCATGAGAGCGTGTGCAATGCCACGCCGCGACCCATCCCGCGGTTCCCCTGAAGGTTTGCTCGCGCCCTATTTGCGTGCGACGTCGGCCCAGCGCGTTGGCTCGGGGTGGGCACATGCTTCGCCCGTGCAAATCTTGGTCATCGCAATGGGCGCGATGTGAATGGTCGCGATGCGCAGAGCCCCGAGCGGAAGGCTGTGCGCACTCTTGGGGAGCGCGAGCACGGGGTGAAGCTCGAAGGTGACCCCCGCGGGTTTCAGCATCACCGAGACGGCATCGTCTCCGAGCAACATCGTCCCCAGCGCCACGTGATCCGCCTCCGCGAGGCGGCTGGCCAACACGCGGAACTGCTCTTCGTCCGACGAGCGACTGGTGACGAAGTACCTCGTGCCGAGCTTCCACGGGTTGATGAGCCGCCGCTCGCGCGTGTCGACGAGATCGATCCGATGCGGGCGCCCGCTTTCGGGACCATCGCGATCGTCCAGCGTGGGGCTCGCGAGATCGAGCTCACCGGATTCTCCAGACCAGACGGTGACGGAGAGCACGAGCTCTGCTTTGGACAGACGAGGACCAGTGAGTGGCATTCGATGAGCGCTCCCAACCCCCAATGAGACCGGTGGGGTTGGCCTCACCTCTGTAGTTACGGCCGTGCTGTGACCGACTTAAGGCCCTGGTGTGACATTCCCTTGTCGACCGCCCGGATGTGCGTCGCGACCCGACGAATCGTGCCACCGGTTACCGTCGCGCTGGCCGATCTTTGTGCAGCACAACCATGGTCAGGTTGAACGACGCGATCTAGAAATGATTCAGTTGTTGAATGATTCTTTAGAAGAAAGGGTCGAGTCATGATTCTGGTCACCGGGGCGACGGGGCACGTGGGCAGTGAGCTTTTGCCGATGCTGGTGGCGCGCGGCCATACCGTGCGCGCGATGAGCCGGCGGCCGGAGGCGGCGCTATTTCCAGAGGGAGTCGCCGTGGTGCGCGGCGACTTCGACGATGGCGCGAGCCTCGATGCCGCGATGCAGGGCGTGCATCGCGTCTTTCTGGTGACCACGCAGGCGATCGGCAGCATCCCCGCACCGACCCACGAGGCGCGCGTGGTGGAGGCTGCACGGCGCGCGCGTGTGCGCCACATCGTCAAGTTGTCCGTGCTCGGGGGCGCCGCCGAGGGAACGACGAACGACCCCATTGCGCGCTGGCATCACGCGGCCGAGGGAGCCATCAAGGAGAGCGGCATCGCCTGGACGATGCTGCGCCCCGGGCGCTTCATGTCGAATGCGCTGCAGTGGTCCGCGATGATCCGCGAGACCGGCAAGGTCCACGTCTCCTTCGCCCGGCGTCCCGCCGCCTCGATCGATCCGGCGGACATCGCCGCCGTCGCCGTGTGCGCGCTCACCGAACCGGGGCACGAGGGCAAGGCGCACGAGCTCTCCGGGCCCGAGGCGCTCACGCCGGAGCAGGAGATCGCCCTGCTCGGCACCGTCTTGGGCCGCCCGCTCTCCATGGTGCCGCTCGACAACGACGCCGCGCGCGCGGGAATGCGCCGCTGGGGTATGTCCGACGAGGTCATCGACGCCGCCTTCGCCCGGTCCGAGGCGGCGCATGGCACCGAGGTGCTGCCCACCGTCCAGCAGGTGACGGGTCGCGCCGCGCGCACCTTCGAACAGTGGGCGAGGGCACATGCAGGCGCGTTCCGCTGATTCCGCGGGCCGCTGGATCGCGCTGGCCTTCATCGCGCTGGCGCAGCTCATGGTCGCGCTCGACGCCACCATCGTGAGCATCGCGCTCCCATCCGTGCAGCGCGCGCTGCACTTTACCAATGCGGAGCGCCAGTGGGTCGTCACGGCGTACACCCTTCCGCTCGCGGGCCTGCTCCTGCTCGGCGGTCGCATCGCCGACTCCATCGGCCGCAAGCGCGCTTTCTTGATCGGCCTCACCGGTTTCGCCGCCGCATCGGCCCTCGGCGGTGCCGCGCTCGATCTGCGCATGCTCGCCTTCGCCCGCGCGCTGCAGGGCGCCTTTGCGGCCTTGCTCTCGCCCACCGCGCTCTCGCTTCTCGCGGTGACCTTCACCGAACCGCGCGAGCGCGCCAAGGCCTTCGCCGTCTATGGCGGCATCGCCGGAAGCGGCGGCGCCCTCGGCCTCGTGCTCGGCGGCGCGCTCACCCAGATGGCCAGCTGGCGCTGGTGCCTCTACGTCAACGTGGCCATCGCGGGCCTCGCCTTCTTCGGGGCGCGCCGCGTCGTCCCGCCCACCCCCGGCACCGGGGACCTGCGCGCCGACGTTCCCGGCGTCCTCCTCGTGGGCAGCGGCCTGGTGTGCGCCGTCTCCGCATGCACCTCGTCCTCGGCGCTCGCCTTGGCCATCGCCGCCGCCGTGCTTCTCGCGCTCTTCGTCCTCCGCGAAGCGCGCACCGAGAACCCTCTCTTGCCGCTCCACATCGTCGCCGATCGCAACCGCGGCGGCGCCTGCCTCTGCGCAGCCCTGGCCATCGTCGGCATGTTCGGGCTCTTCCTCTTGCTCACGTACTACTTCCAGACGGTCCTTCACTACCCGCCGGTCATGGCTGGCTTGGCCTTTCTGCCGATGACCGCCTCGTCGCTGTTCGTGGCGACCACCCTGGCCAGCCGCCTTCTGCCGCGCCTCCCACCGCGCGCGCTCATGGCGCCCGGCTTGCTCACCGCATCGTTCGGCATGGCGCTGCTCACCCGCATCGACGCCGGCACGCACTACCTCACGGGCATCCTCCCCGCCGAAATCTGCGTCGGCCTCGGCATGGGTTGCGCCATGATCACGGCCTTCAGCGTGGCCACCCAAGGCATCTCCCCCCGCGAAGCCGGCGTGGCCTCCGCCACCGTCAATGCCTCGCAGCAAGTCGGCGGCTCCATCGGCACCGCCCTCCTCAACGCCGTCGCCGCCACCGCCCTCGTCCCCGTTCAGGGCTACGCCACGGCGGCCGGGTGGGCCTCCGGCGCCCTCTTCCTGGCATCCCTCATCGCCACGCTTCTCATCACCTCGCCTAGCGCATCGCCGCGAACAGGCTCTGCGCCGCAAATGCCAGCCCCGCCATCACGCTGAGCACACCCGAACCGCGTGCAATCAGACGCGGCACCCGCTCGGAGACCTTCCCCGCGAACTTCAAAGGAAAGGCGATGAGCACCGTGATCAGCATCATACCCGCCACCGTTCCCAGGCCGAAGAGCGCGAGGTAGGCGAAGGCAAAGCCCCGGTCCCCAATCGTGCTCAAGGCGAGCAGTGTGATGGCGGCCGACCCAGCCAACCCGTGCACGATGCCCACCACGAACGGGCGCGCCGGCGACAGCAAGAGGTCCTGCGCCCGCGACGGCATCGCCGCGGGCGCGCGGCTTTTCAGGCTGACCACGCCGAGCACGATCAGCATGGCCGCCACCGCGAGGTCCATGGCCAACACCGCATTCGGCGGGACCGTCACCCGACCGATGAGCATCAGCGCCCCGACCGCAAACACGGTGAGGGTGTGCCCCAGGCCCCAGAACAGCCCCATGTGCAGCGCCCGCGGCAGCCGTGGATCGCGGCTCAAGATCGTCCCGATCGCCAGCACATGGTCGGGATCGGTCGCGTGCCTCATCCCGAGGACGAGCCCCAGAAGAAGCGTTCCCTGGCCGGCAGAAATGAACTGGTTCGTTGTAATTGTGTCACTCATGCATTTGCAATTCAATTGCGTTAATGTAAGGAACACAGAGCATAGGGGCAACCCGATACGGTTTCTTGTGCAATCGATATGCAGAAGCGGTACAGTTGATCGGTCGTTCAACCGACGAAACGACATCGGAGTCTCCATTGGCCAAACCCAAAAAGCCGAAGAAGGCGGAGGATCACTCCGTCGAGGCGTTCCAAGACCTCCTCCGCTCCTCGGGCCTGCGCAGCACCGCACCGCGGTTGGCCGTGCTCGAACACTTGCACGACACGTCCGAGCCGAGCAGCCACGCCGAGTTGTTCGAGGCGCTCGCCGGCAAAGGCTTCGACCGCGCCACCATCTACCGCAACCTCATGGACTTGTCGGAGGTCGGCATCGTCAGCCGCACCGACCTGGGCGATCACGTTTGGCGTTTCGAACTGAAGAAGGGCGTCGCGGGCACCTCCCATAGTGACGAGCATCCCCACTTCATCTGCGTCCAATGCGGCGACGTCTCCTGCCTCCCCGGCCTCGCCTTCGAGGTCAAGGGCAGCAAGGGCGTGCCCAAATCCGTGAGCAAGAACAAAGTCGCCGTGCAGCTCAAAGGCGTCTGCGACAACTGCGATTGAGAAAGAGCAATCCGGTCGAACCGCCAAGACGCCAAGAGCGCCAAGGTCGAGGGGGCCTGAAAGAGGGCGTTCCTCCGCCTCTCAGGACATCAATCTATCTTGGCGTCCTTGGCGTCTTGGCGGTTTGATCAGGAGCGTGACGCTAGGCGCGGGCTGGTTGCGCAACGAGCATGCGGGCGGCGCGCCAGCTGCCGAGGCGGTAGTAGGCGACGGTGAGAACCAACGACACCACGGAGCCGATGGGGTAGCTCCACCAGATGGCCTCCGCCTGCATCGATGGGACGAGTGCGTACGCAAAGGGAATGCGCACCACCCAGAGTGACACGAAGAGGGTGGCCAGTGGCACCATCACGGCGCCGGTGGCACGCATCACGCTGCCCAGCACCAGTGAAATGCCGAACATGATGAAGGTCCACGACACAATCACGTGAATGTGATTCGCAATGGCGATGGCCTCCGCATCGTCGCCCAAGAAAAAGGCAAACGCTGCACGATGCGCGGCGGAAACCAGGAGCACCATCGCGCCGGTCATCGCCATGCTGACCAGGACCCCCACGCGCGCGATGCGCGCCACGCGCTCCCATTGCTGGGCGCCGACGTTCTGCGCGGCCATCGCCGAAACGGCGCCGCCGAGCGACATCGCGGGCATCTGGATGTAGTTCCAAACCTGAAAGCACGCGCCATAGGCCGCGGTCATGTGCGAACCAAATCGGTTCACGAGGCTGATCATGGCAATCATCGAGGAGCTCATCACCACCACCGAGAGCCCCATGGGCACGCCCTTGAGGATCAGCGCGCGCAGGATCTCGCGATCGATGCGCAGGTAGTGCGCTTCACCGCGCGCGAGGCGCAGGAAGTGTTTGCGCCGGTAAAGCCAGCCGACCATGCCAAGGAGGCTTACCCACTGCGCGACCATCGTGGCCAACGCCGAGCCGGCGATGCCCAAGGCCGGCACCGGCCCCAGCCCGCGAATGAAAATCGGGTTGAGCGTGATGTCCATGGCCACGGACGCGATCAAGAACACGAACGGCGTCTTCGCATCGCCCGCACCGCGCAGGGCGGTCATCACGAAGGCGTAAAGCACCATCCCTGGTAGCGCGAGAAAGATGACCCTCAAGTACGCGGACGCATAGGGGAGCGCGTCGGGTGGGGTATGCATGGCGGCGAGCACGTGGGGCGCGAACATGATGCCGAGGGCCGCGAACACCACGGAGAGGCCACCGAAGAACGAGAGGCTCGTGCCAACGGTTCGCTTGGCCGTGACCAGATCCTTCGCACCGAGGCTCTGACCCACGAGCACGTTCGCCGCCATGCTCAATCCGAAGGTCGTGCCGATGAGAAAGAACACCAGGGTGTTGGCGTTCGCACTGGCCGTGAGCGCCCGCGCACCGAGCAAGCGCCCAACCCACGCCGTGTTGACGGAGGCGTTCAGCGATTGAAGGATACTGCTCGCGAGCATGGGCCAGGAAAACGCGAGCAACGTGCGCGCGACCGGCCCCTCGGTGAACCGGCCTCCGACTGAGGAATCCATGGTCGATGAGGTCTGCGAAGGCCGCCGGGCCTTCGTGAACTTGGCATCAGGCATCGTCGTGCCGACGCATATAGCGAAGGTAAATTTTCTGTCAATGTAACTTTTTGGAAACGTCCGTGATTACAAGACTTTGCGCAGCCACTGCTCGACGCCGGCGATGTGCACCGCAACCCAAGCGCGGGCGACATCCGGCTGGCGTGCAGAGATCGCATCCAGAATGGCCCGGTGCTCGGACTGCGTGCGCTCCCACGAGCCTTCGTCGTTGACGCCGCGCCAGATGCGGCCTCGAAGCGTCGGCGAGGCGAGACCGTTGATGAGGGAGCACAACACGGAGTTGCCCGACGCTTCGGCGATGCGCTTGTGAAATTCGAGATCGTTCGCAACCAGTTCGTCGACGCTCGAATCGGGGCGAACTTGCAGAAGGTGTGCGCGAAGGAGCTCGATTTCCTCTTCGGGCATGCGCGTCGCCGCCATCGCGGCCGCCGCAGGTTCGAGCACGCGGCGCACCTCGAAGAATTCGAGCACCGATCCATCGCGGTGCACTTCGACCGCGAAGCTCACGGCATCGAGCAAAAGCTGCGGTTTTAGGCTCGTAACGTACGTTCCATCGCCTTGTCGAACGTCGAGGATCCGCAGCTGCGAGAGCGCGCGCACCGCCTCGCGCAACGAGTTGCGCGAAAGCCCCAATTGCGCGGCCAAATCGGCCTCTTTGGGCAGACGATCGCCGGGTCTCCACTGCCCGGAGACGATCATCTCTTTGATTTTCTCGATGGCTTCGTCAGTGACCGCCACGCCGCTCCTTTTTGGTGTCAATAGATCGGATGTCTTCGCGTCAGTATGCATGAGATTCTCCCTCAATGTACCTTTCGTTCTTCATCTTTGCGCGGCGGATACATCCGATGTATAGCGCACAGGGCCGTGGCTGCTGAAGTCAGCGTTGCCTCGAGGATACCTCAACCTTTCAAAACAAGTGGCGGACCGACAAGGTGCTCCACCACCACCGAGGAGACTACGTCATGTTACTCGCGCTGCACACGATGCGCCGAGGCGCAGACCGGAAGAAAACTCGAGTCGTACCTCTCCTACTGCCGCCGCGAGGCCGAGGGGCGGCGCGCCAATCGGGTTTACCGCGGAAGAAGACTCGAGTCGTACCTCTCCTATTGCCGCTGATGGCCATCATCTTCGGCTCGACCGTCCCTGCGCATGCCGAACTCACCCACCCGCGCCAAGAGTACCTGAGGGACGCTCAAGGCGGACTCTTCTTGCATTGGGGGATGCGAACATCCCCCGGATACACGAGCTGTAGCGCGTGGGAATCCGCCGTCACAAGCGGGGGATGGAGCCCGAGTTATTGGGTGACCGAGGCCCAGAAGCTCCACACGCAGTACCTCGTCCTGGCCACCTTTCACAGCCGCCTCGGGTACGCACGTCCCTGGCCGTCGGTCATACCTGGGACCTGTCGGACCAATCGCGACTTCCTTGGCGAGCTGATCACGGCAGCCAACGCGAAGGGGCTCAAGGTCATTCTCTACATGACCGACGATCCCAAGTGGCACACGGAGGGCCTACCTTCCGGCCAGAGCTGGCTCAACTCGCAGGCTTATTCGAACTACAAAGGTCACGACGTGGACCTCTCCACGCGCGACGGCTTCGGCGAGTTTAGCTATGACCTCTTCGTGGAGGTGATGCAGAAGTACCCGAATCTGTCGGGCTTCTGGATCGACAACGACAACGCGTATTGGGAGTCGCACGGGCTTTACGAAAAGATCCGCAAGGACAGGCCCAGCTTCACGTTGAGCAACAACAACGAAGATACGCCGATCATGGACATGATCAGCAACGAGCAGAAGACCGGGATGACGCCGAGCTACGACTACCCGCAGGCGGTCTACACGGCCGCTCCGCGCTTGATCGAGGCCGACTACAAGCTGCCGACCGGCGGTGCGTGGTGGTACAGCGGCAGCAATTCCGAGGTGGACTACAAGCTGACCTTGGGGCGCTACGTGACCAATGCAGGTTCTTCCATCAAGTCGCTCATGGCCGAGACGGCGATGGTGAATGGCAAATTCCCCTCGAACCAGGTGAACTTCAACAATTTCGCCAATGGCTACTTGCAGGCGATTTGGGAATCGCTGGAGGGCACCGAAGGGGGCGGGTATCTGAATGGCGGTCTCAAGCCCGGTTTCTGGAACGACGGGGCGCACGGCGTGACCACCGTTCGAAGAAACGATCCGAACGTGCACTACATCCACGTGATCACGCGGCCTTCGGGGAGCACGCTGACGGTGCGCGACAATGGCTACCGCGTGGCGCGCGTGAGGAACTTGCGCAGCGGGGCGCAGGTGAGCTTCACGCAAGGCGGTGGAAAGCTGACATTGAGCGGCATCTCCGCATGGGACGATTACGATACGGTCTTTCGCGTGGAGACGGTCGCGCGCGAAGGCATCATTCCGCCGTCGACGTACACCATGAGCGCGAGCTCCTCGGCCAGTGGGCACGGGCCGTCCGAGGCGGCGGATGGTGACTACCTATCGTATTGGGATAGCAACAAGGTGACACCGGTGTCACTTCGCTTCGATTTGGGGTCGGCAAAGCGAGTGCAATACATCGGCATCAACCAACGCGAGGACTCGGTGAGCTATGCCCGCTCCGACACCGAGCAATCGGCGCGCATTCGCGACTATCGGGTTTACGTTTCCAGCGATGGCAGCAATTGGGGCAATCCCGTCAAATCGGGCACGCTGCCCAGCCATCGCGGCGTGCAATTCATCGATCTTACCGCGGTCACTGCGCGCCACGTGCGGCTCGAGGTGGTGAGCACCTGGGCTGCCTCTTCCGACACGACGCGCTACAAGCGATTGCGCGTCGACGAAGCGTGGATCGGATCGAATTACGCGGGAGGAGGCGGACTCGACATGGACGTGTCGCTCGATGCGAATCCAAATATCGACGCAACGATGTCCAATTAGCGTCTTCGAGCCCGTGCCCGTGCGCGTTCACGACCACGTGCACGGGCTCGATCTTCTCGCCGTTCCCCGTTGCCGATCGTGCTACTCCCTTTGGGGCCCACTCACCTACGAAACATGTGAGGTCCTAAATGAAGACGGTACTATTCCGCGCGGCAATCGCATCCGCCGCGGGGCTCTTTCTTTGGCATTGCGGGGACGATTCGCCAGGATCCCAGCCTCCGGGCGTCGATGCCGGTCCGGATGGCAGTGGGATCCCCGACGCGGGGTCCGATTCGGGGACGTGCTCGGGATGCACGGGCACACGTGACTACGATGCAAAATCGTACGCTCTGCGCGCGAGCTACGACTGGAGCAAACAGCGTTTGATCGCGGAGGAAGATGTCTCCCTCGCGTTGACGCAATCGAACACGGTGGTGGCCCTCGACGCGAACGTCGAGGTCAAAGGCGTGACGGCCAAGGGCAAAGACATTCCCTGGGCCTACGACACGGTGCAGAAGGTGCTGCACGTGAACGTGGCGCAGGTTCCGGCGGAGCAAGGCGCCGTGACCTTCGTGGTGAAGTACGAGGCCGCGCTCTCGCGCTCGCTGTTCGCCTCCAAGGGGCGCGACGGCGATCCGGTGACGTCGCGTGTGGTCTTCACCAGCTCGGAGCCCGACCGCGCCCGCAATTGGCTCGTGTCCAACGACCATCCCTCCGACCGCGCGCTCTGGTCCGCGGAGCTCACCGTGGCCGACGACGAGGACGCGATCTCGAACGGCGAGCGCGTGAAGGACGAGAAGAAGGACGGCTCGCACATCGTGGGCTACCGCATCGAGACGCCGCTGCCGACGTACCTCATGGCCTTCGCCGGCGGACAACTCGAGCACAAGGATCGCGCGGCGACCGACAAGCACAAGCCGCTCAGCGTGTGGTACCGCAAGGGCCTGGTCCTCGACACAGAGGCGCACCTCGATCTCTTGGCCGAGCTGATGGAGACGTTCGGCAAGCTGGTCGACCCGTATCCGTTCAACCGCTACTCGGTGGTGCTGCTGCCGGAGTTTGGCGGCGGCATGGAGAATGCGACCATCACGTTCAACCAGGAGAGCTCGGGGCAGGGGACCGTCGGCTTCGGCCTCAACGCGCACGAACTGGCGCACCACTGGTTCGGCGACTGGGTCACGATGCACACCTACGACGACGTCTGGTTCAAGGAGGGCATGGCCACCTTGCTGGCGTCGGAGGCCGAGCGCAAACACCGTGAAACCGGCGAATCGAAGAACGTGCGCCTCTTCGGGCGGACCTTCGGCTTCGATCCGGCGGACGCCATCGTCGACAAGTCGCTGAAGGGCATCGAGAAATACACCGATGGCCCCTACGGCCGCGCGGCGTGGACCATCACGCAGATCCGCGCGCGCGTCGGCGAGGACGCCTTCTGGGGCGCGCTCAAAGCCATCTTGAAGGGGCACGCCGCAGGCACTCTCACCGGTGAGCAGTTCGTGCGCGGCTTCGCCCCTGCGCTCGACGATGCGGCGATCACCAAGATTTTGGCCACCCTCGAAAAGAAGGAGCCGCCGGGGGTCGCCATCGAAACGCCGCAGGCCGGTGATGCGGGCCTCGCGGGCGACGTGAAGCTGACCTTGACCGATCCTTCCGCCGCGCTGCTCGATCCGATCGACGTCGTTATCGTCGACAAGGACGGAAACGTTGGCGAGACGAAGAAGCTCACGCCCGGCGCACCGCTCACGGTGAACCTCCCCGAAGGCTCGTACCTGGTGTACGACCCGCGCGAGGTGCATCCGAGCTGGGATGACTCGTTCACCGTCGATCCAGCGGCCTATTACGGTGGCCTCTCCCCGCGCATGGTTCCTTTGACGGATGGCGCGCGGAAGCAGTTCACCGCCGGATCGTCCGCCGTGCAGGAGCGCATTCTC
The DNA here is from genome assembly GCA_037157805.1 of Sorangiineae bacterium MSr11367. Taxonomy (NCBI): domain Bacteria; kingdom Pseudomonadati; phylum Myxococcota; class Myxococcia; order Myxococcales; family Pendulisporaceae; genus Pendulispora; species Pendulispora rubella. The sequence continues at coordinate 9,736,961 of CP089983.1, read as the reverse complement.
CTCGAGCAGCAGGCGTCGCCGCCGCCGTTCGAGCCGAGCGCCATGCCGTCCTTCTACAATGGCCTCGATTCGCGCGCGGCGAAGTTCACCGCCGAGGTTGCAGGTTGCCAGTGGCTCTCCCGCGCCACCGACAAAGGTCCGTGGACGGCGGCGCTCACCGAGATCGCCACGAAGCCGGCGGTCAATTCATACAACACGCGCCTTGCCTTGTGCGGTTCCGAGACGCCGGCCGTGTGGTTCGACGGTGAGCTGGAAGGCACCATCGACGCGAAGAATGCAGGTCGCAAGAATTACCTGCTCTCCTTCGACTACGGAGCGGCCAGGAGCCTCGCCTTCGCCGGCAACCTGGCCAAGAATGCACCGTCGCTGCTGCTGCGCGATCAAGCCGTTTCGCGTCTCGCGTCGCAAGCGGCCGCCGAGCGGTACACGAAGGTGCCCGACGCCGAGGTCCCGGCGTGGCAGGCGTTCTTCCGCGAGCGCATCGCGGAGACGACGACGCAGAGCCGGTTGCTCAATGTGTGGAAGGGCGTCTCCGCATTGTCCGACCACACCGCGCTCGCGGCGATCGGTGGCAAGCTGCAGAGCGTCGTGTTGTCCGCTTCGAACCAGCGCAAGATCGTGTGCGAAGCCAACAAGGTTGCCGGCACCCATGCCGACGCCTGGGAAGCGTTCCGCAACGCGGCGCAGCCCTGGAGCAAGCTGGCCGCGGACACGTCCACGGTGCTGCAGGATCCCTCCAAGTGCACGCCGGCCTTGACGCCCGCGCGCTCTCTCTCGGTGCAGCACGACGCGGTCGCCCAGGAAAGGGCCCTGCGCTAACCGAGTGACGTCGTACTCTCGCTCTCGACCCGCGGAAAATCTTTCGGCTGGTCGAGGGCGAAGGCGATGGCCTCGGGGATGCGCTCGGGGGCGAGGCCGCGCCAGAACACCTGCCAAACGCCGGTGCGGATCATCCCGTCGCACTGCTTCGTGTACCAAGCGTTGATGGCATTCTTCGTTCGCGATCGCCAAAAGACGTTCGCATAGTCTTGCGTAAGCGCGCCCCACACGTCCTTGCCGAGGCCTTCGCCCTGCGCCTCGCGCCCGACGGCGAATTTGCTCATGTACGCACCCAGGGGCGTCTCCAGGACCAACGCGGCACCGCGGTAGTGCTCCTCGAGGTAGATGCGCGAGACCGGGCGCTCGAGAAATCCCTCGCTGAGCGGCCGCTCGAACGCCGACTCGAGCATGGTCACGAGCCGCGTCGTATCGAGCGCCCCGTAGCCCTCGTACCGCTCCACGCGGGCAGCGCGGCGCACCATCGTTCCCGAACCGCCCGTGGTGAAGAGTTCGCGCAGAAGCTCGATGGGCGACGTCATCGCGAAGGTGCATCGATGCGTGAGCCGATCGATGAGGTACGCGATGCCGTTCAGAATCGTCTTCTGCTTGCGCGACACGTCTTTCGACGTGACCAACGTGAGCAAGTCGCCATTGAGCTCCACGAGGCTCACCGCGCGCCCATCGAGCAAGATGCCACCGCGTCGCTGGAGGAAAATGAGCTTGCGCGTCTGAATGGTGTCCAACACGACGCGCACCATCTCGAAGCGGTCGGCGAGCGGACGTCCCCCCGATGCCGGCGAAGGCGGCGAGGCGAGCGGAAGAATGGGAATGATCCCATCGCGTGCCGCGACGCGGGCAGCCTCGGCGGCCTCGGCCGGCGTGGGGTGCTCGATCACGGTGCACGAGATGTCCGCGCGGGCCAGCTCCAAGGCCAACGACGAGGCGTGCTTGATGACGTCGTCCGCGTCGAGAAGCCCCAGGACGATGACCGGCACCAAACCGAGCTCGGACAAAAATCGAAGATCGACGACCAACGCGTCCAGCGCGTGGGTCAAAACGGGCCCGTCGACCGCGATGGTCGCAAATCGTTCCTTGGCATCGGCCCGAAACAGGTCGAGGTAAAACTCCGCCTCGGCACGCTTGCCGATGCTCCAAAGGAACCGCGAAATGGTGTCAGGCGCGTACATATCAGCACCGACAACTTAGCGCACTTTGCTGGCTCTACTGGGGCAGAGCGCGCAGCCGGTCCAGCATTTGGATCGCCGTGAGGTTGCGCACGTTGTAGCCGTAGACGGTGATGTAATCCGCCGTGAAGTTGGCCGTCGTCCCACTCGCGCCCATCGAGGGGTGGATCTCGTCGGGCCCCAGGCCGCTGGAGGGCAACGTGGAGAGGCCGGCGAACAGGTCGATCATCGGCAGATGGCGCTGCGCCGCCATGGTGCGGACCTTCTCGCTCATCGCGCGGACGACTTGCTCGGCGCCGTCGTAATCCGTCCGATCCGGGATGGTGCTGACGATGGCCACGACACCTTCCGCCTCGAGCTGGTCGACGATGGTGTTCATGTTCGTCGCAAAGGTCGTCGCGTTGCCATCGTTCGTACCGAACATGACGATGGCGTATCCAGGTCGCAACGCGGAGACCTCGCCCTCCACGTGGTTCGTCGGACTTAGGACGTCCCCAGACTTCCACCCGCCCGTGGCGCCGGTGCTCACGCGGTTGAAGGAGTTTTTCCCATCGCCCACCGTGACGGCGCGGATCGCATCGATGGTGCCTTGAAGCGCCGTGTAACTGCCGAAGACGGTGTTCCCGTCGCCCACGTCGTAAAAGAAGCCCGCCTGCGCCGTGATGGAGTCACCAAACTTGGCCACCACCGCCAAGCGATTGCTCTTCGTCTGGCCGGTGGCGCGCACTTGCCGCACGTGCGTCACCGTGGCCATATCGAACGCGGGCAGCGCCGGCCCGGCCCACAAAGAGGCCGCGGGCGGCAGCCCGGAGTCCGTCGTCGAGGTATCCTTTCCCGCATCCGTGATGGAGCCGTCGGCCGCATCGGCGCGAGGCCCGTCCGAGGGTGCATCCTGCACCTTCGCATCGGTGGCGGAATCCTGGGCGTCGGTGCCCGTGTCTTGCTTTGGCGTCGAGGTATCTCGAGGGGTCGCCGCATCCGGCGTGGGGTCGCCGTCCGATGACGATGAGCTGCACGCCGCAAAGGCTCCGCCGACGAACAACGCGATGAACACTGCCGCGCTGCGTGGCGACCACGTACTTCCCGTTCTGATTCGTCTCATTTTCGCCTACCGGGCGGAGCAATCGTCGTACCGGAGGGGTTTAGGGGTTAGGGTTTAGGGTTTAGGGCCTGACTCCCGTAGCACTTTGCCCCAATGCACGGGCATCGCACGGCTCGACCCCTAAACCCTAACCCCTAAACCCTAACCCCTCTCGCACGGCACATTTCTGGCACCGATCTCGTGTTGGTGAAAGACGGACTTACTCGGGGCTTCATTCGAGAGCTCGACGGCTTGCGTGGCATCGCGATCTCTCTGGTTCTCCTTCATCGCTTCTGGCCAGAACAAGGGCCACTGCATCGCTTCGCGAAGGTGGCGGAGCTCGGATGGGTCGGCGTCGATCTCTTCTTCGTGATCAGCGGCTTTCTCATCGCGGGCATCCTGCTCGATACGCGAAGCGATCCGCATTACTTCCGGAACTTCTACGCGCGGCGCATGTTGCGGATCTTCCCGCTGTATTACGTCTTCGTCATCGGCTGCCTGGTCGTGTTTCCGCTCATGCAGCGCGGCCCCTACCTCGAGACGTCCTTCATCAAGACGGCCGGCTCGCCGCTTTGGTACCTCCTCTATCTGGGCAACGTCCCCGAGACCATCGGCTACGAGCCGCCGTTCGTCCTCGGCCCCATCTGGTCGCTCGCCATCGAGGAGCAGTTCTACATCGTCTTTCCCTTCGTCGTGGCCACGCTCGACATGGCGAAGCTCCGCAAGCTCCTGCTCGGACTCATCCTCGCCGCGCCCGTTTTCCGCTTGGTGGCGCTGCTGCTCGCCCCGGGGAACGAGCGCATCCAATACCTCGCCACGCCGTGCCGGATGGACTGCATCTCCCTCGGCTGCCTTTTGGCGCTGACGGTGCGCACGGCGTCGTTCGACCGAAAAACGGTGGCCCGCGCATTCGGAGCCGCGCTTCTCGTTTGCGCCGTCGGGTTTCCTCTCGGCCTGCTCACCCGCACCACGCCGTGGGGACGCGTCCTCGGCTATTCCGTCGTCGCGGTGACCTTCGGCCTGCTCGTTCTCTTCGTCCTCCAACGCCGGAACGAGCGCGTGACCGCCCTGCTGCGGGTCTCGTCCCTGCGCTACCTCGGCAAGATTTGCTACGGCACGTACCTTTTGCACAGGCCGGCGGACGTCTTCGTCGACAAGCTCACCGATCGCCTCGGGATCACCGATCCGCTCGAAGCGCCGGACGGCCTCGAGTCGGTGAGCATCCTCCTCCTCAAGTTCGGGGTCGCCGTCGTGTTCGCGAGCGCCAGCTGGTACGCGTTCGAGAAGCCTATCTTGCGCCTCAAGGATCGCTTCCAGCCGGAGAACCATCCCGCCGAGGAGACAAAGCGACCGCCTGCGTCTGCCGGTGCGGCCTCCCCCAAAGTCCTGACGGAGGTCGTGCCCGACCTGCGTGAAATGGGGGAAACGGCGCGAAACTCGGGGTAAGATGCGGCCCATGCGCATCCTGCACACCATGCTTCGCGTCGGCGATCTGCAAGCCTCCAAGCGATTCTACTGCGAAGTGTTGGGCATGAAGGTACTCCGCGAAAAGGAGTACCCCAGCGGCCAATTCACCTTGTGCTTCGTCGGTTTCGGCGACGAGGATGCGAACACCGTTCTCGAGCTCACCTACAACTGGGGCACGTCGAAGTACGATCTGGGCAACGCCTTCGGCCACATCGCGCTCGCCACGTCGAACATCTACGAGGCCGTCGAGAAGATCCGCGCCGCCGGCGGCAAGGTCACGCGCGAGCCGGGCCCGATGAAGCATGGCACCACCGTCATCGCGTTCGTCGAAGACCCTGATGGCTACAAAATCGAGCTGATCGAGCGCGCCTAAGCGACCGCCTTCTTCCCCCGCGCACGGGCCTTGGGCTCCGCGGCGGGGTCGTCCTTCACGCAAGACTCTGCATCGGCCGGCACCCCGGCGGGCACTTCGACCCACTGCTCGGCCCACTTCGATAGGGCTTCGACCACGGGCGCGAGCGCACGACCTTTGTCCGTCAGCTCGTACTCGACGCGCACGGGGTGGGTGGGGACCACGCGCCGCTCGACCACGCCCTCCGCCTCGAGCTCCTTGAGTCGCTCGGAGAGGATGCGGTCGCCCACCACCTCGATGCGCTCGAGCAATTCACCGAAACGAGCCGGACCCATCAGAAGAACTTGGAGGACGAGCCCGTTCCAGCGCTTGCCCACCAGGTTGATGGCAATCTGAAAACGCGGGCAAAGCTGGCTGCTGTGACGGCTCATGGGCGTGAATCCTGATGCTCAAAGGGTAGTCACGTACTTCTGAAAGGGAAGCTACTTGACCTTCGAAAGGGGCGACCTACCTTCCTGGCATACCGCAAAAAAGGAAGTGACTTCCTAAATAGCGGCAAGTTGATGGAAAGGAAGTTATGTCATGTCCTCATTGCTCGGAAAACTGCCCTGGATTGCGCGCCTTCTTGCGGGAGTCATCTTCACGCTCTTCGGTCTGAATGGCTTTCTGCACTTTCTGCCGATGCCCCCGTCTCAAGGCAACGCCGCTCAGTTCCTCGGCGGGCTCGCCGCCGCGCCCTACTTCTACCCTCTTCTCTTTCTAACGGAGCTCGCCGGTGGCGTCCTTCTCCTGGCCGGACGCTTCGTTCCGCTTGCGTTGCTGCTGTTGGCGCCCGTCATCGTCAACATCGTTGGCTTTCACCTTTCGGCCGCGCCCGCGGGATTGCCCCTCGCCCTCTTGGTGCTCGCGCTCGAGCTTTTCCTGGCTTGGTCGTATCGCGATAGTTTCGCACCGGTGATTCGCGCCCGCGCTATTCCGATTTCGCGTGAACGCCCACGCCCGCCCGAAGTGGTTGAGCCTATCAAGGAAGGCATCATCGCTTGACGCGTTGCGCAGCCTTTTGTCCCTTTGCGAGGGCTCGTGCCGCCAAACGCACCTGGCAGGGCGCGGGCCCTTTTGCGTGCATGCGCATTGGGCATTACGGATCGGAGCAAAGTGATAGCTTCTCGGTATGAAATCGCATCACGTTGGCCGTGCGACGTTCGGCGTCTTATCCCTCGGCGTGTCGCTGCTTGCCTGCAGCAGTGACGATTCGCCGTCTTCTCAGGACCCCACCTGCACGGCGGCAACGCAGTGCACGTTCATCGCAGCAGGTAGCTCCGAGCTGGATATTCAAGATCGCATCGGTGGTGCCAAGTCGGGCGACACCATCAAGTTTGGCGAGGGCACGTTCAAGTTCACCAATCAAATTGCGTTGCCCACCAACGTGAAGAACTTCACCGTTCTCGGCGCCGGCCGCGATAAAACCGTGCTCGATTTTCAGGGGCAGATGGTGGCGGCCAACGACAGCCTCTCCGCCCAGTACGTCGAGAAGATTCGCTTCGAAGGATTCACGGTGAAGGACGGCCGCGGCAACGGCATCAAGGTGCTGCAGGGCACCAACGTGATCTTCCGCGACATCAAGACGTATTGGACGTCGACCGACGAAAAGTCGCACGGCGCCTACGGCCTGTACCCGGTGCAATCGACGAACGTGCTCGTCGAAAAGAGCGTGACCATCGGCGCGTCCGACACGGGCATCTACGTGGGCCAATCGAAAAACATCATCGTGCGCAACAACGAAGCGCACGGAAACGTGGCCGGTATCGAAATCGAGAACTGTTACACGGCCGACGTGCACGACAACGACGTGTACGACAACTCCAGCGGCATTCTCATTTTCGACTTGCCGGACCTCCCGCAAAGAAATGGCCACGACATTCGCGTGTTCAACAACAAGGTTCACGACAACAATCACGGGAACTTCTCTCCGTCGGGCCTTCTGCAGAACGTGCCCGCGGGCACCGGCTTCTTCGTCCTGGCCAACACCAACGTGGAAGTGTTCGGCAACACCTTCGAAAAGAATGGTACGACGCAGACGTCGATCCTCAGCTACTTCATTCTCGGTGAGACGATAAAGGATGCGGGGTACACCAAGCCGTACCCGATCAACGTGTACGTTCACGACAATACGTACACCGACGGCGGCACCAGCATCGATGGCAGCAAAGAGTTGGGGCTGCTTCTCGCGATTACGACCTTCCCCAACACGAAGGATCCGAAAAAGCGCGTGCCGGAGATCATCTACGACGGTATCACCCCGCCCACGACCTCGGACCAGGTGAATCCGAACCAGATCTGCTGGAAGAACAACAAGGGAACGGTGGAGTCGGTCAATTTTCACTTCGACAAGTTCACCAAGGACGCCCCGAACCTAGGCCAGATTCTCGAAATGAACCCGACGGCCTACGACTGTGAGCTTCCGCCCATTCCCGAAGTGAAGCTGCCCGAATGATGCCATTTCGATCCATTGCCGTGCTGGTCTTTGCGGCCAGCGCGGCTTCATGCAGTAGTTCGTCTTCGGACGATCCGGGGGTCCCTGCCGGCGGCGATGGGACCTACGTCGACGAACCGTATCCGACACTCGATCGCTATGGGCTGCTCACCATCCGCGAGGGGGCGATCGTTCCGGCGAAGGAAACGGTTCACTACGACCTCAATACGCCTTTGTTCTCCGATTACGCGCGAAAGGAGCGAACCATCTTCCTTCCGCGCGGAACGTCGATGACCTACAAAGACGACGGTACCTTCGACTTTCCCGTGGGGGCGATCATCACCAAGTCCTTTGGCTTTCCCCAGGACTTTCGCGATCCCCATTCGAAGGTGCGCTGGGAGGAGACGCGGCTTCTCATTCGTGCGGGCGATGGCTGGAAGACCATTTCGTACCAATGGGACGAGGCGCAGAAGGTGGCGACGAAGGTGCCGGGCGGGCGTACCCGCACGATCGAGTTCATCGATGGGCGGGGCACCACGCAACATGCGAACTATTTGATCCCCAGCGCCAACCAATGCCCCAAGTGCCACGCCAACAATGGGGTCTCGACGCCGATTGGCCTTTATGCTGCGCAGATCAACCGCACGCATACCTTTGCCGATGGTACGCAGGGCAATCAAATCGCCAAATGGAACGAGATGGGCCTTCTCGCCGGCGCCCCTGCGTCGGTGGAGAGTGCGCCGCGCCTTCCGGTGTGGGACGATCCCAATGTGGGGCTGAACGACCGTGCGCGGTCGTACCTCGATGGCAACTGTGCTTATTGCCACAGTACGACCGGGGAAGCGCGCACCAGCGGGCTCTATCTGGGATTCCGGGAGATGGATCCCTTGCGCCTCGGCGTGTGCAAAATCCCGGTCGCGGCCGGGCGTGCGGGGTCGAACCTCGATTACGACGTCGTCCCGGGCAATCCCGACAAGTCCATCTTGACGTACCGGATGGACTCCACCGAACCGAGCATCGCCATGCCCGAGCTAGGCCGCAGCTTGGTTCACGCGGAAGCACTCGCGCTGGTGCGCGAGTGGGTTTCCAGCCTTCAGGGGAACTGCAAATAGAGTAAAAGTCGATTGATCGTGGCGGACTCGCAAGTCGTTTGCAGCCGAGCAGCGGCAGCGGGACAAGCCCGGCGAGGCCGGCGCCTTAGTCCGTCCCCAGCACCAGGATCGCCAGAGAAATGGCGATCCTGGCTTTCTGGACCACACATCGCACCGGTCCCGCCGGTTTCTTCCCGCTGCCGCGATTCCCGCATCAGGTCATTTGAACCTGACACGTTCAGTCGACCGTTGCCCTAACGAATTACAAATGGTCCCGCAGGAAGTGCGCCATGCGCGTCCATGCGGGGCCGGCCACGTCGGGGGCGTACAGCATGTGCGTCACCCCGACGAGCGGCACGAATTCGACGGGGCGGCCCGATTTGCCCATGGTGTCGGCCAGCTTCAACGAGTTGGAGAAGTACACGTTGTCGTCGGCGGTGCCGTGCACCAAGAGGAACGGCCGCGCCGGTGAGGCTTCCGTCGGCGGCTTCGCGGCCCACGTCAAGAGCGACGCGTTCTCGTAGGCCGGCGAGGGCGGAATGCCCAGGTACCGCTCGGTGTAGCACGTGTCGTAATCCGCCTGATCGACGGTGGGCGCACCGGCCACGCCGACCTTGAAGACGTCGGGACGCCGCAAGATCGCGAGCGAGGTGAGGTACCCACCGAAGGACCACCCATAGATGCCCACGCGGTTCGCGTCGATCTCGGGGTACTTCTTCGCGAGCGCCGCGATGGCGGCGACGTGGCCTTCGAGCGGCACCTCGCCCAGGCGCTCGCGCAGCTTGCGCTCCCAGGCCCGCCCGCGCCACATCGTCCCGTGCACGTCGACGGCGACCACGATGGCATCGGTGACGTCCGCCATCCATTGGGACCGCAAGTACGCGAGCGCATCGGAGGTGACCACGTTGGAGTGCGGCCCGCCGTACACGGCGTCGATGAGCGGATAGCGCTTCGACGGGTCGAAATTCCTCGGGCGGATCAGCGCCACGTGGAACCCTTCGTCGCCCACCGTGGCGTATTCCACCTGGGGCTTGAACGGCGGCGGCTCCGCCAGAGAAGGAATGGCGACCTCGGACGAGCCGTCGATCTTGCGCGCACCGAAACGGCGCTCACCCTTCTTGTTGTCCTCGGCGAAGGCGTACACCTTCGTTCCCTCGCCGAAGAACGTGGTCACCGTGCCGTCGGTCGCCCGGGCGACGGGCGCCGGCGCGCCTCCGTCGAGCGGCGCAGCCCACACCTCGGCGCGCGTGGGATCGGTCGACGCGTTCACATACGCGATGCGCTTTTCTGCATCCAGCGCGAGAAGGTGGCGGTAACCGCCCGCCGCGCCCATGACCGTGGACCGGAGCTCGCCGCGCGGATCGTGCAGCTCGAGCTCCCAGGTGCCCCGGCGCTCCGTCGACCAGAGAAAACCGCTTCCGTCGGGCAACCACCGCGGCACCGACGAGTCGACGTTGATCCACGCCGCATCGTGCTCCGTGAGCAACGTGCGCGTGGTGCCGCTCTTCGGATCGATGGCCAAGAGCTGCCCATTTTGCTGCACGCGATCGAGCACGTAGATCGTCGGCGGTGCATTTTTGGACCAATTGGCCGTGGCCAAATACGGATACCGTGACGTATCCCAGGTCACCTTGCGAACCGTACCTGCTTGGCGCGAAGCCTTTCCGCTGGAGGGCACCGGGGCAATGGCCAGCCGCACGATGGCGTTGGGCGTACCCGCACGCGGGTAGGGGAAGATCGTGGGCGGCTTCTCCGGGTGCGCCGGATCCGTGATGGTGAGCCGCTGCACCGGCGAAAGGTCCGCCTCCTCGTAGAGGATTTCCTGCCCGTCGGGCGACCACCAATAGCCGCGCGAGCGCTCGAGCTCCTCTTGCGCGATGAACTCCGCGAGCCCATTCGTCCGAGCCGCCGTGCCACCCGTGGTCACGCGGATCTCTTTGCCGCCGTCGAGCGCAATCACGTGAACGTCGTGATCGCGCACATAGGCTACCCGCGTTCCATCGGGCGAAAGCTGCGGATCGATGACCGCGCCCTGGCCCGTGGCCAGCTCGTGCACCTCACCCGATGCCCGCGTGAAGACGTAGAGCCGGCCCGAAAGGGAGACGACGATCTTGCTGCCGTCGCGCGTGGCGCGGAATGCCGTGAAGCCGGTCGTGCTGATGCGCTGGCGCTCCCGCCGCGCGCGCTCCTCGAGCGAGAGCACCTCCGGTCCGGACTTCAGCGCGTCGGGGCGGAGCAGCTCGCGAATCTGCCCGGTGGCGAGATCCGCCTCCCAGAGCGACTGACTCGCCTCCCGCGGCCGAGCCCGCAGGAAGAGAACCGTCCGTCCGTCTTCGGTCGGTAGTAGATTTTTCGGCGATCCGAGGCTGTACCCTCGGGTGACCGCAAATTCGTAGGGGAAATTCGAAGGCACGGAGTGAGAGCTGGGGGACCTGCGCGCAGGCGTGTTGGACGTCGTCGGGGCTGTCGAAGAGGGCGGGGATGATAGCGCAGATTTCGGAGCTGCAGGGGGGCCTGCGCACGCGCTCGCAAGAACGCATGCGGTGGCAAGGGGCCAAATCATGTGCGACCGGTTGTTTGGCAGAGCCATGGCGCCTAAACTTGTTTCACGCTGCGGTGGCGCCGGCAAGTTGCACTCTGGGTGACACACATGCTTTCGCTCGCTTCGCGCGGCCTGTTTTCTGGGCTGAGCCCTCACGTACGACAAAGTTTGCCCGAAGAGGGTAAAGAGTAGCCCCATGCGTCGACTTCTCGAGACAGTCAAAAAGGCAGCCCTCCCTGCGATGTGGACGCAAGGGGTCAAGCTGGTTCGCGAGAACTCGGTCACGCGCACGTCCAATGGCAGCGGCAACGGCGAGGTGACCTTGCGCGTGCGCGCCCCTGGCTTCGCCATCGCCCCCACGGTGACGCTTTACGTCGACGACGAAGAGTGGTCGTGCGACTGCGGCAGCAAGGTCGACCCGTGCGCGCACGTGACCGCGGCGGTCATCGCGGCCAGCTCGAAGAAGAGCGACAGCGAGCCCGCCGAGGAGCAAAAGACCGCGCGCCTGGTGTATCGCCTCACGAACAAGCGCCGTCTGCTCTCGCTCACCCGCGTGGTCGTCCATGATGACGGTCGCGAGGACGTGTTCGGGGGCACCCTTGCGTCCGATCTGGGACGCGGGCGAGGGCCCAGCGACTTCACGCCGACGCACGAGGACTTGCTCCTCGATCGCATCCTTGGGTCGCCGGCGCGGGAAATCCTGCCGCTGGCCCGCATCCGCGACATTTTTGGCGCCCTTTCGCACGACGCGGCGGTCACCTTCGACGGCAAGCCGGTGCACGTCTCCGGCGAGGGCGTGCCGCCGTGCGCGGTCGTCGAGGATGCCTCGAACGGTGGCTTCGTCGTGCGCATCGAGAAAAACCCGGAGATGACCGACGTCGTCGCGATGGGGATCGCGCGCTTTCGCGGCGCCGGCGACGCGCCGGACGTATTGCGCCCGCTCACCGAGACGACCACCACGGGCGACTTCCTGGAGAAGCTGCCCCTCTCCCGCACCTTCGCCCGCGCGCACGAGACGGAGCTGGTGACCCGGGTCATCCCCGAGCTGGAAAAGTCCTTCATCGTCGTCATCAAGACGAACAAGCTTTCGCGCAAGGTGGCGCACCTGGCCCCGCGCATCCACATGGACCTCTCGCACCAGGGCCACACGCTCTCGATCCTGCCGACGCTCGTCTACGGCGATCCCCCGATCGCGCGCGTCGATGGCGAGGCGGTCATCGCCTACGGGAGGGACGTGCCCGTGCGCCGCCGCGACGACGAGCGCACCCTCATTTTGCGCCTGCGCGACGACTTGAACCTCGTGCCCGGCCGCCGCGTCGATCTGAACGGCACCGAAGCGATCCGCTTCGCTACGAAGTTGCGCGATTGGCAGATCCGCACCGGCGACGAGGCGAACGCGCGCGTCTTCGAGAACCGCTCGCTCTCCCCGCGTCTCGATCTGGAAAATGGCCTCTTCGACGTGGTGTTCGAGTGCGACGGTCCGCCGCCTCCGCAGAACGTCGAGCTCGAGGGGCCGGATTCGCGCAACCCCGCCGGTCGCCGCGCCGACGCCGACGCGGTCATCCGCGCCTGGCAAGATGGCCTCGATCTCGTTCCGCTGCAGGGTGGAGGCTGGGCTCCGCTTCCCGCAAAGTGGCTCAGTGAACACGGGCACCTGGTGGCCGATCTTCTGGCGGCGCGCGATTCGGAAAAGCGGCTTCCCACGGCGGCACTGCCCGAGCTCGGCGCCTTGTGCGATGCGCTCGATACGCCCAAGCCGCTCGGCTTCGGCAAGCTGCGACCGCTGGTCGAAGGCTTCGCCGGCATCCCGCACTCGGACTTGCCCGACGGCATTTTTGCGGAGCTTCGCGCATACCAGAAGGTGGGCGTCGACTGGCTCGCGTTCTTGCGCGACGCCGAGCTGGGCGCCGTTCTGGCCGACGACATGGGTCTCGGAAAGACCTTGCAGACGATCTGCGCTATCCGCGGGCGCACGTTGGTCATCTGCCCGAAGAGCGTCGTCTACAACTGGGCCGACGAGATTGTGCGCTTCCGTCCCAGCCTGCGCACGCACATCTACCAAGGCGTGAAGCGCGAGCTCGATCGTGACGCCGACGTCACCTTGGTCACGTACGCCGTGCTCCGCCTCGATGCGACGGTTCTCCAGAGCGAAGAGTGGGACACCGTCATCTTGGACGAGGCGCAGGCCATCAAGAACCCCACGAGCCAGACCGCGCGCGCGGCCTTCGATTTGAAGGGCGCCTTCCGCGTGGCCCTCAGCGGTACGCCGGTGGAAAACCGGCTCGAGGAGCTGTGGAGCGTGATGCATTTCGCCAACCCGGGGCTGCTCGGCGGCAAGAGCGACTTCCAGGACCGCTACGCCGGCCCCATTTCCGTGGGCGATGCGTCGGCGGCCACGCGCCTTCGCACCAAGATTCGCCCCTTCGTTCTGCGGCGCATGAAGCGCGAAGTCCTTCCCGAGTTGCCGCCGCGCACCGATGCCATCCTTCACGTGGAGCTCGACGACGCGGAGCGCAGCGTCTACGACGCCGTGCGCGTGGCAACGAAGAAGGACGTCGTCGCCGCACTCTCCCAGGGCGGCAACGTCCTCGCGGCGCTGGAGGCGCTCTTGCGCCTGCGCCAGGCCGCCTGCCACGCGCAGCTGGTGCCCGGCCAAACCGCGGAGAGCTCGTCGAAGGTGGAGCGCCTGCTCGAGGCCCTCGAAGAGAGCACCTCCGAAGGCCACAAGGCCCTCGTCTTCTCACAGTGGACCGGCTTCCTCGATCTGGTGGAGCCGCACCTGCGTGCACAGGGCATCCGATTCACGCGCCTCGATGGCAGCACGCGCGATCGCGCCTCCGTCGTGTCCGAGTTCCAGGGCGACGACGGCCCGCCGGTGATGCTCGTCTCACTCAAGGCCGGCGGCACGGGCTTGAACCTCACGGCGGCCGACCACGTCTTCCTTCTCGACCCCTGGTGGAACCCCGCCGTCGAAGACCAAGCCGCCGACCGCGCCCACCGCATCGGCCAAGACCGCCCCGTCATGGTCTACCGCATGGTGACCAAGGACACCGTGGAAGAGCGCATTCTCTCTTTGAAAGAGAAAAAGCGCGCCCTGGCTGACGTGGCGTTGGGCAACGCGGACCACGCGGGTGGAATCACGCGCGACGAGCTCTTGGCCCTGTTGGAGTAGGTGGGACTCTAAAAGAATGATGGATTGAACAGGAAGACGGGAAGACGGGAAGGTTTTTTGGATTCCAATTCGGCAGTGAGCCAATTGGAAACCCAGAAAAGCGCTCCGCGCCGACCATGTCGTAAGTCCTTCCTGTCTTCCCGTCTTCCTGTGAATTCTCTCTTGCAGGGAGGGCCCCCCCGTTCGCGCTATTTCAATTGGCAGATGTCGAGGACGTTCATGTCCGTGTAATCGAGGTTTTCTCCGCCCATGGCCCAGATGAAGGAATAGTTGGATGTGCCCGAGCCCATGTGGATCGACCAGGGCGGGGAGATGACGGCTTGTTCGTTGGCCACCACGATGTGGCGCTGGGCATCGGGCTGGCCCATGAAGTGGTAAATGCGTTGATCGGGGTTTAGGCCGAAATAGAAATAGATTTCCGATCGGCGATCGTGGAGGTGCGGCGGCATCGTGTTCCAGACGCTGCCGGTTTTCAGGACGGTGAGACCCAGGAGCAGTTGGGCCGAGCGACAGATGGCGGGAACGACGTATTGGTAAATCGTGCGCTCGTTCGATGTCTCCAAGGCGCCGCGCTCGAGCGGGCTTGCTTCGGCGATGGAAATCTTTTTCGTCTCGAAGCGTGCGTGCGCCGGTGTGGAGGCCAAGTAGAAGCGTGCGGAGCGCGACGGCTCCACCGATTCGAAGGCCACGTCGGTCGAGCCCATGGGCACGTATAGACCGTCTTTGGGTTGCAAGGTGTACGAGGTGCCGTCGACGGTGACTTTGCCGGCGCCTTCGCCCACGTTGATCACACCGAGTTCGCGGCGTTCCAGAAAGGGATGGCCGGCGGCCGATGCGGGTTCGGTCTGCGCCGGCAGCTTCACCGCGCGGGATACGGGGGCGACGCCGCCGATCACGAACCGTTCGTTGTGCGAGTAATTCAGTTTGATGGAGTCGGGCGCGAAAAGCCCCTCGACCAAATAGCGTGATCGGAGCTGATCCGACGTGACCCCATCCATCATGTCCGGGTGGGTGGCGTGGTAGGTCTTTTCGAACATAACGGCTCTCCTTCTCAAGGCTTAGGTAACCGGTGTCATTTAGATTGGCAACCGCGACCGTCGTTTTTCGACAATCTTGCTGTACGCGCGGCCGAACGACTCTTCGTGCACCTTCGTCTCCTCCTTGTTCTTTTCGCCGCATGCGGATGCTACCCGACCTCACCTGCGGAGACTCCACCGCCTTCTGCCCAAGAGGCCAAACCGCCCGCCGTCGTCGTCGTCGTCGTTCCCAATCCCAGCAATGGCGCCGCCACGGCCACACCGGCTCCGCAGGCCGCACCCGCAAGCAGCAGCGCCGGCACGACGCCGGCCGACCCCGCGGCGGAGAGCAAACCGAAGCTGCCGGCCTCCGGGCTCTAATCCTCCAACGCCGAAGAAGTGGATTCACAGGAAGACGGGAAGACAGGAAGGGGTTTCGGCGTGCCGCAGCATGGAACGCTTTTTTGGGGTTTCCAGTTGGCCCACTAGGCTGATTGGAATCCAAAAAAACTTCCCGTCTTCCCGTCTTCCTGTGAATCCTCCCTCTCCGTAGAACGCTGCGACCGCCGTTTCAGCCCCGGTCATCGCGTGTGGCGCGCTTCGTCGCCGCCAAGTGTTCTTGCGCGAGAGCGAGGAACCGGTTGCGTGCCCCGGCGTGTTGCACCACGGGCCGCGGGTAGTCACGATCGAGGCGAACGCCGGCGGCGCGCAAGACGGCATCGGGCGCTTCCCAGGGCCGGTGGATGAACTTCGCCGGCATGCGCGCGAGCTCGGGCACCCAGCGGCGCACGTAATCGCCGTTCGGATCGAACTTCTCGCCCTGCGACACCGGATTGAACACGCGAAAGTAAGGTTGCGCATCGCAACCGCAGCCCGCGCACCACTGCCAGCCCGCATTGTTGTTCGCCCAGTCGCCGTCGGCGAGGTACTTCATGTAGTGCGCCTCCCCGCGGCGGTAGTCGATGAGCAGATCCTTCGTGAGGAAGCTCGCCGAGATCATCCGCGCGCGGTTGTGCACGAATCCCTCGCCGAGCAGCTGCCGCGCGGACGCATCCACCACCGGGTAGCCCGTGGTTCCAGAGACCCACGCCGACCACAGCGCCTCGTCGCAGCCCCAGGGAAAGCCTTCGAACTCCGGACGAAACGGCTTCGTGAGCAACTCCGGCCGATCCCACAGCGTGCTGTACGCGAACTCTCGCCACACGAGCTCGTTGAGAAACGACTTCGCCGCCTTCGATCGGCCGAGCGCCCGCTGCACCTCGGTCCACACGGTGCGGATCGACAGCGTTCCAAACTTGATGTCCGCCGACAGTCGGCTGGTCCCCGCGCGATCGAGCTGGTCGCGCCCTACGTCGTACTCGCGCGCAGGCCCCTCGAGGAAATGCTTCAACCGCGCACGCGCCGCGCGCTCACCGCCTTGCACCAGGTTCCCATTCGGCGCGATGCCGAGCGATTCGCACGTGGGGATCGCCACCGTTTTGGCCGAGATACCCTCCGGCGGTGGCGGGAGCACCTTGGGCGCCGCGAGAGGCTTCCCCAGCTCGGAGGCCGTCGCGGCGAACGCGCGCGCGAACGCCGTGAACACCGAGTACGGCTTTCCCGCACCGGTTCGCAACGTTCCCGGAGGCACCAGGGTCTCGCCCTCGTACAGCTCGAAGCGCACGCGCAGCGCCTCGCGCACACGGCGATCCCGCTCGCGCCCGAACGGCTCCACCCATCGATGCGCGACCACCCGATCGACCTTCCACCGTGCCGCGAGGCGGGGCACCACCTCCGTGCTCTTGCCCGCGATGACCCACAGCCGCGATCCGCGCTGCGCGAGGTTCGCCTCCAGCGCGCGCAGCGAATCGAGCAGAACTTGCATGCGATGCGGAAGCTCGCGCGCGCGCTCCGGTGCGAAGAAGTACGGATCGAGCACGAACAGCGCGATGACCTCGCCGCCCGCGGCCGCATCCCGGAGCGGCGCATGATCGGCGATGCGCAGATCCTTGCCGCGGTACCAGACCAGCGTCCTCACCCGTCGTCGGGTGCAGGCCCCGTCGACTCGCGCACGACGAGCGTCGGCAAAATAGCCTGCGGATCGTAGCGCACGCCGTGTGCGTCCCCCACGCTGCGCAGCAGCTGGTCGGCGGCGATGCGGCCGACCTCGCGCGTCGGCGTGCAGACCGTGGTCAGCGGCGGCCACACGCGCGCTGCGATCTGGAAATCGTCGTAGCCCACGACGGACAGATCGCGCGGCACCGAGATCCCCATCTTGCGTGCCGCGTAGAGCACGCCGGCGGCCATTTCGTCGTTGCCGCAGAAGATCCCGGTGATTCGCGGCGAGCGCGAGAGCAGCTTCTCCGCGCACGCGATCCCCGACTCGAACGAGTAGGCACCCTCGGCGACATTCTTCGCCAAGAGCTTCACGTCGTGCGCCGCGAGCTCCTGCAGGAAGCCTCGCTTGCGCTCGTGCGCAGAGCGGAAGGTGGGGGGACCCGAGATGTGCCCGACCCGCCGGTGCCCGAGCCCCACGAGATGCCGCGCGGCGACGATGCCGCCCACGTGGTCATTCGTGACGACCATCGCCTCGGGGTCGTCCATCGCCACGGACGCGATGCGCACGTATGCGCAATCGAGCTCGTCGAAGATGGGCGGCAGGCGCTCGTCCTCGGAGGCCGAGGGCGGCAGCACCACGCCGAACAGCTTCAAGCGCTCCACGAAGTCGCGCACGTCCGAGAGGAACGTGGGGCTCTGCCGGTTGCACGGATGCACGACCAGCTCGAAGCCCGAGCCCCGCATCCCGTCGAGCAGCCCGTTCTGCATGTTCACGACGTACTGCGGGTTTGGGTTGTCGTAGATCATCCCGACCAGGAACGAGCGCCGGAAGGCGAGCCCTCGGGCCTGCGGATCGGGCACGAAGCCCGTTTCCGCAATGATGGCGTTGATGCGCTCGCGCGTGTCGTCCCGCACCAGTGGAGACTGGTTGATGACGCGCGACACCGTTTTCTTGGAGACGCGGGCCAGGCGGGCGATGTCGTTGATCGTCGGCCGGCGGTTCACCGAGAAGGGACGCTACCACCTGTTGCCGTGCTTGCGCCACTCCGTGATGGCATTTTGGCGCGCGTGTCGATTGACAACGGGTAACCGGTGTCATGTAGTAAGGAACGGCATGACACCGGTTTCCCACGTGACCCACATCGACCGAAGCGGCGCCACGGCCCGAGCCTTCATCGAGGCTCGCCTCCGCGCACGCGCCCTGCCTGAATTTCCAGGCGCCGTCCCGGCCGACCTGGCCACCGGCTACGCCACGCAGGAAGTTGCCATCGGGCTCTGGCCCGACGACGTGATCGGCTGGAAGATCGGCAAGGTGCCGCCGCAGTACGAAGAAAAGCTTCGGGCCCCGCGCATCTGCGGCCCGATCTTCCGCCGCAAGGTCCTCATGGTGGATGCAGGCGAGCGCCATCCCGTGCCGTTCCCCGTCATCGAGGGAGGCTTCGCCGCCGTCGAGGCAGAATTCGTGGTGCGCCTGGGCCGCGACGCCCCCGCGGGCAAACGCGAGTGGACCTTGGAGGAAGCCGCGGCCATGGTCGCGTCGATGCACATCGGCATGGAGCCCGCCGGTAGCCCGCTGAAGACGATCAACGTGCTCGGCCCTACGGTCGTCGTGTCCGACTTCGGCAACAACAATGGCCTCGTCCTCGGCCCCGAGATCCCCGACTGGCGCCACAAAGCGTGGACGGACCTGCCGTGCGAGACGTGGATCGATGGTACGCGCGTCGGCACCGGCTCCGCAGCCTCCATCGCCGGCGGTCCCATCGAGGCGTTGCGCTACTTGCTCGAGCACCTGGCGACGCGCAATCGCCCGCTGCGGGCCGGCGAGTTGATCTCGACCGGCGCCGCCACCGGCATTCACGACGTCCTCGCGGGCCAGACCGCCGTGGTGCGGTTTGGCTCTTACGGGGAAATCCCCTGCGTCGCCGTGAAGGCCAGGGGCGAGGAGTACGATGACCATCGAAACTACGGTTGATTCGGCTGCACCTGCGACAACCAAGTCTTCGTTCCGCTATCGCTACGTCATCGTCTCGTTGCTGTTCGCCGCCATGGTGGTGAACTACGTCGATCGCCAGATGATCGGCGTGCTCAAGCCGACGTTGTCGAAGGAGCTCGGCTGGCGCGAGACGGATTACGCGGACATCGTCTTCTGGTTCCAGGCGTCGTACGCGGTCAGCTACCTCTTCTTCGGCCGCGTGATGGACCGCATCGGTGCGCGTTTCGGCTTCGCGATTGCCTACGCCATTTGGCAGCTCGCGCACATCGCGCACGCCGGTGCGAGCTCCATTGCCAGCTTCACCGCGGCGCGCATGGCGCTCGGCGTGGGCGAAGGCGGTGGCTTTCCCGCCGGCATCAAAGCCGTCACCGAGTGGTTCCCCAAGAAGGGGCGCGCGTTGGCGACCGGCCTGTTCAACGCCGGCACGAACATCGGCGCCATCCTCACGCCGCTCATCGTGCCGTTCATCACGCTGACCTGGGGCTGGCCCGCCTGCTTCGTCGTCACGGGCGTGGTGGCCTTGCTCTGGTTGCCGGTCTGGCTCCTCGTCTATCGACGCCCCCAGGAGCACCCGCGCGTCACGCGCGAAGAGCTCGCGTACATCCAGCAGGACCCGCCCGATCCCGTGGAAAAGATCGGCTGGCTGCGTCTCTTGCGCGTGAAGGAAACGTGGGCCTTCGCGCTGGGCAAGTTCCTCATCGATCCGATCTGGTGGATGTTCCTCTTCTGGCTGCCCGACTTCTTGAACAAGCGCCACGGTCTGAACCTGAAGACCTTCGGCCCGCCGCTCGTGGTCATCTACTTGATGTCCGACGTGGGCAGCATCGGTGGCGGCTGGCTCTCGTCCCAGATGATGAAGCGCGGTCTCTCCACGAACCGCGCGCGCAAGACGGCGATGCTCATCTGCGCCTTCTGCGCGGTGCCCGTGGGCTTTGCGGCCTTCGCCGAAAACCTCTGGGTCGCCGTCGGCATCATCGGCTTGGCCACCGCGGCCCACCAGGGCTTCTCTGCCAACTTGTACACGCTTCCGGGCGACGTCTTTCCGCGCGCCGCGGTGGGCTCGGTGGTGGGCATCGGCGGCATGCTCGGGGCCTTCGGCGGCATGGCCATGGCCAAGTACGCGGGCTACGTCCTCGAGAAAATCGGCACCTACACGCCCATCTTCGTGGTGGCGGCGTCGGCGTACCTCATCGCCCTCACCGTGATTCACCTCATCTCGCCGAAGTTGTCGGCGGCCAAGGTGGATTAGCTCTCGAGCGCTCGGCGAATCTCGTCGGGCAGGCTCTCTTGCGAGAGGGCCAGCTCGTCGACCATGAGCCGCAGTTTCCCACGCTCGGAGTCGGTGAGGCGCCCGTCGGCGGAGAAGTGCGAGAAGCTTTTTCGGATGAACTCGACGAGGAGCGCGTCCACGCGGGCGGCGGGGAGGCCTCCGGTGGCGACGGCGGTCCACAGCTCCTTGCGCTCGTCGTCGGTGACGATGCCGTCGGAGAAGATGCGAGCCAGCATGCCGGTGAAACGACGCTCGACGGAGGCGGAATCAGACATCTGCGCGAGGATAACACGGTTCCACGAGTCGCACGTACGCCCGTTGCCGCGCGCTCATCGACACCAGTGGCCGCTTGGCCTTGAGCAACGCTTCGGCCTCCGCCAGATCGCGCACGAGCCCGCGACGAATGAGCAGCGCGGCCACCACCATCGCCGATCGGCCATGCCCGAAGGCGCAGTGCACGAACAGCCCGCGCGAGTCTGCGGCGAGTCGATCCACCGCGTCGCGGAACACGTCGGGATCCGGCACCGACGCATCGAGCGCCGGCAGGCATAGGTAAGCGCGCCCCGCGTGCACCACCTTTCGCCGCACCGGCAGCTCCGCGGTCACGTCCACGACCAGATCGACGCCGGCCGGCAGATCACGCTCGCCCGGCCAGCGCCCGATCCACAGCCCGGGCACGATCTCGTTGCAGGCATCCTCGCGCACGAACAGACGAAAGAGTCCCCACGAGGTCTGCGAGAAAAGGAGGAACGGCAGGAAAAAAAGATACGAGAGGGGTGCAATCGTCCCGTCCATCCTCTTCCCGACCAACCCGGGGCGTTTGCCGGCGTAGCCAAGGATGACCACCGCCCCGAAGCTCGCCGCAGGCCACAAAAGGATCCAGAAAGCCCCTCCGAGCACCGGCGCGATGCCCGCGAACACAAGGCCAATGGAAAAG
This sequence comes from Sorangiineae bacterium MSr11367, assembly GCA_037157805.1. Taxonomy (NCBI): domain Bacteria; kingdom Pseudomonadati; phylum Myxococcota; class Myxococcia; order Myxococcales; family Pendulisporaceae; genus Pendulispora; species Pendulispora rubella. Next base: position 9,715,527 of record CP089983.1, on the reverse strand, counting down.
AGAATGGTCGGATATGTCACGGGATTGGCTTTCTGTGCGACTCCGCGAGAGTATGGCTCGCGCGAGGATGCAGATCGTCGACTTCTATAAGCTGACGCGTCCTGTCCAGGAGCGTTTTCTTGGCTCGGTCCGGGGGAGTGGAATGCCCGTGCCGATCTTGGAGGTGCGCATCGGTCCGAAGGAGCCCTACGCCTGGCTCGGCCTCAGCGCCGTTGCATCGCTGGTGCTCCTCGTCCTGTACCGTCTCGGGTACGGATCGCTGGAGAGCTCCTTGGCCATCCAGAAGACGTGGACCCTCGCGGCCTACGCGCTGGTGGCGATCATCGCCTTCGGCGTCGTGCGCGCCCTCGCGGTCTGGCGGGACGTGCGCGTCCTTCCGTACAAGCCGGGCGTCTACGTGTTCCCCATCGGTGTCATCGATGCGCGGCGGCACAAGATGCGCGTATACCACCTCGCCGAGCTTCAATCGGTGGAGGGGCCCTCGCCGGGCAGTCAGTTCATCCTCACGTTCACCGACGGCCCGCGCTTCGTCTTTCCTGCGCCCGACCCGGCGAAGGCCGAGCAAGCGCTGCGCAGCCTCACCGCGGCGCGCACGCAACACATCGAGGCCGTCGCCGCGCGCGAGAGCATCCGGCCCAAGGCCATTGCGGCCATCGACCCGCTGCAAGACGGCGGCTTTGCCAGCCCGCTGGTGCCGAAAACGCCCATCGCGCGCACCATCCCGCTCTGGGCGCGAAGCTGGCTCGTGGCCCCTACCATCGGCTTTCTCGCCGGCCACGCGATCTGGACGGGGCGCAACATCTGGAGCGATCAGCGCATGTTCCAGACGGCGCAGACCAAGAACGACGTTGGCTCGTTCCGCGCGTACCTTGCACGCGGCAAGGCCGACTCGAAGTATCGCGTGCAGGTCGAAGACACCCTTCTGCCGCGTGCGGAGCTGCGCGAGGCCGAGCGTGCGGGCACCGTCGAGGCCATCGAGGCGTACATTCAGTCGCACCCCAACTCGAAGATTCAAGGGGAGGTGGACAAGGTGCGTCGGGCCGCGATGCTGGCGGAGCTCGAGAAGACGAAGCAAGCCGGCACCGTCGCCGCGCTGAACGAGTTCGAGCAACGCCACCCGGATCATCGGCTCGTTCCAGAGATTCAATCGGCGAAGCATGCGGTGTACGCCGGCGCCTTCGAGTCGTATCGGCCTCTGGCGAACCCCAAGGATTCCGCCGCGCTGGCGTTCATGGAGCGCTTGCTCGCCTTCGCCGAACGCAAAGGGCCGCGCGTGGAGATCCGCTTCCAGCGCGAGATCGGCAAGGCCCTCGAAAAGGCCGATGCTGCGGTTGGCAAGAGCAGCAAGTTCATGGGCGTCCAATCGTTTCCCACGCGATACTTCGATGTCGCGCACGCCCACACGCGCGAGGCGTTCGCGGGCAAGATGCTCGTCGAGCGCTTCGCGGAAGCGTTTCCAAAGGACGTCGTCGACGTGCAGATCGGCGAGCCTCTTCTCGATCCCGATGCGCCGCTGCCCGAGCCCACCGTGCCCACGCTGTTCGTCGAGCACACCGCCGATTGGTCCGGCGGGACGGCCAGCTCCGACGTCCCTCGCGGCATCTTCGTCGTGGTCGGCGTCACCTTCGACGTGACCTTCCGCATTCCCGGCGACCCAAAGCCGTACAAGTTCAAAATGACATCGTGGCGGGCACCGCGCATGGACGCCATCAAGGGCGCCCAACAGCCTGCCGAGGAGATCATTTACGAACAGATCGCCCACGATGCGTTCGATCAGTTCACGCGGAAGTTCCTGGCGAACTTCTTCAAAGAGCCACCGAAATAATCGGAGCCTTCGCGACCGGGACGGTTACGGCTCGACGCTCACGCCGTGCCAGAAGGCGACGCGGCCGGCGAGGCTGCGCGCGCCCGGCTTGGGGCAGCGGTAATACCAGGCGGCGCCAACGTTCTCTTCGCCATCCACGACGAGATCGTAATAGCTGCACACGCCCTTCCATCCGCACACGGTGTGGCGAGCGCTGGGGCGGATGTACTGCGTCACCAAAGACGACTGGGGAAAATAGGCGTTTCCCTCAATGACCACGATGTCATCGCTTTCCGCGATAACTGCCCCATTCCAAATCGCCTTCATCGGTTCCGTAGGATCCGACGTTGGGTTCACGTCCATCGCTCGTCAAGCGCCTTTCATGCCAGTACAGCTAGGCGAGCTACGAGAATGTCGCGTGCGGTTGAGTCATGGAACGTGCGCAAAGATTGACGCAGTGTTCCCTGAATTGATGGAAAGCAACGAGCTGTTGCAACATGGCTCTGCTTGGCGAGCTCGTTTCCGCGGAATAACATCCCCGATGTGACTACCAAGTTCGTGCTCGTGGTCGACGACGACGTCGACATACGTGAGGCGGTGACAGGCGCATTGCAGGAAGAAGGCTACGAGGTTGCAAGCGCCGGCAACGGTGAGGAGGCTCTCGCGTACTTGACGTCGCCCGGCGCCAAGCGTCCCCACCTCATCTTGCTCGACTTGATGATGCCCATCATGTCCGGTTCGGAATTTCGGGCCGCCCAGGAGGCCGATCCTACGCTGTCGGCCATCCCGGTGGTTCTCGTTTCCGCTTCGGGCGACGTCGCGGTGCGCGCGGATTCGATGCGTGTCGCCGGTGTGGTGCGCAAGCCCCTGAGCCTCGACATTTTGATCGACAACGTCGAGCGCTACGCGGACAAGCGCTCGAACTAGGCGCGACGGAGCCGTTACCTCACATCCACCTGCGTCGCACACCCGAACGCAAGGGTCAGCTTTCCATCGCGGTCCGACTGCACGCCCGTGCACATCGTCGGGCACAACGTGATCTTCGTCGGCGCGTCCGGATTGTCATAGCGCCAGCCCGCGCCATTCGCGCAGTCTTTGCTGTACGAAAGGACTTGGTGCTTGGCACCCGCCGAGTAGACGACGTTCACCTGCTTGGGATCGAGCGTGCGTCCTGCGGGCGGTGGCGGAATGGCAAAGTCACACGAGAGCGTCTGCGAACGAATGCGTTCGAGCGCCTTCTGAAAGAGTCCCGTGGTGGCCGACGGATCGCGCACGTCGATCATGAGGGCTGCCTCCGTTCCTCCCGCGGCGGCGACGGCGTTCAAGCTGTCCAGTGCCGGCCCCACGCCGATGACGTACGTGCGGATCGACGGCGCGTTCAAATAGGCGTCGCGCGCGGTTTTGGCGACCGTCGGAATATTGTTGTTTGGGCAACCTTCGGAGAGCTTGCCATCGACGGAGATGCCCGGCTCGCCGTCCGTCACCAAGACGACCACCGTGGCATCCCGCGGCTTCGTCGCCGCGACGCTTTTCGCGTACGAAACAGCGCCTCGCAGCGCCGGCAAGGTGGGCGTGCCGCCTTGTGGCCGCGTCGTGTTGATGGCGGTGACCAGCGGCGTCGACTCCGAAAGCGGTGTGAGTTTCACCTCCGGATCGGCATAGTTGTAGGAGCAAACCTGTTCCGCGGTGTCATTGGTGTCGCCGAGCGGAAAGAATTGGATCGATGCGTTCATCGATTTCGATCCGGGATCGGCCAGAAAGGCCTTCATGCCGGTGCTCACCGGGATCCACTTCAACTTGGGATCGAAGGGTGGGCTGTTGTTCGTATCGCCCATGCTTCCCGATCGGTCGTACATGATGACCAGATTGGCCGGCGTGAGCGCGGCATCGGTGGCCGACGTCACGCACGCGGAGAAGACGCCTCCGGGGCCTAGCGGATCGCTGCCGAAGCTTCCTCCCGGATCCTGCTTCGTCGGATCGTCCGTGGCGTTGCTATTGTTGAATGTCGAATCGTCCCTTCCGCTGCCACATGCGGCAGTGGTCAGGCCAAGCGCGAAGAGCGCAAAGGACAAGAATGACACGACGGGAACGCGATGACCCATGTACCCCCCTGGAATTGCGTCCCGAGTAATGCATCGACCGTTCCTGGAAAATCTAAACCGACGAACGCAGATTTTCCGGTGGGGCTGCCGGTCCCTGGTAGGCTACCGGCGTGGTTAGTAGACCGCCTCGGCTGCCCTCGCTGGAGTCGGACGAAGTTTCTCGCGACGAGAGGGGCCTCATCAATAAGGTCCTCGCCGGGAAATACCTCGTGCGGAGCATCATCGGTTCGGGCGGTGTCGGCACCGTGTACGAAGCGATCGATCGTGCGCTGCGGCGCACGGTCGCGATCAAAGTGCCACACAAGACGGCCACCGATGTGATCCTGCAGCGTTTCCTTCGCGAGGGGCGCGCAGGTGCGGCTATTGCGCACCCTAACGTATGTGCGCTCTTCGATGTAGGCCCGCTCGAAGATGGGACCCCGTTCCTGGTCATGGAACGTCTCTTCGGTGACACACTGGCTGACCGGTTGGAGAAGCAGCCCAAGCTGGATTTACCCAGCGTCATCACGATTATGACGCAGGTGCTCAGCGGCCTTCACGCCGCGCATGCGCAAGGCATCGTGCACCGTGACATGAAGCCGGAGAACATCTTCGTGTGCCGCCCCGTCGGGGGCGAGGCCTTGGTGAAGGTGCTCGACTTTGGCGCATCCAAGCTCGACGGCTTTTTGCTCAGCGAAGACGAAGGCCTCGACGCGCTCACCGCAACCGGATACGCGGTGGGCACTCCTTATTATATGGCCCCCGAGCAAGCGCGCGGCGAGATGGACCCGGACGGGCGGCTCGACATCTTCGCGTGCGGCACGATCATCTACGAGGCGCTCACCGGGGTGCGGCCCTTCGAGGGCAACCACTTCAGCGAGATCTTCAAGGCCATTGCCGCGGCGAGTCCCAAACCGATCCGCAGCCTCGACCCGAGCCTGCCTGAGGCGCTCACCAAAGTGCTGGCGCGTGCGATGGCACCGCAACGGGAGTCGCGGTACCCCACGGCAGGAGCGTTCTCGCGTGCGCTGGAGTCCCTGAAGCACGCCACCGCGGACTCGAAGCCGCAGCCGGAGGAGCCGACGAGCGAGCGGCTCGCCTACCTACGCCAGCGCTTTCACGAGCTCGCCGTTCTGTACCGCAAGGGCTCTGCCGGAACAGGGGCGCCGGCGGGCCTGGGGGGACAAGCTGCGTCGGGGGTGCGTGCATCGACGGCCCCGGGCGATGGCTCGGCGGAGATCCCGGTGTTCTTCGACGAGGAGGCGCCTTCGTCGCCGTCCTACATCCCCCCGGCGGCGTACCAAAGTGGCGGCGTCGCGAGTGTGCACGAGGAAACGTCGCGATCGCGCATCCTCACGGAGCGCGATCCGATTGGGCCGCCGCGCGATCCTTAGCGCGCGCGCGGGCTTCGCGCAGGTAGGCGATGGCCGTCTCGCGGTCCGAGCTCGCGAGGCGGCGGGCGGCGTCGATCAACGCAGTGGCGGCCTCGCCGCGGGACTCGAGCTCGCCGGCGCGGACGCGTTGGGCATCGAGCCGCGTGAGTACGGCTTCGTCGAGGGGGCGCTCGCTCGGCCAAGCGCGAAGCAACGCGACGAGCCGTTCGGCCTCGACGGCACTGAGCGCGTCGCCCCGGGCCTCGGCGTGCTGGAGGCCCGTGCGGACGGCTCGTTCGCGGTAGGCGGGATCGCGCTCTGCGAGCTCGGTGAGCGAGGCGAGGGCACCCGCGCGCACGAAGCGGCTCGGTGAGCGCAAGAGCACGGCGTCGACGAAGAGCGCGTCGGCCCCGCGGACGTAGCGTCGATCGAAGCGCGCGGCCTCGGCCACCGCTTGCATGGAGGTGTGCGCCTCGCCGCAGAGAAGTCGCACCACGTGCACGCGCGAGGCGCATTCGATGGCGGCCTCGCCCTCGCGGGCGGCGCGATCGCATGCGCGACGGAAGACGTCGAGCGCTTCGAGTTTGTCCTGCCGCTGCGACGAAGCATCGAGGCAGCGCGCCAGCAGGTACAAGGACTTGGCGCGCTCGTAACGCGCCACCTCCGCGCGTGCCAGGCGCACGGCGAGGTGCACCAGGCCTTGGTCCATGAGATCTGCCGCGAGGGTCGCGAGGTCCTCGTCGTGGGACCTCGCCTTCATCTTGGCCCACAGCCGCAAGGTGCGTCCGAGCTCCCGGGCGGTCCCGAATTCGAGGACCGCCCGCAGGCCCGCCAGCGCCAGCGCGTGGAGCACCGCCATTCAACGGCTCCCGCGATCCGTCACCAGGCCGATGGACGGAATGCGCTCGAGCGCGGCCTGAATGCGCTCCAGCTCGGAGGCCACTTGCTCGAGGGTGCGCCGCGTCTCCGCCACGTCGCGCTCTCCGCCCGAGGCGGCGGCCAGCGGCCGCGAGCACTTTTCGCGAAGCCACGCGACGAGCCTCTCCTTTTCCGCGAGCTGCACGCCGCGCACTTCTTCGGTGGCGGACGGCTGAAAGTCCTCCAGGTCCAGCTCGAGGCGCGAGGCCCACGCGAAGACGCTGGCAAATCGCCGCGCGACGTAGGTCGGATCATCGTGCCGCACCGTGGAGAGTTCCTCCTGGTAGGCCGTCTCCACCAGCGCCTGCAACTCGTTGAAAAGGCGGCGCCAGGCCGGGCCGTCGGAGGCTTCGTACGCGCGCTGCGCCTCTTCGGCGATGCGCGTGAGGCGCTCCTCCCACGCCGTGCGATCCATGCCGACCAGCGGTCCCGTGGCGCGGTAGACGATGCGCCGCAACGTATCGAGCACCTGCTCGAAGCGGTGCATGGGCGGGGTCATCGCCTCGTGCTCGCCGCCGCGGAACTCGTCGATGAGGAGCCGCAGCTTCTGGCAGTGGGCATCGCACTTGTCGGGATCGATGGCCAAAAGCTCGCGGATGGATGCGCAAAGCTTCTCGCACTCGCGGTGGTACGCTTGCCCGAAGGCACCCCAGAGCGTGCGGCCAGCCTCCTCCGCTTCATCGAGCAGGGCGAGGATGGCCTCCACCTTCTCGTAGCGCACCGCCGAAGGTGCCTCCACGAGGGCCCACAGTTCCTGGCCTGCGACCTCCGCACGCGCCTCCATGCGCATCGATTCATCGCACGAGAGCTCCAGCTCGACGCGCGAGCCGACCTTCGTCTCGGGTGGCACCTCGATGACCAGGGTCTTGATGGGGAGCCGCTCCTGGAGCAAGCGCAAGACGACCCGGCCGCTCTGGTCCACGGTGAAGAATTCGCGCGACACTTTGGCGGGGAGCCCGGTGCCGTGCGAGAGCAGCACCCGGCGTTCACGGCGACCCGCCCGCACGACCTCGAGGGCGATGTCTTTGGCCACGACGCTGGGGCGACTGAGCGCGCTGGCCCGGGGCCGCGCTTCGCCCGCGCGGACGCGGTAGAGCGCAAAGGACAGCTCGGCGAGCGTCGCGCCCTTCGCGTCGACCAGCGCGAGGGTGGCCGGGTTTTCCTCGTTTTCACCGAGCGGCACGTCGAGCCGCACGTTCTCACCGGGCGCGAAGGCCGTTGCGGCGAGCGGTTGCTCGTTCGCGCGCACGGCCAAGGTTCGCGCGCCCTCCGGCGCCTCTTCGACGCGGACGCCGAGGCGCAGTTGCTTTCCCTCGCCGGCGAGCGGTGTCAAAAAGGACACGCGCGACTTCTTCGCAGCATCGCCGATGCGCAAGCCGCCGAGTTGCGCAGCATGGATGGCTGCACCGAGGGCCACGCACGTATCGACTTCGTCCTGCAGGGGCTTCGCGTTCTTGCTCTTCTCCGCGAGCAACTCGGTCACCTTGCGCACCACCAGCGGCACGCGGGTCGACCCGCCGACGAGCAGCACATGGTCGATGCCGTCGATGCCGACGCTGGCGAGTTGCCGGCTCTTTTGCAACGCGCGTTCGCAGCAGTCGAGGGTCGTGTCGATCAGGCCGCCCACGACGCTCTCGTACTCCGCGCGGCCGATCTCGGCGTCGTACCCAACGCTTTCTCCGCCTTGATCCTCGAAGATGTCCTGTTTGGATACGTGCACGACGTCGCGGGTGGAGAGCGACTCTTTGATCTCTTGCGCGAGGTGCACGAGCTTGGACCAACGAAGCGCGTCGTCGGCGTTTTGGCGAACGTCGAGCTCGAGGGTGTAACCGCGCTTCACCAGGTCGAGACGAAGGCGCTCGGCGAAGCGGCGGTCGAGATCGTCTCCGCCGAGGTAGTTGTCGCCGTCGATGGCCAGCACCTGGTACTCACCGCCCAGGCAGCGCACGATGGAGACGTCGAAGGTGCCTCCGCCCAGGTCGTACACGAGGAAGTTGCCATCGCCGAGGCGATGTTTCCACGTTGCGTGGATGGCCGCGGCCGTGGGCTCTTGCAGGATGCTCAGCACTTCGAGCCCGCTCTGTTCGGCCGCACGGCGCGTGGCTTCGACTTGCGGCGCGTCGAAGTATGCGGGCACGGTGACGGTGGCGCGTGCCACCCGCATGTCGACGTCGCTGCCTCCTGCGGCCTCCGCGGCGAGGTACTCGGCGAAGCGCGTACGCAGCTCCTTGAGGATGGCCGCCGAGATTTCCTCGGGCAGCAGCGCGTGCGGGCCCACCTCGGTGCGCGTGGTCTGCCCCATCTTGCGCTTGATGGATTCGACGATGGCGCCTCCCTTCGTCCGGCGCGCCCGCGCGGCGTGCCCCACCAGCAGCGATGCATTCTTCGCGTCCCACGCGACCGCCGAGGGCATGGTCTTTCGCCCAAAGCGATCCGCATAGAGATAGATGCGCCGCTCCGAAGGATGGCAAAGCGCAATCTCCGAATTGGTGGTGCCAAGATCGATTCCAACGGGACGGTCGACGAACATGCGTCTCACTTCTTCCTGGGAAATAGAATGGGATCGTCTCGAAATGGAGTCACAGGCGGCGGCACCACGATCGAGCCGTTTCGGCTCCCTCCCCCCCCGAAGGAGGGTTGGGGAGGGGGAGCTGAAAGCGAAGGGGGAGCCGTCCTGGGATGTGCACCCAATGCGGCGCGCACCCGCTGGGCGGGATGGAGGGTCAGCTCCTCCCACGCGGTGCGCAGTCGTTCACGCTCTTCGTCGCTATGCGCATCCTCCAGCAGCTCGCGAAAGCGCTCCGTGATCGCCCGGGCCCCGTCGCGCGGGTCGATGTCGTACGCTTCGAACGGGTTTTCGCGCGAGCTCACGGCGTTCTCCGGTACGCGCGCTGTTTGAACGCGGCCAAACGCCGCCTCGCTTCTTCCAGCGAACGAGACGTCGGATTGAGCCCCTCCGCCCGCCCGAGCATCGCCTCCATCGCCGCGATGTCCTTCTCCCCGACGAAGAAGCCCGTGCGTTCCATCGTATGGATCGCCTGGCGGCACAAGTAGCTGCAAAGCACGATGCGCGCGTTTCGATGCGACGGGCAAATGGCCAGCGCCTTCTCGGCGAGCGCAATCTGATCGGACAACGTCGTCGCCGTTTCCGCGCGGAAGATCAGCATGTGCGCGCACGATGCCAGGTAGCCCATCGGCTCATGGTTTTCCTCGATGCGGCGGCACAGGCTGTCCACCAGCGGATCGATGGTCGCCATCAGCGCGCGCAAATCGTCCCAGCGGTTCTCCCGATAGAGTTCCCACGCCGCGTCGCCCACTTGATCGATGACGAAGCGCTCCACGGCCTCATCGTATTCCGCCCACGACCAAAGCGTCGTGGCCGGATGCAGAATCCGAAGCGCGTCCCCCGACAAGCTGCCGCGCGCCGATGCATCGGCCATCGCTTCTGCAATCGAGGAAAGAGCCGCATCCAGTGCATGCCGCCTCTTCGAGTCGGCAAGCGCCATCGCGCGCCGTGCCAACCCCGCGGAGGTCGCCAATCCCGCGACGCGGCACGCTTCCGCAACGCGGGCGAGCGTTCTCCACGCGGCCCGCGCCCGCTGGGTCCGACTCCGCGCCCCTTCCTCCGCCTCACGCCCGAGGCGCTCGATCACGTCGAGCGCGGCATCGTCCACGGCACGCTCGAGCTCGGCCGGGGAAAGTTGCGATCCCGCGACGGCCCGCGCCAACTCGGACAAGTAGCGGTGCTCGTGCACCAACGCGAGCCACGCGGCCAGCGCGCGAAGGCGCGCATCGCTGGCGGCATCGGGCGTCTCTTCGCAGATGGCTTCGGCCACGCGGGTCAGATGAAGGGCCAAATGGTGCAGAAGTTCGGGCGGCATCCCCTCGAGGGGCGCTTCCCGTACGACGTGCACCAGCAGCTCGAGCTCCCCGCGGTCGGCCGCTTCCCGGGCGCGGCGCCCGGCCTCCATCCGCGCGATGCATGCGATCAAGCCGGCGGCGCGGGCAGGATGCGGCGCGCGACGCCCCGTGGTCGCCAACCAGAGTCGCTCTAGAATGCGTTCATCCTCGAGGCGGGACAGCAGCGCCTCGTCTTCGGCGCGCCACATGAGTTTCACTGTAATGGACTGCCGCCCCATTGTGGCGACTTTCCACGTGTGGGGCACGCCAGCGCACGCTCCCCGCCGTCCAGGACGTCAGAGCACATGAAAGACGTCGCCGTCACCCCACATGTATCGCCATGCGTCGGGCCGGACCAAGGTGTCATACGCCGGATGATTCCGATCCGTCTGCACCTGAAACGGTTTCCGTGCGCGAGGCAGAAACGCAAGCCGGTAGAGCATCATCTGAAGCCGCGTACAAGGCACGTGTAGCTCCACATGAACCGAGTCGACGCCGCGGCATGCGTCGAGGACGGCGCGGTATGCCCGCGTCATCCACCGCGGCGGCGCCGTCACGTCCACGATCGCCGCCTGCTGCCCGTTGCGCTCCAGCGCCACGGTTGCAACGGGCGTATCCCCATCGAGCACGACGTAGCCACGCTGCTCGCCGCGCCCGAATCGCCACGCGTAGAACACGGCATCGCGCACCGGGACAACCTGGTCACGCCCCGCGAGCGCATCGATCGTCGCCTGCCAAACGCGATCGACGCGCGCATCGGGGTGCTCTCCGAGTTCGATCAGCCGCAGGGTGGACTTGCGCGGTCCGAGCGCCCACGCGAGTGGCTGGCCCAGCGTGGCGAAGGCCGTGGCGCGCGCGCCGCCAAAGCCTCGTGCCGTGAACGGGCGCACGAATCGTTGCACGTGCCCCACCTGCGAGGCTCCGGCCTGCAAAAGCGCCTTCAAGTTGTTCGGTTCGGGGGGGCCGAACATGAAGCTCACCGCCTCGTGGCGATCGTTCATGGCGCGCAGTGCTTCGCGATGCAGCTTCGTGATGATTCCGCGCCTTCGGTAGCGCGGTGTCACGTAGCCATCGCCGCCGATGGCGCCGAGAAATGTCTGGCCCCTCACCCAGACGGGGCGCGGAAACAGCGAGGTGATTCCGACGACCTCGCCCGTGGCACCATCGGTTGCCACGAACGTGCACGCCTGCTGCGCCGGGTTGTCCAAGTACAGCCGCGTGTAGCGCTCGTCCGCCGTTCCAGGTTCGCCAATGGACGCGAAGTACTCGCGCAAAATGGGAAGCACCCCCGCGCGATCGCCCGCGTTCGCGTGGTCGATGCGCTGATAGAGGATGCCGTGATCGGGTGTCGCAGAGACCGCGTCGGGGCTCACCATGGGGGGCTTCGAGATTGGCATTCGATTCGCTACGTCGGCAAGCCGATGCGAAGAGGACCGAGCAAGGCTCAGGTAGGATGGCGCGTCGGCGTGGTGGCTGTTCTCCCCGCCGCGATGCTCATTGCTGCGGGATCGCTCGGCGCGTGCAGCAGCTCGAGCGGTGGCACACCGGATGGGCCGGACGAGAGCGATGGCAACGCGCCTGACCTCGGCCCCCGAGGGGGAGGCGACGGCGCCTCCGACGGCTCGCCCTCCAGGGATGCCGACCCCGAGGCGTCGAGCGACGCCCCGTCGGGCACCGACTCCGGCAGCGACGTGCAGCAACCACCGCGCGATGCCGCCCCCGACGTCGTGACGCCCGTCGACACGGGACCGCCCTTGGACTGCACCGCCGTGGGCCCCGCCGGCGAGCCCAAAGAGCTCGGTTGCACGGGGCTTTATGCCTCGTGGCCCGATCGCACCATTTCGCCCAGCGCGCGGCCCTTCACACCGGCCTTCACGTCGTGGAGCGATGGGGCGCAGAAGTCGCGGTACGTCTATTTGCCACCCGGCACGAAGATCGACACCTCCAACATGGACGAGTGGCGCTTTCCCGTCGGCACGAAAATCTGGAAAGAGTTCCGCCTCGGAGGCCTTCGCGCCGAAACGCGCCTGCTCTGGAAGAAGACCAACAGCGATTGGTACCGAACCACGTACGTGTGGTCGCGCGATCAATCGAGCGCGGTCGAGAACACGGCCGGCGTCGTCAACATCTGGGGCACGGGTTACGACGTCGTGCCGCAGAGCGATTGCTCGCTCTGCCACAATGGACATCTCGACGGCGTTCTCGGTTTCGAGGCCGTGGGCCTCTCCGCGGCGGGGGCGAGCGGCCTGACGATGTCGGCGCTGGTCAACGAGCAGCGTGTCACCGATGCTCCTGGGGCCGTGTACGAAGTGCCGGGCAATGCCACCGAGCGGGCGGCGTTGGGATCCCTGCATGCCAACTGCGGCAATGCGTGCCATAGCAATTCGAACTACGCGCTGGCGAAGGACTCCGGTCTGTTCATGCGGCTGCGCACCGACAACATGAGCAGCGTCAACGCGACGGACACGTACAAGACGGCCGTCGGTGTCGCCTCGAAGTTCCAACCGCCCGGCGAGACGGGCTACCTGCGCATCAAGCCGAGCGACGTGGCGCACAGCACCATCCCGTTCCGGGACGGTTACCGCGACACGAGTGGGGAGCGCATTCAAATGCCGCCGCTCGCCACCCACAAAGTCGACACGGCCGCATTGAACGCCCTGAAGGCCTGGATCAACACGTTGTAGTGCGAACTTGCATCCCGTGCCCCGCGTGGGCACCTTTGGTTCCACCATGACCCAAACGCGTACGGACGTGCTGAACGAGTCGAAGAAAAAAGGCATCGCGGCCGGTGCAGTGACGGCCGTTTCCGTCACGGCGGCCGTGGCCGGTGCTCCATTCCTCGCGACGGTCGCGGCCGTTCCTGCCGCCGTCCTCGCCTACCGGTGGTGGAAGCACCGGGCCGAGAACGGCATTAAGTTCTAACTGGCACCTGAGTTGACGGAATCGAAAACCGGCGGCCATAACTAGGGCATGTCGCCTGCACAACCGCAGCCATCTGAGTTGGCGTACGCGCTGGCCGGGTGGACGTTGCTGGAGCGGGCAGGCGAGGGCGCCACGGCCGAGGTATGGCGGGCGAAGCGCACCGACGACGGCGCCATGGCGGCGCTGAAGATCGTCCATGATGCGAACATCGCGCGCGGTGAGGCCGAGATCGTCGCGCACCTCGGGCGGGTGTGGGGGCCGCGCTGGCTCGATGCGGGCGCCCTTCCCGGTGGCGGAGGCTGGTTTCTCGCGACGACGTGGGTCGAGGGTGCGCCGCTCGATCCGGCCAAGGTGCGGGCGCTGGCTCCCCCCGAACGCGCGAGCGCGGCCGCCCGCGTGGCCTTGGGGGTCGCGCGGGGACTCGCCGAGTTGCACGAGGCGGGCGTGCGGCACGGCGACGTGAAGCCGTCCAACATCGTGACCGACGGCGCGCGCGCGACCTTGGTCGATCTGGGGTTGGCCACCGTATCGAGTGCACGCCCGCGCGGCGGGACGCCGCACTATGCGTCGCCCGAGCTTCGCGAGCGGCCCGATTCGGCGGGCCCGGAGGCGGACTTGTTCGCGCTGGGCGTCGTTCTGTCCGAGTTGCTCGACGGCCTGCCGTGCGAAGCGGCGCACTGGGCGGAGGCGCTCGTGTCGACGGTGCCAGGGGCACGGCCCTCCGCCGCATGGATCGCCGAACGCGCGCGCCGCGTTCTCGGTGATGCGGAGGCAGAGCCCGCGGCGCTGGCGTGCGCGCGCATCCGGCGCGCTTACCTTGCCGTGCGCCCACGCGATATCGTGGCCGGTGCGCGGGTGGGCGAGGGCATGGGCCTTCCCGGCGAGTGGCTGCGCGAGGCCATCCGCGCGATGCCTCCGTCTCCCGTCGCGGTGCCCCCGACGACCGTGGGGCCTCTTTCGGCCCTGGGACGCGCACGTTGGCTCGTGGCCTTGGTCGGCCCCAGCGCGGCCGCGTGGCCTCTTCGCGACGAGGTGCTCGGTGGCGATGCCGAGCTCGCGCAGCGCATGTTCGCGCTCGCCGCCCATGCGCCGCCGGCGTCGTGGACACTCGACGATCTCGCGCCCGCGGGCCAAGCCGGCACCGTGTCACGCCCTGCATGGGACGAGGGGGAAGCCTCCGAGCGCGTGGCCGCCCTCGTGGCCGAAATGGAGCGGCCGCGCCCGGATGCGCGCGCGATCGCGTCCGCGGAGGATGCCATCGCGGTGGATGGCGCCCCGCCGACCCTCGTCCTTTCCACCGCCGATGCGCTGCTTCGCGCGGGCGAAATCGGTCGCGCCTGGACGGCGCTCGCGCACGCGCATGGCGACGCGGCCGAGTGGCGTCGTGCCGAGCTCGCGCGGCGTCGTGGCGATCGCGCCGAGGCGGAGCGCATCGCGCTCACCCTCGCGCAGGGTTCGGCGGGGGAGGTTGCGCATCGGGCGCGCGCCATTGCCGCACGCCTCGCATGGGACGCGGGCGATCTCGCGCAGGCCGAACAGCGCCTCCACGGCGCACGCGGTGTGGCCGCCGCCGAAGTGCAGGCGCTCATCGCCTACCGGCGCGGGACGTTCGCCGCGGGCCGGCAGATCCTCGAGGAGGCCATGGCCATCGCGCACGACGGCACGGCGTCGGCCCGCCTCACCGCGACCCTCGGCTACATCGAGCACGCCGATGGCCGCTCCGCCAAGAGCGCGGCCGCCTTCGCGCGCGCCGCGGAGCTCGCGGCGCAATCCGGCGCCGTCGTCGAGGAGGCCACGTACCTCACCGGCCTCGCCGCCGCGGCCTCCGACGAAGGGGACATCGCCCGCGCGCTCGCCAGCGCCACGCGCGCCGCGCTCCTGTGGGAACGACTCGGCCGCCGCAGCGATTCGGCGCGTGCGTGGCTCGCCCGTGCGGCGACCCTCGCCACCGTGGGCGCCGTGCACGCGGCGGACGAAGCCGCCGCCGAGGCCATTCACCGCGCCGAAAGCTCCGGCGATCGCGATGCCGCGGCCTACGCCCGCTGGGCCATCGTCGAGACGCGCGAACCCGGCGACCCGCGTGCCCGCGACGAAGCCCTCCGCGCCTTCCGCGAGCTGCAACCCGGGCGCGCCCCCTCGGACATGGCCCGCGCCACCGCGCGCCTGGTCGTCTGGGCCCCCGACGCCGTCGATCGCTCGAGCCTCGAGGCCATCGACGCGGCCTCGCTCGCGGGCCCCGTGCGCTGGGAATGGTGGGGTGCCCGCGCGGCATCGTCGTTCCCCGCGCCGCCCTCGACCCTGTCGGAGCTGGTCGCCCTCCTCGAGATCCCCGCACCGCTCTGCGTCCGCGGTCCCGCGCTCTTCGCGGCCGTGCGCCTCGCCACCGAGCGCGGCGACGGCGATGCCGCACGCCGCTTCGAGCTCGCCCGCACCGCCGCAGCCCGTACCTTGCGCGAGCACACCCCGTCCGAGTACCGCGCCACCGTCGAAACGCTGGCGTGGGCCAAACTCGATGCCGTCACCGCGGGCGTCCCCGAGTTCACCTTGGCGCCCGCCCAACTGGAGCAACTGGCCACCATCGTGCGCGTCCTCGGCTCGCGCGATCGCCTTCGCCCGCTCCTCGAGCAAGTGCTCGACACCATGGTCCTCTGGTCCGGCGTCGAGCGCGGCCTCCTGCTCCTGCGCGCGCCCGATGACCGCCTCGTACCCCGCGCCGCGCGCAACTTGGCCCGTCGCGATCTCACCGGCGAGCAGCTCTCCCTCTCGCACAGCCTTGCGCGCAAGGCCATGGAGACCGGCGACGCGGTCATCGCCACCGACGCCTTCTCCACCTTGGCCGAGGCGCACGCCTCCGTGCACGCCCTTCGCCTGCGCAGCGTTCTCGCCGTACCCCTCATCGCACGCGGCGAGACCCTCGGCGTCGTCTACCTCGATGACCGCGTTCGCCGCGGAGCCTTCGGTGCGCGCGAAATCGCATGGGTGCGCTTGGTCGCCAGCCAGGCCGCCATGGCCATCGCCGACGCCCGTGATCAAGTACTTCTCAGGCGCGCCGTGCGCCGTGCCGAGCGCGCCCAGCGCGAACTCGCCCGCCTCCTCGGCGAAAAAGAAGCCGAGCTTTTCGCCACCCGCGCCGAGCTTCGCACCGTTCGCGGCGAAACGCGGTATCCGTACGACGCCATTGCCGGCCGCAGCGAACCGATTCGCAGCATGCTGCACATCGTCGACCGCGTGACCACGAGCGACATCCCGGTCTTGCTCGTGGGCGAGTCGGGCACCGGCAAAGAGCTGGTTGCCCGCGCAATGCATACGAACGGCTCGCGCAAGGACCGTCCTTTCATCTCGGAAAATTGCGCTGCCGTTCCCGAGCCCCTCCTCGAGTCGACGCTCTTCGGCCATGTCCGCGGAGCCTTCACCGGCGCGGTCGCCACCCGGGCAGGTCTCTTCGACGTGGCCGATGGCGGCACATTTTTCCTCGACGAAGTGGGCGAAATGCCTCTCTCGATGCAGAAAAAGCTCCTGCGCGTCCTCCAAGAAGGGGAGGTGCGCCCCGTCGGCAGCGACCGCGTTCGCAAGGTCGACGTGCGGGTCATCTGCGCCACCCATCGCGATCTGGCCGCAATGGTCGAGGCAAAACTCTTTCGCGAGGATCTCTTTTATCGACTCAATGTCATTACCGTCCGCGTCCCGCCTCTCCGCGAGCGTCCGGACGATATTCAGCTCCTGGTCGACCACTTTCTCGCAAAACACGCCACGCGAAAAATCCGCATTACCAAGGCCGCGATGGACCGTCTCGTGGCCTATCCGTGGCCAGGCAACGTTCGACAGCTCGAGAACGAGATACGGCGCGCCGTTGTCCTTGCGGACGATCGCATCGACGTGGCCGAGCTTTCACAGGAAATCGCACGCGGAGGCCCTGGCGCCGCGCGAGGTGCTGGCGTTGGGCTGCGCTCGCGGGTCGATGCGCTCGAAGCGGAGCTCGTGCGTGACGCCCTCGACCGTACCCACGGAAACCAGACCAAAGCGGCAGAGATGCTCGGGCTTTCTCGTTTTGGCTTGCAGAAAATGATGAGACGGCTCAACGTCCGCATCGGGAACGGCTAGTCATCTTTTGGAAGGCGCTCCCCCTTTCGAGAGGATGCGCACGCGAAACCGAGCTATGCACTTCGGGAAGTTCTTCGCTGTTCAGGCGCCCATGGGGTATCTTTGTCGGGAGGACAATGATGCCGGATGAGGACGAGAAGAATCTCGCATCCATGCCCGCATCCGATTCCGTTCCGCCTGCCGATGATGCGTCCACCGTTGTCACGGAGTTCCCGCAGCACCTGATTGACGCACTCGAGCAAAGCGCCGGTTTGCCGCCGCGCGCTGCTTCCGGAACGCCCCCGCACCAGGTCCCGGTCCCTCCCAGCCCTGCGCAGCCGACGGCGCCGATCTCTCCCATGGCCACCGTGGAGATGCCCGCCGTGTTGGTGGACACGCTGGACGTCCCAGGTCTTCCTCCGTCCTCGAAGAACCCCACCGTGGTGCGCCCTCCGTTCACCACGTTGACACAACACGACGCGCCCACGCCGGCGATGGGCTCTCCGAGCTACCCCGCCGACCAGCTCGAGCAGGAGCCCGTTTCGGTCGACCCCGACGAGATCGAAGACCTGCAGCTCGAGCCCTACGAATCCCCCATCTCGGTGGACATCGTGCCGCCGTCGGCATCACCCGGCCCGACCCCGCCGGCGCCAATCCCGCCGCCGCCCGCATCTGCGGCGAATCTGGGCGCGGCGAATCTGGGCGCACCCAACGCCGAACCTCCCGTCCCCTCGTTTACCTTCGCGCCGCAGCGCCCTCCGAGCTTTGCCCCGGCCAAACCGGCCCTGGCGTGGGCCGAGCCGCCGCCGCCCATTTTGATGGATCCACCCACTTCCGCCATCGGCTGGGCCATCGGCGGCATCGTCGTGGGACTCCTTTTGCTCGGCCTCGTGGTGTGGCTCGTCGTCCTGGCCGTGCGACACTTCATGTAGGCGATCGCTGTGAGGTAACGGGCGAAGGGAGGGGTAACGCTTTCGAAGTATCGTCGTGCCGGGTCCGCCGCTCGATCGTAGGGGGTTTGCGAACCAGTCCCCGTCCATCGGACCTTTGCCTTGGTTCGTTTCGTCTGTCTCGTTCCACGTGATCCGCATGCCCACTCTGCCGCGGGAGATCGGCTGGCTGCTCATCGTCGTCTACGTGTTCGGCCTCGTCCTACTCATGACGGTGGGGCTGCACGAAGGGTCGTTCGGTGAGACGCCGTTCATCCTCGTGGTGGCATGCGGTGCGCTCTTGGTCGTTCAGTTCGTGCGCCTCGTGGCCAAGCGCACCTTCCAGCACGATTCCGCGCGGCCGATGCTCACCCTGGCCACCGTCGCGCTCACCGTCTTCGTCATTGCGACGTTTGCCGATGCGCGCCTTTTGCTCGACACCGAAAAGACCCCGCGCTTCATCCGCGTGACGCACGCGGGCCAGATCGTGCTGCTCGCCTCGTACCTCCCCTCCATCCTGCGCGGTGTGCCCGAGCGCCGCCTCTGGAGCGAGGTGCGCTTCGGCCTCTTCGCCCTGTTTCTCATCTTGGGCGGCATCAGCGTGATGCTCCTGTCGCCGCGTCCACACGGCGGGGTCTTCGACATCCAAACCGAGGCGGCCCGCACGCTCCTCCACGGCGAAAACCCTTATCGAACCGCCTCGTCCCCCGGCGATCCTCCCACGGTGCTCTACGCGAGCGCGCTGGCCTTCGCCATCGCACACGACGTTCGCTGGGTGCCGCTCGTCACCTTGGTCGTCACCGGCTTCGCATTGCGCTACATCGCCCACCGCGGCATCCGGCCCAGCGCCCACCTCGATCCCATCACCGCGAAGGCCGCGGCCCTCGCGGCCTCGACGATCCGCCCGCGCGGTGCCCATGGTCCGGTGGACCATCGCCCGGCATCGTCCCTTCCGTTCCCCGGCCTCGCGGAAGATGCGCCGGCTTTGATGCTCTGGCTCACGCCCAAAGCGTATTTCTTCGTGGAGCAGTCCTACACGGACATGCTGCCGGTCGCGCTCATCGCGCTCGCCTTGGTCGCGCACATGCGCCGGATGCCCACCCTCACGGCCGCGCTCCTCGGCGTTGCGTTGAGCGCGAAACAGAGCATGGTCTGGCTCGTTCCGCTGGCCATCTTGCTCGGCTTTGGCGGTGTGCAGTGGCTCGCCTTCGTCGCGGCCGCCGCCCTCACCGCGATGCCGTTTGCCATCTGGGACTACCGCTCCGCGCTTCGCGTCGTGTTGGATCTCTACGGCGGCCATCCGCAATCGACCATCGACGGTCTGACCCCCACCAACTGGTTCTTCCGCCGCTACGGCATCGTTCCCCGCGCCGCCCCGGGGTTGCTCTCCGCGGCCATCGTCTCCGCCATCGCCGCGTGGCGTGCGCCGCGCACGCGCTACGCCTTTGCGCTCTCCGCGATGATCGTCTTCTTCGTCTTCTGCGTCCTTGGCCGGCCCATGTTCGTGGGCTCGTACTTCTTCCTCACCGCCATGGCCTCACTCACCGCCGCCGTCGCCGTCGGCGAGCGATTCCACATGGGATGAAGAGAGAGATTCACAGGAAGACGGGGAGACGGGAAGGACTTACGGCACGGCCAGCGCGGAACGCTTTTTTAGGGTTTCCAGTTGCCTCAGTGGGCTCGATTGAAAACAAAAAAACTTCCCGTCTTCCCGTCTTCCTGTGAATTCTCTCTCTTTCTTTCTTTAGCGGTACGTGGCGACCATGTTGTCCATGCGGGTCGACTGGCCGGTGGTGAAGCCGTTCATGCAGTCGTCGTCGGTGTAGTCCATGAAGTTCGTGATCGGATCGTTGCCTGGGTAGCGGGAGCCGGAGCAGGTGTTGCGGCTCGTCGGGCATCCGTAGGCGGCCGACTTCTCCGCGGGCGTGTCGGAAACGGAGTCGTTCGTCTTGGTGCAGCCGCCCTGGAACGTGTGGTACAGGCCCAGCCAGTGGCCGATCTCGTGCGTGCCCGTGTCGCCCTCGTTGTACGGTGCCGCGCTGCCGCCGGGCAGGGACGAGAAGAGCACGATCACGCCATCGTCCTTCGGATCCTGGGAGTAATCTTGCGGGAACGTCGCCCAGCCTAGAAGGCCGCCGCCGAGGTTCGCGGTGTAGAAGTTGAGATCCCGCGCGCCGCCCCTGCGGAGCGCATTCTTCATTTGCGTCTCGGCCGAGGAGCCGTAGCCCACCGTGTACCAAGTTGCATTGGTCGTGCGGTCGACGCTGGCCAGCACGAAGCGGAAGTTCGTCCCCACGCCGCCCGTCTGCCCGCCGTACGACGAATTGAGCACCGCGATTTGCTGGTCGATCTGGGATTGCGGCACGTCGCCATTGGCGATGCCCGACCCTTTGTTGATCACGTGGAAGTACACGTTGATGGTCGTGGTCGCCGCCGGCGCAACCAAGTTGCTCGCCCGCGCCGCCATGGCCTGGTTCACGCGATCTTGTTCGATGTCATCCACGTTGCGGGTGCCACAGCTTCGCTTGTGGCCACCCCGTGCGGTCAGCTCACTGTCATCCGCCGCCGTGTCGTCCTGCGCCGCCTCGTCCGCCGAACTGCAGCCGGCCACGGTCAACACCGCGCCCAACCCCATCACGCATCCCGCCCAAGCGATTCCGACCTTGTTGCGCATCCTCGCCTCCCAGATGTTCCCTATGTGCGGCGTCGCGCGCGCAAATCGTGCGGACCCGACAATAGGGCGAAGGAAGCATACACATCAGGACTTCCGTGTACCAACGACATCAATGAGCTCACCCTGCGAAAGACGGCCGAAACGTGAGTGTTTTCGGCCTATCAGCCACATCCAGTTACGATGTCGTTATGACCTGGAGCGTTCGTGATTTTCGCGCCGTCGCGACAATTGCGACCGCGACGCTGTGGAACGTGGGCTCCCGCGCGAAAATTGATAACGTCGTTTGCCGTGTCTCACGATTTTTCCCGTGAACTCGAGGCCATAGCGTCCCTGTCCAAAGCGTTTGCCGCGGCCCACCCCGCGTTGGCCCCGGGCCTTGCCGCGCCATCGGACGATCCGGACGTCGAACGGCTCATCGACGGCTTTCAGTACCTCGTGCAGCAGGTGGAGGAACTCATCGACTCCGCCGCCAAGCGCGCGGCCGACCCCTTCGCCGAGATCCTCTCGCCCGAGCTTCTCCGTCCGTTTCCGTGCGCCGCCATCCTCGAAATGGCGGCGGCGGACCGCCCGACGGATGTCCCCGCAGGCACGGAGTTTCTGAGCATCCCGGTCGAGGGCGTCCGTTGTCCGTTCCGCGCCTTTGCGGCATCCCGCGTCGTTCCGTGGGAGGTGGCCGACGCCAAGCTCGTCTGGGGGCAAGAGCGACCAGGAACGGCCGCGCCATCTCGGCAAGACCAGCCAGGAACGCCCTCGCAGGCTCGGCAAGACCACCCAGGAACGGCCTCGCAAGCTCGGCCTGGGGGGCAATCGCTCCGCGTCGTGTTTCGTCGCCGCACGCAAACGCCGCACGAGACGCTCGCCTCGTTGTTTCCACTGCGCCTTCATCTGGCGGGGGAGCCGCGTTCGTCCTTCGGGCTCCTTCTCGCGCTCTCCACCGTCGAGTCGATCGAGATCACGGCCGGCGAATCGCCGCAGTCGCCGAGTTTGCGCCTCCCTGGCACGGCCCTTCGCATGTGGGGCGTCGATGCCGACGAGGCGCTGTTGCCACCGGAGCCTTGGGAGCACGCGGGCTTTCGACTGGTGCGCGAGTACTTCCTTTTGCCGGCGAAGTTCGCCTTCGTCGAGCTCTCCGCCGATGGCGCCAACGAGACGGCGCTCGCCACGTCGCTCGGGCCGGCGCAAACCGTGTCCATCACGTTCCAATTGGGGCGCGCCCTGCCGGCGAACCTCAGCGTGACCCGTGAGTCGCTTCGCACCAATTGCGTGCCGGTGGTGAACGTCTTCGAAACCACCGCGGAACCGGTGCGGCCCGGCATCGAGCGGCCTTCCCACGTCCTTCGTCCCGCCGGCCTCGCGCCCGATCACGGGGAGGTGTACGGCGTTTTGGGCGCGGAAGGGTGGTGCGCGGATCGCAACGCGACGATGCCCATCCCGCCGCTCACGGACTTCGAGGCCCTCGCGCAGGTCGACGCCGCGCCGAAGGGCAAGATCTTTTACGCGATCGGCCGCTCCCCGCGCGCGCTACAGGGAAATGGGCAGAAGGAAGATACCAGCGTCCGTTTCGTTCTCCCGCGGGAGGCGAACCAAGTGCCGCCGGTCAAATCCGTATCGTTCGATCTTCTCGCCACCAACCGCGACCTGCCCATGGTGCTCGGTGTGGGCGACATCAAGGTTTCCGGCGGGCGCACGCCGAAGAACCTCGTCTTCCGCAACATCACCGCGGTCACGCCGTATCGGGCGCCGCCGGGCGGGCGCCCGCTGCAGCGTCGCTCCTTGGCCATGGTGGCGGTGAGCGCTTCGTCACGTCGCCAGGGCGAGGTGCTGCGCACGCTCCTTCATCTTCTCAACCTGCACACCACGGTGAATGGCCCGCCGGGCCTCACCGCGCTCCGCCGCATCCGCGCGGTGGTCGATGTCGCGAGCACCATGAGCATCCTTGCGGGCGAGCATGGCATGCGGCAGGGCAGCGACATCGACATTCGTCTCGACGAAGCGGGCCTCGACGGGGAGGGCGATGCGTACGTGTTCGCCTCCGTACTGGCGCGCCTCTTCGCCCACGACGTGAAGATCAATTCCTTCGCGCGGACGCGCGCCCGCTTCGAAGGAACCGGCCGCACCGTCTCCTTTCCCGCGCGCACTGGGGACGAGACGATTTAGACCATGTTCGAGAGGACCTTTCAGACCGAGCTCGATTACCTCTACCAACTCTGCGAGGAGATCGGCCGCACGCACCCGCGTGTCGCCCCCGTTCTCGGGCGCGACGCCGATCCCGGCGTATCGCGGTTGGTTCAGGCCCTCGCGTTCAGTTTCGCGCGCCTGCGCGAGCGCATCGACGACGAGCTCCCCGAGGTGATCCACCCGGTCATCGAGACGCTCTGCCCTGCGCTCCTTCGCGCGTTTCCCAGCGCCACGATGCTGGAGCTCGAACCCACGCTCAAAGCGCGCACGCGGCAAACCATCGAAAAGGGGCGCAGGTTCGACAGCCGCGCCGTCGACGGCATCGTGTGCTCCTTCGCCACCACCGAAGAATGCGTCATGCAGCCCATCGTCCTTCGCGGCGTGGAAGCTCTCGGCGCGGAGCGGCGGCAGCTTCGTCTCTCGATCGAGCTCTTCGAAGGCGTGAAGCTCGCGGAGATCGATTCGCTCAGTTTCTACTTCGCCGCGGACCTTTCCACGGCGCTCGACCTGCGCGCGCACCTCGTTCGAAAGAGCGAAAGCATCACCGTCCGCGCCAATGGACGTGAGATGGCGCTGGGCGATGGCCGCGCCTTCCGAAGGCCCGGATTCGCCGATCCCCATCTGCCCGGCCGCCATCGCTTGGGCACGCCGCTGCTTCTCATGCGCGAGTATTTCGCCTTTCCGAACAAGTTCGCGCGGCTGCAGCTCACCGGATTGCAGCTCGCCGAGCTCGGGGATGCGCGTTCCTTCGAGGTCGAGATTCGCTTGGCCGAACCTCTCCCGAGCCATGTGGCCTTCGACCCATCGTCGGTCAAATTGCACGTCGTTCCCACGGTGCAACTCAGCGCGCCGCGCGTGATGACCGTCTCCACCGAGCCCGAGGAGGACCGCTGGTCGCTGCGTGCCATGGTGCCCGGCGACGACACGGAGATCTTCTCCGTCGAGCGCATCGCGGTGGTCGAACGCGGCACCTTGCGCTCCAAGCCCGTGCCGGCGTGGGCGGAACTCATTCCG
Organism: Sorangiineae bacterium MSr11367; assembly: GCA_037157805.1. Classification (NCBI taxonomy): domain Bacteria; kingdom Pseudomonadati; phylum Myxococcota; class Myxococcia; order Myxococcales; family Pendulisporaceae; genus Pendulispora; species Pendulispora rubella. The sequence continues at coordinate 9,691,654 of CP089983.1, read as the reverse complement.
CCGCCGCTCGACGGCACCGAGGACGCCACCCTCTTCTACGAGCTGCATCGCCGTCGCTCCGCGGTGGGGCCCGAGCTGGACATCACCCTCAGCTTCGGAACGGCGATGAAAGCGACGCCTCCGGGCGGCGATCTCGAGGTGGCGCTGGTCACCACGCAGCTCCGTCGCGCGGCCCGGCTCGAGATCGGCGACGTGAGCGAGGGGGCAAACGCGACCAACGCGGTGGTGGCCTTCCGCAACGTGACCCCGGTCACGCGTGCCGCGCCGGCGGTGCTCGAGGGCGATCGCCTCTGGCATTTCTTCCGCTACTTCAAACTCGGCCTCCCGTCGCTCGCCGAGCGCAGTGAGCTCGCCGCGCTGCTGGCCCGTGCGAACCTGCCCGCATGGGGAAGGTGGCCGGGGGCCAAAGAAAACGCCAACGAGTTCGAAGCCCTCCTCGACGTACGCTGGCGCCGAACGCACCTCACCAGCGAAGCGGTCGCGCGCATCGGCGTCGACCTCGACGTTCACGTCGACGAATCACGCTTCACCGGCGCGGGCGATCTCTTTCTCTTCGGCGAGGTGCTCGAGCTCTTGTTCGCAGGCGCTGCGAACGAGGAAGACTCGATTCGCTTGAATCTCCACGACCGGGCTGGCCAGCTTCTCTTCGCCTACGACTTCCGCCAGGGAACGCGCGCACCATGAACCACGACGAACCCATCGAGCCTTCGCCCGCCACCGAGCGTGGAGTTTCCCAAGCCCACCTCGACGAGCTCGTACGCACCGCGCACCGCGTGCCTTTCTCCACCTTGATCGATCACCTCGAGCGGCTCATCGGCCCGGAGGCCGTGCCCGTCGGTGAGCTCGGGCCGCCGCGTGCGGAGCGCATTCGCTTTCGCCACGACATTCAACCGGTCTTTCACGCGGGTGACGTCTCCCAGCTTCGCATCGTCGAGGAGCACGACGAGTTCACCGGCCGCAAGAGCCCTCCCATCTTCGAGGTCTCCACCAGCTTTCTCGGCGTCGTCGGCTCCGTCTCCCCGCTGGCGAGCTTCTTCACCGAGGACGCCTTGCGCGCGGCGCAGCAGGACGACGATGCCGTGCTCGCCCTCTACGACGCCTTTCACCATCGTTTGATCTCGCTGTTCCTGCGCGCCTCGCGCCGCGTGGGGCTCTCGCCGACCCTCTCCGCCGGCGGGCGCGATGCCTCCACCCGCCGCGCGCTTTCTCTCGTGGGCGGAGCATCCTTCACCGCCGAAGTCCCGGCGCTCGCGCCGCTCATGCGCCTCGGTCGCGCGCGCCTTTTTGCCCAGCGTCCGCGCGGGCGCGACGCCCTCGTTCAGGCTTTGAGCCTCGCGTTCCCCGCCCTCACCATCACCGTTCGCGAGGCACCTTGGCGCGATCTCGAGCTGCAGCCCTCGGAGATGACCCGCCTCGGCGAGCGACGCAATCTCCTCGGCGAGGTGGTGCTCGGCGGCGTGCTCACGAAGCAGGCCGGCTTGCTCGTCCTCTGGATCGCACCGGTGGGCCGCGCCACCTTGGCGCGCCTCGTCCCGAACGGCGCCGACCATGCGCGCTTTCGTTACGTCATCGAGGAAGTCACCGGCGGCTTCGTCGACGTGGCCGTCGAAATCGAAGTTCGCCCCGGCGAGGAGCCGCGCCTCGAGCTCGGAAACGACGAGGCGGCACTCGGTGGGACGGCGGCCCTGGGCCAGCGTTCTCCGGACGACCCCCCGATGATCGTCCGGATCGACCTTAGCGCTGGCGACGAGGCGGTGACTTGGTCTTTTCGGGCTTCTCCGCCTTCTCCGGCTCGGGCTTAGCGATTCGCTCCCAGAGCGACCCTTCGTTGGCGACGAGCCCCGTCTCGGTAAGCTTGAACACCCGATCGAGCTCCGCCTTGCGCAGAACCTGGCCGCCGTCGTCCTTCACCTCGACCTGCTCGGCCAGGTGAATGCCGTCCGGCTGGACGCGCGACGCCGACGTCATATGGAACTCCAGCTTTCCCTGCGTGCCCTTCTCGCGATCGGACCCGTAGGCGATGCGCTCCACCGGCACGTCGACCACGCGCTGCAGGGCACCTTGGCGCGGCAAAAAGATGTGCAGCGACGCCTCGCACGGCGTGCCCGATGGATGTCCCGTGCATCCGTCCTCTTCCGCGGTGACGAGCAGCTCTCCGCCCATTCGTTCCGTGCCGAGGCGCACTTTGTCGGGTCGCCCGCGGAACGGCACCACCGCGTACAACTCCGCGAAGTGTTCCGACCCGCGGATGATGGCGAGCGGCCCGCCCGCCGTACCATCCGGCCACTCCTGCAGGCGCAGCCACACGACCTTGATCCGATCGCCGCCACTGCCCTGCGTGATTTGCCCTTCCTGCATGCGAATGGGCCAACCGCCCTTGGGCGTACCGCCGGCAAGCACCTTGTCGTCGAAGATGTTTTGCCCCGTGCAGGTGGGCGACTTGGTCAGCGCCTTCTGGTTCTCGTCGAAGTTCGGGAAGATCAGCTTGAAGACCTGCTCGTCCTTCAGCCGGCGCGCCGTGCCGGCGGCTTCGTTCTTGCGTGATGGCAAGTAGAGAATGCACGCCGGTAAGGGCGCGACTTTCCTCGACTGATCCTCGATGCGCGTCCGCGGCGGGGGAGTTTTCGCGCACCCCGTTGCGAAAAGGGCTGTGAGCGCCAATGTTGAAAACGCCGCCGAGGCGGCCGTGAGAGTCAACGATGACCGACGCATTGGGCGAAAGGTACACGAAGCAAGCAACTTGGCACTACTCATCTGGACGCTTTCACGTGGGTTATTTTCAGGCGCAGAAAACCCACCTCAGCTTTGAAGAACGGGCGCAGAAAAGACGCGCCCTTGGGCATGAAATCCACAACTGTTCCGTCCAAAGGACGAAAGGTATGTGGAGCGGCTTGAACGTCGCGTGCCGGCAAAGATACGCTTCGCGCAATCGTCTCGGTCGTTCGTAGGTTACCAGCAAGGCCTTCGCAGAAGGCCATGGGAGGCAGTTCGTTATGGCGTTCGAGTTCTATGTGTCCATCAAGGGCAAGAATCAGAAGCAATTCAAATCCGAGACCAAGAAGCAGGGCCGGAGCGACAAGTTCATTCCGTGCGTCAAGTTCGCAATGGCGTCGTTGGTCCCCACCGACGTAAACAGCGGCGAGGCCAAGGGCCACCGTCAGCACAAGCCGCTGGTCATCACCAAGGAGTGGGGGGCGTCCTCCCCGCAGATCCTCCAGGCGCACTGGACGAACGAGGTCATCGAGGAGGTCATCATCGAGGTGGTCTCCCGCGCCGCCGACGGCAAGAAGGAAATCGTGGTCGAGCAGATCAAGCTGACCGACGCCGTCATCGTCTCGGTGGATCGCTATTCGGAAAACGCAACGAAGGCGAGCAAAGAGGCAGACGTCATGCACCTCGAAGACGTTGGCTTCCGCTTTCGGAAGATCGAGGTCGAAAACAAAGAAGCGGGCACCGCCACGAGCGACGACTGGCACCAGCCCGGGTAATCCGTGCCGATACACCCTCTGCGTAGTCGCCTGCGCGAGCCCTCCCTCGCGCAGGAGGGTGGTTCCAGTGAAGCCGATCGCGCGCTCCGCAACGCCATTTTGGCGCACCTGCGGGTGATGTGCGGAACGCGCATCGGCACCATGCTCACACGCCCGGATTACGGCGTGCCCGACGTCTCGGAAATGGTGCACTCGTTTCCGGCGGCGCTCGACATGCTGGCGCGCTCCCTCAAGGACACGATCGAGAAGTACGAACCGCGCCTCACGCGCGTTCGCGTGCGGCACATTCCCAGCGATACGCCGGACTTGGTCGTTCGATTCGAAATCACCGCCTCGATGGTGCTGCCGGATCACACCTCACCGGTGCGTTTCGAAACGCGCACCGACGCCTCACGCCGCATCGACGTGACCTGAGGAGAGTTCACAGGAAGACGGGAAGACGGGAAGGATTTTGGTTGGGTTTCCAGCTCGCCCCTCGGGCCGAGCGGAAAACCATCAAACCTTCCCGTCTTCCCGTCTTCCTGTGAATTCTCTTTTCTTTTGTTAGCGCGTTGCGTTCGGCGGATAGCCGCCGTGCTGCGGGTGGGGGCCCGTGACGGCAGGGAGCTGGTGGGTGGGGGCGGAGTGCAGGGCCGCCGCGCGGGATGTCTCCGAGCCACCCTGCTCGCGGGCGAATTGCTTGTACTCCTCGACGAATTCGCGCCCGAAGATGAGACGGAACCGCTCGTTCTCTTCGTCGGCGAGATCTCCGTAGCGCTTGGCATAGATCTCCAGCATTTCGGGCGCGCGGCGCCAGCCTCCGAACAATCGCGTCAGCGCGGAGCGCTTCGATTGACGGTCGCGCCAGCTTTGATGAATCGCCTCGGGCGCGAGCTCCACGAGCAGCGCCTTCACGCCGCGCATGACGCCGTTGAGCATGCCCACTTGATGAACCATCAAATCGGCGAAGCTCCGTCGCAGGGCGCGCGAGGCGCGGTCGGTCGAGTCGTTCCAATCGAACAGCGCGCGTGAGAACTCCGCGGGTGTCTCCGGAAGCTGGAATTGCTCTTCCCCTTCCGACAACGCCATCTGCTGTTCGAATTTCTCCAATCCGGCCAAGAGCGGCACGTGCCCGAGCAACAGCTCGTCCACCGCCTGCCGAACCTTGTCGCAGAATGCGATGATCTCCGGCGGTGTCGTGGCCGGGCGCCCCAGATACCACTGGGAAAGGTAGCGCACGGCCTTGAGGGCCACGCCCTCCGGCGTTTGCCCGGATCCATCCACGGCAACGCCATAGTGACGAAACAGTTGCACGAACGCGTCGTTGCCCGAGAGCGTGGGAAACGACTGTTGAATCTGATGGCATGCCGGTGCGCGCGCCGCCGGCGGCAGGGACTCCAATTGCGTGGCAATGCGCGTGTACAGCTCGCGGGCCGCGGCCTCGTAGCTCTCGAAATAGACGTTCAGCGCCTCGGCCATCTGCGCCGCGCGCTGCGCGCCCGTGCTCGAGCCTTTGGCGACGGCAGCGGCCTGGGCCATGTAGTCGGCCGCGCTCATCGAGTCGACGCCCATCGTCTCGCTGAAATTGCCCACGACCGACCCATCGTCCGCGCCGAACGACGTCTGTCCCGGAAGCACCGCCTGCGGCGTGCTGCGCTGGGCGCGAATGCTCCAATTGCCGATGCGGAGCTCCCGCTCTTGATTGGCCGGCCCGAGCGAAACCCACCGATCGGGAAGGCGCTGACCATTTACATAAGTGCCATTGGCACTGCCTGCATCGCGAACGAGAAGCTCGTCGCCGCGAAGATCGACCTGGGCGTGCATGCGCGACACCTTCAAGTCGTCCTCGAGAATGCACGCGGAGACTTTGGGATCACGGCCGATCGGCACGGGAAGGCGATCGGTCGTGTGCTCGAAGCTGCGGTGGTCCACCACGTTGTAAACGCGGAGCTGTACGGCGTGGGTCACCCCACGACGCTGAACCACTCCAACGTCGAAGGCAAGCTCGTTGAAGAAGGTCGAAGGATGAATAGCTTTGCTGCCCTTGCCACGGTTGCCGATGGCATGCGACCTTCTGGTCCACCGAATGCGTAAGCCTGCGTTTTATGCGCTCGTTGGGGTCATTGGAGCGCTGCCGCTCGTGGGGGCGGGCATCGCGCTGACACGTCCGAGCGTCCGCGCCGCACTGCGCGGTTTCGTCAGCCCCGTGGCCATGGACGCCGGGACACTTGCCCGGCCCGACGGTGGTGGCGGCGGCCTTACGACTCTGCCGTCGATTGGCGCCGCAGCGGGGGCGGAATCGATTGAGCTGCGCGCCGTCGTGCAAGGCATTTCGCCCGACGGCGGCGCTCCCATTCCGCCCAAGGCGCAACCACCGCGAAAGGCTTCGCTCTTCGAGGGCGCCGCGCCGGGCGACTCGAAAAAGCTTCCCAAGGGCCTCAAACGCAGCGACCTCACCTCGCGCGACGACGTGAACGTCGACAATGCGATGGCCTCCCTCGTTCAAAACGACGGAACGCGCCGCACGCTCACCGATCGCGTCCAACGCACAGGGCGCTATCGCGACGACATCACGCGAATCCTTCGCGCGTGGAAGGTCCCCGAATCGCTCTTGGTCCTCGCGGTGACCGATGGCGGCTTTTCTCCGACCGAGGCCACGGGCGACGCCGTGGGCATCTGGAAGCTGACCCCCGACGTCGCGACGGCGTACGGCCTGGCCCTTCTCGAGAAGTACGATGAGCGCCGCAGTGTCGCGATTTCCACCGAGGCGACTGCCCACTATCTGGCCGATTTGCGCGAGCGATTTGGCAGCTGGGAGCTCGCGCTCTATGCATACGGAATCGGATATCGCACGGCCGTATCCGACATAGCGGCGCACTCCGTGACGGACTTCTGGACGTCCTTCGACGTTCTCACGCCCGACGGGAAGGATTACGTGATTCAGGTGCTGGCCACCGCGCAAGTGCTGGGAAATCTGCCGCGTTTCGGACTCGATCGCATGAAGCTCGACGACCCGATTCGCACCAGTGATCTCGAGGTTCCCGGTGGCGCGCCTTTGTCGGTGGTGGCGCGTGCTGCCAATACGAGCCTCGATCGGATTCGCGAGCTGAATCCGGAATATCTGTCGGACACCGTGCCATCGACCAAGTTCGCCATGGTCGTGCATTTGCCAACGGAAGGACTCGCTCGCGCCAAAGAAGTGTTGATGCCGCTTCTCTATTCGACGAACTCCGGCGTGGAAGGGCGCGCGGGCTCGGCCTTCGACTGGGGCAAGCGCAACTTGCCCAACGTCGACGCTGGCTCAACCGAAACTACCGCCGCCGCCCGCCCCATCAACGATGGCGTGGCCGTGGGTTCCGGTTCCGAGCGACGCGTCCTTTACCGCGCGCGAGAAGGCGATACGCTCGAGGGTCTCGCACGCGCCTACGGCGTCTCACCGGTGACGATCGTCACCGACAACGCGCTCGACCCTGCGGCCCCGTTGAAGGCAGGGGCACTTTTGACCATTCGCGCTCCGGAGGATGCCGGCGCGCCGGATCCGACCCCCGCCGCTCCCTCCAAATCGACGAAGAAGAAGAAGTAATCGCAACTCCCTAGCCGGCGGGACGCCGGCGCTTCGGAAACAAACTTCAAATCCCAGTGGTGATGTCATGCTGATTGCCGAACCGCGGGCCCTTCTCGAAAAGCTCAACTCCGTTTCCCGTCGCGCGCTGGAGGCTGCCGCAGGGGCGAGCGTTACGGGCAGGCACTACGAAGTCACCGTCGAGCACTTTCTGCATGCGCTGCTCGACGTGCGCGAGAGCGACTTGGTCGTGCTGCTCGATCGCTTCCAGATCGATCCGTCGCGCACGCGCGCGCGCCTGCACAAGAGCCTCACGGAGCTGCGCACCGGCAATGCGGGCCGCCCTGGATTCAGCCCGCTGCTCCTCGAGCTGCTGCAAGACGCATGGATCTACGCGACCACCGAGCTTCACGCGACGCGCCTGCGTTCCGGCGCGGTCCTCGTGCGCTTGCTGCACGCGCCCGGCCGTTACCTGCCGCTCGACGTCACGCTGTTCGAGGGGCTGCCGACGGACGATTTGCGCAAAAACCTTTTGATCCTGGCGGGCGAAAGCGCCGAGGCCATCGAAGACGCGGCCGCGGAGTGGTCCGGCGGTGGCGGGGCGAGGCCGTCCGGCGGGGCTCCGGCACCGGGGGCGGGCGGGGACACGGCGCTCGCGCGCTTCACGACGAACCTGACGGAGCGCGCCAAGAAAGGCGGGATCGATCCCGTGTTCGGGCGCGAGGGCGAGGTGCGGCAGGTCGTCGACATCCTGTGCCGCCGCCGAAAGAACAACCCGATCATCGTGGGCGAGCCCGGCGTCGGAAAGACGGCGCTCGTGGAAGGCCTCGCGGTGCGCATCGCCGAGGGCGACGTGCCCGAGTTCCTCAAGGACACGCAGGTCGTGGTCCTCGACTTGGGCTCGCTGCAGGCCGGCGCCGGCGTGAAGGGCGAGTTCGAAAACCGACTCAAGTCGGTCATTTCCGAGGTGAAAGCCTCGCCCAAACCCATCGTGCTCTTCATCGACGAAGCGCACACGTTGATCGGAGCGGGCGGTGCACAGGGCGCGGGCGACGCGGCCAATCTGCTGAAGCCCGCGCTCGCCCGCGGCGAATTGCGAACCATCGCCGCGACCACCTGGGCCGAGTACAAGCGCTACTTCGAGAAGGACGCCGCCCTGGAGCGACGTTTCCAGCCGGTGAAGGTCGACGAACCGGGCATCGAGGCGGCGGTCCTCATGCTCCGCGGCCTCGCGCAGCGCTTCGAGGAAGCCCACGGCGTCGTCATCCGCGATGAGGCCGTGCGCGCGGCGGTCACCTTGTCGAGCCGCTACATCGCCGGGCGCCAGCTGCCCGACAAGGCCGTCGACCTTCTCGATACGAGCGCCGCGCGTGTGCGCGTCTTGCGGGGGGCCCCTCCGGCGGCCCTCGAGGACGCACGGGCCGAGCTGGCCGCCGTCGAGCGCGAGATCGGTGCCTTCGGTCGGGACCATGCGGCCGGGGTCGTCGTCGACGAGGAAGGCCGCAAGGCCGCGGAGAGCAAGCGCGACGAGCTGCGCGAGCGCGTGGCCACCCTGGAAGCGCGGCTCGCGGAGCAACGGGCCCTCGTGCAGCGCGTGGACGAACTTCGTCGCGACGTCGCGAAAATTGGCAACCCCGGGGCCGGAGCGGCCGAACAAGAAAAGGGGAAGGGGGAGGCCAAGCCTTCAACGCCTTCAACGCAAACCGCGCCTGAAACCGCTGTCGAGCACGCCGCCAAATTGGAAGACCTGCGCATTGCCCTGGGCCGTCTTCGTGCCATTCCGCGCGAAGAGCTGGTCGTTTTCGCCGATGTCGATGAGACACTGGTCGCCACCATCGTGGCCGATTGGACGGGCATCCCGGTGGGCCGCATGGTGCAGGACGATGTGGCGGCGATTCTGTCCCTGGAAGATCGCCTGAGGCAGCGCGTTCGCGGGCAAGATCCGGCCCTCTCGGTCATCGCGCGCGAACTTCGCTCCGCCCGTTCGGGCCTCAAAGCCCCGGGCGCACCGCTGGGCGTCTTCCTCTTGGTGGGCCCGAGCGGCGTGGGAAAGACCGAAACGGCCCTGGCCCTTGCCGACCTGTTGTTCGGTGGCGAGCGTTTCGTGGTCACCATCAACATGAGCGAGTTCCAGGAGAAGCACACGGTCTCGCGCCTGATCGGCTCACCCCCGGGGTACGTAGGCTTCGGCGAAGGGGGCATGTTGACCGAGGCCGTGCGCCAGCGCCCCTACTCGGTCGTTCTGCTGGACGAAGTCGAGAAAGCGGATCGCGAGGTGATGAACCTCTTCTATCAAGTCTTCGACAAGGGCATGCTGGCCGACGGTGAGGGGCGCGTGATCGACTTCGCCAACACGGTCGTGATCATGACGTCGAACCTCGCCACGGATCTCATCACGCACGCTGCCGATCCTGCGGCGGGTGAGGTGCCCAGCCACGACGACTTGATTTCCCTGGTCAAGCCCACGTTGAGCGCGCACTTCAAGCCCGCGCTCCTCGCGCGCATGACGGTGGTTCCGTACATCCCCATCCGCTCCGAGGCGCTTCTGGGCATCACCCGCATGAAGCTCGGCGCGGTGGCCGCACGCACGCGGGAAGCGCACGGCCTCGAGCTCGAGATCGACGATGCCGTGATCGACGCCGTTGCCGCCCGTTGCCGCGAGGTGGAAAGCGGCGCGCGCAACGTGGATCACATTCTTCGCGGGACGATCCTCCCGCTCGTCTCCAACGCTTTGCTCGAGGGTATCGCGAGCGGCAAGGCGACGCGAAAGCTTCGCCTGACGACGGACGACGCTCTTTCAGGTTCTGCGGGTTTTGTCTGTATTTCGGAGGAAAAATGATGCTGCGAGGGCTCGTGCGGGTTGGAACGGTGGTTGCGGTCGCGGGATGCATGGCCTTTCTGGGATGCGGTGGAGGCCAAGCTGCGGCCCCGCCGGCCGCGGCCCCCGCAAAGTGCGAGCCTCAGCACGTCACCGTGTCGGTGCTTGCCTCTCAGAGCATCAACACGACGGACGAAGGCCAAGCGCGCCCCGTCGTCATCCGCGTCTACCAGCTCAAAGGCGACACGCGTTTGTACAACGCGAGCTTCGAGCAGATTTGGCATCAAGACAAAGAGACGTTGGCCGAAGATCTCGTCAAGATGAACGAGGTCCAGGCCTACCCCGCGACCCGCGCGGATCTGAAGTTCGACCGCGCCGAGGGCGTCGAATACGTGGCCGCCGTCGCCCTGTTCCACAATCCTCGGGGCAAGGCTTGGTACACCGCATTCGACCTGCCGCCCCAGCCCGATCCGGGCAAGTGCGGCACGTGCGAAGACGAAGACTGCACGGATCGCCCGGTACAAAACGCAGAACTCGCGTTCTGGATCGACGGGAGCAAAGTCGACGACGGTACGGACCACGTCGATGACTTCCCGTCGACAGGACCGATGAAGAAGAGGAAGAAGTGAGCCGCACAGTCCAATTCTCACCGAATCAGGGCGCCCCGCCGGGTGGTCAACAACCGGGGCAGCCGCAGGGACAGGGACAGCCGCAGCAGGGGCAGCCGCGTCCGCAGCAGCAACAACCGCCACACCCGCAGCAGCCGTATCCCCAGCAATATCCAGGAGCGGCCCCCCAAGCTGGGCCTGGGGCGTACCCGCAGCAGCCGCAAGGACATTACCCCTCGCAGCCGCACGCGCCCCCCGGAGTACCCTATGGCCCGCCTCCGGGAGCTCCTCCGCAGCAGGCGCCGTACGGTGCTCCGCCGCAGCAATACGGCACGCCGCCTCCCCCTCAGATACCGGGGCAGCCGGCGTGGCCTGCGCAGCCTCCTCCCCACCAAGTGCAAGTGCGGCCACCTCCGGGAGTGGCCCCGCAAGCCGGCCCCGAGGCCAAGGGTGGAGCAGGGCAGGGCACCATGGCCGTTGCGGCGACCGCCGTTGCGCCGCCCGCGGCGGTGGCGAACATCACGCGCACCGAGCATCCGTTGCTCGCGCCGATGTACTGGGCGTGCGCCGACTTGTTGGCCTTCGCTCCGCAACTCGCCCAGGGCGAGCATCTGCCTGCGCCCGAGGCGCTGCGCAACACGTGCCGTGGCATGTTCAACGAAATGGGCCGCCGCGCCCATGAATCGAACATTCCGCCGGAGGACGTGCGCGATGGGCAATATGCCATCGTGGCGCTCTTGGACGAGCAGATCCTCCGCGGCCAGTGGCCGGGCCGCGCGGAGTGGAATGCCAATTCGTTGCAGTTTACCTATTTTCAAGAGAACACCGCCGGCGAGGGCTTTTTCCGCCGCCTGGATGCTCTCCGCAACGAGCCCCACCGCGCGCACGTTCTGCAGATCTACTTCCTCTGCCTCGCGATGGGCTTTCAGGGCCGGTATCAAATGGCGGGCGGCGAAGGCCTGGCCCAGGTCATCGAGCAGACGGCGGCCGTTCTCGATCGCTTCGTGCCCTCGAGTGACATCATCAGCCCGCACGGCGAGCCGCCCGATTTGGGCCGCAACCTCTTCACCCGCGACATGCCGCTCATTCGCATCGGCATCGGCATCGTGGCCCTCGCGATCGTCGCCTTCATTGGTCTCAAAGTCATCATCGGGCTCAGCGCGTCGAGCGCCACGAAGCAGATGAAGTCCTACGCCACGAGCACGAAATGATTCTCTGGATTTCCATTGCGCTGAGCGCCGCCGCCATCCTTGCCATTTGGCTCATCGGATGGTTCTTCGCCATTTCGCTGGTCATCAAGCTCGTTCTCACGGCCGCCGTCCTCCTCATCGGTGCACTCGTGGCGGGGCTTATTCTCTATTTGCGTTACACCGCCGCGCGGGATCTCGAGCAGTCGATGCTCCAGCAGGGGCAGGCGCAAATCGCCAGCACCCGACCCGATCGGCGCGAGGCGGTGATGGAGCTGCAGGGAAAAATGCAGCAGGCCATCATGGCCCTCAAGAAGAGCAAGCTCGGTTCGCGCAGCGGCGCTTCGGCGCTCTACGCGCTTCCCTGGTACATCATCGTCGGCCCGCCGGGCGCGGGTAAGACCACGGCCATCAAGCACTCGGGACTCGTATTCCCGATGGATAGTGCGCAATCGGCGTACCGGGGCGTTGGTGGAACGCGCAATTGCGACTGGTGGTTCACCAACGACGCCATCCTGCTCGATACCGCGGGTCGATATGCCACGGAGACCAACGACCAGGACGAGTGGCTCACCTTCCTCGATTTGCTGAAGAAGCACCGTCCGAGCCGGCCCATCAACGGGTTGATCGTCGCCATCAGCCTGGCCGATCTCGCCGTGTCGCACGACCAGGGCATCGACGACGTTGCGCGCCGCATCCGCGCCCGCGTCGACGAGATTGCGACCCGCATCCAGATGATGGTCCCCATCTACGTCGTGCTCACCAAGTGCGATCTCGTGCAGGGCTTCGTCGAGTTTTGGGACGACCTGCGCAAGAGCGAGCGCGGGCAGATCTGGGGAATGAGCTTCGCGCTCAACACGACGGACGACCCGCGTGGAGCCTTCGAGCGCGAATTCGCCGGTCTGGTGAAGACGCTGCACGCACGGGCGATCCGCAGCTTCCGCCGCGAGCGGCGCGTGGAGATGCGCCAGAAGATCGCGGAGTTTCCGCTGGAGTTCGCACCGCTTCGCCATCACGTCGGCCTGTTCCTGCAGGCGCTCTTCCAGAAGAACCGCTTCCAGGAGACGCCCATTCTGCGCGGCGTCTACTTTACGAGCGGCACCCAGATGGGTACGCCCACCGCGCGCGTGGTCGCGTCGATGGCGCAAGCCTTCGGCATGCGGGGCCAAAACGCCGCCGCCTTGCGCCCGCAACAGACGGAGGCCAAGAGCTTCTTTCTGACCGACGTTTTCCAGAAGGTCATGTTCCGCGATCAGAGCGTCGCGGGCCGCACGGAGGCCGATCGCCAGCGTCGATTCTTGACCCGCGGCGCATTCGCCCTGGCGGGCGTGCTCCTCGGCGCATGCTTGGTGCTGCCCGCGTTCTTCACCTTCCTGCGCAACCGCGAGCTGGTCAGCTCCACGCAGGACATCGCGGCCCGCGTGCAATCGGTGAAGTGGGGCGAGGGAACGAGCCTGAAAGACGGCGCCCCGCAACTCGATGCGGCACAAGTCCGCCTCAAGGAGCTCGACGGCTGGGAGCAAGGTTCTCCACCGCTGAACCTACGCTGGGGCATGTACACCGGCGACGATCTCGACGAAGGTCTGCGCGATCTCTATGGCGCGGTGCTCGCCCGGGTGGCCGTGGCACGCGCGCACACCGAGCTGGAGTCGCGGCTTCGCGCGATGGACAGCGGGCCGGTGCGCACGAACGAGAACTTCAGCAAAGATTATGACACGCTCAAGTTGTACCTGATGATGGGTGAGCCCGAGCACATGGATGCCGAGTGGGCGGCCCCGCGTCTCGTGCACGAGTGGGCGCTCACCGCGCACACCCGCGTGGCGAACGAGGAAGATTTGCTGCTTCCCCACGTGGCCTACTACTTCGAGCTCATCAAGCGGAAGGCCATCAAGCCGTGGACCATCGATGCGTCGGTGGTGTCGAAGTCGCGGTCCATTCTTGCGCAGGTGCCGCAGGTGGAGCGCCTCTACGAATCGCTGGTGCGCGATGCGAACGTGGAGATCGCGCCCATCCGGCGCGAGACTGTCTTCTACGGTAGCGTGGCGCCGTTCATTCAGTCGAAGCGCGGCGCCAAGGTCGACGGCGCCTACACGAAGAACGGGTGGCTTCGCGTGCGCGACCTTCTGGGCGTGCAGCGCGCGAAGCTCGCGGCGGAAAAGTGGGTGCTCCAAGAAGGCGACGCGGGGGCCGAGGATCAGGCCATCGGCAAGCTGCGCGAGCTCTACTTCGAGCGCTACAAGAACGCCTGGCGCGACTTCCTGGCGGACCTTCAGGTTCAAGATCCGGGCAACTCCGATCTGGCCCTCGACGAGATGAGCGCCCTCAGCGAACCCGAATGGCCGTACCTGCGCCTGATGCGCGTCATGCGCGAGCACATCATGCTCGACATGTCCGAGCCCGAAGCGGGCGCCGACGGCGGCATCCTCGACAAGATCAAGGAAGTGGCCGGAAAGAAGGCCGCAGAGAAGGCCGACGAGAAGGCCAAGCAGGTCGTCGACGGTGGCCTCGGGCTGGGCGGCGGGGCGAAGAAGCCCGGCGTCGGAGCTTCGCCGGTCGAAGTCGCGTTCCGGCCGATGCTGCGCTTCGGTCTTCCCCCTGGCGAGGTGCCCGAAGGGTCGCTTCCCCCGCCCACGGGCCTCACGCAGTACCAATCGCTGCTCGCCGGGTTGGTGGCGGCGCTCACGGATCTGCGCGACAACGAGCAGCAGGCGGATCCGCGCGCCGCGACGGCGAAGTTCCAGGACGCCACGCGGCAGACCACGCAGCTTCTCACGGAGCAGGATGGCTTCACGCGTCCCTTGCTCTCACCGCTGCTTCTCAACCCGATCCAACTGGCGGCCAACGTCGTCGTCGGCGGCTCGGGCCAAATCGCTGGAGGCAATTGGGAGACGGAGGTCTGGCAGCCGAAGTGGCAGCCCAAGTTGCAGGGTCGCTACCCGTTCTCGAGCTCCGGTCCCGACGCTCCGCTGGCCGACTTCGTCGAATTCTTCCGGCCCGGTGATGGCGCGTTGTGGGGCTTCTACGACGCGACGTTGAAGTCGATGATCGATCACAGCGGCAACAAGTTCTCCGCCTCGCGCCGGCTCCGCTCTGCGGTTCCGTTCGAGGGCGAGTTCCTGAGCAATTGCCTTGGCCGCGGATGGGACATCACCGAAACGGTGTTTCCGAAGAGCACCGACGCGAAGGTCGAACCGGCCGTCGTGTTCGACGTGAACCTGCACTCGGTCAGCGAGAAGGTGGCGGAGGTCTACTTCGAGGTGGAAGGGGTCAACCGCACCTACCGCAACGAGCCCGAGCGCTGGCTCACCGTCACCTGGCCCGGGAAAGGCGCCCACGGCGCGAAGCTTCGGGTCAAGGGCGAGGGGCTCAACGAGGAGATCGGGCGGCAGGGCGATTTCGGCCTGTTCCACCTGCTCGACGCCGCGGAGATCAAACAAGGTACGGTTGGCGACAAGGCCGTACTGATCGCGACGTTCGACATCAAGGGCACCAAGCCACCGGCACAGGTGAAGCTCGATATCAAGCCGGCACGCGAACAAAATCCGCTGCAAGGTGGCTTCTTCCGCAGCTACCAATGTCCGCGTAGAATCGTCGGCCGATAAAGGAGGACGGGTGCACGGCGGAAGCTTCATCGGTGCCATCGGTAAGGTTCCCCAGTACGCGGAGTTCGTCCGCATTCGCCCCCATGGAGAGCTCGTGACCAGCTTCGAAGCGTGGCTCGCGAGCGGTCTCGAATGGGGGCACATGCGTCACGGCGACGCGTGGCGCACGAGCTTCGACCAAGGGGCGGTTTACGCCTTCGTGTGGACGCATCGCTCGCAGCCCGATGCGGCGCTCTGCGGAATCATCGCGCCGAGCCGCGATGCGGTGGGAAGAAGCTACCCCATCACCGTGTTCGCCGTCGTACCCACGGCGCTCTTCGGCGACGCGCCCCATGCCATCCCTCTCGCCTTCGGCGACTTTTTCGACCAGGCCTACAACGTGCTGCACTCCGCATCGTCGGCTGTTCCGGACTCCGGTCGCCTGGCGGCGCCGGGGGCCGTTCCATTCGATCAGGCGCTCTCGTGGTTGCAGGTTCCTAGCTACGAGACCGTCGTCGCGGCCGGGACGGAATACGCCAACTGGTGCGCGGGAAGCGCGCCCGAGCAAGCGTGGCTTCCGCTTTTCGCAGAAGGCTCCAAGGGCGCCGAGCGCGCCCTTTCGATGCTCGCCCTCGCCATCGAACCGATCCGCGGGGTCGAACGCCCGCCGACCAAGCTTGGTGCACGCCTGTCACTTGGCGCGGGTGGCGCGGGCGCGGCGGTCGTGTGGCTCGACGTGATTCGACGGATGGCGCGTTGGCGCGGGACCGTGCCGGCATGTTTCTGGTCCATGCAAACGCGCGCCCTGCTGGTGCATTTTGGGGATGTACCGCAGACCACGTTGGCCGAACTATGGATGCCGGATTCGGACAACGAATCCCTCGTTCCGGTCGATGGAACCCAAGCAGCCTCACATGCTCCTCACCTCACGCAATGGGTGGGGGGCGCCTTTCGCGAAGCCCACTCGAGTTTCGCGGATGTGCTTCACGCATTGACCTCATAGGGCGTTGCAGTAGAGCCAACAATTTCTGTAGCGTATTCGACCAATCGTTTGTTCTCTTCGTTGCCGGTGACCCTCTGAAATCGAAGAAGGCGGGATGAAGCCGCGTAAGCCGCTCTGGACCAAAGGTCTCTTTTTAGCGCAACACCATCTGCAGGCGCAGGACCGCTACCACGAGCGGCTCCTGGCCGCGCGGCTCGAGTCGGTGTTGCCGTATGCGTGGGGCGTCGTCGAGCTCGAGATCGACGAAGCCGCGCTCCGCGCTGGACAACTCCGCGTCTCGCGGCTCGATGCCATCTTACCCGATGGCACGCCCCTCGTCGTCGGCGATGGGCAAGTGGATGACGTTCTTCCCGCGCGTCCCGTCGACGCGTTCACGGGGAAGAACCTCACCGTCTACGTCGCAGTCCCACGATCGGACGGGTCCACCGCCGCGGTCGACTTTAGCGGAGACCCCGCGACCACGAGCCGGTTCATCGCGACCGAGGCGCGCGAGCTCGATAGCTCCACCGCCAAGGAAGAGAGACCCGTCGGGTGGCTGCGCCACAACGCGCGCATCACCTTCGGCGCCGAGCCGCTCGATCGCTTCGACGCGCTTCCCGTTGCGGAGCTGGTGCGCTCGGCTTCGGGTGCGGTCGCACTGCGCGACACCTTCATCCCGCCGGTGCTCCGCGTGGGCGCATCGCGCTACTTGGCCGATGGCTTCCGTCGCGTGCTCGCCACGATGATCGCGAAGCAACAGAGCCTCGCGCAGAGCCGCCGGCTTCGCTCGGCCTCGGTCGTCGATTTCCAAGCGCAGGACGCCGCCAAATTCTGGCTGCTGCACACGCTCAACCAGACGATCCCGATGATCGCGGAGATCGTCGACAAGCCAGAGACGCCGCCGCGCGAGGCGCACAGCGCGCTCGCGCAACTCCTCGGCATGCTCGGCACCTTCGACGCCGAGGCCGATCCGACGACCATCCCGAAGTACAACCACCTCGGGCTGGGCGAAGTCTTCGACGTGATGTTCAACCGCGTGCTCAAGCTGCTCGATACGGTCATCGCCGAGCGCTACGTCACCGTTCCGCTCAAGGTGCACGAGCGCGGCCTGTACACGGGCGAATTCCGCGATCCCGGGTCGCTGCCGTACGACTACTTCCTCGCGGTGAGCGGCACGGGCAACATTTCCGAGCCGCAAATTCGCGAGCACGTTCCGCGCCTCGCGAAGATCGCCTCGACGGCGCGCATCGAGTCGCTCATGCACTCCGCGGTCTCCGGGGCACGCATTGCACACGAGTATCGCGTGCCGGCAGCGCTTCCCGTCAAGCCGGGGGTCCTCTTCTTTCGTATCGAGAAGGCGAGCGACTACTGGCGTGAGATCCTCACCACGGGTGGCGTCGCCATCTACCTCCCCATCGACCCGGCGACCGTGCAGCTCTCCCTGTACGGCACCGAAGCCCAGACGCTCCAATGACCACCTTCGACGAAGAGATCCGCTCCCGCACCGCGCCGTATGCGAACCCGCTTTCGGGGACGCCCACCGGGAGCGATCTATCGTACGACCCCGAGTTCGAGCGGGTGGCGGCCGAGATCGAGAAGCTCTCCAACCTGACCGGCGGCAGCGTCGATTGGATGCTTGTCTCGGACGATGCCTCGCGCATGCTCACCGAGCGGACGAAGGACTTCCGCCTCGCCGGCTGGCTCACGGTGGCCAAGGCGCAGCGCGAAGGATGGCGCGGCGTTGCCGAGGGCCTGTTCGCGATGCAGGCTTTGGTCGACGGCTTCTGGGACAACATGTTCCCGCCGTTGAAACGCGCCCGCGCCCGCGCCGGCGTGCTCACGTGGCTGTGGGAGACGTTGGACGGCATTTTCACCCCCCGCGCCGTTTCGGCGGCGGATGCGGACGCCCTCAAGGCGCTCGAGACGCTCGTCACGGAGCTCGACGAAAAGCTTGGCGCGAAGCTTGGCGACTTGAACCCCGGCGTCGGGCGATTCCGCATCGTCGTTCGTGAGAAGGTCCGCGCGCTGCCGGCACCTCCGCCCCCCAAGGTGGAGGCACCGGTTCAAGTTCCCCCCCTCCCCAGCCCTCCCCCTCCGGGGGAGGGAGCCATGAACGGCACGAACGGCGTGCCCGTTCCTGTGGCGGTTGCGGCGGTCGCGCAGGTTGCGGCCGTGGTGCAGGCGGTGCAGGCCGTTTCCGTTCCCGCGGCACCCGCGGCCGCACCGACGGGTGGCTCGCTCGAGGAACTGCAAGACGCCGCCTCGAAATGGCAAGACGGGCTCCTGGAGTTGGCCAAAGCCGCACGTGCGACGGCACCGGCGGATCCCTGGCCCTTCCGGCTTCTTCGCGTGGCCACCTGGCTCACCATCGACGGCCTTCCGGAGGTCGACAAGGGTCGCAAAACCTACGCGCGCTCGGCCCCCGGCGACGACTGGAACAACCTATCGAGCTTTTTCGAAGCTTCGAACTGGCAGGCTCTCGTGGAGGCCGCGGAGAACGCGCTCGCATCGAACCCGTTTTGGCTCGACGTGCACCGTTATTCGGCCGTCGCGCTCGAGAAGCTCGAACGCGCCGATGCGCGCGACACGGTGGGGCGCGAGGTCGTCGCATTTCTCTCGCGCATGCCCAAGCTGGAGGAGCTCGAGTTCTCCGACGAGATGCCCTTTGCTTCCCCGGAGACGCGCGAATGGATCGCGGCCGAGCGCGCACGCTGGGGCGCAGCCGGCGCCGGCGCTGCACTCGGTGGTGGCAAGGGTGCCGAGATCGCAGCTGCGGTCGTGGAGGCCGTTGGCGGCATCGGCGAAGGGAGCGACGTGGCCATCGCCAAAGTGCTTCGCGCCGCGGAACGAAGCGACGTGCGAAGCCGTTTCGTGGGCAGGCTCGAAGTTGCTCGAGTGGCCCTCGACAAAGAGCGTTACGATCTCGCGCAAGACGTCGCGGAGCTTCTCCTGCCGGAGATCACCGAGACGTTGGAAGCATGGGAGCCGGCACTCGCGGCCGACGCTCTCGCAAATTGTTTGCGTGCTCTGCAGACACGCAACCGCGACGAGGGGGCGGTCGATGAGAGAGAGAGCCAACTTTTTCGTCGTTTACTGAAACTGGATCCGGAAGCCGCGCTGCGCTTGCGAGCTTCTTGAGTGGCATCGCAGCAACTGTTCAGCAACTGAACGCGTAGAGGAAGAAAGGGAGTTTACCGATGGCCAAAGAGGGAAGCGTCGCTCCGCAGGAGCGCGTCAACATTACGTACAAGCCCTCGACGGGGGACGCACAATCTGAGGTGGAGCTCCCGCTGAAGATGTTGTTCGTGGGCGACTACACCGGTCGCGCCGACGAGCGGCCCCTCGAGGATCGAAAGCCGATCAGCATCGACAAGGACAATTTCCAGAGCGTCCTTGCAGAGCACAACCTGCAGCTCTCGCTCAACGTCCCCAACACCCTCGTCGAAGGGCAGGAGAAGGGCGAGCTTGCGGTCAGCCTGCAGTTCAAGCGCCTGACCGACTTCGGCCCCGAGGCCGTCGCCGAGCGCGTTCCGGAGCTGCGTCAACTTCTCGAGCTGCGCCGCGCGCTGACCGCGCTCAAAGGCCCGCTCGGCAACGTGCCCGCGTTCCGCAAGAAGATTCAGGCACTCATCGGCGACGTCGCGGCGCGCGAAAAGCTCCTCGGTGAAGTCGGTGTTGGGAAGGGTGAGGGTTGATCATGGCAAACGAATTGGAGAATCAAGGCGCAGGAGCGACCACCACCACCGAGCAGGGCGGCTCCTTGCTCGACGAGATTCTGCTCGAGACGAAGCTCACCCCGACGGACGACGGGTACGACGTCGCCAAGCGCGGCATCCGCGCCCTCATTGGCGAGCTTCTCACGCCGGGCCACGCCACGGAAAAAGTCGACAAGGCCTTCGTCGACGCGATGATCGCCGAGCTCGACTCGAAGCTGTCGAAGCAGATCGATCACATCCTGCACCACCCGGATTTCCAGAAGCTGGAGTCGGCCTGGCGCGGGTTGAAGTTCGTCGTCGACCGCACGGACTTCCGCGAGAACATCAAGGTGGAAGTGCTCAACGTCTCCAAGGAAGACTTGATCACGGACTTCGAAGATGCTCCCGAGGTCACCAAGAGCGGCCTTTACAAGATCGCGTACACGGCGGAATACGGCACCTTCGGTGGCCGGCCGTACGGCGCCATCTTCTCGAACTACGTGTTCGGTCCCGGCCCGCAGGACGTTGCCCTTCTTCAGAAGGTCGGCGCGGTGGCGGCCATGGCGCACGCACCGTTCTTCGGCGCGGCGGGTCCGCAGTTCTTCGGTGAGAAGAACTATCTCAATCTGCCGAACCTGAAGGACCTCAAGTCGCTCTTCGAGGGCCCGCAGTACACGAAGTGGCAAGCGTTCCGCGAGTCGGAAGACGCGCGCTACGTCGCGCTGCTCCTGCCGAACTTCCTCCTGCGCCTCCCCTACGGCGCGAACACGGCGCCCACCAAGGCGTTCGACTACTCGGAGGACGTCGTGGGCAACCACAGCGCGTACCTCTGGGGCAATGCCACGTACTCGCTCGCCACGCGCGTGGGCGACAGCTTCGCCAAGTACCGTTGGTGCCCGAACATCGTCGGCCCGCAGGCCGGCGGCACGGTCGACAACCTGCCGCTGCACCAGTACGAGGCCATGGGCGAGGTGCAGACGAAGATCCCGACCGAGGTGCTCATCAGCGAGCGCCGCGAGTTCGAGCTCAGCGAGGAGGGCTTCATCTCCCTCGTCGCGCGCAAGGACAGCGACAACGCGGCCTTCTTCTCGGCGAACAGCGTGCAGAAGCCGAAGACCTTCGGACAATCGCCCGAGGGCAAAGACGCCGAGCTCAATTACCGCCTCGGTACGCAGCTCCCGTACCTCTTCGTGGCGAACCGCATTGCTCACTACTTGAAGGTCATTCAGCGCGAGCAAATCGGCACGGCGAAGGAGCGCGGCGATCTCGAGAACGAGCTCAATTCGTGGATCAAGCAGTACGTCGCCGATATGGACTCGATCACCCCGGCCGTGCGCGGCAAGCGCCCGCTCCGTCAGGCCGAGATCAAGGTGACCGATGTCGAAGGAAACGCGGGCTGGTACCGCGTCAGCATGAAGATTCGCCCGCACTTCCGCTACATGGGCGCCTTCTTCACGCTGTCCCTCGTTGGTAAGTTGGACAAGGAATAGCGCCTTACTCCGTCGAGTTTTCGCGTTCCAGGGATGCCGCGCGTGGAGGATTCCGCGCGCGGCATTCGTCGTTTGTTCCGCCGAAGAAATGTCCGTTGGAGGAGGCAAGTCGCGGTTGCCAGCGCGATTTGCGCCATTGGCGACAACACGCCAGAGGCCGCGGACGATTAGCTTACGCCTCCCCTCGATTTGCAGCCCGTGACCCCGCACGACACGAAACCAGAAACGCCTCGCGCCCTGCGCTCTGCATTTTCGCTCTACCATCGAAATGCGCTACGCTGCGAATCGTCTCGTTCTCTTCAGCAGCGGGACCAGCCGTCAGGTCCGATGAACGACAGCAACACCGATCCTGCGAATTCTCGCTTGCCGTTCGAGCAAGAACCGCCTGCGTCCACGGCTTCAGGACCGGCCCCCCAAGCTGGGCCTGGGGCAGGACCAGCCGCGCCCGCGGGGGCCGTGGCAGGGGGCACGGGGGACAAGCCCGCGGCTCGTCTCGCATCGACGAATGCCACCGTGGTTTCCGGACCGGCACCTCCGTTTCAGGAGAGTGGTCGTCCATCGCGTCCGACGCCGGCGCCGGCCGCCAGCGTGAAGGGGGCGCGCATGAGCCCGCTACCGTATGCGCGGCCGCGCCCCTCCGTGACGAACGCGACCGTTCCCGGTGTGGCCCCGCCTGCCGTCTACTCCGCCTCGCCGAGCTCCAACGAGGAGTTTCGACTTCCGCGGGTCCTGCCCGACGTCGTGGACTTCAATGCCACCGTGCCGGATGCACCTCCGAGCGCGAACATGACGGTCCCAGGGCTCGGTGGCGAGCTTCGCCACAACACCGAGCCCATTCCGATCGAGTTGCCGTTGGTCGGACCCGCAAGCGGTCCCGGGGCGCTGGTCGGCCCTGCGAGCGGGCTCGGACCCGCGTCGGACCCCTTCGTCGAGAACGCGATCACGGCGCCTGCGCCCCTCACCCCCAAATCGGGGGCGCCTTCACCGGGCGCGCTGGGAAAGATCCCCGCCCCGCCGCCCGACCCGGACGACTTGGTGCGTGGCCTGGAAAAGGACCGCGGCACGCAAACGCCCATCGCCCACGTGGCCGAGTCGCGTGGACGGGATGGCGCTTCGCACGCCGCGATCGTGCAACCGGCCCAGGGCCAAGCGCCGCGTCCCATCGAGCCGCTGGTCGTGGTCGACGTGGGCACCGATCCCACGAGCCGCAGTGTGACGTCGGCCGTCTCCACGCCCACGCACGCGGCCATCTCCGAGGTGCCGCGCGGTGTTCCCCGCACCAAGGGGCGGGTCATCTTGATGCTCTGCATCTTCGGCGTATGCCTCATGCTCGCCGTCGGCATCCTGGGCACGCTGGCCGCGAAGTACCTGCCCCACGCCCCGCAGCAGCAAGCAAGGGAGGGGGCGGCGACGGTCACGCCGTCGGCGCGTGCGGCACTCAAGCCGCCCTCGCCCGCCGTCGCATCCCCTTCGATTTCGGCCCCCAAGGCTTCCGCGGTGCCACCGCCGCCCTCCAGCGAGCCGGAACAAGCCGACGAATCCGCTGCGCCCTCGCGCCCCCCGGCCTCGCGTTCCACGACGTCGCGCCCCTCCAAGTCGTCCGCACCGTCCGCCCCCGTGCGGCACGCGAATGAGCTGGAGCGAGGTATCGATTAACGAGCAACGTTCGCGACCGGGCGGACGAAGCTTAGTACGACGCACGATGCGATCATCCGGTGGGGCTGTGCCCCACGAAGCGCCGCCGCGCTTTGGAGCTTCTCCCGGAGACGGCGGGGTCGCATCGTGCGTTCGCCTTCGACCGCGCGATGCATGATCCAACGCACCGCATGATCGCATCGATCATGATGGCGTGATCGCGTGGATCATGCAGAGAACGCGAACCCGATGCGAAAACACCCGAAGGATCCCGCGCGTTTCCGCGCGGCACGAGGGCTGCACTAGCGCTCGACGCGCGGGAAAATTTTCGCGCGGAAGGAGCTCTCGATCATGTCGCACCGCTCGCATGGAGCCGTACGCCGGCTCTCGTTCGTGACCGCATTGGCATGGAGCGTCGTCGGATGCACCGGCGCCTCCGAAAGCGAAGACCGTTCGACCAATGTGTCGGCCGAAGGGGCGGGGAACCTCGAGACGAACGCGGTGGCGGCGGCCGGCAAGCGCGTGATCGGTTACTTCACCGAGTGGGGCGTCTACCAGCGCAACTACCACGTCAAAAACATCGTGACGAGCGGCTCGGCGAGCAAGCTGACGCACATCAACTACGCCTTCGCCAATGTGGTCAACAACCGCTGCCAGCTCGGCGACACGTACTCGGACTACGACAAGTACTACGATGCGGCAGGCAGCGTCGACGGCGTGTCCGATACATGGGACACGGGCGCGCTGCGCGGGAACTTCAACCAGCTGAAGAAGCTGAAGGCGAAGTACCCGAACATCAAGGTTCTCATCTCGCTCGGCGGCTGGTCGTGGTCCTCGGGCTTCTCCGACGCGGCGCTCCCGGCGAACCGCGCGGCCTTCGCGCAATCGTGCATCGACCTGTACATCAAGGACAGCCGGTGGGCGGGGGTCTTCGACGGCATCGACATCGACTGGGAGTACCCGGGTGCCTGCGGGAACACCTGCAACTTCCGCCCCGAGGACACACAGAACTTCACCGCGCTCCTCTCGGAGTTCCGCAGCCGCCTCAATTCGGCCAAACCCGGCAGCTTGCTCACCATCGCGGCGCCCGCAGGGCCGGATAAGATCAGCAAGATCCAGGTTGGGTCGATCCATCAGTACCTCGACTTCATCAACCTGATGACCTACGACTTCCACGGTGCGTGGGAGACCACGACGAACTTCCACTCGGGGCTATACAACTCGGCGTCGAACCCTTCGAAGGCGCTCAAGTTCAGCACCGACGAGGCGGTCTCGCTTTGGCTCAACGGCGGCACCCCGGCGAACAAGTTGGTCGTCGGCCTGCCGTTCTACGGCCGCGGCTGGACGGGCGTGACCAACGCGAGCAACGGCGTGTACCAGAAGGCCTCCGGCGCCGCGCAGGGCACGTACGAGCAAGGCATCGAGGACTACAAGGTGCTCAAGAACAAGGGCTTCCAGGGGTACTACCACCCCGACACGAAGGCCTACTGGATCTTCAACGGCTCCGAGTTCTGGAGCTACGACACGCCCACGTCGCTCGGCACGAAGACCAGCTACATCAAGAGCAAAGGCCTCGGCGGCGGCATGTTCTGGGAGATGAGCGGCGACACCGCGAACGGCGAGCTGATCTCGGCCGTGTACAACGGCCTGCAGTAGGCCAAATGGGAACGAGCCCGTGCACGATCAGGTGCACGGGCTCGGGGGGGCGATGCAAGTAAGACAGCGAAACGTTTCAGGTTTCTTCTTCGCGCCGCTTCGTACGGGCGCGTAGAACCTGAAAATAGCGCAGGGCGACGCCCGAGGCGGCGGCTGCGCGTGCGACATTGCCACGGTGCTTGTCGACCAAGTGCTTCACGTAGCGGCGCTCGAAGGCCTCGAGCACGCGTTCGCGGGCCCTGGGTAGCGGAAGACCGCAGGCAATGACATCGGCGATGACGTCGCCCGGATCCGACTGGGATCGGGACGGCGGCTTCGGGTTCGGTGCCGTGACCTCGATCGGGGTGGCCGAACGGAGAGATCGCGAGGAAGGCGGCGCAATGGCCTCTCCTCCCATGAGATCGCCCAGCACGACGCGGCGTGCGACGGTGTTTTGCAGCTCGCGCACGTTGCCCGGCCAGGAGTAGCTCTCCAGCTGGGCGACGAAGTCCTCCGCGATGGGGACCTTCGAGCCGGCAAGGCGGTTCCAGAAGTGGCTCGCGAGGAGTCGGATGTCACCCGTCCGCGCGCGCAAGGGGGGCAGCTCGAGCCGGGCCACGGCGAGCCGATAGAACAAGTCGTCGCGGAAGCGGCCGGCAGCCACCTCCTCGTCCAGGTTGCGTCGGGTGGCCGCGATGATGCGCACATCCACCCGGACCCATTGTTTGCCTCCGATGCGCCGGACCTCGGAACGCTCGATGGCCCGGAGCAGCTTGGCCTGCAGCTCGAGCTCCAAATCGCCGATCTCGTCGATGAGGAGGGTTCCGCCGTGGGCTTGCTCGAACACGCCCTGGCGAAGCTCGGTGGCGCCGGTGAAGGCGCCCCGCTCGTGTCCGAACAGGGCAGCCTCCACGAGATTCGGCGGCACCGCGGTACAGTCGAACACGGTGAAGGGCTCGCGCGCGCGCGGTCCCTGGTCGTGCAGCGACTCGGCGAGCACCTCTTTACCCGTGCCGGTCTCCCCCTCGATGATGAGTGGCACGTTGGAGCCCGCGAGCCGCTCGCACAGCGGGTAGAGCCTGCGCATGGCGACACTCCCGCCGAGCATGCGCCCGAAATGCGACGCCGAGGACATGGGCATCTGTATTGCCGACGACTTCGATCTCCCGCCCGAGGTCATCATTATTAACAACGCTTACTACCACTTTAATACCATGTAAATACCGATCGAAGCGTAACGCGCCGACACTTGCACCCACATGGAATCTCAATTTCAATTAGCGAATATTACTGCAAATTCCCCGAAAATGACGCGTCGCGTTTTCGTTTTTCGGTCGTGTCCGGTCCGACCGGGTGGCACGGGCGGGAGAAATGGCCTCGAAGTGGTATCTAACAGAACCAGCCAAATTGATAGTGGTTCGGTATCAATGGTGCGCAATCACGTTTGATTTTTGGATTGTGTGGAGCCCGCAATGCGCACGGAAACGTGTGTGAAATATCTCTGCGCATTGCGTTAGATTACATTGTTTCGAGACGAAACTTTGGAATCGCGTCACTGCGCTAAGTAATCGTGTCCCGAAATTCGGGGCCTTTAAAAGCCGCAAGCGAGAGATACCCTCCGCAAAGGGAAGGGCACCTCTCGCTTGCAGAAAAAAAGGAGGCCCAGCCGGTCCGTTTGCTACCGAACGAATCCTGCGAGGAGGCGCGGCGTTCGGCCGCCGCTGCGAGACGGAGGTCGAAGGCTCGTCTGCGAGGCCGGCGGGGTGGGAGCAGCCGGCAAAGCTGGAGCCTTCTTTCCGCTACGCAGACGGCGTGCGGGGGCGGCGACCTTGGTGGCCTCCGTCTGTCGCCAATCCTCCGCGCTCATCGAGCGGGCGGCCTTGGTCCCGGCGGCGGAGAGCACCACGACGCTGTCCGGAGAGGCGGGCGTGAGGCGGCGGCGTGCGCGTTCCAGCTTCTCGATGGAGCGCGCCGAAGCTTCGAGGATGGCTCGCTGGGACAACACCGCGCGGGCGAGCAGTTCGTCCAATGCGAGGCCCGACTTGGCCTCGGTTCGCCCGGTCGCTCCAGAATCCAGTTGCGAAAGCAAGCGCTCGCTGATCTCGATCTTGCGCTGGACGGCGTTGCAGGTGCTGGCGACCCGGCGCAAGAGGGAGTCAATCGATGGCGGTACGTCGGTCGCGGAGTCGCCACGGCCCTCGCCGGTGTCGGCGATGGCGTCGATCAGCTCACGGACGGATACGCCATAGGCGAGGGCGTACTCCAGCATCTCCGTGCGCTCCGACTTGTTGGACATCTGCGCGAGCTCCACCAAGTGGGAGAACGAGAGGGGCTCGCCATGCGGCGTCTTGCGCGCGAGCAGGGTCTCGAGTTCGCTCGCCGTCCACGCTTCGGCGACCAGCGCGAAGCGGTAGAGCGTCGCCTCGTCCCGCCCGAGGGCGGCGGCGAGATTTTTGACGGCGCGAGCTCCGTAGCGTTGTTCGGAACCTTTGACGTCGGCAATGAGACGGCCGATGCGGTAGCGAGCGCGGACGTCCTTGCCCGTGGCCTCGGCGAGAAGTGTCTGAAGCTCTTCGTAACGCTCACGAAGAGCAATGTTCATTTTATCTACGGCGTAACGGACCGCGAGGTGAGAAGGAGTCATGACAGTGAGTCCCCTTTCCCTCTAGTTCGGCCCGCGCCCCGACCTCGTTTCCGGTTTTTCGCGGCGTTGCGAAAAAGGGAGGGTTTAGGGGTTAGGGTTTAGGGGAGAGGAGAAGCCGCCGGCATCAGGAGCAAGGGGAGAGCTTGCCTCGAGCCCGATTTTCTCTCCCCAAACCCTAAACCCTACCCCCTAACCCCTAAATCTCCCGGTAGCCGCCGGGGATGACCACGGCCTCGTCCGACGAGGCGGCCACCGTGAGGACGCCCCAGCAGGCAAGCTTGGTCTTGCCCGCGAAGCCGAGGATCTCGTTCATGCCGGCGACCGGCCCGAGCACCGCGAGGTTGCCACGGTGGACGCCCCAGGAGCCCTTTTTGTGCTGGAGCATGGCCTCGTGGAGCTCTCTTCCGGCCGCCATGGGGGAGGGCAGGATGGCCACCCGGAGCCGCATCCACTTGTTGTCGTTGGGGTTGAGTACCTCGACGTACACGAGGTCGCCGCGCTTCTGCTCTGCCCGGGCCTGGACGCCCTGGGCTCGGAGGAAGTCCAGGAGGGCGCGCTCGTCCAAGGCGGTCGATGCCGGCTGCAGGTCGACGCCCGAGCAGACAGAAGGCTGAAGCGGCGCAGGCTGATAGTGCCCGCCTCCGCATCCCAACGACACGCTCACAAGTACGATTCCCGCCACGCCCCCCAACGAGCCAACGCCCCATGCACTCATGGGGAAAGGTCATATCGCGTTGGCGCTCGGCTGGCGAGATCCGATATTCTCGTTCCCGTGAAGCGAACGTTCTTCTCCTTCGTCGGGTTGTTGCTTGCGGCGGTTCCGTTCACGGGGTGCGCCGGCGGGCCCCCGGCTTCGGCCTACGACAACCACACCTTCTACCAGTACGACGACCTGCCCGGAGGGCAGAAAAACACTTTCGAAACCGCCTATCCCGCGCTCGATTACCGGGATGCCAACGGCGAGTACGTCGGCGTCGCCATCCTGGGCGGTACGGTGCGCTTCTCGCGTCCGCGGAACTGGATCATCCGTCGTGCGAGCCTGACGCCTCAAAAGCGCTTCATCGAATACGTCTCCCCGAACCAATACGTCTTTGCCGTTTACGAGCGCCTCGATCCGGCAGGGGATTCGTGGGGCGACGTGCTCGCGCGCTACGAGGAAGACGCGAAGACGTCCGGGGCCGAGGTCGTGGCGGGGCGCGTTCCCGTGGCCAGCCTTACCGCGCAAGGGCGCGAGTACGTGGTCAAGCGCAACGTGAAGGCGTCGAAGGCGCCGTACACGAACTACAGCCGCGAGATCTTGATGCGCGGGGGCAACCGGTACTCGCTCGTGGAAATCGTCCATCAAGGGGAGTCGGTGAATCCGGTCGTGCGCGAGTTGCTTCGCGTGGTCGACACATTTCAGCCGACGTGAGGGGGAGCAACATGCGAATCGGGGCTTGGATGTTGGGCATGGCGGGCTTCGCGCTCGTGGCCAGCTCGGGTGCGGCGTGGGCGCAGCGGCGGCCGGGGCGGCCCGTGCGCAGTTTCCCGAGCCGCGCGGCGCGTCCGACGGCACCGTCGGGCTTCTTTCATAGCGTTCGCGCGCTGCACACGCCGACCCGCGGTGCGAAGGCGCCGCTCGATGCCTCGGGGCGGCCCAAGCTCGTACTCAATGCCGTGTACCTCAAAGAGGTGGCGGAGCTCACCGCGGCCGGCGACGAAGGCGGGTTCGCCGCGGAAGACCTCGACAAGGCGGCGCACGTCCTGCGTTCGGCCGAGGGCAACGAGCACCCCGTCGAGCCGCGCACGCTCAATGTCATCTACCGCATCCAGCGGCACTTCAACGCGCACGAGATCCGCATCATCTCCGGGTACCGCACGCCGAAACCCGACGGCACGGGGCAGGGCCTGCACGGGCGCGGCATCGCCATCGACTTCGTGGTTCCCGGCGCCTCGGATCTCGACGTCGCCCGCTTCGCGCGCGAAACGGGGTTCGTCGGCGTGGGCGTGTACCCCATCGCGTCGTTCGTGCACGTGGACGTGCGCCCCCGCAGCTACTTCTGGATGGACCGCAGCGGCCCCGGTCGCTCGAGCCGCGAGCGCGGTATCCTCCTCGATGTCGCCCAGCGCGCCGACTCGTTCGCGCGCCAGCGGGGCGACGTTCCGCCGCCCCGCTTCTTCATCGGCCTGGACGTCGACGAGGCGTTGAAGCCCGGTGGACGCGTCGTCCCCGTCGAGACCGAGGACGAGGACGAGGATTAGTTCTAGTAGCTCCCGTCGAGGGCCTGGCCGAAGTCGTCGATCAGGTCCTCGGTGGCTTCGAGGCCAATCGATACGCGGATGAGCGCGTCCGAGATGCCCTGCGCCGTGCGCTCGCCGGCTTCCATCCCGGCGTGCGACGTGGTGGCGGGGCGCGTGATCAACGTTTCCGGCCCGCCCAGGCTTGGCGCGATGGCTGGAAGCTCGATGCGTCCGAAAAGGTGCTCGGCGGCAGAAACGCCGCCTTTCAGCTCGAAGCTGAGGAGCCCTCCGGAGCCGCGAAAGTACTCGCGTGCACGCGCGTGGCGTGGGTGCGTCTCGAGGCCCGGGTAGTTGACCTTCGCCACCGAGGGATGCTGTTCGAGGAAACGCGCCACCTGCAGCGCGCTGTCGTTTTGATGGCGCACGCGCAGGGCGAGCGTCTTCAGTCCGCGATGCAAGAGGAAGCACGCGTGCGGATCGAGCGAGCCGCCCAGGTGATCCAGCCTGTGCTTGATCGCGTCGATGTGACCGCGGCTGCCCGCGACCGCACCGGCGACGATGTCCGAGTGCCCATTGAGGTACTTCGTCGCACTGTGCAGCGCGATGTCGATACCCAGCTCGAGGGGGCGGAAGTTCACCGGCGTGGCGCACGTGTTGTCGATGACCGACACGAGGCCGTTCGCACGGCAAAACTCGATGACCGCCATGAAGTCGACGACCTCGAGGATCGGGTTGGTGATGCTCTCGATGTAAAAGAGCTTCGTCGTCGGGCGCAGGGCCCTTTGCCACGAGGCCGGATCGTCGGCATCGACGAAGGTGGTCTCGATGCCGAGTCGGGGAAGATCTTTCGCCACGAAGCTGTGCGTGCCGCCGTAGAGCGAACGGTGCGCGATGACGTGGTCACCCTGCGAGAGAAGCCCGAAGAACGTCGCCGAGATGGCCGCCATGCCGCTGGAGGTGACCAGCGCCGCTTCGGCGCGTTCGAGCCGGGCTAGTTTCTCGTGCAGGATGACGTGGTTCGGCGTGTTGTTCAGCCGGATGTAGCGCACGTCGTGGTAGCTGCCCTCGTTCGCGAACTCGAACGTGGACGACTGAAAGATGGGCGCGTTGACCGCCCCGGCGATCCGGGGACGAAGCTCGCCCGCATGAACGAGCTCCGTCTCCAGACGCCGTTCCCCCTTCAGACTGGTCATGGCCGGCAGACACCCGTGCGCTTTGCGGCGTTGGCCACCGCCTCGGCAACGTGGTACGCGACCTTGCGATCGAGTGCGTCGGGCAGAATCCTCTCCACGCCGACCTCCTTCACGTACGAGGCGAGGGCGCGTGCGGCCTCGATCTTCATCTCGTCGTTGATGGTGATGGCGCTTGCGTCGAGTGCCCCGCGGAAGATGCCGGGGAACGCGAGCACGTTGTTGATCTGGTTCGGATAATCGCTCCGCCCCGTTCCGACGATCGCCGCCCCCGCACCGTGCGCCAAGTCCGGCAAAATCTCCGGGGTGGGGTTGGCCATCGGAAAGACGATGGGATCTTTGTTCATGCTGCGGACCATCTGCGCGGTGACGCAGTTGCCCGTGGACAGGCCGATGAACACATCGGAGCCGACCATGGCATCGCTCAACGTTCCCGTGCGATTCTCCACGTTGCCCGCCTCGGCGAGCTCGCGCTTGTGCGAATGCAGATCGCTGCGGTTCTTGTCCAGGATGCCCTTGGAGTCGACCATGATGAGGTCCCCGAACTTGGGCAACAGCTTGCGCTCACCGCAGGCAATGAGCAGCCGCGCGCAAGCCAGGGCCGAGGCTCCGCTGCCGTTGAAGACCACGCGGCACTTCGAGAGGTCTTTGTCCGTGAACCGCAGGGCATTGATGAGGGCCGCGACCACGACGATGGCCGTGCCGTGTTGGTCGTCGTGAAAGACGGGGATGCCGATGTCCTTCAGGCCATCCTCCACCTCGAAGCAGCGTGGCGAGGAGATGTCCTCCAAGTTGATGCCGCCGAACACGGGTGCGATCACGCGCACCGCGTTGATGATCTCCTCGGTCTTCTGGGTGTTGAGGCAGATGGGAAACGCGTCGACGTTCGCGAACTCCTTGAACAGGACGGCCTTGCCTTCCATCACGGGGATGGCGGCGTGGGCGCCCAGGTTGCCGATTCCCAAAATGGCCGAGCCGTCACTGACCACGGCGACGGAGTTGTGCTTGAGGGTCAGTGAGTGAACGCGTCCGGGGTCCTTTGCGATTTCGAGGCAAACTTGTGCGACGCCCGGCGTGTACGCGAGGCTCAAATCCCGACGTGATGTCAGCGGGATTTTGCTCGCGACGCTTAGTTTGCCATGCAGCTTGTCGTGGAGGAGTACCGACTCCTCGTCGTAATTATGACCGTCTTCCATGGATCGACCTTAGCGCAGCGTGGATGCTCCTGGGAGAGGAGCGTGAATTCCCGTTAGTGAGGCGTTGTTGTTCAGTCGCTCGCCTTGGCGAACGGGGGAACGTACTTCGATGTTGCGAACTGAGGATAAGGCAGACCGTCCCCTTGGAACTCGAGCTCGCGACCTCGGATGTGGTACCCGAGCGTACCGGCTTTCACCACGATGCGGCATGTATGGTTGCCACTTGCGGGTGCGTTCTCGGCGTCGTTCGTGGTGATGAGTTCCGTATCTGCATCAAGGATGTGAGCACCCACTGTGACGCCAGCGGTCAAGACGGTGTTGTCTGGATATCGACAGCGGCAGGCGAGCATCACGCTCGACTCGGAAACGAACATCCGTGCGTCGATGTCGGCGTCGACACCATCGTTCTCGTTGCGCGCAACGTGCGCGACCCACAATCCGCGAATCGAGTTCGGCGTGTTGTTGGTGCTCGAGGGCGTGTTGAAGAGCGCATCGTAGCTGCCATCGGGTTGGTCGGACGAACAAGCGGTCACGAGAAGGACCAGAAGGAAGGAGAAGCGGGCCTTCATGGTTGAGTTTGTAACACGATCCCGCTGTCATTCACCGTCCTGACGCCCTAAGCCTCAAGCTATGTCCGACCTTTCGATCCGTCGTGCCGAAGCCGCCGACGCGCCCTTGATTCTCGAGTTCGTGAGAGGCCTCGCCGAGTACGAGCGCGAACCCAACGCGGTCGTTGCAACGGTGGAAGATTTTCTTCGCGATGGATTCGGCGACGCGCCGCTATTTCACGTGTTCATCGCGGAGGTGCGTGAGGGCAAGACGGTGAAGCCTGCGGGGTTCGCGTTGTACTTCTTCCAGTACACGACGTGGCGAGGAAAGCCGGTGCTCTATTTGGAAGACTTGTTCGTTCGCCCCGAGTTTCGCGGCCTGCGGGTGGGACGCTCTCTGCTTCGCGAGTTGGCGCGCGAGGCCGTCGCCCGAAAGTGCGCCGCCGTCCAGTGGCTCGTGCTCGACTGGAACGCCGACGCAATCGCCTTTTACGAGCGCCTCGGTGCGCGCATTCTCAAGGAATGGCAACCCGTACGAATCGATGGCGCGGCCATGATCGCCCTCGCGGAGGAGACGTGATGCGCGCGGTATCCATTTCGCTGTTCGCGTGTGTCTTGGCGGGATGCGCATCATCTCCCGCACCGGCACCGGCTGCACCCACCGCTCCCGCACCGGCAACGACGTCGTCCGTGGCGACCTCGGAGCCGGTGGACGATGGCATCGATTACGGCTTTCCGGTGCAGCGGCTTCCCATCGACATCGAAGGGCAGCACGTCTCCATGGCCTACATGGACGTGGCGCCTGCCCCATCTGCCGGGGCAGCCAACGGCCGCACCATCGTGCTTTTGCACGGGAAGAACTTCAGCGGCTTCTATTTCCGCCGGGTCATCGAGGTTCTCCGTGCCGACGGTTACCGCGTCGTGGTTCCAGACCAAGTGGGCTTTGGAAAGTCGTCGCGGCCCGACGTCGCGTACAGCTTCCACTGGCTGGCGCACAACACGAAGCAGCTGCTCGACACGCTCGGCATCCAGCGCGCCGTCATCCTCGGCCACTCGATGGGCGGCATGCTCGCCACGCGCTTCGCGCTGCTCTACCCGGAGAAGGTCACCGAGCTCGTTCTCGAGGATCCCATCGGCCTCGAGGACTACCGCTCCTTCGTCCCGTACACGACGATGGATCAAAAGCTCAAAGTCGAACTCGCCGCCAACCCCGACAACGTTCGCAAGTACTTCCAGAACTCGTACTTCAAGGAGTGGAAACCCGAGTACGAGCCGCTGGTCGACACGGCGGCGCGCTACACCAAGCTGTCCAACTTTCCCCAGGCGGCGAAGGTCTCCGCGCTCACCAGCGAGATGATCTACCTGCAGCCTATCTGCTACGAGTTCGATCGCCTCCGCGTTCCCACCCTGCTCATCGTGGGCACGGCCGATCGCACCATCGTGGGGAAGAACCTCCTCAAGCCCGACGTCGTCGCCGAGCATGGGCGCTACGATCGCCTTGGCAAAGAGACGGCAGCAAAAATCCCCGGGAGCAAGCTCGTCGAGCTCCCGGGGATCGGTCACATCCCGCATGTCGAGGTGGAAGAGCGCTTCCTCACGGAGGTGCGCTCGTTCCTGGCCGCGAAGCGCTGAGGATCACCCAAAGCCCGCTTGCGGGCCGGTCTCTTCTCAAATGTCGTAGTAGAGGAAGAACTCGTGCGGCGTCGGGCGCATGCGGATCGGGTTGAGCTCCCGCGTGCGCTTGTAGTCGAGCCACTCGCTGATGGCGTCGCGCGTGAAGACGTCGCCGCGGAGGAGGAACTCGTGGTCCCTCTCGAGCGCGTCGAGGGCGTCCTCCAGGCTGCCCGGCATGTGCGGGATGTCCTTCAGCTCCTCGGGCGACAGGGCGTAGATGTCCTTGTCGAGCGGATCGCCGGGGTTGATCTTGTTCTGGATGCCGTCGAGCCCGGCCATCATCATCGCGCTGAAGGCGAGGTACGGGTTGCAGCTCGGGTCGGGGAAGCGCACCTCGATGCGGCGCGTCTTCGGCGACGGGCCCGTGATGGGGATACGCACCGATGCGGAGCGGTTGCGGCTCGAGTAGGCCAGGTTGACCGGCGCCTCGAAGCCCGGCACCAAGCGGCGGTACGAGTTCGTCGTCGGGTTGGTGAGCGCCGCGATCGAACGCGCGTGCTTGATGATGCCGCCGATGTAGTAGAGCGCGTTCTCGCTAAGGCCCGCGTAGCCGTCGCCACCGAAGAGCGGCTTGCCTTCCTTCCACAGCGACTGGTGCACGTGCATGCCCGAGCCGTTGTCGCCGAAGAGCGGCTTCGGCATGAACGTCGCCGTCTTGCCGTTCTTGCGCGCAACGTTCTTGATGACGTACTTGAACCAGAGGAGCTGATCGGCGCTGGAGAGCAAGCGATCGAACTTCACGCCCAGCTCACACTGACCACCGCTCGCCACCTCGTGGTGACCGACTTCGATCTCCACGCCGGTCTCCATCAACGTGGTCATCATTTCGTTGCGGAGGTTCGCCAAGGTGTCGGTCGGTGGGACCGGGAAGTAGCCTTCCTTGTGGCGCACCTTGTAGCCGAGGTTCGGGAACTCCTCGCGGCCCGAGTTCCACGCACCCTCGATGCTGTCGAGGTAGTAGAAGCCCGCGTTCGGCTGCGAGTGGTCGAAGCGAACGTCGTCGAACACGAAGAATTCGGCCTCGGGACCCATGAAGCAGGTGTCGGCGATGCCCGTCTGACGCAGGTACGCCTCGGCCTTCTTCGCGATGTGGCGCGGGTCGCGCGAGTACGGCTGCTTCGTGATGGGGTCGTAGACCGAGCACACCAGGTGCAGCGTCGACGCCTGGTAGAACGGGTCGATGCGGGCGGTGGCCGGGTCCGGGATGATGAGCATGTCCGACGCGTTGATCGGCTGCCACCCGCGGATCGACGAGCCGTCGAAGCCGATGCCATCCTCGAAGAGCGATTCGTCCAGACGACGCGCTGGGAGAGTCGTGTGCTGCCACACCCCCGGAAAGTCGACGAACTTCAGGTCGACGAATTTGACGTCGTGGTTTTTGGCAAGCTCAATGACTTCCTTGGGATTCATTCGATGATCCTCCTAGACAGCACGCTCTCGTTGAAGGCCCCGGAACATCGGGGCGAAAATCTGGGGAAAACTAGCTAGATGGCTTCCTTGCCGCGTTCGCCGGTGCGGATGCGCACCGCTTCTTCGACGGGCGTGATGAAGATTTTTCCATCACCGATCCGGCCCGTCTTTGCGGATTTCTCGACGGCGTCGATCACGTCGTGTACGAGCTCGTCCGGAACGACGACCTCGATTTTGACCTTGGGGACGAAGTCGACCACGTAGGCCGAACCGCGATAGACCTCTTTCTTGCCGCCGGTGCGCCCGAAGCCCTTGACTTCGGTCACCGTCATCCCTTGCACGCCGACTTCGCTCAACGCGTCTTTGACCTCGTCGAGCTTGAACGGTTTGATGATGGCTTCAATCTTCTTCACGTGGTGCCTTTCTCTGCGCGCGACGTGCGAGGCGTTGGCCCCCCCGATGACGCTGGATGACACGAGGGAAGATGCCAGGTTAAGGTTTCGCCAACGTTTCGCGGGCGTTTTCCCCGATGGAACTTAACCCGAATTACCCCACCCCCGTCGAGCACCTACCGCGCCTGAGTCGGGTTCAGCCGGCGTGTGACCTCTGGGTGAAACGCGAAGACGTTACGCACCCGGCCTACGGTGGCAACAAAGTTCGAAAGCTCGAGCGGATCCTCGCGGATGCGCGTGCCCGGGGGCTTCGGCGCATCGTGACGGTGGGCGCCGCCGGCAGCCACCAAGTGCTGGCCACTGCGCTTTTTGGCCGCGAGGCCGGTTTCGAGGTGGAGGCCGTGCTTCTGCCTCAGCCGCGTTCGGATCACGCGGTGGAAAACCTGCGCGCGTCGTTGGGGCTCGGCGTTCGGCCGTTTCCCGTCGGTTCGTACGCGGCCGCACCCTTTGCCATCGTGCGGAGGCTTTGGATGCCAGGGGAGGAGCCAGCGCTCTATTTGCCGGTGGGTGGGTCGAACCGCCTTGGGACCTTGGGGTACGTGGACGCTGCACGGGAGATCGCAACGCAGGTTCGGGATGGGGTGATGCCCGAGCCCGATGTGGCGGTGGTGACCCTGGGGTCGGGCGGTACGGCAGCGGGGTTGGCGGCCGGCTTTGCGCAAGAGGGAATGAAGACGCGCGTGGTGGGCGTGGCCGTTGCGGCGCCGGTGTGGGGCGTGTCGCTCGCGGCTCGCTGGCTCGTGCTTCGGTGTGCGGCGCGTTTCGATGTGCGGTTGCAGGTCGAGCGCCGCTACCTGGGGCGGGGTTACGGGCATCGGACTGCGCAAGGAGACCATGCCACCATGCTGGCCGCCGCCTCGGGGTTGACGCTGGATCCGACGTACACCGCGAAGGCGTTCGCGGCCGCGTTGGATCGCGTGGCCGAGGGGAGGCATCGGCACGTCCTCTACGTGCACACGCTGTCGAGCGCACCGCTCGCGCCGCTGCTCGAAGGGGCGCCTTCGGAGGAGGAACTGCCGCCCGAGCTGGTGCGGCTCTTTCAATGAAGCTCGCCGTTGGCCTCGTGGTGTGCATGGCGATGGCCTGGCCATCGACGGCTCGAGCCGCGCGGGTCACGGTGCTCGACGATGGCGAGAAGGTCGCACGGGATGCGGTGCACCCTCTGCCCGCGAGCGTGTGGCCATCGGGGATCGATCTTTTCGCTCTGCGGGACGAGACGGTGGCGCTTCAAGTCGTCGTCGACCCCGACGGCGAGGTGCTGGAGCACGTGCGCACCACCGTGGAGCCGTTTTCGCCGACGTTTTCGGGGCGGGTGGACGTTTTCGAGCAGCGTTTCGTCGAGATTCAGCGGGCAAGTTACAACGAGAGATCCCCGGGCTCTCTGGCCTTCACGCCGAAGGCTGCGCCCGCGGCGGGCGCGTACGTGGGCTTTTTCGCCGACGCCCTGGTGCCCGGCGACGAGACGCGTGCGGGCCCCACGGCGCGGGGGGCGGCGTGGGTGGACATCCACGTGCCGCCGGGGGCGCCCCCCGGTGTGTACACGAGCGTCCTTCGCGTTCGCGCGGGGGAGCGCACCTTGATGGAGCGAAGCGTTTCGCTGCGGGTGGCCGACGCGCTGCTGCCGTATCCGGGGCCGGCGGCCATCACGACGTTTTTCGACGCCGCGACGCTGACGAAGCGAATGGGCGATCGCCGGGCGGAGCGGTCGCTTCGGCAGGTGCTGCACGCGCACCGGGTGAGCGCGATCCACGATGTGACGACGGCGGGCGCCATCGCCGGCTTGGAAGAGGACGCGCTCTCGGGCAAGGCCTACACCGAGGCATCGGGCTACGCGGGGCCTGGCATCGGGGTGGGCGAGGGGATCCTGGCCATCGGCGCCTACGGGATGCTCGGCGAGCCCGATGCCGCGAAGGCGGCGGAGGTCGGCCGCATCGCGGCGCGTGTTCGCAGTGTGGCGAATGCGACGGAGCTTTTCGTCTACGCCGTCGATGAGGATTGCAAGAGCTCCCGGGCCGCACGCTGGATGGATCTGCTCCGCACCGTTCCGGAAGCCCGCGGGGTACGCGTCGGGGTGACCTGCAGCGAGGATCCGCGCGATCAAGCCGCCGATCTCGTCATGATGCTGGCCGAAGGCTACGAGCCAAAGGTCGCCGAGAAGGCGCGCACCCGCGGCAAGCGCATCTGGGTCTACAACGGCCAGCGGCCTTTCGCGGGGGCGATGATGCTCGACGTGCCGGCCACGGATCTGCGCGCGAACGCGTGGATCGCCGCGCGCTATGGCGTCGCGCACTGGTTCTACTGGGAATCCACGTTCTGGCTGGATTCCAACCGCGGGGGGCGCGGCGGCGAACGGGGGTTCGATCCGTTCGTCGTCAGCGAAACGTTTCACAACGCCGACGGCGATCATGCCAACGGGGATGGAATTCTCGTATATCCCGGGACCCAGGTTGCTCCGGGGATGCACGACGATGGAAAGCCCACCGTGTACCCGTCGGTCCGATTGAAGAACCTACGCCGCGGGGCCGAAGACGCGGGCTACATCCAACTTGCGCGGGCGGTCGATCCGGTGACCACCGATGCCATCGTCGCGGACCTGATCGCGTACGCGCTGGGCGATGCCAGGGCCAAACCGGCATGGCCGGAGCGCGGGAGCGCATGGCTGGCGGCACGCAAGGAACTGCTCGATGTGATCGAGCGCAAGCATCCGCCGCGAAAAGCTCGTGATGCCCGCTGGTTCGGGTGCACGAAGTGCGGAATGGCTGGAGCGCCCGATGACAACGTTTCCTTCGTGCCGCTGCTGCTGCTTGCAGGGGTGGGCATGGCACGGGCCATCGCGCGCCGTGCCTCTTCACCGCGAGACGCGGCGCCCCGCGACTGACGCGCGAACGCATTCGCGAGTTCGCGACAGGGCACGATCCATGCGGAAAAATTGAGATTTCATTGGCTACTGCGTTGTCGGTCATAGGACGAAGTGTTAGAGATTCGATTCTCCCGAACTTCGTGACTCACGTGCACGGCGCCAAGAGTTGAAACGGCGCGCCGGTTGATTCGCGTGCAGCGGTGTTCCCTCCTTGGCTTCCACGAGTTCGTCGGTCTCGCCTTCTCTTGTGGGCGGGATCGGCACGATTCCCTTTTTTGGAAGGCACGGCCTTCCGTTGCCCTGAATGGAGTTCACCATGCGTACGAAGAAGCTTCCCGCCATCGCTCGCCAAACCGTTCTCTTGGGCCTTTTCGGGGCTTCGTTCATGCTCTTTGGGGCGGTCGGCTGCGCCGCCGATTCGGATCGGTCCGAGTCGGACGACGGCACGGCCGCACCGTTGTCGTTCGAGGACTGGTCGAAGACCGTCCACGTCGACGAGGAGGGCGTGTGGATCGTCAACGGCGATACGCCCGTCGAGAGCATCGAAGAGCTGCGCATGTTCTACGAGGATTACGTCGTCCACGACAACAGCGCGCTCATCGTGCACCACCCGGGTACCACGGATGCGAAGTGGAACAATACGCAGAAGTTGAACATCACCTACTGCGTGAGCAAGAGCTCCTTCGGGAGCCGCTACAACACGGTGGTGAGCGCAATGTCCGCGGCCACGGGCGCGTGGGAGGCGGCCGCCAACGTCAACTTCGTCCACAAGAGCGGCGAGGACGGCAACTGCACCAAGAGCAACGGCAACGTCGTATTCGACGTACGGCAGACGACCGATCAATCCTTCTTGGCGCGCGCGTTCTTCCCGAACCAAGGTCGCTCCTCGCGCAATGTTCTCATCAGCACCAGCGCGTTCGGAAGCATCGACCCGTATACGCTGGCAGGCATCTTGCGCCACGAGCTCGGTCACACGCTCGGCTTCCGCCACGAGCACACGCGTCCTCAGTCGGGCACGTGCTTCGAGGACAACCAGTGGCGCGCCCTCACGAGCTACGATCCGAAGTCCGTCATGCACTACCCGCAGTGCAATGGAACGCAAACGGGCGATCTGAAGCTGACGACGAAGGACAAGCAAGGCGCGGCGTCCCTCTACGGCGCACCGTAGTCAGGTTTGGGGGGGCTCCGCGCCCCCAAGCCCCCCCAGAAGTCGCCCTTAGAACGCCCCCCGAGAAGATCACAGAGATTGGGTTGAACAGGGAGGACGGGAGAGCGGGAGATTTTCTGATTCCGACCTCCTGATCTCCCGTCCTCCCTGTTCATATTCTGAGTCCGTCCCCCTTCCTCTCACGAGGACAGGGGGACGCTGTCGTTTTGTCGTTGGCGTATTTTTCTAACCCGTAACGATGCTGCCATGGCAACCATTGCGCTCGTGCGTTGCGCGTTAGACGCGGCGCGAAGTGGATGTGTATGCAAGGATTGGTGCCGACGTATATCGAAGTACGAGAAGGGCGCACTTCTAGAAGTGGGAAGAATCAGCGCTTAAATGATTGTAAGACAATTGTTGAAGTGTTAGACAATCGCGCCTCCAGTACTTCGTGACTCACGTGCCCGGCGCAAGAGGCGCCGCTTAGGCTCGCGTGGGGCGGGGTTTGCCCTTCTTGGCTTTTCGCTGGACCACGACCTGAATCGTCTCCACGGGGATCGACTCTTGCCGTCGTCGTTCGCCCCGCTGATGGAAGACTCCAACCCCCCCACCCTCGCCTTCGTGAGTCAAACCATGTCCATTCTTCGCAATACCGTTCTGTTTTTCGGCGCATCGCTGATTGCATGTGCCTCCGCCGGCTGCGCGGCGGATTCCGATTCCAATGCGTCGGAGCCCGAAACCACGGGAACCACCGCGTCGATCTCGTTCGATGCGTGGGAGAAGACCGTCGCTCGTGAAGACGAGACCGGGAACTACATCGTGAACGGCGACCAAGTCATCTCGGGCGTCGACGCACTGCGCTCCTTCTACGAGGAGTACGTCCAAAGTGGCGCCCTCATCGTGCACCGCGCCGGCGGCGCCGATGCGAAGTGGAACAACACCCAGAAACTCAACATCACGTACTGCGTGAGCCGCACCTCGTTCGGCAGCCGTTACAACACCGTGGTCAGCGCCATGAACAGCGCCACGGCCGCGTGGGAAGGCGTCGCCAACGTGAACTTCGTCCACAGCAGCGGCCAAGACGGCAGCTGCACGGCGAGCAACAACAGCGTCGTGTTCGACGTTCGCCAGACGTCGACCACGTCGTACCTGGCCCGCGCCTTCTTCCCCAACGATGGGCGTTCGGCCCGCAATGTCCTCATCAGCACGAGCGCGTTCGGAAACACCGCTCCGTATACGCTGGCGGGCATTCTGCGGCACGAACTGGGTCACACCCTGGGCTTCCGCCACGAGCACACGCGCCCTGAGTCGGGCACCTGCTTCGAGGACAACAACTGGCGCTCGCTCACGACGTACGACTCGGCCTCCGTCATGCACTACCCGCAGTGCAACGGCACCAACAACGGCGACCTCGTTCTCACGTCCCGCGATCGCTCCGGCGCCGCCGCCCTCTACGGCGCCCCGTAACGACGAGCGTCGTCACGTTGCGGTAGAAGACTGAGATTTCACAGGAAGACGGGAAGACGGGAAGGTTTTGAGGCTTCCGATCATGGCGATTGGACCCTCGAAATACTCCCTCAGTCCTTCCCGTCTTCCGCCTTTTGTGAATCTCTCGTCCGCCCCCCGACGCGTCGGGTGTCATGGAAAGCCAAAGCTTCTCCGGTGCGTCCGACCCGTCATGCACGGCCCGCAGTGCAACAGCAGCAATATGGTGACTCGTTCCAACGTCCTCTACGGCGCGGCGCCGTAACGAACCCGGGTGCAGTCGCGTTAGCAGACGGAGATTTTCACGAGAGCGCAGGAAGACGGGCGAAGTTTTTGGGGCTCCCGATCGCGGCACCAAGCCGATTGGAAAACCCAAAAAATCTCTCTCAGTCCTTCCCGTCTTCCCGTCTTCCTGTGAATCTCTCTTCTGTACTCCGGTGCGCGCGTTAGGCTGCGCGGCATTCGTCGCAGCGGTCCGACTTTTTCTTGGCGGCGCTGCGCAGAGGCTTTTTGCACGTGGTGCAGAACAAGGTTGACTTGGCGCAGCCTTCGCAGATGAAGATGCCCCATCGTTCGAACGCTTCGATGCGTGGCTCGTCTTCACAGTGCCCAGGTGAGTGACAAGGGCGTGGCTCTTTGACGCCGCAGCCGGTGCAGACGCAGAGCGGGTGCTGTTGCACGAGCTTGGTAAGCTCGTCGCCGACGCCGCCGAAGGGGGCGACGCCCGTTCCGCGGCAGAGGGGACAGGCGCTGGCGAGACGGTTTTGAACGGCAGCGCGAATGAACTCGCTCTTGTTCGGCATGGCGTCGAGCACGGCCGCGAGCTCCGGCTCGACCTTGAAGGCGACGATGTGTTTCGAGGGACGCGGTTTGCGGGGCATCGGTATAACCATGATTATACCACTTCAATAGCTGTCGCTCGAGCCACCGCCGCCCGATTCGCCGCCACCCCCAGAATATCCGCTTCCTCCGCCGTCGCCGCCGCCCCAGCCTCCGCCGCCACCGCCCCAGCCGCCCCCACCACCGTAGAAGCCGCCTCCGCCGTAGAACCCGCCACCACCGCCACCGCCCCAGCGGTCGTCGTCGTCGCGGTCGCGCCCCGGCCCGAAGCCGCGCCGCTTGGCGCGTGCAATGGCGAAAAGGATGATGACCAGGATGCCGAGCGGGAGAAGCAACGGCACGAACATCCATACGCTCCCGCCCGACGAACGGCGGAGCACCTTGCGATCCTTCGTCGGGCCGTCGCCACTCGTACCGCCGAGTGCCTCGATGATGCCGTCGGTGCCGGCCTCCACCGCCTGACGGAATTGCTCGTCACGGAGCCGCGGTGAGATCTGCTTGCGGATGATGTCGTTCGCCTTCAGGTCGGGAAGCTCGCCGCCCACGCCCTTGCCGGTTTCGATGCGAACCTTGCGCTCGTTCGGCGCGATCACCAGGAGTACGCCGTTGTCGAGGCCCTTGTCGCCGACCTTCCACGCGCGAAAGGTCTCGTAGGTGAAGTCGTCGATGTTCTCGCCTTCGAGCGAGCCGGTGAGAAACACCACCACACCGAAGCCCGCGCGCTGGCGAAACGCGTCGAGCTTCTTGTCGAAATGGGAGATGTCCTCCGGCGTGAGCTTGCCCGCCGTATCCACCACGTGCCCCTTGAGCGGTGGCGGTTCGTACGCGAACGTGGTTCGCGGGATCGCGATGAGGGCGATCCACGCGAAGAGCATCAGCCAGAAACGGGCGAGCACGTCTCTCCTTCTCTAGAGGGCTTTAGAACGACACCTTGGGAACCGCTTGCGATTCGGGGGCGGCCTGGAAGTAGACGCGCGGCTTGAATGCTTTGCCCGTGACCTTGTTGACGACCTGGCCGCCGACCTTCCCGAGCTCGGAGTTGTACTCGCGCACGGCCTTATTGTACTCCTCGCGCGCGCGCAGGACCCGGTTCTCCGTGCCCTCGAGCTGAACCTGCAAATCGTGGAAGGCTGCGTTGGCCTTCAGGTCGGGGTATTTCTCCGAAACCATCAGCAGGCGCGAGAGGGAGCCCTTCAACTCCGATTGCGCTTTTTCGAAGGCAGCGACCTTTGCCGGATCGGAAAGATCGTCCGTGGTGAGCTTGATGCTCGTGGCCGAGGCGCGGGCCTCGGACACCTTCTGCAACGTCTCCGTTTCGTGCGCGGCAGAGGCCTTCACCGTGGCGACGAGGTTGGGGACGAGGTCGGCCCGGCGTTGAAGTTGAGCTTCGATATCTGCCCATTTCTGTTCGGCGACTTGATCCTTCTCGATCAGCTCGTCGTACTTCT
This sequence comes from Sorangiineae bacterium MSr11367, assembly GCA_037157805.1. NCBI lineage: Bacteria > Pseudomonadati > Myxococcota > Myxococcia > Myxococcales > Pendulisporaceae > Pendulispora > Pendulispora rubella. Next base: position 9,647,880 of record CP089983.1, on the reverse strand, counting down.
GGCAGCCGGTTCCGAAGAACGCGAGCGTGGAGAAGAGCGCGAGCGCGAGGGCCAAAAATAGGCGCCGGGGTCGAGACAGAAGAAGTGCGGGTCGTTTCATGACGGTGTCCAAACTAGTGCTGGGAAAGGGCTCTGTCGAGTTGGTTGAAAAAGATGGAATGGACCCATGGCCACGTGTGTCGTTCCCATGACGGACGACGCAGAGGAAAAAGAAGCAGAGAAAAGCAGAACGATGAAGCGGCAATTCGGAAGAGCAAACGCCGTCAGAAAGGAAGGTAACCACCCGAACGCAGTTGATCAAACACCCCTTTCGCAGAGACCCCTTCGAGCGCTCGGGCGCCGTACCGAGTCACTTCTGAAACGGTTGGATCGCGGACGGATGCACGGAGACCATCGCGTGCAGGCTGTCGCGGGAAGTGAAAATGCATGGGCAAGGCCCGGCGCTCGAAGGGGCCGATATTGACAGGCGCGATCGATGCTTTATCGATGTCGGTCGTAAGGAACGTCACCGGCTAGAGCGGCCGGCACGCGGAGGCGGCATGGTGCCGTCATCCCGGGTGCATTCACGCTCCGTATTCGTCGCGCCGATCGAGAGGCGTGCACGTCGCGGCAGGTCTCCCCCCTGCCGGTCGTGCAGTTCTCTCGCTCGGCACGACACGGGAGCGATCTGCTCGACGCCGTCGACCACGAAAGGGTATCCGCACATGTTGACCTACGAGAATCTGTTCCGTTTCGATCGCACCCTCGACGACGTGATGGGGGCAACCTTCGGCACCGCAACGCATCGCCGTTCGTTCTCGCCGAGCATCGACGTCTTTTCCGACGACGAGCGCGCACTCTTCGTCGTCGACGTCCCCGGCGTGAAACGCGAAGATCTGGACATTACCGTCGAAGGCCGCGTGCTCACCATCAAGGGCTCGCGCAAATTCAACGGGCCGGCGCAGGGCAAAAATGCGCAGGTCGTCCTCGGCCGAAGCTACGGCTCGTTCAGCCGCGCCTACACGTTGCCGGAGGATCTCGATGCTACGAATCTGACCGCGGAACTTTCCGACGGTGTGCTGAGCATTCGCATTCCGAAGCTCGAAGCGGCCAAGCCTCGCCGCATCCAGGTTTCCGTCGCGACGAACGGCCTCCCCTCAGCCCCGGGCGCCGCGCGTGAGGGTGGTGAGGGCAAGTAACACGGCGTGCATCAGCGTCTTCAGCGCTCCACGCAACGACTCGACGACGCGTCCGCTCCACGACCGCGTTGCCATCGCATGCGATCCCCGGCGCGAATCTGCGCCGGTGGGATCGTACGCGGAGGCCGGCCCCGTCACTTCGTCATCGTCGAACGTCAACATCCCCCGTACGTACGTTCGACGATGAGAAGTCTTCCTCGCTGGGAGCCACAAAACCACTGGTGTTAAAGTGGTATTCAGTGGGTGCGCCACGTTCACCGGTGCCGTGCGGTCCGTGGCGCGGGCGCGTCAGTCTTCGTCGGCCCGCAGCTTTGCCAAAACGCTGAGATCTTCCAAGGTCGACGTATCGCCCTTGGCCTCGGTGGCGCCCGACGCAACCTCTTTGAGAAGGCGCCGCATGATCTTGCCGCTGCGCGTCTTGGGGAGTGCATCGGCAAATCGGATCGAATCGGGACGCGCAAACTTCCCGATTTCTTTCTCGATGTGTTTGCTCAAGTTCGCCTTGGTTTCGGCGTTGGCCGTCTGACCTTGCTTCAAGGTCACGAACACGACCAGGGCCTGTCCCTTGAGCTCATCCGGCTTTCCGACCGCGGCCGCTTCGGCCACGAAGGGATGGCTGACGAGCGCACTCTCGATTTCCGCGGTTCCGATGCGATGGCCCGCGACATTGAGCACGTCGTCGATGCGACCGACGACCCAGAAATATCCATCTTCGTCTTTTCGGGCGCCGTCGCCGGTGAAGTAGACGCCCTCGATTTGTTTCCAGTACGCGGAGACGAAGCGCTCGTCGTCGTTGTAGAGCGTGCGCGCCATGGAGGGCCACGGTCTCTTGATGACGAGCTTTCCGCCCTCGTTCGTGCCGCACGGCTCACCGCGGTCTTTCACGACGGCGATGTCGACGCCGAAGAAGGGAAGTCCGGTGCTTCCCGGCTTGGAGAAGCACGCTCCCGGCAACGTGGTGAGCATGATGGAGCCGGTCTCGGTCTGCCACCATGTGTCGACGATCGGGCAACGGCCTCCGCCAACGACGCGGTGGTACCACGTCCACGCCTCGGGGTTGATCGGCTCGCCGACGCTGCCCAAAAGACGCAGCGACGAGAGGTTCGCCTTGTTCGGCCAGTCGTCACCCCAGCGGATGAACGCGCGGATGGCCGTGGGCGCCGTGTACAGGATGGTGACGCCGTGTCGCTCGATGATCTGCCAGAAGCGACCCGGATCGGGAAAGTTGGGCGCGCCCTCGTACATGAGGCATGAAGCGCCGCACGAGAGGGGACCGTAGACCAGGTAGCTGTGGCCCGTGACCCAGCCGACGTCCGCGGTGCACCAATAGAGATCGCCCTCGCGCAGATCGAAGACGTACTTCGATGTGACGTGCGCGCCCGCGAGGTAGCCCGCGGTGGTGTGCAGAACGCCCTTGGGCTTGCCGGTGGAGCCCGACGTGTAGAGCACGAACAGCGGATGCTCGGCGTCGAACGCCGCGGGGTTCTCCGCGATCGCGCGATGCTCCGGCGCAGCCTCGCGCGCCACGAGATCGTCCCACCAGATGTCGCGCCCTTCCTTCATCGTGACGGGCGCCTTCTCTCCTCCAATGCGGCGAAGGACGACGACCTTCTCGATGGTGGGCGTCTGCGCCACGGCGACGTCGGCCATTTGCTTCAACGGGACGACGGAACCTCGCCGCCACGCACCATCTTGCGTCAGGAGAAGCTTGGCGCCGCAATCGTTGATGCGGTCGCGCAAAGCATCGGAGCTAAAGCCGCCAAAGATGACGGAATGGGTGGCGCCGAGTCGCGCGCACGCCAACATGGCGACCGCGGTCTCGGGGACCATGCCCATGTAAATCGCGACACGATCGCCGGCGCGCACGCCAAGGCTCGCGAGCTGCGTGGCAAGGCGCACCGTCTCGCGGTGAAGTTCGAAATACGTGAGCGTGCGCGTATCGCCCGGCTCACCTTCCCAGACGATCGCCGCACGCGTGCGCGCCGCCGTCTTCAAATGCCGATCGAGGCAGCTCTCGGTGATGTTGAGCGTTGCGCCGCCGAAGAACTTCGCCTTCGGTAGGTTCCACTCCAAGAACGACGTGGGCCGCGTGCGGAATACGAGATCACACGTTTGGTCGCGCCAGAATTCTTCCGGCGATTCGATCGACTGCGTGTAAAGCGATGCGTATTCCGCGTGCGACTGGACGCGCGCGTGCGCGGAGAATTCGGCGCTCGGAACGAATTTGCGTTCCTCTTTGAGGCGTGACTCGATCCCGTCTGTCATGGTGCAAAGAGAGTCGTCTCGAAAAAAAATGAATGCAAGCGTGCATCGTTCCCAATGACGCCTTGTCCCTCCTAAAGCCCGACCGCCTGTCTGATGGGGCGGCTGCCGAAAAATCGCCGGCGTCACGGCTGCGCTGGCAGGGCCTATCGCATTGTTTCGAAACTACTCAATTGGGTAGTTTCGAAACGCGCGCTTTCGATACCAATGCAACGTTCCAGCCCTGGCCGCGCCTCGAGGCGCTAGAAATCGAGCCTAAAAATCCAGAAGGAGCGCGGGGACGAAGTCCGAGGTGACGTCGGGCACGATCCCGCGCTCTTTGGCCATCACGAGCAATGCGCCGGCGCGAACGCAAACGAGGCCGGCGAGATCGTCGCGGCGTTCGCCCTCGTTCCAGAAGCGACCATGGAGTTCGAGCACCATGCGGATGGCGGCGCCGAAGCCCGCTTCGTCGCGTTCGAGGAGGCGGGTGAGCGCGGCCAGAACGGGAATCTCGATTTCCTCGACCCGGTCGAGTGCGACCACGCGGACGGCTTCCGCACTGGTCTTGCGCGTGGCAAGGCCCAAGTGCTCGAGTGCGGCCGTCTGGTCGTCGATGGCCGCTGCGCGAAGGACATCGACCAGGTGATATTGGAACTCGTCACCCTTGGTGGGCGAGCGGCGAAGATCGTCCGTCGATGTCTCGAGGAGGCGCACGATGGAGGGCGTGTCGCGGCCTAGCGTCGCCGTCCAAAAGGTGTCGAGCCAGCGCGCGACGTGGATCTGCGTGTCATCCGGCTTGCCGCTCACCGTCTTGGGTGTGTCGCCGAGAGGTAGCTCGAGGGGATGACCGGCGCTGCGCGCGAGTGCAAAGAGGGCGGTGCCCGATTGGGCGGCCACGCGAATCAGCTTGGGAATCTCGGGTGAGCTCTCGTTCACCGTGGCCAGCACACCGGCGCGAACCACCGCATCCGCAATCAGCGTTGCGAGCGCGTAGGGCTTCGTTTCGGCTCGCTCGAGGAGCCGTCGTAAAGTTTTCTCGTAGGTCGCGTTGAGGGCGGTCGCGTGTCGACGTTCGATCACGCGATGTCTGGCAACATGCACGGCCAGGCTTATTAGCACACTTCAGCAGCCCGGTGCCCGGGTGATGCCCGCACGCATGCGCGCGATCTCTTGCAGCTCCTCGGCGAGCTCCAGGGTGCGCCGGCTCGCCGCACGCGCCGCCTCCTGCACTTCCACCGTGGTGGCTAATTTAAGAAGGAGCGAACGACCGAGCTCGTGATGATGCTCTTCGTCCGGCTGAATGGTGCCCTTGTAGAGCGCGGCGGTGGGGAAGTCCTCTTGCTCTTCGCAGAAGACGACGAACTCCGCGTTCTTCACCACCGCCAGCGCCTCGCGGGTGAACTGCCCGGCGGCCACCCTGGCCACGGTTCCCTCCAGGCCAAGGAGGAACTGCAAGAGCGGGCTCCGTCCCTGCGCGAGGGGGTCGAGATCCGACGTGTCGACGCCCATCTCGCGCAGTCGCTTTTGAATCAGCCGATAGTGCTTCGCCTCGTCCCCCGCCTGGCGCGCGAGCGCGAGCTTCACGTCCACGTCGGTGGTCGTCGGGATCCACGCCGCCGCGCACTCGGTGGCCTCCAGCTCGTTCTTCAGCGCGAGCTTGAGCAACGTGGCCACGTCGAGCTTCTTGCCCTCGCACACTTTGCCCTCCGCGCGCTCGGCACATGCGGGCGGCCCTTTGGTGGCAGCAGCAATGCGCTCGAGCGCTGCGCGGTTTTGCGCATCGAGTTCGCGGACGAACGCCTCGGGGGTCAATAGCTCGGTCATGCTCTCGTAACTCTCATGAAAATCAGAAAATTCACATGAAGGACGGGAAGGCGGGAAGGGTTTTTGGGGATTTGCAGTTGGGCCCAGTGTCGACGAGCAGAAACCTCAAACCTTCCCGTCTTCCCGCCTTCATGTTCAATCTCTCTCTGGTTCGTGTGCGCGGGCTCAGTCGAGGAGCTGGCCTGCGCCCCACTTGCGCTTTTTGAATGCGTCGATGCGGGCGAGGAACATTTCCCGCTGGAGCTCGAGCACCTTGGGCAAACGGTCGCCGAATTTTCCATAGAACTCGGCGTGCGATTCGAGCTCGGCCTTCCACTCGTCGAGATCGATCTCGGTCGCCGCATCGACCTGCTCGTGCGAGATGTGCAGGCCGGAAAGGTCCAGGTCGCCCGCGCGTGGAACCCAGCCAAACGGCGTTTCCTGCCCACCGACGCGCAGGCGCGCCCGGTCCACGATCCACTTGAGGACGCGCATGTTCTCGCCGAAACCCGGCCAGAGGTAGTTGCCGTTTTTGTCCTGGCGGAACCAGTTCACCATGAAGACCTTCGGCGGGTTGGTGATGAATGCTTGCATCTCCAACCAATGCGCGAAGTAATCGGCCATGTTGTACCCGCAGAAGGGTAGCATCGCGAAGGGATCGCGCCGCACCACGCCCACCTTGCCCGCGGCGGCAGCTGTCGTTTCCGAGCCGAGGGCCGAGCCGAAGAAGACGCCGTGGGTCCAGCTGAAGGCCTGAATGACCAGCGGAATCGTGGTGGCGCGGCGCCCGCCGAAGATGATGGCGCTGATGGGCACCCCCTCCGGATCCTCCGCGAAGCGCGAAAGCGCCGGGTTGTTGCGCATCGGCGCGGTGAAGCGCGAGTTGGGGTGCGCGGCCTTTTCCGTCGAGCCTTTGCGCGACCAGGGGCGGCCTTGCCAATCCGTCAGCTCGTTCGGGATGTCGCCGTCCTTGCCCTCCCACCACACGTCACCGTCGGGCGTCGTCGCCACGTTGGTGTAAATCGTGTCGTGCGAGATGGTCTTCATCGCATTGGGGTTGCTCTTGAAGTTGGTCCCCGGCGCGACTCCGAAATAGCCAAACTCCGGATTGATGGCGCGCAGACGCCCGTCCTCGCCCACCTTCATCCAGGCGATGTCGTCGCCCACGGTGTAGATCTTCCAGCCTTTGAAGCGGTTCGTGGGCACCATCATGGCGAAGTTGGTCTTGCCACAGGCGCTGGGGAAGGCGGCGGCGACATAGGTCATCTCGCCCTCGGGGCTCTCCACGCCGAGGATGAGCATGTGCTCCGCGAGCCATCCTTCTTTGCGACCGAGGTAGCTGCCGATGCGCAGCGCGAGACACTTTTTGCCGAGCAGCACGTTGCCGCCGTAGCCGCTGCCCACGGACCAAATGGTGTTGTCCTGCGGGAAGTGGCAAATGAAGCGGCGCTCCGGGTTGCAGTCGAGCACCGAGTGCAGGCCGCGGTTGAAGTCGTTGGAGTCGCCCAGCTCTTTCAGGGCGATCGTGCCCATGCGGGCCATGATGCGCATGTTGAGCACCACGTAGACGCTGTCGGTCAACTCGACGCCGACCTTCGACATCGGCGAGCCGGCCGGGCCCATGATGTACGGCACCACGTACATGGTTTTGCCGCGCATCGAGCCGTCGAAGAGCTTACCGAGTTTGTCGTAAGCCTCTTTGGGGGCCATCCAGTTGTTGGTCGGCCCGGCCTCGTCTTTGGTTGGGGTACAGATGAAGGTGAGCTGCTCGACCCGGGCGACGTCGTTCGGGTTGGAGCGGTGCAGGTAACAGCCCGGGAGCTTTTCCTGATTGAGCGGAGTGATCACGCCCGCGTCGACCGCCTCTTTGGTGAGGCGATCTTTTTCTTCCTCGCTGCCGTCGGCCCACACGACGTGGTCCGGCTTGCAGAGTGCAACCATTTCGTTGACCCACGCCAAAAGACGCGGGTTGGTGGTCGGAACTTTCGGGGGCCCTGCCAGCACCGAGCTCGAGCTCGCGAACGGGGCGCCTGTCGGGGAGACGGAGGTCGTGCTCATCTTACGGGTGTACCGCATCTCGTTGTGGCCTTCCAGCCATGCGGTCGCCCGGCATGTATCCTCCGTGCGTCACCCCGACGCAGGGATCATACAGGCGTCAAACGGGGGCGGTGGCGCCGTCGTCGGCGGGTGGCGGATCGCTCTTGTCACCGTTGCCACCGCGGGGCGGCTCCTGCGACGCCGGGGGAAGTGGCTCGATGGAAAAGCTGGGCGTCAGGGCGCCAAGGCCTGCGGACACGGCGAGCAGGAGAGGGAAGAGGAGCGGGAAGCGAAAGCCAGCCATCGGGTGATTCGCCAGATGAGCACGGAGCATGCCGAGGAGACTTCGGGAGCCCTCGGGAGGGCGAGGTGACTTTGAGCTACACTTCATTCGTCCAAGGAAACGGGTACGAATGATACTTCGGGTGGCGGCGATAGGCCTCTTAACGGTGGCATGCGGGTGTTCGGGAACGGGAACCTCGAATGCTTCGGGTGGAAGAACTTCCACCGTGGTCGCGCCGGCGTCCCCCCCCAAGGATGACGGGCACGCGGCGCAGGGCGGGGGAGGGGGCGATGGGCACGCGGCCGCCCTCGAGCAATTGAAGGTTGCTCCGCTGCGAGGGCGCGTCGACAAGCAGCAGAGCATGCGCATCCTGCTTCCCGACGCGGAACATTGGACGCGTGTGAAGTTCATGGGCGTGCCCAGCCTGGTGGGCTTTCGCTACGGCAAAGAGCACCACGCCATCGTCGGCGGCGTCGTGACCCACGTGGCCGACAACGACACGCAGGGCGTGTGCGGCAAGAGCTTCGAGGAGTGGGCCATGCCCTGGGTGCAAAGCTTCGAGGTGGACCTCACGCACGAGGCGCCTTCGGCCTTCGTGTGGAATCGCCCCGAGGACAAATCGAGGCGCATCGTGGAAATCGATTCCGTGTTTGCGAAGACGGCGACGTTGGCCGAGCGTGAATCGTATGCGGTGGCCTTCGCCGCGTACCCGGCCTGGAAGGGCGCGTGCCTCATCGTAGGCATTGCCGTTCCCTCGCGCGAGGACGAAGCACGCGCCCGTGAAGTGCGCGATCGCTTCGCCCACGACATTTTGCCCAAGGTCGAAGTGCTGACCGAGAAAGAGCCGAAGGAGAAATATTAGCCGAACTTTACAGTGGGAGGTTGAGTTTCGAATCGAGATCCTCGAGCCAGTCGAACCGCGGCAGCGGGACAGTCCCGGCGGGACCGGCGCCCTTGCCCGGTACTCGATGCGAGAGGCGCCAAACGTTGCGGCGACTCTCGCCTGTCGAAACGGCATGGCAGCGGCCCCGCCGCGATTGTCGCGTTGCCGCGGTTCGACTTCGCCGCGAGTTTCGATCCGAAAGGCGAACCCTCCGACAGTAAGGTTGGCGGGCTGCCGTACGTGATAAAGGTCGAGAACCGTACGACATGGTCAAGCGCAAGGTATCGCTCGGCGAAGATGGGAAAGGGCCTGCCGAAGGCGTGGTGGCGCGATCGTCCGCGCGCATCGAGCCGAATGCGGGCATCCTCGAGCTATTTTTCAACACGGGCGTCGTCTACCACGAGATCGAGCTTGGGTCGGAGCTGCCCGACACGGTGAGCGGTTTCGTGCTGGTGCAGGGAGCGGCCGGCGCGAGCGTCCGCCGTGCCGGCGAAGGCGAAAAGCCCACGGTGGAGATCGCGGCGCTCGAGCACATCGCGGAGCTGTCGAACCGCTGGCTCCCCGTGCCCTACCAGCTTTCCGCACCGCACGCCGTTCAAGTTTTCCTCTCGGCGGAGGACGCCCGGCGACCGCGGATCCTGCTGGCCATCGATACATTGGCCTATGCCGGCGCGGCCGGGCGCGCGCTCGATCCGCAGCTCGATGAAGGGCGCCCCTTTCGTCCCTTGGATCGGACCGAGCTTGCGGCATTTCTCGACCACGCCGAGACCCGCGAGTGGCTGCGCAAGCTGGAGGCAGGCGGCATCGAGCGGTGCACGTTCAAGTTCGCCGCGGTGCTGGAGGCACTTGCACCGGCGTTGCCGCGCATCCAGGTGTCCCAGGTTCGTCCCGAGCTGGCCATCCCCGTCTCGCTGGTGGTGGACCTCGGGAATTCACGCTCCACCGCGGCGCTGGTCGAGGCGCGGCAGGAGCAAGATGGGCGGCAGCTTCTGACCGTGCCGCTCGAATTGCGAAATTCGCTCGACCCATTCCGCACGAGCGATGCGACCTTCGACTCGCGCATCACGTTTCTTCCGTCGCCGTTCGACAAAGCGGTGGCGCCGTTCGGCACGGGCACCGGCTTCGCGCTGCCGTCGATTGCCCGCATGGGGCGCGAGGCGCTGGATCGCGCGCTGGAAACGCCGCATCGCTACGCGTGCAGCCTCTCGGGGCCCAAGCGCTACCTCTGGGACGATCGCGCGACCCACGAGCCGTGGTTTTTCGCCACGAGTGTGGGCGCCCCGGCCGGGGAGTACAAACCCATTTTCGGGCGCATTCTGAAGTACATCGCCGAAGACGGCGGCGGCTTGACCCTGCGTCCGGACGGTCCCGCGACGCCTGCGGAGCCGCGCTATGCGCCGCGCACGATGATGCTCTTTGCCTTGGTGGAAATTCTGTCGCAGGCCATGGCTCAGATCAACGCGCCCGCGTACGCGGCCTTCCAGGGCAAAGAGGGTGTGCCGCGGGTGCTGCGGCACTTGGTGATGACGTACCCCTCGGCCATGCGCGCGGAGGAGCGTGCCGTCTACGAGGGCCTCGTTCGCAATGCGGTGATGCTCGTGGGCTATTTGCTCCACACCGATTCATCGCGGCTTCCCAACGTGCAGCCGATGGAGCCCGGCGAAGCCGCGGGCAACGCGGGGCAGGTGCGCTTCGATCCGTTCCTCTTCGTGGACGAAGCGCTCGCCGCGCAGATGGTTTACCTCTATCAAGAGGTCGCCGAGAACTTCCGCGGGAGCATGGAGGAACTCGTGACGGTGTACGGGCGGAAAGAAGGCGCGCTGCGCGTTGCTTCCGTGGACATCGGCGGCGGCACGAGCGACGTCATGATTGCCGAATACCGCGACAAAATGCCGGGCAGCGGAACGTCGCTCGCCATTACGAAGTTGTTCCAAGATGGCGTCAACATCGCCGGCGACGACGTGTGCTGCGCTCTGATCGAGAAGATCGTCTTCACGCAAATTTTGGCGCAGTTGCCCACGCCCGCATCGCGGACGCGCATCATTCATTTGTTCGGCGAAAGCGACGCCGGGCACGGTGCTTCGTGGCGCACGTTGAAGGCCAAACTGGTTCCCTATTTTTGGCTGCCGCTCGCGCGTTGCTTCTGGGCCATCGCGGAGGGATTCGAGCCGGCGGATCACGTGCCGGACAAGCAATATGCCGTTCCGGACATCGCGCGGCTCTTTCCGTCGGCCAACTTTTCGACGGCCGTGCTCGAGGAGGCGAATCGCTTCTTGTCGGGCGTGGTGCCAGGCTTTCCAGGATTCCAGAATTTGTTCTTCCGTTTCGACCGTGCCGAAATCGAGGAAACCATCGTCTCGGTCCTGCGCGAGCCGCTCCGTCGCTATGCGGACATCGTCGCCCAGTTCGATGTCGATCTGGTGGTGCTCGCGGGGCGGGCGTCCGCGCTCCCCTGCGTGCGGGAGATCTTCGTCGGCGAAATGCCGGTGGTGGGGCCACGGCTCAAGTCCATGGCCAATTACCGTGTGGGCGATTGGTATCCGTCGAAGTGGCGGCACGCAGGCCTGATCATCGACCCGAAATCGACGGTGGCGGCCGGATCGATGATTTTGCATCTTGCGAGTCGCAATCGACTGCCTAACTTCCTGCTCGACGAGGTACGAGACATCGAGCAATCGCCCATTTACGGCTTGTATCAAGAGGCAGAACCGCACATCCCGCGCCAAAACGAATTTTCGCGCAATGCCACGTTCCTTTACACGAGCGGGATGACCATTGGCTTCCGCAACGTCGACGCCGAGGAGATGGATGCAGCGCCGCTGTTCGTGGTGCTACCGAAGAATGCGGATGTGGAGCGGGCGCTCTTGGAGGACCGGGTCAGCCTGACATTTGCCGTCGACAAGAATACGGTGAGCATCACGCAGGTGATATCGCATCGCAACGTTTACCAATTCTCGCCGGACGATTTCGTCCTCCGATTGAAGACGATCGTGAGCGACCGTTATTGGCTCGACACCGGCATCTTCCGCAAGTTGCTCGACTATGTCTGACGACAAACTGCGCGATTTGATGGGTGCCTTGTTCAAGGCGATCGATCCGGAGAAGTTGGAGCGCGAGCTGCTCTCCGTGCTTTCTCGTGACCCCGCGCGCAGCGGCGAGGGTGGGGAGCACGCGGCGGCGGCAGGCAAATTGGTGGGGCAGCTGGCCATGGTCGATTTGTTGGATGAATCGATCTTGGGGGCACAGGTTGGGGACAAATCGTATCCACTGCGCGTGTTCTTCGCGACGTTGGGCGCGAGTTTGTCGGCCGGCGAGCACGAGGAAACCGCATTTCCGCTGGCATGTGCCTTTGGAGTGTATTTCCGTGTGCCGATGGACGAAGAGTCGAAAATGCGGATAGGGCTCGTGGCGAGCCGGCTGTATTACCGCTTCGTCGAGGTCACCGCGTTGGAAGGGCGGCTACAGATTTCGCCGCTATTGGCTTCGCTCATGAATGGAGAACTGGAGCACGTTCGATTCGAGAGTATCGATCATCAGACGATATTCGATTCTCAAGTTCACGAGCGGGCGCAAGGCGCGGTGGCCACGGGGGCACGCATCGTGGCGCCGCAGAGCTTCTTGTGCCGCGTGGGGGCGAATGGCCTCGTGCGCGTGCGGGCCGAAGTGCGAACATGACCAATCCGAATACGACCTGGCTTCCAAATCTCGTTGGCGGCGTTTCCATTTGGAAGTTGGCGCCGGACTTGAACGAGCCCAAGTTCTTCGATGGGCGGTTGCTCGTGCCCGACACGGAGGGCAGCGACAGCCTCCCCACGCGCGTCGCGTGGAACGTGGCGGGGCGAATCCCCTTGGCCGAAGCCCGCGCGACCCACGCTGCCGAAGTCGGACCGGCGATGCGCGAGTTTTTGGCCTGCGTCGAGCGCGTGGCCAAGGAGTTCGCCAATCCGCAGTCCGGTTATTACAAGTTCAAATCGGCGTTTACCGTGCCGGCGCTCGTCGCGACGGCGGGGGATGCGGCGGCGGATGCGAATTATTTCTATTCGCCGGGCGAGAAGAAGCTTTTTGTCGTCAACTGGGGTGCTTCGCCGCGGGATTTGTCGCGCAAGGAAGAGTTCATCTACGGGTATGACGATTTTGGGCGCTTCTTCGAGCGGGCGGCGGTTGATGCAGGCCCCGCGCCTGTCGCGGCTGTTGCTGCCGTCGGGGCGGTGGTTGGGGAGAGTGCGGGTGCGGGTGCGAGTGCGGGTGCGGGTGCGGGTGCGGGGGGAGAGTTAGAGGCAGAGGCTGAGGTCGAGGAGAAGAAGGTCGAGAAGAAGAAGGGGCGGGCGTGGTGGTGGTGGGTGTTGTTGGGGGTGGGGATTCTGGCGATTCTTCTGCTCGTTGCTTGGTTGTTGCAGCGGTGTGGGAAGGAGAGCGGGGTGGCGGCACTGGATGCCGGGCCCGATGTGGCGGTGTTGGCCGATGGTGCGGTCCCAGTTGCGGATGCCGCGGCGGTTGCGGATGCCGGGGTGGATGCGGCGATGGAAGGCGATGCCGCGGGCGTCGCGGATGCTGGTGAAGATGCCGGGGAATGGCATGATGGCGGCGCCGTGAAGCTCGCCGATGGCGGGGTGCGGGTTCGGTTGATTGGCAAAGGTGGGAAGGAGAAGATCATCGTCGTTCCGGGAGGTGGTAGCGGCGGTGGGGGCGGAGGTGGCAGCGGCAGCGGAGGTGGCGGCGGAGGCGAGGGCACCGATGACAAAGGCCTGCCGCATCGTTCGCACTTTCAGCCTGACGCGGTTCGCTGGCGCGTGAGCGGTGGGGTCGATGAGCTCGATCCGCAATCGCCGCGGACGGGGGAGGGGGCGACCTTCGACGTCACGCTTCGTCCGGGCGGATCCTTTGGCTCCGTGAAGGTACAATGGCAGGACAAGAACGGCCGATGGCACAACTAGATCAGCAAATTGCCGACAGCATCACGAGGCTGGAAGAGGGCGCATCCATGGCGCTGGGCGCCTCGGAAGACATGGTCGAGGCGCCGCTTTTGCGCGACTTGCGGCTTCGCGCGCAGAAGTTGAAGAAGGCCTTCGGCCGTCCGCAGTGCCTCGGGTTCTTCGGCCCCTCGCAGGCAGGAAAAAGCTTTCTCGTGGGGGCTCTGCTCTCGCACGAGCTGGGGCATCTCCGCGTCGTGTCGGGGGAGCGCGAGCTCGATTTTTTGCGCGAGATCAACCCAGCCAAGGGCGTCGAGTCCACCGGCGTGGTGACGCGCTTTTCGACCTTGCCCGGCCGTCCACTGACCCGCGGCGATTTCGAATGCCAGGTTCTGCCCCTGGACGTGCTGCTCGAGTCGTTGGCCACGGGCTTCCTCGTCGAGTGCACCGCACCGCCGGTCGATGCGGAGCGGGTCGCACGCTGCTTGCGCGATGCGCGCGTGCAAGCAGGGCCGCCGGCGCCCGCGCTCTATGCCACCGCCTGGGAAAGCGTCTGGCACAACCTTCAGAAAAAGTACCACGACCGTCACCCCTACTTGAACGAGCTGCGTCGTCAGATGCAGTCGCTGGATGCGGGCTGGGCGCGCACCATCACCACGGCGCCGGGGTGGATCCTCGTCTACTCGCTGCTGGTCGGCGGCCCCGGTTATGCGCGCACGCTCGAGCAGCTTCTGCGCGTGCTCGTGCAAGGGCTCGAGGTGCTGGGCCACGCTTCTCACGTCGAGGTGGGCCTCGACCACGTGCGCGCGACCCAAGGGGCGACGAGCATCATCGATGCAGGCTGCCTCAATTCGCTGGGAACGGCGCGTGAGCCGGTGCGGGCCTTCGTGCCCGAGCTCGGGCGGGAGGTGGCCATCGAACCGGGCATTCTCTCGGCGGTCATCGCCGAGCTGCGCCTCGTCCTGCGCCCGGACGCCCGGGCAGCAGGGGGCCTGCTCGACGGCACCGATCTCCTGGATTTTCCGGGTGGCCGCGCCCTCAAAGGCATCAATGGCTTCGGCCCCGCGGAGCTCAACGTCGGCCGGCTCGAGCACGCCATCGAAGTGTACAAGCGCGGCAAGCTGACCTTTCTCTTCGAACAATATGCCCTCGACCGCGAGATCACCGCGCTCGTTCTTTGTTCGCCCGGGCCGACCAAGCCGGAGGCGGTGCAACTTCAGTCGCAGGTCGAAAATTGGCTGCGCATCCGCCAATCCGGTGCACCGCTCTCGCCGAACGAGATCAAGAGCCCGAGCCTCTTCGTGGCGCTCACCAAGTTCGACATGAGCCTGGGCGCTCTGCGCAGCGACAACGCGAAAGACCGCTGGGAATCGCGCGTGCAGGAGGCGTGCGTCGACTTTTGGGCGAAGAGCCAGTCGTCGTGGGTCTACCAGTGGGGCAAAGAGGCTTTTTCGAACATGTTTTGGATCCGCAACCCGTACGCGGACCAAATGCGGACGCTCGGTCCCGGCGATGCCGACTACGAGACCGTGAAGCGCGGCTACTTCGAGTCGCGCGCGGTGGCGCGCCACATGGCCGATGCCGAAGCCAAGTGGGCGGCGGTGGAGGGCGAGGAAAACGGCTTGCCCAAGAGCGGTGTGTCGCTGTTGGCGAGCCGGTTGCGCTCGAAGATGGCGGAGCGCGTGAAGGATAAGGAGCTCCAGGACGAAGCCGAGAGCATCCGTGCGGAGCTCGTCGGGCTCCTGCGCTCGATGACCCCGTCCAAGGACGAAACCGAGCAGCGCGAGCGCCTTGCCGCGAGTGCCCAAGCCTTGGTGACGGCGGTGAAACACGAGATGATCCGGCGCTCGAGCGGACGCGCCTTCGGCGATTTCGTGCGGCTCGTCCTTGCGTCGGAGGAAGACATCGAGGACGAAGTGAAAACGATCCTCGCGCAGGTCGCGCCGATGTCGATCAAGGCGAGCGACAAGGTCAAGAAGGTGCTCGCGCACGTGCTGCGCTGGTGGGCCAACGCGGCGATGACCCGCGTGCGCGAATCGGACGTTGGCGTGCCGGCGGCGCTGGCCGATCGCTACGTGCGCGAGGTTTGCACGTCGAAGAAAATTCTTCCGCTTCTCGGCACCGCGGTTTACCCGTATTTCGTGCGCACCACGGTGGACGTCGGCTTGGTGGCGCGCATCCTCGCCGTGAAAATCGCCGATTCGATGGTCGACTTGTTCGCCCCGCGGCCGCGGCACACGCCCGCGCTGCCGGTGCGCCTCTCGTGGTCGGAGGCTGTGGGCGACGTGGAGAGCCCGGCCCAGATCGACTGGGGGAGCGTCGATCTCGATGCCGAAGGCGAGGGTGGGCCTGGCGGCGACGCCGAGGTCGTCTTTGCCGGTAGCGGCCACTTCGCCCATTGGTCCGGACAGCTCGAGGGCTTCTACCTCGGCAATGCCGGTGGTCGCACCGAGCTTGCCGGCGACGAGCCACGGGTCAAACTGCTCTCGTCCGTGCTTGCTACGTTGATCAATCATGACGGGAACCCCTCGAGATAACCAGGAGCCCGAAGAGGCCGAAGCCCCGCTGGATCCGATCGACGAGGCTGCGTCGGCCGGTGACGTGGAGGCCCTGCTCGCACTGGCGCGCGCGCACCGTGTGGGGACGAACGACACGCCGAAAGATCTCGCGCGATGCATGGCCGCATACCGTGCGGCGGCCGCGTTGGGGAGCGCGGAGGCCGAGTATGCCCTCGCGCTCTTTCACCTCACGGGCGGGGTGGTGGCGCAGGATCTCGAGAAAGCGACCGCGCACCTGCGCACCGCGGCCGATGCGGGCTCGGTTCCGGCCAAGGTGTACGTGGCGAACCTCTACGAGCTCGGCATCTACTACGAGCGCGATTCCGAGAAGGCCGACGTCTTCTATCGCAGTGCTGCGCGCGCGGCGAACGTGCGCGATGCCGCCGCGAGCGAAGCCTACGAACAGCGCCTCGCCGATCTCGGCTCCGTGCGCCATGGTCTCGTGCTTCTGGGGCGTGCCACGGCGGAGGCCGAGCGCACGCGCCTTCTCCGCAAGATGCGCGCGTACGGCTACCAATTGCACGAGCGTCGGCAAGAGAAAGAGGCAGCGGCCGCGCGTCCTCTCCCCGCTCCCGCTCCTGCTCCCGATGCTTCTCCCGAGCCCGAGCCCGCGTCGGAGAAGCCGGCGCCGAAGAAGTCCAGCGGCGGCTTTTTCCTCGTCGTCCTCGCGCTGCTCGCACTCGCTGCCGGCGGATACGTGGCCTACAGCCGCGGGTACCTCAAGCGAGTCTTTTGACGAGCCGCTCGAGGTGCTCGCCGAGCTTCACGATGTCCGGAATAGACACGTGGAGGTGCGGGCGCAATCGAATCGTGTCCTCGCCGGCGCCCAGCAAGAGAAGCTTCTCCTCTTCCAGCGCGAGGCGCACGAGCTTGCCCTTCATGGCGGGATCGCGCAGCGAGAAGCCCTGGTAGAGGCCGTACCCGCGCACGTTGTACAGCACCTCGGGAAAGCGCCGGGCGAGCGACTCCAAGGTGTCCACCAAGACGGTGGTCTTCTCGGGCACCTGCTCGATCAGCCGTTCGCTGCGAACGATGTCCATCTCTTGAACGAAGCGCACCATGTCGGCGAGCGTGCCGCCCCAGGTCGAGTCGAGCACGCCCAGATCCTTCATCGGCCGCTGCATGTACACGGCGCCGTTGGCCAGCTTTTTCCCGGTGGCCACGGCCTGCGGCGGGTGCGGCAGGTCGAACTGGTCGATGGCGAAGAACGTCCCCGTCGTCCCGCCGGCCGTCTGCACTTCGTCGAAGCCGAGCTGCACTCCGTGCTCGTGGCAAAGCGCGGACAGGCGCGGGAAGAACTCCGGCGGTGCGATCCGATGGCCGCCAGCTCCCTGCAGCGGCTCGACGATGACGGCCACCACCTCGTCGCGGTATTGCCGAAACGCATTCTCGAGCGCCCCGAGCGTGTGCTCCATGCGCGCCGTGATCTCGCTCGCGGGGACGGTCGAATCCATGGCCGGGAACGGAACCTGGATGTTGCCCGGCATGAAGCCGTGAAAATCCTTGGTCATCACCGGATCGTGCGACACGCGCGTCACGTTCAGCGCGAACACGGTGCGACCGTGAAACGCTTGCTCGAAGTACACGAACCTGCGTGCCGCCGAGATTTTGCCCTGCGCGAGCAGCCGCTCGTGGTGCCGGTTGATCAGGTACTTCATCATGTTCTCGACGGCCTCGGCCCCCGAGTTCACCGCGTACACTTCGAGCGACTCGCTCCGCATCGAGCGCGGCGCGAGCGCGTGAAGCTCGCGGTAGTAGGCGACACACTCGGGCGTGAGAAAGTCGGGGTTCGCCGTCTTGTTGTTCGCCGCGACGACGAGCCGCTTCA
This sequence comes from Sorangiineae bacterium MSr11367, assembly GCA_037157805.1. Classification (NCBI taxonomy): domain Bacteria; kingdom Pseudomonadati; phylum Myxococcota; class Myxococcia; order Myxococcales; family Pendulisporaceae; genus Pendulispora; species Pendulispora rubella. The sequence goes on along the minus strand of CP089983.1, from coordinate 9,630,156 downwards.
CGTAGCCTTCTTCGTAGAGCCGTGGGTGGTTGTGCGCGATGAGCTTGGCTCCGTAGTAGCCGGCCCAATCGAAGAGCCGCTCGCCATCCACCGTCGCAAGGTACATCCCCTCGGATTTCGCCAGATCGACACCGAACGGCTTCGTATCCGCAATGACATACCGGCCCAGCTCGTCGATCAACGCCCGGCTTTTTTCACCCGCCATGGGCGTCGTTCTACCGGCGCATGGGACGTTTTGAAAGCTTACGTTGCAGCGACCTGCGGTGAAGGCCCAAGAGCCGTGCAGCCTGAGAGACATTGCCGCTGCAATCCATGAGGACGCGCTGGATGTGCTCCCACTCGACCCGCGCGAGGCTCGGGGTTCCATCGGTGGCGACCGCGTCCTCGGGGCGCTTGCCCTTTTGCCCGGTTTCGAAGGCGGCCAAGATCTGGTCGGCGTCTGCAGGCTTGGTCAGGTAATCGACGGCACCCATGCGGATGGCCTCGATGGCGGTGGCGATGCTCCCGTAGCCGGTGAGCACGACGATGCGCGTGGCTTCGTCGATTTCGCGAAGGGCGCGCACCACGTCCAGGCCGAAATCGCCGGGCATGCGCAGGTCCACCACCGCGTACTCGGGGCTTTCGGTGCGGGCCCGCCGCAAGGCCTCTTCGCCGTTGGCGGCGCCGCGGGCATCGAAGCCGCGATCGGCGAAGGCGCGCACCAAGCGGGTGCGGAAGGTGTCGTCGTCGTCCACGACGAGGATGGATCGCGGGGTTTCTTCGCTCATGCGGAGGCTTCTCCTGCGGGTACGGACAAGGTGACTTTGGTGCCCTCGCCCACGCGCGAGGCGATGTCGAGCCGGCCACCCGTTCGCTCGACGAAGGCGCGCACCAGAAAGAGCCCGAGCCCGAGCCCGCGACCGGGTGCCTTGGTCGTGAGAAACGGCTCGCCGAGGCGCACCACGAGCTCCGGCGGGATGCCCGAGCCTTCGTCGGTCACCTGGAAATCGACGAAGCCGCCCGCGGTGGACGGCGAAAGCTCGAGGCGGACCTGCCGGCGCGGCGACGGCACGTCGTCGCTCGCATCGAGGCCGTTGCGCACCACGTTGAGCAGCACCTGCACCAGTGCACGCGGCGGCGCCATCACCGTCAGGGCCGCATCGCTCACGTGAACGGCGACGCGCTTGCTGCGGCCTTCATCGAGTGCGGCCAGCACGTCCTCGGCGATGCGGTTCGCCGACACCGCGCGCGGTGCCTCGCCCTGGTTTTCCCCGGCGTGGGCGCCCATCTGCGCGAGAATCGTGCGGCACCGCTCCGCCTCGGCGCGGAGCAGCCGCGCATCGTCGGCGATGCTCTTTGGGTCGAGTTTCACGTCCCCACCGGCGCGTTCGCTGGCGCGTTCGAGCTCCTTGGCGACCACCGCGATGGTGGCCAGCGGCGTTCCGAGCTCGTGCGCCGCGCCCGCCGCCAAGGTGCTCAACGACGCGAGCTTCTCGGCCTTGGCGGCCACCTCTTGCAGCGCGAGCAGGTCCCGCCGCTGCCGCTCGAGGGCGCGCGCGAGCCGCGTGACGAAGTACCCGACGAAGAGCGCGGCCAAGGTGTACGCCGCCCACATGCCCTGCAGGTGCACCGAGAACGACGAGCCCGACATGTCCATGCCGGCGTGGTGAACGTGGGGCTGCACGGGCGCGACGCCGGGAAAGACGAGCCCTGCGAAGAGCGTCCCGAAGCCGATGCTCGTGAACATGGCCACGAGCCATGTGCCGCTGGCATCGAGCAGCAGGGCCGCCAGCGCGACCTGCACCAGGTAAAAGACGGAAAACGGGTTCGCCGCCCCACCGGTGGCGTGGAGCATCAAGGTGAGCACGAGCGTGTCGAACACGAGCACGGCGGTCAAGATGCGCTGCGAGGACCGTGCGCCTCGGCGCAACCCGAGCGCCAGCGCGGCGTTCGACGTCGCCGTCACCACCAGGAGCGGCACGATGACCGTCAGCGGGAACGTGAGCCCGAGCGCCAGCCGCGCCACGAGCACGAGCACCGTTTGCAGGCCCACCGCGCCCCAGCGAAGCCGCACCAACCATGCGAGGCCGATGCTCGGGCTCACGTGGCGGATGTCGGCGGTGGGGGTGCTGCTGGGCGGGACCATGTCACGAGCCGCTAGAAGTCCAGGGCGACGCCGGCACCGAACATCGGGCCTTCGTCATGGTACCCCTCGAGGGCGTTGAGGATGGGCATGCGGAACGAGGCAAATAGCATGAGATCGGTGAGGGGGCTCACCAAGGCCTCCACGGCACCGTAACCGATGAATCCGCCCGAATCGCGCGAGTGCGAACCATCCTCGAGCGACTTGCCGTCGGTGCGCGTTTCGATGCCCGCGCGCACGGCCAGCGGGGTCACGATTTGGTACTGCAGCGCGGTGGTGGTGCGCAGCGACGGGCTGGCGCGAAAGCCTTCGGTGCCGCTCGTGGGGTACGTGCCTTGGAGGCTGGCGTAAAACGAAATGGGGTTCGCGAAGTACGCGTACGAGAGGCCCACGATGGGGTCGAACGATCCGGTGCCGGGCTGCAGCTCGATGGGCAGGAGCCTTCCCGCATCGTTGCGCTGGAGCGGTGCCGTGGGCAGCTTCACGCCGCCGACGACGGACACGAGATGGCGCGGCTGGAAGTCGCGGTCCTGATAGAGAAAGAACTTGGCGCGCAGTTCGATGTCGCCGAGCCCCCACCGCGTGCGCTCGGCTTCGTTGACGTAGCTCACGGTGCGCCGCAAGGTCGGCACGGTGAGCAGCAGGTAAAGCCGGTCGATCGGCGCAAAGGCGAGCTGCGCGTCGAAGCGGTCCTCGGTGAGGCGGATCTGGTCGACCCGCTCTTGACCGATGTTGTCCGTGCGATGGCGCCATTCGACGGCGGCGCGGAGCCGGAAGGGCGCGGGCTTTTCCGCGCCCATCGCGGTGAGCGTGGGATCGCCGCAGCCGCACACCGCGCACGCGTCGGCGTTGCGCGTGCCGAGCAGCGTGAGCGCTGCCCCGAGGAGCATCCCCAGGCCGGTAATCGATCGGCGCTTCACTGTTTGGCGATGGTGAGCGATTGGCGCACGTGCTCGAGCACCGCGCGTGCGATGTCGTCGGAGGCCGCGGTGTCGAAGGCGATGCCGTCGAACCACGTGTCGGCGACCTTGTGTACGACCAAGACGGCCGACTGCGTTCCGCTCCCCGACAGCATGGTCGGGCCAAGCGAGGCCGTGACCTCCAAGGCGCTGCCCGACGAGGCCTCGAAGGCCACCGGCTGGCCGCCCGCGCGCGCATGGGTCCCGCGCAGGTAAATCGACTTGCCGACCATGGAGACGTCGCTGGGGAGCCCGACCGCGTCGCCGTCGGCCGCGCGAACGCCATATCGAACTTGGCAATACGAATTGGGCGGCGGCGCCATCGTTCCCACGTGGACGCGGGTGCCTCCGGCCGCAAGCAGCGACTCGATCACGGGGGTGCCGAGCTTCGTCGGGCTTCCCTCGACGTGGGCGTGCGCCTCGCGCACCGAGAACAGGTCTCTCAGCTCGAACCGGTTTGCCGCCGAAGCACACGGCACGATCTCCACGCTGCCCGTCGCGAGGTAGGCGTCTTGCAGGGTCACCGTGTAACCGAGATCGGTCGTCCAGGTTTTGGTCACCATGCTCTGCTTGGTGCTCGAAGGCGCTTCCAGGTCCACGGCGACGGTGACGCCGTCGGAGTCCGAGCCCGAACAGGCGACGGACGAAACCAGGGGAAGGCCGATGGCCAATGCCGTGAGGACGGCGATGCGACCCATGCTGCTAGCGTATTTCATGGACTCTCTCCCGCGGTCCACGGATTGGAAAAGCGTGGATCATGCAAGAACTCATTGTCCGTCAGGCTCTCGAGAAAATGAACGACATCGGCCTTCTGTTCGGCCGTAATTACGAATCCGACCACTAGGTCGCTCTTGAGTGGACTCTTCGAACCATTGCCGGCGTACGGACCGGTCGCGATGGTGCGCCCGCCCGCGGCATAGTGATCGAGCGCTTCGTCCAAGGTGGAGATGCTCCCGTCGTGCATGTACGGTGCCGTGACCGCGATGTTGCGCAACGTGGGCGCCTTGAACCGGCCCATGTCGGAGTCCTTGTGCGAGACTTCTTTGAGCCCGACATTGTCCGACGGAAAGGCACCTTTGCCGTCGATGTTGTACAGGCCGGTGTTGTGAAACATCGTTTCGGTGAATGCGCTCCCGGAGTGCGATATCGAATCGGAAAAATTGAAATTGCCGTGGCAATGAAAGCACTCGAGCGTCTCCGAGAAAAAGAGATCGCGCCCGCGTTTCGCCGATTCGGAAATGGCGGCGTTGTCGCCCTGGAAGGCGAATCGGTCGTACGGCGACTGCCCCGAGATCATCGTCCGCTCGAAGGCGCTGATCGCTTCGACCACGCGCTGGGTGGTAAAAGGCCCCGGGTCGCCCGGGAAGGCCTTCGCGAACGCGGGCGGGTAGTACGGTGCCGCGCGCAGGCGCTCCAGCATCTGCGCCTCCTGGCCGGCGAGTCCGAGCTCGATAGGCGTCTCGCCGAACATGGGCACCATGGTCTGCGTCTCCAGCGACGTCAGAAGGTCGTTTGCCCATGCCAAGGTCGTTGCATACGCAACGTTGGTGAGGCTCATCGACCCGCGCGGGTGCGTCTCGTTCGTCGACCCGAGGGCGCGGCGCCGTCCGTCGGTGAAAGCTTTCTCCTGGATGTGGCACGACGCGCACGAGTACGTCCCGTTGCCCGACAATCGCGTGTCGTAAAAGAGGTGCCGGCCCAGGTCGACCTTGTCCTTCGACATGGGGTTGTCCGCCGGCACCTTGGGCACGGGAAAGCCCTGCGGGAGTTGCCACTCGTAGTCCTTCGGTTTTTCGTCCGACGGCGAAGAGGACGACCCGCCGCACCCAAGCCATGCCACCGCCGAAGCGGCGAAGGCAGCGAGCACGGAGGGAAGAACGCGGTTCATCGGGTTACTCCACGCGGAAGAAAGCTTGGCCCGCGGCAGGCTTGCCGCTGGCGAGATCGAGGCCGAGGCGCGCGAAAATCTCGTTGCACGTGGCATCTTCCGGCGAAGACATGCACCCCATGCCGCCTCCCGCCGTGAGCTCGGTGCCCGCGACGAGCGCGGCATAGTCCACCACGACCTTGTTCTTCGTGACGTCGAACGAGGCAAGCTCGATGTCCGCCACGTTGCGCCGCGAGCAATCCGTCACACCGCCGTCCTTCGCATCGCCCTGGCAGCCGGTGCTTCCAATGTGCACGGGAAACACGGGCGGCGCGCCCGCCTCGCCGCCGCCACCGTCTCCGGCATCGCCCGCATCCGCGAGCAGCGTGTTTTGCGCAACGCGCGCGTCGACGCGCAAGAACTTGTACCCGGCGTTCCAGATCCAAAAGAGCCCGGACAAATTGAGCGGCGAAGGCGCCGTGGCCGCGTTTCCGTGGTTCAACGAGAAGGGTACCCCGAGGCGGAATCGCAGACCGGTGTAATCGCCCGCGGGCACCGTTCCCATCACGCGCGTGTTCGTATCGACGGTGCCATTGGCGCAGCTGCCGCTCTTGTCCTCGAAGTCGAGCAACGCGACGTTCTGGTATTGCCACTTCTGATCCTGCGTCAGGGTCACCGGTGTCTCGCGCCCATCGCGCGTCACCAGCCGAACGTCGTGCACGTAAAAGCGGAAATCGAGAACGTCCGCGGTGACTCTGCCCGTGCCCAGGTGCGAGTACGCCTGCGTGCAGCGAAAGGGCTCGCTCCCCACGCGCCCTTCGAACGCAATGGACACGGCGCCAGGGATCGTAGCATCCGGCTGTGTCTGCGGAGGGGTGGTCGTGTCGTCGCTGCAAGCAGACATTGCTACAGCGCCAGAAAAAGACGTCGCGACTAGAATGAGCAAAAGAGGCGTTCGGCGCATTGAGGGAGACTCCGCTAAGAAGAGCAGACTTTTAGGCCAGCGGAGCCGAGGCGGGAATGCGGCGAATCGTCGCGCGTCGATCGATGTGCGATTCACTTCGTAACTGAAGCTGTCTCGGCGCACCAGTCCGTTGCACTTTCCGGGTACGCCCGAGCCAGGTCGGCTGTAGCATGGATGTCAGCCCACAAACGGGGGGTCGAGGGAGATGGGAGAAGTGGGGAAAACACGGGCCGAATTTGGAAGCTATCCGCCTCCGTCCGCGAAGTCAGGGCCGGCGTCGGGGCCGGCATCCGGTCCTGCTTCCCGCCGCGGCTCGGACTATTTCCCGAAGAGCGCGGTCGAAGGGCCCAGGCGCATCCTCGTGGTCGACGACAACGTCGCCATCCACGACGACTTTCGAAAAGTCCTCTGCCCCGTGCGGGCCGATCCCAGCCTCGGCAGCCTGGAGAGCGCCCTGTTCGGCAGCGGCAGCCCGCCCTCGTCGCGCGATCCCAGCCTCGACTACGTGCTCGACACGGCCACCCAAGGCCAAGCCGGCTACGAAATGGTGGTGCGCGCCTGCGAGCGTGGCCGTCCCTACGCGCTGGCCTTCGTCGACATGAAGATGCCGCCGGGTTGGGACGGGGTCGAAACGATCAAACACATGATCGATCGCGATCCCGAGCTGGAGGTGGTCATCTGCAGCGCCTACTCCGACTACTCGTGGCACGACGTCATTCGACGCCTCAATCGCACTGGATTGCGTCTGCTCAAGAAGCCATTCGACAGCAAAGACGTGCTCGACCTAGCGTGGTCGCTGACGTCCAGGTGGCTCCGCAAAGCCCGCGCGAAGGTTACTTGATGTGAAGTCGCGGTAAAGGAGGGTCGGCCATGAAGAAACATGTGGCTCTAGGGGCCGTTGCGTGCGCGCTGATGCTGGCGGCAGGCTTCGTTGGCCTGAGGGCGGCGACCTCCATGCAAGCCTCGGGCGCCGGTGCCGGCGTCGACGTTCCCGAGGCCTTTCGCAAGCGCCCCCGGGTCGTGGCCATCGTGGAATTCTCATCGTCGGCGCACGCCTCCCAATATTTGGAGGGCGTGAAAAGCGAGGCCGCCTCGCTCGGGCTCGCGCTCGATGTGATGGATGCGCGCAACGACCGCAAGGCCATGGCGGACATGCTCGACAATGCCGTGCTGCAGAAGGTGGACGGTATTCTCATTTCGCACGGGGATCCCGAGTTATTGCGCAAAGGCGCCGAGCGCGCGGTGGCGCGAGGCATTCCCATCGTCAGCTTCGACAACGAGCTTCCGCTCCCCGAAGTGACGATGATGGATCAGAACGACCATAAAATCGCCGAAATCGGCCTCACCCGATTACTGAAGGACACGGGTGGAAAGGCGAACATCGTTCACATCTGGGTGCCGGGATTCGCCCCGATGGAAAAGCGGATGCAGACGTACACGCGGATGATGGCCGAGGCTCCCGGCATCCACGAGGTCGAGCGATTCGGCAAGGCCACGAACAACAGCGCGCTGCAGACCGAGGTGCAGATGGCCGAGGTGCTGAAGGCGCACCCCAAAGGCACCATCGATGCGGTGTGGGCAACGTGGGACGAGTTCGCACGCGGCGCCGCGGCGGCCATCCGCAAGGCCGGGCGCTCGGAGATCAAAGTGTATGGCATCGACGTGGCCAACGAGGATTTGGACATGATCCAAGATCCGGAAAGCCCCTGGGTCGCCACGGTGGGATGTCCGGCGGCGGCGGTCGGCCGCGTGCAGGTGCGCATTTTGGGCTACCGAATCGCCGGGCGACCGGTGCCGCATTACTATTCACTCGAGCCGGTGATGGTCGCCCGCGAAATGCTGCCGCGCGGCGAAAAGGTGACTTTGGAGACGCTTCACCGCTTCGTGCCCGCATTCGGCGACACAACGGATTTCACGGAGCCGTGGATTATGGCATTGAAAGAGAAGAACAAAGTGAGCGAATGAACGTATCGATCAAATCGAAACTCAACGCCATGCTGCTGGCCTTGGTAGCAGTCATGAGCGCGGGTTCTTTGTTCGTATATTACTTTCTCACCGCCAGTATCGCCCCGTACGACCGCATCTTCGACAACCTGCTCCTGGTCAGCCGGATGCCCGCCCTGGTCTCCGACGTGGACCGCGAGGTCGATTCGTACGAGCGCGCGCCGCGACCCGAAACGAAGGCGCGCGTCGAGTTGCATTTGCAGGAGTTGCACCGCATCTGCGACGAGGCGCGAAACAATACGCCGCCGTCGCATCTCGACAGTGTTTCCACGATTCACGGACTCGAGGGTCTGGTGCGCAGTCTCGAGGAGCACACGTCGCTGGCCATTGGCTACGTCGACCGGCAGGAGCGGACGCCGGCGCTGGTCGAGAGCATCGAGCTGGTGGACAAGATCGTCGACTATTCGCGGCGCGACGTGGATGCGTACGTGGCCGAGGAGCTGCAAAATCTGTTGCCCATCCGCGCGGCCATCGTGCGAAACAATCGGGCGCTCTCGCGCGGGCTGCAGGCGGCGATTCTGATCATCGCCGTGGCGTCGCTGCTATTGGGGATATGGTTCGTAAACCGTACGATCGTACGGCCGCTGGGCGAGATCATCTCCGTGTCGAAGAAGGTCGCCGCAGGCAATCTGCAGCAGGAGATCGCCGTGACCGAGCGCGACGAGATTGGCGATCTGGCGTTTGCGTTTCGGGGGATGCAAGAGACCATCACGCGGCTTTTGCGGGAAACGGAGAGTCTATTCGCGGCATTCCGGGCGGGCGAAATGGATATGCGCGGCAAGGAGCACGGGTATTCGGGAAGCTTTCGACACTTGGTCCTGGGCATCAACAACGTCATCGATGCGGTGGCGGCCCGCAGCGACGAAGCGCGGTGCGCGAACGACGCATTGTCGTCGTTGAACAGCGAGCTTTCGGCGAAGAACGAGCTTCTCTATTCGCAAATGGAGGAGCGGCAACGGTTTCAGCGAGAACGCGATGCGATGCACGCGGACTTGCTGGCCACCGCGCGAAAAGCGGGGATGGCGGAGATTGCGACGGGGGTGTTGCACAACATCGGCAATGCGCTCAACAGCGTGAACATCTCCAGCCAGGTGACGAGCTCACTGGTCGCGGAGTCGAAGGTCAAGGACGTGCAGAGGCTGGCGGAGCTGCTCGACGCGCATCAGGGCGATCTCGGTACATTTCTCACCGGCGACGAACGGGGGAAGTTGGTCCCTGCGTTCGTGCGCAGCCTCGCCAGCGCGCTCGCCGACGAGCAAGCGCGCATCCTGGCCGAGCTGGGGAATCTGCAGGGCATGGTCGACCATGCGAAGACCGTGGTGACGTGGCAGCAGAATTACGCAGGCGTGGGCGGTGCCGTGGAGGAAGTGGCGCCGTCGGCGCTGGTCGAGGACGCGCTGATGGTGGCACGGGTGGAGCACGACGCCGCGATGTCCATCACGGTGGAGAAGGACTACGGCTCGGTGCCCGAGGTGTTGGTCGAGCGCCACAAGGTGGTGCAGATCCTGGTCAATCTTTTCAGCAATGCGCGCGATGCGATTCAAGCCGCCGGACGCGAGCAAGGCGTGGTGGGCATTCGTCTCCGTGAGATTTACGAAAATGGCCGCCCCGGAATTGCCATCGAGGTGAGCGACAACGGAGATGGGATTCCGTCCGAGAACATGAAAGACATATTTCGATATGGCTATTCGACGCGGCAGCACGGCCACGGGTTCGGCCTGCACAGCTGCGCCTTCGCCGCGGGCGAGCTGAATGGCGCGCTGACCGCGGACAGCGACGGCCGCGACAAGGGGGCGTGTTTCACCTTGCGCCTGCCGGCGAGGCCTCGGTCGTTCTCCGGCGTTGCGGAGAAAGATGGGGCGGTCAATACTGGGGCGTGATGGCACGCACGACGGATCCGATTGCCCTGTTGGAGCACCTCATACGCGTCGACACGCACAACCCGGGCGGGGACGAGCCCAAGCTGGCGGCGCTGCTCGCCGAGGAGCTGGGCGCCCGCGCCCCGGACGATGTCACGGTGGTCGAGGTGCCGCGCACGAGCGGGGGTGCGCGGGGCGCGTACGTGTACGCACGCTGGGGTGAGCCGGATCTCTTGGTGAACGCCCACATCGACACGGTGCCCGTCAATGCAGGCTGGACGGGGAACCCGTTCGATCCGTGGCGAAAGGACGGCCGCGTTTACGGGCTGGGATCGTGCGACACGAAGGGCGCCATCGCCTCGATTTTGACCGCGCTCGATGCGGTGAGGCCGCGCAACGTCGGCGTGCTCTTCTCGGGCGACGAAGAGGTGAGCAGCACCTGCATGACGGCGTTTCTCGCGAGCGCGTACACGAAGGGCATCACCCGGGCCATCGTGTGCGAGCCCACCAGCGTGCGCGTCGGCGTGAGGCATCGCGGCATTCTGGGCATCAAGGCGACCTTGCGCGGCGAGGGCGGGCACTCCTCCCGCGCCGACACGATGCGGGCGCCGCTGGCCGAGCTGGCACGTGTGGCGGTGGCCTGGGATGACTGGGGCAAGGCGCAACGCGGTCGCGGTCCGGCCGGCTTCACCGGCATGTGCACGAACATCGCCGGGCTCGAGGGCGGGGTCGCCTTCAACGTGGTGCCCGAGCGCGCGGTGCTCACCGCTTCGTTCCGCCCGCCGCCCGGAGCCAACGTGAATGCGGTGGGGGACGAATTGGTGGCGCTGGCGAAGGAGCATTGCCCGGATGCATCGTTCGATTCGCTGATCGGGCGGCCGTCCTTCGAGACGCGCGAGGTCGGCGCCTTCGGGACCTACCTCGGCGCGCGCGCGCAGGCGCCCATCGACGTGGCCTTCTGGACCGAGGCTGCGCAGCTTTCGGCCGCGGGCATCGACGCGGTGGTGTTCGGCCCGGGCGACATCGCGCAGGCCCACGCACCCGACGAGTGGGTGCTCGAGAGCGATCTTCTGGCCGCGCGCGACGCCTTCATCCAGGTCTTTCAGCAGAGCGTGCAAGGTCGATGACCCTGCGGTGGCGGTGGTTCGGCGCAGGGCTGGCTGGCGTTGCAGGGGTGGCACTCACGTACGTGACGAGCTGTTACGACTTCGCGTACTCGCCCGGAAATGGAGACGGTTCCTTGCCGGACAGCGGCCCGGAGGATGCGCCATCGCAAGACGATAGCGGTGTCGACTCGGGGCCGAATCCGTGTCCCAGCACGCGCGGCCCGTCGATGGTGCAGGCTCATGGCCTAGGGCCCGACGCGGGGAAGTTCTGCATCGACTCCACCGAGGTGACGCGCGAGCAGTACGCCGCCTTCCTTGCCGCGAATGTCAGCACGAGCGGGCAGCCCAAAGCGTGCTCGTGGAACTCGAGCTTCGTTCCGGGGGGCGACTTTTGGCCGGACGGGGGCACACGAACGGGAAACCATCCCATCACGGCCGTCGACTGGTGCGATGCCTTTGCATATTGCAAGTGGGCGGGCAAAAGGCTGTGCGGCGATATCCGCGGCGGAGCGCACAACATCGACAACATCAAAGAGCCCGCTGACGCGGATACCTCGCAGATACGCCTCGCGTGCACCAACGCGGAAGACGGTCGCGACTTTGCCTATGGCACGGCCTACGATTCGCTCGCCTGCAACGGCAAGGACATGGCTCTCGGTACGACGGTTCCTGTCGCAAGCTTGCCCAGATGCGTCGGAGGTTTTCCTGGCCTCTACGATATGAGTGGCAACGCGAACGAGTGGGAAAATTCATGCGACTCGAGCGGTGCGGATGCAGGTCCCCAGGGGGACAACTGCGCTTGCCGCGGCGGTAGCTATGTCCAGGATCGGGACAAAATGCGGTGCAACGATCAGTTTACATGTAACCGCAACTACCTCTCCGATGACGTCGGGTTCCGATGCTGCAAACCATGACGCCCGGTATCTGCGTTCTCGGCAGCTGCAACATGGACCTGGTGGCCTTCGCCGAGCGTGCGCCATCGCTCGGGGAAACCGTGATGGGCACCCGGTTTCTCACGGTGCCCGGTGGCAAAGGATCGAACCAAGCCATCGCGGCGGCGCGTGCAGGCGGCGCCGTTCGCATGATTGGCGCCGTCGGCGGCGATGACTTCGGCCGTGCGCTTCGCGGTGTGCTCCGTGGCGCGGGCGTGGACGATGCGGCGTTGCGCGAAACGATGGAGCCCACGGGCATCGCGCACATCGTCGTGGACGGCGGCGGCGGCAACTCGATCATCGTCATCGCCGGTGCCAACGGCACCGTCAACTCGCTCAGCGTGCACGACGAGGGCATCGTCACCAGCAGCTCCGTCCTGCTTCTGCAGCTCGAACTCCCCATCGAAGCGGCCATCGCGGGCGCCGCGGCCGCACACCGCGCGGGGGTGCGCGTCATCCTCACGCCCGCGCCGTCGCGGCCGATTCCCGATGCGCTGTTCGCGAACGTCGACCTGCTCGCGCCCAACCAGCACGAGCTCGCGGACATCACCGGCATCCGCGATCCCAAGGCCGCCCTGGTCTCCCTGCTCGAAAAGGTGCCCGCCGCGGTCGTGACCCTGGGGTCCGAAGGGTGCCTCTATGGCGCACGCGGCCTTCCACCGTTTCACGTGCCGGCCCCCAAAGTGGACGCCGTCGATACGACCGCCGCGGGCGACACCTTCGTCGGTGTCCTCGCCGTGGCGCTGGCCGAGGGGCGCGAGATCGTCGAGGCCCTTCATCGCGCCAACGCTGCCGCGGCCCTTTCGGTGCAGCGCGCCGGGGCGAGCAGCTCCATGCCCGCGCGGGATGAAATCGACGCCTTCCTCTCGCGGCTCGCAGGGCGCGGCTGACCTACGTCGCCTTGGCGATCGCCCCGAGCTTCGCCTTCGTGGCACGCACGTAGTCATCGGGCGCGAGGAAAATCTGCGTGCCGCGTACCCCCGCCGAAATGGAGATGACGTCGAACAGCATCACCGTCTCGTCCACGTACACGGGATAGTCCTTTTTGGCGGCCAGCGCGGTCACGCCGCCGCGGATGTAGCCGGTGAGCGGCTGCACCTCTTTCAGCGCCACCATCTCCGTTTTGCGATCCTGCGCGAGCGCGGCCAGCGCCTTCAGATCCAATTCGGCGTCGCCCGGCACCACCGCGAAGCAAACCCCGTGGCGATCCCCCCGCGCGCACAGCGTTTTGAACACTTGCTCCAGCGGAAGCCCCACCTTTCGCGCGACCGTGGCCGCCGTCAGATCCGACTCGTCCACCGCGTATTCCTTGAGCTCGTAGCGAATTCCGAGTCGATCCAAAATGCGTGCGGCGTTCGTCTTCATGGGCCTCGCCTGGTTCTAGCGCGTTTTGCTGAACTTCGTCCCGAACGCACCGCTCTGCGCCATCGTGCGAAGCCTCTCCGTCGCGTAATCCACGAAGGCGCGCACGCTCGAGGTCGCCCGCCGCGCGTCCGGGTACACGATGTGGATCGGCACCTCGGGTGGCTCGAAGTCCTCGAGCACCACCCGGAGCTGCCCGGTGCGCACGTCCGGATCCACCTGGTACGAGAGCACGCGGGTGAGCCCGTGGCCCGCCTTGGCCGCGGCAATGGCCACGTCGGCCGTGTTGACGAAGAGCCGGGTCTCCGTCTCCGCCGCCTCCGTCTTGGAACCCGTCGAGAACGACCAGTGGCGCGTCGGATTGATGTTCGAAAAGCCAATCGTATCGTGATGGATCAAATCCGACGGCGTTCGCGGCGTCCCCCGCTTGACCAGGTATTCGGGCGCCGCGCACACCACGCGCCGCACCGTGCCCACCCGCACCGCGCGCAGCGCCGAGTCGCGAAGGTGCGCGATGCGGATCCCCACGTCCATCCCCTCCTCGATCAAATGCACCACGTGATCGACCAACAGCATCCGCACCGAGATGCGCGGATGCCGCTCGAGAAACCCGAGCACCGTGGGCGCGACGAACATGCGCCCGAAGTTGACGGGCGCCGTCACGTTCAACATGCCGCGTGGCTCGCCCTCGGTGCCGGCCGCCCCGGCCTCGGCCTCCTCGATGTCGCCCAGGATGCGCTTGCAGTCGGCCAGGTAGCGCGCCCCCGCATCGGTCAGCCGCACCACCCGGGTCGTACGCCGGAGCAGGCGTGTGCCGAGCCGCTCCTCCAGCGCCGACACCGCCCGCGTTGCGGCTGCGGGCGACATGGTTAGACGCCGCGCCGCCGGGGTGAAGCCGCGCATCTCCGCCACCGCCACGAAAACCCGCATCGCTTCCAGTCGATCCACGCACGACGTTCTACTATTGCGCGCGATGAAATAGTGCTTTGTCGACGGTGGCGGTTCTGCCGCCGCCCCATCGCACCCATGCTACGGGGTATGACTCGACCTGCCGCCCCCATTCGCCTTTACCACTTCCCCCTGTCCGGGCATGCGCACCGCGTGGAGCTGTTTCTCTCGCTGCTGGGCCTCCCGTTCGAGCGCGTTACGGTGAACCTGCTCGCGGGCGAGCAAAAGACGCCCGCGTTCCTCGCCAAGAACGCCTTCGGTCAGGTGCCGGTCATCGAAGACGGCGGCGTCACCCTGGCCGACAGCAACGCCATCCTCGTGTACCTGGCGGGCCGTTACGACGCCGATCACCGCTGGCTTCCGGTCGATCCGGAGCGTGCGGCCCACGTGCAGCGTTGGCTCTCGGCGGCGGCGGGCCCGATGGCCTACGGGGCTGCGGCCGCGCGTCTCGTGCACGTCTTCGGCATGCCGCTCGATCATGCGCGCGCCAAGGCCGCGGCCGAGCAGGTCTTCGGCGTGATGGAGGGATCGCTCGCAGGACGCAACTGGCTCGTGGGCGATGCGATCACCTTGGCCGACGTGGCCATGTACACGTACACGGCGCATGCCCCCGAGGGCGCCATCCCGCTCGATGCGTACCCCAACGTGCGCGCATGGCTCGCGCGCGTGGAGTCGCTGCCCGGCTTCGTGCCGATGCAGCGCTCCGCGGTGCCGGCCGCATGAGCGCATCGCCATTTCACGCGGGCGAACGGGCCATTCAGGAGCGCGCCGGCGTCCGCGAAAAGATCGAAGCGATCGGCGGCAAGGTCATCCGCGATTACATGCCGGATCAGCACCGCGAGTTCTTCGTCCAGCTGCCCTTCATGCTCCTCTCGGCGCGCGATGCGTCGATGCATCCGCGCGCCTCACTTCTCGTGGGGCGCCCCGGCTTCGTGCACTCCCCCGACCCGCGCACCCTGCGCATCGACGCGCTTCCCGGCGCGTTCTCGCCCGTCACGTTGAGCGTGGGCGATCCCATCGGCCTCCTCGGCATTCAGCTGGAGACGCGCCGTCGCAATCGGATGAACGGAACCATCACCGCCATCGACGGGCGAGGCTTCACCGTTCACGTCGACCAAAGCTTCGGCAACTGCCCGCAGTACATTCAATCGCGCGCGCACGGCTTCGTGCGCGAACCCTCCGAGCCCTCCGCCTCCACGACCCGTCCCGAGGGCGCGCGCCTCTCCGCCGAGGCCAGCGCCATGGTCGAGCGCGCGGACACGTTCTTCATTGCCTCCGGCGCCGCCGACGTCCGCGAGGGACTCGACGTCTCACACCGCGGCGGCAAACCCGGCTTCGTGCGCCGCGAAGAGCACGAGGGCCATACCGTCCTCACGTGGCCAGAATTCCGCGGCAATTTCTACTTCAACACCCTCGGCAACATCGCCCAGAACGCGCGCACCGGCCTGCTCTTCGTCGACTTCGACACCGGCAATTGCCTTTCGCTCGCCGGCGAAGCCGAGATCCTCTGGGACACGCCCGAGCTCGCCGCCTTCGCCGGCGCCCAGCGCTTCGTGCGCTTCCGCGTGACCTCCGGCCTCTTCCTCCCCGACGCACTCCCTCTGCGCTGGTCCGCGCCCGAACAAGCCCGCGAACTCCCCGCGACGGGCAGTTGGCCGGGCTAACTAGCTACGGGCACGTAATCTCCCTCGGCGCGCACGCATCCTTCCCCGGCGGCGCCGGCTTGGGGCCATTGCGAAGTTGCGCGGGCACGACGTCGAGAAAAAGCGCGAACGACAGCGCATCGCAGCCCGCGGCGGCGTCGGCCTGCGGATCGGCAGTCATATCGAGCGAACCGCAGACCGTGCCTTTGATCGCCGTAAAGGAGCCCGCATCGGGGTTGCAAACGCTGGCCGGTCCGGCCTTCAGAAACATCGTTTGGAGCGGAACACGCCCGGTCAGCACCGCATTTCGAATGCGAAGCCCATTCTCCCCCTCGCTTTCGACCTTTCCTACGAGCTGCACGCCCCGCAACTCCTCGATCACTTCCTCGAACTTGGAGTTGTCCGACGGCGGAATCATCATGCGCAGCCGGAATATCGGGATGGACGCGACCAACACGTTGTCGGTCACGTAGGCCTGTGCGTCGAAGTACTTCGACCTCATTTCACCGTCGCTGATCACCGAATCCGAATCGACGATGAACGAATCCGTCCCATCGAACTTCGCCGTGCCCGTCTGGTCCGTCTTCTCGTTGACGCCCACGACGTTGTAAATCGACGCGATGACGTCCGCATCGTTGGCCTGGCCATTGTAGCGATCGAGGCGAACGACGATGCCCTGCACTCCATGGGAGAGGCTCTCTTGAAGCGCCTCGTCGTTCTCGAACAGTGCACCGATGAGCGGGCCGCCCTTGTTGTCGACGCCATGCGGCCCGTCGCAGGCGATGTTCGCGCCTACGGGCGGCACACACGATCCTCTTTGCGGACACGTGCAGAGTCCGTCGAGATCCAATCCAGGGAGCGCGGCGGTCGCTGGGTCGGCAAAACGGAGTTGCTGGCTAACACCGTAGACCGTTCGCGTACCACCCGACCCGTCGTTTGACCGATTGGGCCAGCGAAGCGCGTCACAGCTTACATCTGAGGCGGTGTAGCCATCGAAGCTGGTCATTACGGAGCAGCCCGCCACCACCGCTATGCCGATGATTAAACAGGCTGTCGCTTTCCGATTCATGCGCTTTGTTGGGACAGCCTACGCGGATCGTGACATCACAGGCTACAGTGCGGATCATGGCGGGTGATGATCGGAATGAAGAACTATCGACCGTAGCGGACAAAACACCGGGCGCATCTTCGACGGCGCCCTTGTACGTGCTGCGAGTCGTGGGTGGTCCCGGGACAGGGAAGACACTCGTATTGGATTGGAACAAAGCGCCGCAGGCCTTGGTGGGGCAAAGCCAGGTATGTGAGCTTGCCATTCCGGACCCTCGTGTGTCGCGACGGCATCTGTCGCTCACCGCGGAAGGCAATGCGGTTCGATTGGTCGATCTGCAATCGACCAATGGCACGCGCATCGGTGGAGCGCGCGTGGTGGAAGCGTTGCTCGAAGGTGGCGAGGCCATCGAGCTCGGCGATTCGGTGCTGCGCGTTGCGCGCGCGGGTGAGATTCGCATGGACGCGCTCGAGCGCGATCGCTTCGGTCGCGTCCTGGGAAAGAGCCAAGCCATGCAACGGCTTTTTGCCGCGTGCGAGGCGCTGGCCAATTCGACATTGCCGGTCATCCTCGAAGGCGAGACGGGAACCGGCAAGGAGCTGCTCGCCGAGGCGATGCACGAGACGGGGCCGCGTGGTGCTGCACCCTTCGTCGTCTTCGACTGTGCGGCGCACGAAGAGGGGGCGGCCCTCGAGGCGCTGTTCGGTGGTCCTCGCGGACCGGGCGCCCTCGAGCAAGCTCGCGGCGGCACCCTGGTCATCGACGAGATTGGCGAGCTCGGGTTGCAGGCGCAGTCCCGTTTGGCGACCATCCTCGATCGCGGTGAGCTCCGGCGTGAGGGCGAGATCGACGCCATTCGTGCGAACGTCCGCTTCATCGCCACCACCCGCGACGACCTCGACCGCTTGGTGGAGGAAAAGAAGTTCCGCGAAGAGCTACTCTTCCGGTTCGCGGGTGCGCGCATCCAAGTGCCACCGCTGCGCCAGCGGCACGGCGATGTCGAGCTCATCGCTCGCCACTTTTGGAAGCTGTTCGGCGGGGCAGGGGAGATCCCGAAGCGCCTCGTCCTCCAACTCGGACGGCATCCCTGGCCGGGCAACGTGCAGGAGCTGGAGCATGCCGTGTCGCGTGCGACCGTGCTCGGTGACGAGACCGAGATTGCCTCCGCGCGGACGCCGGATCGCGACAAGCCGGTCGACTATCTGGATCACGTTCTCACCATGGGGCTCGCAATGCCCAGCGCGCGGCAGCGCGTGATTCGTGAATTCGAGCGACGTTTCGTCGAGCGCGCGGTGCGCGAGCACGGCGGCAACGTTACCCGCGCCGCAGCGGCCTCGGGCCTCACGCGGCGCTACTTCCATATGCTGCTGGCAAAGAATAAAGCGTGAGGTAATCTCGGTATATGCGTGCTCCGCGACCTCGGGTTGTCGGGCGCTACGCGCTCTACGAACCCCTAGGGATGGGGGGAATGGGCTCCGTTCACTTCGGAGTTCTGCGCGATGGATCGGAACCGAAGTCCGTTGCCGTCAAACAACTTCACGCGGAGCATGCACGCGATCCCGCCAGCGTGGCGATGTTGCTGGACGAAGTCCGGCTGACCCGTCTGGCCCATCACCCCAACGTCATCCCGGTCGTCGACTTCGCGTACGACGGCGAGCACATGATCCTCGTGATGGAGTACGTGCACGGGGAATCGCTCCGGCACCTCCTCACCGCCGCGAAGAAGCAACAGCGACCCGTGCCCGCGCGCGTGGCGGCGGCCGTACTGCTCGATGTGCTGCGCGCACTGCACGCCGCGCACAATGCGCGCGACGAAGCGGGCAATGCCCTCTGTTTGGTCCATCGTGACGTGACGCCGGAGAACATTCTCGTGGGCTCGAATGGCGTCACGCGCCTGGTGGATTTCGGCGTGGCCAAGGCCAACGGTCGGCTGCATGCAACGCGCGCGGGCGGCGTCAAAGGCAAGTTCGCATACCTCGCGCCGGAGCAAATTGGCGGAGACGTAACGTTGCGCGCGGATCTCTTCGCCGCGGGCCTGGTGTTCTGGGAGGCGCTGGTGGGCGAGCGCGCCTTCAAAGGAAAAGACGAGGCCGAGCTGATCGGGCAGGCGCTCAATCCGAAGATTCCGCCGGCGAGCAGCTTGGTGGGCGGCATCACCCCGGAGCTCGACGACGTGATCGCTCGCGCGCTCGCCGCCGTTCCGGAGCAGCGTTACGAAAGCGCGGAGCAGTTTGCGGCGGCCATCGAGCGCGTGCTCGGCCCTGCGAACATCGCGGGCGCAGACGAAGTGGGCGCGTGGACCCTCGAGTTGCTCGGCGACAAGTTGCGCGAGCGCGCAGACCGCATGGCCGAAATCATCCGCGACGAGCGCCGGCGGACGGCCAAGCGCTCGCTTCCCTTCGTGGCTGCTGGCGGCGCGATGCTCTTCGCGGGGGCGCTGGTCTTTTTGGGGCGCTCGCTCGTGGCGTCGTCCGCGCCGATTTCGACCGACGTGCAGCACGCATCCCCTCCACCATCGGCAACGCCAACGGCACCTCCCGTTGCGCATGCAGGGCCAGCCCCGCAAGCGGCGGTAGGATCCGCTGCGGCCGCCGCAGATCGCGCGCCGCCCATGCCGCCGACGGTATCGTCGGCCCGCCCCCCGAAAAAGCGAGCCGCCGTGCCCACCGCGGTGAGTCCGTCCTCGGCCGGAGCACGTCGCGACGACGCGTGCGATCCCCCGTTCGTGATCGACTCGAAGGGGATTCGCACGTACAAGCAAGAGTGCTTCCAATGACACGGTCCCCACGACCGATTGCCTCCCTCTTGATCGCTGTTTCGTTGGTTCACTCGGCGCCCGTGTTCGCTGCAGGAAACAGTCGCGCCGTGACCCGATGCACGGAAGCTGCCGTGTCCGGCCAAAAGCTACGCGCGACGGGCGCACTGCGCGCGGCCTCGGAGCGATTCGCCCTCTGCCTTGCGCGCGATTGCCCGGGCGTCGTCCGCCGCGACTGCGGCAAGTGGCTCGGCGAGATCGGCGAAGCCATGCCCAGCATGGTCTTTCAAGTCGTGGACGCGCAAGGCAACGACGTGCACGACGGCGCCATCTTCTTCGATGGCGAGGAACTCACGGGGGCCATGCAAGGCCGCGCCGTGCCGGTGGATCCGGGGTCGCACGTGATGGCGTACGTGCAAGGCGATGAGCGCGTCGAGCAGAACGTCGTGGTGCGGGAAGGGGAGCGCAATCGCCACCTGCAGTTTCGCCTGGCGAATCGGAACGTTCCGGTGGTGCCATCGTTCGACAAGCTGCCATCGTCCGATGCGGCCCCCGCGCCAACGTCGCCTTCGCCGTGGCCCTGGGTGCTCGGTGGTGCGGGCGTCGCGGCCTTGGGGATCGGCACCGGCTTTTGGATCGCCGGCACCAATGCCCACGACGATCTCGGTTCGAGTTGCGCGCCTACCCATTCATGCAGCGACGACGATGTGTCCAGCGCCAAGCGGAAACTGGTCGTGGGCGACATCCTCATTGGCGTAGGCGTCGCCGCCGTGGCCGCCGCCGTCGTGTGGCTGGTGACCCGTCACGTCAACGCCCCCGCCGAATCGCGCGCGGGGGCGCGGCGCTAGGTAAGGGTTTAGGGTTTAGGGTTTAGGGGAGAGTTAGTTGGCGGCGTTGAAAAGCTTGCGCACGTTGTCCTTCTGGGACTTGGTGGCCTTGTAGAACTTGTACGGGCCGTGGCTCGCGAGGCCATTTTTGTCCACGAGGAAGTCCTGAACCTGCGAGCGTAGGGCCGCCTTCATCTTCACGCCGGCGAACACCGCGTGGATGTGGCGGGCTTGATTCGCCGGCCAGCCGTCCTTGCCCGGGTTGCGGAAGAATGCTGCGAAGCCAGCCGAGTCCAACTTCGATACGAGCGTCTTCACCTGGGCATCCGTTAGATTGCGCACCGAAAGATCCGTTGCGGCGCAATACGGCTTTCCATTCGCAGTGCCGTCGGCCTTGTGCGTGCCCGCCGACGCCGATGCATTGCCAATCGTCTGCGTAATGCGCGAAGCCGCAACACCGACCTTGCGCAAAGCGTCTGATGCCTTCTGATGCAACCCCGCGCGCAAGAGCGGTTTTGCGGCTGCGGCTGCCGTCACGCTGACATCGTCGGCACTCGCCGTGTCCGTGTTTTCGCTGATCATCGAAGGATCGTCTTCCGGCGTATCGAGAAAATGATCCACCAGATCGGCGGGGTCGCCGGATAGTTCGCTGGCGGGCGGGAATTCGTCGGCCAGGTGGGCTTCGTCGGCGCCGTCGAGCGCGGACTCCTCGAACGACTCACTCTCGTCGTCGTCCCGCGGCGTATCGGTGGAGGCGCAGCCCACGATCGACCCAAACAGGGCAAAGAGGGCAAAGAGGGCAAACGGGAGTGGTGCTGCAACGAGGCACGATGCAAACAGACCCAAGAAACGATTTCGCTTCATAAGAGACCTCCTTGTTCGGAGGTCCATCACTGCAGCTGTCGTGCCCTCATCCCATTTCGTTGCGCATGCATCGTTTACCCAGGAATCCATGCAGATTGCACGGGTGGATCCTCGGGTAGGTTTGCGCCATTCCCATTCAACCGACCAGGACGTAACTCAAATGTCGGCGAGTGCGGGGCCGCGCGCGCGTCGCTCTTCGGCAATGCGCTGGGCGCTTTCGGCCAACACCTTCAGTGCTTGCTCGGTCTCTCGTGCATCCATGAGCTGCTCGCGCGCCCGCGAATCGATGACGGATCGCGCGATGGAGGCCAGCACGCGCACTTCCTCGTCGAGCCGCCGGGGGGCGAGCAACAACAGGAAGACGATGGTCGCCGGTTTCCCGTCGGGCGCATCGAAGTCGATCCCCTCGGGGGAAAGGCCCAGGGCGAGCATCGGCTCTTCGAGGCCTTCGATGGCCGCATGCGGCACCGCCACTTCGTCCCCGAGGCCGGTCGCGGCCATCTGCTCGCGTTCGAGCACCTGGTTGCGCGCGTGCACGGCCAGGTGCCCCAGCCGCGGTTCGAGGATTTGCACCAGCTCCTCGATGGCGCCGCGCGAGGTGGTGGCCGTGAGCCGCGCCACGAACCCACCGCGCCGGAGCAGCGCGACCACGTCCTCTTCTTGCGCGCGATACAGAAGGCGCTTCATGGCCGGCCCGCCGATCAACGACGTGCACAGGGCCATCACCACCAGCGCGACGAAGAGCTGCTCCTTGAGGAGGCCCGCCTCCAGCGCCAGCAGCGCGAGGATGATCTCCATGGCTCCGCGCGCATTGAGCCCGAAGCCCACGGCAATGGATTCCCGCCAGCCGAGGCCACCCGCCCGCGCGCCCACCGAGCAGCCGAGAATCTTGGCCACGCTGGCCACGGCGAAGACGAGCGCGCAAAGACGGAAGTCGAAGGCATGGATGAAGTCGACCTTCAACCCCAGGGACGCGAAGAACACCGGGGCGAAGACGTTGGTGACGAAATCGTGGATCGTCACGCGCGTCTGCTCGCGCAAGCTCGGACTGTCGCCGATGGCCACGCCCACGACGAACCCACCGAGCACGGCGTGGATGCCCAAGGCTTGCGTGATGGCCGCACCCACGAGGGCCAGCAAAATGACGAGCGAGAGCACGCGCCCGCCGTGCCACTCGTCGGCGAAGCGCGTGAGTAGCCGATCGATCCCGCGCCGGCCCGCCGTGAGCGTACCGGCCACGAAGACGAGCGACAGCCCGCCCATGGTGAGAAGCTTGGTGAACTCGATGGAGTTACCCTGCATCGGGCCGACGAGCATCGAGAAGGCGATCCATCCGACGGAGTCGTCGATCATCGCGGCCGCCATGACCAAGAGCCCCAGGTCGGTCTTGAAAAGCCCCAAGTCGAGCAGCGTCTTGGCGATGACCGGCAAGGCCGAGATGGAGAGCGCGACGCCGATGAAGAGCGCGAACAGGAGCCGCTGGTTCGGATTCTTCATGTCCGAGTCCGGCAGCATGAACCCGAGCAGGATGCCGCCCGCGAGGGGAAGGATCATCCCCAGCAGGCTGGTGAAGGCGGCGCTTCTTCCGCGCCTGCGCACGATCCCGAGGTCGACCTCCAGGCCTGCGACCACCAGGAGCAAGACGACGCCCACCGTGGTGTACGCGCCGAGCATCTTCTGCGGCGTCGGCTGCCGAAAGAGCCACTTTTGGGCTTCGGGAAGCAAGCGCCCCAGCACCGTCGGCCCGAGCAGCACCCCGGCGATGAGTTCGCCGACGACGAGCGGCATGCCAAAGGCGCGCGCCACCTCACCCAGCAGCCTTGCCATGCCCAAGAGAAGGGCCAAGGCAATCAGAAAAACGAGCGCGTCATGCTCCGTCACAGAGTACGGATATCACAAGGGTAGCACGTAGGGGTTAGGGGTTAGGTCAGAGAGCCGCAGGTCTCTTCTTCTCTGGACCCCAAACTCTGACCTCTACGCAGTGGCCATGGCTTTGCAGAGCGCTTCCGTAAATTCGTCCGTGGACGCCGAGCCGCCCAAGTCCGCCGTGCGAACTTCTCCGCGCTCGTAGAGCGTGATCAGGGCGCGGTCGATCTTCTGGGCCGCCGCGCTTTCGCCGATGTGGTGCAGCATCATCACGGCGCTCTGGATCAGGGCGGTGGGGTTCGCGAGGCCTTTGCCAGCGATGTCCGGCGCGCTTCCGTGCACGGCCTCGAAGACGGCTGCCTCGTGGCCGATGTTGGCGCCCGGCACGATGCCCAAGCCGCCGACGAGCCCCGCACCCAGATCGCTGAGGATGTCGCCGTAGAGATTTTCAGTGACGATGACATCGAGCTTGTTCGCGTTGCGCACCATCTGCATGGCGCACGCGTCGACGATCATCTCCGCGGGTTCGATCTTCGGGTGCTTGAGCGCCACCTTGCGGAAGCACTCGAGCAGCAGGCCGTCGGAGAGCTTCATGATGTTCGCCTTGTGCACCACGGTGACGCGCTTGCGTCCGAGTCGCGCGGCGTAGTCGAAGGCGTACTCGCAAATGCGCGTGCAGCTCCGCTCGGTGATGAGCTTGATGGACTGCGCGACGCCCGGCATGATGATGAGCTCGAGGCCCGCGTAGAGGTCTTCGGTGTTCTCACGGACGATGACGATGTCCGTGCCCTCGAACCGGGGCTCGACGCCGTGGAGACTCTTGACCGGCCTCACGTTCGCGTAAAGGTCCAGCGCCTGCCGCAAGGTCACGTTGACCGAGCGAAACCCTTTGCCGATGGGCGTCCCGATGGGACCCTTGAGCGCGATCTTGTTGCGACGGATCGACTCCAGCACGCTGTTGGGGAGCGTCGTGCCTTGCGTCTCGGCGACCGCAGCACCCGCGTGCTGGATCTCCCAGTCGATCTTGACGCCCGAAGCCTCCAACACGACCTGCGTCGCGCGGCTGACTTCAGGTCCGATACCGTCTCCCGGGATGAGCGTGATGGTGTGGGTCATAAGAACAGCGAGAAGCTCTCTACTTGAACTTGTACCCTTTGACTAGATCGGTCAGTCGCTTGTCTTCGTCGTTCTCGAGAAGTCCGACGGCGATGACGTTGAGCCGCTCCGGTTGTGCGATGAACCGCGCGATGGCGCGCACGTCGTCGGCGGTGACCGCGGCAAGCTTTTCGTGGCGCTCTTCTGGGGTTTCGACGCGGTCGAACAAGTACCCGGTGCCGTAAAACGCGGCGAGGTCTTCCGTCGAATCGCGCAAGCCCGAAAGCTCCCACACGTGCCTTTGACGCGCTTTGACGAGCTCCTCTTCCGTGGGGCCCTCTTCGGCGAGCTCGCGCACCAAGGCGAGGATCTCCTCCGTGACGCGCGTCGTACGCGCGTGCTGTGCGCCGGCAACGAAATCCACCACGCCGTCGTCCTCGTACCCGTCGAAGGAGGCGCCCACGTCGTAGCAAAGCCCCTGCGAGTCGCAGATGCGGTGGTACAGGCGCGTCGACATGCCGTCGTCGATGATGCGCATGAACATGTCCATCGCGGACCGTTCCTTCGCCCTGTCCGAAATGGTGCGGAAGCAGACGCGCAGCTCGGTCTGGCTCGACATGTTCTCCACGATGCGCAGGCGCGGCTTCTTCTGCGTCAGCGGCGGCGGCGTCGGCACGATGTGCTCGCCCCGGGGGAGATCGCTGAAATTCTTCACGCCGAGCTCGATGGCCGCGTCGGCGTCGACCGCGCCCGAGAACACGAGCACCGAGTTCGCCGCCGTGTAGTGCCGCGCGTAGTGCTCGCGCAGCATCGCCTCATTGAAGCTCCGCACGTTCTGCTCACCGCCCGTGATGGTGAACCCGAGCGGGTGCGATCCGTAGATGAGCGCACGCGAGATGTTGTCCGCGTCGACCTGGCGGCCTTCGTCGTCCAAGTCCTCGAGGATCTCTTCGCAGACGATGCCCTTTTCGATCTCGATGTCGCAGAACGCGGGCCGGTGCATCACCTCGCTGAACAGGCCGCACGCGGCCGCGAGCGACTCGGGCGGCAAGGTCACCGAGAAGACGCCGAAGTCCGTCTGCGTGGCCGCGTACAGGTACCCGCCGAGGCTCTCGAAGGCGAGGTTCACCTCGTGCGCGTTCTTCAGACGGTCCGTGCCGCGGTAGAGCATGTGCTCTAGGAAATGACTCAGCCCGTTGTTCTCCGCCGTTTCATAGCGGGAGCCCACGCGGACGTAGAGCCCAGCGTGGGCGCGGTGGAGTTGGGGCTGCGGTACCGCAACGACACGCAGCCCATTGTCGAGAACGACCGTGCGAAACGACGTTTGCGTGGAGCTCACTTCTTTCAGGGACCCTCTTCGTCCAGGTCCTGCGGAACGCCGCCGTCGCGGGCGGTCGGATCCTTCAGGTAATTCTCGTCGATCTTGATCTCGCTCTTCGCGGCTTCGCGCAGGCGCTTCACGTACACCGCGAGGGCCTCCGTCTGCTTTCCGGCCAAGAGCGTCTGCATGTACGTGTCGCGATCCTTTTCGAACTCGTCCTTGGTGGCCGTCTTCTGCTCCTTCAGACGGATCACGGTGAACCCGTCGTCGGTACGCAGCGGCTCTGCATAAAGGTCCCCTGCTTTGCCCTCGAAGGCAAACGCCAGCACCTTCTGCGAGGTCTCCGGCGAGAGGCCCGGAATGGGATCGCCGCCGCGATTGAACGAGCTCGACGTCTCCAGCTTCGGCCGATCCGGATCGTTCTCCGGCGTCAGCTCCTTCTGTGCGACGGCGTCTTTCTTCTCGTCCTTCTTAGCGTCCTTCGCGCCTGCGTCCGTCTTCGGCGCGCCCGCGTCCGCCGCAGCAGCGGGCTCCTCGGACTGCACGGGGAGCAGGGCAACGGCCGCCGTGGGGCGCTTCAACAGCAGCGTCGCCTCGCGGATCGTGTCGTCCGCGCTCTTGCCGGCCTTGAGGCCTGCCTGGATCTTGTTCGCGATCTCCTTCGCCGCCTCGAGCGCCTTGCCTTTGACGTAGAGCTCGCGCGCCGCACCCTTCTTCAGCGCCGCCTCGATCTCCGCGGCCTTCGCCGGGTCGTCCTTCGCGATCAGGTGGTAACCGAACTGCGTCTCGATGGCCTTGCTGGTCGTCTCGCCCGGCTTGAGCGCATCCGCCGCGTTCTTGAACGGCGTCACGAAGCCCTTGGTGTCTTCGCCCACGTCACCGCCGCGGGCTGCACTCCCCGGGTCCGCCGAGTACTCACGCGCGATGTCCGCGAACGCTTCGCCCTTCTTGATGCGCGCCGCCGCCTCGGCCAGCTTGCCGAGCGCGAGACCTTTTTGCTCCGGCGTCGCGCCCTTCTCGACGCGCACGAGGATGTGACGAATGTGATTCGGCTTGGGCTTCGCGTCTTCCTTGCGCGCATCCACCAACGCCGTGATCTGCTTCTCGTTCTCTTTGTCCGCCGCCCACTTGGAGACGTCCGCATCGGTGAGCGGCACGCCGTACTTCGCCGCGTACGACGTCTTCACCGCAACGCTCTCCACCGTGGCCGAGCTCTTCTCGCTGACGTACGCCTCCAGAGCCTCGATCTCGCTCACGCGCACCGGCGCGCGGATCACGTCGCGCATCTTGGCGGCGAGAAGCTCGTGCTCTTGCTCTTCGCGGAATTCGATCTCCGAACGCCCCATCAGGTTGCGGATGGTTCGCTTGTAGACGTTCAGGTCGAAGCGCTTCGTCTTCGGGTCCTTGAAGCCCGCGTACATGCGGCCGTCGCCGATGCGCAGCTGGTAGGCCACCTGCGGGTTCTCCGCGGGCACGCTCACGTGGATGAATCCCTCGTAAATCGTGTCGTCGAGTTCTTCCTTCGTCACGGTGAGGCCGAGGCGCGCGGCCTCGCTCACCAGGAGCTCACGCTCGATCAGGCCATCGAGGGCGACCCGGCGCAGGCCCATTTGCTTGGCCCGACGCACGCCGTCTTCATCGCGCGGGATGAGGAGGCGGTACGCGCCCGAGAAATCCTTCGGGTCGATGCAGCGACCTTTGACGTTCGCCACGCAGGCCGTGGAGAACGAGGCCTTTTTCTGGCCTGCGGACGGCCCGAACTCGAGCACGAACACCAGGACCATGCCAACGATGATGGCGCCATAGATGAACGAGGTGACGCCCTTCTTTCGGAACAGATCGAGCATTGGAGCCCGCGGGCAATACCACGTTTTCGAGGGTTTAGGGTTTAGGGGATAGGGTTTAGGGTTGCGGACGAGCTTCGCCCCAAAACCTAAAACTTAACCCCTCGTGACGTGGCGGATAGGGGTTGCGGACGAGCTTGAAGCTCTTCGTCTTCCCTAAACCCTCACCCCTAAACCCTAGTGACGCGATTCGGCCATTTTGGCGACTTTGAGCGCCAGACGAAGGCCGGATTCTTCGAGGCTGGCGATTTTCTTCGCGAAAACCACCTCGTAGAACGTGTCGAGGGTATGCGATGCGTCAGCCGGGTCACTCACCGGCGAGACGGTGGTGTTGAGCTCGAGAAAACCCTCGGAAAGCAGCGGCGCGGCGAGCTGGCGAACCCGGTTGAACAAGGTCGGCTCGTCGTCGACGGGGTACTGGCTGCGGCGCAGCCCCATGATGAGGCGAATCTCGAGCTGGGAGCCGCTGCGGACGCGTACGCCCGAGTCAAGGATGAGATTGTCTCGGACCCGATCGGCCAGAACGACCTCTTCGCCATAGGTGCGATAGACCTCGAAGCCCGCGACAATGAGAGCTTTTTTCAGTTCTTGGGGGGTCAACGACTTCGGCTCCGTCCTTCGCATCCCCCCCTGACCGTGACTTGAAAAGTGTCTCGGAAGAGCCCGAGGTAGTCAAGGGGAGGTATTTCCGCTGATGTAGGGCTATATAGGATTGGCCACCGGGGAAGCAAACCCCGATCGGAAGCGTAGCTCTATAGCGCACGGAGACCGGAGAGCCCCTGCTATGATGGTGCAAGCTGTGAAAAACCGTAGGAGCCTCACCCCCATGCAGGGCGTCCCCGTCGACGGCACGCCCCTGCGACGCAGCGACGTGCGACGTGAGGTCAGCGAGCGCATTCAGCTGCGAAAGCTCGATCCGAATGCGCCCCCCGACACCGATCCCGCGGCCGGCCCCCTGCTCGATGGGTGGGCCCTCAACGTAAGCCGCGGTGGAATCCGCTGTATCCTCGAGGAAAGCGTGGAACTCGGGGACGAGTTCGAGATCACCATCGGCGAAGTGGGCAACGCCCCAATGACGCGCCGCGGTCGAATCGTTTGGGTCCAGGAGGAGGCCGACGGACTCATCGTTGGCGTGGAGTTTTTGACCCCGTCGGGAACCGCCGTCACCGAAGCCGCCGCCGCGGAAGCTGCCGAGACTCCGGAGATTTAGCCCGGTAAACGTGCTCGCCGCCGGATCTGCGTGTCCGGGCCTCGGGGACGGGCAGGGGCACGGGCATGTTTTACGGGAAGAGTTGCAGTAGAACGACCGATTGTTGCAGTGCTACAGTCGACGGTCATGGCAAGCGTCAAGAATATTCTTCCGAACTGCGGCCTCTACCGCACCACCAAGCCGCTGCCGGAGCACGAGAGCGAGATCCCCGCGGGGGTCCTCGTTTACTTTCATAATCACTCGGACTCCGGTCTTCCGGTCGTGATTGCCCCCGACCACAACATCATGAATCGCTGGCATTTTCATGGCGCCGGCATTCCGTTTCGTGGGCTTTCATGGGCCGAGAGCTTGGCGCGCATGCCGAACGAAGGCTTCTACTTTTTGCGCAAGGACCTGACGTTCGACGGCGGGTCGTGGCCCAAAGGCACCTTGGTGCAGCTCGGCTACACGCGCAACGGCGATCCGATCTTGTTCATCGCGCAGCAACGCGCAAACCTCGAAGAAAACGACCTCTTCTTCTCCGATCGCGGCGTTGGGATCCGTCCCGAAGTCCTCGCCAATCTCGAGCCCCTCAAGGTCTACGAGGAGCCGATCGAAGAGGGTGGTCACTCAAGCGGTACGCAATCACACTGACCAGGGGGCCTCGCAAATGGACGAAAACCACGCCACCAAAGCTCGTGTGCTCCACTGGTTCGTTCGCGGCGGTTCGGTGCGCACGCCCGACGGGAAGACCCTTACGGTGGACGTCGACCCGATCGTCATCGGGCGCGACGAGGGCGCTCAGATTTCCATCCCCGATCCGGAAGTGAGCAGCATCCACTGCGAGCTTCGAGCGGTCAACGAAGGCATCCAGGTTCGCGATCTCGGTAGCACCAACGGCACGTTCATCGGCCTGGTTCGCGTCAAAGAGGCCGTCGTCACCACCGTCTCCGAGCTCACCGTAGGTAGCTCTCGCCTGGTGATCGAGCCTGCGGCCAAGCGCCGGGTCGACGTCGGGTTTTCCAACCATTTCGGCTCGCTGGTGGGCAATTCGCCGCGCATGCGGCGCGTGTTCAGCATCCTCGAGAAGGTTGCCCCCACCTCGCTCAGCGTTCTCATTCTGGGCGAGACGGGCACGGGCAAAGAGGTGGTGGCCAAGTCGGTGCACGACGCCAGCCCGCAGCGCAACGGCCCGTTCGTGGTCGTCGACTGCGGTTCCATTCCGCCGATGCTCGCGGAGAGCCTTCTCTTCGGCCACGAGCGCGGTGCCTTCACGGGCGCGCACGAGCGCCGCAAGGGCGCTCTCGGCGAGGCCGACGGCGGCACGCTCTTCCTCGATGAATTGGGAGAGCTCCCGCTGGATCTGCAGCCCAAGTTGCTGCGCGCGCTCGCCGAGCGTCAGATCAAGCGCGTCGGCGGAAGCCAGGTCGAGCCGATCGACGTGCGCGTTCTCGCTGCAACGAGGCGCGATCTCGGCCGCGAGATGAACGCGGGGCGTTTCCGCTCCGACTTGTTCTTCCGCATCGCGCAGGTGCGCGTCGAGCTGCCGGCGTTGCGCGAGCGTCTCTCCGACTTGCCCTCGCTGGTCGAAGAGGTGTGCCGCCGCGTTGGAAAGCCGGAGCATGCGCAGACGGTCATCGCATGGCTCGAAGGGCACATGGGCTCGCACGATTGGCCGGGCAACGTGCGCGAGCTGGTAAACGTCGCGTCGGTTGCCGCGACGCTCGCGGGCGAACCAGGGGCCATCGACGACGTGCTCACGCTCACGCGCGAGCAGCCACTCGATGCGGCACGCCCCAGCGGACCGGCCACGGCGTTCAGTGAGGCGAAGCGCACGGCGATCGCGTCGTTCGAGCGCGAGTACTTCACCGATCTCACCAAGCGCGCCGGCGGCAACGTCAGCGAGATGGCGCGCCAGAGCGGCATGGAGCGCCACCACGTGCGCGCTTACCTGCGCAAGTACAGCATCGACAAGCAGTAAGCGGCGATCAGCAGCAGCGCGACGGCGAAGAGCGCGACACCCAACAGCGCATACCGCCGTCGCGCGAGCGCCCGCGCCGCGGGCGAGGGGCCCCAGCTCGGCGGAACCTGAAGCGCGTCCGGCGGCGTGGCGTTGGCCATGGCCGGCAACGGCGTAGCTCCGGGAGGCGGCGGTGGCCGCACCGAGCGCGGTGTCGACTGCCGGAAGGTGACCTGCTCGATGAGCCGCTGCTTCTGCGCCTCGGGAATGGCCGCCTTGGCCAACGCCGTGCGCAGCGTCTCGCGTCGCCGGTGTGCCTCCGCCGCGAAGAGCCCGAAGAGCGATTGCTCGAGCATCCATTGATCCGGCGGCATCCCGCTGCGGACGACGTATGCACGCAGCTCATCGGCCACGTCCCGCGCGGTGGCCGGCCGCTGATCGGCCGAACGCGCGCAGAGCCGCGCGTGCAGTTGGCAAAGCTCGGGGGGCGCATCCGGAGCCCACGCTTGCAGGCTGGGCGCCTCGCCCTGCGTGAGCTCGCGGATGACGTCCATCTCGTTGCCTTCCCACATGCGGCGGCCGGCGATGCACTCGAAGAGCAGCGCGCCCACGCTGTATAGGTCGCTGCGGCGGTCGAGCGGATCGCTCATCACTTGCTCGGGCGACATGTACGCGGCCTTGCCTTTGACTTCGCCGGTGCGCGTGAGGACATCGCTCGCGTCGATCTTGGCCACGCCGAAGTCGAGCAGCTTCACCTCGCCGTCGCGCGCGATCATCACGTTGTGCGGCGACACGTCGCGGTGCACGAGGTTCAGTTTCACCCCGCTGGCGTCGCAAAGCTCGTGCGCCGCGTGCAGGCCGTCGCAAACGAGCGCTAGGATGTGCGCCGCCACGCCGGGGGCGACGCGGTGCCCTTTCTCTCGGAGCACCTCGAATATGCTCGAGAGCGTCTCGCCCTCGACGAACTCCATGGCGATGAAGACTTCGCCGTTGACCTGGCCGCAGTCGAGCGCCCGCACCACGTTGGGGTGCGCCAGCATGGTGGCGAGGCGGGCCTCGCGCAGGAACATGTTGCGGTGGCGCGCCTCCCGGGAGGCCTCGGGCAAGAGCCGTTTGAACGCGACGAGGCGGGCCGCGTTGTTCGGGCCATGTTGAATCGCCACTTCGACCACGCCCATACCGCCTCGGCCGATCCGATACAGCGATTCATAACGAAGAGCGGGCGCGGGTTCCTCCACACTGGCACCGACGCCGTACGAGACTGCCGACGGCATCCTCCGAGTATAGGATGCTCGCGCGCGTCGTGGAACCCGCCTTCGCTTGGAGCCGCTCTTCGAGGCGCGGCTCGGTCGCCCGCTAGTCTTTCTTGGCGATCTTCTCTTGGAGCTTCTTGACGACGTAGGGGTACTTTTGACCTTCGGTCGTCAGCATCTTGTGGAACTGGTCGTAGTAATTTTTCGTCAGGCTCGAGCCTTCCGTCACGATGTCGACGACCTTCAAGCCGCCCGGCTGATTGTGCACGAAGTAGTCGACCTGCACGGCCGGATCGCGGGGCTTCAGTTTGTTCTGCGCCTCGGTCCGAATGCGTGAATCGCCCAGGCCCGCGGCCCGCGACCCCTTGAAGGAGACCTCGTAGTCGAGGGTCTTAATGATGTTCTTGCGGTAGTTTTTCTCCACGAGCTGTTTGAGCAGACCCCGCACCTCGGTCTTTTGGGCATCCGTCAGCTGGCCCCAGTGATCCGTGCAGTTGGAGACCGCCGGCGGGCACGGCTTGCCGAATGCGCGGCGCGTGAGCTCGTCGTAGTCGACGAACGTCTCGAGGGCGGCGTTGATCTGCGAGTCGCGCGAACCGGACGCAGGCTGGCGCAGGAGCGTCGCGATTTTTCCGTGCTGGGTCTGCACGAAAGCCTGCGCGTCCGATGCCTCATCCGCGGAGGCGGGGCTGGAAAAGCCCGTCACGGCCACGGCGGAAGCCAACGCGACAATCGAGAAAAAGTTCCGTAGTTTCATTAGGTTCTCACTCTGCTCCCGGGGATACGGGTCAAGCGGTTCAGCTTGGCGCGAAGCCTTGGGGCGTTTGGAAACGGTCTTTATGTTCGACGTACGGAACTTGGCAACATTCCACGCGATGAAAAGCGCGGCTTCCGAGCTGGTGCGGCGCGTCGTCGAGTCCGGCATCGCCCCAAGCTGTGCCGTCGGATTCGTCGCGCCGGACGGATCGCGGCTGACAGCGGCCCACGGGGAGCCGGAGGACGCCTTCTTCGATCTGGCCAGCGTGACGAAGCCCATGACGGCGCTCGCCGTGGTCGAAAGCGGGCTCGATCCGGCGCGCCCCCTGGTCGATTTCCTCCCGGAGCTCGCCGGCACCGCCGCGGCACCCGTGCCCATCGAGCTTCTGCTCGCGCACCGCGCCGGCTTGCGCGCGACCTATCCGATTTGCGCACCGCTCGTCGCAGGAGGGGACGTGGATCCTGCGCGCGCTTTGGCGACGTTGGCGAATGCCCGGCGTCCCGACGCGATCGGCCCATGCCCGCCCGAAGGCTTTGCGCCCTTGTACAGCGACGCGGGCTACGTTCTCGCCGGCGAAGCGCTCGCGCGGTTCGTGGGCGCGCGGGATGCCGGGGAAGCCATCGAGCAGCTCGTCGTTCGGCCACTCGAACTCGGGTCGGCGTTGGGGACTGCGCGCGGCCTGGAAGCGGAGGGCATCGCTCTGATCGCGCGCGCCGCGCCCACGGAGGTCGTGAGCTGGCGCGGCGGCACCATCCGCGGTCGCGTGCACGACGAGACGGCGTGGGCGCTCACGCGCGAGGGCGGCTCCGGCCATGCGGGCATGTTCGGCACCGCCGACGCTGTGCTTCGCTTTGGCGCCGACGTGCTCGCCCGCCTCGACGCGCGAACCTTGCCCGAGTGGGTTCTACGAGAACGCCCCGGCGGCACCCTGCGCGCGGGCTTCGACGGCAAGAGCCCCGAAGGCTCCAGCGCCGGCACACGCATCGGCCCGCGCGCGTTCGGTCATCTCGGCTTCACGGGCACGAGCCTCTGGATCGATCCCGACGCGCAGGTGGTGCTCGTCGTCCTCACGAACCGCGTGCACCCCACGCGCGACCACGTGGCCATCCGCATCGCACGCCCCTGGATCCACGACGCGCTCTTCGAACTGGCTGTCAGCGGCCGAAGTCGTTCGTGAAGTAGAGATTCTCGCCGGGGTTCACGAAGCCGATGCCC
This sequence comes from Sorangiineae bacterium MSr11367, assembly GCA_037157805.1. Taxonomy (NCBI): domain Bacteria; kingdom Pseudomonadati; phylum Myxococcota; class Myxococcia; order Myxococcales; family Pendulisporaceae; genus Pendulispora; species Pendulispora rubella. The sequence goes on along the minus strand of CP089983.1, from coordinate 9,596,396 downwards.
AGGCGCTTGTACTCTGGGTTCAACATGTTTTTCCGGTGTCCGGGGCTGATCATCATCTGCGCGAGGATCTGCTCGATCTGCACATCGAGCCGGCGCCAGCGCCAGCCGTTCGGCGCGCCCTGGTTTTCGGCGCCGAGGTTGCAGTTGCACTTGTACACGTTGGTCTTGAAATACTTATGGGGCACGTGGTCGGCGGAGAGCTGCTCGCTCGCGGCCTGGGCGAACGCGTTGAGCGTCTCGTCGAGCACGAGGGGTGGCACGCCTTCTTCGGCACGGTAGGCATTGACCCGGTCCAGGTTGTACCGGCGCGCCTCATCCAGATCTGCGAGGGCCGGCGGCGGGTCGTTTCCGCGGGTCTCGGTCGACAGATCCCCCGTCGAGGGACTATCCGAGTCCGCAGCACCTTCGCATCCCGCCGACGCCGCCACCATCAAAAGGCAGACGACGGCCGTCTGTTTCCGCCCCCGTTCCAAAACCAGCCCCCACAAAGTAGGACGCCGGCGCCCGCTCGCGCGTTTCTAGAATACGCTGAAGAAAGATGGTCGACCGAGGTCTCAGTCTTCGTCACACCGAAACGGAATCGTCGCCGTCGTCCATGACCACGCAGCCACGTGACGAGCAGCCCGCGTATCGGCCGCGCGGGGCCAACAGCTACCGGTTCATTCGCGCGTACGCGACGACGTTCCAAGTCATCTTCAGCTACCTCTGGCTCGCGTTTCGGCGGCGCATGTCGAGCGGTTCGTACCAGGCGCAGGAGATCCGCGAGGTTCACCTGCGCAACGCGCGGCGGGTGAAATCCACGATTTTGTCGCTGCAGGGGCTCTTCATCAAAGTGGGGCAGCTGCTCTCCATCATGGCGAACTTCCTCCCCGAGGAGTTCCGCAGCGAGCTCGAGACCTTGCAGGACCAAGTACCACCGCGTCCGCTTGCCGAGATCGTGCACCGCATCGAAGAGCAGCTCGCAGGCAAGGTCGACGAGCTCTTTGCCGACTTCCAGCGCGTGCCCATCGCCAGCGCATCCCTCGGACAGGTGCACGAGGCCCGCCTTCGCGATGGCACGCGCGTCGCCATCAAAGTCCAGCACCAGGACATCGACGAGATCGTGCGGCTCGACCTGAAGACGATCCGCCGCATTTTGCGCATCATCAGCTTCTTTTTCCCCGTCCAGGGGCTCGACGCCTACTACCACCAGATCCGCGAGTTGCTTCGCCAGGAGCTCGACTTCTCGCTCGAGGCCGACAACATCGAGCGCATCTCGAAGAACTTCACCGCCGACCCCATGCTCGTCTTTCCGACGCCCGTGCGGTCGCTCTCCACGAAGCAAATCCTCACCACGACCTTCGTGGCTGGAAAGAAGGTGGGCGACGTCGCCGGGCTCGACGAGTTGGGCATCGACAAGAAAGAGCTGGCGAACCGCCTGGTGCGCACCTACTGCCAGATGATCTTCGTCGACGGCGTCTACCACGCCGATCCGCACCCCGGGAACATCCTGGTCCGCCAGGACGGCGCACTCATCTTGCTCGACTTCGGCGCGGTGGCGGAGCTATCGCCGCACATGCGCGAAGGGATTCCCGAGTTCCTCGAAGGCGTGCTCCGCCGCGATACGGATCGGCTGATCCGCGCGTTGCGCAAGATGGGCTTTCTCTCGCGCACGAGCGACGAAGAAGTCAGCGAGCGGGTCATCGAGTATTTCCATCAGCGATTTCAGGAAGAGATCCGCCTCGAGAGCTTTAACCTGAAGGACATCAAGATCGATCCGCAGCGCGGCTTCGAGAACTTGCTCGACCTTCGCAAGATGAACATCGGCTTGAAGGAGCTCTCCAGTGCCTTTCACATTCCGAAGGACTGGGTGCTGCTCGAGCGCACCATCCTCCTCGTGTACGGCTGCTGCTCCGTGCTCGATCCCGAGCTGAATCCGATGGCCATCATCCAGCCGTACCTTCACGAATTCGTCCTTGGAAAGCGCGACTGGCAGCAGATTGCCGTCGAGACCGTGAAGGACATGGCCCTCAAGGCTGTCACCCTGCCGGACGATCTGCGCAAGTACCTCACGCGCGCCACGCGAGGCGATCTCGAGGTCCGCGTGCGCGGCGTTCAGGAAGGGGCCCGCATTCTTTACGCCGTGGGGCGTCAGGTCATCTACACCGCCATCGCCATCGCCTGCGGTGTAGCCGCGCTGCAACTTCACTTCCGCGGCGAAGATCGCATCGCGCGTGTGCTCGTCTGGATCGCAGGCGGCGCGGCCGTGTTGCTCGTGCTTTCGTCGATTTTCTCGCGCCCGAGGTCCGGGCGGTGGCGCTAACCTACGCGGCCATGGCCAAGTACGTTCTCGCGATCGATCAAGGTACGACCGGGTCCACGGCGCTGGTGGTGTCGCTGGATGGCAAAACCGTGGGGCGCCACAACACGGAATTTCCGCAGCATTTTCCCAAGCCGGGATGGGTCGAACACGAGCCGCGCGAGATCTGGGCCTCGGTCGTCACGTCGGTGAACCAGGCCCTCGCCGCCGCGAAGGTGGACCCGAAGGACATCGCTGCGATCGGCATTACGAATCAGCGCGAGACGACCTTGCTCTGGGATCGCGCCACCGGTGAGCCAATCGCCCGCGCCATCGTTTGGCAGTGCCGGCGCACCGCCGACGTGTGCGATCGGCTCAAGGCCGAAGGGCACGAGCCGCGGGTGCGGGAGCGCACCGGGCTGGTCATCGATGCGTACTTCTCCGGGACGAAGATCGCCTGGCTGCTCGACCATGTCGAAGGCGCTCGGGCGCGGGCCGACAAGGGCGAGCTCGCCTTTGGCACGATCGACACGTACCTCGTCCATCGCCTAACGGGCGGTGCCGTGCATGCCACGGACGTGACGAATGCATCGCGCACCATGCTGATGAACCTGGCGCGCATCGAGTGGGATCCCGAGCTGTGCCAGCTCTTACGGGTTCCCGCGTCGGTGCTGCCCAAGATCGTCGGCAGCGCGGAGGTCGTGGGCACGACGCGGGGCGTCGGATTTTTGCCCGACGGGATCCCCATCGCGGGCATCGCGGGCGACCAGCAGGCGGCCTTGTTCGGCCAGGCGTGCTTTGGGGAGGGGGACGCCAAGTGCACCTACGGCACCGGCGCCTTCGCCCTGATGAACATCGGCGCGCGCCCGCTTTTCAGCACCCATGGCCTGGTCACCACGGTGGCCTGGCGGATTGGCGGGGAGGTTACCTACGCCTTCGAGGGGAGCGCCTTCATTGCCGGTGCCGCGGTGCAATGGCTGCGCGATGGCCTGGGGATCATTCGGCACGCGAAGGACGTCGAGGAGCTGGCGCGCAAGGTCGAATCCAGCGATGGCGTCGCGTTCGTGCCTGCGCTCGCGGGGCTCGGGGCGCCGTATTGGGATCAAGGGGCGCGCGGCACCATCGTCGGTTTGACGCGTGGGACCACGGCCGCGCACCTGGCAAGGGCCACGTTGGAGGGCATCGCCTTCGAGGTGTGGGATTTGCTGGAGGCCATGACGAAGGACGCGAAGCGTGAGGTGGTTCGGCTTCGGGTCGACGGTGGCGCCGTGCAAAACGATCTCCTCATGCAATTACAGGCGGATATTGCCCAGGTAACTGTAGAACGCCCCCTGGACATCGAATCGACCGGACGTGGCGCGGCCATGTTGGCTGCGGTTGGGGCAGGCCTCACCAAGATGAGCGACCTGACGGCTCTGGCGAAGGTGGAAACGCAGTTTGCGCCGAAGGTGGGACACGTCGAACGCGCGGCCATGCTGAGCAGATGGAAGGATGCCGTGGGGCGAGCCCGGTCCAAAGCCTGATGCAGCGGCGTAACTCTCTTTCACCGCATGATGAAAAATGGCACTCTGTTGTGACCGCCGGCGCTGTGCATCGGAAGCCGGTGCTTAGGAATTACCCTCATCCGCGCCTAGCTTTGAGCTCCTTCCGCGATCTTCAGCCCAAGATCGCAAAAGGTTGCCTTTGTCCGCCATCGCGTCGCCGCCGTTCGACGCCTCTTATGCCTTCGAAGGAGCATGTGTCATGAATGAGCCTGCGGACCGTCCCGCCGCGCCGACGCGCGATGTGCCCGTCGATTGGGAAGCACTCGAGGACGCATTCGAAAACAACGCACCTGAAGTCCATAGCTACTTGCACCTATCGACCGGTGAGGTGTTGCGCGTGGTGGACGGTGTGGCCGATCCCCAGATGCACGTGCGCATCTCCTCGGATCCGAATTACCTCCGCATCGACCCGGTGAGCTCGCGAGAGCAATACCGCTGGATGGAGCGATTCATTCCGATGGTCGAAGACAATGATCTTCGCGCCAAGCTGGGACACGCCATCGACGGCAAGGGTGCGTTCCGGCGCTTCAAGGACGTGCTGATGTCCTATGGAGCCGACCGCGAGAAGTGGTTCACGTTCCGGAGCGAGCGCCTGCGGACCTTCATGGAGGCGTGGCTCACGGCGCACGCCATCCGCCCGACGGCTCGGCCGCAGTGGGCAGAAAACGCAACCGGTCCGGAAAGCGAGGGGCCCTTGTCCGAGGTGGGGCCGTCCAGCGAGGAGGCGCCGAAGTCGACCAGCGGTCGCCGCGCCCGCAACGCCGAGGCCGCGCGCCAGCATCTGCGCGAGGTGGCCGAGGGCCTGGGGCCGCGCGACTTGGAGACCATCGTCGCGTTCGCGGAGTTTTTGAAAGCTCGCCGAGCGGCGCGCGGTTTCGCGCACCACCACGAGCACCTGCAGGAGCGCGATCGGGCGCCGAAGATCGAGCCCGGCCCGGCCTCGCGCCCGTTGCCCCCCGAGGAAAAGGAAGCGCGTTAGCCGTGCGCATGGCAGCGATGTTGGTGGTGGGGGCGGCGCTTGCGTCGCCCTTTCTGCTGCCGGCGTCCGCGCATGCGCAGGGCGAAGTGGGCGTGGTCGACGGTGTGGCGGTGCGCTTTTACGCGGCCGACATGGGCGGACCCTCGCGCCCGCGCTTCATCATGCAGCGGCTGCTCGCGTTCGAGGCGCGCATCCAGGCCAAGGTCGAAGATACGGACGCTCGGTCGTACCAAGATCGCCATGTGCGGGCTGCCATCGAGCACCACATCTCGGAGGAGCTTCTTGCTTCGCTCCCCTTGGAGCGAGGGGTCGACGATGCCGAGCTCGCCCGGGTTGGGCTGGAGTTGCGCACGGGCCTGGTTCAGCGCATCGGTGGTGAGAACGCGTTGAAGGCCGTGGCCGAGGCCGAGCGCATCTCCGATGCCGAGGTGGCTGCGTTCTTCCGACGGCATGCGCGCGCGGCGATTTACGTGGAGCGCGCGGTTTTGCCGATCCTCTACCCCTCGGAGGAGCAGCTTCGGGACGTGTATCGCACGGCGGCGCACCCGTACAAATCGCAGAAATTCGAAGAGGCTCGGATCGCGTTCTCCCATTGGTACGTGGACGAGCGATTGCGCGCTGCAGAAACGGCGTTCTTGCAGGGGGCGCGTTCGCGGGTGAAGATCGCCGTCACCAAATGAGCTCGGGCGACAGCAAGAAGGTGGTCATTGCCGCGCTCGCGGGGAATCTCGCGATTGCAGCCTGCAAGTTCGGCGCGGCGCTCCTGTCAGCCTCCACGGCAACCTTGGCGGAGGCGGTTCACTCGTTGGCCGACTCGGGCAACCAAGGGCTTTTGCTGGTCGGTCTGGCCCTCGCGGCCAAACCTGCCGACGAGCGGTATCCGTTCGGGCGATCCGCGGAGAAGTATTTCTGGGCCTTCGTGGTGGCGCTGATGCTCTTCTCGGTGGGCGGTGCGTTCGCCATTTACGAGGGCGTGAAGCACCTGATGCAAATCGGGCATGCGGACCACGAGAGCGCGAAGGAGATCGCTTTTCACCTGGGCGATTGGCCGGTGTCGTTCGACGCGAGCTACCTGAACTACGCGGTGCTCGGCACGAGCATCGTGTTCGAGGCGCTGAGCTTTCGCGTGGCCTTTCGCGAGTTCAAGTTGATGGCGCGAGGCCGCCCCTTTCTCAAGCTGCTGCTGGAGGCCAAGGATCCGACGATCCCTCTGGTGTTGGCCGAGGACACGGCCGCGCTCATCGGCCTGGCCATCGCGCTGATGGCGGTCACGTTGAGCCACGTCACCGGCCAGCCGTGGTGGGATCCCGTGGGAAGCTTGGTCATCGGTGCACTGCTGACCGCGGTGGCCATCACCTTGGCGCGGGTCACGCACGGGCTGCTCATCGGCACGGCGGCGACGACCGAGGACCGCGCGCAGGTGCTGGCCATCGTGCGCGAGAGCCCTGGCGTCGAACGCGTCACGCAGATGCTGACGATGCACCTGGGGCCCGACGTGATCATCCTGGCGCTGAAGATTGCCTTCCGGCCGGACATGCGCGTGCAGGAAATCGAAGATGCGACGAACGAGCTCGAACGGCGCCTTCGCGCGGAGCTGCCGGACATGAAGAAGATCTTCGTGGAGGCCGATTCGCGCGGCGACGGACGCGGGGTTCAGTCGCTGGATGCGGCGAACGGCAGCCAAGGGGCGAGCGAATCCAAGCTCGCGCCGGCCACTTCGAAGTAGCCGACCAGGGTTTCCAGATCCTCGGTCGCCGGTTCGGAGGTGGCCGCCAAGGCCACGGTGCGACCGCGTTCCGTGGAGAGGCACTTCCAGCCGACGACGAGCGTGCACGGTGTGCGCTGGCAGCCGAGGACGATGCCCTTGTTCGGCCCGCGGTCGTAGATGGCCCACTTGGAGGCGGCGGCCGCGAGCAATTCGAGGATCATGTCCTCGTCGAGCGCATCGCGGTGGGTGGGATCGCGTGAGAGCCAAACGAGGAGCTCGAGGTGGAGGCTCCAGTCCATCTTGGACTTCGCGCGATCGGCCCACGCGAGAAAGCGGCGGAAGACATCGGCTCCGTCGGGAGGGCAGAGCGCGAGGACGCGCGGGCAGGGGTCGAAGAGGCCGTGCCAGCGCAGGCGCATGGCGAATTCCGCGACGGCGCGCTCGCGCGTGCCCTCGAGCAAAGTGCCTGCTCGCTCTTGGGAGACGAGCCACGATTCATCCTTGGCCATGGGCGGCCCGCTCCCAGCGGGTGCGCACGGCGACGATGTCCGTGCTCCATGGTTCGAGGTCGATGTGGTTGTCGCGTTCGACGCTGATGGTGGCCGGCGCGCGAAGGCGCAAGAAGACGCGTTCGAGGTAGTCGAGCGTGTCGTCGGCGAGGGCGCTGCCGTGGAGGTCGAGGCTGACGAAGGGCGCTTCGCTCGAGGGCTCGTAGCCGCCCACGTGGAGGTGGCTACCGTGCGTGGCGCTCTCCAGGAGCGTGTCCCACGCATCCAGGGGCAATTGGCAATTGCGATGGGCGCAGACGGCATTGGACACGTCGAAGAGAAGCCCCGCACCGGTTTCGCGAAAGAGCCGCTCGAGAAAGGCGGGCTGCTCGAGCCCGGAGTCGAAGATGGACGGGTAATTCTCGAAGAGCACCGGCGCGCCAAGCTGCTCTTGCCACGACGTGACCCGCCGGCACGCGAGGTCGTAGCCGCGGCCATAATCGAGCTCCGGCAAGAAGGGGACTTCGCGGCCATCCACGGTGAAGCGAAGCAAGTGGTCCGAAATGTAAAGGGGCCGAAGTTCGCGGGCCATGGTGCGAATGCGCGACGCCATGGAGGCCAGCTGCACCTCGGTGCGCTCCAAGAAGCGCGAATGCATGATGTGAAAGGCGACGGGCGCTCCGTCGAGGGCGGCGGCCATGTCTTCTGGCTCGACGTGGAGGAAATTGTCGATCAGGACTTCCACGAAGTCGGCTTGGCCTTTGCGCACCATGCTGCGAATGAGCGGCAGGTGCACCGCGCGCGTCCAATTGACGCCCACGCGAATCGGGGAGGCTCGAACCCCGGTGGGCTTCCCCGGCGAAAAACCGGGGAAGGCCGGGGTGGAAGAGGATTGGGTCTCTCCCATGTGCTCCTTACAGCTTCACCGCGCTGCAAATGGTCGCACACGACGCCGCGCCGACATCGCCCACGTGAATTTCACACACGCGCACGATCTCGACCTGCTTCTTCGGCTTCTTCGTTTCCTTCTTCTCCATGTGGCATCTCCTCACGAAGGTGAGCCCGATTCGTAACGCGAAATCCCCGGGAAACCCATGCGGCATCCTGTCGCTGCGGCATGTTGTCGCAGCAGGGAACGAAGAGAGGATTGAACAGGGAGGGGGGGAGGCGGGGAGGGATACGGCGCAAATCCCACCGTGCACCGAGGCTGGTTTGGGTTTTCACTTGGCTCACGAAGCCAACTGAAAACCTAAAAAAGCCTTGGCATGTGGTGGGATTCGCGTTGTTTCCCTCCCCGCCTCCCCCCCTCCCTGTGAATCTTCTTAGGCGCGCATGGCGGTGACTGGGGATATGCGTGCGGCCCGTATCGCTGGGAAGAAGCCGCCGATTAGGCCGACCGCGGTCGAGAGGACGACGGCGGAGAGGAGGATGCCGGGGGTGGGGCGGAATTCGAAGACGATTTCGGACCAGCTGGCGAAGTTCATCATGGAGAACTTCACGAAGCCCATGAGGAGCGAGGCGATGGCGCCCACTGTGCCGCCCAGGGTGGCGAGGAACATCGATTCGAGGAGGAATGAAAAGAGGATGCTTCGGCGCGAAAAGCCCAAGGCTCGCAAGGTGCCGATTTCGCGTTGGCGGTTGGCCACGGCGGCGTACATCGTAATCATGGCGCCAATCATCGAGCCGATGGCGAAGAAGAAGGCCACGAGGGTGCCGAGCACCTGCATGAACATGCTCGTGCGCTCGGATTGCTTCTCGTAATAGTCGACCTCGCGCATCGCCAAAAGACCGAGTCGCTTGTCCTGCTCCACCGCGGCCTGGAATCGATCGAAGGCGGCCGGCGACTCCAGCAAGACGTGCACCGAGGAGACGACGCCCTCGCGGCGGAAGACGGTGCGCATCACCTCGAGATCGACCCACACTTCGGACTCGTGCGAGGAGCCGCCCGCGGTGAAGATGCCCACGACCTTCGCCTGGCGATTCTTTTTCAACTCGAAGCTTTGTCCCAAATCGAGCCCGCGGAAGCGACCGCGGATGCGCTCGCCCACCATGACCTCGTCGCTGCCCGGCGCCGGGGCGCGCCCCGCGACGATTTTCAAACCGGTGCGCAGTTTGGCCGAAAGCTCGGTCACGCCGCGAAGTTGCACATTGCTGAGGCCATCGGCCCCCAATTTTTCAATCGCGTTTACGGCGACGATTTCCCCGACGCCCATCGGCTGGTTTCCGTCTGCCTGGTCGTGCTTCACCCCGGGCGCGGTGAGCAAGAGACTTATCGTGGGTGTATCGAGGACGCTGGAAAGTTCGGTATGGCTGCCCTTGCGCAGGACGATGGCGCCACTGGGATTTCCCGAGGTCGTCAGGGTGCGTTCGATGCCCTCGGAGAGCATCAACGCGGAGGCAAATACGAAGACCACGAGCGCCACGCCAAAGGCGGTGGCCAATGTCGTGGTTTTGCGCACGGTGAGGCTTCGCACATTGTATCGAATGGGAATCATATTACCTCATACGACACGCCGCAGCGCCTCGACGACGCGCAATTTGGATACACGGTACGCGGGAACGGCGGCCGCCAGAATACCGACCACCAGAGCGGCGATAAATGCCACGAGGGCCGTTTCCGGCGTCACCCGGAAATAAGGAAAGTAATTGCCCATGTTCTCCTCGACGAAGCGCCCCAGCCCCTGCTCCACGAAGGGGTAGGCGAGGAGCAATCCCAGCGCACCACCGAAGCCGGCCAAGAGCAGCGACTCACCGAGCACGAATCCCACCAGGTGCTTCGGCAGAAAGCCCACCGCGCGCAAAATGCCGTATTCGTTGGTGCGCTCGCGCACGCCCATGGCCATGGTATTGCCGAGAATGAGCGACATGATGACCAGAATGACGATGGATATGACATGGATCGTCTTCAGCAGCGCGGAGAACGATCCGAGAAAGCTCGCCTGAAAAGCGCCTTCGTCCTGGCTCAAGGTCTGTGTCTCCTGCTCGTCGAACATTTTGTCGATGCGAACGCCCACCTCGGCCGCGCGCGACGGATCGACCACGCGACTGACCATCCAGCCGACTTGGTCGCGCTGCCGCACGTCGATGGATTCATTCATGTAGTCGTAGTGAAAGAGAAAGCCCGAGCGATCCACGGACTTGGCCGTCGCCTGGTAAATGCCCTCGATGGTGAATTCCCAATCGGGTGTGTCGGGGTAAAACGGTGTTTGCAAGGTGACCTTGTCGCCCACCTTCCATCCGCATTTGCGCGCGAGAACGTCGCCCACCAGGGCGCCCTTGCGGTTTTGTAGCCACGCTTGCTTCTCTTGGGGAGTGACCGACATTTCCGTGTACACGTCGAGGTACGTTCTGGGATCCACGCCCAACGTCGCGAAATATTCTTGGTCGTGCGCCGGGTCTTTGGCCCCGAACCATACGGCAAATGTGCTTTGTTTCACGCCGAGCTCCTTGGCGTGCTGCTGCAGTTCGCTCACGTAATGCAATGGCAAGGTCATGATGAACGTCACCTTGTGGCGGGTCACCACGCGGTCTTTGGCCGCGACCTCGGCGCCCAATTCCCAGGCCCAAATCACCGTGCGCAGAAGCACGAAAGCGACCACCGGCATGGCGACGCCCAAAATGGTAAGGACCACGCGAAAGCGATTTCGCGCCAAGTTTTTGAACGTGATCGAAACGAGGTTCACGTGGGCGGCCTTTCCTTATGCGAGCGCGCCTTTTTCGAGGCGGTGCACGATGCCGGCTCGCTCGGCCGCGACCGGATCGTGGGTGACCATCACGATGGTCTTGTGCATCTCTTTGTTCAGCGTCTCCAAAAGCTTCAACACTTCGTCGGCGCTGTGCCGATCGAGATCGCCGGTGGGCTCGTCGCAGACCAACAGCTTGGGATCGTTCACGATGGCCCGGGCAATGGCCACCCGCTGTTCCTGGCCGCCAGACAATTGATGTGGATAATGATGCATCCGCTCGGACAGGCCCACGATGCGCAATGCCGTTTCCGCACGCCGGCGCCGCTCGCGCGCACGCACCGTGGTGAGGAGCAACGGTAGCTCCGCGTTTTCCACCGCCGTCAGCACCGGCAAGAGATTGTACGATTGAAAAATGAAGCCAACGTTGTCCGCTCGCCATTTCGCGAGTTGGCTTTCGCTCAATGAATCGATGCGCTGTCCGGCAATTTCGATGGAGCCGCCACTCGGGCGGTCCAAACCGGCAATCAGATTCAAAAGCGTCGATTTGCCCGAGCCGGAGGGTCCCATGAGTGCCTCGAACGAGCCCGTGGGAATGTCGAGACTCAATCCATCGAGGACTTTGACGGCTTCGTCGCCGCGGTAATACGTCTTGTCGATGCTGCTCAATCGGATCATCTGTTCCTCTTGATCGCTTGGCCGTCGGCCAAGGCCGGGGAGGGATCCCGCACCAGGAACGTTCCCGGTTCGGGACCATGTTTCAGCTCGAAGCCGGAACCGAACGGTGCGCCCAGCTCCACGCTTTGCATGCGCACGCGCTCCCCCTCGATCGCGAACACCACTTTGCTTCCGGCGCGTTCGGCCAATGCCGACGTGGGCACGACCTTGCGTGCCGGCTCCTTCATTTGATCCGCCTCGAGCGGCTTGGCCAAAAAGCTCACCCGCGCGCTCATCTCCGGCAGCACGCCCGGGGTGGCATCGACGAGCTTCACTTTGACCGTGCCGGTCGCCTTTGCGCGGTTCAAGCGCGGACTGACTTCGACGACCACCGCGCGAATGCGCTGATTGGGAATCGCGTCGAAGACGACCTCGCACGGGCCGTCCTTCTTGATGCTCCCCATCTTCGCCTCCGGAACGTCGGCCTCGATGAGCAGCGAATCGAAGTCCACCAGCTCGGTCAGCGGGATCTCCGAATTGACGACGGCCCCCGCCTCCACCGGTTTGGTCACGACGGTGCCGTCGATGGGCGCCACGATGGTCAAATTCCCGAGCCCCACCGCGAGCTCCTTCACCTCTGCTTTTTGCGCAAGCGCGTCGGTTTCCGCGGCGCGCGCGGTCGCGTCCATCGAGGCCACGCGCGCGGTGAGATCTTCCGACTGGGCCGGCGCCACCGCCCCGGTGGCCACCAGCTTTTTCTCGCGCGCGAGCTGCTGCTGCACTTCCAGCATCTGCGCGCGCGATGCCGATGCGCGCGCCGACGACGCCGCGTACCGCGCTCGGGCCGAGGCGATGGCGCTCTTCTGATCCGCGAGGTCGAGCTCGAACATCACCTCGCCCGCCTTCACGCGCGAGCCCTCTTTGATGCGCGTCCGTGCGACCCGCCCAATGATTTTCGCGCCAATACGTGCCGTGATTTGCGGTACGACGTACCCAGTCGCGTTCAACTCCACCTGCGCTTGCGCCGGCGACACCATGGCCACCTCGGTCACGTCGACCTTGGTTCGGAAGAACTTCGCCTCCAGGTAGGGAATGCCCGCCGCGTATGCGACCACGCCCGAGGCCAACGTGGCCGCACCGCCCGCGACGATGGTCCGCCAACGTGTACCGCTCTTGTGCTCCGGCGGGGTGCGCTCGATCTTGAGCGACAAAAGGTCGTTCGATAGCTGTTGTGACATGAAAAAAGCTCCTGGAGCGCAGGGCGCCGTGCAAAGGCACCTATCGCATCGAGCCTCCGGCTTCGCTTGTCCCGGACTGCGAATCTCCAGAGGCTAGGATCGGTTGATGTCAGGCCTGCGTCAGGTTTGCTGTCGGCGGGCCCGCAAACGGCTACTCTGCCGTGGCGGAGTTTCTAACCAAGGGAGCAAGGTTCAATGGGTTACGTCCACGGTGGTCGAATCGTTGCGCAGGCCCTCAAGCGTCATGGGACGACTCACCTCTTCACGCTGTGCGGGGGGCACATCCAGGCCATCTACGACGGCTGTCTCGATGAACAGATCCGGGTCGTCGACGTGCGCCACGAGCAGACTGCGGGGCACGCCGCCGATGGCTATGCGCGTGTGACGGGGAGGCCCGGCGTCTGTGCCGTGACGGCCGGCCCCGGAGTGACCGACGTGGTGACCGCCGTGGCCAATGCCCAACGCGCGGGCGTGCCTATGATCGTGATTGGCGGCGCGGGCCCCAAGCTTCTGACGGACATGGGCTCCCTGCAGGACATGGATCACGTGAACCTGATGCGCCCCATCACCAAGTGGAGCGTGCAGGTTCCCGAGACGCGGCGCATTGCCGAGTACATCGATGCGGCGTTCCGCGTGGCCCAGCAGGGCGTGCCCGGGCCAGTGTTCCTGGAGATGCCGCTCGATCTGTTGATGAACGTGCACGACGACGCCGATCTGCCGGCGACCGCGCCGTTCGCCGAGCCACCACGTCCCGGCGGCGACTTTCGATCCATCGAGCGTGCGGCGGCGTTGCTCCGTGGTGCGCAGCGACCGTGCTTCCTCATTGGCTCGCAGATCCGCTGGTCGCCGATGTTCGATGCGGTGGCGCGGGCCGCGGAGGCCTTCGAAGTGCCCTTCTTCCTCAATGGAATGGCTCGCACCGCGCTCAAGGCGAACCATCCGCAGCTCTTCTCGCGATCGCGCAAGTTTGCCTTGGCGCAAGCCGACGTGGTCTTCGTGTTTGGCACGCCGTTCGACTTCCGCGTGGATTATGGCCGCTCGCCGACGTGGGCCAGCGACGTAAAGATCGTGCAAGTCGATCTGGAGGGCGCCGAGTTGGGACGCAACCGGCGCGTGGAGATCGGCATTCACGGCGACAGCGGGCTCGTTCTGGACCAGCTGCTCAGCGAGCTGTCGTCGAAGAAGGCGCCCGAGTGGCTCTCGGCGGTGCGCGCCGAGGAGACGAAGCGACGCGCGAAGATGGAGGCAGAAATCGACTCCAACGATTCGCCGCCCAACCCGCTGCGCGTGTGCGCGGAATTGGGCAAGCGGCTCAAGCCGAACGACATCGTCGTGGGCGATGGCGGCGACTTCGTGGCGACGGCGGCCTACGTGCTCAAGTTGGAGTGGCCGCAGCTGTGGATGGACCCAGGCCCGCTGGGAACATTGGGCGTAGGCCCCGGTTATGCGATGGCGGCGAAGCTTGCGCGGCCGGATGCGAACGTGGTGCTCGTCTACGGGGACGGAAGCTTCGGTCTGCACGGCCTCGAGTTCGAGGCGATGGTGCGGCAGAACATCCCGGTCATCGCCGTGATTGGCAACGACGCGGGCTGGACGCAGATCCGCCGCGGACAGGTGGACATCTATGGAGCGGAACGCGCGGTGGCGACCGCTCTGGAGTACACGCGCTACGAGAAGGTGGTCGAAGCGTGCGGCGGCTTCGGCGCCTACGTCGAGAAGGTGGAGGACCTCGGCCCCGCGCTCGACGCCGCCTTCGCCGCGGGCAAACCGGCGTGCGTGAACGTGAAGATCGCGAAGAGCGACTTCCGCAAGGGGGCCATTAGCGTCTAGCATCGTATGGTGTACCGTACACTGTACGGTCTAATCGAGGAAACGTCAAGTGGCGGAAAAAAAGGAGCGCGCCGATCCGGCGCGCAGCCTGTTGTTGCTCTGGGGCTCGCACACGAAGCCCGGTCGTTCCGGGTTGACCGTGCGGGCCATCGTGCAGTCGGCCATCGAGCTGGCCGACGCGAAGGGCATCGAGGCGGTGTCGATGCGGCAGGTGGCCGAGTCGCTCAATGTCGGGACCATGTCGCTGTACACGCACGTCCCGGGGAAGGGCGAGCTAACCGATCTGATGCTGGATACGGTGCTCGGGGAGTTGTATGCCGACGACGGAGAGCCCGCGCGGCAGCCGGGTGGCTGGCGCGCGGCCATGGGCTTCATCGCGCGCCGCAATTGGGAAGCGTACGAGCGGCACCCGTGGATGCTCGACGTGCTCGGACCGCGTCCGGCGCTGGGGCCGAACCTATGTCTGAAGTACGAGGCCGAGCTGCGACCGCTCGACGGGCTCGGTCTCTCCGACGTGGAGATGGACGCAGTGCTCACGTTGGTGCTGACGCACGTCTCGGGAACCGCGCGCGCGAAGTCGAGCACGGAGCGCGTGCAGCGTGAGACGGGGATGAGCGACAGCGAGTGGTGGGTCACCACCGGGCCGATCCTGACCCAAGTGATGGACGCTTCGCGCTTTCCGGTGGCCGGCCGCGTGGGCGCGGCGTTGTCGAATGCCTACGAGGGGCTCTGGGATCCGATATACAGGTTGGATTTCGGGCTCGAGCGCATCCTCGATGGGGCGGCGCTCTTGATCGAGCAGCGGAAGGCTAACTGAGCCAAACCACGGTCACGCCGTCGCCGCCTTCTTCTTGCGTGCCCGAGCGCATGTGCGCGACGTACGAGCTGGACTTCAGCTCTTTGCGCAGGGCATCGCGCAGGGCGCCGGTGCCGTGACCGTGGAGGAGGAAGGCGACCGAGCGGCGCTCGTTGAGGCATCGATCGAGAAACGACGTGGCCAGGCCGAGGGCGTCATCGACGCGTAGCCCGCGCAGGTCGCACGTGTTGTCGCTGGTCGCAATGGCGGGATCGCGGCGCGCTTCTCCCGTGGCGGGTGTGCCCGGTGCCGGCTTGGCAGGGGCGACGGGTTCCGCCGGTGCGGCCGAGCGAAGCTCGCTCAGGGGCACGTTCAACTTCAGCACGCCCGCGGAGACGCGGATCCATTCGCCCGAGACTTCCACCACCTCGGCCTCGGCGCGCAGGCGCGGCACGTACACGCGGGTGCCCCGGCGCACCTCGCCCGGAGCAAGGGGACGCCGTTCCGCGGCCTCGCCGCGTTCGCGCGCTTCGCGTGCGCGCACCACGGGCTCCAGCTCGCCGCCCAGCGCCACGGCGCTCGAGACGCGTTGGATCGCGCGCTCGGCATCGCGAAGCTGCGCCTCGTCGAGCTTCTTCGCCCGCAACCGAGCCTGCGCCTCGCGCAAATCGTCTTTGGCGCGTCGCAGGCTCGCGAGCAGCGCCTCCGCCTCGCGTGAGACGACGCGCGCCTCTTGGTCGCGGGTGCGCGCAATCTCGGCCTCGAGCCGTGCGCGCGCTTCATCGGCCTCGCGCTCGCGCGTGGTGGCGGCACTGCGGGCCAGCTCCAAGGCGGCGCGCTCCTCGTGCAGCCGTTTGACCAGGGTCTCGAAGCTTTGATCCTCGCGCGAGAGGAAGCGCTCCGCACGCTCGATGACCGTGCCCGGCATGCCGAAGCGCCGGGCCACGGCGAGCGCACTCGAGCTGCCCGGGATGCCGATGGTGACGCGGAACGTCGGCTCCATCGTGGTGAGATCGAAGCCCACCGACGCGTTTTGAAAGCGCTCGTCGGCCAAGGCGAGCGCCTTGAGCCCCTCGTAGTGCGTGGTGACCACGACGGCACCTCCGCGTGCGCAGAGCGAATCGAGCACGCCGGCGGCCAGCGCCTCGCCCTCGCGGGGATCGGTCCCACCCGCGAGTTCGTCGAGCAGCACCAGCGCCCCGCGATGCGCAGCGTCCAAGATGTCGCGCAGGTTGGAGACGTGCGCGCTGAACGTGGACAGGTTCTTCGACAGGTTCTGATCGTCGCCGACGTCGCTCACCACCACGTCGAAAATGCCGACGACGCTCCCCGGATCGCACGCGACGGGGAGTCCTGCTCGCACCATGAGCGCCGCAAGCCCCATCGTCTTGAGGGCCACCGTTTTGCCGCCCGCATTGGGCCCGCTCACCACCACGGCATGCCCCGCACCGATGGCCAGATCGCTCGCGACGACCTTCGTCCCGTCGAGCGCCAAGAGCGGGTGGCGCGCCTTCTTCAAATCGAGCCGCGGTTCGTCCACCACGTTGGGAAAGACCAGCCCGAGCTCCTCGGCCAGCTGGGCAATGGCCGCGAGCACGTCGGCCCGGGCGATGGCCGCACGGCAAGCATCGAGGCTGGCCAGCGCGTCGCCGAGAAGCGTCGAGAGACGCGTGTAGACTGCAATCTCCTCGCGCTCCACCTCCGCATCGAGCATCTTGAGGCGGTTGCCCATGGGGATGACCGCCCGCGGTTCGACGAAGATGGTCGACCCGCTGGCGCTCGTGGCATGGACCAGGCCGGGAAAGCGCTCGTGCGCATCGGAGCGCACGGGCAAGACGTAGCGCCCCTCGCGCTCGGTGACGAACTTGTCCTGCAGGACCCGCTCGTAGCGCACCATCAGATCTTCCAGGCGCGCCAGCATGCGTTGACGCGCGGCTTGCCGCTCGGCGCGAAGGCGACCCAACGCGGGGCTCGCGCGATCGGACAAGGTGCCGTCCGGATCGAAGGCGCCGGCCACCTCCTCGGCGAGCCCATCCAGCGTGGGATCCGTGGCACACGCCGCATAGAGCGCAGGCAACGTGGTGCGGCGCGCATGGAGAAAACGACGCAGGGCGCGCGCGGCCGTGAGCATGCCACCGATGCCGCGCAACTCGATGGGGCCCAGGGCGCCGCCCACCTTCAGGCGCTGCACCGCCTCCGTCACGTCGAAGGTGGCACTGGCCGGGAGCGGCTCGCCGGCGAGCAGGCACGAGTGCGCTTCTTTCGCCTCCGCCAGGCGCGCATGCACCTCTTCCCTCGTGCGGGCGAACGAAAGCGAAAGGGCGTCGGCCTTCCCCATGTCGCCCTGGCAGCGCTCGGCGACCGCCGAAAGTATGCGGTCCCACTCGAGATCCGCCCGCGTTTTCGCCGGGGCTGCCGCCTCCAAGGCCGGTGATGTCGGATACTCAGCGCTCAAGGTCGGGCATTAGTAGGGCGCCTTTTTCACCGGCGCAAGCGCACCCAAACGCGCTACGAGCTTGCGGCGGGCGGAATCGTCGCCTTGTCGGACCTGTCGCGCTTCTCGCGCACGACCCGCAGGATGGCCTGCAGCATCGCGCCAAAATCCACCGGCTTGGCGAGGTGTTCGTCGAAGCCTGCGTGGATCGCCGAGACGCGATCGTCGTGGGCGGCGAAGGCGCTCAACGCGATCGCGGGAACCAGTGCACCCATCGCGGCCGGCGAGCTTCGCACGTGGCGAATCAGGGCGTGGCCGTCCATGCCCGGCATCGCGATGTCGGACAACAGAACATCTGGACGCACGGCACGAATGACCTGAAGCGCTTCGAAGGCGTCACACACCGCGGTGACCCGGGCACCTGCTTGCTGCAGGAAGCGCGCGAGCATCGAGCGCGAATCCCGGTCATCCTCGACCACCAGGATGTGAAGCTTTTGAAGGATGAGCCGCTTCGAACCGTCGGGGACTTGCTGCAGCCGCATTGAGATGATTCCTCCTCACGAGACTTCGCCGCCCGCCCCCGCAGACACAAAGTCGTCCAGCACGCGAGCTCCGGCTCACCCGTGGAAGTGATGGTGGATAGCTAGCGTTCGCACGCCAGGCGTGCGTTTTGTAAGAAGATGCCCGAACAGACATCTCGTTGCGCGAACTTCGTAAAGATTCTTCCTTTTGTCGGCGCGTTCAAGGAACGAGCACGATTTTCCCCTTAACATCGCGTCGGGCGATGCGCTCGAGCGCTTCACCTGCCTGCGCGAAGGGGAGCACCGCATCCACGTGGGGACGTAGTTTCCCTTCCTGCACCCACGTGAAGAGCTGCGTCGCGTGCGCACGGTTTCGCTCCGGATCGCGCATGGCGAAGGCGCCCCAGAAGACGCCCACCAGCTGGCAGCCTTTGAGGAGCACCAGATTGAGCGGAATTTTCGGAATGTCGCCCGCCGCGAAGCCCACCACCAGGTAGCGACCTTCCCACGCGATCGATCGCAGCGCCGGCTCCGCCAGGGCACCGCCCACCGGATCGTAGATCACGTTCGCGCCCTGGCCGGAGGTGAGCACCTTGACGCGATCCTTCAGATCTTCGCGGCCATAGACGATGCCTTCGTCGGCGCCTTGTTCCTTGCAGAATGCAACCTTTTCGTCCGTCGAGGCCGCCGCGATGACCCGCGCGCCGAGCAGCTTGCCGATCTGCACCGTCGCGATGCCCACCCCGCCGGCCGCGCCCAGAACGAGCAGCGTGTCGCCCGCCTTGAGCGCCGCGCGATCGACCAGCGCGTGCAGCGTGGTGCAGTAGGTCAGCAACGTGGCGGCCGCCGCCTCGAAGCCCACGGCGTCGCCAACCTTCACGACCATCGCCTCGGGCACCACGAGCACCTCGGCAAAGCCTCCGTTGATCATCGTGGTGGCCACTCGGTCGCCCGGCGCCACCTTGGTCACGCCCGCGCCGACCTGACGCACCACACCCGACGCCTCGCCGCCCGGCACGAACGGCAAATCCGGTTTGAATTGATATTTCCCGTGCGACAGAAGCAAGTCCGGAAAGTTCACCCCGGCTGCCTTTACATCGATGAGCACCTCACCGGGGCCGACCTTGGGCTCGGCCACCTCGTCCACCTTGAGGCCCGAGGGGCCGGTGAGCTCGTGAACACGAACCGCGCGCATCCGTTTCTCACTTGTCATTGCCGCCGCCTCCTCCTCCCGCACCACTGGGCATAGGGTTCGCTTCGCGCTCCAGGTAGCGGAAGATGGTGCGCGGATCGACGCCGAGGTCGCGCGCCGTCTGGGTCCGGTTGCCATTGTTGCGCTCGAGTACCTCGAGGACGTACTTGCGTTGGAATTCCTCTTTGGCTTTCTCGAGTGGCAAAATGGGATTTTCGGTATTCTCGATCAAATCGAGATCTTCGGGACCCAATAGCGTTTTCTCGCAGAGCACCAACGCTTTCTTGATTCGATTTTCCAGCTGCCGAATGTTGCCCGGCCACATTTGCTTTTTGATGGCCGCCAAAGCCTGCGGCGTAAACCCGACGATCTTCGAGGAGAGCTCGTCGGCGTATTTCGACAAGAGCGCTTTGGCGATGATGAGAACGTCGTCCCCGCGCTCGCGAAGCGGTGGAAGATAGATATTCACGACGTTGAGTCGGTAATACAAATCTTCGCGGAAGCGCCCCGCGCGAATCTCTTCTTCGAGAATGCGGTTCGTGGCGGCCACGATGCGGATATCCACTTTTTCCGGACGCGAATCACCCACGCGGAACACCACGCGCTCTTGCAGCGCGCGCAGCAGTTTCACTTGCAGGTTGAGCGGCAGCTCGCCGATTTCGTCGAGGAAGAGCGTGCCCTTGTCGGCGACTTGGAACTTGCCCGGACGCGAGGCCACCGCGCCCGTGAATGCGCCTTTCACGTGGCCGAAGAGTTCACTCTCGATGAGATTTTCTGGAATGGCTCCGCAATTGATGACCACGAACGGATGGGATGCACGATTCGAACGACGGTGCACCTCGCGCGCGATCAACTCTTTGCCGGTGCCGGTTTCTCCGGTGATGAGCACCGAGATGTCCGTGGTGGCCACCTTTTGCAGCTTGCGGAACACCTCCATCATCGACGGGCACACGCCGATGATCTCGCCGAAGCGCTTGTCTTTCAGCTCCGCGGAGAGTCGGTCCTTGTCCGCGCGCAGGGCCGACAAGAGCATCGCGTTCTGTAAGATGAGCGACGCTTGGCCGGCGAAGATCGAGAGCACATCGAGCTGAGAGCGTTCGAACAGCCCTTTGACGCGATCGTTTCCAACGTACATCGCACCGATGACGTGCCCTTGTGCAACGAGTGGCGCGCACATGACGCTCGAGACACGAAGTGCCAACACGCTTTCGCTGGACCCGAATTGTGCGTCGCTCAGCGCATCGCTCACGATGACCGGACGGCCGGTCTCGAGCACCTTGCGCACGATGCTGTCGGAAACGAGGTTCGGCGCGTTGTTCATCGCCTCGCGACGAATGTGGCGCGAAGCACGCACCAGTGGGCGCTTTACGTCGGACTTCTCCTTGTCACTTTCGCTCACAGCTGGCGCCGCGCCAAAAGCGTCGTCGAGCAGCAGAATGAGGCCCTTCTCACCGCCGGTGACCTCGAGAACCGCGTCGAGCATCGTCTCGAGCAATTCGTCGAGGCTCTTTTGTGTCATCAGCTTTTCGCTGAACTCGAATAGCTTGCGCACGCCCGCCAGCGGGGTGTCCGCGGTCTCCGGCGCACCGGGTTTTCGCGCCGAAACCGGGTCCTGCGGCTCCGCGCGCGGCTCGTCGAAGACGCTGAACTGAAGTTCGGCATCGCCGAGCGTGAGACGGTCGCCGTGGACCAACCGCGCGCGCCGTTTCTTCTTGCCGTTGATGAGAATTTCTCCCGCACGGTCGACTTCTTCCAGATTGAAGTCACGACCGTCGAAGAGAATTTGCGCGTGTGTTTCGGCGATGCCTGGTGTCGACACGGCAACATCGTTGCCGAGCGCACGCCCGATCGTGGAGACGGGCTTGAACAGGGAAAATACGCGGGGAGAACCTTGCGGAGGAAACCATTTCAATGTCGGCATGGCATTCGGACCCAGACACCAGCGCGGCTGCAGTCGGCAGTGTGCGGGCTACGATCTATATATCGTGCTCTCACGCCAGATGGGCCCTCGAAGCGTTAAGCAAGCGGTCGGGACACGGGCGTGTTTACGATTTCTCAATTGACTGCCGTGTCTCGGTGAGCGAAATAGAGGCCTCGCTCATTTGAGAAGTACATCGAGGAGGAGATTTCCATGAAGAAGGCAGCGATTTTTGCCGCGATTGCGTTGGGCATGGTGGCTTGCGGTGGGGAAAAGCCGGCGTCGGATCCGTCGTCGACCACGACCACGACGACCAGCCCGAGCGATCCGGCTGCCGCTGGCTCGGCCGCTCCGGCGTCGTCGGGTTCTGCGGCTCCGGCCAGCTCTGCTGCGCCGACGACCCCGCCCGCCAAGTGAGGAACGACTTACCGTCGTTTGCCTAACGCAAATGATTGCACGAAGGGCCTCCTGGAAAGGGGGCCCTTTCGTGTTTTGTATGGATCAGATCGTGTATGGGCACGTCCTTCATGCCCCGGTACGCACAGTCCTCACCCGCTGTGCCTAGGTGTGCAGAAAGAAGGGACGCGTTGCATGAAATACCGGAAATACCGGTTCGGTCTGCTGATGATTGCCACCACGCTGGCATTGTTCGCTTGTGGCGGGAAAGAAAAGCCGCCGTTGACACCGGATGTGCCAGAAACGGAGACCTCGGCCGGAGACGCCGGAACGTTGCCGGAGCCCGATCCAAAGTGACCCTTCTTTAACTTGGGTTTTCGCCCGGGCCCCGCTCGCGGGGCCGCCAGCATTCGCGTGACGCTTCTAAAATTCACCGAATGCGGAGATCATCGTGCCGCCCGGTGACGATGACATCGACATGCCTGGTAAAGCGGGTACTGGCGTCATTCCGAGTTGAAACGGAGCCTTGAAGTAGCCACTCCGGCGATCGCCATCATCCTTCAAATCGGAGGCGAGAACCGCTGCGAGGCCAAGGCCTGCGAGCCCGCCGGCCGCGTTGGCGATGAGGCCATGCCTCGGGTTCGAATCGGAGCCGATGTAGAAGAAATAAACGACGGACGACAGGGCGGTTCCGGCCACGTAGCCGAGCCACATATATTTAAGTGAGTTGTACGAGGGGACGTAGAAGGTCGATAGCGCGCCAGTGGCCACGATACCGGCGTTGTAGCCGAGGAAGCCGACGATGCTGGCTGCATCTTTCCAATCCCCGGTGCTCGCACCCGCACCGAGCATCGTTCCGGCGATGGCTCCCCAGGCCGACCCACTGGCAATAAAAGCCAGGCTACGTGGATCGGGTCTCAACCACTCTCCGAAGAAGTAGCCGCCGATGCCACCCCCGGTGGCCGACAGGAAGGTGAGCGTGGTGTAGCCCTGGAAGCTCTTCGAGGTGAACGCGTTGCCGCCGGTGTGCTGCCAGTGAAGGCCTGAAATGGCCATGCCCTCGACCGCGCCGAGCGCGAGCCCCGTGGCCATGGACGACGGGACGCCCCGATTGAATTTGTCGTAGTTGTCCCAAAAGTAGACACCGATGGGGAATGCCGCGCCGAAGCCGATGGGCGCGAGGATGGCGAGACCCGGATCGGTGACCTTTCCCAGTGCATCGATCCAGATGCCCGTGCCGACGCCGTAGGCCAGGCTCATTCCGTAGAGAAAGCCCATCTCCTCGCTGCCGCGCTTATTGCTCTTCGACGACGATGGTTGCGGATAAGAGGGATAAGGTTGTTGGCCATATGGGGGTTGGCCATATCCATATCCTGGAGGCGGCGGTTGCCCGTAGCCTGGAGGCGGCGGCGCTTGCCCATATCCGGGCTGTGGTTGCCCGTAGCCTGGAGGCGGCGGTTGGCCATATCCCGGTTGCGCGTATTGCGCGTGGGCGTCCCCGTGTCCAAACGCCAACACGAAGGTGGAAATACCTGCCGCGATCACGGCGCGGTGCGGGAAGCTCAAGCAAAGTCCAGGCATGGAAATGCCTCTATCGTAGTTCAGTTCGACGTACCGCAACATTCGATGGTTTGTCCCGGTTTGCGAGCGCTTGGCAGCCTAGCAGCGGCAGCGGGACAAACCCGGCGAGGCCGGCGCGTTGGTCCCTCGCGCGCGCGAGGATCGCCGAACGTTCATGCGATCTTGCCTTCTGAACCCCACATCGCGCCGGTCCCGCCGGTCTGTCCCGCTGCCGCCGTCCTCGCACAGCGGACACGCGAAGGACCGTTACATACTTTCGACAGGTCACATCGGAGAAAATTCGGGCCCAAGTGGAAGTGACATCAGATCGACAACGCCCTTTTCCACTGATTTCCCTTCATAAAGGACATTGTACACTTCGCGCGTGATGGGCATATCGACACCCATCTTCACGCTCAAGTCGCGCGCGCTCTTGGTGGTGCGCACGCCCTCGGCGACGTGACCGAGGGCGCGGAGGATGTCCGTGAGCTTGCGACCTTTCCCGAGCTCCATGCCCACCGTGCGGTTTCGCGAGAGCTCGCCCGTACAGGTGAGCACGAGGTCGCCCATGCCCGCGAGGCCGGCCAAGGTGAGCGCCGAACCTCCGCGCGCCATGGAGAGGCGCGCGATCTCCGCGAGGCCGCGCGTGATGAGCGCCGCGCGCGTGTTGTGCCCGAGGCCGAGGCCGTCCACCGCACCGGCGGCCAGCGCGATCACGTTCTTGAGCGCGCCGCCGCACTCGACGCCGACCACGTCTTCGCTGGCGTACAGCCGCAGGTAGGGAAGGTGAAAGCGCTGCATGACCCGATGCCGCACCCCTTCGTCCCGCGCGGCGATGACCACCGCGGTAGGGAGGTGCGCGGCGAGTTCCTTGGCGAAGCTCGGCCCGCTCAAGAACGCGAGGTTCGGCCCGGCGTGCGCCGGTAGCTCGTGAACCAGCACCTCGTCCATGAACTCCAGGGTGTCGTTCTCGATGCCCTTGGTGGCGCTCACGAGGAGCATGCCGTCCTTCACGTGCGGCGCGGCGAGGCGCGCGACATCGCGCGTGGCGTGGCTGGGGGCGACGAACACGATCATGTCGCAACCGTCGATGGCCTCGGCGAGGTTGCTCGTCGCCTGCAGGCAGTCCGGTAGGTGCGCCCCCGGAAGGTAGCGCCCGTTCTCGCGCGTCCGGTTGATCTGCTCTGCCAGATCCGCACGGCGGCTCCAGACGAGCACGCGGTCGCCCTTTTCAGCCAACACCTTTGCGAGCGCGGTGCCCCACGCGCCCGCCCCTAGCACCGCTACTTTTCCCATGGACGGGAGAGTATCACGGGGGTGTGATACGCATGAATCCGATGCGAACGCTCCTGGCGGTTCTCGTTCTTGCCGTATCGGCTTCGGGCTGTGCGTCCTGTTCGGGGACGGGGCAACGGATGCTCGGGGTCATCGAAGGGCCGATCAACGACCCGGGGAATCGTTCGCTGCGCCGCTCCATCATGGCCTTCGGCTTGAAGGAATTTTGCCATGAGATGACAACCCGCAACGCGCCGCTCAAGTTGAACGAGGACTCACCGGTGACGGGGCGCTTCTACCCGCAGACGTGCTCGGCGCGCGAAATGTCCGATGGCAACCTCTCGGTCACGTTCGGCGGGCCCGGTTACGCGTGGACCAACGTGACGAAGAAGCTCACCTTCACCACCAGCGGTGCGATCGAATACGACCAGGACTTCCTCATGGAAGGAAGCACCATGTACGCGTACTTCAAGACGAAGAAGCTCGCGTCGAGCGATTTTCGCACGCAGATCATCGAGCAGCCGATCGCCAACGTGATGAACCAGATCGCACCCATGGCGGATGGTATCGGCCGGCAGTTAGTGAACTCGCAGCTCTCACAGGGCTTCACCGTCATCCGCGAGGCCAACGGCACGGCGGACTTCACCATCGGCAAGGTGGACAAGGGAAAGCGGCCGGTGCACCCGTACGAGGTGCGCGGTGAAGATCGCATCACGTACGAGAACCTCCGCACCGAGGTGCATCAGAATCAACGCGACTTCATCGGCCCCATCGAGGTGGAAGACTCCGGTCGCGCCCTCTTCTTCACCGGCACCGTCGATGGAGGTGTGGCCGTCGACGTGCTCTTCATGACCAAGAGCGAGGGCGAAGCTTCGTTGAAGCTCTATCTGGATTACCCGATGACAGGCCCTCTCTCTGGAACCCCCATCTCCACCGATGTGATGCAACCAGGGGTGGCTTTCAAGAAAATCGTGCCAGTTCCGAAAGGGCTCTACTTCATCATCCTCGACAACACAGCAACGGCGGGGCAGGTGGCACCCCCACAAAACCCGCTCGATGATCGCGCGGCGGCCGTAAGCTACGTCGCTCAGATCGGAGAAGCGCCTTGAGCATGACATCGGCACTTCAGAAGCGAAAAATTCCCGAGTATACTGGGCACGCGTGAGCTCACTCGACCCCTTCCGCATGATTGGAAAGACTCTGGCGGGCCACTTCCTCGTCCAGAGTTTGGTCGGGGAAGGACGCTCCAGCATCGTCTACAAAGGCCTGCACATCGGCCCGAAAAAGCCGGTCGCGCTCAAGTGCTTCAAGCTTGGCTCGTGGCTGGACGCGGCGCGTGCGGAGACGTTTCTCAAGCGGTTCCGTGAGGAGAGCAAGGCCGCCTCGCAGATCGGCAAAGAGAACCCGCACTTCGTGCGCAGCATCGGCAGCGGTATGACCACGAGCGACGACGGGGTGTACGTGCCGTACACCGTCCTCGAGTGGCTCGAGGGTCACTCGCTCGCCCAAGACCTGACGGACCGTGGTCTGCGCGGGGAGTCGGGCGGCCGTCCTCTGACGGAGCTGCTGGTTCGGTTCGAGTCGGTGGCCAAGGCCCTGACGCAAGCGCACGAGCAGGACCTCGTCCACGGCGACCTGAATCTGGGAAGCTTTTTCCTGGTGAAGGAGCCGGGGAGCGAGTCTCCGACAAAGATTCTCGATCTGGGCGTGGCCAAGGTGATTCGCGATCTCTCGCGCGAGATTGCACCGGGGGAGGCTCCGCAGTTGATCGCGACCCCGTCGCACGCGGCGCCGGAGCAGTTCGATCCCAAGCTGGGCGACTGGGGTCCCCCGACGGACGTGTACGCGCTCGCGCTGGTGCTCGTCGAGGTGATGCGGGGCCGGGCCATCTCGAGTGCAGGGGAAGAAAAGGATTTCGCGGCCGCCGCCCTCGATCCGAAGAAGCGGCCCACGCCGCGGTCGTTCGGGATCTCGGTGTTCGATGCGGTCGAGAACGCGTTCGCCAAGGCGGTTGCGCTCGCACCGTCGGAGCGTTGGTCCACGGTGGCGGAGTTCTGGTCGGAGCTGGAGAGCGCGGTGCGTTCCGAGGAGCCGACGCGCCGCGTGCTGCCGGCGGAGGTCCTGGCCGAGGAAGAGTCGGAGGAGGTCCAGGTTCCGTCGACCGAGCCGCGTCCCGCGATGAAGCCGGCGACGGACGATACGTCGCCGAACGGCGTGCTGATCGATGCGACGGGGCTCGCGTCGTCGGCTCCGCCTGCCGTGGGAGCGTCTCCTCCCCAGGTGCAGGCGGCAGCGGCTGCGGCAGCGGCAGCAATGCCTGCGGCGCCGGCCGAGCGTGAGCGCGTGTCGGCGTTGCCCGTGCCGGCTCCTGCTCCTGCTCCTGTTGGTGGCGGCGCGCCCGCGAAGTCGATTCCCGCGCCGACGCGTTCATCGCCATCTGCGGTGGGGGCTGGGCTCGTGGGGGTGACCAAGTCGACGGCGCCGGCGGCGCCGCCAGCGTCCGGGTCGGGCGGGTTGTTCAAGATCCCACCGCCCACACCTTCGCCGAAGAAGCTCGACGTGGGGAGGATCACACCGGCTCCCCCGCAGCCGAGTGACGTTGCCGCCACGGGGCGAGCGTCGCAGCCGCATGCCATTCCGCGGCCGGGGCTAGCGCGGAGTTTCCCGTCGACACCGGCGAAACCGCGTTCGGACCTTCCGCCCCCCAAGGTTTCCGTCACCGCGCCCCCGGTTCTCTCGCCGCTCACGGCCGTTCCCGCAACGACACCGGCCACACCTGCGCGCAAGCCGGAGCCGGTGGAGGTGCGGCGCGATACGCCGACGATGCCCATCGAGCCGGTGTCGGATGTGCCGCGCATTTCGCCGGTGGAGAGAGAGGCGGCCCCCCAAGCTGGGCCTGGGGCCATCGAGATCAAGGCGACTCCGCCGCCTCCCCCTCCTGAGAAGGTGGTGGAGAACGGTGCAGACGGCGCACGGGTCGTGCGCGAGATGGTGCCGCCGCCGAAGGCCAACGTATCCGTCGGTGATCTGCCCTCGGTGATGGTGGACGAGCCCGATCAACGGAAGGACAAGGACACGC
Organism: Sorangiineae bacterium MSr11367; assembly: GCA_037157805.1. Taxonomy (NCBI): domain Bacteria; kingdom Pseudomonadati; phylum Myxococcota; class Myxococcia; order Myxococcales; family Pendulisporaceae; genus Pendulispora; species Pendulispora rubella. Next base: position 9,568,820 of record CP089983.1, on the reverse strand, counting down.
GCCAGCGCGAGACCATGCGCATCGCGATGCCCAATGCCGCAACGCCGCCGGTGCCTTGGGAAGCGGCGGGCACGAACAACGCTTTGGTCGCACCGGCCACCAAAGAAGATTCGGACTCCGTCGTCTATCCACCGCGGACGGTGCGCAGGCGTCGTGGGTTGTGGGGCGTGGCGTTGGTCAGCTTCCTCGTCGTCTTCGTGCTGGGGGCTATTTTCATCGGCCTTTGGCACTACTCGACCGAGTTGCCCTGATTCGGAACACGTCCGAATTGGGGGAGCAACGCGACTGAAACGAAGCTGTCCACTCGCCTGGGGGGGTGGTACCAATGGATGAAGTTCAAGATAATTCAAAAGAAAGAGAGGAGCGCCTCATGGCCGATTCACCGACTTCGCTTCGCCATGCCGATCCGGAAAAGCGCGATGATGCGACCCTAATCCAGGAAGCGCAGTCGCATCTCGGCAAGGGTCCGGCTCTTCAACTCGTGGCGGAGTTGCTGCAGAAACTACGAGTCGGTGGCTTCTCGTGGTGGACGCCCGAGCAAACGCGGTCGCTCTGGCCTGCGTCGGTACGCATGGGGTGGTTGGTGCAGCGCCCGGATGTTCGTCAGCGCATCACCACGGGCCTCACCGGCTTGGCGCCCCGCGCGGCGCGCAACAAGACGCCCGAGTTCCAAGGTGCGCTCATCGATTCCGTCATCGAAGATGGCGACGTCACGGTCAAACAGTTCGACGAGGCGTTCACCATCGAAGAGATTGCGGTGTACGGCCCCACGGGCGAGATCTGGCAGAAGTTCCGCGAGCGCACGCCGTGGGATCAAGACACGCCCGCGCATCAGGAGCTGGTGGCCTGGCTCTTCGAGGCGTTCCTCGCGTCGCAGAGCTCCATCGGCGGTCACTCGCGCAAGCCGATCCTCACGTCGCTCGCGCTGCGCACGGCCATCCCGGGCAAGATCTGGCACACGCGCATCCCGCTCGAAGTGCGGGTTGCCATCGATGACCTGCGCTTCCAACGCGAGAAGGTGAAGCCGAGCGAGGCCTTCCACGCGATCCACGATCTGAGCGTGGCGACGCCATCGATCATCGCGTCGAACATCGCGCTGCGTGAGCTCACGCGGGTGGTCGACGTTGCGGAGAAGTCGATGGGCTACGTTCCCGGTGCGCCGGGCAAGCCGGCCAGCTCGAACAACGTGGGCGGCAACAACAACAACCGGCCCAGCGGCTCGCAGAAGGCCGAGACGCCCAAGCCTGCGGACGCAGCGTCGGGTGCAACTCCTCCTCCGTTGCCACCGGGCGGTCGGGGGGCAGCGGACGAAGACTTCGCCTTCGACGACGATCCCGATTCCGACGAGAAAACGGCAGAACACGGGGGCGCGCGCAAACGCGAACCCGTCGCCGACGCCAAGCGGCGCTAGCACCAGCCGCACGGGCAGCGCGGGCAGCTTAGGCCGCCCGGCGAGTGGACCTCGTCGGGGGCGTCCTCTCCACGGGTAAGACTCGAAGATTGCTCTAAAGTGAAGGTGGGTCTATAGAGCCAGGTGGATCCCACACGCGCTTCATGAGTTCCTCCGTCCACGAACAAAACGACGCTTCTGACGAGCGAGAGCGTGGCGACGAGGAAGGGCACGTCGCGACGGCTTCGGGCAGCACACACACGGGCGACGGTCCGCCCAGCCACCCCACGCCATCCTCGGGTTCGCCCGAGACCGAGGGCACGTTCTCGCGGCTGCTGCGCACGCTGTACTTCGTGCTGTGGTTCCTCTTGGCGCCCCTGCTGCTGGCGTGCCTGACGATCTGGGCATTGACGCCGCCGAGCGGGCTGGAGCACGAGGGCACCCTGGGCTGGCTCGAGTCGCTGGTGCGCGAGCAGCCGGTGCCTCTGGGCATCGCCTTGTTTGCGGCCTTCGAGATGGCATTCTACGCGGTGCGTTTCCGTCTGCCGCTTTCGCGCCACGCGCACCCGCCGCTGCGACCGGACATTCCCGAGAGCCTGCGCACCACGTTCGAGCGTGCGCGCGGCCTTCTGGACGAGGCGGAGATCATTTTGGCGCGCAACGAGAAGGCCATCGCGCGCGATCTCTCGCTGAAGGAGCGGGAGAAGCTTCGTGTGGAGCTGGAGCGTCTGCGCGAGACGATGAAGGTGGCGCCGTTCAACGAGGAGGCGTTCCTCGAGGCGCTCGTTCAAGCCGACGGAGAGGTCGATGTGCGCCTCGGCCGATGGCGCAAGAGCGAGGTGCGCGAGTACATCGAGTCGATCCTCGTGGCGGTGGCCGTGGCGATGGCCCTGCGCGCGTTCGTGGTGGAGGCCTTCAAGATCCCCAGCGGGTCGATGATCCCGACCTTGATGGTGGGCGATCACATCTTCGTGAACAAGTTCACCTACGGGCCGTCGATCCCGTGGACGCACGCTCGGGTGTGGAAGAGCCTTCCGCCGGAGCGCGGCGACGTGATGGTCTTCGCGTTCCCGGAGCACCCGGAGCAAGACTTCATCAAGCGCGTGATCGCGCTGCCGGGCGACAAGCTCGAGGCCAAGAGCGGCCATCCGTGGATCAACGGCTGGGAAGTGCCGCACTGCCTGGTGGGTACCTACTCGTACAGCGAGTTCGACACGCCCACGGGTCGTCGCGACGGCGATCTGTACATCGAGTACCTCGGCGACGAGGCGTTCCTGACCTTGTACGATCACATGGGCGGAAGCCAGGAGTACCAGGGCCCGTTCTACGTGAAGCCGGGCGAGGTCTACGTGATGGGCGACAACCGGAACAACAGCCATGACTCGCGTCTGTGGTTCGGCGGGCAGGGTGGCGGTGTTCCTTACGAGAACATCCGCGGGCGTGCGTTGTTCGTGTGGTTCAGCGTTTCGGACTCGGGCATGGCCTGGTCGCGCCTCGGCGCACCCGTGATGGGCCGTCCGCGGCTGCCGCAACACTCGCCGCAGCTCGACGTGGCCATGGCCAAGTGCCTGCGCGATCGCCCGGCCCAGACGAATCCGCCGCCGCCGACGTTCATTCGGGGCGAGGGCGAATGATTCGCGCGGTGCCCATCGCGCTGATGTTCGCGTCGGTTTTGGTGATGGGGGTGATGGGCGGGGGCTGCAAGACGATGCAGAGCAGCGCCGCCAAAGATCCGCAGCGCTGCGAGCGCGATCCCGGCTGCACGAGCAAGCAGGACAAGTCGAAGGACTGCGCCACGGCATGCTCGGACAACATCGAGTGCATGGAGCGGTGCCAGCAGGTCACGGGGCAGGGGCGCTAGGCGCACCGCCCCCGCCCAATGCGGTCGTTGAACGACGACGTCGAGGTCTTGTCGTCAACGTCGCCGTCAAGGACTACGCCGACGTCAGACGTCAACGTCTACGGGGCGATGGAGGTCTCTTCGGTGCGGGACCTTGCCGCCCTTTTTTCCTGCGCGAAGTAGCGGCCCGTTGCGGTCTTCGCCTTGGCGAGTTGCTTCGGGGTGCCCTCGAAGACGAGTTGGCCGCCGCCGGAGCCGCCTTCGGGGCCCAGTTCGACGACCCAGTCGGCGCAGGCGATCATGTCGGGGTGGTGCTCGATGATGACGAGGGTGTCGCCGCGTTCGACGAGGCGCTCGAGGGTTGCGATGAGGCGCCGCACGTCGGTGAGATGAAGCCCCGTGGTGGGCTCGTCGAGCACGTAGACGGTGGGCTCGTGGGCCACGCCCGCGGTGAGCTCCGAGGCGAGCTTGAGGCGTTGCGCTTCGCCGCCGGAGAGCGTGTTCGAGCCTTGGCCGAGTTGCACGTAGCCGACGCCGAGCTCGACGAGCGTGGAGAGCGGGCGCGCGATCTTGGGGTGCGCGTGGAAGACGCCCGCGGCATCTTCGCAGGAGAGATGCAACACGTCGCCGATGGTCAAGCCCAGGTAGCGGATGTCCAAGGTGGCGGGCTCGAAGCGCGCGCCGCCGCACGCTTCGCAGGGTGAAACCACGTCGGGGAGGAAGGCCATTTCGGCGACGATCGCGCCCTGGCCCTCGCACGCGGGGCAACGTCCGCCCTTGCCAGCGTTGAAGGAGAAGCGCCCGGGCGTGTAGCCGCGCACCTTCGCCTCGGGCAAGCCCGCGTAGAGGCGGCGGATGTCGTCCCAAATGCCGAGGAAGGTCGCGGGCACCGAGCGCGGCGTGCGCCCGATGGGCGATTGATCGACGGCGAGTGCGCGCCGCACGTACTTCGCGCCCTTGAGCGCGGAGAATTTGCCGGGATCGTCGCCCACGAGACCGAGCTCACGGCGCAGGGCAGGGTAGAAGACCTTGCGCACCAGCGTGCTCTTGCCCGAGCCGCTCACCCCCGCGACCACGGTCATGCGTCCCACGGGGATGCGAAGGTTCACGCCCTGGAGATTGTGCGCGCGTGCGCCGGTGAGCTCGATGAAGCGATCGGCGTCGGGCCGATTCGGCCTGGCCACGCGCGCGGTTTCGACGAGCGCGCGGCCCGTGGGCGAGCGCGGATCGGCGAGCACACGCGTCGCGGGTCCCTCGGCGACGATGTGCCCTCCGAGCCTTCCGCCGCCGGGGCCGAGGTCGATGAGGTGATCGGCGGCCTGGATGGTCTCGGCGTCGTGCTCCACGACGACGACGGTGGAGCCGGTGTCGACGAGGCCGCGCAGGTTCGAGAGCAGATTCTTCGTGTCGCGCGGGTGCAGTCCGATGGTGGGCTCGTCGAGCACGTACAGAGCGCCGGTCAAGCCGCTGCCGAGTTGCGCGCTCAGGCGAAGCCGCTGCATCTCCCCGCCGGAGAGCGTCGCCGCAGGGCGATCCATGGCCAGGTATCCGAGCCCGACGTCGAGCACGAAGGCGAGCCGGCGAAGAAGCTCCGCGTGCGGCGCACGCGCCACCTCGGCATCACGGCCTTGGAATTTCCACTTGCGGGCCTCGGCGAGTGCCGTGGCAACGTCGCGCCCGACGAACTCGGGGTACGTTTCACCTTGCAACCGCACGCGCCGCGGCACGGCGGAGAGGCGGGTGCCGTCGCAGCTGGGGCACGGATCGGGGATCTCGTCCTCGGAGTCGACGGGGGTGAAGCCGGTGCCTTCGCAGGCCTCGCATTGGCCTTGCTTCGTATTGAAAGAGAACCACCGCGGATCGAGCTCGGGCACACCGGTGCCGCAGCGGCTGCAGCTTTGCGTGGTGGACCAGATGCGGTCGTCCACGCGGATGGTGCCGTTGCCGAAGGAGAGCGCCAGGTCGAAGGCTTTTCGATCGAGGGCCTCGAGGCTTCCGGTGTGCACCAGCAGATCGATGGTGTGCTCCTTGGCCTTCGCGAGCTTCGGCGGTGGGTCGATGCTCACGAGATCCTCGTCGACCTCCGCCTCGGTGATGCCGGAGCGCGAGGCCAAGGTGAAGAGATCCTTGTAGGTGCCCTTCCGCGCGCGCACGGCGGGTGCCCAAACGCGGTGCTTTCCGCGGCCGTGTTCGGAGGCGAGGCGCGAGAAGAGCTCGTCGGCGGAAACGGCGGCGACGACCGCGTCGCACTTGGGGCAGTGAAGCTCACCGACCTTGGCGTAGAGCAAGCGGAGGTAGTGCGCGACCTCGGTGACCGTAGCCACCGTGGAGTTGGAGCCCGCGCGCGTGAGGCGCTGTTCGAGCGCGATGGACGGCGGGACGCCGGTGACGCGCTCCACATCGGGCCGCGGCAGCATGGGGAGGAATTGGCGCGCGTAGGGCGTGAGCGTCTCCATGAAGCGACGCTGCCCTTCGGCGAACACGACGTCGAACGCTAGGGAGGACTTGCCCGAGCCACTCGGGCCGGTGATGACGCACAGCGATCCGTGCGGGATCTTGCAGGAGACGGACTTGAGGTTGTGCTCGTGCGCCCTCTCGACGGTGACGGCGTTCACGGGCGCTGCGGGCACGGGCGTGGGCACGGGCACGTTGGCGGGGCGGCGTGACGGGCGGTCGCGCAACGCGATGCCCGTCTTGGTGTCGCAGGCGGCCATGTCCTCGGGCGTGCCCTGCGCGACGATGTTGCCGCCGTAGGGACCGGCGCCGGGCCCCAAGTCGATGACCCAATCGGCGGCGCGGATCACGTCCAGATCGTGCTCCACGACGACGACGCTCGCGCCCTCCTCGACCAGCGACGAGAGCGCGCCGATGACGGAGACCGTGTCCTCGGCGTGGAGGCCGGCGCTGGGTTCGTCGATGACGAAAAGGGTCCCCTGCGCAGGCTCGGTCAGGGCGCGCGCGAGCTTCAAGCGCTGCGCCTCACCGCCGGAGAGCATCGAGAGCGGCTGCCCGAGTGGGAGATACCCGAGGCCGACGCGCACCACCGGCTCGAGGGCACGCTGCAAGACGTAGTCGCGCTGCGACGGGGGATCGAAGATGCGCAGCGCTTCGGAGACGGTCATCTCGAGCACTTGGCTGATGTCGTAGCCGCGGTATTTGACGGCCAGCACTTCGGGGCGGAATCGTTTGCCCTGGCAGACGGCGCAAAGGAGCGTGACGTCGGCGAGGAACTGCATCTCCACGGTTTCGTAGCCTTCGCCGGAGCAGGCTTCGCAACGTCCCGAGCGGGTGCTGTCGCCGCCGACGTTGAAGGAGAAGTGCGAGGCGGTGAAATCGCGCTCCTTGGCCTCCGCGGTGGCGGCGAAGAGGGCGCGGAATCGGTCCCACGCCTTGGTGTACGTGGCGGCGTTGCCGCGGGCGGTGCGGCCGAGCGGGGCCTGGTCGACGAGGCACGCGCGTGCGATGGGCTCGGCGCCGGTGATGCCGTCGTGCTCCCCGGGGCGGGGGACTTGGGAGTCGCCGAGGTTGCGGGCGACGCTGCGGTAGAGGATCTCCTCGACCAGGGTGCTCTTGCCGGAGCCGCTCGGGCCCGTGACGACGCAGAGAACACCGAGGGGGATGTCGACGCTGACGTCGCGGAGGTTGTTCGTGCGGGCGCCCTTGATGGAAAGACGCTCCGTCGCCACGATCTTCGTGCGTCCCCCGGCGCCCGAAAGCCCCGACAACGCGCGGCCCGTCGGCAGATCTTTGCGCTTCGCGAGCGCGGACGGCGTTCCATCGAACAGGATCCGTCCGCCCTCTTTGCCGGCGCCGGGGCCCAACTCGAGAACGCGATCGCACGCGCGCACCACCTCGGCGTCATGCTCGATCACGAGCACCGTGTTGCCCGCGTCGGACAGACGGCGCATCACCTGTGCAAGGGCCGGGACATCGCACGCATGAAGCCCCACGGTGGGCTCGTCCAAGACGAAGAGGGCTCCCGTCAACGACGCACCCAGGGCCGTGGTGAGCCCCGCGCGCTGGGCCTCGCCACCGCTCAACGTGCGGGCCTGGCGATCCAAGGTCAGATACCCCAGACCGACGGCATCGAGGTAACCGAGGCGCGCCGCCAGCTCCTCGCGAAGGCGCTTGCCCTGCGGATCGCGCACCACGATGTCCCGCACGCGCGCCAGCGCATCGGTCACCGCCAGCGCATGCCAGTCGGCCAAATTGAGACTGCCCACCCGGTACGCGAGCGCCGTCTTGTTGAGACGCGAAGCGCTGCACGAGGTGCAGGCCACGTAGTCGCGGTAGCGCGACAGAAAGACGCGCACGTGCATCTTGTACGTGCGCGACTCGAGCCATTTGAACCATGCGCGCACGCCGGGGTACTTCCCCTCGTTCCACGTGCCCTCGCCCTCGATGACCTGCGTGCGCTGCTTGGCCGACAGCTTCTCCCACGCCACGTCGACCGGGATGCGCTGCTGCTTGCAGTACTTCATCAGCACGCCGCGTTCCCACTCCGCGCTCGAGCCGGCCCACGCCTTGATGGCGCCGTCCTCGATGCTCTTTCGCGGATCGGGAATGACCTTGTCCCAATCGATCTCGATGGTGCGCCCGAAGCCGCGGCACGCCTCGCAGGCGCCCAGCGGCGAGTTGTACGAAAACAACGCCGGCCGCGCCGGCTCGAACGCGCGCGCACACTTCGGGCACGAGAGCCCGCGCACCACCGGTACGTGGGAATTCGCGGCCTCGGCGAAGAGCTCTCCCGTGGGCTCGACCCGCAACTCCGCGCGCCCTTCGCCCCGTTCCCAGGCCAGCTCGATGGCTTGCTGCAGGCGCCGCTGGTCCTCGGGCCGCACCACCAGCCGATCGAGCAGCACCTCGACGCGAATGTCCGGCGCCGTCGCCTCGCTGGGGCGCACCTCGTCGATGTCGCGCACCGTCCCACCGACCATCAAGCGGCGGTAGCCATCGCGCACCAGGTTCTCGCGCAGCTCGAAGAAATGCTCGGGGTCTTCCGCGCGAATCGGGTAGCTCACCGTCGCCCGGGCCTTGCCCACTTTGTTCACCAGGGCGCGCGCGGCCTGCTCCGGCGTCGTCGCCACCGCGTCCACGCCGCAATCGGGGCAGGTGGGCACTGCTTCGCGCGCGAACAGCCCCGCGAAGTACGGCTCCAGATCGGCCATCGTGGCCAAGGTCGAACGGCTCGACTTGATCGGCGCGCGCCGGTCCACGGCCACCGTGGCCGCAATCGGATCGAGCTGCTCGATGGGCGGACGCTCGAGCCGCTCGAGAAATTGCCGCGCATACGGGCTGAAGCTCTCCACGAAGCGCCGCTGCCCTTCCGCATACAGCGTGTCGAGCGCCAGCGACGACTTGCCCGCGCCGCTTCGCCCCGTGATGGCCACGAGTTGACCCGGCGAAAGAGTGAGATCGACGTTGCGGAGGTTGTGCGTACGCGCACCACGGAGAACGACCGGCAGCATGAAGGCTGGGCAGTGTAGGGCTGCCCCGGTGCGTTATCTATGGCGTGGCAACGTTATGCGGAAGGTCGCGCCCGTTCGTGCGCCGGCCTCGCTGGTTTCGGCCTCGGTCAGCACCAGCGAAAGCCCGCCCGCGTGCGCCGCGGCAATGCGCCGGGCCAATGCGAGGCCGAGACCGGTACCGCCCTCCCGCCCGCTCACCAGCGGATCGAAAATGTTGGACGCAATTTCCGAAGGCACCCCTGGGCCGTCGTCCCCCACCTCGATCACGATGGCCTGCGCCTCCAGCCACGCGCGCGTCGTGATGGTGGGCGCCTGCGGCTGGCTCGCGTGGATCGCGTTCTCGTACAGCGCGTGAAACAGGCGCGTTGCGAGCCCCGCGTGCGCGCGCACCCGCACGTCGGCCGGCGTGATGGCGTCGTTCCAACGCGCCGCGCCCGTTCCAATCTCGGCCCGCGCCGCCACGAGCACGTCGTAGAGGAGAATCGGCTCCGCGTGCGCCGGCTCGCCGCGCGCGAGCGACATCAGGTCGTCCACGATGGAATGCGCCAGCCGGGCGTGCCGCTCGATCTTGTGGATGTGCGGTGCGCTCGCGGCAGGATCCTGCCGTGCGACGTACGCGCTGGCGGTGATCACCTGCAGCGCATTTCGCAACTCGTGCGCGACTTCCGCTGCGATCTCCCCGATGGCGATGAAGCGCTCGCGCGCCAGCTCGTCGTCCGCCGTGCGACCCACAGCTCTAGCCTAACAGCGGTTCGGCTCCCTTCGTCTTCCCATTTGGAAGAAGAACAAACTGCCGCACGGTCAAAATTTTTCATTCGATGTGAGCTGACCTAAAGAGCCCGCAACAGACGTTTGCCGAATTCATTGGCCGCGAGCAGCAGCAGCGCCAACCCCACGCGTCGTCCCGCCTCGGAGAAAAAGCCCTGCGGGGGCGGCTCGGGAACCAAGCGTTGCACGAGCGCGCGTCGCCAATCGTGTCGAGCACGCTGGAGGGCCCGGTGCTGACGAACCGCCGTGGCGGTGATCCCCACGACGAGCAGTCCCGCCACGGCGAGGCCGACCGGCGCCACCACCGTCTTCGCTTGCTGCCCCATGCGCACGACGCTGTGCCGTCGCCGGTCGAGGACGTCGAGCGTCTCGAAAAGCCTGGTTCGCGCGATCTCCGCCTGTTGCTGAAGCTCAATCTGCCGGGTCGGCTGCCGATCCATTTGAAGCGTCATGCCACGTGCTCCTTGAGTTCTTTGATCTCGCCCTCGATGCGCCGCCGCGTTTCCTCGACGGGCTTTCTCGGCACGAGGCGGTATGCGACTGCGCCCGCCACGCCGGCCACCACCAGGTAAATGCCCGAAATTCCGAGGGCAATGAGGGCCCCGCCGCCGAGCGCGAGCACCACCGCCATCGTCGCCGTGGCCAGAAACAGCAAGGCGGCGACGAACGCGACCGCACCGGCGATGACCGCCCGCTTGGCCGACGCGAGCTGCTCGCGAGCTTCTTCCTTGGCCAACCCCACCTCGATGCGCACGAGTTCCCGTGCGTCATCGAGGGCCCGTTTGATCAGTTCGCCCGTGGGGGTCTCGTCGACCGAACGTGGATCCATGATAGGAAGAGGTGCATTGCCCGTGCCGAAGGACCGTCGCTCGACCCATGGATGACAAGCTTCTCGCCCACCACATTGCCGAACGTCGCACGTTCGCCATCATTTCTCACCCCGACGCGGGCAAGACCACGCTCACGGAGAAGCTGCTGCTTTACGGGGGAGCCATCAAGTTGGCCGGCGCCGTGAAGGCCAAGCGTGGGCGCGCCTCCGCGGTGAGCGACTGGATGGAGATGGAGCGCGAGCGCGGCATCTCCATCACGTCGAGCGTGCTTCAATTCCCGTACCGCGGTCTGGCCATGAACCTGCTGGACACGCCGGGCCACGCCGACTTCAGCGAGGACACGTACCGTACGTTGCACGCCGCCGATGGCGCGGTGATGCTCCTCGACTGCGCCAAGGGCGTCGAGGCGCAGACGAAGAAGCTCTTTCGCGTCTGCCGCCAGCGAAAAATGCCCATCTTCACCTTCGTGAACAAGATGGACCGCCCCGGCCGCGAGCCGTTCGATCTCGTGGGCGAGGTCGAGCACGTGCTCGAGATAGGCGTCTACCCGGTGACGTGGCCCATCTACCGCGGTGCCACGTTCCGCGGCATCGTCTACCGCGGCTTTCACAAGGACGAGCCGAAGCGCGTCTACCTCTTCGACTCGGCGCGCGCCGGCGTTTCCAGCGCGCTGCAAGGCTCGGAGGTGGCGCCGGTCACCGTGACGGGGCTGGACGATCCCGCGCTGATGAACGAGCTCGATGTGGAGGGCTACGAGCGGCTGTGCGAAGAGTCGGCGCTTCTCGACGAAGCAGGGGACGACTTCGACGTCGATCGCTTCCTCGCGGGCGAGGTGTCGCCCATGTTCTTCGGCAGCGCGATGAACAACTTCGGCATCGAGGCGTTCCTCGAGGCCTTCTGCCAGCGCATGCCGGCGCCGGTGGCGCGCGAAGGCTCCAAGGGACGCGTCGATCCACTGGAGCCGTTCAGCGCCTTCATCTTCAAGATTCAGGCGAACATGGATCGCGCGCACCGCGATCGCGTCGCGTTCATGCGCGTGTGCTCGGGCCGGTTCGAGCGCGGCATGCGCGTGCACCACGTGCGCAGCAAGAAGGACATGCGCCTGGCCAATCCGACGACGTTCCTCGCGCAAGAGCGCACCATCGTCGACGAGGGCTTCGCCGGCGACGTCCTCGGCATCTACGACCCGGGCGTCTTCGAGATCGGCGACACGCTCACCTCGGGCGCGAGTTTCACCTTCGAAGAGATCCCAAGCTTCTCGCCCGAGTACTTCGTGCGCGTGGGCATGCTGGATCCGATGCGCCGCAAGCAGCTCAAACGCGGCCTCGACGCGCTCGCCCAAGAGGGGACCATTCAGCAATACATCCCGGAGCGAGGCGGCGACCCGATCTTGGGCGCCGTCGGCCGGCTCCAGCTCGAGGTGGTGAAACACCGCCTCAAGTCGGAATACGACGTCGACGCACGCCTCGAACCGATGCAGTGCGAGTTCGTGCGCTGGGTCTCACGCGAAGACGGCACTGACCTCGATCTTCTCGCCTTCGATCGCGAACGCGTGGGCATCCCCGCCCGCGACGTGCGCGGCCGCGCCGTCGTCCTCTTCGCCGGCGAGTGGCAATTGAACAGCGCCAAACGCGAATTCTCGGGCATCAAATACACCGAAACCGCCTTCGGCACCGCCGTGAACACCCGCTAGTCCCAATCAGCGGCCGGAGAAATTCACAGGAAGACGGGAAGACGGAAAGGTTTTGAGGGTTTCCAGTTGGCCTAGTGAGCCAACTGGAAAACCCAAAAAAGAGCCTTCTGTGCCGAGAAGGCAGGTTCCCTTCCCGCCTTCCCGTCTTCCTGTGAATTCTCTCCGGCCGTTCCAATGAGGGCTAGAGCGAGCTGCAGTCTTCTTTGATGCAGTCGGTGTCGAGCCACCAGGGGTGGGTGGTGGTGGCGTCGAGTTCTTCGGTGGTTTTGAAGACCTCGTAGCGGCCGGTCAGGGCGGCGTCGCGGGTGCGGGCGAGGAGTTCGCGCACTTGGGCCTTGGACATGGGTTTGAAGGTGCGCGCGGCGCGGATGGCTTGATCGAGAATGGCCATGCTGTCGCAGCCGGTGACCACCACCGACGTGGGAAGGTTCATGGCGTAGTGAATGCACTCGATGGCATTGACCACGCCGCTCTGCAAAATCACGCCGTTGCCCGTGGACTTCATGCCCAGCACGCCGATGCCTTTTCGCAAAAGCACCGGGAGCACGTGGTGCTCGAAGCTGCGGAAGTGTGCATCCATGACGTTGAGCGGCATTTGCACGGTGTCGAAACAGAATCCGTATTTGTCGGCTGTCTCGAGCATCTTCAAGTGAATGCTCGGGTCCTTGTGGCCCGTGAATCCAATGAAGCGGATCTTGCCCGCCTGGCGCGCCTCGATGAGTGCCTCGATGCCGCCCTCCTTGAAGGCGCGTTCGGGATCGCTGTCGCGAATCACCTCGTGGACCTGCACCAGGTCGATCATGTCCGTGCGCAATCGCCGCAGTGACTGCTCGAGCTGCCCTTTGGCCGAGGCGCGGGTGCGGCCGTCGAGCTTCGTCATCAAAAAGACGCGATGGCGGTAGCCATGGCGGAGCGCGAGGCCCATGCGCCGCTCCGCCTCGCCATCGTGGTAATCCCAGCAATTGTCGAGGAAGTTAATCCCGCGATCGATCGCCGATTGAATGATGCGAATCGATTCGCTCACCTGCAGCTGCGGAACGGAGGCGTGCCATCCGCCCAGCCCCACCATCGAAACGGAAACACCGGTCTTGCCGAGTTTTCGCCGGGGGATGGCAAGGCTTTCGTCTTCCGTGAGGGCCGAAGACGATTGGCCTTCATCGGCCTGCAATTCCTGATTGCAGGCGTTCGCGAGGATCGACAAGGCGATCGACCCGAGAAAGGTACGACGCGGAATGCCAGAGTTACCTGAGTGGTCGGCGCTCATAGCGACGAGCTTCGCATGCCCCAAGCGCGTCATTCATCTACGAATTGGACATCACCCAAGATACGAGTCGCGACGCGACTTGGAACTACGCTTGAGCCGCGGGGTTCAATATCGCCTTTGCCAAATCAAATCGATCATCGAACTGCCCTTGTCGCCCACCGTGGTTTCCACCGACCAATTCGTGCGAAATCGCCAATCGACGGTGGCAAGGTTTCGGTCCGGTTGGTCGAATGGCAAACGCCCAAAGACGGTGGCGAGCTGCAACGAAATGCGCCGCGATATCTGGAATTCCACCTCCGGCCGAGGATTGGCAGAGCTGGAGGTGTCCAGCCGTACGCTCACCACGTCGCTGCCGGTGATGTCCTCGAGGGCCTTGTTCAGCCCCTGCGTCGCAAACCCTCCGCCCACGCCCACGGCCTGCGTCGTGCCGCTGGCCGAGCGCGGCTTCGGCGCGTTTCCGCCTTGGTCCGTGCCGTAAAGGATCAGGGCCAGAATGTCATTTTGCGAGCGGGCCGGTTCGGAACGCAGGTTCACTTTGCCGGTCTTGAGGGGGCCCAGATAGTCGGCATAAACACGCGCGCCGTTCGGAGCCGACCAACCCGCGGTGACGACGATCACCGGGTTGCTCGGATCGCCCGTGAAGGTGACCGTACCCTTTTCGATTTCGAAGCGCTTGCCCTGCACCTCGAGATTCCCGCCCAGGAGGCGAAGTTGCCCAGTCATCTTCGTCTCGCCGTTGACGGCGACGGCCGTATCGCCGGTCATCTGGATGCGGATGTCCGAGCCGCGTCGCACCTCGATGTCGTGGCCGAGCTTCGTGCGAATGGTGAGCTTCGTCTGGGCCCCTGCCGGCTTTACTTCCTCCGGCTCGTATTCCTGTGGCGTCAGCGGCAGCAGCGTGAGCTCCTTGGGCTTGCGGTGCACGCCGACTCGGATTTTCTCCGCGCGGTCCAGGTCCAACACGGCGTGGCTCGACGTGTCGGGAAGCTTGATGTGCATGGAGGGCACATCCACATCGACGGTCATGGCCTTCTGCGCCGGATCGCCCGCCGCGCGAATGGAAAGCTTGCCGAACACCTCGCCCAGCTCCTCGCCGTGAAGGCTGATGGGGAAGGCCTCGCCCCTGGGGATCTCGAACGAGGCATTTGCGTCCAGGAGCTTCAACCCCGCGAGCCGCACCGAAGCCTCGCCGGTCACGTGCCCTTCGTCGGTGCGCGCTTCGATGCCATCGACTCGCACGCGCCCTCCGCGCTCGATGACCACGTTGGCGCGCAGGCCTTGGAGCTTTTCGCCGAGGATCGGCAGCTCCACCGTGCCATCGCGAAGCGAAATGTTGCCCTCCATGGTCGGGTGCTCTTCGTCCTCCTCGTCCTTCGTCTGCGCGTGCGTGGGCGGCGGAAGGAACACGTGCGCGTCGGCGTGCACGCGCCCGTCGATGTCGCTCACCGTGGGCTGCAGGAAGGGGAGCAGGGCCGCGATGCGGAAGCCCTCGGCCTTGATTTCCGCCTCGACGGGCTTCGTCCGATCGAGCGCCGGCGCGACTTGGGCGCCCCAAACGGACTTGCCGCGCACGTCCACCTGCGCGAATCCGTCTTTCTGATCGAAGCGCACGTGCGCCCGCGCCCCCGCGTCGTCCAAGTCGGCCGAGACCTTGGCCCCGGTGTATTCCGCGCGCCCCACGCGCAATCCCTCGAAGCGCACCTCGGCATGCGCGCGGCCGTTGCGGTGAAGGTCGGTGATGTCGAACTCGCCGCTGACATGGCCGCGCATGTTTCGATCCGAGAAGAAGGCGACGCTCTCCAGCGGGAAGCTCTTGATCTTCGCGTGGGCGGTCGCATCCCACGCGGGGCCCTTCTTCGGCGGGTGCAGAAGGTCCGCGAGCTTCACGTTCGCATCCGCGTGCAGCGCGAACACCTCCTGGCGCGGCGTATCCGGCACGGTGGCGGCGGCCGTCGCATTTTGCTGGGCGCGTTGCAGGCGTGTGGCGCCCTTTTGCGGCTCTGGCAAGCGCACCGAGATGCCCGCCGTCGCCTTTCCACCATTGTATTGTGCAAGCAAATCGACGCTGGTCGCCGGGTAGTCGGCCCCGCGGCGGCGTTTGACGTCGATGGCGTGGGCCGCGAGCCCGATGCGCGGCTCGAGGGCCGTGCCCTCCACGCGCAGCGCGAAGTCGACCTCGCCCAGGAGCTCTTTCGTGCCCAAGAGGGCCGGCAAGCTATCGAGCCTGCGTCGCGGAATGCTGAGCTTCGCCGACCAAGGCGAACGCTCCAAGAGACCCATGGCGTGCGCCGGGTGACCGGCCATCTCGTCGCGCAGCAGTTTGCGGTACGGGATCGTGCCCTCGGCATCGAACTCGACGAGCGGCGATGTCGCGTCGGCGACCTTTGCCGAGATGTGGCTCGTGCCGTCCTCGCCGTTGATGGTCGCGTCGAGCGCGAAGTCGACCCCCTCGAGCTTCCACGCGGGCGGGGCCACGACCTTGTTGCCATCGGCATCGACGAAGCGCTTGCGCCGAGCCTGCAGCGCCAGTTTTTCCGTGCGCACCGAGAGCGTCAGATCCGGCTCCTCGTGCCCCTGGTCGCGCTCGAGGTCGAGGTTCACCAGCAGGGTGCCGTCGGTGGGCCGGAACGGCGTGGTTTTCGGAATGAGGTCGCGCATCTCGTCGATGTCGAGCGTGCTCTCGATGTGGACCTTGCCGATGACCTTTTCCCACGCATTGGGATCGAGCGGCGAGCCGGGGAGTTTCAACGTCGTCGTCTCGATGTCCACCGAGCCGCGACGCGCCGAGGCAGCATGCACCTTGAGTTCGACGTTCTTGTCGTCGAACGTCGCATGGAGGTTCGCGCTCGCGTCCTCCACGGCGCCGACTTTCGCGTGCTTCAACCCGAGGGCGACCGTGCCGTCGACGCCCTTGGGGTGCACGACCAGGTCGACGTCGCAATCGAGTGTGCCGGCACGGATCAACGCCGGATCGAGCTGCGCCAGGCGCGATACCTTGGTGAGGTCGAGCCCTTCGTTGCGCAGGCGGACGCGGATGCCCTCCTTGTTGCGCTCCGCGCGGACCATCATGGGCGCGCCCAGGCCCTTGATGACCGTGTCCTCGACGAGGATCCCATTCTTGCCGATGTGGATGCGCTCCGCGCGCGTGACCATCGCCACGTCGGGCTCCACGAAGTCGAGCCGCACGTCGCGCAAGGTGACGCCGTCGGCGACCTGCACCGCGGCGCCGACCTCGATGCGGGTCTCGTCCTGGCCGTGCGCCACTGCCCCGATGACCGGCGCCAGGACCGGCCCGCGCACCTGCACGGTTACCTCGGGAAAATGGCGGCCCTGCGCATCGAGATCGTTGCCCTCGATGTTGGCGTCGACGAACGGATTCGTGAGCTCGCCGGTGACGCGTCCGCCGATGTGCACCGTGCGAAGGGCCACGCCGGACTGCTCGATGCCGCGCCCCTCGACGTCGACGCGCGCGTCGATGGTGGGGCTTCCCAGCTTGATCACGCCGCGCGTGTGGACGTCGACCGCGCCCTGCGCGATGGGGCCGACGCGACGAATTCCATCGAGGCTGGGGATGTGCGTGTGCGTTTCGAATTTGACCGTGGGCTCGGGGCGCTTGCCGTTGAACGAGGCGATGATCTCCGTCGGTGCGCCTGGCTCGTCGACGTGGCCGCGCACGCTGATGCGCGTGCCCTGGACCTTGCCTTGGAGCTTCACGGACGGAACGCGCTGGCCGGCCACCTCGCCGGGTAGCACGCGCACCTCGTAGGTCCCCTGCGGATCGCCGTGTTCGTCGAGCCGGACGGAGGCCTTCACGTCGGCCGAGAGGTCCGACGGGGGCGCGGTCGACGAGAATGCGCGCACGTCGACGTCGCGCACCTCCGTCGTGAGGTCCACCGACGTTACCGGTGCAACGCGCACGTCGCCGGCCACGTGAACCTTCGCGGGCTTGGCCCCGGCCTCGCGCTCGAAGGCCACGTCGGCGGTGACCGCAAGGCGCGGCAAGGTGCCGTGGGCCTCCGCGTGGACCTTGCCGTCGGCGCCCCACTCGACCTCGGGCGCGAGGGCACGCAGGCGATCGCGCGTGGCGTGCGGCAGGTCCACCACCGCGTCGACGCGTGAGCCATCCATCGAGGCATTCACCGTGGCGGGGATCCCCGCGACGTCGCCGGCAAACGTCGCCGTCAGCCCCATTTCTTGCCCCGTGGCCGACGGCATCGCGATGTGCGCCGTGAGATCGCCTTGCGGGTTCGCACCCCTGGGCAGCGCCCGGGTGACGAGCTTCGCCTGCTTCACGTCGATGGTGATGCCCGGCTCGACGAGCACCGCGACGCGTGCCTCGTTCACCTCGGCGTCGATGGGCGGGGCGCCGCCCATCGTGCCGTGCACCCACACATGATGAAGCGCGATGTTGGGAATGCCCACGTTCACGCCGCGCCCGGGGGGCGCATCCGGAGGGCTCGGCGACACCGACTCGAATGCGTGCGCAAGGCCCAGCGAGCCCGAGGAATCCGAATCGAGCGACACCTCCGCGGCATCGACGGAAAGCTCCGGCAGGACGATGCGAATGGCCCCCTTCTCGCGGAGCAAGGAGCGCACGAGATCGCGCGTGTCGATGGACGCGTTCACGCCGTCGAGCCAGGCCACGCGCTTGCCGTCGGGATCGTCCAACGTGGCGCTGACGCCGCGCAGCTCGCTCACCCCGCCGAGTCCAATGCGACCGATGCGCTGGACGGTGAGCTTGCCCTGAAACGTCGTCGCGAGCACGTTGTTCACCTGCGCGGCGATGACCCTTCGGGTGGCCGGCAGGTTGATGTGCAAGAGCACGCCGCCCACGGTCGCTACGGCGAAGGTGACGGCCGTTCCGATCACCGCACCGAAGACACCCAGGGTCCGGCGCAATCTCATCTCAAAAGCTCTCCCCGATGCCGAACGCAATCGCTATGGGGATGCCGAGAATGTCGCCCGGGTCGCCCTCTTCGAATTTCTCTTGGGGCGTGAGGTCCTTGAGCACCTGCAAGCCGGGGATTCGGTAGCCGAGGTCGAGCCGGATAGGCCCTACCGGTGTGTCGTAACGGATCCCGAGCCCGCACGAAAGGTGCGGCCGATCCAAACGGAAGCTCACGCGCTGAGGCGAAACATCGCTCGCGTCGCAGAACGCCGCGGTGCTGAGTGGACCCGAGAGGGGAACGCGCACCTCGAGGGAGGTTTCCCAAAGTGTGAAACCCCCAACGGCGATACCGCATTGCGGTTGCGGTATCTGCGGCAGTCCCGCCGTGTTGACCGAGGCGCACTCGGGCTCGTCCAATTGGAGCGAGGCCAGGTCCGGATTGAGAAATGGAACGATGGCGTGCGGACCGATGCTGCGCAGCGCATAGCCGCGGTTCGAGCTCGAGCCGCCGGAGAACAGGCCGCGGAAGTACATGATCTGGAAATCGCGCGTTCGCTCCGCCCGCTGCGCATTGTTCTTGGGATCGAGCTCCTCGCCCAATTTGTTGCGCACCACCTCACCGTAATTGAATGGAAAGAGGAAGCCGACGCTCAACCGCATCGCCAAGGTGATCTTGTGCGGCAACGGAATGTACGCACGCGCATCCGGCTGGATCTTGATGTCCGATGCGTGGCCGCCAAAGATTCCGCCTGCGACTTGCAAGTTGTTCCCCAGATAGAAACCCTTGTGAGGGTGAACCCGGTTGTCACGAAGGTCCAGGTTCGTGATCAGCTCGGGGCCGGAGATGACCAATGTACGCAGTGCATCGTCCTTCTCACCCAAATACGAAAACGGGTAGGCGACATTCACGCTCTGCACGAGGGCGGCGTAGATTTTCCCGAAGGTACGGTCGACTCCCACCGCGGTCTTGGCCTCCGCGTATCCAATGACCGGCGCCGTATCGATGTACTTCGTATCGATCGGTGGGATGAAGGGAATGACGTTGAATTCCGGGCGAATGAAGCCAGAGGTCCGCGCCTCGAGAAAGCCTGGCTGCCTCAGTTCGATGCGCAGTTTTTCCATGGGAAGGAAATCCCGCGGCATGACGATGTTGTCGGCCCGCAGCGGATAGAACACCAGGCCCGGTCGAAACTGCACCGACAGCGTGCGCAATCCACCGAGGTAATTGTGGTGCTCCCACCCAAAGAGTAAGTGAACGTCGGAGCGAATCTTGTCGAACTCGATACCGCCGCCCAACTTGATGGTGCGCAGCTTCGACGGTTCCAATTTGACGTGGAGGGGCACCTTCCCCGTCTCGGGGTGCTCCAAGTCCGGAATGATCTCCACGGAGCTGAAGACCTGCAGATCGAGCAAGGCCTGCTGGGCGGCGTCGAGATCGGCCGTGGAGTACGGCTCGCCGGGGTTGATGTCCAGCGCGCGCTTCACCGGCTCGAGTGGAATGTCGCCGTTGCCCTCGTAGGTCACCTCGCCGAATTGCACCTTCTTGCCCAAGGTGACGGTGAACGAGACGTCCGCCGTGTGCGCGACCAGATCGACGCTGGCATCGCGGTCGGCCTTGGCGTAGGCGAAGCCGCGGTCGGTGAGCGCACGCACGACCTGAATCTCCGCGTCTTTGTATTTGTCCTCGTCGAAGGGCTGATCGTCCGGCAGCGTCTTGCGGATGG
The DNA here is from genome assembly GCA_037157805.1 of Sorangiineae bacterium MSr11367. Classification (NCBI taxonomy): domain Bacteria; kingdom Pseudomonadati; phylum Myxococcota; class Myxococcia; order Myxococcales; family Pendulisporaceae; genus Pendulispora; species Pendulispora rubella. Next base: position 9,548,955 of record CP089983.1, on the reverse strand, counting down.
CACGGCGCACGGCGCGGGACTCACGCGGAGAGAGGCTCTCGATGCCATGCAGGGCCACGCTGTGCACGACGATCGCTTTTCCTTCTTCCACCACGACTTCGACCCGCACGTGGTTCTCGGAAATGCGCGTGATACGCCCGGCGCGGGCGTGCGCATCGTAGAAACCACGGGCGCGGTAAAATCGTTCCACGCGGGCCAAGTCGCGTTGGAAGACGAACCGGTCGTATAGCTCGTACTCGAAGACCACGCCGCGAAACATGCCCAGGAACTTCGGCGTCTCGGCGGTGGCCAGGCGCTCCTCGATGTCCGAGTCTTCGACCTTCGAGCTGCCACGGATGGTGACCGTGTCGATCGCCGAGCGCCCCTTGGGGATGGACGTGCACCCCGTGAGCGTCAAAAGCAGCACCGCCAAGAAGGCAAGGATGCTGCTAGACAAAGGAGACCCGGAAAGTCGAAGAGACAAGCTGGGAAACCATAATGTGATGCGCGTGGGTAAGAAAACGGCTTTCGTCTCTCTTCTGGCTCCGGCGGTGGGGGGCACCGCAGTGGGATGGCTTTTCGCCTGCGGGCCGTCGCGACTTCCAGCTCCGAAATACGTGGGGCAGGACACCTCGGCGCTGATGGAGGTCCCTTATCCGCCGCCGCCGGCGCACACCGAGCGCGTTCCGGAGTCTCCCGCCAAGGGGGCCGTCTGGCTGGACGGGGAATGGGTCTGGGACGGACGGCGCTGGTCCTGGCGGCAGGGCCGTTGGGTCATGGCTCCGTCCAATGCCAAGTTTTCGCCGTGGACGACCGTGCGCGGGCACGATGGCACGTTGTATTTCGCGTCGGGCGTGTGGAAGGACGCGGGCGGCAAGATCATTGCTGATCCCAAGCCGCTCCTCGGTGCGCGCACGGGGAGCAGCCCCATCGTTGGTCCAGAAGGAGAACCGTTCCCGACCGGGGCCACCATCCAGGCCATCGAGGACGCTGGGGCCGACGGAGGCGACAGAGGAGACAAAGGAGGAAAGAGCAGCAAGCCATGAAAGACACGCTCACGGTTCTGGCCACGGTGCTCTTCTTCGCACTGCTCGTGACGGTGCACGTTGCCATTGCGGCGGGCCTCTCGAGGCGGCCTCCGCGCGCGCGTGCGCTGCTGGCGCTGGTGGCGTTCCCGCTGGCGCCGTACTTCGCCCTACGGGAGCAAATGCGCCTCAGGGCGGTGCTTTGGCTCCTGGCGCTGTTCGGCTACGGGGCCGCGCTCGTCGTGTCGTTCCTCGGTCGGTGAGGCAAGGCTGCCATACCGCTCGGCATAGACGCGGGCGAACTCGGCCCCGTAAAACACGAGAAGGCTCACCAGGTAGATCCAGGTGAGAAGCGCCAGCACGGCGCCGACGGCCCCGTACGCGCTGTAGCTCGCGACGGTGGTCAGGTACAGCGTGAGCAAGCGCTTCACCAAGGTGAAGGCGATGGCGGTGAGGAGTCCTCCGCCAAGGACGTCGCGCCATTTGGCGTGGCAATCGGGGACGACCCGAAAGAGCGCCGCGAAGAAGAAGGTGAGAAAGCCGATCGAGATGGCATGTTCGAACAGCGTCCACCCCCAGGCGATGGGAAGTGCGTCGCGCGCACTGTCGGTGAGCGCCGACAGCACGGTGCTGGCGACCAGCGAAACCAGCAGAAAAAGCGCGGCACCGAGCACGAGGAGCATCGCCATGGCCTTGTCGCGCACCGTCGCGAGAAGGGATTGCACGATGGTGCCGCTGGGGCGCTCCTCGCATCGCCATATCTTGTTGAGCGACGTATCGAGCTCGCTGAAGACCGCGCTGGCCGAGAGCACGAAGGCCACGATACCGACCACGGTGCTGATGCCGCGCGCGGTCTGGTGCGTCTGCATGTTGGCCAAGGTTTGATCGATGAGGCTCTGCGCCCCGGGCGCCCCCGTGTTGGCGAACGACTGGACGATCTTGGCGCGCGTGGCTTCGTCGTCGCCGAGGAAGAACCCCAGGCCCGTCACCGCGAGCATCAGAAGGGGAAAAAGCGAGAAGAGCGCGTAGTACGCCAGGGATGCGCCCATGCGGTGGCACTTGTCGTCGCTCCAGCGGACGCCCGCCTCGGAGAAGAGGTCGATGAGCTTCTTGATGGCCATGATGCACCTCGCTCGCCGCTCCGACGAGGCAAGGTGTGTGCTCACCATCGGAGCAACGCCGGCGGTGCGAGCTGCAGCTGGGCAGGCTGACCCGACGAAGCTGGCGCAGGACGATGAGGTGGGCCCAACAGAGGGTGCTCGTGCGAGACGCCGCGGATCAACAGATCGAGCCCCCACGCCACACCGAGGCCGACCACCATGCCGATCGCGCCCCAGGTGAAGTCCTTCCACGAGGGGTCCCCGTGGCCCATGCCGTCGTACACTTCTTTGCCGGCGGCGAGCACCAGGGTGGTGCCGGCCCCGAGGAGCAGCGGCGGATACCGGGCCTCGAACTGCGTGGCCGCAAGGGTGTAGGTTCCGCCCGCGATGAGCGCCGCCACCGAGAAATGCAGCGTTTTATCGCGGCCAAACCATGGATCGGGGTCCGAAGCGGCCTCCGCACGGCCGGACGCGAGAAGGACGAGCATCACCAGAAAAACGACGGGGCGAAGGAAAGGGCGCACGAGGGTGGCCTGTCCGATTAGCATGGCGCCGAACGACAGGCCCATGGCCAGAGGCGACAAGCTCGGCTTGACCTCGCCCTTCGGGTGCCGTTCGCGTATTCTTCACCCGTTTTCATAATGCGCCCTGTTCCCAACGAGTCGAAGATCCCTTCTGGGACCCTGCTGGTCGGGAAGTATCGCGTTACCCGGGAGATCGGGCGCGGCGGTATGGCCGCGGTGTACGAGGCTGAGCAGACCACCCTGAACAAAAAGGTGGCGGTCAAGGTGCTCGCCGCGGAACTTTCCGCCTCCAGCATCGTCATCGAGCGTTTCTTCCGCGAGGCGCGCGCCGCCGCCAGCGTACGCAGCCCGTACATCGTGGACGTGTACGATTCCGGCCGGCTCGAGGATGGCCGCCCCTTCATCTGCATGGAGTTGCTCGAGGGCGAGTCGCTCTACGATCGCATGGCGCGCCTTCGCCTCATCGATCCCGAGACCACCGTGCGCATCATCACGCAGTGTGCGAAGGGACTCGCCAAAGCGCACGCCGCCGGCATCGTCCACCGCGACCTGAAGCCGGAGAACATCTTCATCACCAAGTCGGAAGAGGGCGGCGAGATCAGCAAGCTGCTCGACTTCGGGCTCGCCAAGTTTTACGCGCCGGTCGCGCCCGACGTGAAGACGGCGCGCCTCACGCGCGAGGGCGCGGTGTTCGGAACGCCCGCGTACATGTCGCCCGAGCAGGTGAAGGGCCAAGGCTCCGTCGATCATCGGGCCGATCTCTGGGCCCTGGGCTGCATGGCCTTCGAGTGCCTCATTGGGCGCCCGGTCTGGAACACCGAGCAGGGTGTGGCGATGACCTTCGCGGCGATTGCGACCGCGCCCATCCCCGTGCCGTCGAAGCTGCGGCCGGACCTGCCGCATTCGTTCGACGAGTGGTTCTTCAAGGCCCTCGAGCGCGATCCCGATCACCGGTTCCAGGACGCCAAAGAGCTCTCCGACGCGCTCTCGCAAGCCTTCAACGTGCAGACCGTCGTACGGCGCACGCAGGCGTCGTTCATGAACGACGTGAGCGACATCGAGGCGACCGTCGCGCTTCCGTCGCGTGCGGCGCAGGCCAGCGGCGGCGTGGTGCGGGCGGCCTACGCGGGCGGCGGGATGGATCTGCCCATCGTGGATGGAGCCGCGACCGACTACCTGAAAGAGGCAGGCAGCACCGCGCGGCGTGCCGCGCTGCGCGCCGATCAGGCGGGGGCCTTCGCGAGCGGTCCGGGCGTCGGGTCGTCGGGTCAGGTGATGGGGCAGGGCGGTACCAGCGTGCCGGATTTGAACGGGCGCACGCCGTCGATGCAATCGTCGTCGCAGGTCCTTCCCCCACCGCCACCGTCGGCGTTTCGATGGCTCTTGTCGTCGGCGTTGCTCGTCGGTGGCTCGGTGGCCGCGTTCATCGTGTGGACGCACGTGCTGCGGCCGCAGGTCTACACGCCGATCGTCGCGTCGACGGCCACGGCGGCACCGGCCGCGCCCTCGGGCAGCCCCTCGAGCACCCCGCCGCCGGATGAACCGAAGTGGCTCACCGCCATGGCCGATGGCCAGCGGCTCTTTGCCGCGGGCGACGTGCCGGGGGCGCTTCGAAGGCTCAAAGAAGCGCAAGATCTCGCCTCGCTCCTGCCGGGCAGCACCCCGGGTGTCTGGGCACCGCGCGGCTTGGCCGATCAGATCAAGGCCATCCCCGTATCGGCGCACGGCGGTTCCCGGAACATTTGCAGCCCCGTGGCCTTTGGGCATCCGCGGTTCGGGGTGAGCAACATCGGCCGTCCGGCGATCACCCCCGTCGACAAGGGCACCTTGGTGGCGTGGACCGACGACCACGAGGAAGCGGGCCACTTCCACATCTACTCGGTGGTGCTCGACGAAGTGGGCCGTCCCCGCTCGGTGCCCCGCGATCTCACGCCGGAGGCGACCGACGTCGTGCGTCCCGGCTTGCTCACCGTGAACGACCGCGCCGTCCTCTATTACTGGGACAAGAGCGGCAACGAGCCCGGTGTTCGCGTCCGCTGGATCGATCCCAACGGCCGCATCGGCGGCGCGAGCGTCCTGGTGGGCGCCGACGGCGCGGGCAACTTTTACCCGGCGATGGACCGCGCGCCCGACGGCTTCTACGTGGCCTGGCAGGATGCGCGCGACCACGAGGGCGACGACCTTTTCCTGCGCAAGCTGTCCAACGATTTGGAGCCGCAGGGCAACGAGATCCGCCTCACGGACTATCCGTCCATCGGAAAGAGCACGGCCAGCGCCAAGCTTCCGGCCATCGCCATCGCCAGCAATGCTGTCTTCGTCGTGTACAAACTGGAGCGCGAGCCGCAGCACATGATTGCGCGCATGCGCCTGAAGCTCGGAAGCACCGAGCTGCAGAAGGGCCTCGAGGAGCGCACCGGCCCGGCGAGCCCCAAGGGCGGGCTCGATCGCGAACTGGGCGACGTGGCCCTGGTGAACGAAGACCCGCGTTTGCCGGGCGACTCGCCGGTCATCGTCTGCGGCGCCGAAGGCTGCTTCGTCGCCTGGCACGGCGAAAAGGGCGGCGCCTACGCGGCCATGGTCGAGCCGGCGGGCGGGCGCGTCCTCTGGCGCAAGAAGCTCGGCGAGAAGAGCTACCGTCCCTCCCTGGCCGTCGGCACCGATGGCGTGGTGCAGATTGCCTACTTCGATTCGGGCCGCGTGAAGATGGCCCAGCTCACCCGCGACGGTGTGGGCGTCGCCAGCGTGATCGGCAAAGTGCTGGGCGACCAACCGCGCCCGGCCATCGCGCCCGGCCACTCCAAAGGGGAATGGTCCCTGGTGTGGCAGGACTTCGAAGCCGGCCACACCGAAGCGTACGCCGCCCGCGTCTCGTGCAAGCCCTAGTACCCGAACGCCCCGAACGTCCCCGTTTCGACGGGCGTGCCCTCCTCGAAGCGCTGGCCGTCGCGTTGCTCGTCACGGTGGCGGTGACCTTGGCGTCGTCGTTTCTGCCGGACAAGTACGTGGCGTCCGCCGTGGGCTTCACGTTTCTCGGGGGCGCCTGGTGGCTGGTGCTCTCGCACGACGATGCGAAGGTGGCGCACTACGGTCTTGCGTTCGGCGGCTTGGTGCTACCGGGCAAGCTCGACCTGCGGCGCCTTCTCGGCGAGTTCGCCCGTGCGCTCGCCTGGGCGCTCGCGTTTGCGGCGATCACCTTCGTCCCATTTTGGTTTGGATGGCGCTGGTGGTGGAGGGCGGGGGAACACTTCCAGCTGCACCTGGATTCCAGCTTCGCGAACGAGGCGCTCGGGCAGCTTCTCATCATCGCGCTGCCCGAGGAGGCGTTCTACCGCGGCTATCTCCAGACACGGCTGGACGATGCGCTGCCTTACCGCGTGCGCATCTTGGGCGCGGAGGTGACGCCGGGGCTTTTGGTGGCGAGCGTCATCTTTGCCGTCGGTCATTTTGCCACCATCCGCGTGGCGCCGCGTCTGGCGGTCTTCTTTCCAGCGCTGGTGTTCGGATGGCTCCGGGCCCGTACCGGCGGTGTGGGGGCGAGCATTCTCTTCCACGCCGCATGCAATATGTTTTCGATGATCCTCGGTCGAGGCTATGGAGTCTACTGACATGCCCCGCGCCGCCCTCTTCGACTTGGACCGTACCCTGGTGCGCAAAGAGACCGCCAGCCTGTACGTTCGCTATCAGCGCAGCATCGGCGAGGCCACCTGGCGTGACGCCGCGCGCATGTCCCTCTGGGTTGCGCAGTACACCTTGGGGGTCATCGACGCGGCCCAGGTGGCGGCCAAAGCGATGCGCACCCTCGCAGGGATGCCCGAGACCGTGATGGCCGCCCGCTGCGACGATTGGTTTCGCCGCTACGTGGAGGAGCACGTGTGCGATCGCGGCCGCGCCGCCGTCGCCGAGCACCATGCGCGCGGCGACATCGTGGCCATCGTCACCGGAGGCTCACCCTACGGAGCGCGCCCGCTCGCGCGCCGGTTGGGCATCGAGCATGTCGTCGCGAGCGAGCTCGAGGTCGGCCCCGACGGCCGTTTCACCGGCCGCCCCATCGAGCCGTTGGCGTACGGCCACGGCAAGGTAATCCGCACCACCGCCTTGGCCGCGGTTCTCGGCTTCCGCGTCGAAGAATCGGTCTTCTACACCGACTCGTACACCGATCTCCCCTTGCTCGAAGCCGTCGCCGAGCAGGTCGTCGTCAACCCCGACCCCCGCCTCTCGCGCATCGCCCGCCGCCGCGGCTGGCGCATCGAGACGTGGTGAGGGGGTAGGGTTTAGGGTTTAGGGGGTAGGGTTTAGGGGGAGAGGAGAGATGCTCAACTCGTTCAAGGACTTGCTCGTGTGGCAGAAGTCCTTTGACCTCGCCGTGGCGGTCTATCACGCTACGCGCTCCTTTCCGGCAGACGAGCGCTTCGGAATCACGGCTGAATTGCGTAAGACAGCGCGATCCATTGCCTACAACATCGCCGAAGGGTACAAGCGGCCCACGAAAGCCGACTACTTGCGCTTTCTGGGGATTGCGGCTGGCTCAGGAGGAGAGCTCGAGACCCAGCTTCTACTCGCCTCGCGCCTGGCCTACCTTACAAGCGACCAGTCCGGCGAACTCCTCGATCGCTGCTATGAAGTAGAGCGGATGCTCGGTGCTCTCGTTCGTTCCCTAAACCCTAAACCCTAAACCCTCATGTCTTTCGAACTACCCGGCGTGGCGCTCGACAAAATCGTAGACATCGCTCTGTACGAGGATCTCTCGGCGGGGGATCTCACCACGGAAGCCTGCATCGATGCCGAGGCCGACGCGGTGGCGCATGCGGTGGCGCGCAAGGAGCTCGTGGTTTGCGGGGGCCCGGTGTTCCGGCGCGTCTTTCAGCGTGTGCACCCGTTGCTCGAGGTGTTCGATGGGGCTCGAGAAGGGGAGCTCGTCAAAGCGGGGACGAAGCTGTGGACCGTGCAGGGCCGGGCGCGTGCGATCCTCATGGGCGAGCGCACGGCGCTCAATCTGGTGCAGCGCATGAGCGGGATCGCCACGACCACGCGTAGCTACGTGGATGCCCTGCCGCCGGGAAGCCCGACGCGCATCACGGATACGCGAAAGACCACACCGGGGTTGCGCGTGCTGGAGCGCTACGCGGTGCGGGCCGGCGGCGGGCGGAACCATCGGGACAATCTCGGCTCGGCGGTGTTGATCAAGGACAACCACGTGGCCGCGTGCGGCGGGGTCGCCGCGGCCATTCGGCGTGCGCGCGACCGTGCGCCGCACACGTGCCGCATCGAGTGCGAAGTCGATTCCCTCGCCCAGCTCGACGAAGCCCTCGAGGCGGGCGCCGACATCGTGCTCCTCGACAACATGTCCACCGAGGACGTGGCCGAGGGCGTCCGCCGTGCGCGCGGCAAGGCCATCGTCGAAGCCTCGGGCGGCATCACCCTGCCGCGCATCACCGAGCTAGCGCGCGCGGGGGTGGATGCCATTTCCGTCGGCGCCCTCACGCACTCCGCGGCGGCCGCCGACATCGGGCTCGATTTCGAGTAACGGTCCAACGCAAGAGTCGATTGAACCTGGCATTCTTGCCAATGCTTTTCAGTCGAGCCGCAGCGGCGGGACAAGTCCGGCGAGGCCGGGGCCTTCGTCCGTACCCGACGAGAGAATCGCCAAACGGGATGGCGACCCTGGCGTCCCGATCTGACATTTCGCGCCGGTCTCGCCGGTTTTTCTCGCTGCCGCGGTTCCAGCACGAGCTCGTTTCGAACGGATGCGTTCACTGGACTGCTGCCTTAGCGAATAATTCAGCGATTCACGATTTTCCCGTCTTCGTCCAACGTCTCGATGGAGGGAGCACCCTCCGCGGGCACGCGCAAGACGATGCGGTCGCGCCCTTGGCCATCCTTCAGCCGTAGGGCGACGGAGCGATCGTCTTCCTTGCCGACGGTCAGGCGTGGCGTGCCCTTGGAGTTGCGAATGAGCGCCTCTTTCTCGGGCCCATCGGACATGCTCTTGATGCGTGTGAGCGGCTCCGTGGTGGGGCTATCCGGACGATCCGAAAGAACGATTTTGGCGTCGTGCGTCGCCCCGTCCTGCTCGTGGACGATTTGAAGAACCTGATCGGACTCGTATTGGTCGAACGTCAGGCTCCCGTAGCTCGATAGCTTCCCGTTTTCGTTCTTCCCGCCGAAAATTAGACCTCCATTTTCGGTCCCTTCGTCGTTCAGAAAGATCATCCCCGTCTCGGAGCGGCCTGTTGGGTGCGGGTATTCCTTCCCGCGCAGCGGCATTCCCGGAAAGCGCGCCTTGTCAGAAATGACCATACGCAGCGTGCCGTCGGGTTCGACGATGTTGATGCGCTCGACCGCGATTTCACGAAAGTGCGGCTTTCTCGCCAGAAAGGCGATGCCGCCAAAGACGGTGGTCGCGAAGGCAAGCGTGACCACGCTGGAGTAGAGGACGAGAAAGCGTTGAGGGGCCATCCGGATCCTATACACCGTCCGGGTTGCCTCCGAGTGTCGGCCCGTTGGCGTACGCCGTGTCGCGTTAGCGCTCGCGTGCCGGTAACGGTTTTTGACCACCGGACGATAATTGGAGGGGAGTGACGGATTCGGGATGAATGTCCCAATCACCCAAGGAATCCCAGATGCGCGGGGGTGCTTTGCGGCCGGGGAGGTACGTATGCTTGGAAAGAACATCGTTCGGGATGCCTTGAGTCGGCATCTCCCATTCTCTTTAAAGGTGTTTCGCTCTGTACGGAGGATCGTCGCCGACCATACCCGATCATCGGAGCAGGTATTTTCCGAGGTGCACCGCACCAATGCCTGGGGTGACGCGGGCAGCCTCTCCGGTGTGGGCTCCAACTTGGTGGAGAGTGAAGCCATTCGAGAAGCGCTCCCATCGTTGATCCGAGAACTGAAAATTCGCACTTTGCTCGATTCTCCATGCGGAGACTTCTTTTGGATGCGCCACGTCGACTTGGCGGGCGTCCATTATGTAGGTGTCGATGTTGTCTCCGCTTTGATCGAAAACAATGAGACTCACTTCGGATCGGCCAGCCGTCGATTTCTTCACCGTGACCTGACGAAGGACCGTCTTCCCCAAGCGGATCTCGTGTTTTGTCGCGATTGTCTCATTCACTTGTCCCATCGCCACATTCATGCCGTCTTGCGTAGGTTCAAAGCAACCGGTGCTCGCTATTTGCTGACCACTCAATTTCCACTCGAGCGGTCCAATTGCGACATCGTGACGGGGTCATACCGTCCCATCAACCTATGCTTGGACCCATTTCGATTCCCCGCGCCGCTCCAAACGTTTCGCGATGGCCCGGGGAGGGCATCACGCGACACGGTAGGTCAAACTCGAGTGCTCGCTCTTTGGAACTTGAAGCAATTAACGATTTGAATGCTTCGTGACGGATTCGCATCCGATGTCCCAAATGTAAATGAGCGGTGGCGTCGATGGTTTAGGACTCGATAGCGCTGAACGTTGACAGCGTAATGGGTTTGGACTGTCCATCCCCCACGACGTCATTCGTCGTGAGGTGGCCGAGATCTGCATTCGATGGCTGCTCGATGGAAGGGGTTGCGTATGGTTGCGGAACTTGCGAGCTCGATTGAACCGAAACGGAGAATGGCTATCGCGCCGGCCGCGGTAGCTCCCATGCGAATTGTCATTGCGGCGCCAGTGCGCACGATCGTCGGGGGGGCGGAAACGTATCTGCGCGCCCTCATGCCTGCGCTTTTGGCCCGCGGCCACCAAGTCGCATTGTTGTACGAACGGGATGCGGGCGATCCGACGATGCACATCGATCGGGGGCTCGATATTCCAAGATGGCAAACCCGCGGAGAATCCGCGCTGCCCGCCGGTTTGATTCGATGGCAGCCTGACGTGGTGTATGCGCAGGGATTGGGCTTTTCAGAGGTGGAAGATGCCCTGCTGGAGGCCTATCCCGCAGCGCTTTTCGTGCACGCCCATCGCGGTACGTGCATCAGCGGGTCGAAGACCCATGCCTTTCCCGAGATGCGCGAATGCGAACGCACCTTGGGGCCGGGTTGCCTCGCTTATTACTTTGCCCGCCGGTGCGGTGGCCTCAATCCCGTTACCACCGTGAGCCTCTACGCGCGCGAGCGCGGGCACAGACGCCGTATGGCTCGCTACCGTGCGGTGTTCGTCGCCAGCCGGCACATGGAACACGAGCTCGTGCACAATGGTATCCCGGGCAGGCAGATTCATCGAAATCCGATTCCTCCTTATGAGGCGGTCCCCATTTCCCGCCCTCCGCAAGAGCGGTCTCCGACGAATACCATCTTGTACGTGGGCCGGCTGGTACGGTCGAAGGGGTGCCATCACCTGATCGAGGCCATGCCGCGCGTCTGCGCGAAGCTTGGTCGCCCATTGCGTCTCGTCGTGGCGGGCTCCGGCCCCGCAGAGGAGGAGTTCCAGGCGCAGGCGCGGCGCACGAATGCCGACATCCAGTTCGTGTCGTGGGTCGACGCCCGCACCCGGCAAACCCTCATGGAGGCCGCCGATCTCCTGGTCCTTCCGACGCTCATGCCCGAGACGTTCGGCATGGTCGGTGTCGAAGCCGGATGCGCCGGGCTTCCCACCGTGGCCTATGCCATGGGCGGTGTGGCGGAATGGCTCGAGCCCGGCGTGTCCGGCGAGTTTGCGCACGCCGATCCCCCGACGTCCGCGAGCCTCGCCGAGGCCATGGTGCGCGCGCTCCGCGATCCGGTGCACCATCTTCGCCTCCGCAATGGGGCATGGGAGATGGCGCGAACCATCACCTCCGAGGAGCACCTGGGGCGGCTCGAGCGAGTTCTGGAGCGAATTTCGCAGGCCTCCGAGGTGCGGGTGATGCCGAAGCGCAAATTCGTTCGTCTCGACGTGGTGCAGGACTACATCCCGTCTCTGCTCGAGTTTCGCGCGAGATGAGCCGGCGGGCCAATGCTCTCATCGCGGCGGTCTTCAGCTACGGCCAGACCGCGTTCGCCGTCCTCGTGGGGTTCGCGGTCACGCGCGTCGTCGTCGGGTCACTCGGCGCCGATCGCTATGGGTTGTGGCTCGCCACCGGAGCCCTCCTCGGCTACGCCACCCTTGCGGATCTCGGCACCTTCGCGGTGATGCCGTGGCTCTTCGCCGAGGCCGATTCGCAACAGGACAGCACGCGGATGCGCAGCCTCGTTCTGCATGGTCTCCTCGCCGGCGTCGTGAGCGGCGCCCTCTACGTGGTGCTCGCGCTCGTTCTATGGCTCGCATTTCCATCGCTTCTCCATTTGACCGAAGCCGATCGCGCGATGCTCGCGGGGCCATTGTTCGTGATGGTGCTCGGGGTGGCGGTTTCCTATCCGCTGCGCCTCTTCTCGACGCTTTGCCAGGGGCAGCAGGATTTCAAGTTCATGGGGCCGTTTCAGCTCCTGCAGATCCTTGCCTCGGGTCTCCTCGCGTACGTACTCGTTCGACTCGATTGCGGGTTGTACGCCGTCGGCCTGGCGGCGGCCGTACCGCCGTTCATTCCGGGAATGGCCGCAGTGCATCGCGCGCTCACGCGCAATCGTCATCTGTTTCGCGGGTGGCCGCGTCCTTCCTGGCGCGAGGTGAAGCCGATTCTCACATCGGGGACGGGCACGTGGTTGGGGGCATTGGGTTGGCAGCTCGCCTTTGCCACCGACAGCGTGATCCTGGCCAGCGTGGGGTTGCGCGGTGACATTTCGAGCTTCGCCGTGACCTCGCGCATCTGCTTTGCGCTCATGCAGCTCGGTTGGGTCATCCCCGACAGTGCCTGCGTGGGCCTGGCGCAGCTCCACGCGGAGGGCAACGCTGCGCGCACGGCCAACGTCGTGCGATCGATCCTTCGCGTGACGTTGTTTCTCACCGGCGGCGTCGTTTGCGTGTCGCTCTCGATCAACGCCGCATTCGTTTCCCTTTGGGTGGGACCCGAGCTATTCGGCGGCGCGCGTCTGAACGCGATCTTCGGGCTCGACATCGTCGTCCTCAGCGTCGTTCATGCGTTGGTGACGACCGCGGCGGTGCTGGGACACCGGATGCAGGTGGGCCTCGTCACCCTCGTGAATGGGGGATTCCACATCGGGCTCGCGTTGCTGCTCGGCCGGTGGTTCGGGACGTCGGGCGTGGCCGCCGCCACCGCGGTGTCCGCGCTCGGCACCTCGATCCCCGTGGGCCTCTATCTTCTGCGGCACGCGATGCCCTTGCGAAGCATCGCGGCCGACCTTGCCGCGTGGTTGCTCAGGTTGGGGCCCTGCGCGACGGCGGCCGCTCTTCTCGGCTGGATCTCCCTCCAGCCGCACCTCGTACCGCCCGGCCGTTTCGGGGCTTTGGCCATCGGCGGCGCCGGTGCTGCCATTTCCAGCGTGGCGTACGTCCTGGCGATGCGGCCCATGCTTCGCGATTTGCCCTTGGGGGATCGCGTTCGCCGGTGGTGCCGCTTGCCCGCTCCGTCGGGCGCCCGCATGAGCGAGGGCTGATACGATGCGCCCCATGGCCTTCATGCCGCCCGATCTGGCAAACCTTCCATCCCTCTTGCGTCAGCGCGGCCTCACCGTGGGAACGCCGCTCACCGTCCTCGAGGAGACGACGTCCACCAACGACGAAGCGAAGCGCGCCGCCAAAAATGGGGCGACGCACGGCGCGACGTGGATGAGCGAACGACAAACCGCGGGGCGCGGTCGGCAAGGGCGGCAATGGGTCTCGCCGCCCGGAGAGAACATTCTCCTGTCCATGTTGGCGCGTGTGGCGTGTCCGCCGCGGCGACTCCCGCTCCTGTCGCTCGTCGTCGGCCTGGCTGCGCGCGATGCGGTGGCGCGTTCGGCGCCCCAGGCGGACGTTCGCGTGAAGTGGCCCAACGACGTGGTGATCGATGGCCGCAAGGTGTGCGGCATCCTGGTCGAAGCTCAGTTTGCGGCGAGCCAAGTGGAAGCGTTGATCCTCGGCGTCGGCATGAACGTGCACACGCGCGCATTCCCCGACGAGATCCGGGAGCTGGCTACCTCGGTGGCGCTTCACGCGCCCGAGCCTCCGAGCCGCGCGACCCTCGTGGTGGATCTTTTCGAGGCACTCGAACGCGATCTTCCTTTGGTTGCGGCGCGGGGGCTCGCACCGGTGCATGCGCGTCTCGAGGCCGTCGATGCGCTCCGCGGAAAGCGTGTTCGCAGCGATCAAGACGTTGCAGGCATCGCCGAAGGCATCGATGACGAAGGTCGTCTCATGGTTCGGCGCGATGACGGGGTTCTCGAACGTTTCGTCGCTGGAGAAGTGCATCTCCTCCGATAGAGCAGCGGTAAGGAAAAAGCGCAGAATGGATCACACTCGCTTTGTCTCAGTGTGACAATTTGCCCGTGGCACCCGTCCGAAACGGTGGGTCGAAAGGTGAGTGTTTTCGCGACCCCTTAACTCCGGTTCACGGCCCGCGTTGGCGTGGGGATTGGCCGTGGATTTGCTCTCACACATCCATCATGAGCAGTGACGACCCCTTGTTCCAGCCCGTCGATGAGGCGGCGCCTGAAAGCGGCACCGTGCTTACCGAGGGCGTCGAAGAAGACGACGTGACCGCGGAGGCCGAGCCGTATTGCTACTTGGAGGAGGGCAATCCATGGCGGGTCGCCACCAGTTGTCGGGCTGCGGGTCTCGCCTTCGTCAACGGCGTGGGTCGTGGCTGGACGAAGCGCGATCTCGCGCGCTGGCTCGTGGGCGCCTACCACGCGGCGGCCTATCCGCTGCCCGGTTCGGAACGCGTGGGCTTTGGCCCGACCATGACCGAGGTCGATGCCAAGCGCATTGAGCGTTTGCTCTTCTCAGTGCGCGATCATGTGCTCAAGAGCCTCGACGCCACGCCCGATGGCCTCGTCTCGCTCTCGATCTGGGCAAAGACGGCGGGATCGGTTTTGCGCAGTCGCCACGGCAGCGGCGAGATGGGCTACATCCCGGTCGACTGGCCGCGCATGCGCCTCGAAGACCGCGTGATGTCGCTGTTCGCCGTCGATGCGCTGCTTCGCCCGCGCGACTACGAGCGCCGCCTGTCGATCTGCGGCCGTTGCGCATCGGTCTCGTTCGACGATGCCGCGCGCGAGCGTGGCTTCTGCGACATGCACCCGGACCGCATGCGCTACGACTCGGGCATCCTACCGAAGACGGACGCGGAGACCGAAGAGTCCGTCCGCATGCGGATGGCCAAGTAGCGTTAGCGCCGCACCAAACCGTGCTTCACCAGGCCATGCACCGCGCGCAGCATCTGCCGCACGTCGTCGGCGGGGCTGCAAAACAACTTGGGCGGCGCGAAGGCGGCGTAGACCAGAAGCAGCGCGTTCGCCGTTTCCTCGGCGTTGGGAAAGGGCTGGAGCTCTCCCTCTTGCGCGCCCTCGAACAGCAGGTGCGCAAGCAAGGTGCGCTCGCGCGTCTCGAAGCGCAGGTGCGCATCTTTGACGCCCGGATTCCCGCAGTGCAGCAGATCTTTCGTGTGCGCGCCTTGGCTTCCGCGCGCGAGAAACATCTCCACGCGCGCATCGAGAAGGGCGGCGATCTGGTCGGCAAAGCTTGCGCCTTCGGCTTTTTTCCGGGCGACGGCTTCGTGCATCGCATCGAGAACGCGCGCGTGCTCGAGGTCCGACAGCGCGCCGATGATCGACTCCTTCGAAGCGAATTCGAGGTACACGGTGCCGACGCCAATCTCGGCCTCGCGCGCGATTTCCGCGATGGTCGTTTTGTGCGGCCCGTAGTGACAGAGCAACCGCCGCGCGGCATCGAGGATGACCTTGCGCCTCTCGGCTTCCGAAGTACCCATCGGTCTCTGGCGAGTGTACCTGGTTGACGGAACGATGAACGGATTTACTTTCCGTTCATCGCTCAGGCTTCCAGTTCTCAGCCAACGCGCCAAAAGGGGCGCGAAGGCGATGCCGAGAACGCGCGGGCGATCTGGAGAGACTCGATGAGCTCGAGAACCACATTTCCGCTTCTGCCGTTGCGCAACGGGGTCATCTTTCCCGGCACGACGGTGACGCTCCCCCTCGGTCGCGAGCGATCGGTTGCGCTCGCCCGAGCGGTTCGCCCCGGCGACATCCTCGTCGTGGTGACGCAAAAAGATGGCTCGGTCAGCGAGCCGACGGAAGATGGCCTTTATCACTACGGCACCTTCGCCAAGGTGCAGCAGATCGCCCGCGCCGGCGATCGCGAATACCGCATGACCGTCGAGGGCATGGGTCGCTTCGAAATGGCGCACCTCGTCTCGAGCGATCCGTATTGGACCGCCGAGGGCAGCGTCGTCGAGGAGCCGGTGAGCAATCCGGCCGAGGCGCGCATGCTCGCCCGCGTTCTTCGCGAGCGGGTCGAGGAGCTCGCGGGTCGCCAGGGCGGTGCCGTGAGCAGTTCGGTGCGGGCCACCGAAGAGCAGCCCGGCCTCGTGGCCGATCAGATTGCCGCGGGCCTCGGCCTGGCCACCGACAAAGAGATGCAAGTCCTGCAGACCACCGACGTGCTCGAGCGGCTTCGCCAAGTGGCGGCGCTCATGGCCGAGGTGTCCACGCTCTCGGACATGCGCCGCAAGATCGAGGGCGACGTCCGCAAGGAAATCGGAAAAACCCAGCGCGACGTGCTTTTGCGTGAGCAGATGCGCGCCATCCAGAAAGAGCTCGGCGACGACAAAGAGGACGACATCGGGCGCCTGCGCGAGCGCCTCGACAACGCGGGCCTTTCCGAAGAAGCGCGCGCCGTGGCCGATCGCGAATTGAAGCGGCTCGAGGCCATGTCGCCGCAGAGCCCCGAGTCCAACGTGGCCCGCACCTACCTCGAAGCGCTGGCCGATCTTCCGTGGAGCGCCCGCGCCGAGGCCAAGAACGACATCGACGCCATCAAAGAGAAGCTCGACGCCGACCACCACGGCCTCGAGGACGTGAAGAAGCGCATCCTCGAGCACATGGCCGTGCTCAAGGTCTCGCGCAACCCACGCGGTACCATCTTGTGCCTCGCGGGGCCGCCCGGCGTGGGCAAGACGTCGCTGGGGCAATCGATTGCCGACGCCACGGGCCGGCCCTTCGTGCGCATCTCGCTCGGCGGCGTGCGCGACGAGGCGGAGATCCGCGGCCACCGCCGCACCTACGTGGGCGCGCTTCCCGGCCGCATCGTGCACGCCTTGCGCAAGGCGAAGGTGAAGAACCCCGTGTTCTTGCTCGACGAGATCGACAAGCTCGGGCAGGGATGGCAAGGCTCGCCGGAGGCCGCGCTGCTCGAGGTGCTGGATCCCGAGCAGAACAAGGCGTTCACCGACCACTACCTGGAGGTTCCCTTCGATCTCTCGGAGGTCATCTTCATCGCGACCGCGAACACCTTGGAAACCTTGTCGGCGCCGTTGCGCGATCGCCTGGAGATCCTCGAGCTCGCGGGCTACACGCCGGACGAGAAGGTGCACATCGCGCGGAGCCACTTGGTCCCCAAGGCGTTGCGCGAGCACGGGCTCGATCTGGACGCGCTCAATCTGACCGATCCGGCACTGTCGGCCATCATCACGGATTACACGCGTGAGGCCGGGGTGCGTCAGTTGACGCGGCAGCTCACCAAGTTGGTGCGCGCGCTGGCCCTCGAGGTGGCGCGCGCCACCGACGGCAAGCCGCACAAGCTGACCATCGACGCGGACGATCTGCAGACGCACCTGGGCAAGCGCCGCTTCTTCAGCGAGGTGGCGGAGCGCACGCAGGTTCCGGGCGTGGCCACGGGCCTGGCGTGGACGCCGGTGGGTGGCGACATCCTCTTCATCGAGACGTCGCGCATGCCGGGGCGGGGGCGCCTCGAAATCACCGGGCAACTCGGTGACGTGATGAAGGAGTCTGCACGCGCCGCGTTGACGTACGTGAGAAGCAATGCGTCAGCGCTGGGCGTGGATCCCGGCTTCCTCGAGGGGCAGGACATCCACGTGCACGTGCCGGCCGGCGGTGTACCGAAGGATGGTCCCTCGGCGGGCGTGACCATCTTCACCGCGTTGACGTCGCTTCTGAGCGGGCGAAAAGTGCGCTCCGACACGGCGATGACCGGCGAGGTGACGCTGCGCGGGCGGGTGCTGCCGGTGGGCGGTATCAAGGCCAAGGTCCTCGCGGCGCACCGCGCCGGGTTGACCCGGGTGGTGCTTCCCGAGAAGAACGCGCGCGACCTGGACGAGGTGCCGGAGGAAGTGCGAAAGCACCTCGAGATTCACTTCGCGAGCGACATGAGCGAGGTGCTCGCGCAGGCGTTGGAGAAGGAAGGGGAGGGGGACACCGCGACCCCATCTCCGGAGCCGGTGGCCACCTCGACGACCACGAGCACCTCTACGACGACCACGTGAGGTGATGCTAAGGTGCACGCGATATGAAGATCGTGTGCATCGGGGGTGGGCCTGCCGGGCTCTACTTCGGCATCTTGATGAAGAAGGCCAACCCCTCGTCCGAAGTGGTGGTCCTCGAGCGAAACGCGCCCGGGGAAACCTTTGGGTGGGGGGTCGTCTTTTCGGACGAGACCCTCGAGTACCTCGAGCTGGGCGACCGCGAGACGCACAAAGAAATCACGCGGGTCTTTGCGCACTGGGATGCGATTGACATCCATTACCGTGGCAGTTGCATCCGAACGGGCGGTCACGGCTTTTCCGGTCTGGCGCGTCGTGAGCTGCTCGACATTTTGGCCCGACGGGCCACGTCGCTGGGCGTCGAGATTCGCTTCCGCACCGAGGTGGACGACTTCGAGTCGCTCGACGTGGTGCGCGACGCGGACCTGGTGGTGGCCGCCGATGGTGTGAACAGCAAGGTGCGCGCGCGCTATGCCGACGTGTTTCGCCCGCACCTCGACGTGCGGCAGTCGAAATACATTTGGCTCGGCACCACGAAGACGTTCGACGCGTTCCAATTCATCTTCGAGGAAAACGAAGATGGGCTCTTCCAGGTGCACGGATACCGCTTCGACGATGCGACGAGCACCTTCATCGTGGAATGCGATCAGGCCTCGTGGCGCAAGGCAGGGCTCGACCGCGCCTCCACGGAGGAGAGCATCGCGTACTTGGAGCGGCTCTTCGCGCGGCACCTCGACGGGCATCGGCTCCTGACGAACCGCTCGATGTGGGTCAACTTCGTCACGGTGAAGAACTCCACCTGGCGGCACGGCAAGGTCGTGCTCATGGGCGACGCCGCGCACACGGCGCACTTCTCCATCGGCTCCGGAACGAAGATGGCCATGGAGGACTCCCTGGCCCTGGCCGCTGCGCTGGCGAAAACGGGGGTGGCATACGAAGATCGCCCCACGCGCAAGCGCGTCGAGGAGGCCCTCGAGGCCTACGAGAACGACCGCTACACCATGGTGCTGCGCATCCAGAAGGCCGCGCAAGACAGCTACCATTGGTTCGAGGGCAGCAAGCGTTACCTCGGGCACGATCCGCTCCCCTTCGTCATGAGCCTTCTGTCGCGAAGCAAGCGAATCGGCTACGACAATTTGAAGCTGCGCGATCCGGGCTTGGTCACGCGCGCCACGGAGGACTTCGTCGCGCGCTGTCACATCGTCGAACGCGATCCGGGCGATCCTCCGCCGCCGCCCATGTTCACGCCGTTTACGATGCGCGGGCTCACCTTGCAGAACCGGGTCGTCGTGTCGTCCATGTGCATGTATTCTGCAAAGGACGGCCTGGTGGACGATTTCCACTTGGTGCACTTGGGAAGCCGCGCGATGGGCGGCGCAGGCCTGGTGATGACCGAGATGACCGACGTCTCGCGCGAGGGGCGCATCACCCCGGGCTGCGCGGGCATGTACCTTCCCGAGCACGTCACGGCGTGGCGGCGCATCGTCGACTTCGTGCATCAGCGCTCGCGCGCGGCCATCGGCATGCAGATCGCGCACGCCGGGCGCAAAGGTTCGACCAAGCTTCTCTGGGAGGGCATGGACGAGCCGCTCGACGAGGGCAATTGGCCGATCCTCAGCGCATCGCCCATTCCTTACACGCCGCGCAGCCAAGTGCCGAAGGCGATGGACCGCGCGGACATGGATCGTGTGAAGGCCGACTTCGTGCGCGCCGCGCTCATGGCGCAAGATGCAGGGTTCGACTTGCTCGAGGTGCACCTGGCGCACGGTTACCTGCTTTCGAGCTTCCTCTCGCCGCTGTCCAACGTGCGCAAAGACGGTTACGGGGGTTCGCTGGAGAACCGCATGCGCTACCCGCTCGAGGTCGTGGAGGCCGTACGCGCCGTGTGGCCGAAGGACAAGCCGCTCAGCGTGCGCATCTCCGCCACCGATTGGCACGACCAGGGCTTCACCGGCGATGAGGCCGTCGTCCTGGGCGGTGCGCTCAAGGAGCGGGGAACGGACATCGTCGACGTGTCCACCGGGCAGACGTCCATTTATGCGCAGCCGGTGTACGGCCGCATGTACCAGACGCCGTACTCCGACCGGATCCGCAATGAGGCGAAGGTTCCCACGATGACCGTAGGCGCGATCACCACCGCCGACCAAGTGAACACGATCCTCATCGCCGGTCGCGCCGATCTTTGCGTGCTTGCCCGCCCGCACCTGCGCAACCCCAACTGGACGTACGCCGCCGCCGAGGAACAGGGCTTCATGGACCTCTCGTGGCCCGATCAGTACGAATCGGTTCGCCCGCGTCCCAAGCTATAAGGCGACCATCGCGGCCTCGATGGCACGGTGCAGGTCCTTTCGCGGGGTGCCATCGCGCGCCTGCAGCGAGAGGCCATGGATCACCGTGCCGAAGAACGCGCTGAGTCCCCGCGTGTCGGTGCTCTCGGGAAGGTCGCCCTCGCGCACGCCGCGTTCGAGCCGCTGTCGGATGGCCCGCACCGTGTTGCGGCGAATGTCCTCCATGTGCTCTTGCAGGCCGCCGTTTTCGGTCGCGCTCTGCAGGATGCTCACCACCAAGAGACACCCCGCCTTGCCCGGCGCCGAGAGCGCGATGTCGACGCTGGTCATCAACATGGTCCGAATGGCTTCGCGCGCCGTGCGCCCCTTCTCGAGCGCCTCCATCGTGCCGGCACCGGCCGTCTTTTTGTACAACTCGACGGCCTCGCGAAAGAGCGCGTCTTTCGATTCGAATGCGGCGTAGAAGCTCGGCGGGTTGATGCCCATGGCCGCCGTGAGATCGCTCACCTGCGCGCCCTCGTATCCCTTGGCCCAAAAGACTTCCATGGCCTGCGCCAGCGCGCGGTCGCGGTCGAAACTGCGCGGTCTTCCTCGGGTGGCGGCCATTCTGTAGCAACAAATACGTAAATGCCTTGACGGTCGCTTTCAAGGTCCCCAGGATTGTGTAGTCGATATTACAAAAATGGAGGACCGGAGATGACGGATGTGACCCGAAGCGTCGTGAATCGGTATTTTCAGGCTTACCGCGAGCGCCAACCCCCGGAAGCGATCGCGGCACTTTTCAGCGAGGACGTCGATTGGAACATTCCGGGCGACACCTCGCGGGTGCCGTGGATTGGGCGCAAGGTCGGGCGCGCCGGGGTGGCGGACTTCGTGCGCGGGCTTCGCGAGCGCGTCGAGTCCCTTCGCTTCGAGGTGCGATCCGTTCTCGTGGACGGCGAGCACGCTGTCGCGCTGGGCGAGCTCGCGACGCGCGTCAACAGCACGGGCAAGGTCATCGAGAGCCCGTTCACCTTCGAGTTTACCGTGCGCAATGGTTTGATCACGAAGTACCTCATGTTGGAGGACAGCTTTGCCGTGCGCGAGGCGGTGCTGCCCGACATCGAGGCGCGGCGCAAGATAGTCGAGAACTACTTTCGCTGGGTGGACGCAGGCGATCCGCGCCTTTTCGATCTGTTCACCGACGACGTCGAGTTCTTCTTTCCCAAGTTCGGTCGCGGTCGCGGAAAGGATGCCATCCGCCGCTTTCGCGCGGCCTTCGAGGCGCAGATCGCCGAACTCGAGCACGACATCGCGGGGCTGCACTACATCGCGTCGGATGCTGGCGACTTCATCGTCGTGGAAGGGCAGGAGCGAGGCGTGACCCGCGATGGCGCGAAATGGCCGGACGGCACAATCAACGAGGGACGCTTTTGCGACGTGTTCCAGTTCGAGGGCGCGCTCATTCGCCGCACGTACATTTACGTGGACCCGGACTTCACCAACGCGGACGATTCCCGCGTGAAGGCGCTGCGCGCCACCTTGTGATCCCCGCGGCGGCGGGGTATGGCTGCGCTATGAATCGCCTTACCTCGCTCGCCTGCGTCTCCGTTCTAGCTTTGGTGGCGGCCTGTGGATCCGGCTCGGCGGAGGCCCCGCCGACGGTGGCGAAGGCCGCGCCGGCGGTGGAAGCCGAGAAGCCCGTTACGGTGGCGGATGCGGGCGCCGCCGGCTCGGACACCGCCGACGACGCGGACATCGCCGCCTACGGGAAGAAGTACGTGGACCTCGTGGTCGAAGAGTGGCCCGAGACGGCGACGTCGCTCGGGTTGCACTCGCGCGATGCGGAGCTCAACGATCGCTCCCGTGAGGGGATCGATCGCGTCGTGGCGAAGGAGCGCGCGATGCTCGACGCGTTGATGCAGCGCTTTTCGTCCAAGCCTCGCGCCTCGCGCGGGAGTTTCACGGATTTGGCGATCCTGGAGCACGCCCTTACCGTCGACATCAAGCGCACCGAGGCTCTTCGCCCGCACGAGACGCGGCCCGACTTCTACACCGAGCCGCTCACCGCGATCTTCTTCGTCATGGCGCGCGACTTCGCCCCTGGTCCCGAGCGCGCGCGCTCGGCGCTGGGGCGCATCGAGAAGCTTCCGCAGGCGGTGGCGGCGGCCAAGGTCAACTTGAAAAATCCCTCGCGCATCGCCACGCAGATTGGCATCGAGTCGGCGGAGGGGGCGAAGAGCTTTCTCGACGAGCAGGCGGCGCTGATCCTGAAAGAGCTGCCCGGCGAAAAGGTGCGCATCAACGCGGCGGTTCGCGCGGCGAAGGATGCGTATGCGGGGTATGTAGGGTGGCTCAAAAAGGACCTGCTGCCGCGCTCGAATGGGCAATTCGCCGCGGGCAAAGCTCTGTTCGAGTTTCTCACGCACGAGGACTACTTCCTCAACGAGGACTCGGATCAAATTTACGCTATCGGAAAGCGCCTCTTCGACGAGACGCAACAAAAGCTGACCGAGACGGCGCGCCGCATCGACCCGTCGGCCAAGAAATGGAGCGACGTCGTCGCCCGCGTGAAGGGCCACCACCCGACGATGGCCGACCTGCTGCCGTCGTACCGCCGCGAGGTGGCCCGCGCGCGCAAATTCCTCGTCGACAAGGACGTCGTTCCGTTTCCCGAGGGCGAGGCGCTCGAGGTGATCGAGACGCCGACCTTCAAGCGCAACACCACGCAAGCCGCCTACGACATCCCCCCGCCTTTCGATCCGCCGGGTGCCAAGGGCTTTTTCTACGTGACACCGGCCGAGGCGCACTGGCCGAAGAAGCGTCAGGAGGAGTGGCTCCGCGAGAACGATCATGGCGACCAAGTCGACACGGCGGTGCACGAGGCGTACCCCGGCCATCACTTGCAGCTGTCGTTTTCGAGGCTGCACCCGTCGATCATCCGCAAAGTGACCGGTCCGAGTATTTTCGCCGAGGGTTGGGGCCTCTACTCGGAGGAGCTCATGGCGGAGCTCGGGTACTACACTGACGAGGAGCGTCTGATGCAGCTCGTGTGGACCCTCGTCCGTGCGGCGCGCGTCATCATCGACGTCGGTTTGCACACGCGCGGGATGACCTACGAAGGCGCGGTGAAGATCCTCACCGACGAGGTGCACCTCGAGCGCGCCCTCGCCCAAAACGAGGTCAAACGCTACACGGAGTCACCGACGCAGCCGCTCTCCTACTTGATTGGCCGCGAGCGCATCTTCGCCATTCGCGAGCGCATGCGCGCCCGCGACGGTGCACGCTTCTCGCTCAAGGCGTTCCACACCGAGGTCCTCACCCGCGGCACCGTCGCCCCGGGCCTGCTCGAGCGCGAAATCTTCGGCGACTAGAGGGGGCGCCCCTTCTCGGCGCCAAGCGTGACGGGATCGCGCACGGCAAAAAAACGGGCCCCCGGATAGGGAGGGGGCGACAAACGGCGGCGTGATCGCGCGTTCCGCGCAACCTCACACGTGCTTCTTCTGGCTTTCTCTCTGCCAGACAAAAATGAGGGTAGGAAAATCCCGGTGGATACGAGCAGTTCTTGCTGCTTCCCCAACGAGGTTACGGCCACCGGTCCGCGCCCGCAGCACGTCCCGTCACCGCCCCACGTGTTGTTCCCGATAGCTGGACGCCCTTGGGCGTTGGTTCCCTGCCTTTTCGGGCACGCGGAGGGCTGTTGCCTCCCGCTCTTACCTTGCGGCAACCCATCATCCTGATCTGCGACCTTGCGAGCGCGGCGTCCGGCGCACCGCGCTCCAAGGTCTGACCCGACGCATTGCCAATCGCGGGCCAACCCGCACCCACGGAGAAATGGCCCAATCCGCGCAGCCCCCACCTGTCCCGGACAACCTCGCCCCCGTCCCCGGACACCCCCCGACCCCCGTTATCCCTCCGAAAAGGGAACCAAACGGCAGCCCGGTTTCCGGCCCAGCCCGGACTGTTACCCGCCGAGACCCTCGAGCATCGCGAGCAGCGCGTTGGCCTTCTCCAGACCCGCGTTGGTCGACATGGCCGGCTCGTCGCGCACCTCGATTTCGACGAAACGCTCCGGCGGAATGTCCATGAGGAAGCGACTCGGCGTGCGCGGAACCGGCTTGCCGCGCATCGCACGCGCCTTGCAGCGTGAGAGAACGAGCACGTCGCGGGCGCGCGTCACACCCACGTAAAAGAGGCGACGCTCTTCCTCGATGTCGGCCGCCTTCGACGAACCGCCGCCATCCTCGGCGAATGTCGGAGCATCCGTCGCCCGCTCCTCCAGCGTGCGCTGGTGCGGCAAAAAGCCTTCCTCGCAGCCGAGCAGATGCACGATGTCGAACTCGAGCCCCTTCGAGCCATGCAACGTCGACAGAGTGACCGCGTTGCCCTGCGTCTCCTCGTCCGAACCGAAGTCCAACGTGAGCGCGTGCAGAAAGTTCGAGATGTCCCGCGCCTGCTCCATGCCGCCCTTCGCTTCGCGGCGCGCCAGCGTATTGAACAGCCCTTCGACGTTGCCCCATCGCTTGGCCGCAGCGTTCGGCGTCGGCGAGCTCGCCTCGATGTCGCGCTTCAAGCCGATGCGCTCGCACAGCGCACGCGCCACCGCACTGGCCGGCGTCTGCTCCACCAGGATCATCTTGCGCGTCTCCGCGACGATCTTCTCGAGCGACTTGCACCCCTGGCGCGCCTGCTCCGAGACGTCGTCCAGTGCATCCACCCGCTCGATGGCCTCCCACAGCGTCCAGCCCTTGGCCTTCGCGTGCAGCGCGAGCCGCTCCACGCTGGTGTCGCCGATGCCGCGCGCCGGATAATTCATGATGCGCCGCAAGCTGATCTCGTCCGAGCGATTCAAGGTCAGCTTCAAGTACGAAAGGAGGTCCTTCACTTCCTTGCGCTCGAAGAATTGCTGCCCGCCCACGATGCGGTACGCAATGCCCTCCGTGCGCAGGCACTCCTCGATCACCTTGGCCTGGCCGTTGGACCGGTAGAGCACCGCGCAATCCTTCGGCTGTTTTCCCTCGTCGCGGATCCAGCGCTGTATCTCGCGCACCGTATACGCTGCCTCGGCATCCGGCGACGGCGCGACGGCGATCGTAATCTTGTCGTCGCTCAGCCGGCTGCTGAACAGGTGCTTCTTGTGGCGCACGTCCACGCGCTTGGAGATGACCGCGTTGGCCACGTCGAGGATCGTCTGCTTCGAACGGTAGTTCTCTTCGAGCTTGACGACCTGCGCACCGCTGAACTGGTCCTCGAACTCGAGGATGTTTCGCACGTCTGCGCCGCGCCAGCCGTAGATGGCCTGGTCGTCGTCACCGACGACGCAGATGTTGCGGTACGGTTCCGCGAGGAGGCGCAGCATCATGAACTGCGCGCGGTTCGTGTCCTGGTACTCGTCGACGAGCAGGTAGCGCGCCTTCTCTTGCCAGCGTGCGAGCACGTCGGGGCGGGCCTGCCACAGACGCACGACCTCGCAAACGAGATCGTCGAAGTCGAACGCGGAGAAATTGCGAAGCGCCGCCTGGTAGCGCGGGTAAACGATTTTCGTGATCTCCGCGTACGGGTCCATGCCGTCGTCGGGCAGCTCCTCGGGCAGCAAGAACGCGTTCTTCGCATTGGAGATGCGCGACATGATGGCCGCCACGTCGAAGCGCTTTCCCGCGTCGACTTGCCGCAAAATCTCTTTGACCGTGCCGACGGCGTCGCCCTGATCGAAGATCGTGAAGGCCGTATTCTGCGCGCGCTTCTCGCGCGTGAGCACATTCAGCCCGAAGGAGTGGAACGTCGAGATGGTCAGCCCTTTGGCCGCGCTCTTGCGCCCTTCGAGAAGTTTGTGAATGCGCTCGCCCATTTCGCCGGCGGCCTTGTTCGTGAAGGTCAACGCGACGATGGCGCTCGCGGGGATGCCGCGCTCCAAAAGGCGCACGATGCGCTGCGTGATCACACGCGTTTTCCCAGACCCGGCGCCCGCGAGGACGAGAAGCGGGCCATTTTGATGCTCCACGGCCGCTTTCTGGGCCGGATTGAGACCGCTCATGGGCTTCCTTAAGCATGGGGGCGGGCGCGGAACTAGATTGAAAGCGCGCCCGCAATATGCCGGTATGGACAGACCATGAATCCTCGGTCGCGCCCCGCCCGCCTTGCTTGGCCTATTCTCGTGTGTCTGCCGGTGGCATCGCTGGCATGTGGTGGCGCGACCCCGGAGCCAGCGCCGCCGAAGCCCGTCGAGAAGGCCCCCGAGCCCCCTCCGCCGCCGGACGTGAGCGCGGTCCCGGCGCCCGCCACCTTGCTTGCCTTCGGACGCGTGCAAAAGCCGGCCGACGTCTTGCAAGTCGTGGGCGGTTGGACGGGGGCGCCCCTCCCGGCCGACGTCGTTACCGAGCTCGTGGCCAGTGCCGCCGTTTCCAGTGCCGCGGATCTCGGGCGGCCGGTGGACTTCGCCGTCGCCACCGATCCGAAAAAGGCCGCGTCGGGCCCGGGGTACGCGCTCTCGGTGGCCCTGCGTCCGCTCGACGAGGCCAAGCCGGTCCTCGAGAAGGCCTTCACCTTGAAGCCCGCGCAGGCGGGCATCATTCGCCTCGAGCCGAAAGGTGCGGCGGAGGACGAGGACCGCCGCGAGTGCGCGATTTTCCCTTCGGTCGATGCGCCGTTTCGCCTCGTGTGCGGGACCTCGGCGACCGCGCTCGACCTCCTGGGACCGTACCTCTCGCGCACGAGTCCTCGCGCGAAGTACGCCTCCGACGTCCACGTCGAAGTGACCCCCGAGCCGTTCCGCCCGATGCTGACGCAAGGGCGAACCTTGATCCCGACCATCATGGGTCAGGTGCTCGGCGTGCGGAAGACCGACAACCCGGGGTCGGAATTGGCGCACGCCGCGCTGGGCGACTTCGTCGACTTTGCCATCGATTTGGATCGCCTCGAGCTCGATGGGAAACTGGCCGAACCCGGCGCCGACGCGACGTTGACCGCGAGCTTCAAAGGACACGAGTCGCTGACCACGCGCCTCGCGGTGAGCCATCCGGAACGTGCGGGCGCGCCGCCGCCGTCATTCTGGCGCATGCCGGCATCCTCCGACGTGGCGCTGTTCCACGGCGCCATCGACGAGAAGGACGTGTCGCATGCGCGCGATCTGACGCTCGATGCCATCGCGAAGCAGCTGGCGAAGTCCTCCGTTCCGGAGGCCGACAAGAAGCTCCTCAAGGATGCGGTGTCGCATACGACGGCGCTCTTTCTCGCGCCCGGCGTGTTCGCCAAGGGGCTCGACGTGGAGGGCGAGCAGAAGGCCGTCGCCGCGGCGAAGTCCAACCGCGAGGACGCCAAGGCCGGGAAGAAGGGGGCCAAGGATCAGAACGAGATGCGGCGTGCCGTGGCCGAGCAGCTCGCGGGCTGGTCGCTGTTTTCCGTCGAGGAACCCATCGCCAAGGTGTCGGGCGTCGTGAAAGAGTTGGGGGCGGCGTTGGCGCGTCCCGGCATCGTGAGGTGGCTCAAGGAAGAGAACCACGGCCTGGCCGCGCCAACCTTGAAGGCGACGACCTCGCCCCGCACCGCCACCCTGCCGAAGGGCACGGTGCACTACGAGCTCACCGTGGTTCACGAGTTGCCCGAGCCTCTGGACGTGGCGAAGAAGCCCGCGGAGACGAAAAAGCCTGCTGCCAAAGAGGCCAAAGCGAAGGTGCAGGGCAAGCCGGTGAAGATGCACATCTTCCTCACGCCCGAGGCCAACCGCACCGTGATGGGCTTCGGCATCGACGATGCGCTCGCAGCCAAGATGCTCGGCGGCGTCTTCGCTTCGGGGCCTACGCTCGAGACGCGTGAGGGATTGGACGAGCTCAAACGCGCCAAGACCAACGCCGGAGGCTTCATCACGACGCGTGGCTTCGTGACGGATAGCCCGCTTTCCTACGTTTCGGACAAGAAGCTGCCCGATCGCGATCCGCTGCGCCCCTTGGGCAATGCGCCCGCGCACGGTGGCGCGGCCATTCCGTTCACGTGGCTCGCGCAGCCGGGGAAAGATGGAAGCGCGGGCTCGTTCGTGGCGACCCTGAAGCTGCCCAAGGCCGCGGTGCAGGACATCGTCTCCGTCGTGACGCAATCGGGGCGATAGATCTGCCGGTTTCTTGCCCCACACGGCGCATGTGAGTACGTGTGGGATATGTCGGGTGTGTCTCCTTATTTAACGATTGCGATCGCGATGCTGGCTCTTTCGCTACCGGCGTCGGGCGCTTCGGCGGCGTACCGCGAGGCACACCCTACGGGATACGACATCCACGCGCGCATCGACGAGGCCGGGGTCGCGCAGTTCGAGCACGCGGTTACCTACCGGGTCATCGCGGGCTCGCTTTCGAGCGTCGATCTCAATGGCATCGACTCGACGGCCGTCCTCGAGTCGCAGCAGGCGACCATCACCGCGGAGGACGGGCATACGGTGCCAGGCCTGGTGACGTTGCAGCCGCCGTCGGGTGATGCGAAGGATGCGTCCATTCGCGTCGATGTGATGGAAAAGCGGGGCCTACGCCGCGGCATCTACGTGATCAAGTTGCGCTACCACGTCGACTTGGTGGCCGCGAACGCCATCACGAAAGATCTCGCGCTGTGGCGCATCGCATGGACGTCGCCTTCGCTTTCCGAGGGCATCGATGGAGAACGCGTGGTCTTCGATCTGCCGGCGGCGCCCACCGAGCCGCGTGCTTGGCGTCCCGACGCGCCGGGCGCTGGGGTAGGGGCGGCTGGTGATGGCATCGTGTCGACGTTGCGCCGGTCCGCGGATCGCGACGAGCTGGAAATCGTACGCCTGCACGTGGCACGCGGCGAGCGTGTGACATGGGGGGCGCGCGTCGATCCGAAGGCGTTTCCCGCGGCGCACTCGCAAGATCTCCGTCCTCCGTCCACGCCGGCGGCACCCGTGGCGGATCGCCTCCACGAAAGCGCACGGGTGGCGTTCGTCGCGCTGGTGGCGCTGGCCTTTGCCTTCGTCTTCGCGAAGAAGGCCGAGCGCACCTCGGAGCTTTTCGTACGCGAGCAGACGATCGAGCGACCGCTCCTGCCGCTCTCGCGTGCCCTCCGCACCGTCGCGGCGGGCGTCTTCATGGCCGCGTGCGCAGCGATGCAGCTCGGCGGGTATGCCACGTGGGGCGGTATCTTTCTCGCGTGCTCCATCTTTGCCATCGCCTACCGCGCGCCGCGCGTGACCTTGCGTCCGCGCGGGCCGGGCAGCTGGTCGATGGTGCGCGAGCGCGAGGCGTTCGCCGCCGTCTCGCGTGCCGGCGACGCTTTCGACGGCTCGACCCGCAAAGGGCGCATCACCTTTGCGATGGCCCTCGGGCTCGCGGCGGGCGGTGCGTTCCTCGTCGAGCGATTCGCGGGGCGCGCCGCCAGCTACACCGTGCTGCTCGATGCCTTGGTCCTGGTGCCGTTGTTCTTCACCGGCACACGCGCGCAGCTTCCGCCGCCGGTGCCGCACGCCTCCGCGGCGTGGCTCAAGTCGCTCTTCGGCGCGATGAAGAAGCATGCCCTCAAGGCTGCGAGCGACGGATTCCGTGTCGTCCCCTGGGCGCGCCACCCACTGGGCAGCGAAGCCCACGACGAGCTGCGCCTGCTCGTTCTTCCGCGGACCTCGATGCCCGGCGTCATCGGCATCGAAATCGGGGCCACCTGGCCTTGCGCCGGCGACGGCCCTTACCTCGCCCCCGAGGTCCTCGTGCGCGTCCACGACGCAAGCGCCGCCGCCGCCCGCCTCGTGACCCTCGCCCCCGAAGTGCGCCCGCTCCCAGGTCGCAAACTCCACGAGCGCGTGGTCCGCCTCACCCCCGAGATCCCCACCTTGGCGGCCACACGCGATCTGGTCCTCTCCCTCGTCCGCAACTTCGTCGACCGCCGCACCTCCAAGGCCAAATGGGAGGGCACGGATCGCCGCGCTTCCGCGAGCTCCCCCACCGAAGCGGCGCAAGCCGCCGCCGGTGGTAAGCTTGCGGGATGAACCGCGGGCGTCCGTCTCGTCCTTACGATCCTACCGCGCCAAACGATCCGGAGGTCGAGGCGGCGTTCGCCGCCGCCCCGGAGTACATGGTGGCCGAGATCCTCGATGGCGAGCTGTTCACGATGAGCCGCCCACGCCCGGCCCATGCGAGATCCACCACGAATCTTTTGGGGGATCTGCATGGCCCGTTCGACCGAGGCGGACCGCGAGGTCCGGGGGGATGGACCTTCCTCATCGAGCCGGAGCTTCATCTGGGCCCTAAGCCCGACAAGGTCATCCCCGACATTGCCGGTTGGCATCGTGACCGGTTGCCAGGCGCCGCGTTGGCAGAGGGCGCACCGGCGGGCATGCTCATCCGTCCCGATTGGGTCTGCGAGGTCATTTCCCCGTCGACGGAGCGCATCGATCGCGGGAAGAAGATGCGCATCTATCGCCGCGAAGGCGTCGGCCACGTATGGCTTCTGAGTCCATCCTCGCAGACCCTCGAGGTGTACCGCCTCGAGCGCGAGCGGTGGGTTCTCGTGGAGACTTACGAGGGCAACGAGGAAGTGCACGCCGAACCCTTCGACGCCATTCCACTCGCCCTCAGCGGGCTTTGGCCTAGTCCCGTCAGTCCCCCTGGCGATGCCGGATCCGATCCAGCCCCACAGCCACCACGATGATGATGCCCGTCAGGATCTCCTGAACCCAATTGGGTAACCCCACGTGGGTGCAGCCCGTCTTGATGATCGTCATCAACAAGGCGCCCAGCACGGACCCGAGCACCGAGCCCTCACCGCCGGACAGCGAGCCGCCGCCGATGACCACCGCGGCGATGACATCGAGCTCGAGGCCCACGGAGTCGGTGGGATCGCCCACGGTGAGGCGTGAGAACTCGAGCACGCCGGCCCACCCGACGAGCACGCCGGCCAGTGCGAACACACCGAACTTCACCCGTGGCACGTTGATGCCGCAAAGGCGCGCGGCCGGTTCGCTCGAGCCGACGGCGAACACGTAGCGTCCTGCCTGGGTCGTCCGCAATAGGAACGCCACCCCCACCGCCAAAAGGACGGTGATCCACACGCCCGTGGGCAAGAGCATCCACTCGCGGCCATCGGGCAATGGTGCGAGCAGTGTCTCCAGGCCGTGCGGCTCGGCGTCGATCTTCTGCTCGCTCGCCATGCCTTTGCAGAGCCCGCGCAGAAGACTCATCGTGCCCAACGTGGCGATGAACGGGACGAACTTCATGTAGCCCACCAGGGCTCCATTGATGGCGCCGCACAACGTGGCGGCGGCGATGCCGGCCAAGGCCGACACGAACGCCCCGTGGCCTCCGCGCAACATCAAGGCAATGGCCACCGTGGTGAGCGCGACGGCCGAGCCCACGGAGAGATCGATGCCGCCGAGCACGATGATCATGGTCATGCCGACGGCGGCGATGCCCACCACCGTCGTTTGCCGCAGCATCGTGACGACCGTGTTCGTCGTGGGGAATGTCTCGTGCGCCAGGGCGGCGAACAACCCGAAGAGCAGCACCACCGCCAGCAGCGGACCGATCCACGCTGCACGAAGTTTCGGAAGGGACAAACCTTTGGACATCGTCGTCATGTATTTCCTTCGGCACCCGTGGCCGCAGCCAAGAGCGCATGCTCCGTCCACGCCGATGCCGGACGGATCTCACCGAGGCGACCGCGGTACATCACGCCGATGCGATCGCAAATGGAAAGCAAATCAGGAAGGTGGCTCGACACCACGAGCACCGCTTTCCCCGAGGCCGCGAGCGCACGAATGTGACGTTCGATCTGCGTCTTGCTGTTGATGTCGACCCCGCGGGTCGGTTCGTCGAGCAAGAACAGATCGGCCTCCTGGTGAAGCAGGCGCGCCAGCGCCACCTTCTGCTGGTTGCCCCCCGAAAGATCGCGCACCTTCTGGCCCACGTCGCGCATCTTCACCGCGAGCATGTCCGTCCACTTCTTCGCGCTATCCCGCTGCTGCCCGTCTTTGACGAACCCCGCGGGTCCCAAGCCCGAGAGCCGCGACATCGTGAGGTTGTCCGCGATGCTCATGCTGAGCAAGAGCCCTTCGCCTTTGCGGTCCTCGCTCAAGAAGCCCACGCCCTGAGCGATGCGCTTCGCCGGCGAGGCCGATCCGCCCTGGCTCGCCACCTGGATGGTGCCTTTCGCCACCGGATCGAGCCCGAAGATCATGCGCAAAAGCTCGGTGCGCCCCGCGCCCAAGAGCCCCGCAATGCCCACCACCTCACCGCGATGCACCGTGAGCGAGGCCGACGACGGCTTCTTCACCCCGGCGGCGTTCTCCACCACCAGCACCGGCGCCTTCTCGGTGTCCTCTTCCTCGCTGCGCACAAGGAGGGCGGCCTCGACGGGGGACGTCCCCGCGTTGCTCGCGTTGCCGCTCATGGCGAGGACCAGCTTCTTCGCCGTGGTCTCCGCGATGGTGCCCTTCTCGGCGACCTGCCCGTCGCGCAGCACCGTGTACACGTCGCATACGCGGAGGATCTCCTCCAAGAAGTGCGAAATGTAGACGATGGAGAGCGAACGCTGTTTCAGCTCGCGCAAGAGCACGAACAACCGGTCCACGTCGCCCGCGGCCAGGGAGCTCGTGGGCTCGTCGAGCAAAAGAATGCGGCACCCGGGCACCGCCAGCGCGCGCGCAATCTCCACCAATTGCCGATCGGCTGGCGAAAGATCCGCCGCGCGCGCATCGAGCGAAATGGTCCCCTCTTTTCCGGTGACCGCTTTCAGCGCCTTCTCGGCCTTCTCGCGCATCTCGCTGCGCCGCAGAAAGCCGTAGCTCGCGGGCTCGATGCCGAGCATCACATTTTCACCCACCGTCATGTGCCCGCAGAGCGAAAGCTCCTGGTGCACGAGCAGCACGCCCGCTTGCCGCGCCTCACGCGGTCCGCTGGGCCGATACGGCGCGCCGCCGAGCTCCATCGAGCCCGTGTCCGGCGTCGCCGCGCCCGAAAGGATGCTCATCAGGGTCGATTTTCCGGCCCCGTTCTCACCCATCAGGGCATGAATTTCCCCGCTACGAACCTCCAGGTCCACGCCGCGCAATGCGCGTGTGGCCCCGAAGGTCTTCTGCAGCCCCCTCGCGACAAGGGACGATCCGTTCACGCTTTCCTACTCGCCGAGCCAGGTCTTGAGATCCGGATGAACGACTTCCTGCGTGTCCGGTGAATCCATGTTCGCCTTCGTGATGAAGACGGCGCCCGTGTCGACGCGCTTCTCGATCGGCTCGCCGCGAAGGTGCTTGGCCATCGTCTTGATGGACAGGTAGCCCATGCGGAACGGGTTCTGCAGAAGCAGCCCGTCGATGTGCCCATCTTTGAGCCCGGCCAAGAGCTTCTCCGAGCCGTCGAAGCCGACGAACTTGATCTTGCCCGCCAAGTTGGCCTTGCGCAGCGCCAGGAGCATGCCGAACGTGCTCGACTCGTTCGGCGTGAAAATGCCCTGGATGGCCCCCGCCGCCGCCTTCTGCGCGCCGAGCAAGTTCTCGCTTGCCGAGAACGCGCTCTCCGTCGTCGCACCCGCGTAACGGTTGTCGCTGACGATCTCGATGTCCTTGGCTTCCTTGATCGCCTCGATGAAGCCTTGCTCGCGTTTCGCCGTGCTCGCCGAGCCCTCTTGGTAGCGGAGCACGATGACCTTCCCCTTGCCGTTGAGGAGCTTCACCATGTTCTGCCCGGCGATCTTCCCCGCGGCGAGGTTGTCCGTGGCCACGAAGCTCACCTGCTGATCGCTCGCGAGATCCGAGTCGAACACCAGCACCGGCACCTTCGCCGCCGTGGCCTGGGTCACCGAATTGACCAGCGCCTTGTCGCTCAGCGGTGCCAACGTGATCGCGCTCACCTTTTGCGAGGTGAAGCTCTCCACCACGTCGATCTGGCCCTTGAGGTCGTCCTCCTTCAGCGGGCCTTTCCAGACGATGTCGACCTTCTCTTCTTTGGAGGCCTTGACCGCGCCGGCATGGACCGACTTCCAGAACTCGTGCGTGGTCCCTTTGGGGATCACGGCGATGGTCGTCTTCTTCGTTGACGCGGCCGAGGTGGTGCCCTCGCCACTGGTCGCAGGTGTCGCTCCGCCTCCGCTGGCGCCACCTTTGTCTTTGTCACAGCCGACGAGCGACGCACCCGAGAGTGCGCCAAAGGAAAGCAGCGCCATCGCTGCCGTGAAACGAACGAAACGGGTTCCTAGACTATGTCGCACGTTCACGACCTCCTTGATACCGAATTGCAGAAAGATGTCCGATGACTCACAAGTCGACCGATGGCATTACGGTCGTTTGCACATCACGCCGGCACGCCGGCCATCAGTGCACGGTAGCGCATCTGGTGCTCGTACATAGCCAGAAAAACCTTGTATTTGCGATCGTGAAAGTCGCGCGATGCGTCTTTTTCGGTCGGCACGACCACACGGCCGGCGCCGCTCATCGCTCCCATGGCGGAGATAATGCTCCGATGATTGCCGGACGCGACCGCGCCAAGGATTGCCGCACCGAGCAACACGGCCTCGGGTTCTTTCGGGACGACGACGTTGCAACGCGTTGCGTCAGCGTGCTGCTGCAAGAACATCGGGTTTTTCGTCCCGCCCCCGCAGGCGACCAACGTCCTAATCGCATATCCAGATTGACTCATTGCGTCGATGATATGACGCGTCCCGTAGGCGATGCCCTGGATGGTGGCCAGGTAGAGGCGCGCGAGCGCATCGACCCCGTCGTCCAGCTTGAGCCCCGAGACCATCCCGCGCGCCGTCGGGTCCGCCCGCGGCGAGCGGTTGCCATGATGGTCCGGCAGCACGTGCAGCTCCCGGGTGAGCTCCCCGGTGAAGGCCGCCCCCGTCTCGCCCGCAAGGGACTCGAGTCGCTCGTTCAGCAGCGTCTCCACCCGCGTTCCACGCCGCGTCGCCTCCTGCGCGAGCTCGGTGGCCCGCGCGTGCGACGCGATCGTAAAATCGAGCAGCGCGCCCGTCGCCGACTGCCCGCCCTCGGCGAGCCACAGCTCGGGCACCATCGCCGATTCGTACGGTCCCCACACGCCTTGAACGAAGCGCGCCTCGCGTGAGACCGCCATGTGGCAGCTCGACGTGCCCCCGATGAGCGCGAGCCGCGTCTGCAACTCGTCCTCGGTGGGAACCATGCCGTCGATGGCCATGCCCAAGGTGCCGATGCCACCCGCGTGCGCATCGATGATGGATACCCCCACGGGTATCCCCGGAACGAGCCCCAGCTCGCGCGCGGCCGTTTCGGTGAGCCCGCCGATGCGCTCGCCCATCGGCCGCACCCGCGTCCCGATGCGCGCGTAGCCCTCGTCGACCAAGTCGCCGAGCCCGATGCTGCGGAAGTACGACGCGTCCCACCCGCCGTTGCGCGCCACGTAGGTCCACTTGCACGTGGTGCTGCACAGCGAGCGCGTGTCGTTGCCCGTGGCGCGGTACGTCAGGTAATCCGGCAGATCGAAGAACTTCCTCGCACGCCCCCAGGCTTCCGGTAGGTGCTCCTTCAACCAGAGCAACTTGGGCGTCTCCATCTCGGGCGAGATGACCCCGCCCACGTACCGCAGCACCTCGTGCTTGCCCGCGTTGATGCGGTTCGTCTGCTCCACGGCGCGGTGGTCCATCCACACGATGACGTTCTGCGCGTCGTGACCGCTGGGGCTCACGCTCACCGGCGCATCGTTCTCCCCCAGCGCCACCAGCGAGCATGTCGCATCGAAACCGATGCCGGCCACCCGCGCCGGATCGATCTTCGCCTGAGCGAGCGCGGCTTTCACCGCGATGGCGCACGCCCGCCAAATGTCGTCGGACGACTGCTCCACGAAGTCGTCGGCCGGTCGAAACATTTCGATGGGATGGGTGCCCATCCCCACCATGGTACCGATACCATCGAAGAGCGCCGCGCGTGCGCTCCCCGTGCCCACATCCACGCCTAGGTAGAACGCGATCATCTCATTGCCCCGAAAGAACGCGCACGCGGAAGCCGAGCTCCTGCGACAGCGCCACCATCTCGTCGAAGACGTCGCCGTAGGCCACCGCCACGTGGTTCGACAGGTAGTGCGCCATCAGCGTCTCCTGCGAAATGCCCATGTCCGCCGCCATGAAGGGCCACTGGCGCGTGGTGCCTTCCCACCACTCGTCGCGCACCTTCGGCGGGAGCTTCACCACCTCGCCGCGCCCGATGTCCATCCAGAGCACGTCGTTTTTGATGTACGCGCGCGCCCAGGTCATCTTTCCGGGCAAGCTCTCGCCGGCGAAGCTTCCGCCCGGTGTGGGGAAGTACAGCGACGGCTGCCGGTACGAGTGCGTGCCCTTCAGCGTGTTCGGATCGTGGTTGAACGCATACGCGCCGCACGAGCCCGAGTTGAGCAGGACCCACAAAAAGCGCCCATCGTGCTCGGCGCCCCAGCGCACGTCGTGGAACATCACGGCTTGATGCAGCCCCTTGTCCTTCAGGAGCCGCTTCATCATTTCCATCGGCACCAGGTTGCCCTGATCGGCCTCCGTGGCCGTCGCGATGGTGTCGCCGTTCGACTCCGGGCGGCACGCCGAGTTGAAGAGGCCCTCGGCCAGATCCGACGGCGGTCGCAGGGGGATCAGCCCGAGCTGGTACTGCCAGCCGAGACCATCGGCCTTGAACTCGTGGATCAAGTCCAGCACCACCAGGTAGTCACGGAGCTGCTCGCGCGTGGCGCGCTCGTCGAAGTCCTCCGCGTCCTTCTCGCCCCAGTGGAAGGTGATGCCCTTCTCTTTGACGAAGGCGAGGGCGCGGTCGATGCGCCCCTCGTCGATGCGCTTGCCGCGGTCGATGATCCACGCCTGGTCGATCTTGTGCTCGGCAAAGCCCACCGAGTGCAGAAGCCGCGGGCCGAAGTACCCGTTGATCATGCCCATCGACGTGTCGCCCAACATGAGGAAGAGCGGCTTGCGCTGCCGGATGCCCGCCGCCACACGTTTGGCACGCGCGAAGGCGTCGGCACTCACGGGGCCGCCGTAGGCGATCTGGCTCTCGCCATACTTGATCTTTCCCGTCTCGCACCACTCGGCGAGCCGGTCCATGAATGCGGGATCTTTGGAGAAATCGGGTGACGACGTCCACACGCGCGAGAAGGGCCGATTGAGCATCTCGAGGCAGGCGCCCGTGTTGAGCAACCCCACGAGGCCGGGCCAGCGGCCGGAGAAATTGCTGGCCAGCAGTAGGGGATTGTCCTTCCCCGCGACCCCGTCACAGGTGTGGGGGCCGTAAAACCAATGGACGCAGACGCCAATCATCGGATCGTCGATGGGGCCGAGCTTTTCGATCGACTCGTGCGGCTTGGAAAGGAAGCCTTCGACCCGGTACGTCTGCCGGCCGAGCTTCTTGAGGGCTGTTTCGAGCTGGACGGTCGCCTCCGTGATGTTCGGCAGGGCAAGCTCATTGGGCTTCTGGCGCGCGTCCCCCGGCCAAAATAGAGCGATCTTTTTCGTCATGCGGCCAGGGTACCCCCGAGTGAAGTGGGTACAAAGTTCCCGCTTGCCGTATTAGCCTCGGAAATTGCGAGCGAGCCCTCCACGGCGGGAGCGCTGCAAAACACGCCAATGGATCCCGTTCTGCCTTCGCATCTTCTCTGCCTCTATGCCGAGCCTCTCGCGGCAGGTCGTCGCGTACTCGTGGTGGGTGACGCAACGCAGGACCTCGGTGCGCGCCTCCTCGAGATGGGGGCGCGTCTGGTTCACGTCTACGACCCCGACCCCGACCGGGTGCGCCGCGCCCAGGCGGACTTCCCGCGCGGTGTCGTCCTCCGCCACCTCCGCGACGACGATTTGGACGTGCGCGATGGGGCCTTCGACCTGGTGCTCGTCCCCGACGTGGCCCTGCTCGAGGATCCCACGTCGCTGGTCGCGCGCCTTCGCCGCGTGGTGGACGCGGAGGGCGCGGTGCTCGTGGCCGCGCGCAACCCGCAAGCGTGGGACCCCGCGCAGGCGCCCGAGACGCGGATCGTCGACTACTACGAGCTGTACGACATCGTTTCGCTGCAGTTCGCATGCGTGCGCATGGTCGGCCAGGTGCCCTTCTTCGGTGCAGCCATCGCCGAACTGGGGGAGACCGACGAGGACCCCGAGGTCAGCGTCCACACCGAGCTGGTGACCGAGGCGGAGCCGCCCGAGTACTTCATCGCGCTGGCGAGCCATTCGGATCACGTGCGGCTCGAGCCGTACGCCATCGTCCAGCTGCCGCGCGATGCGGCGACGGCGCACCTTTCGCTGAGCTCCACGCAGGAAGGCGCCTTCGCGGCCGACCGTGCGGTGCTCGCGGAAGAGGCGATGACCCGCGTGGCCCAGCTCGAGGCGCAACTCGACGAGCAGCGCGCCGAGATCGCGGAGCAGCGGGCCGAGATCGCGGAGCAGCGGGCCCAGCTCGCGGAGCAAGGAAGCCAGCTTGGGGAGCAGAGCGCCGAGCTCGCGCGCCTCGAAGCGGAAGCCTCGCGCGCCCACCGCGTGGGTGAATTGGAGCAAGCCGTCTACGACGCCGGCATGCGCATCCAGCAGCTCGAGGTGGACATCGACCGCCGGCGCGAGCACGCCGTCGCCTTCGAAGAGGCCATGCGCACGGCGGAAGATGCCGCACGCGTCCTCGAGGAGCGCACCCGCGACGCCGAGCAAACGGCGCTGTTGCGTGCGGAACAAGGCGTATCCCTGCTCGCCGAGATCGAGGCGCTCAAGAACTCGCTCGAGGCCGAACGCGCCGCCAATGAGCAAAAGGCGCTGTCCGACTCGGAGGAGGTCGACCGCCTCCTCTTGCAGATCGGCGAGCACGAGGAGCGGTACGGTCTACTCGAGCGCGAATTTTCCCAGATGGCGGAAGCCCACGGCGCCGAGTTGAGCGCGGTGGAGGCGCGCCTCGTCGAGCGCGGGCACCGCATCGCCGAGCTCGAGCGCGAAATCACCCGCCGCGACCGCATCACATTGGGCCTCGTTGCCGAGCTGGAAGAGCGCACACCCCTCGACACGGCCCCTCAGGAAGGTGTCGCCGAAGGAGGAGGCGGGGGCGGTGGCGCGCAAAGCGCCGCGGTCGATCCGGCCCTGCTCGAGAAGCTCGAGAAGGTGGCGCGCGAAAATGCCGACTGGAGCGCGAAGCTCGACGAGATGGCCATCGACACCGCCCGAAGGGAAGGCGAGCTCCACGCGCGGACGTGGCGCATTGCCGAGCTCGAAGGCGAGCTGACCCGGAACGCGTACCGAGCCATCGATCTCGAGCGTCTCACCCGCTTGGAAGACGAGCTCGATATCCTTCGAAGGGCTATCTCCCAGGAACACGACGCCCGCCTGCGGGCCGAATCGGGGGAGGAGCTCACCCGAGCACGAGCCGAGCTCCAACGGCAAGCGGTGCTTCTCGAGCAGCTTTCACGCGAGCTCGATGCGCGGGATCGCGCACGTGCAGTTCAGGACTCGCAAGAAGCCTAACGAGTGACTATAGAAGCCAGGTGATGGTCGACGCCGGGTCCAATTAAGGAGTTTCGTTGACAAGAAACTCGAGCGACTTAACTTGGCGCGGCGAGCCATTCGTGGGCAATCCATTGCTTTAAAACCCCATCGGGTGACATGTCGAAGCGGTGCTATTACGAAGTTCTGGGTTGTTCGAAGGATGCATCTGCCGAAGAACTGCGTCGCGCCTACAAGAAGGAGGCGTTGAAGCATCATCCGGATCGCAACCAGGGTAACCCCAACGCCGAGCAAACCTTCAAGGAGGTGAACGAGGCGTACCAGGTGCTGTCCGACGAGCAGAAGCGACGCATCTACGACCAGTTCGGTTTCGCAGGCCTCGAAGGGCAGGCGAGCGGTGGTCCTGGGGACATGGGCGACGTCTTCTCGCACATGCAGGATCTCTTCGCGGAGATGTTCTCGGGCGGTCCATTCGGCTTTGGTGGCAACCGCGCCCCACGCCGTGGTGGAGATCTGCGCGTCCAACAGCGTCTCTCGCTCCGTGATGCGGCCTTTGGCTGCAAGCGTGAGGTCGTGGTTCACGCCCCCTCGCGCTGCGACGATTGCAGCGGCAGCGGGGCGGCCGCGGGGTCCAAGCCGGAAGCCTGCAGCGGATGCCGCGGCACGGGCCAAGTGTCCACCGCGCGCGGTTTCGTGATGTTCACCGCACCGTGCGCCCGTTGCCAAGGCCGCGGTCAGGTCATTCGCAACGTCTGCAAGTCGTGCAAGGGCGAGGGCGTCATCGCCAAGCCGCGCAAGGTGACGGTCAATTTCCCCGCCGGCATCGACTCGGGCCAGCGCCTTCGCGTGCAAGGGCAGGGCATGCCCGGTCCGGGCAACGTCCCCCCGGGAGATCTCTACGTCGAAGTCGACGTGGAGGAAGATTCGCGCTTCGAGCGCGACGGGACCGACTTGGTGACCCGCGTCAGCGTCGGCTTCGTCGACGCGGCGCTCGGTGCAGAGGTGCGCGTTCCCTCCATCGGCCCCGAGACGGAAAATGGGGAAGAGCCCACCCTCACGGTGAGCATCCCGGCGGGTACGCAATCGGGCGCGGTCTTCACGTTGAAAGGGCAGGGCATCCCCCGGCTCGACGGCCGCGGTCGCGGGTGCCTCATCGTCGTGGTCCAAGTGCAGGTGCCCACGGCGCTCACATCCCGCGCACGTGAGCTCCTGACGATGCTCGACGAAGAGCTTCGTCTGGGCGCCGAAGACGCGGAAGGGGTTTCCCGCCGTCGCGTCGCTGCCAAATAGATCGGGCAGGCGGCGTGCCTGTCGATCTCGACGCCATCAAAGCCAAGCTGGCGGCGACGCCGACGCTGCGTCCGAAGGGGCGTGTGCTCGGCGTGACCGGGCTGGCGTTGCGCTTCACGTTGCCGGGCGCGCGCGTGGGCGATGTCGTCGAAGTGCGCAGGCGCGGCACGCCGCTTCCGTGCGAGATCGTCGGCTTCGCGGAGGGCGAGGTCATCGCCATGCCACTCGGCGCGCTCACCGGTGTCGGCCCGGACGACGAAGTGGAGGCCACCGGCGTCGTCTCCGGCGTGCGCGCCCACGCATCCCTGCTCGGCCGCGTCGTCGACGGCCTCGGTCGCCCACTCGATGGCGGCAGCGACCTTCCCGGCGACGAATGGGTCCCCGTCGATCGCGATCCTCCGCCCGCGCTCGAACGGCGCCGCGTGGACAAGCCCATTGCGACGGGTGTGCGCGTGATCGATGGCCTGCTCACCTTGGGGGAAGGCCAGCGCGTGGGCCTGTTCGCGGGATCGGGCGTGGGCAAGAGCTCGCTGCTCGGAGCCGTCGCGCGCGGCGCCTGGGCCGACGTCGTGGTGATGGGCCTCGTCGGCGAACGCGGTCGCGAAGTTGGCGAGTTCCTCGATCACGCGCTCGGCGATGAAGGCCGCGCGCGCAGCGTCGTCG
Organism: Sorangiineae bacterium MSr11367; assembly: GCA_037157805.1. Taxonomy (NCBI): domain Bacteria; kingdom Pseudomonadati; phylum Myxococcota; class Myxococcia; order Myxococcales; family Pendulisporaceae; genus Pendulispora; species Pendulispora rubella. The sequence continues at coordinate 9,507,416 of CP089983.1, read as the reverse complement.
TGGTGGCCACCAGCGACGTCTCCGCGCTCGAGCGACTGCGCTCGGCGCAAGTCGCCACCGCCTACGCGGAGTACTTCCGCGATCAAGGCGCACGCGTCATGTTGCTCATCGACTCCGTCACGCGCTTCGCGCGCGCCCAACGCGAGATCGGCCTTGCCGCGGGCGAACCGCCCGCCCGCCGCGGTTATCCTCCCAGCGTCTTCGCCGCGCTCCCGCGCCTGCTCGAGCGCGCGGGCCAAGCGGCCCACGGATCCATCACGGCGATCTACACGATCCTCGTCGAGGGCAGCGACATGGACGAGCCCATCGCCGACGAAGTGCGCGGCATCCTCGACGGGCATGTCGTGCTCGACCGCTCGATTGCCGCGCGCGGTCACTACCCCGCGGTCGACGTCACGGCCTCGTTGTCGCGTGTCATGGACGGCATCGTCACCGCCGAGCACCGCAATGCCGCGCGCCGCTTGCGTGCGATGGTTGCCACCTACGAGGCGAAGCGCGATCTCGTGACGTTGGGCGCCTACGCCAAGGGAAGCGATCGCGAGCTCGACGAGGCGCTCCTGCACATGCCGCGCATCGAGCAATTCCTGCGGCAAGACTCCAAAGAACGCGTGCCCTTCGACGACACCGTCGCACGTCTGTCGCGTGTGGTTTTCGGATCCTGAAGACCACATAAAGGCGTCTTGATGTTCCCAGCGCTATAGTAGGCGGCGTGGTTCACGTGCGCGCCAGTGCCATCCGTGCACGACTCGATTGGGTCCGCACCCAACGCGGGCCGGAACACATCGAGCCAATCTTCTCGGCGCTGGATCGCCACGAGTTCGCCATTCGCTCGGCGGTCACGCCGAATCTCTGGGTCCCCTTCGACGCGTACATCGCACTCAACGTCGAAATCGATCGCCGGTTCGGCACCGGCGATCTCGCACTCTGCCGTGTGCTCGGTCGCTACACCGCCGAGGTCAACCTGCCGACGATTTACCGCATCTTCTACAAGATCGGCACGCCGACCTACATCCTCACCAAGGTCGCGGCCGTGTGGAGCTCGCACTACGACTCGGGCAGCGCCTCCATGAGCGTCATCCCGGGCGGTTGCCTGGTGACCATCGAGAACTTTGGCATGCCGCATCGTTGCCACTGCAACGCCGTCCTCGGCTGGATGGAGCAGACGGTGATCATCACCGGCGCCCGATTCATCGATGCACGCGAATCCGCGTGCCGCCTGCACGGCGCCAAGGCCTGCGAGTTTCAGATCTTGTACGAGGCCTAGGCCGTGTGCGGAATCGCACCCGGCACAGGCTCCCGAAGGTCGCCTAGGGAGCGGTATCGAAGGTGATGGGGCCCGCGCCGGTTTTCACGCGGATGCGGATGCGCGGGTTCGGCGTCGCAGCGCCGAGCACGTAGTCTTCGCCATCCTTCGTCCAGCCCGTGACCTTGAGCGGCCCCGCTTCGCTCTTCACCTCGGCGCGTGCGCTGACCCCGTTCGGAATCGCCAGGCGCACCGCACCCGCGCCGGTTTCCAAGTCGAGCGACACCTCGCGCTCCACCTTGCTGCCGAGTGACACGTTGACCACACCGGCCCCCGCGCGCACCCGCAGCTTGGAGGCACCGAAGCGTCCCACGTCGGTCAACGTGACATTGCCTGCACCCGTCTCCACGTCGATCGTGTCAGCCGCCATCGGGTTCGGCGCGCCCTCGCCCACGCGAACGGAGCCCGCGCCATTGCGCACGGTCAGCGAATGAACCGCCAGCCCGCCCAGCTCCAGATCGACCGACGATGCGCCGCCCGACACCGTGAGGGCCATCGGCGTGGTGCCCAATGTGAGGCGATAGTCCGCAATGAGGCCCGTGCCCCACTTCGAGGCGTCCACCCCGGGTTTACCTTGCGACACCGTCAGCTTGTACCCGGCCGTCGATACGGCGGGCGCCAGATCGCTCACGTTGGTCTTCGCCGCGCCGCCCACCACGTGCACCCCGCCCGGGGTCACGTGAAGATCGCCCTCTTGCATCTCCAGGTGAACTTCCGCCGGGTGCCCGGGGTCGCCGGGGGCGTCGGCCACCACGTCGTAGGTCTGCAGCTCGCCCACCGACTTTTTGCATGCCATGCACGTGAGCCCGCCAGCGATCGCGACCGTAGCCAACGCCAGAGGAAGCCAAAAGGAGCGCCGCATGGGCCGAGATTAGCGGTGCCGCACGGGCTTTCCTAGCGAGTTCTGGTCGTGCGGTCGTGCTACATCGAACACCGCTATGACCGTGCTTCAAGTCGCTGACGTCCGCTTCGGATACGCCGGCGATTTCCTCTTCGAGAACGTCACCTTCAGCCTGGCCCTCGGCGAGCGGGCATCGCTGGTAGCGCCAAATGGCGCGGGAAAATCCACGTTGCTGCGCCTCATCGCGCGCGAAATCGAGCCCGACCGTGGCTCCGTGGTCATCCGCAAGGAAACCAGCTTCGGCTACTACCGCCAATCGCACGAGCTCCCTCCGGCCGGCGACGTCTTGGAGGCCTTTCTCTCGGCCTTCCAGGACATCGTCGAACTCCGGCACGAGCTCACGGAGGCGCAGCATGGCGCCGCCTCGGGCGATGCGCGGGCCCTCGAGCACCTCGCCCACGTGAGCGATCGCTACCACGTCGCCCGTGGCGACGAGCTCGAGCGTGAGGTCGCCATTCTGGCGCACAAGCTCGGCTTCTCCGACGCGGACCTCGCACGCCCCGTGGCGTCGCTCTCCGGCGGCGAGCGAGGTCGCCTGCAGCTGGGCATCGTGCTCGCGCAAAAGCCGGATCTGCTGCTCATCGACGAGCCCACGAACCACCTCGACCTGGACACGATCACCTGGCTCGAGGACTACCTGATTCGCTACCGCGGCGCCGTTCTCGTCGTCTCCCACGATCGCGCCTTTCTCGACCGCACCTGTCCGCGCACCTTGGAGCTCGGCTCGCGCGGTCTTCGCGACTACCCGCTCAAGTACACCGACTACGCGGTGGCCCGCGAAGAGGATCTCGCCCGCGAACGCGCGCTCTTGGAGCGCCAGCAGTCGATGATCGACAAGACGGAAGACTTCATCCGCAAGAACATCGCGGGCCAGAAGACCAAGCAGGCGCAGAGCCGCCGCAAAATGCTCGATAAGCTCGACCGGCTCGAGCGCCCCGAGGACGTGTGGCAAGTCGCCGACCGCATTGCATTCCGCTTCGCGCCGGCCAACCGCAGTGGCGACATCGTGCTCGATGCCAAGAGCCTCGCGGCCGAACGCGGCGGACGTCCTTTGTTCTCGGGCGTCGACCTGCTCCTGCGCCGCGGAGAGCGCATCGGCATCGTGGGCCCCAACGGCTCCGGCAAGAGCACGCTGTTGAAGCTTCTCGCCGCGCGCGGCGCATCGGACGATCGCGGCACGGTGAAGCGAGGCACCAACCTGCAGGAGGGCTACTTCGACCAGCACCTGGGCGAGGTCGATCCTTCGCGCACCGCGGTGGAAGAAGTGCGCCGCGTGCGGGGCGACTTCACGGTGGAGGCGGCGCGCCAATACCTCGCGCGCTTTCGCTTCTGGGGCGATCATCCCTTGCGCACCGTCTCCGGTTTCTCCGGCGGCGAGCGCTCGCGTCTGGCGCTGGCCAAGCTGCTGCTCGAGCCGCGCAACCTGCTCTTCTTGGACGAGCCGACGAACCACTTGGACATTCCAGCGGCGGAAATCCTGGAGGAGGCGTTGGTCTCGTTCGAGGGCACGGTCATCCTGGTGTCGCACGACCGTCGTTTTCTCGAGACGGTGGCCACGCGCATCGTGTCCGTGCGCGATGGGCAGGTGGAGATCTACCAGGGCGGGTTCTACGACTATTCGAGCCACGTCGCGCAGATGGCGGCCGAGCAGGCCGCGGCCGAGGAAGCCGCGAAAAGGCCTGAAAAGAAGGCCGAGAAGAAACCCGAACCGCAGCCCACCAAGGAAACGAAGGCCGACGCTGGCGGGCGGCAGTCGTTCGAGGCCCAGCGCAAGGAGGCGCGCGACCGCGAGCGCAGAAAGCGACGCCTCGAGGAGCTGGAAAAGGGCATCGCCGCGGCCGAAAAGAGCCTGACCGAGATGCGCGCCCAGCTCCGCGAAGACCCCGGCGGCGATTGGGCAAAGCTGGCCGAACGGGCCAAGGCGGAGCAAGCTCTGAGCAAGAAGGTGGACCAGATGATGACGGAGTGGGCCAGTCTGTCGGAGGAAGCGTCGTGAAACCGTCGGTACCGTTTTTCCGGCTCGTTCTTCTCTTGGCCCCCCTTCTTTTGGTCATGGGCCTCGCCGTCACGGGCTGCAAGAAACGCGGCGGCGACGTTTCGGCCGACAAGGCCGCCGCCTCGGAAACCGTGCCCTTCACGGTTTCCGACGCCAGCGAGGGGCTGCTCCTCACCTGGATCGACGAACACGGCGACTTCCACGTCGAACAGCGCGCGGCCGACGTGCCGCTCGTGGGACGCGACGCCGTGCGCGTGGTCGACCCTTCGCGCGACGAGGGCACCCATCCCGAGCGCATCTACGTCGCGGATCTGCGCACCGCCCAGCCCGACGGCAATTACTTGGTCAAGCCGATGACCAAGGCGCAATTCGACGATATGGCCGTCGCCCGCCGCAAAGGCAAGAGCGCACTCTTGGAGCCGAAAGCGCCCTCCGAACAAGGCGCGCAGCCGGGCCAGCCCCCGGGGCCCGTCGCCCCGAGCGGCGGGGGAGAGCCTTCGGATCCCAACGCCCGCCCCGCGGTCATCATCTACGGCGCCGAATGGTGCGGCCCGTGCCACCAAGCCGCCGCCTACCTCCGCAAAAAGGGCATCCCCTTCGTCGAGAAGAACATCGAGGCCGATCGCGACGCCGCTCGCGAAATGCACGCCAAACTCGCCAAGGCTGGCCTGCACGACGGCTCCATCCCGGTCCTCGACGTCCGCGGCAAAATGATGGTCGGCTTCAATCCCCGCGCCGTCGACGAGGCCCTCGGCGCCGCGATGTAGCGTTCAACCGAAGCGCGCGAGGCGTTCGGTCAATCCGCGCTTCACGTCGGGCCATTCTTCGCGGATGACGCTGAAGAAGATCGCATCGCGCACGTACCCGCTCGGGTAAATCGAGTGGCGCCGTAACGTGCCCTCTTCCTTTGCGCCCATTTTCAACATGGCATTGCGGGAGTGCGCATTGCGCGAGTCGCATTTGAGCTGCACGCGATTCAAATTCAAATCTTCGAAGGCGTGATTCAACAGCAATCGTTTGCACTCGGGATTCACGAACGTGCCACGCGCCGAGCGGACGTACCAAGTTCCGCCCACCTCGAGCGATTGGTTCGGTAGATCGATCGCGTGGTAGCGGGTGCTGCCCACGATTTGGCCATCGCTCAGGCGGCGAACCGCGAAGGTGAGGGCCTGCTCGATGGGCGCATTCACGATGTCGCGGAACCAGCGGCCGACGTCGCCGTGTTCAAAGCTCATATTGAACTTCGACACGGGCTCGTCGATCTGATCCTGAATCTGCTCGAACTCGCCGCCGTGCGAGGCGGCGAGTGGTTCGAGCCGGACGAAGCGCCCCTCAAGCGTGAGGGGCGTGAGACTCATTCTTGGACTGCGCGATGGCATGGGCTTGGCTCTTTCGGAAGGCGAGTCGGTAGACGTACGGATCGTTCGTCAGCTCGGGGTGAAACGTGGCGCACGTGACGTTGCCCTGGCGAATGAGCACGGGCTCACCGCGGAAGCGGCCCAAGACATCGACGTTCTCCCCCACATCGAGGATGCGCGGCGCGCGGATGAACACCAACGGGTGCCCTTCGTCCGACATCGCCTCGAAGCTATCGATCTGCCGTCCCCACGCATTGCGCGCCACCCGCACGTCGACGAACCCGAGGCTGCGTTGCTCGGGCTGGGTCACCGTGCGCGCCGCCAGAATGAGCCCCGCACAGGTGGCGAGAATGGGATGCCCCGCCACCGCGAACCGCATCAGCGACCACTCCAGATCGAACCGGTCGATGAGCTTCAATTGCACGGTGCTCTCGCCGCCGGGAAGCACGAGGCCATCGATGCCCTCGAAGTCGTCCTTGCGGCGCACCAAGGTGGTCTCGTGCCCGAGGCTCCGGGCCATCTCCGCGTGTTTGTCGAATGCCCCCTGCAAAGCCAATATGCCAATTCGCATGATGCCTTACCGCCTGCCGTTAGGTTTTCGAAGTGGAGTCATCGCCCTCGTTCGGCGAATCGCTCGTGCGTGAGCAGCGACGCCGCCTGCACGGATTTCATCGGTTGGCCGAGGGCGGTGCTCACCTCGGCCAGTTTGTCGGCGTCTTGCCAATAGGTGGCCGCGGTGACGATGGCGCGTGCTCGCTTCGGCGCGTCGTCGCTCAAGAAGATGCCGCTGCCGACGAAGAGCGCCTCGGCGCCGAGCGCCATGCACAGTGCCGCGTCGGCCGGGGTGGCGATGCCGCCCGCTGCGAAATTCGGCACGGGCAGCTTGCCGGTTTCCTTCACCTTGAGCAGCAGCTCGACCGGCGCACCCAGGTTCTTGCCCTCGCTCACCAGCTCGTCCACTTCCATGACGCTCACGCGGCGGATTTGCGTGCGCAGCTTGCGCAGGTGCTTCACGGCCTCGACCACGTCACCCGTTCCGGCCTCGCCTTTGGTGCGCAAGAGGGACGCGCCCTCGGTGATGCGGCGAAGGGCCTCGCCCAGATCGCGGCAGCCGCAGACGAACGGCACGCGGAACGACGCCTTCTCGATATGGAACTCGTCGTCGGCCACGGTGAGGACTTCGCTCTCGTCGATGAAGTCCACGCCGAGCGCCTCCAGAATGCGCGCCTCGGCGAAATGGCCAATGCGGCATTTGGCCATCACGGGGATGCTCACAGCCTTTTGAATCGACACGATCATCGCCGGGTCGGACGCGCGGGCCACGCCGCCTTCCGCGCGGATCTGCGCCGGCACACGCTCGAGAGCCATCACCGCGCAGGCCCCGGCGTCTTCGGCGATCTTCGCCTGTTCGGCGTTGACCACGTCCATGATGACGCCGCCCTTGAGCATTTCGGCGAGTCCCAATTTCGTCGTGTTGGTTGCCTTTTTCATATCTCGATCTCCACGTCTTCCCTGGTTGCTCAAACGACTTCCACCACCGCATCTGCGGCGTGCCCATCCACCGAACGCGGCATCTGGGCCATGACGGCTTTGAATGCTTTTCCGAGGCGCCGCGCGCCCTCGGCCAGCCTTTCCGGCGGCTCGGCGCAGAAGGTCACGCGCAGCGCCGGCTCGGCCTCGGCCTCCACCGAATAGAGGCTGCTCGGCGTCACCTGCACGCCATGGCGGAACGCCTCCTCGGTGACCCGCTCCGGATCGACGGAGCGGGGAAGACGCAGCCAGAGAACGACCCCGTGGTACGGCGTGTTCCACCGAACCTCGGGCGGCAGCGCCTTGCGCAGCGCGGCCTCGAGCGCGTTGCGCCGTGTTTGGTACTCGGGCAGCACACGGTTCATGTGCGCGCGCAGGTACCCGCGCTCCATGAACTCCGCGAGCGCGTGCTGGAGGAGCGCCGACGTGCCCAGGTCCGTCACCCGCTTCAGCGAACGAAGCACGTTGCGGATCGGCCGCGGACAGACCACGAAGCCAATGCGCAGCGCCGGAATGAGGCGCTTGCTGAACGTGGACAGGTGAATCACGTCTCCATCGAGCGCGCGCAGGGACGGAGGGAGCGGCTGCCCATCGAGGCTCAGGCCCGCGCCAAAGTCGTCCTCGATGAGCGCGATGCCCGTGGCGTGCGACCAGCGCACCAACTTGTGGCGGCGCTCCGCGGAGATGGTCATCCCCGTGGGGTTGTGCCCATTGGGCATCAGGTAAAGCGCCTTCACGTCGGAGCGTGCAAAGCGCTCCAGCGCGAGAAGATCGGGCCCTTGGCCATCGTTGGGCACGCCGATGAGGCGCGCACCCGCGACGGAGAAAAGATCGACGGCGCCCGAGTACGTGTTGCTATCGACCAACACGGCCTCGCCCGGGTTGACCAGCGCGCGCGCAATCAAGTCGAGCGCCTGCTGGCTCCCGGTGGTCACCAGAATGTCGTCCAAGGTCGCGGGCACGCCGCGCAGGCTCAGATCATGCGCAATTTGCTCGCGAAGGCGTCGCACGCCGTCGGGCGGCGCGTAGTTCATCGCCCGCGCGCCCATGTCGTTCATCACGCGCTCGATGCATCGCTGCATCAGGTCGTCCGGCAGCAGATCGAGCGACGGCTGCATGCGCGACAGGTTGATCACGTCGCGCCCCTCGACGTAGCGCGCCATGCGCTCGGCGCGGTTCAAGCTCTCGATGCGCGAGGCGCGCGAGAGAAGGGACGTCCACGGCAGCATCGAACCCTCGAGCGTGCGCGCGCGCCCGACGTGTGACTCCGCGGGGGGATGCGCCTGCTGCTCGACGAAGGTGCCGCGTCCCACGGTGGACGAGACGAAACCGGCGGCCTCCAGATCGGCATAGGCCCTGGCCACCGTATTGCGGTGCGTGCTCAAGGTGCGCGCCAACACACGGGTCGGCGGCAGCTTGTAACCCGGCGGGAAGGCATGCGTCTGAATGCGCTCCACGACCTGGTCGAAGATCTGGCGGTAGATGGGATCCTCTCGTCGAGGGTCCACGCTCAGCCCGACATCTTGGCTCAATTGGACCTCCAATTGGCCTAGTTGTATGCCCAACCGAACCGTGAATCCACGGCCGGCCGGCATTTTCCGCAAGTATCAATTGTGCCAATGTCTCGGGTCGACTGCGGCCAATCGAGCCGTGCTCAGCCTTCGAGCCGCTGCTTGCGGGCGATCACGCGGCCATAAACTTGTCGCTTCGGCCGCCCGCTCCACGCGGCCAATCGCTCCGCAATGGCCCGCGAGTGTTCGCCTTGGGCCAGCGCGAGATCGATCTTCTCGTCGAGCGCCGCATCGTCGATGGCGCCTTCGCGCGCGGAGACCTCGTGCGGGCCCAGCACGAGGGCGACCTCGCCGATCCACGCATGCTTCAGCGCGACCAGCTCGCGCAAGGTGCCGCGTAGAAACTCCTCGTGCAGCTTGGTGAGTTCGCGCGCCACGCACGCCGTGCGATCCGGCGTGGCATCGGCCAGATCGGACAAGGTCGCATTCGTGCGGTTCGCCGCCTCGAAGAGCACCACCGTCTCCGGTGTGTCGCACGCGCGCGCGATGGCGTCGCGCCGCGTGGAGCCGTCGCGCGGCAGAAAGCCCAAAAAGCGAAAGGCCCCGCCCACGAGGCCGCTCGCCATCAGCGCCGCCAGCACCGCGCTCGCGCCCGGCACCGGCACCACGGTGATGCCGGCTTCGATGGCCGCGCGGACCAACGAATCGCCCGGATCGCTCACCAGCGGCGTACCTGCATCGGTCACGAACGCAACGTCCTCACCCGATTGCAGCGCGTCCACCAGCCGCGCAATTTCGCGCGGGCTCGAGTGGGCGTGCAGCGACTCCAGCGCCCGCGGCGAAATCCCGAAGTGGGTCAACAGCTGCCGCGTGCGCCGGGTGTCCTCGGCGGCAATGCGGGCACACGCGCCGAGCAGTCGCAGGGCGCGCGGCGTGATGTCCTCGAGATTTCCGATGGGCGTGGCTACGACGTAAAGCCGTCCCGCCTCCGCCATGCTAGTTGGCCTCGGCCGCGTCGCCCATTTCGTCGCGCAGGAACTCGCGCAGGCGCATGGTCAGCCGCTGCTCGAGTTGCCGCACGCGTTCGCGCGAGATGCCGAAGCGATCCCCCAGCTCTTGCAGGGTGAGGGGCTCGTCCGCCACGAGCCGCTCGTCGAAGATGGCCAGGTCCTTCTCCTTGCCGGCGAGGGTCTCGCGGAAGGCGCCCAGCTTCTCCTTGAGCAGCGCGTGAAGCTCCTCGTCGGCCATGAGCGTCTCGGGCCCTTCGAGCCCGCTCGGCATCATGTCGACCTTGGCGATGGCGCGCCCTTCGGCGTCGCCCACGGGGGCGTCGAGCGACTTTTCGCTCGAGGTGAGGCGCACGTCCATGTCGGCGACCTCGCTCTCGGGCACGTTGAGCCGCTTGGCGATCTCCTCGTGCGTCGGGTCGATGCCCATGGCCTGCAGCTCGGCGCGCTTCTTCCGCAGGTTGAAGAACAGCTTGCGCTGCGCCTGCGTCGTCCCGAGCTTCACCAAGCGCCAATTGTTGAGGATGAACCGCAGGATGTACGCCCGGATCCACCACGCGGCGTACGAGGAGAGCTTCACCCCACGGTACGGGTCGTAGCGCTTGACCGCTTGCATGAGGCCGATGTTGCCCTCCTGCACGAGGTCCATGATGTTCTTGTACGCGCGGCGGTACTCGTAGGCGATTTTCACCACGAGGCGGAGGTTCGCGGTCACCAGCTGCGCCGCCGACCTGGGATCCTGCGATTCGACGAACCGCACCGCCAGCTCGTGCGTCTCTTCCGGCGTGAGCAGCGGATGGCGCTGGACCTCGCGCAAATACGCGGCCATGGGATCGAAGCGGGCGATCGACGTCGCCGCCTCCGACACCGGTTCACGCTCCGACGGGAAGGGGGCGGCCGTGGAATCGGCGCCGCTCTCGATGATCCCGTCCTCCATCTCCATGTCTTCTTCCGCGGAAAGCTCCGCGGCGGGGCTCGATTCGGTCCCCATCTCGCTTTCGGGGCTGCCTTCTTCCGTCGGCTCCGCGGTCCCGGCTTCGCTTTCCGGGTCGCGCTCTTCGTCTCGCCCGCCGCCTTCGCGAGAGGCAGAGGCACCGGCAGGCGTTTTCGAGGTACGCGCCGCCGTGTTTGCTTTCGAGGTGCGCTTTGCGCGGCCGCCCTTTGCTGGGGTGCCCGCAGTCGCGGTCGTTTCCGGCTCGTCGGCCGTAGCAGTGTTGGTTTTTCTCATTCGCGGCACGATGGGAGGATCGTAGTTTATGGTCACAGCTACCGCGACAACAATCCCCCACGGAGCAGGATTCCGCGAAGAACGGCGACCGAGGGCGATTCTTGCCGGCTTCGGCCCCAGCCGCAGGCTGCAGCTGCTATGCGCAGAGCAAGAGCCGTAGCCACCATTGGGCCACGACACCCGTGAGCATCACGGCCGACAACGCCAGCTTCCACGTTGGCGGCGCGGCGATGAAAAGCTCGCTGGGCCGGTCGGAGCGAGGATACATACCTCTAAGCAACGCATACATGGCCGCTACAGTAAGGTCGCAACGCGTCGCGTCAAGTGCGTCAGATTTGGCCAAGAATTGGCTCCAGGTTCGCTCCAGGTTCTCAGATGCAATTCGATTCTCTAGGAATATCAAGATGATACCGAAGGACCGTCGCAAGAACGAAAAGCGTCTTTCAGGTAAGGGTGGCCGAGCTCGCGTCAAAGACCATGGTGTCGACGCGAAAAAGTCGCACGCCGAGGCAACGCTCGATCTGAAGAACGCCGATTTCGAGCTTCTCGCGAGCGAGAAACGCGCCGCGTTCACGCCGCTGCGCTCGCGCATGGTGGCGTGGGCCCGGCGCATTGCGGGCAGGCTTTCCGAGCTGGGGATCGAGGTGGAGGCCACGTGGACCGACGAAGAACACATCGACGTCCGCGAGCAAAAACCTGGCGGAAAAATGGGAACCGCGTCGATCGTGTTTCACGCCCCGGTGCGCAAGAATGCGATTTTGGCCCTAAGGCTCCGGCCCAAAGTTGTCGAAGTCAGCGTCGAGATCTATCCATCCGTGCATGCGCGCGCCGTACAGGGCGAGATCGTCCGTCTTTTCGACGCACTGCCGGATCAGTTCTCGCTGGGAAAGATCGAGGATCTCAACCGCATCCCCACGCCGGAGGCGAACGCAGACGACGTCCGAGCACTGTTGGAAGGGGACGCAGGCCTTTGGCTTGGCTGGTCCGTCCCGCGCGAGGTCGTTCTCAAACACGCCGCCCTGGTGGGCGAGCAGCTCGGCGACGCCGTGATTGCGCTCTCCACCGTGTTTGCCGTGGTAACGGATATTGCTCCGCCGTCACGAAATATCGGCTCGCTCGTCGTCGCCGCTCCCCGTGCGGGCGCGGCGCGCGCAAACGTCCTCGAAAAAGGATCGCGCGTCCGTGTGCTCTCCGGGCCATTCGTCGGCAAAACGGGGGTCATCCAGGAGCTCGACGCACGCGGTGCGAAGGTGATGCTCGGCCTTTTGGCCACGCGCCTCGACCTGTCGGAGCTTGCCCTTTTCAAGGAGGGGCCCAATCGTCCCATTCTTTCGTCATCGCACCGTCGGCCACTCGGGGCACGCGAGCGTTGACCCGGACCGTTCATGGATCGTGACCCAATCGATACGCGCAAGCCAGCCAAGCCAGCCAAACCTCGCGACATGAGCGTCACGGCCGTCGGACAATTCCGACGCCATCTCCCGGCGTACTTGGCGGGCGCCGTCGTGCTGGCGGCCTTCCAGCTTGCGATGAACCGCATCGACTGGCTCTCCAAGAGCGCCGTCGATCGCATCTTCAGCGACCACCCCGAGGAGGCCTGGAAGCCTGCCGTCTTCATGCTCGGCTTGGCGGTGTTCGCCTTCGTCACGCGCGTGGCGAGCCGCTTGTTCGTCTTCAACGCCGGCCGCGACGTGGAGTACGAGTTGCGCGGGCTGCTGCTCGCGCGCCTGCACCGGCTGGGCACCGCGTTCTATCGTCGCATGTCGTCGGGCGAAATCATGAGCCGCTCGACGAACGACCTGGCGCAAGTGCGCCTGCTCTATGGCTTCGGTGTGCTGAACATGGTCAACGTCGTGTTCGCATTCGGAAGCGCGCTTCAAGTGCTGATGAGCATCTCGGTCAAGCTCACCTTGGCCACGTTCGTGACCTTCCCCTTGACCGTCTTTTTGACGCGCTCCTTCTCGAAACGCATCTTCGAAAAGACCCGCGCCAACCAAGCGGCATTGGGCAAGCTCACCGAATCGCTGCAGACGAACCTCGCCGGCGTGCGCGTGGTGCGGAGCTTCGCGTTGGAGACGCGGGAGTTGCACCGCTTTCAGGAGGTGAACCGCCAGTACCTCGAGGCAAGTCTCGCCTTGGCGCGCGTGCGCGGCTTGTTCATGCCGCTTCTCGGTGCGGTCAGCGCGGGCGGCGTCCTCGTGTTCTTCTGGTACGGCGGCTCGCTGCTGCTCCTCGGCCCTGCCCAAGGCGGCATCTCCAAGGGCGACTTCTTCGCCTTTCACCTGGCGCTCACCCGCATGTACTGGCCGGTGTTCGCCCTCGGTTTCGTGCTCTCGATCGTGCAGCGCGGGCGCGCTTCGTTCGCGCGCATGAAGGAGATCTTCGACGCGCTTCCCGAGGTGGAGGATGGCCCGCTCCCGGCGCCGAAGGATTCGCGCGGCGAGATTGCCATCAAGGGCCTCTCCTTCGAGTACGGCGCGCGCAAAGTGCTCGACGGGGTGAGCTTCGAGGTTCCCGCCGGCAAGAGCATCGCCATCGTCGGGCGAACCGGTTCGGGCAAGTCGACGTTGGCCATGCTCCTCGCGCGCCTTCTTCCGACGCCGAAGGGGGCAGTCCGCATCGATGGCAACGACGTTTGCGATCTGCCTCTGACCTTCGTGCGCCAGACGGTGGGCTACGCGCAGCAGGATGCGTTCTTGTTCTCCACGACCGTGGCGCGCAACATCGCATTTTCTCTGGACGATCCCGACACGGCGGAGGCCATGGATACCATCCGCGAGGCCGCACGCGAGGCGCAGGTGGCCGAGGAGGCACTGTCCTTGCCGGAGCAGTTCGACACCGTGGTGGGCGAGCGCGGGGTGCAGCTCTCGGGCGGGCAAAAGCAGCGCGTCGCCCTCGCGCGTGCGCTCTCGTGGGGCCCGCGCATTCTAGTGCTCGACGACCCGCTGAGCGCCGTCGACGCCAAAACTGAAGCCGCCATTTTGCAGGCCATCGAGCGTCAGGCCAAGAAGCGCACCGTGGTGCTCATCACCCACCGCATCGCGGCGGCGGCGCGCTGTGATTCCATCGTGGTCCTCGACCAAGGGCGCGTGGTCGAACGCGGAACCCACGACGAATTGTTGCGCGTCCAAGGTATCTACGCGGCCTTCGCGGAAGAGCAGCGCATGGCGCACGAGCTGGACGAGCTCGATGTCGAGCCTCCGTCGGCGGCGCCCTCCGATGCCGATTGCGTGGAGGTTGCATGACCGCGCAAGCCACCACCGCGGTGAAGAAGCCGAATCGCGCGGAAGAGAAGCTGCGCGCCTTCCACGAAGAAGACGCCATGGGCAAGGCGTACGACACGCGCCTCGTCCGCCGGCTCATTCCGTTCGTGCGCCCGCACGTGCGCTTCTTGGTGCTCTCCTTCGCCTCACTGGGCGTCGTGACGGGGTTGAATCTCCTGCGCCCCATCGTCATGGGCGACGTCGTTCGCCGTGCCAATGCGAGTGATGGGCAGGGCTTGGTGCGCGATGGCATCTACCTTTCGCTGCTCGTCGTTGGCGGGCAGCTCCTGACGTTGGCGCAGCTCTATACGATGCAGGTCACCGGCGCGCGCGCCATGGCCGACTTGCGGGCGCACATCTTTCTCTTCTTCCAGCGGCTGCAGCTTCGCTATTTCGATCGCACGCCCGTCGGCCGCTTGGTCACGCGCGCGAGCAACGACGTCGATGCCGTGGGCGAGCTTTTCGCGTCGGGCGTGCTCAATGCCGCGGGCGATCTCATTTCGCTCGCGGGCATCGTGGTCATGATGCTCTTGCTCGATTGGCGCCTCTCGCTCATCGCCTTCGCGGCGATTCCCATCGTGGGCGCTATCGTTCAATACGTACGAAAGCGTTCGCGCGAAGCCTTCCGCGACATTCGGGCGAAGACCGCGCGGCTCAATGCCTTTCTCAACGAGCAGGTCAATGGCATCTCCGTCGTGCAGGCCTACGGCCGCGAGGAGACGACCGCGCGCGAGTTCGACACCATCAATCACGCGTACCTCGATGCGAACAAGCGATCCATCCATTACGAGGCCATGCTCGACGCGGCCATCGAGATGGTCAGCACGTTGTGCATTGCCAGCGTTCTCTGGTGGGCGGGCCTCAAACGCATGGGCGACGTCTCCTTTCCGCTGGTGGTGACGTTCACGCAGTACATCAAGCAATTCTTCGAGCCGATCTCGCAGCTATCGACGCGCTACACCGTTCTGCAGTCGGCGATGGCCGGGGCAGAGCGCATCTTTCAGCTGCTCGACGAAACGGACATCGACGGGGTGCGTCCGGTGGATGCCCAAGACGCGCCGCAAGGTCCTTCCGAAGAGGCGCTCGCCTTGCTGGACGTGAACTTCGAGTACAAGCCCGGCGTGCCGGTGTTGCGGGACGTCTCTCTGTCGGCCAAGCGCGGCGAGAAGATTGCGCTGGTGGGGGCGACCGGCGCGGGCAAAAGCACGGTGGCGAGCCTCTTTCTTCGCTTGTACGAGGTGAACGGCGGCTACGCGCGGGTCTTCGGCAAGGACGTTCGCGCGTACGATCGGCACGCGCTGCGCGAGCAGTTTTCCGTGGTGCCGCAGGACGTGTACCTCTTCACGGGCACGGTGCTTTCGAACATCGCCATGACCGATCCCACGCCGGATCGCGCGAAGGCCGAACAAGCGCTTCGCCGCATCGGCGCGTTCGAGCTCTTCGAGCGGCGCAATGGGCTGGACGCGCCGGTCGACGAGCGCGGTGCGAACTTCAGCGCCGGCGAGCGGCAACTCATTGCGTTCGCGCGGGCCGTGTACCGGGATGCGCCCATCCTCGTCCTCGACGAAGCGACCGCCAGCGTCGACTCGGACACCGAAGCGCGCCTTCAGGTCGCGCTCGATGCCGTCATGGCCGACCGGACGGCGTTGGTCATCGCGCACCGCCTCTCCACGATCAAAGCCGTGGATCGCATCGTCGTCTTCCACAAAGGCCGCATTGCCGAGGCCGGAACCCACGAGGAGCTGCTGGCCCGCCAGGGGGTTTACGCGCGCCTGTATCGTATGCAATACGCGCACGAACGGCTGGAGGCGAGAAAGCCGGCCTGAAGGCGATTTGAGGCGGGGAATCTCCTCCTTTTTCGCGGCGTTCGGTATAAAAATGAATGTGCGTATCTTGCGTCCCCGTCGTGCGGCCCCGGCCGATGCCGTCCGCCCCACGCGCGCCGAGATCAATCTGGCGGCGCTCCGCCACAATTTGCACGTGGTGGCTCGGCACGCACGCGGCGCGAAAATCTGGGCCGTCCTCAAGGCCGACGGCTATGGCCATGGTGCGCCCGCCGTGGCCCGCACGTTGGAACGGGCCGGCGCAGATGGCTTCTGCGTAGCGCTTCTCGAAGAGGGCATCGAGCTTCGCGAGGCCGGCATCAACGCGCCCATCCTGGTCATGGGCGGCTACTACGGCTCCGCGCACGGTGAAGTGCTGGCGCGCGGTCTCACGCCGGTCGTGTATGACGGCGCGCAGCTCGAAGCGTTTGCCCGCCTCGTCCGCTCGGGCGACGTCGAAGGGCCCATCGACGTGCACGTGAAGATCGACACCGGCATGGCCCGCCTTGGCGTGACGATGGACGAACTCGGGACCTTCGCCGATAGCCTACGCCACTACGCCCGCGAGCTGCGCGTGCGCGGGCTCATGACCCACCTGGCGCAGGCCGACGCGCTTTCGGCCGAGGAGACGCGGGAGCAAGTGCGCCTCTTCGACGAGGCCACCGCGCTTCTTCGCACCCGCGGCATCGTTCCCGGCGTGCGCCACGCGGCCAACAGTGCGGCCGTCCTCCGCGGCGACGTCGACCTCGTCGATGCGCGCTTCGACGCCGTGCGCCCCGGCATCGCGCTGTTCGGCGTTCCGCCCGTGCTCTTGTCCAAGGACGGCGGCGGCGACCCCGTTTCCGAGGAGTTACGGCCCGTCATGCGCGTTCGCTCGGAAATCGTGGACGTGCGCGAGATCCCCGCCGGTGCCGGCATCGGCTACGGAGCCCTCTGGCGGGCGCCGAACAAGGCGCGCATCGCCACCATTGCCATGGGCTACGCCGACGGCCTCTCGCGCCAGCTCTCCAACAAGGGCCACGTGCTCGTCCGCGGCAAGCGCGCTCCCATCGTGGGGGCGGTCTCGATGGACATGGTCATGATCGACGTCACCGCGCACGAGGGCGTATCCATTCGCGACGAGGTCGTGGTCCTTGGCGCGCAAGAGGGCCCGCTGGGCAAAGATGCCATTTCGGCGCAGGAAATCGCCGGGCACGCGGGGACCATCGCCTGGGAGATCCTCACGTCCATCTCCCGGCGTGTGCCCCGCTTCTACCGCGAGCCCTGATTCGAACGCGTCAATCGCAGTCGAGGATCTGGACGTCGTAGGCGATAGCCGGCGAGACGCCACTTACCTTTACCGAATAGGTGTGCCCTTTTTCGGATTTCCATCCATTGGGCACGATGCGAATTGCATATTTGCTCCCATAGTTCGCACCGAGCACATTCACGGTGACGGGCTTGTTCGTCGTCCCGTCGGTGATGGTCACCTTGCCCTTCGAAAGGTCGATGGTGTCGCTTTGAATCGACCATCCCGTCTTGTCGAGTTCGTAGTCGAACGAGGCCTTGAGCGCTCCGGAAGGGAAGGGGCCCGCCGGTGGCCACGCCGCGTACGCTTTTCCGGCCTTTCCGGTTCCACCAATCACGTTCATGCACGAATAATCTTTGGTCGAGCCAATGCCCATCGGGCCGAGGGAATTCGACAGAATCCATCGGCGATGCCCGATGGTGGTCTCGTTCCCCGGATCGGACATATAAAGATCCACGGCGGTCACCGCTGGTGTGGTGGCGATGTTGCTCTGTCCCGCACCGTCTTTTCCGTCTTGCGAATAACATTTCCACGACGTCGGCGGTGAATGATTGAGCGCATCATTTGCGTCCATCATGAGTGCGCATTTCTGACTACGCGCATTCTTCGTGGCATCCATGGCTACCGCCGGCAAACCCGCCATGGCGCGATATAGATTTACCAGTTTGAGTGCATTGGCTCGGCCCGCTGCCGTCATGTCTCCCGCATTGCATGCCGCCACATTGCCACTCCACGCCCCCTCGGTGCGATCCTGACGATCGCCTCGCCATCGCGTGCATACGTCGGCCGCGGCCATCGGTGCGATCTGGAGATCGTCCTCCGTTTCGCCCAAGGAATCAGCCGTCTCCGCTGGTGCACACCCCGCAACCAAAGCGGCACTTTGCATGGAGAAGAGAAATACTGCGATGGACCAACGACGCATGGAATGACCTCTCGAATGAATGAGGGTTGTTCAATCGAGGCTCCTCGAGCCTCCAAAGGACCTCACCACCGAACGTCTGTAGGTGCCAATGCAAATCAAACTATCGATTCGCAGATACCGCTATTCGTAATTTGACTCACTCTCGTTGAACGAAGTCATCACTCACTATCGCTATCAATCCCTCTCCTCTCGGGGATCTGATCCCTCTCCTCTCGGGGGTTTGGGGCGGCGGAGCCCCCCAATACCTGAAGGCGCGGCGGAGCCCCCAATACCTGACACGCGTAACGTGCTCGTTGTCGTAACGCAGTACGTTATTTTCGAGTCGAAGCCCAATTCCAATACGGACTTCACCCGCTAAAATTGACGTAAAGTCAACTTATTTTCGTGTGTTGCCGCAGTGCGCACGAAACCCCGTTGAAACGAAATACCCTTCACGGGGTGCTTGCCGCACCAGGACATGGGACGCGAAACCAGATAGGCGGAAATGGTGAGAGAGCCGCATCTTGCCTCTTGCGGAGAGGAAGCAAATTGGCGAATAGTGCGCCGTTAATCTTGTCGTGTTTTATCCGCAGCTCGAACTCACGAAGTTCCACCTCGAGAACCGGCGTCATAGTCCAGGTATTCCCGTCACCCTCTCTCCTACTTGGAGCCACCGCGCCTGCTCGAGCGCAAGGGCGGGGCTCATCTGCCGAACGTTCGCGTGAGAACGGATCGGCTCAACCGCAGTGGCCTGATCACTCAATAGACCCGGACCGACGCGCGCACACGGTTACGGGCAACGGGGAGCAATGAGACTTCGATCTTTACCGAAATGGGCTCTTTCCGTCGGGGCCTTGTCCTCGACGATAGCGATGGTGGCACCCGCGCAGGCTCAGGGCTCGGCGGTTCTCACCGGAAAGGTCGTCGACGCTTCGACCAAAAAAGGGGTCGCGGATGTCGTTGTGACCGTAACCTCGCCCGCTCTGCAGGGTGAGCAGATCGTGACGACGGACAGGACGGGTACCTACCGCATCCCGTCCTTGGCGCCGGGCGTGTACGCGCTGCATCTCGACAAGGAAGGTTTCCGGGCATACCAGCGCGACCAGATTCAGCTGCGCGCGGATGCCACCATCCGTCTCGACGCGGACCTCCTGCCGGAAGGCCTGAAGGCCGAAGAAGTCGTCATCGTGGCTCACGCGCCGACGGTCGACGTCGGGTCGAGCACCACGGGTGCAAATATCAACAGTGACTTCACTTCTCGTATCCCGGTCACCAACCCCGGGTCGCGCGGCGGTGCGCAGCGCTCCTTCGAGTCCGTCGCGGAGGCCACCCCGGGTGCGCAGGCGGATACGTACGGTACGTCGGTCAACGGCAGCACGTCGCCGGAGAACTCGTACATCGTCGACGGCGTTCGAACGAACAGTGCGAAGTTCGGTATCAACGGTTCTCCGCTTTCGATCGAATTCGTGAAGGAAGTCAACGTGCTCTCCGGCGGCTACATGCCGGAGTACGGCCGCTCGACGGGCGGTATCCTCAACGTCGTCACCAAGTCGGGTAGCAACGAGTACCACGGCTCCGTCTGGGCGAACTGGACGCCGGGCGCCCTCGAGGGCAAGCGCAAGTACCCGTACTTCCTCGGGGAGGCCGTGCAAACGCGGCGCAGCCTGGCCAATATCTACGACATCGGCTTCGACCAGAGCGGTCCGATCATCAAGGACAAGCTTTGGTACTACGTGGGGTTCGGCATCTCGCGCGCGATCTACAACTTGGATCGCTCGATTTACGCGAGTCCGATCTGGGGCGACGGTACGCCGAACGCGGGCAAGCCGAACTACACGGTCGAAGGGTCAGAGATCCCCGGTACCCACAGCCAGGCGCAAGCTACGCAGACGTCGTACCAGATCTTCGGAAAGCTCGATTTCCGGGTCAATCAGAACAACAAGCTGGCCCTGACGTTCGCGGCCACGCCGACGTTTTCCGGTGGCGGCGGGGACTACGCGGTCAACCCGACGACGGGGCTCGTCGAAGGCGCGACGGTGCGCGAGTTCAACTTGAACGGCACCTACGGCGCGCAAGCCCGTTCGTACCGCTCCGGCGCGTTCGATACGTCGCTCAAGTGGACGTCGGAGTTCGACAACAAGTCGAAGATCCTCGACACGACCATCGGCTGGCACCACGAGCTCGGTGGGCGGCGCAGCGCGGACGGCTTCCAGGTCGGCAGTGGTTACGGCTACTCCGCCGTTCCGCAGGTCGTCTACCGGCGCAGCCCCGCACTGCATGGCATCGAGGATTTCGAACGGGTTCCCGGCGGGAGTTGCTCGCGCATTGGTGCCGCGGGAACGAACCTTGGCTTGCCCACGTGCCCGACTCAAACCTACACCACGGGTGGTTCGGACCTTCTCGATGAGCAGGTTTTCGACATTGTCTCGGCCAAGAGCGTCCTCACCGTGCTCGCCGAGGCGGCCGGTCACCACGTCATCAAGGCCGGTGTCGACTTCGAGATGCTCACCTCGTGGTGGTCGCGCGGTTACTCCGGCGGTGTGCGCTGGCGCGAGCACACGAGCGGTACCCGCTACGACGCCCAGCGCGGTTACGGCTACGAGTCGGGCCCGGACCAACCCGTGATGCTCGACCGCCTGACCACGCGCACCTACGCGCTCAACATCGGCGGCTTCGTCCAGGACAGCTGGCAGCTCTTCGACAAGATCACCCTGAACGCGGGTGTTCGTTACGACAGCCAGTTCCTCATTGGCAGTGACAACAAGCTGCTCATGACGCTGCCGAACCAAATCTCGCCGCGCCTCGGCGTCATCTTCGATCCCACGCAAAAGGGTCGTTCGAAGCTCTTTTTCAACTACGCACGCTTCTACGAAAGCGTGCCGCTCGACATGCTCGATCGTCAGACGGGTGAGGGCGCCCTCGCGCAGTCAGTCGACTCGTCGAAGTGCGATCCGCGCAATCCCGCCCAAGCGAACGGTGTCTGCTTGACCGATACGGCCCGCAAAAACTGGCCGGCGGCCGGCGGTGGCGGTCCGATTGGAGGACTTCCCGATCGCAAATACGCCGGCGTTGGCGGCGGCAAGGTCGTCATCGATCCGGACATCAGCCCGCAGTCGCAGAGCGAGATCGTCGCCGGTGGCGAGTACGAGATCGTGAAGAACGGCCGCTTCGGTCTGTCGTACACGCGTCGCTGGATGAACAACGTCATCGAGGACATGAGCAACGACGAAGGCGCGACGTACTTCATCGGCAACCCCGGTAAGGGCATCGCCAGCAGCTTCCCCGAGGCGACGCGCAACTACGACGCCGGCACCGTCTACTTCATGAAGAATTTTGCCGACCAGTGGCTCGCCCAAGTGAGCTACACGTTGTCCTGGTTGCGCGGTAACAACGCGGGTCTTTACGATCCGACCACGGGTCAGCTCGACCCGAACATCAATGCCACCTTCGACTTGAAGTCCCTCCTGGTGAACCAGACGGGCGACCTGCCTGGCGACCGTCGCCATAGCTTCAAGATCTTCGGTGCGAAGGACATCTCCGTCACCAAGGACTCGGTCCTCCAACTCGGTGGATCGGTGAACGTCCGCTCAGGCGGCCCGACGAACTTCCTCGGCGGTAACCTCCTCTATGGTGTCGACACGATCCATATCCTGCCGCGAGGCACCGGCGATCGCCTTCCCTGGAACGGGAATGTAGGCACGCACGTCGGTTATAATGTACGGTTCCAAAATGGGATGACCCTGGGCATCACCATGGACATCTTCAACCTCTTGAACTTCCAAACCGAACTGAGTAGGGAGAATCGCTACACCAACCAAGACGTCCTCCCCATCGCGGGTGGAAGTCGTGCTGATTTGCCGAACAACGTCAAACGGCAGGACGGCAGCGCATTCAACCCCGCCCAGGTCAATCCGAATTTCGGGAACGCCAACATTTATCAAGAGCCGCGGCAGTTCCGCTTCGGCATTCGAGGGAGCTTCTGATGTACGCGTCCATCTTGCAATACGCTCGGTCCTTGCGTGTTTCTCGTCTCGCTGGTGCGGGCATCGCCGCCAGCCTCGCCGTCGTCCTTGGCGCGGCGGGTTGTGATCAGTCGACTCCTCTCTGCCGTACCGGCACGGGCACGTACACCGTCAAGTACAACCTCATCTCGGGTTCGGGAGCTTGCGCAAACCTCAAGGCCGACATCGTGTACGTCAACTCGTACAACGCGGTGGGCGAAGAGGGTAAGCCGGACCTGGAGAAGGTCTCCGCGGCCCTCATGCCGAAGCAGTTCGCCGAGTACCTCGATCGCGCGTCCTTCCCGGACCAGCTCGCCGCGTGGGGTTCCTTCACGACCGCCGAGCCGTCGGGCAACATCTGCAGCATCCCGACGCTGACCGAGACGGTGAAGGCCTTCCCGGCGCTCGAGGCGATCCCGGACGATCCCGAGAATGCGGGCGATTCGAACATCAGCGACAAGCGCGACGCGACCGTTGCTCAGACGGTCAGCTACAAGTGGTCCAACTGGCAGCTGTATTTCTCGGCTGCCCACGCGGGCAACGCGTTCCTGATCGACCTCGACTACACCGTCACGGCCGAGGGCGGCGCCGCCTCCACGTGCAAGTACCAGGGTCTCGGCTTGCTCTTCGGACAGCGTCCGAGCTGCAGCAAGAACACGAACGAGGACCTGAAGACGCCGGGCAACTACGTCGCCGAAGCGGCGCGTTGCGACGCCGTGGCGCATCCGGACCTGGGCCTCGGCACCGGCTCGGGTGTCGATCCCGACGCGAACTTCAAGTGCGACCCCGAGACGCTGCTCTGCGTGGCAAACGTCAACTACGGCGGTTTCTGATCTCTGTTTCGTAAGTTTCCAACGAATGAAGCACTGAGGGTTCGGCCCACTGGTATGCTTCCCCGTCGACTCGGTCTCTTGTTGCAATGCAGCATTAAAAAAGCGGGATCGAGTCGACGTATAACTTCGTAGAAACCAAGAGATGTTGCGGACTCGTGCTAGACATGTTCCGCGAGGCTGCTAGGGTGGCGCTTCTTCTTCGATGTGCCATCCACGGCAGAGCTTGTCTCTCAGGCCTATTTTAAGACAAGTACTTCTGATTCGGGGGTGAGTGAGGTGTACGAGCGCGATGTTTGATTCAGTCCTTGGCCGCGGAGCCCAGCCCCCCCGAGTTCTCATTCGGGGTGCACTCGTTTCTATCCTTGTGCACGTCGCGGTACTCGGGCTGGCAATTTACATCTCGGTGCGTGCGCACCAGCAGATTAAGAAGCAGGCGACGGAAGTAAAGTTCGTTGCCCCGCCTCCGCCACCCCCGCCGCCCCCCGTGGCGACGGCGGTGCCGCGTACAGCCGAAAGGCCGAAGGCGAAGAAAGAGTTCGTCAAGAAAGAGAACACCATCGTCGACTCCAAGGAGGCGCCGAAGGAAGACACCTCCGCGAAGAGCGGGAGTGGCGAGTCGGTCGAGGCCACGTGCGGTGTTCCGGGCAAGCCGGCCTGCTGCGGTGGTCCTGGTGAGCCTCCGTGCCGTCATTGCGGTGGCGCGGGTGAGCCCGCGTGCTGCGGTGGTCCTGGCGAGCCGGCGTGCGCGCCGGTCAAAGCGGCCGTGTGCGGTGATCCCGGAATGCCTCCGTGCCCGCCGCAGACCACGGTCATCCCGTTCGGACCGGGCATGGCGAAGCCTTCGCTGCTCGCCGGTACGGAGCAGCCCACGCTTCCCCGTGAGGCGTTGGTCGCGAAGGTCGAAGGTCTCATCCTTGTAAAGTGCACCCTCACCAAAGAGGGTACTGTCGAGGACTGCAAGTTCATCAAGTCGCTGCCCTACACCGAGGAAGCCATCTTGGCGAACCTCAAGGGACGCAAGTACACGCCGGTCATGTTCCAGGGGCAGGCCCAGGCCGTCACCTACACGTTCACGTTCCGCATTCAAGCTCAATAGCCCGGGTGGGCTTTCCACCAGGTTTCACCCGGATCACCGGGGTTTGTCTCTCCCCAATAAGTTTCACATAGCAGCGCCACACCCAGGGGCGCGCCTCTCGGAGTAAGGAATATGGATTTTTCACTGTACGGGTTGTGGCACAGCATGGGGGCGTTTGCGAAAGGCATCGTCATCACGCTGGCAATCATGAGTTTGGCTTCGCTCCTGGTGGCGGGAGAGCGTCTCATCATCTTCTCGCGCTCGCGCAAAGAGTCGCTCCGGTTCGCCGAGCAGCTGGGTGGCGTGCTGACCTCGGACAGCCTGAGAGAGGCGGCGGCCAAGGCGTTCAAAGGTGATATCGGCTACCTCGGTCGCACGATTGCGTCGGGGCTCAAGGCCTTCAACTCGGGTGGCAGCTCGACGGACGAAGAGAACATCAACCTCACCGAGGAATCGGTTGCTCGTGCACTCGAGCGCCAGACGGCCCGTGAGGTGCAGAACCTGAAACGAGGCATCAGCATCCTGGCGACCGTTTCGTCCACGGCACCGTTCGTTGGTCTGCTCGGAACCGTCATGGGTATCGTCAACTCCTTCCAGATGATGGCCGCGTCGGGCTCCGGTGGTCTCGGCACCGTGTCGGCCGGTATCGCGGAAGCCCTCGTCACCACGGCCTTCGGACTTCTCGTCGCCATCCCGGCCGTTATGCTCTTCAACTATCTGTCGACCTGGGTTGATGCCCGCGCGGTCGACCTCGCCGAGTCCTCCAACGAGCTGATGGACCTGGTCGCCCGTTACCACCGCCGCCACCTGCGCACGGCTGCCCAAGCCGCGGAGTAGTCCACCATGGCATTCGGTGGAGGCGGTAATAAGGGGGTCAAGAACGACATCAACGTTACCCCGTTGGTCGACGTCTGCCTCGTGCTTCTCATCATCTTCATGGTCATCACGCCGATGTTGCAGCGCGGTAAGCCGGTGAAGCTGCCGTCCGCGCACAAGATCGACGAAGAGAAGTCGACGGACCCGATCGTCGTATCGATGACGCTCCAGAAAGAGATGTACGTGGAGAGCGACCGCGTCAACGACGCGGATCTCATCGAGAAGGTCAAAGCTGCCATCGAAAAGGAGCCCACCCGCAAGGTGCTCTTCAAGGCAGACACGGCCCTGACCGTGGGCGACGTGCGTCCCGTCATGAACAACCTGAAGCTCGCCGGTAGCGGAGGCGTTGGTCTCGGCGTGGAGCAGGAGAAGAAGTAATGGGTCGCCACGTTCACGGCACCAAGCCGATTCACATTCGCGAGCCGGTGGCTGCGAACAGCGAGATCAACGTCACCCCGCTGGTCGACGTTGTGCTCGTGCTCCTGATCATCTTCATGGTCGTCACCCCGCTGCTCGAAAAAGACATCGCGGTGCGCGTCCCCAACGCGGAGAAGGTGGAGCAACCCACCGAGGTGCCGCCGGATCAGATCATCGTGCACGTGAAGGCCGACGGCAAAGTCGACATCAACGTGCGCGACGTCGAAGACGCCGACTACATCACGCAGTTGAAAACGCGTCTCGAACCCCGCGCCACCGCCGACAAGGTCGTCTTCTTCGTTGCCGAAGATGGCGCCAACTACGGTCGCCTGGTGTGGGCCATCGACAGCGCGAAGATCGCGGGCGCCGAGACCATCGGCATCGCGACCGACAAGCTGGACAACTAGCCGCCCAGCGCCCCCAAGGCGCAGCGCGGTTGGAAACGAGAAAGGAGACCCCTCGGGTCTCCTTTCGTCATTTGGCGGTTCGCATCGAGCAACCTGCACCCGCGTCGGGTCGAAGGACTTCGAGGAGGCGGATGCGAATGCGCAAAGCTTGGTTCATTGGGGTGTTGAGCGCTGCGGGGATCGCCGGGGCCTGCGGTGGGTCGAACGATGACGCGGGTAGCGGCCGGCCGGATGCAGGTGGGGAGGGCTCGGTCATCACGGATGATCTTCCGCCGGTGGTCCTTTCGCGCACGCCCGAGGATGGCGCCGGGCAGGTCTCGGTCCGCGCGCCCATCGAGGTCACCTTCTCGAAACGGGTCGAGCTGGGCGCGACCTCCGCCACGCTCAGCGCGGGCGAGGTTGCCGTACCAGTGAAGATGGAGCTCTCCGCCGATGGGAAGAAGCTCACCATCGCGCCGCAGTCCCCCATCGTCGCACCGACCAAGGTGACCTTGTCGTTGCAGGACATCAAGAGCACGGCGGGCGTCCCGATGGAGAATACGTCGTGGAGTTGGTCGGCGCCCCGGTGGCTCGGGGTCAGCAATGCCCTGGAGAGCACCCAGGTCGTGGATGGCCTGCGGCTGGCAGCTGGACCAGGTGATCGCGTTAGCGTTGCCCACGTTCGCGCATCCAAATGGGTCGTTAGTACCATCGCCGAAAATGGGGCTACGTGGACGGATCTTGGCTCGCCGAGCGACGATCCTGTTGGCGCTCTTGCCCTAGGGAAGAACGGTGTCCTTCTCGGCAGCTTTGAGGCGGCCGATAACCATATCGTGACGGTCAAGGAGTGGGGCGAAGCCGGTTGGAAGAACGTTGGAGATCCGGTTGGCAGGCAAGGGCATCTCTTTGGTTTTCTGCCTCCTCCCACGGTGATCACGGACAATGCTGGAAGGCCGTTCATCACGTATTTCGAAGGGCCGCCCGAAGGCGGTGGAAAACTCCTAGCCAAGGCCTTGAAGAGCGGTACTTGGCCTCTGCTAGGTAATGGCCCGGTTGAGTCGGGGGACTACGGATACATGCTCGGAGTGGCCCTTGATAAAGCGGGCGTTCTGTATGTTGCGAGCCGCATTACAGGGAACGAGCAAGCCTATGTGCGGTTCTTGGCGGGCGACAGTTGGAAGGTCGCGGGCTCGAGTCTGACGGGAGACAGCAAAGGATTCGATTCGCTGCGCATCGCGTTCGACGAGGCTGGCACTTTGTTTGCGCTGGGAAGGTTTCGCATCGACGACCGCAATACGCGCACGCGCGTGCTCCGTTACGACGGAAACTCTTGGTCGAAAGTGGGGGAGGATCTGGCAGCCGGCGATGCGAGATCGATGGGGTATGACTGCCTCGTCTCAATGCGGCAGCATCTCTTCGCGTTGATCGAATCCAAGTACGGACTCTTGGCGTTCGATGTGACCAAAGATGCCTCGCGTCCGATCGAGTTGCCACTTGGCATAGCCGGTCGATCTTACGGTGCGTGCACCGTGGACCCCAATGGCGCACCGGTCATTGCCGCAGGCGATGGTGCACATGTGAGCGTGCAGCGGCTCAATCGATAGTCGATACCTCAAATAGAAAAACGGGGCCCATCGAAGGCCCCGTTTCTTGCTGTCATTGATTTCAGAAGGGATCGATCAGGGACCGGAGTCGCCGGCGTCGCCGGCATCCGTGCCGGAGTCACCCGCATCGGTGCCACCATCGCTCGGGGCGACTTGGCCGCAGTCGGTGAAGTCGCCAATCGCAGGCGCCGAGTCCTTGCAGACCAAGCCCGCGTACGGGATCGCAGCCTGTGGCGTGCCGATGGCGAACACTGTCGTAACGGACTTCGCAGCGATGCTGACACCGCTGACAGTAAAGGCGGCCGCCGTGGCCCCTGCCGGCTGCCCACTGACGGCCTGCGCATTGAAGGGGTCGTACGCGACGTACCCTTGGTTGGCCGCGGGCGTAGCGCCGAAGTCGACTCCCGTCACCGGGGGGTTCGCGCCCACGGTGAAGTCGAATTTGCCGGTCGCAGGAAGCGCAGCGTTGATGACGCGTACGTCTGCCTTGGTGGCGTCGGTCGTCGTCACATGATCGGTGAACACTCGGACGCCAAGCGCGTTTGCGGGGCCAATGGCGGCAACGGTGCGCACCGAACCAGGTTCGATCACGGGAAGTTGGGCGGCAAAATCCGTCGTGCCCGCTTTGGCGGTCGAGCAATCCGTTGCGGTGCCGTCGACGACTCGGATGATGACGTCACCCGTCGGAAGGAGTTGGGCGAGCGCGGGGGTTACCTCGAAGTACTTCGTCACGTCCTTGTACTTCATGCCTCCCTGATGCTGGAGCGCCCTGAGCACGGGAATCGGCGTGAACACAGGTGCGCCAGCGTCTCCGCCGCCCGCATCGCCTGCGTCACCCGCGTCTTCGCTGCCGCCGTCGCTGGTCGGCACCTTGCCGACGCAAACGTCGATCGCGTCGTTGCTGCCCACGGCGAGGTGCGCGAAACGGACGAGTGCATTCTGCACGCCGCTATCCGTACCCGTGTCCGGGGTGCCCGTGTCGGCGGTGGTGGCATCCGGGGCGTCTTCCGGGTGCAGCAGTGTCTTGTCATCCGGGCAACCAGCGATGACGAAACCAGCTAGCGCCGCTAGTGGGAAAGCAAACGTGAACCGTCGTAAGCGCATCTTTCTGATCCTCTCTGTCGGCGTGAAGTTGCCCGATTGATGCCGCGTCGTTGCACGAGCGGATAATCGGCGCAAGAGTCGATCAAAGCTTCTGTTTTCTCAAGGAATAATCGCAGGTCTGCGCACTTCTCTGCACGGAATGCGCCCATGCATGAGGTGTGAATTTTCGCACGCCCACTCGTGTTGGAGGCCGGTTGGGAAAAAAGATCTTGCCTGAGTGCGCGAGATGATGCACATAAACGCCCGTTCGGAATTATCTGTCGGCCTTCTCCCCTGGAGAGAGTCGGCGGCGCGAAACTTTTGCCCACCTTGGGTGACGCGCTTGATAAATATCACCCTAAGCCGTTGGGTCCTCCGTGGGTCCTCGAGCTTTCAAGCTCGGTACACACGCACCCGATGGCCTCCTGGTAATCATACCTGGAGGCCTTCGCGTTTCTAGAGGACGAGTCAGGCAGGTCGGTGGGCGAAAGGCCGACCGATATGACCTCGCACCTCGAAAAGCACCACGACATCGCCACCGTTGCCATCCACGGCGGCGAAGAGCGTGGGAAGGCGCACGATGCGGTGACCACGCCCATCGTTTGCACGGCGACGTACACCTTTTCCTCGACCGACGCCCTGCGCGACCACTTCGAAGGGCGCATCGAGCGCGAGGAATACGGGCGCTACGGCAACCCGACCGTGCGCGCTGCCGAGCGCAAGCTTGCCGCCCTCGATGGGGCCGAGGACTGTGCGCTCTTCGCCAGCGGCATGGCCGCGCTGACCACGACCTTGCTTGCCATGCTCAAGAGCGGCGAGCACGTGGTGCTCACCGCGGACGTCTACCGCCGCACGCGGCAGTTCGTCGGCACCTTCCTGGCGAAGTTCGGCATCGAGTCCACCTTGGTGCCGCCCGGCGACCTCGAAGCTTGTAAGGCGGCGA
The DNA here is from genome assembly GCA_037157805.1 of Sorangiineae bacterium MSr11367. Classification (NCBI taxonomy): domain Bacteria; kingdom Pseudomonadati; phylum Myxococcota; class Myxococcia; order Myxococcales; family Pendulisporaceae; genus Pendulispora; species Pendulispora rubella. Next base: position 9,478,089 of record CP089983.1, on the reverse strand, counting down.
TCATCCCCGGCAGGACGAAGCTCCTGGTTACCGAGTCGCCGACCAACCCGTACCTGCGCCTCGCCGACATCCCGGCCCTCGCCGAGTTGAAGAAGACCACGGGCGCGCGCGGCCTCAAGCTCCTCGTCGATTCGACCTTCGCCACGCCGATCAACCAGCGCCCCATCGAGCTCGGCGCTGACCTCGTCGTGCACTCGTGCACCAAGTACCTCGGCGGGCACAACGATTTGCTCGCAGGTTCCGTCGCCGGATCGGAAGCCCTGATCAGCGCGCTGCGCGACACGCGCGGTGTGCTCGGCGGCGTCCTCGACCCGCACGCGGCGTACCTGCTCCTGCGCGGCATCAAGACGCTCGCCCTGCGCGTGGAGCGACAGAATCAGACGGCCCTGCGCGTGGCGCGGTGGCTCGAGGCGCATCCCGGCATCGAGCGCGTCTTCTACCCCGGACTCCCCAGCCACCCCGACGCCGCGCTCGCAGGCCAGCTGCGCGGGCACGGCGGCGTCATCAGCTTCCTCGTGCGTGGCGATCTCGATACGACGTCGCGCTTCATCGACGCGTGCAAGCTCGCCACCATTGCCCCGTCGCTCGGCGGCGTGGAGACGCTCATCGAGCAGCCTGCGCTCATGTCGCACTACGAGCTCACCACCGAAGAGCGCCTGAAGATCGGCATCCGCGAAAACCTGGTGCGCCTCTCCGTGGGCCTCGAGGATGCCGACGACCTCATCGTCGACTTCTCGCGCGCGCTCGAAAGCGTCGCGTACACCGCGCCCGCCTCCGAAGACGAACGCGACACCATCCGCTTGCCCAAAGCCAAGAACCTGTCTGCTGGTGCGAAAGACGAGGCCCTTTCCCATGTCCGTTGAGTCGGTGGTTCAATTGTCCTGGTCTCGCCCCATCTCCGCCCCCCCGCGCGTCGATCGCGTGTCGCTCTTCGTGCTCGGCAAGGGCACGGTGGCAAGCTCCCTCCTCACGCAGCTCGGTGACAACAAGGGCCGCTTCGTCGAGCGCGATGGCCTTTCGCTCGAGGTCGCAGGCCTCTGCGACCGGCAGAATGGCCTCTTCGTCGCCTCGCCCGGCGGTGTCGAGCTGGAACAATGGCGCAACCACCTCGGTACCGCGCCGGTGGCCGATCCGCGCGAGCGCCGCCCGTTTCTCGATGGCCTTACGCGCCTCGGTTCGCGTGCTGCCGTTCTCGTCGACTGCACCGCCGCCGACGGCATGGAGAAGGTTTACGAGCAGGCCCTGCTCCGCGGCATCCACGTCGTGACCGCGAACAAGAAGCCGTTCTCCGGTTCGCTCCCCTCCTTTCGCCGGCTGGCCACCACGGCGCGCCGCTGCCGCCGTGCCCTTCGCTACGAGACCACCGTCGGCGCGAGCTTGCCCGTCGTCGAGACCTTGAAAGATCTCGTGCGCACCGGTGATCGCGTCGACCTCATCGAGGGATCCTTCTCGGGCACCCTCGGCTTCCTCTCCAACGAGCTTCTCGCCGGTGTCCCGTTTTCGCGTGCGCTGAACGTCGCCCGTGAGCGCGGATACCTCGAGCCGCGCCCGCAGGACGACCTTTCCGGCGTCGACGTAGCCCGCAAGGCGGTCATTCTGGCGCGTGAAATCGGCCTCAACTTGGGACTCGAAGATGTCGCGCTCACGCCGTTCGTTCCGCGCGAGCTCCTCGCCGTCGACTCCACCGACGCCTTTTTCGAGGCTGTCCCGGCCTACGATGCCGAGATCGCTCGGACGGTGAAACGCGCGCAACTCGAGGGCAAAGTGCTGCGCTACCTCGCGCGGATCGACCCCGTGAATCGTCGCATCGACGTCGGGCCGGTGGCGGTCGACGTGCACCATCCGGCGGCGCGCCTCCGTGGCGCAGGTTCGTTCGTGGCGTTCACCACGGAGCGTTACCCCGAGCCGCTGGTCGTGCAGGGCGCGGGTGCGGGTGGTGCACTCACGGCGGCCGGCGTGCTCGCGGATATTCTCGCCATTGCGCGGAAGATCTGAGTAGCCTTCGTCCACCATGACATCGTCTGCGAACGAACAATTGGTGGATGGCTTTTACCGTGCACTGGCCAAGCGCGATTGGGAAACGATGGTGGCGGCCTACCATCCCGACGTGCACTTCACCGATCCCGTGTTCGACCTGCGCGGCGCACGCGCGGCGGGCATGTGGCGCATGCTCTGCGAAAGCGGGAAGGACATGAGCGTCGTGCACAGCGGCGTTCGTGCGACCGAGCACGAAGGCGCGGCGCACTGGGAGGCGACGTACACGTTTTCGCTGACGGGTCGTCGCGTCCTCAACGTCATCGATGCGCGCTTCGAGTTTCGCGAGGGAAAGATCGTGCGCCACGTCGACACCTTCGATTTCTGGAAGTGGGCGGGGCAAGCGCTCGGACCCACGGGGAAGCTTCTCGGCTGGACGCCGTTCGTGCGCGGCAAGGTTCAACGCACCGCGAACGGCCGGCTCGAGAAGTTTCTCTCGCGCTAGCCCGTCGCGTCGCGTTATCGAAATAGTGAAGCTCAAGTAGAGCTTGGCTCGGGCCATCTGAACACACTGCGTGTAAACATTTCGTCTGCACGCGGAGGTGTTTCATGCGCACGTGCTTCGCACTGGCCAGCTTGGGCACGCTCACGGCCGTGGGCTGCGTGGACTTCAATACGGCGCGGACGCCGCCGCCGCGGGGAACGGTGGGGGAGGAGCTCTATGGGCTCCTTTGCGATCGCGTGGCGGCGCAAGCCATCCGCGAGGACCTGACCGGCGCTTCGTTCGCGGGCGTTTGCCACAAGCGCGCGGATGGCACGTACTCCGACGCCGTCGACACGAGCAAGCTGCCGGCCATCGACGACCCGGCGGTGCGTGCGCGGCAGCTCGGGCGCGTGCATGCGATGGTTCGACGGCGCGGATCGCTCATCGCGGCGTTCGACGCGACGTTTCCCGATGTGCGCGTGCCGGTGGTCGACGAGAAGAATGGGGACCCGAAGCGCACGTGCGACCGTCTCGACGATGCGTCCATCGGCGATCGCGGAAAGCTCACGCAGCAGCTGTCGGACATGCTGGGCAAACTCATCGAGCTGTACACCGACGGGACGATTCCGCGGACGACGCAGGCGATGGCCGGCATCATGAACGACGTGGGCGCCGCCGCCGACACGCGCGCCGCGCTCGCGCGCTTCCAAGATCGACGCGGCTACAAGCCCGAGTCGGTCGCCATGGGGGCGTCGCGCGCCTTCATCGGGTATCCGCGGCTGCGCGATCTGGCGAATGCCTCGTTGCGGCTTCTTTCGCACGACTCGGATCCTTATGCCGAGGATGCACCACGCGATGGCGACGGAAAACGCGTGCCCGTGCCAGGGCCGGCGCACGCATCGTTCGCGAAGCTGCTCGAGGTCGCGCACGAGGAGCTTCGCACCTTTGCGCCCGATCCGACGCCGCCGGCGCTTTCGTCGCGCATCGATGCGGCGGTGCGGCCGATCCTGTCGCGCCCGCGCACGACGCTCGAGGTGGTGCAGCAGCTCGTCCAGATGCACGATCCGGTGTACGCGCAAGGCGACGCTCCGCTCTACCTGGTGCAGCGCGATGCTGACGGCAACGCGCAGCTTCTCGCCGCCAATCGCACGACGGCGCCATCCCCGTTTCCTTCGGTGAACGACGAGGCGGCGGCGCGCGACGCATTTGGACGCGCGCTCATCGCGAAGGGTGGAGCTCCGCTCTATGCGACCATCGACACGTCGCGCACGTTCTCCAATGCGCTGATGAAGAACCTGCCGCCGCTCTTGGATACGCAGCACGGGGCATTGATGGACATGTTGGGCGGGCTCGAGGTGCTCTTCGGTGCGCGCGACGGGGCCTACACCTCCAAGCGGACGTATGGGGCCGTGTCCGTGGGGTACGACGCATACCGCCGTGAAGCGTCCCCGCTGCTCGATCTGGTGTGGGCGCTCGGCGCCATCCTCGGGGATCCCAGCGGGGACGATCTGCTCGCGTTGACGCAGAACCTCGTGAGCGAGCACCTCGCGGATCTGGCGCGCACCACGAACACCGCCCTCGCCATGGACGCCGTGGCCGATCGGCATCCCGAGGCGCGGCTTCCGCGAACGTCGACCCTGTGGGACGACGTGCTGGACGTCTTGGTCGAGATCCAGAGGGTGCCGGGACTCTTGGAAGGGCTCCTCGAAGCGCTTTCGCAAGACGACACTGCGGCGATCGGGGACACGTTTGCAAACTACATGAAGTACACGGACATGGTCTCCTACGACCGGGACCACATCAACGCCTCGGCCTACAACGGCGGGATGCCCTACAACCTGACGACCCACTCCGCGGCGCCGCCGCGCACGCCGGTCAATCGCGCGCAATCGGATACGGGGTACAACCGCAGCATCTTTCAGCGCATTGGGCAGCTGGTGACGGACGCCGACGGTGTGGCCGTTTGCAACAAAGCCAACGGTGTGTTGCATGCGACGGTGCTCGGGCTCGACGTCCCCATCCCGACCGGGGCCGAGTGCTCCTTTGCGAAGATCGACAATTTGGCCATCGCGTTCACGCAGGCCATCGCGGGCAAGGCGTACCTTCACGTGCGCAACGATGCGGCGCGCCTGTTGGCGAACGTGCAGCTCATCGAGGCATCGAGCGGCCTGACCGGCTTTTGGGACGGCCCCTCGAGCAAGACGTTGCGCCCTCGGCCCGAGTTTGCGACGCGCCTCGTCTTCTGGGATCGCCACGATACGAAGAATGCGAAGACGACGCGTTTCATCAACGACCTGTTCGACGTGGCGGGCACGTCGCGCTGTCCCGAGCGGCCCCTCGAGGATCCGTGCAACGAGAAGAACAAGGGGAGCCATGGCTGCGGCGGTGCACCGGCGAGCGAGCTCGAAGTGGCGCCGGACGGCATGATCCATGGCCTACGCCAGTGCGCGCCGGGCCAGACGTTGCTCGATCAAGACGACAACACGCTTTTCCTGGCCGAGCACTTCGGCTTCTATCCGCGCATCCGGCCCTTCGTCACGCCCTTCGTCGAGGCTCACCGCGAGGATCTCTTCGTCCGGCTCATCAAGACGTTCCATCGCCATTGGCCGAGCACGGAGCCCGGTTCTTCCTACGAGCCGCTGCTCATCGAGATGCTCCCGAGCGATCTGCTCCCCGCCGCGCGCGACATGCTTCGGACCTTGAAGAAGGTGAGCATTGCGCGCTGTACCAAGGTGGACCCCATATCGCGTGCCTGCACCGCGACGATGAAGGTCTCCGGTGTGGCGCTGCTCGCCGATGGGCTGCGGGCGCTTCTCGATCCGGCCCACGCCACTGCGCTCGGCGTCAAGAACCGCGACGGTAGCACGACCGGCCTGCGCAACGATGGCGCGCGCACACCGCAGGTGACGGAGCTCTACCTGCTCTTGCAAGCGCTCAACGGCTTCGATGACGCGTTCACGGCGTGGGGGGCGAAGCACCCGGGCGAGGATCGGCTCGCGGCATGGCGGCGCGCGCGGTCGCAGCTCGTGGACCAGTTTCTCACGGCGACGCCGTCGGCGTTTCGCAATGAGGTGACCCCCGTGTTCGTGCGGCAGGTGCTGCAACTTCTCCGCGAGCAGCGGCTGGCGCGCTGTCCCGAGGGCGCGTGCACGTGGGCTCGCGAGGAGCTCGTGCGCAACCTCGGTGCGACAACCAGCGGGCCGCTCTTCGCGTCGCTCATCGACGTGCTCTCCGCCATCCGCAGCGATCCCGCAGGCCGCGCCGAGCTCGAGAAACTCTTGCTCTACTTGACCGATCCCGCGTCGCCCAACGACGCGCGCAGCACCATGCTCACCAGCCTGGTCGACTTTCCGCAGATCCTCGCGGACGATGGAGTTGCGCCGCTCATCCGCACCATGTCGACGACCACCGATGCCGTGGATGCGGTGACCGCGCTTCTTGCTCGACTGAGCGGGCGCGCCTTCGACCGCGATGGCGTGGAAAACTGCGGACGCGAGTTGGATCCGAACCAAGTGCTCACCATGGCCTTGCAAAACCTGGTGACGCCGATGGCTGGCCGCCCGCTCCAGGCACCGCTGGACGTCATTCTGGACGCGATCAACGAAGTGAATCGTTCCGACCCCGACGACACATCGAACCTGCGCGAGGACGACTACGCGAGCGTCACCCGCAACGTGAGCGAGTTTCTGATCGACCCGCAGCGTGGGCTGGAGCAATTCTACGAAATCGTCCGAAACGGCGTGAAGTAAGTCACGAAACGGGAACCCACGCGCGCACCCACTTGACGATGTAGCGCCGCGCGAACGCGCGCATCTGCTTCTCGCTCGAGAGGTCCACGGCGCCCTTCGGCGTGAGCAAGAACGACACGGTCATGCGCACGAGCACCTCCGCAAGAGGGACGGCAGTCGCGTGATCCAGTTCGCGCGTCTTCCGCCGCAGCCGGTCGGCGAGGAAGGCCGTGGCGGTTGCCAAGATGGGGGATGCATCGAGCGTGAAGTACGGAAGGATGACCTCCGGCTCCGTCGCCAGCAGGCCCGTGACCAACGGGTGCGCGCGGCCGATTTGCAAGGTGCGCACGAAGCCTTCCACCAGCGCATCCTCCAGCGAAGCCTCGTGCAGGCCGTCCTCGATTTTCGCAAAGGCGAGGCGCGCTTCGCGCAGCATGACCGCCTGCGTGAGCTCGGCCTTGTTCGGAAAGCGCCGGTACACCGTAATGCGGGAGATGCCCGCGCGCTTGGCCACGTCCTCCATGCTCGTGCGCCGCAGCCCGACCAGCGCGAAGTGATCGCGGGCCGCGTCCAGGATGCGCGCGCCTACGTCGTCGTCCTCTTTTTGGGCATCGACGGGCGGTGCCGCCTTCGACTTGGCCGAGGCCTTCATGTGCGGGCTGCGCGCGCGAACGCCGCCTGGGCTGCGGGATGGTAGCGATGCCGCGAGGGAACGAGGGCCCACCCCGCACGCACGGCCACCTCGAACATGCGCAGTGCGGCGCCATCGGTCGCGCTCCAGTGCAGACCCCAGCGTTCGCGAAGGACTTCCGGCAGGAGCCCGACGGTGACGAAATGGTTGAACGCGCCCGCGGTTCGGAACGCGGGGGTCCAGCGATCGTGCCAGCCGGGCGGTGGCGGCGTGGAGCTCTTGATGTACGCGAGAAGGCCCTTGGCCGTCTCGGTATGTTCGAGTTTTCGTTCGAGCATGTCCCGATAGTAAGAAAAGAAGTCCTCGAGGTGGCGCGGAAGATCGTCGTCGGTGACGCCATACATGTGGCCGAGCACACGGAACTCGTCGTAGAGCTTCGCCATCTCGAGGCGGTCGAGCGGGCGCGCGAAGTGTTGGCACATGCACGCGAGCGACTCGAACGTCGTCGCATGCACCCAGGCGAATGCGCCGGGTTCGAGCGCATGCCACGCGTGACCGTGCGCATCGACCCCGCGGATGCGTTCGTGCATTTTGCGCAGTGCGCGGGCGGCTTCGAGGGCGCGCTCTTCACCGTAGACGATGCCGTACGTCGTGGCGAGCGTGCGTGCCAAGCGGGCGTAAGGGTTCTTCTGGTAGTCCGAAAATTGCGCGACCCCTGCGCTCACCGTCGGGTGCGCAACCTGAAGGCAAAGCGCCCTTCCCGCGACGAAGTGGATGCGCCGATCGCCAGCAAACTTCCACACGAGCGAACCCGGTCCCAGCGTCCTCATGGCCAGCGCCCCTTTCGTCAGGAATGATACAAAGGTATAATTAATGTATCATCGTGTCAAAACGGCGCGATGCCGCGGACCGGCTTGCGCGGCCAAGGGACGCGACCCACGCTCGAAGAGGTGGCCGAGAGTCCTTCTTCTTCCATCGATGGGATGCAGGTATGGACCGGTGGGCACCCGGCGCTGGCGCGATGGCTCTCGATGTCGACCCTGATGGCAGGGCTCGTCTGGTGGATGGATCTGCTGCCCGCCCCGCTCATCATCGTCGCGTGGACGTTCGGCGTGCTTCGAAGTGCGGAGCCCGTCCGCAAGAAGGGCGTCCTCTCCATCGATGCGCGCGGCGTGTTTCTCGACGGTGCCATGGTGGCGTCGCGGCATGCGGTCGTGCTGGCTTTTCGGCCGGTGCCCGTCGATCCGAATCGGGTGCGCATCGCATGCGGGACCGCCCGAGCGCCGATCGACATCGAGGCGCCGGACGCGCCGTCGGCGACCCGCATCCTGATGGCTTTGGGGACGGCCGATCCCCAGCGCTCGAGGACGGCTGCATTCGTCGGGACGAACCTCGCGTACCCCGAAGCCCCGGCCACCATTGCCATGGCGGCCGCGGGATGGATCATCGCAGCCCTGTCGCCGTTTCCCGCGCTGGCCGACGTTCCTCAGCTGGGTGGTCTCGCATTCGTGATCGCCGGTTCGATCGTGGTGCCGTACCTCATGCGCGTACGACTCGAGATCGGCGCCGACGGGCTCTTGTTGATCGACCGGCACGGCCCGCGGTTCGTGGCCTATGCGAACCTCGACGAGGTCGTCGAGGGCAAAGGCAAGCTCACGATTGCGCTGCGCTCGGGCGCGCCGATTTCGATTCGCTTTCCCTCCTCGGAGAGCGGCGGGCAAGCCGCGGAGGTCCGTGCGCGTGTGTACGATGCGCTGCAGCAGGCGCGGGCGCGCGGGGGCGGGCGAGGGGAGACGCACGCGCTGCTTGCGCGCGGTGGGCGCGACGTCAAATCGTGGATGCACGCGGCTGCCGCGCTGACCAGTGCGGAGGCGGATCACTACCGGATCGCCGCGGTGACGCACCAAGAGCTATGGGACAAGGTCGAAAATGGTTCTGTCGCGCCGACGGTGCGCATCGGTGCCGCGTTGGCCCTGCGGCCCGTGCTCGATGCCGACGGCCGTGAACGCCTTCGCATCGCCTCCATGGCCAGCGTCGCCCCGGAGGTGCGCACCTCCTTCACGGCCATCGCCGAGGCGGAGGACGAGACCCTGCTGGAGTCGAAACTCAGGCGCGTGGAATGATCAGTCGTCGAAGCCGCGGCGGCTCGGTGTGACGGCGTAGCGGCGCATGGCCACGTTCATGAGCAGGCCGATGCCGAGCAGAATCGTGAGCACGCTGGAGCCGCCGTAGGAGAACAGCGGCAGGGTGACGCCGACGACGGGGAGGATGCCGACGACCATGCCGAGGTTGAAGAACGCGTGCCAGAAGATGAGCGCGCCGACACCGATGGCCAAAACGGCGCCAAAGCGATCCTTCGCGGTGGCGGCGATGCGGATGGCCCAGATCACCAGGAAGGCATAGAGGAAGACGAGCACGAGACCGCCGAAGAATCCCCAGTCCTCGGCGAACACGGCGAAGGGAAAGTCCGAGTGCTGGTCGGGCAAGAACTGGAACTGGTTCTGCGTGCCGCGCATGAAGCCTTGGCCGCCCCAACCGCCGTTGCCGATGGCCACCCGCGCATGGTGCGCCTGCCATTCGGAGCCGAGCAGGTTCTTCTCCGGATCGAGAAAGGCGGTGATGCGCCGCTTTTGGTAATCCTTGAGCACGTACGTCCACAGCACCGGGAGCAGCACGGCGCCGCCGATGACCAAGGTGACGATGCTCTTCCACTGGATGCGGGTGAGCGCGCAAATCGAGACGAAGATGAGCCCGAGGATGAGCGCGGTCCCGAGGTCGGGCTGCTTGAGCACGAGCAACGTCGGCACGCCGGCGATCATGGCGGGAAGCACCAGATCGGTGAGGCGGCGGCCTTCGCTCTTCGGGTCGTCGTGAAGGTACTTGGCCAGGGCGATGATGAGGAAAAGCTTCATGAACTCGCTCGGCTGAAAGCCGAACGAGCCAAAGTAGATCCACCGTGACGAGCCGCGGATGTCGCGCCCCAGCACGAACACGAGCAAGAGCAGGACGATGCCGAAGGCGTACAGCGCATACCCAAAGCGCTCGTAGTGCCGGTAGTCGATGACCGCGATGGCGGTGGCGAGGATGCCCCCGCCCACGAACCAGTAGACCTGCTGGATGTACAGATCGGACAGGGACGCTTTGGCGACGCTCGTCGCGGAGTACAGGTTGACGACGCCGATGACGCCGAGGCCGCTGATGATGAGAAAGAGCGTCCAGTCGAAATGATCGCGCGGACGCGTGAGCATCCGGCCGATCATGGTGCCGGAGGCTCCGTGGGCGTGGCGGGATCTTCCAGCATCGAAGGATCCGTCGTGACCGGTGCCGGGGCAGGGGGCGGCGGCGGGGGAGGCTCCGCAGGCTTGGGCGCTGCGGCGGCGTTGCCGTGGGCACCGGCGGCCGGCGTGTTCGTGCTCTTCGAGGTGCGCGGCGGCGGACGGCCCGCACGTGCGGCGCTGATGCGTGCGTAGTCGCGGATGATGTTGATCGCGATCGGCGCGGCGATGGTCGGACCTGCGCCGCCGTGCTCGACGAGCACGACCACCGCGATTTCCGGCGCGCGCGACGGGTAGTACGAGACGAACCACGCGTGGTCCTTCTGGTAGTACCAAGCGCGCTTCGGATCGTCTTCCGGCGGCTTGCGCACTTCGTTCTGTGCGGTGCCCGTCTTGCCGGAGACCTCGAGAAAGTCGTCGCGCACGGCGTACGCCGTGCCCTTGGGGTCGTTCACCACGGACCAGAGCGAGTCGGTCACGCGCTGCAGGTTCTCCGGTGCGATCTTCACCTTTTGGCGCACGCGCGGCGGGAAATCTTGCTCCACGGAGCCGTCGCTCGCCTCCACCGTGCGCACGATCTGGGGCAGGTACAGCGTACCGCCGTTGGCCAGCGCCGCGTACGCGAGCCCGAGCTGCAGCGGCGTGACGGCGGTGTCACCCTGCCCGATGGCGGTGTTCAACGCGAAGCCGATACGGTACTGCCCGCGGTAGCGCAGCGCGTACCACGAGCGCGTAGGAATGCGCCCCGAGGCCTCCGGATTGACGCCGATGCCGGTGCGCACGCCCAGGCCGAACTCGTGGGCGATGTTGGCCATGCGGTCCATACCGACGGCCTGGGCGAGCTTGAAGAAGTAGATGTTGCACGACTCGCCGATGGCCTCGCGCATGTTCACGCGCCCGTGCACGTGCTTGCAGTGAAAGACGCGGCGCCCGAAGTAGAGGTAGCCGTCGCAACGCTCGCGCTCGTCCGGGTTGACCGTCTTGTCCTCGAGGCCTGCGAGTGCCGAGAACGGCTTGAAGGTCGAACCTGGTTGGAACGCACCGCTCATCGCCTTGTCGAGCATGGGGCGCAGCGGATCGTCGCGCAGTTTGCGCATCGTCTCGCGGAAACGTTCCTTGCCGCCACCGCCGGAGAGGTCGTTCGGGTCGAAGTCGGGCTTCGAGTACAAGCCGAGCAGCCTGCCCGTGCGCACGTCGATGACGACCGCCGCACCGGCCAGCTGCGCGCGCATGGCCTTCTCGATGCCCTGCTCCAGCTCGATGTCGATGGTGACGCGCAGATCGCGCCCCGGGATGGGCTCCTGCCTCGCCGGTGCGTCGATGAGGCGCGCGGCCTCGGGGCCGGTGCGGTAGCGGCCGTGCGCATCGACGACGCGCTTCTCCCAGCCGCGCTGCCCGCGCAACGTGCTCTCGAAGGCGCGCTCGATGCCCGTGGCGCCGAACTGATCCCCCGCCTCGTAGCCGAGCGGGTTGACCTTCTGGCGCTCGGCGAGCTGCATTGACTCGTACCCTTCGGGGCGGAAGCGCTCGAGCGTCTCCGCGTCGATTTCCGTGACGTAGCCGAGCGCGTGCGAGCCCAGGTTCTTGTACGGGTAGTAGCGCACGGGCGCGCTCACCACCTCGACGCCGGGAAGCTCGACTTGGTGCTGCTTGACCTCGGCGACGATGTCGCGCGACAGGTCTTCGCGCACCAAGATGGATCGCCAGCACGGCGACTTGTTCTCGTCGGTGCGGCAGGCGTTGCGAATGCGTTCGTCGAATCGGGAGCGCTCGTCCGGGTTCAAGCGCAAGGTCTCCGCGATTTTCGGCCAGCTATCCGGCTCGTCGGCCTCGGAGCTGCCGCGCCGGATGGGGCGCGCGCTGGGCATCACACGGCCCGGGACGATGTACACGTTGTAGGCGGGGCGGCTCGAGGCGAGGATCTTTCCCTGCGAATCGCGGATGACGCCGCGGGTGGTCGCCAGGGTGACGCGGCGGATGATGTTCTCGTGCGCGATGCCCGCGAACTTCGTGTTGTCGATCACCTGCAGCTGGAAGAGTCGCACGATGACCGCCAAGAAGGCGACGAGCACGACCAGGACGAAATACTTGTAGCGCCTGCGGAACTCACCGACGTCCGAGCGTGTGACGAGAAGATCGCTCATGTGCCCCTCGCTTCGACGTGCGATGCCGTCGACGTGGCCGAGTGCAACCTGCGCGAGACTCGGAAGACGAGCGGCGCGATGGCGGCGGTGGCGAGCGCGTGCGGCAGCGCCATGGGGTAGATCGCGCGCGGGACGTAGGCATCGCGGCCGAAGATGGCGATGAGACCGAGCACCATCACGCTATGCACCAACGTTGCGACGAGGGCGAGGGCCACTTGCATGAGCACCGTCTGCGCGGCGAGGCGCACGCCGGCGGCACGCACCAGGACGAAAATGGCCACGTAGGTGAAGGTGTAGAGCCCCACCGGCGCGATGCCCACGAGATCGGTCGCGTAGCCGAGCACGAACGCCACGCCCGCACCTCGCGCGAGCGAATACTCGTGCACGCCCATGAAGAGGATGAGCGGCAGCACCAGCGAAGGAACGAGCCCGGGCACGTGCACCCACCAGAGCACGCGATACAGGTTGCTCTGGACGAGGAGGAGGAGCATGCCAGCCAGGAAGAACGCCGTATTGCGCATGGCTATTTCTGCCTCGTGTTCTGCGAGGCACTGCGCGGCGACGAATCGAGTGATTCCTCCGCGGGAGGCGTGACGAGGATGAGCACGGTGTCCAGTCGCGAGAAATTGACCGTGGGGGAAGCCTCCACCTCTTGATCGCGGCCGAGCTCGCGTTTGACGACCTTGGTGACCTTCGCCACCGGGATGCCGCGGGGAAACCACTTGCCCTTGCCGCTGGTGACCATGAGGTCGCCCACTTGCACTTCGTCGCGTGCGTCGACCATCTCGACTTTGCACGCGTAGCGCGCGGGGTCGCCCGTGCCGCGCACGAACCCGCGTGCGTGGGTGCGCTCGTCCTCCACGTCGATGCCGAAGGCGGCATCCACGGAGAGCTGCACGTCGACTTCGTCGCCATTGACGCGAACCACGGCGCCCACGACCCCGTCGGGCGAGATGACCGGTTGATGCACGCGGATGTCGCGTGAGCCGCGGTCGAGCACCACACGCGTCACCCGGAAAAACTCGGTGAAATCTTTGGCGACCACCAGCGCGCTGACCGTGTCCGCCGGCGTCGTCTCGCGAAGCTGCAAGAGGCGGCGCAGCTCCTGGTTCTCCACCTGCTGCGCGGAGAGCTTTTGCACCTGTTCGCGCAGGCGAGCGTTCTCGTACGAGAGCCGATCCTGGTCGGCTTTGACGTCGACCAGGTACACGTAGTCGCTCACCACGTGCGAGATCCCGCGCGCCAAGGTGGCGGCGCCGTATTCGATGGGCGCGCTGATACGCAGAATGACGCGGTCCAGAGGGTTCAAGTTCTCCGGCTTCTTCATATTCGAACGAAGAAAGAAGAACGGCACCGTCAGCAGGACGACGACGATCGCGATATCTCGGTAGCGTTTGAGGGCAGGGGACATCGACTACGGCCCCATTCCTACCCGATGGTGACTTCCTTCAGAAGTTCCATGTGATCCAAGGTCTTGCCGCTGCCGAGCACGACGGCGCTGATCGGATCGTCGCAAACCATCACGGGCAGGCCCGTCTCTTCGCGCAAGAGCACATCGAGGTTCGACAAAAGCGCACCACCACCGGTGAGCACGATGCCCTTGTCCACGATGTCGGCCGCGAGTTCCGGCGGCGTCTTCTCCAAGGCGAGGAGCACGGCCTCGACGATGGAGTTGGTCGGCTCGGTGAGCGCCTCGCGGATCTCGTCGGAGTTGACGATGACCGTCTTGGGGACGCCCGCGACCAAGTCGCGACCTTTGACCTCGGTGGTGAGCTGCGTGTCGAGCGGGTAGGCGTTGCCGACCTGCATCTTGATGCGCTCGGCCGTTTGCTCGCCGATGGCCAAGTTGTACTTGCGCTTCAAATACGCGCTGATCGCTTCGTCCATCTTGTCGCCGCCGACGCGCACGCTCTGCGAGTAGACGATGCCGGCCAGTGAGATGACCGCGACCTCGGTGGTGCCTCCACCGATGTCGACGACCATGTTTCCGCTTGGCTCGGTGATGGGCAGGCCCGCGCCGATCGCGGCGGCCATGGGCTCTTCGATCAAATAGACTTCGCGCGCACCGGCGCTTTCCGCGCTTTCCTTCACTGCGCGCTTCTCGACTTCGGTGATGCCGAAGGGGACGCAGATGATGATGCGCGGTTTGACGAGGGTGCGGCGGTTGTGGGCCCGCGCGATGAAATACCGAAGCATGGCTTCGGTGATCTCGAAGTCGGCAATGACGCCGTCACGCAACGGGCGCACCGCCCGGATATTTCCTGGCGTGCGCCCGAGCATTTCCTTGGCCTCGCGGCCAACGGCGAGCACTTTGTTGCCACCGCGGGCATCGCGCTGGACCGCCACGACGGACGGTTCGCACGAGACGATGCCTTTACCCTTCACATAGATGAGGGTATTCGCGGTCCCGAGATCGATCGCGAGGTCGTTCGAGAACAGGCCGTGGAGCCAGTCGAAGATCATCTCGCGTGTTCACTCCAATGGGCTATCAGCCCTTAGAGATCTTTCCCTCTTTGTGCGGGAAGTGCTTCCGGCAGACCGGGCAGAACTTCTTCATCTCGAACTTTTCGGACATGGTCCGCTTGTTCTTGGTCGTCGTGTAATTGGCGCGGCTGCAATTGCCGCAGGTCATCTTGATGATGTCGCGCATGGCTTTTCCAGTGAGAGGCGGCGCACAATACGCCCGTTGGGCCTCAAGTCAAGCGATAGGCGCTGCCCACGCTTGGATACATGAGGAGCTAGAGTCTCCGGCGCATCGAGCGCCAATGGAAACGCCGGCAGATGCGCCGGCGTTCCCCACTACGTCAGAAACGTGATGTCAGAAGCTTTTCTCGGGGGCTTGGGGAGGCGGAGCCCCCCAAATCCTGCTTCATTGCGAAGCAGCCCCCCAAAACCTGACTAATCGTCGTCGCCGGTGCTCCAATCGTCGTCGCGTCCACCGCGACCATCGTCACGCTCGAAACGGCGCTTGCGCGGACCGTCTTCGTTGTGCCCCGTGTGCTTCTTGCGACGTTCGTCGAAGGTCTTTCGCTGCTGGGGAGGAGGGGGACCACCACCGCCGCCGCCACCGCCGCCGAAGCTGGCGCCCGGGTTGAAATACCCGCCGCCGCCACCGCCGCCGCCAAAACCACCACCGCCGCCGCCGCCATAGCCACCGCCGCCACCACCGAAACCGCCCTCGGGGCGGGCCGGACGCTCACCCTTGGGATGGGCAAGGTTGACGACCAAACGGCGACCGCGAAGATCGGCCGTCTTGAGCGAGTCGGCCGCTGTCTTGGCCGTCTCTGCACTCGCCATGGTCACGAAGCCGAAGCCGCGCTTGCGACCGTCCGCATCGGTGGGAAGATGCACGCGCAGCACTTCTCCCTGACCGTTGATAACGCCGTTGATCAGCGTTTCAATCTCTTGCTGCGTGCAGTCGTAGGGGAGATTGCCGACGTACAGGGTTCGGTCCGGGGCTGCGCCACCGCCGCCCGGTCCGCCGCCGCCTCCGCGAGGTCCGCTTCGGGGCCCACTACTGCTGGGTCCCATGCCAGGACCACCTTCACCGCGGCGAGGTGGCTCGGCTTGGAAGGGCCTCACGGAAATCGATTTCCCGGCCTGGATGGAGCCGTCGAGTGCATCGCGTGCACTCTGTGCCTCTCCAGACGTGGAAAGCGTTACGAAGCCGAAACCGCGTGGCCTACCCGTCTGCCGATCTTTTGGCAGACTGACGTTGACGACGGTGCCGCCTGTCGCTTCGAAGATTTGCTTCAATACATCTTCTGAAATGCTGTCGGGCAACCCCGCCACGAACAGCTTCGCTTCTTCATTCGGCATGACTCAAAAAAGACGGACCTCCCACTCCCAAAAAAGTGGCTACATAAAAGACGATATCTCGCGCACACATTAGGTCAACACGTTCATGGGTAAAAAAAGGGTGTGCTCGGTCGGGGCACGCCCCCAGGCATGTTTGGTTGCTTGGGCTTCCCGGTCATTGGAGGCCAAAAAGCGCGCGCGGCTCGATTTTTCCGCGGGCGCGGCAGGTCCAGGCGGTCGGATCCATACCGTTATTAAGCCGGAATGCTCAAGAGAAACGTGGATCCGCGCGTTTCGGACGCCTGCTCCGGCACTTCCTGCGATCGCGCGGGGCCTGGAGAGGCTGCGCTGGGCTCTACCCAAGCCCGTCCGCCGTGGCTTTCGGCGATGTGTTTGACCAACGCCAAGCCGATGCCGCTGCCGCGCGGCGGTGAACGCGACGAATCGCTCGAGGACGCTCCGTTCGACGTGGCACCACGAAAGAATCGCTCGAAGATGCGCTCGCGATCTTCGACGGGGACGCCGGGGCCGTGATCGATCACGCGAATCACGTTTTGGCGGCCCTCGCGCTCGGCGCGCACGTGCACGGTTTTGCCTCCGTAGGCGTACTTGAGCGCGTTGTCGATCAGGTTGATCACCGCCAACTGGATGGCGCGCTCGTCGATGCGTGATGCGGGAAGCGGTCTCTCCACGTCGACGACGATCTCGACCCCTTCGCGTTCGGCGCGGTGGCGGTAGACGCCGGCGGCGCGCGTTACGGCCTCGGCCACGTCGCCTTCCGCGAAGTCGTACGCGGCATCGCCGCCGCGTTCGGCGCGCGCAAAGTCGAGCACGTTTTCGATGAGGCTCGAGAGGCGTTCGCTCTCGTCGACGATGATCTTCAAGTACTCGTCGCGCTTCGCGTCGCTTGCGACGCGTCCCGAGTGGAGCATCTCGCCGAACATGCGGATCAGCGCGAGCGGTGTCTTCAATTCGTGGCTCACGTTGGCCACGAAGTCGCTCTTCATCGCGGACATGCGCCGTTCTTTCTCGGCGGCGACGAGGATGGTCGCGACGCCTGCGACGATGACCACGCAAGAGAGGAGAACCATGACCAGCTCGAGCAAGCGGCGGTTGGCGATGCTCGCCGCGTACTTCTCACTCGCCGAGGGCGAGACCTTCAGGCGCCAATTGTAGAGCGTCGTCGGGAACTTCACGTCGACGTTGAAGGGGCTGCTGCGGAGCGGCGGGCCGTAGATGATGCGTCCCTCTTCGTCGACGACGTTCACGCGGCTCGCCACCGTTTGCGGCGCCTCCGTGTAGAGGTTGGGCAGCACGTACTTCACGATGCGCCCGATGTCGTGCCACGCGACGACCGTGTAGCGGCGGCCATGGTAGATGCGCTGCCAATAGCTGAGGAGATAACTCTGGCCGCCGTAGACGCGGTGCAGGTGCCTCAGTTGATCCGGAGGCTGTGCTCCGAGCGCGCCGAGATCCATGTCGTTCATCATTTTCTGCACGAGCAGCCGGCGAAACGTCTCCTCGTCGGACCATGCGCTGGTGGCGCGCGATGCGAAGGCCAGCACATCCCGGTCTTCGTCGAGGACCAGGATGGCGCGCACCGTCGGCGTTTCGCGCTGGGCGGTGGGGAGCCATCGCTCGGTGAGTTCGAGAAGCTGCGATGGATCGGCGACGGCGAGGATGACGTTGTCCTGCTCGATGATGCGCTTGTCGAGGCGGTCGGCCTTTTCGGTGGCCAGGCCCAGGGTGGCCTCGAACACCGATTGCTGCCGCAGGTTCTCGATCTGGAGGGTGCTGCGAAAGGTGAAGTACGCGAGGATGCCGACGGCAATGACCACCGCCGGCAGGAGCACGAAGCTCACCAGGTGATCGCGTCGTCTTCGTTTCGCATCGGAACCAGCCACGACTCAGCCATCGTAGCGCGACTTGCTAACGACGGCGTTGGCGGATCCGCTCCGGGTCGAGCACCAACCCGTGGGATGAGACGTACTCGGCAAATTGCTCACCCATGTACGTCATGGCGTTGCCCTCGGCCTCCGAGAACGGTGCGCCGTCGGTGGGGTTGAGCAATTCGATGGCCGCGAGGGCACGGCCGCCCAACATGACCGGTGCGACGATGATGCTCTTGGCGCCGCCGAGCTGCTCGAAGCGCTCGACGAACGCCTCCTGGCTGCCCGCGGCATCGGGGATGACGATGGCCGTTCGCTTGCGCATCGCCGCGGAGAGCAGCGGATCCGTCGGCGGATGGTGGCGCAGGATCATCTGCTGCGTGCCGGCGCCGACGGTGGCGACGATCACGTATTCACGCTTGTCGATGTCGTAGAAATGCGCGAACGCCGCGCGCGACGGGATGTTCTCCAGCGCGAGCTGAAGGCAAAATTCGGAAGCCTCCAAGGTGTCGCGCGAGAAATGCAGGTCGTGCATCGCCTCGAAGAGCACCGCGATGAGCTCGTCCCCGCGCACGCGCCCGCGCTGGAGCGAAACCGAAGGCCGCGAAGGCCGGCCCGGCGTAGGAATGCGCATGCCCGCCGACGAACCGCGACCCGGATCCGAGGAAGGCGGCACATCGCCTCTCGCGGGAAACGTCGGCGCAGGTGCGGGGGTGGAGCCGGAGAGCGCTTGCGTGCCCGGCGAGGATGTCGGCGCAGCCCCAGGTCCCGCTTGCGCGGCCGGTGCAGGAGGCGGCTGCGAGGCCCGGCGCAGTGCTTCGCCGATGGCGAGGATCGCGGGCGGCGCAGCCGCTCCGTGCGAGGACGGCGGCGGTCCGACGTGCGAGGCCTCTTGCGTCGATGCGACGTTGAGCACGGGCGCCACGAGCACGCCGCTTTCGCTTCCGTGTGGAATCAGCAGCGGAGCGAGCGACGGCGGGATCGACTTCACCGGCGCGGCCTGAGCGGCAGCTGCTGCTGCAGGCGGCGCCGAGGCTTCGTGCGCGGGCGGCGCGGAAGGAGCCGACACGCGACCTCCGCCCCCCGCAGGCCGCGCGGGCTGCTGCGAGAACGGCGCAAACGACACCGCGCCCGCGCTGCGTGGATAGATGATGGTCGGTTCTTGTCCCTTCCAATCTTTCCAGCTGAGGGTCGCGAGCGGCAAGCGGGTGGGCCGGCCTTCGAAGGCGTGATCGAAGACGGCGAGGTTCACGTACTTGCCCGGGCGCGAGCTCGCGAGGACGGCCTTGATGGTCAAAAACTGCGCGCGAAGGTACTTCTCGGCCTGCGCTTCGGTCGTGCCCTCGGGCATGACGTAGACGTCTTCGCGGTAGAGCAGCGGCGATTCGTCCGTGGGCTCTTGCTCGCGACGGTAGAGAACGTGCGGTTCCGAGCCGTTGCCTGTCTCTCCCGAGACGGCGGACTTCGTCGCTCCGGGTACCGTTTGCGGGGCCGTTCCTGCCCCAAGCCCCGCTTTGGGGGCTGATTCTGAATGGCGCATTTGGGGTTGTGAGGCTGTGGAAGGCACGGGAACGATACCTGTCGTTCCGTATCCGATGGTCTGCGTCCGGCCGTTGTTGCGAGGCGCGCCAGCCGCACCTGCATGCGGAGCCGCAGATACGCGCTCTGCTTGCGCGGAGATGCTTCCTTCACTCGAAAGCACCGCGGTGTCGGGCGCCTTTTTCACGACATAGCGAAGGCGTGCCGCGGGATCCACGGCACGGCATCCGCCATCGTCGGTCAACTCGATGGAGAAGCCGGTGATGGGCGCATCTTCTTTTCGCAGGGCTCGGGCGTTTTGAAGAGCCTTTTGCCAGGAGTCGGCCTCGACGCAGTACGACTGCGTCTCGACTTTCCCGATCGGCGTCACGTGAACGAAAAAGCGCATGATCGGCTCAAGGTAGGCCGGCCAGGGGGATGAAGCCGGACGTGAGAGAGTAGCTTTGGGCGGCTCGGGCGGTCAAACGCAAGCTCTCGGCTCTGGTGCTCGAGCTGCGCGTTTCATTCTGCGCGCAGACCGTCGGCCGGGCGCAAATGTGCGGCATACAGTGCGGGAAACAGGGTGGACACAACGCAGATGACCATGGCGAAGACACCCGTGATGATGAATTCGTTCGGCCGAATGAGAACGGGGATGCGCGAGATGAAGTAAACCTTCGGGTCGAGCGGAAACTGGTACGCATCGAGGGCGCGGCACCCCGCGTAGCCCAGGATCAACCCCAGGGTGGTCCCCACGAGGCCGATGATCGCGCCCTGGTAGAGAAAAACACGCAGGATGGCATCGTCGCGCGCGCCGATGGCCTTGAGCAGTGCGATCTCTTTCTTCTTGTCGAGGACTACCATGATGATGGTCGCGATGACCGTGAAGGCCGCGACGACGATGATGAGGCCCAGCACGATGCTCATGCCGATCTGCTGAATGAGCAGGGCGGTGAAGAGTCCGTGGTTGAGATCCATCCAGTCCATGGTGCGGTAGACGCTGTTGGCGAGGAGTTTGTCGATCTCCTTGCAGATCTCGCTGGCGCGCTCGATGTCGTCGACCTTCATCTCGAGGCCATTCACGCTGTCGCCGTTGTCGTAGAACGCCTGGGCCTCGAAAAGATCCGTGTAGACGAATTTGGCGTCGTACTGCTCGAAGCCCGCGTCGAAAATCGCGATGACGCGGAATTGCTTGGCCATCGCGGGCCGCGGCGAGGACATGCCCAGGGCGATGCCCACCGCCGGTGAGGTGATGGTGACGCACTCGCCGATGCCCGCGGCCAGCTGCTTCGACAGGGATTTTCCGATGACCATGCCGGGCATGCGCGCGATTTGCTCGGGGCTCTTGCAGGGATCGGGGTCGAACTCCTCGGGCAGGACGTCGGTGTCGGGGAGTTTGCTCTTGTAGCCGCCGTCGGGCGTGAGATCGCGCGCGGGGAGAAGTTCGGTGGGCTCTTCGATGGTGGGCCTTGCGGGCTCCCCCCCTCCCTCGGGCGTCGTTCGGGCCGGTTTCCCCCCCTGCGGGGGGGATCTGCGTTCGGGCGGAGCCGCGCCCTGGCGTCGCATCCCCTGGAGGCTGCCCGCGACGATGTGCTTCGGCAGATCGAGCACCTTGGGCATCAACGCGGGGTCGACGCCCTTGAGAAGCACACCCGTCGCGTTGCGATCGCCGCGGGTCATCATCATCTGGTTGATGACGAAGGGATCGACGCCGATCACGCCCGGAATGCGCTCGACCTTGGCCATGACGTCGCGGTATTCGCGAAAGTCGCCGCCCTTCATGACGAGGACGTGCGAGTTGACGCCGAGGACCTTCTCGCGAAACTGCGCCTTGAAGCCTCCGGTGACGCTCATCACGATGGCCAGCGAGGCCACGCCGAGTGTGACACCCAGCATGGCGAAGGCGGTGCCCACCGAAACGAAGGCGCGCTTCTTCGCGCCCATGTAGCGAACGGCCAGGGAGAGGGGATAACCCACGCGCGTTACTCGGCTCGGAGCCCATCGGCCGGCCGGAGCCGCGCCGCATAGAGCGCCGGAAAGAGGGTGGCGAAGAGGCAGATGATGAGCGCCACGACGCCGGTGACGATGAATTCGTTCGGCCGAATGAGAACCGGCAGACGCGAGATGAAGTACACCTTCGGATCGAGCGGAAAGCCGTACGCCGCGAGCGCCTTGCATCCGCCGTAACCGAGGATCAACCCGAGCGACGTGCCCACCAGGCCGATGATGCCGCCTTGGTAGAGGAAGACGCGCAGGATGGCTGCGTCGCGTGCACCGATGGCCTTGAGGAGCGCGATCTCCTTCTTTTTGTCGAGCACCACCATGATGAGGGTGGCAATGACCGTGAAGGCGGCGACCACGATGATGAGGCCGAGAACCACGCTCATGCCGATCTGCTGAATGAGCAGGGCGGTGAAGAGACCGTGGTTGAGATCCATCCAGTCCATGGTGCGGTAGACGCTGTTGGCGAGGAGCTTGTCGATCTCCTTGCAGATGGCGCTCGCATGGTCGATGTCATCGACCTTCATCTCGATGCCGGTGACGCTGTCTCCTTGGTCATAGAAGGACTGCGCCTCGTACAGATCGGTGTAGACGAGCTTGGAGTCGTACTGATCGAACCCCGCCTCGAAGAGTGCGATGACGCGGAACTGCTTGGCCACGGGAGGGCGGGCGCTGGAGGCGCCGATGGCCATGCCGATGGTGGGCGAGGTGACCTCGACGCAGTCTCCGAGGCCGACGCCGAGCTGCTTGGCCAGCGTCTTTCCAAGGACCACGCCGGGCATGCGCGCGACTTGCTCGGCGCTCTTGCAGGGATCGGGGTCGAATTCCTCGGGCAACACGTCGGAGTCGGGCAGTTGGCTCTTGTAGCCTCCCTCGGGCTCCACCAAACCGCCGCCCGCGGGGGCCTCCGACGGCTCCCCCCCCGCCGATTGGCGTGATTGCACCGGTTCCCCCCCCTGCGGGGGCGGTTGCTGGATGACCTTTGCGTCGTCCTTGGCGATCTCGTCACGGATCATGTCCAAGAACGGCTTGTTGCCCGGGGTACCCGCATCGATGTCCGCCGCACCGGTCGTTGGGGCCGACGAGGCGCCGTCGCGGAAGAACGGATCGACCCGTCGCTCGGGGGGCGCGGCACCCGGACGCCGCAGACCCTCGAGGCTTCCCTCGGTGATGTGTTTCGGCAGATCGAGCACCTTGGGCATCAACTCGGGGTCGACCCCCTTGAGGAGAACGCCGGTTGCCGTGCGTTCGCCGTGGGTGACCATCATCGGGTTGATGATGAACGGGTCCACCCCTACCACTCCTTTGACGTGCTCGACCTTCTGCATGACCTCGCGGTATTCGCGAAAATCCACGGAATACTTGAGGACCAGCACGTGGGCATTCACCCCGAGGACCTTCTCGCGGAACTGGTCCTTGAAGCCGCCCGTTACGCTCATCACGATGGAGAGCGCGGCGACCCCGAGCATGACACCCAGCATCGCGAAAGCCGTGCCCACCGAAATGAACGCGCGCTTTTTGGCGCCCATGTAACGGATGGCCAGTGAGAGAGGGTACCCCATCGTGCTCCTAGGCGGTCCCTCACTAGCAAAAAAGTGAAACGTCCGTGCCCGTATCCTTGCCTGATCTCGTCGGCCAGAAAGCACCTAGCAAAAGGAAATCGTGGAAGACCCGAGTGAGAGATGGTACGACAGAAAAAATTCGGGCGCTCTTATAGGGGGACTTCACTATCATTTGGTGGGCCTGAAGGGCCGCGCTATGGATCATCCGGGTAGACTAAGTGGTGAGCCGACCTTGGCCGTGGCAGAAGGGGGAGATGTGACGGCGGCGTCGGGCGCGCCTTCCAAAAAGCCGGACCCGTTCGTGGGTAGGACGGTCGACGGTAAGTACTTCCTGGAGCGCGTGATCGGCGAAGGGGGAATGGGCGTCGTCTACCGTGGGCGCCACAAGGTCATCGACAAGAAAGTCGCATTGAAAATCTTGCGCGGTGACGTGGCGCGAGATGGTGAAATCACCGAGCGCTTTTTGCTCGAGGCGCGCGCCGCCTCCACGATTGGTAATCCGCATATCATCGATATTGCGGATTTCGGGACGCTGCCCGAGGGCCCGGCCTACATCGTCATGGAGTATCTGGACGGCATAAGCCTTTCAGAAGCCCTGAAACAGCAGGGCGCGATGTCACCGCCGCGTCTGGTTCACATCGCGCGCCAGATTGCCCAAGGCCTTTCGGCCGCGCACAAAGCGGGCATCGTTCATCGCGATTTGAAGCCCGATAACGTCTTTTTGGTGTCGCGCGGCGCCAATGCCGATTTCGTGAAAATTTTGGACTTTGGAATCGCCAAAGTCGGCACCGAGGCGTCGCGATTGACGCGCGCCGGGACTGTGTTCGGGACGCCCCATTACATGTCGCCGGAGCAGGCCTCGGGCGAAACGGTGGATGCGCGCACCGACGTTTATGCGCTGGGCATCATTCTGTACGAGCTGGCGTCGGGCAAGGTGCCCTTCGACGCCGACAACATGATGGGCATTCTGACGCAGCACATGTACCGGGCGCCCGCCCCGCTGCGCACCGTGGTGCCCGAGTTTTGGCCCAGCCTCGACGCCATCATTTTGAAGCTGCTCGCGAAGCGCAGCGAAGCCCGTTACCAAACGATGGACGAGGTCATCCTCGACCTCGACGTGCTCGAAAAGAAGGGCTACCCCAGGGCTGCCGCCGAGTTGGCGGCATCCGGCGTGGAAGGCTTCGAGACGCCGGGCGAGTACTTTGGTTCGTCGGTGCCGCCGCCGTTGGCGCCTCCTGCGCCGTCGCGCGTGCCGTTGTACATCGCGGTCGCGATGATCACGACGGTGCTGCTCACGGTGATGATCGTCTTCATCGTGCGGCGCTACGACTCGCGCGCCAATGCCGGGCGGCCCGTGCCGGAGGTGGTTGCCGGCCCCACGGAGAAATTCGTGGTCCTCATCACCGAGCCGCTCGATGCGCACGTGTCGCAAGACGGCGTCGATCTGGGGCCGCAGCCCATCGTGAAACTGCGCGAGGGCGCGAGCGTCTCCGTGGAAGTGAGCCATGTCGGCTACAAGACGGAGCAGGTGACCTTGGATGGCTCCGAGGAAAAACGCATCGTGCGCCTCGAGAAGCTGCCGCCCGAGGAACCGCCCACGCTGCCGGCGAAGCCCGCCCCTATCGTGCAGCCGATCCGCCGTCCGAACGCACCCGCCACAGGGGGCTCGCCCGCATCGTCACGCCCGTCCGACGTGCTCGGCGATCCGTGGCGAAAGAAGTAGCGCGAAAGAAATAGCGCTTACTTGAGAAGCTCGAAGCGTTGCGAGGTGGGGTTGTACCCGTAACGCGCGGCCGTACGGCTCCAGGGGAGGACGAGGAGTTCGACGGGGCCGGGTTGTTCGTTGGGCCAGGGGTAGCTCTTCTCCGTCCACCCGGTGGCTTTGCCGGGGCGAAGTTCGATGTCGATGCTCTTGCCGCCGGACTTCGCGGGGAGGAACTGGAAGAGCGATTGCACGCGGTTTTGGCCTTGTTCGCGTGCGGTTTCCACGGCGAAGAGGCGCGCGAATTTTCCGTCGCGCAGCTCGTAGGCGAAGATCGCCTCGCTCGTGATCTCCGGCGTCGTGCCTTGGCGCGGGGCGATGATGTGGATGCCGCGCACGATCAAATCGCGAACGTCGTCGCCGTTGAGATCGCGCGCGGCCAGCTCCTTCACCGAGCCGGGGCTGGCGAATTGTGGCAGTGAGAGGTACGCGTACTGCGCCCCGCCTTTGAAGCCGGCGCCATAGAGCACGAGGTCGTTGCCCAGGAGCACGACATTGACGGGGCCCTCGCGGAGGTTCACCGTCGCTTGGCCCGTGGGGGCGACATCGGCGGGGACGTTGTGCTCGCGGCGGTACAGGTCGAGGAGATCGCGCTTCTCCGGCACGGCGGCGCGCGCGTTTTGCGCGGCCGGCGCTTGCACGGATGGCGATGGCGGAGCGATGGCCGCGGCGGAGGGCGGCGTCTGCGCTTTCTGCGCGACCTCGTTCTTTGCGACGAACTTGCTCCCGTCGAAGCGGTACGTGCGCGAACGCACGGGGCCCCACGGCGTGAGGATCGGCTCCACCTCGGCGGGCTTCGTCGGAATCAACGACGTGCCTGGCCCCGCAGCCGGGTCGACGGCAATCTCGATTTCGCGCTCGTGCACGTGCACGCTGTTGGCGATCTTCGCGTTGCCGCGGGCGAGCTCGATCTCCTGGCCGAAAAGCGTGGCCGGCTCGCCGCTCGCGGCGATCTGCCAAACCTCGAACCAATCGTGCGTCATGCCGCCTTGCTCGAAGTGGGAGCGCACGAGCAGGTCGTCCTTGCCCTCGCCCGTGACATCGCGGGCGTCCACGCGCACGACGGTGCGGCTTCCGAGGTCCCGATAGAAGAACTCTTTTCCGTCGCGGTAGCCTTGCCCCACGATGGTGAGGAAGTGCCCGAACACGGAGACGCGCTCGCGTTGCCCGTCGCCGAAAACGTCGGCGTACACGTCGATGGTCGGACCCCGCGCCGCGAGACCGCGCGGCTTGAGCAACCCCGCCATCAGCGCTTGCTCCGGCTCCGTCGGCAGCGAGGGCAGGGCGGTCACGTGCTCGACGTCGCCCGGTCCGGTGGCCAGGATCGTCGCGGTCTTCTCCCCGGCATCGTAGTACGAGAGCACCCCGCGCAAGCCCACGCGGACCGCACGCGCCTCGGGGAAGGTGCTCCACGGCACCACGGCCTCGAAGCTGTAGCCACCGCCCGCGTGCGGTGCCTCGACGACCTTGGCGCCGGGCACGACCTCACCGCGTTTCGCGCCGAAGGCAAAGAGCACCCGGCCCGCCGTCTCACCCGGCTTACCCGGGAAAAACGCGATCTCGTGTGCGCTGGGGATGCCGCCCGGCCCGGGAATCGCGATGGTCAGCGACGCGTGGTCCTTGCCCGCGACGAACTTCGCATCGTTCGTTTCGCCTGCAACATACACGTATTGATCGTCGTACTGCACGGCGCCCTGGAAGGTCAGCTCACCGGCGGACCCCTGAACCGCCGTGGTCGCGGGCGCGCGTGCGGGCCACTCGCCCAAGACGCCGTCGAGCTTGATCTTCTTCTCCACGCGGAACGCTTCGAGGGCGCTCGCCAGCGGCGGCGCGCTCTCCTCCGTCGACCACATGCCGCCCTGACGCACGGCCGCATCGCCGATGGACACGTCGCCCGCATTCCCTGGAGACCCGTTCGACGAAGAGGGCGATTTCGCTTCCTGCGAGCCTGCCCCGCATCCCACGAGAAGCGGGAGAAAAAGACCGAGATAGGCTCGCCGCATATTCTAGCTTTCCGTGCTTCGTCGTGAGACGGGGCCGAGGGTGCGGCCTCCGATGCCAACCCGTTGGAGAAGCTTCATCAGCTCCACGCCCGGCACGATGGAGGCCGAGAGCAAGAGCAGAATGAGCCATTCCTCGCCGGTCATCAGGTACGTGCGGAACACCGGACGCAACGCCGGAACGAACACCGAGACCAAGTGGATCGCGCCGCTCAACAAGATGGCCAGCGCCAACGGGCCCGAGATCTTCGGCTTCAGCGCCGCGATGGACATCGTCGCCGAGCGGCAGCTCAGTGCGTGAAAGAGGGGGCTCAACGCCAACAGCGAGAACGCCGCCGCGCGCTCTTCGATGCGCGACGAGCCGCCGATCCCGTGCTCGAACGGCCAGAAGTACGTCAGAAGCCCCGCCCCGCCCATCCACAGACCGACGTAGAGGATGCCCAGGTACTCGCGCGTGGTCAGAAGCCCGGTGGTCGTCTTGCGCGGAGGCTCGCTCATCTGCGTGGCATCCGGCGGGTCCACGCCGAGCGCCAAGGCCGGCAGGCCGTTGGTCACCAGGTTGATCCACAGGATCATGAGCGGCGTGAGCGGCGGCACGTCGAGGAACGAAGCCACGAACACCGTCACCAAGAGCCCTGCGTTTGCCGACAACAAGAAGAAGATGAACTTCTGAATGTTGCGGTAAATCGCCCGCCCCTCGCGCACCGCCTCGACGATGGTGGCGAAGTTGTCGTCCGCAATGACCATGTCCGCAGCTTGGCGCGCGACGTCGGTCCCGCCCTTTCCCATGGCCACGCCGATGTGCGCTTCCCGAAGCGCCGGCGCATCGTTCACGCCGTCGCCGGTCATCGCCACCACGTGTCCGCGGTTCTTGAACGCGCGCACGATGCGCAGCTTTTGCTCCGCGGTCACCCGCGCGAACACGCGCACGTCCTCCACGCGCTTTTCGAGCTCCTCGGGCGACATCTTTTCCAGCTCAGCGCCGGTCAGCGCCAATGCGCCGTCTTCCCAGAGCCCCAGCTCGCGCGCAATCGCAACCGCGGTCAACTTGTGGTCGCCCGTGATCATCACCGCGCGTACTTGTGCCGTGGCGCACGCCGCCACCGCTTCCTTCACGCCCGCGCGCGGCGGATCGATCATGCCCACGAGGCCCACGAAGGTGAGTCCCTGCTCGAGATCGAGCGTCTTGGGCGCAATCTCTGGCTCGGAATCCTTGAACGACGGATCCGTCGCATCGGTCGCGTCTTGGCGCGTTCCAAGGATACGCCGCGCCACGGCGAGCACGCGGAGCTGCTGGCTGCTCATGCGCTCCAGCTCTTTGACGATGCAGTCGCGATCCTCCGCGGTCATCTCGCGCAGACCGTCTTCGTCGTCGAAGTGCGTGCACAGCGGCAAGAGCACGTCGGCGCTGCCCTTGGTGTGAACCACCTCGCGCCCTTTGGCATCGAGCGTGAGAATGGTCATCCGCTTGCGATCGCTGTCGAAGGGCAACTCCTTCAGCAATTGGTGCGAGGGAAGGATCGACTCTTTGGGCAAGCCGCCCTTGGCCGACAACGTCAGGAGTGCGGCCTCCGTGGGATCGCCCACCGCACGCCAATTTCCCTCGTCGTCGATGTCCAGCTCCGCATTGTTGCATAGTGCAACGATCTGCAGCAGATGCCGCAGCGGCTTGCTCGGCGTATCCATGATATCGCCTTCGTCACCGAGGATGCTACCGCGCGGATCGTAGCCGATACCCGTCACCTTGTAGGAGCGACGGCCGCTGTAAATCTTGGTGACGGTCATCTCGTTCTGCGTGAGCGTGCCCGTCTTGTCCGAGCAGATGACCGTGGCTGCGCCGAGCGTCTCGACCGCCGCGAGCTTGCGCACGATGGCACCACGCTTGGCCATGCGCTGCATGCCCAGGGCGAGCGTGATCGTCGTGATGGCCGGCAATCCCTCGGGGATCGCGGCCACCGCGAGGCTCACGGCCTCGAGGAGCAGCTCGTGCCAGTGGCGATCGCCCTTCCACATGCCGCGCGCGAAAAGCAGCACGCTGAGCGCGAGGCAGACGAGCAGGATGCGCTTGCCGAATTGATCCAGCTTGGCCTCGAGCGGCGTCGTGCGATCGCCGCCCGCACCGCGAATCAGCTCGGACAGCTTGCCCAGCTCCGTGCGCGTGCCGGTGGCGACGACCACCGCGCGGCCTTTTCCGCGCACCACGTTGGAGCCGACGAAGAGCATGTTCGCGCGATCGCCCAGCGCCGCATCCGCGGGGACCTTTTCGCGCGCGTCCTTGCCCACGGGCACCGATTCACCGGTGAGCGACGACTCCTCGGTGGCGAGGTTGATCGTCTGCAACAGCCGCGCGTCGGCGGGCACGGCATCGCCGGCCTCGACCTCGAGCACGTCGCCGGCGACCAACTCCGCGGCGCTGAGCATGAGGACTTTGTCGTCGCGCCGCACGCGCGCCGACGGCGTCTGCATCTTCTGCAGCGCATCGAGCGCGGCCTCGGCGCGTTGCTCTTGGTAGTAACCGAGCACCGCGTTCAGCGCGACGATGAGGAAGATGGCGATGGCATCGCCGAAGCGAACCAAAAAGGGGCCGGTCTTGTCTTGCGTGGCACCGTTGATCAGCGCAATGACCGCGGCGGCCAACAGCGTGAGGACGATGGGGTTGGCAAACTGATTGAAAAATCGCTTGAGCGCGCTCGGCTTCGGCGGAGGAGGCAGCTCGTTTCGCCCATCGCGCTCGAGGCGCGCGCGCGCCTCGGCCTGGGTGAGACCCCGCGCGGGATCGCACGAGAGGCGTTCGAGAATCTTGTCGACCGGTTCGTCGCTACCCGGCGTGGAAGTTGCGCTCACACGTTCTCCTGTAGGTGGTCCGCGTCATGGCGCTCAGTGGCCCGCTTTTCGTTGCTGCGCTCCTTGCTGCTCTGCCTCCAGCTCCTCGAGCGCCGCGGCAAGCTCCTCTTCTTCCCGCGACGGTCCCGTGGTCGCGGGCGCCGCATCGAGCGGTGCCTCGACCCGTGCCTGCACCGGCTCCGCCTTCACCACGGGAGCTTCCTCCGCGGGGGCGAGGCCCATCTTGCGCTTGAGCGCGAGCAGCTCTTCGTCCGCGCCCGCCGTCTTCTCCAGGTGCGCGAACTGGGAGGCCAGCACGTCGCCCGTGTACTCCTCTTGGATCTCCGCGCCCGCCTCGGCCTCCGCCTCCAGCTGATCGATCTTGTTCGACATGCGCTCGAACGTCTCGAAGGCGCTCTGATCGCGCAGGCCGCTCATCGTCTCCTGGATGGCCCGCTGCGCTTCGGCGCGCTTCTTCCGCGCGATGAGCACGTTCTTCTTGCGCTTGGCCTCCTCGATCTTGTCGTTGAGCATGCGCAGCGCGCGCTTGAGCGACTCGACCGCGGTCTTTTGCTTCTGCCACTGATCCTTGAACGTGGTCGCGAGTTGGTCGTGTTCCTTCTTGCGGGCCAGGGCTTCCTTCGCGAGCTCCTCGTTGCCCGCGCGCAGTGCCATCATCGCCCGGCGTTCCCACTCGGTGGCGTTGGCCGCTTCTTGTTCGTGCTGCTTCGCGAGACGCTTCTCGTCCGCGATCGACGCGGCCACTTGCTTCTTGGCCTCGACGAGTTGCGTGTTCATGTCCAAAACGACCTGGTTCAGCATTTTCTCGGGGTCTTCCGATTTGCTGATCAGATCGTTCAGGTTGGATTTGATGAGCTGCGCGAGACGGCTGAAAATACCCATGGGCGATCTCTCTTGAACCAATGAAGCGCTAGTGAACTTTGTCCCGAAAGCGTGACGTTCAGGTAACCGGCTGGCGCTTGGAAATATGCGCGAGCTCCGGCACCTGTTGCGCCAAGGCAACGTCGATCTCGTCGAGGGTCGCCTCCAACTCGTTGAAGTCGAGGTTTTCGAGCTCGAGCGCGGCCGCCAGAACGATGCGGTCGGCTTCCAGCCCGTAACTGGAGTGAAGCAGCGACCCGGCGTTGAGCTCGAGGAGCTTGCGAAAAAGAGGCGGCGGATCCCCCGCGGCATCCCCGATGTGGACGCGCAAAACGACCAGCGGCGGGTCGATCCGCATCACGATGGGCGGGAACGCCTCGCTCGTGGGAATGAGGTAGGTGTCCCGCTCTCCTTCGACCACGGAGTAGCGCCGATTCAGCTTCTCTAGGTAGGCCTCGACGTCCTTGATCGTACGCATCGCAGCGCCAGGTTAGTCGTTTGCTCCCGTCACTGTCGACTCGGCCGAAGAATCCATCCAGAAGAGCCACAAAAAGCTGCTAGATTCGTGGGAGGAGTATGGGCGCAACGGAACCCGGATCGCTCGTTGGAACCGTCGTTGGCGGGCATTACAAGGTTCGCCAGCTTATCGGACAGGGCGGAATGGGGGAGGTTTACGCCGCGGATGGCAAGGCCGGCGAACAGGTTGCCCTCAAGGTCTTGCACGAGCGCGCCGCCCAAGATCCCGACCTCGTGGCGCGTTTTCAACGCGAAGCGTCGATCGCCGCCCAGGTGCAGTCGCCCTACGTGGCGCGCATTCTCGGCGCGGGCAAGGATCGCAATGGGCGATTGTGGATTGCCTTCGAGCGCCTCACCGGCGAGGGCCTCGACGAGCGATTGCGCCGCGAGCAATACCTGTCCTTTGGCGATGTGGCCCCGGTCGTCGACGATGCGCTGCAGGGCCTCGATGCCGCCCACACCGCGGGGGTGATTCATCGGGACATCAAGCCCGCCAACCTGTACGTCGAAAAGCGGCGCCTCACGGCGAAGGAAATCGCCGATGGCGAGCCCGAGGAGCGGACGCGCATTCTGGATTTCGGCATCAGCAAGGTGCGGAAAAACCGCAAGAGCGAGCCTTCGCTCACCGCGTTCGATGCCACCTTGGGAAGCTTCGCCTACATGGCCCCGGAGCAAGTGCGCGGCTCCGCACGGGTCGACGAGCGCGCGGATCTCTATGCCCTCGGCGCGGTCGCCTACCGGGCGCTCACGGGGCGTCTGCCCTTCGAGGGCACCAATGCCCTCACTTTGATCGCGCTCAAATTGGATCGCGAGCCGCCTTCACTCGCGGCGACCACGGGCGACGAGTGGCCCAGCGGCATCGAGCGTTTCCTCGAGAAAATGATGGCGCGCGACCGCGAGCGCCGCTTCCGCAGCGCGGCCGAGGCGCTCGAGGCATGGCGCCGCGTGTGGCAGGTCATGGCCACGTTGCAGCTGCCGCCGCCCTCCTTGCCCACGCGCCTCGAGCGCGACGACGATTCGACGCAGGTCACGTTCGCGGACAGCGCCTCCGGCGATCGAAGGCGCTGAATCCGGAGCTCAGTTTCCGACGCAGGGACCGCCGTCGGGAGGACCGATGAGACCTCCGTTGCCGCGAAGGAACGGGCACTCTCGCTTGGCGCTCGCCGTGACGCCGCCGTCGGCGAGGGGCTTGTCGTCGTAGGCTGCGGCCAAGTGGTATTGGCGGCAATTGAGCGTATCGCCGGTTCGCGTCAGCTCGTTCTGAAAGGAGTCGAAGTTGAAGGCGGGGGTGTTGCCACCCGAGCCGGGGTCCTTTCCACACTCATTGAGGCACGCCCCCTCGTCTTGGAAGGGCACGTCGACGAGCGCTACCCCTGCGGCTTTGAGCGCCGACGGGTCGCAGAGCGCGAGTGCGAGATGGCAGAATGTGGCGCATCGGCCCGTAGCTCCAGAGTCCACACGGCCCGAGCACGTGCCGCCACCCGAGATGCCGGCGTGTGGGCAATGGGTGGGCGGATCGCCTTGGGCGGGGGCGCCAGCATGGTAGGTGCGACAATAGATCGAGTCGATGTCGTCCCTGTCGCTTGGCTGTCCGAGCTCCATCTTCGAACACGCGTGGAGGCATCCGTCGGTCGATAGGTATTGTGCCGTCGGCTCGGTCGGTGGCTGCTTTTGCACCTCGCCACGGCAATGATCGCCCACCAATCCGCAGTAATTTTGGCATGCGACGCTCGCGTTTCCCGGATCCGAATCTGGACCTGCATCGGGAAGGAAGACGTCATTCCCACCATCTTGGCCTGCAGGCGGACCGCTTGCGTTGCTGTCATCGCTGCTGCACGCCGAAAAGATCCAGGCTCCGAAGCTAAGGGCTGCGAGCCCAATCCCATATCGCCACTTCATCGGTTCAAGCTCTCAGTGGCCTCCTGAGACGCGCAAGCTTTTTCTTGCGGCATACAACCTGTTGCGAAAGCCCGGTGCAGTCGTGCTAAAACCTACCCCGTGGACGCAACCATCGTCGCGAAGGGCAAATACGAAGTTCGCGGCGGCGCACTGAACATCACGAAGGGCACCGGCAACAAGCCTTCCCTAGAGATAGGCGCCGATACCCTCGTCGTTGGCCGAAACGAGGCCTGCGATCTCGTGCTGGACGACCGGAAGGTCAGCGCCGTGCACATGGAGCTCGTGGCGACCGAACGCGGTGTTCGCGTTCGCGATCTCGGTTCGCGCAACGGCACGTTCGTCGGAGACACGCGTATTGGCGAGGTTTTCCTCACCAAGCCGACGTCGATCCTCTGCGGCGACACCTTGCTCGAGTTCAGCCCGAACAATCCCGAGCAGGTGAACGTCCCCGAGGCCGCCGAATTTGGGCCGCTCGTCGGAAGCAGCGCCGGCATGCGGGCAGTGTTCGAGCGCCTCCGCAAGGCCGCACCCACCGAGCTCACGGTGCTCATCACCGGAGAGACCGGAACCGGAAAGGAGCTCGTGGCGCAAGCCATCCACGGCGCCAGCGAGCGGAAGAACAAGCCGTTCGTGGTCGTGGACTGCGGATCCATCCCGGCATCGCTCGCGGAAAGCGCACTCTTTGGCCATGAGCGTGGCTCGTTCACGGGCGCCATCGACAAGCGCATCTCGCCCTTCGTCGAGGCCGACGGCGGAACGATCTTCCTCGACGAGCTCGGAGAGCTTCCCGTCGACGTGCAGCCCAAGCTACTTCGCGCACTCGCCGAGCAGCGCATCAAGAGCGTTGGCTCCAACAGCTATCGCCCGGTGAACGTCCGCGTCGTCGCCGCCACGCGCCGCGATCTCGTGCGCGAGGTCAACGACGGCAACTTCCGCTCGGACCTTTATTTTCGTGTCGCGCAGATCAAAATCGAGCTGCCGGCGCTGCGTCATCGCCTCGAGGACATCCCCGCGTTGGTGCGGCGGATGCTCACCGATATGGGCGACAAGCAGGCGTACAACCGCATCCCGCACGATTCGCTCGAGCGCTTGATGCGGCACGATTGGCCGGGCAACGTTCGCGAGCTGCGCAACGTCGTCGCCGTCGCGCTGGCCTTCGGCAAAGAGGGCACGCTCGACGTGGCGCAGCATCTCGCGCCACTCACCACGACGGCCACGGATTCCACGCCCACGCGCGGTCGCACCTTCCAGGATGCCAAACGTGACGTTCTCGCGCGCTTCGAGCGCGACTACTTCACGGCGCTGTATGCGGAGTGCAACGGCAACGTCAGCGAAATCGGACGCCGCGCCGCCATGGAGCGTGCTCATGTGCGTGGATATTTGCGGCGACACGGTATTGGTACACCGGATCGCATCGACAAGCCTTAGGCAGGTTTGGGGGGCTCCGCCGCCCCAAGCCCCCGAGATAGAACTGGATCCTTGCTGAGTTACCCCATCCTCGGTGGGGGGCGGTATGCTGGGTTGCGGCACAGCGCCTGCGGCCCAACACTTGTATGCAGGAGTCCTTCCTAGAGCATGACGCCCCGGCCTCGATCCATTTCCTACATCTCCCTGACGGTGAGCGCGCTCTGTGCAGCCATCGCCGGGCGGATGGCGTGGGATCAACCCCGACTGCTTCTCCCGTTCGCGCTCATCGTCATCCTGATGATGCTGCCCGCCTATTTTGCCCGCCGCCGCATGCGGCGTCTGCTGATGAGCGGTGATCCGGAGCGGGTTCTGGGGACGTGGCAGGGATCGCTCCAGCGTGTGATGTATCCCGAGACGATGGCTCCGTTGATGGTGGCCACGGCCTACGCCGCGTACGGCTGGATCGACGCCGCGCGCACGGCGCTGGAACGGGCGGTTCGCGGTCCCGCGTGGGAGGCCGCGCTCGAGCAACGCCTCTTCATCGAGACCCTGCTCGACACCTTCGAGGGGGCGCGCGGCGCGGCGGTCGAGAAGGCCGAGGTCCTCGAGAAAATGCCGATGCCAGCGGCTTCGTTCTTTGCGCGCCTGCGCATCGCGCGGCTGCGGCGCGGGCTTCTGGCGATGGCGCGCGCCTTTGCGCATACGAGCCGCGACTCGGATGCCCGCGCCCTGCGCGCGGCTGCGTCGACATCGCCGCTGATCCACTGGGCCATGCGCTACGCAGCGGCGGTCATCGCCATCGACCACGGCAAGAAGGCTGATGTACCGTCGATCCTGGCGGGCGCCCCCATCTGGCCAGAATCGAGCGCTTTCCGGCATTTTCACAACGAGATCCTCGCCGCCTCGGGAAATCGCGCCCCGTAACGCAAACGCCGATGGGCCGTTGCCGAACGGTTACGCTCGAAGTCGGTAAAGCGCTGGCGTGAGAAGTGGTAACGTCCTCCGCTCGATGACGGCTTCCAAGTCCGAGCAAGGTGGGGGGCAGGTCACCAAAGCGAAGGTCCTTTACGCCGACGACGAAGACGACGTTCGGGACGTCTTCAACATCGTCTTCGCGGGTGAGTTCGACGTGACGTGCGTCGCCGATGGCGAGCAGGCACTCACGGCGATGTCGCATCAAGCCTTCGACGTTCTCGTCAGCGACATGCGCATGGAGCCGATGCGTGGCTCGGAGCTTCTCGCGCGCGCGTACGAGCAATTCCGCGATACGCAGCGGATCCTTCTGACCGGCTACAGCGACCATGACGATCTGGCCGCCGCCGTGAACCTCGGCCACGTGTTCGCGTACGTGCAGAAGCCGTGGGACGCGGAGCAGTTGAGGCTGACGATCTTGCGCGCGGTGGAGCAGCGCCAGCTCGAGTTGGAAAATCGTCGCCTGGTGGAGGAGCTCACCTCGGCGAACGCCCGCCTCAAGGACGACCTCGAGTCGGTGGCGCGTGCGGTGCCGCCGCGTCCGCGCTTGCACGTGACGTCGCCCCCGATGGCGAAGGTGTTCGAGCAGGTCGTGGCGGTGGCAGGAACCGAGGCGAGCGTTCTGCTCTACGGCGAGACCGGTGTCGGCAAAGAGCTGGTGGCCTCCGCCATTCACGAGCGAAGCGCGCGCAAGCGAGCGCGCTTCGTCGCGCAGAATCTGGCCGCGCTTCCTCAAGAGCTGATGGCCAGCGAGCTATTCGGTCATGCGCGCGCACCGGGTTCGGGTTCGGGTTCGAGCAGCTCTCTGCCACCGATGGCGACGCCACGGCGCGGTCTGTTCGAACTCGCGGATGGTGGCACGCTCTTCTTGGACGAGATTGCCGAGGCCCCGTTGGCGCTGCAAGCGATGCTCGTGCGTGCCCTGGAGTCGCGCGAAATCTGGCCGGTGGGGGCGACCGAGCCGCGTCCCATCGACGTGCGCATCATCGCAGCGACGAACCGCGACCTGCTGGCGGACGCCAAGGACGGCATCTTTCGGCTCGACCTTTATTACCGGCTGGCGGTGGCGCCCATTTACATTCCACCGTTGCGGGAGCGACCGGAGGACGTTCGCGGCCTCGGCGCTCCGATGCTCGAGGCGGCCGCACGACGCATGGGACGAATGCTGCCACGGCTGACGGATGCTGCGTGGGCCGTGCTGGAGCGCCATACGTGGCCAGGCAATGTACGCGAGCTGTCGAACTTGATGGAGCGCATCGCCATCTACCACGCGGGAGAAGAGGTGGAGGCGGACGAGCTGGGCCTGCCAACTCAGGTGCCAGCCACGTCACCGTGGGGCTCGACGGAGAGCGGATCGCGCCTTGGCACGGGCCCGATCAGCGTGCGGAACCTCGGTTCACTTCGAAACCTGCCGTCTGCCCTGCCTTCGTCGCCAGCGCCTGTATCGAGCATGGGCGCCGCCATGGCGCGAGATGCCGACACCATCGTGTTGCGCGTGCCCGAGACGGGGACGACCTTCGACGATATCGAGCGCGAAATTCTGGTTCAGATCTTGGCGCGCGCCGAGGGCAACCAGTCGCGGGCGGCGCGCTCGCTCGGGCTGAGCGAAAGCACCTTGCGAAGTCGCCTGAAACGACTCGGTTTGAAGGGATAATGAGCTAGACTCCACTGCGATGGCGGTAACGGGCCCGGCAACGAAGGCCACGCAGCGCGGGCGGATGCCCAACATCACCAAGTACGAGGTGATCGAGGAGATTGGCCATGGCGGCATGGCCACCGTCTACCGTGCCCGCGATCCGCGACTCTGTCGTGACGTCGCGATTAAAGTCATTCACCGACACCTCCGGGACTCGGTCGAGATTGCGCACAGGTTCTTCGTCGAGGCGAAGGCCGTGGCCAAGCTTCGCCACCCGAACATCGTGGAAGTGTACGACGTCTCCTCGCCGGAAGAAGAGGAGCAGTACCTCGTCAACGAGCTCGTGCGCGGGCGGTCGCTGCGCAAGGTTCTCGAGGCGTACGGCGCGCTTCCGCCCGAGGTGGGGGCGCAGATCGCGCAGGAGCTGCTCGCCGCGCTGGCGCACGCGCACGCCGCCGGTGTCATCCATCGCGACATCAAGCCGGAGAACGTTCTCATCGAGTTCTCGGGCGAGGACGGGCGTCCGAACGAGGGCGTGAAGGTCAAGTTGACCGACTTCGGCATCGCCAAGCTGCTCGACAGCCAGGGCGTGACGTCCACCGGTCAGGTGCTCGGCAGCCCCGCGCACATGGCGCCGGAGCAGATCGAGGGCGGCGACGTCGATGCCCGGGCCGACGTGTTCGGCACGGGCGTCTTGCTCTACGAATGCCTGGTGGGGCACCTCCCCTTCGAGGGGAGCAACCCCGCGCAAGTGCTCCGCCGCGTGCTCGAGGGCATCTACCCGTGCGCCGAGCACGAACGCCCCACGGTGGGGAAAATTTGGAGTCAGCTTCTCGATCGCGCGCTGCATCGAAACGTGGAGGAGCGCTTCGGAGACGCCAGCCAGATGCGCGAGGCGCTGGGCGACGAGTTGCGCCGCCTGAACGTGACGAGCGCGTCCGGCGACCTCGACGCCTGGATGACCGATCCCGAGGCGTACCGCGCGAAGCACGACGCGGCGATCGTCCCGCGCCTGTGCGCGCTCGCGAAGGCGTCGCGCCAGCGCGGCGATGCGATTGCGGCGGCGGCGGACTACAACCGGGCCCTCGCGTATGCGCCGCAGGATCAGGCGCTTCTGCGCATCGTCGCGACGATGCACCGCGCCGAAGAGCGACGGCGCTTGATGAAGCGTCTTGCGCCGGTGGTCCTCTGCGCCTTTGCCTGTGGCGCCATCGCGTTCTTCGCGGTGCGGGCTTACCGCGCGCCCGTGGTGGTGGACGAAGTGCCGGCGCCGTCGGCCTCGGCGAGCGCGTTCTCGGAGACGCCGTCGCCGTCCGCAATGGCGACGGAGCCCGGCGCAGCGCCTTCGTCCTCGGTGGTGCGGGCGGCGGTGTCGGGGAGGGTGCCGGTGGTGAATCCGCCCTCCGCTTCACGTCCGACCGCGGCCAAGGTGCCGACGCGCGACATCGTGTTTCGCAGCTTCATGCCGCAGTTCGGCATCCAGGTGGCCGTGGACGGCGAGGCGCCGACGGAGGTCGAGGTTGGCGGCCACGTGACCGTGGACCCGCAGCGGCACGTGCTCACGTTCACGTGCAAGAAAGACGCGTGTGAGCCCAAACAGCGCGTGGTGGTGGCGGGGGAGGGGAACGAGGAGCTGGAGGTGGCCCTGACCATCAAGCCAGCGTCCCTGGTCGTCCAAGGCGATGTGCATGCATCCTACACGATTCAGGAGCAGCCGACGGTCATGCTCCGGGCCGGAATCCAGAGCCGCGTGCCGATGAATGTGTCGAAGATCACCGTCCACGTCGTGGAGCTGCCCTCGGGGCGCACCGAGCCGGTGACTTTATCGGCCGGACAACAGTCGGAAGTGGTGTTCGGGCTCGCAACGGACGAGTAAGGGACTAACATCCCGGGCCTCTCCTTCATGCGTTCCATGCGTCCGCTTTTTTCCGCCGTGGTGGTTGCCGCCTGTCTTACGACCGGCGCCGCCGTGCGCGCGGACGAGCAGTCGGACCTGGAAAAAGGCCGCAACGCCTACCTCGCGCGGCAGTACGACGAGGCCGACGCGCGCTTTCGCACGATGCTGGCGCCAAAAACGGGCACCCTGCGGGATCCGAACCTGGTCACGCAGGCGCTGATGTACTGGGGCGCGGTGAAGATCGCCCAGCGGCGGCCGAACGAGGCGGCGGGGTTGTTCGAGCAGGTGCTGTTCAAGAACCCGCAGTACGAGCCGGACCCTCTCAGCTTTCCCACCGCGGTTCTGGACGCCTTCAGCGACACGCGGAGCCGCATTCGCGAGCGCTTGAACGCGCAAGCCCGGGAGATGGCCCGGCGCGATGCGGAGCGGCGCGTGCGGGAGGAAGAGGACAAACTGAGGCAACTCGAGCGCATGCGGCTTTTGGAGCGCATGGCGAGCGAGGAGAAGATCACGGTCAAGCACTCACGCATCGTGGCGTTCGTCCCCTTCGGCGCGGGCCAGTTCCAAAATGGCTCCAAGGCGCTCGGTTGGTTCTTCTTCGGGGCCGAGACGCTCTTCTTGGCGGCTGGGACGTTGGCGATTCCGTTCTACTATTCGGAGAAGGCCGCCTTCGTGGATGCGTACAACGATCCATCGGGAACGACGCAGACCGCCGATGCGCGCGAGCACTACGACCGGGCGCGGACGTGGGGATTCATCAACACCCTCGCCTACAGCGCCTTCCTCGTGACCGCGGTCGCGGGCATCGTGGAGGCGAACGCGCGCTTCGAGCCGCAGACCGTCATCGTGCGGAAACGACCCATCCCCGGGCCGGTATCGCTCGTTCCGTCGTTGGCTCCGGGCGCGGCGGGGCTCGGCGTGAAGGTCTCGTTTTGAGCGTATTTTGAAAGCTTGAAAGACGTGCACGAGCGCGTGCGCGTGCACGATCACGTGTCACGATCACGAGGACGAACACGGGCACGGGTGTGCGCCGGCGTAAGCTCAAGCTCGGCACTACCCGCAAGCGCGTGCTCGTCCTCGTGATCGTGACCGTCTCTCGTGCACGCGCACGTGCACGATCCTTTAGCGCATCACTCCGGCGCGACCGACAGGTCGGCCAACTCCTTCACCTCCGCCGCCGAAATCGCCCCGCCCGCGACGGTCCCCCCATTCTGCCGAACGGGTAGCCACAGGAAATCAGGGTGATCACTCTTGCTGCGCCCGACCCATTCTCCTCCGATGATCTCACCATTGCCGTCGAGCTCGAGCACGTAGTCGTAACGCGACCCGCGCGTGTACTCGTCGATCTTCGAGGCGAGGTGGCCTTCCTCGGGGCCCGACTCGGTGATGTACGTCACTTCCGTCTTCACGTGCACGAAGGTGACGGCTTTCGGGTTGAACAAGTAATCCGACGACGCATCCTCCGAATCACCGACCACGAGCGCATTGGCCTCCTGGCTCGTGACCGTCTCCGTGGAGAGCACCTTGAAGTTGCGCAGAGGCTGATTCCAAACTTGGTAATCATACGTCCGATCTTCGACGAACGACTGTTTGCGAATGCCCAAATAGTTCGCCAAGAGGATGTGCAAAGTACCCGGATTGGTATCTCGGCAATCGGACCGGGGCCGGCCATATTCGTCCGGATCCATGTCGCCTTCTTCGGCATTGCAGCGCAGCGATACGAACTTCGTTGTCACGGATTCGTGAACCAATGAAACGAGTGCCTTGATGTCCGGCACGTGGAAGGTCACGCCGTTCTTCACCACGTCGTGCTGGGGCTCGGGGACCAGAATTGCGGCCGGCGCCCACGCGTGGCAGATGCCAAACCACGTCGGAATGCAGCGCCCGCGGCTCTCGCCTGTGCGCTTTGCGCATGCCTCGCCTTGGTTGTAATCGCATTGTGAACTCTTCGTGCAGCTCCGGCGCCCCCCGTGCGCATCGACGCCCGATGTCCGCGAGACGGCGTCTTCCACCCCCGAGCGCCCGAAGGCCAGCTCGTATTTCTTCGCCGGCGAATCGGAATTCGGCCCGTCCCAGCGGTAATTGATCCCATCTTTGAACGTAGGCCAATAGCTGCCGGCCCAAGGTATTTTCGCTGCTTCACCAATTCGTGGAAGATTCGATAAACGTTTTTCCAAATTCGAGGTGAACAAAGATGGATTGTCGCGCGGAGACCATGCTTCCGGTTGTTTGACGCTGCCGGTTCGTTCCTGCATCGCATCGCCCCCTTGCGAACTGCAAGCGGCGGCCACGAACAGCAACGGCAATGCGACGATGAATTGCGCTCTCAACATGGAGAATTTCCTTCGTCCGCGGGGCGGCTACCTACCGACCTGAAGACGTGTGTGGTGGATTGAAACCCAAATCGGTGCAATCCCTCGCTGCGGCAATGAGCAACGCTGCGGGTCCAAGACGCCATGCCATCGAAATCGTATTTCGATGGAGGGGATTGCTTGTTGCGTTATTTAGATTGATGGGACGTGCGACGTCAATACGTCAAAAATGCAAAATTTCGTTCGGTTCGAAGAACATCGCTGCAAGACGGATGGCCTGTCGGGCGACGTTCCGTCTTCACAACGCGCGGCGAACGAAGAGCTCTTCCAGCGTTTCGCGCTTCGGCGTCACGCTCACCACACGCGCGCCGCGTGCGAGAGCTCGCTCGAGCACGCCGGCGATCTCGGCCTCACCAATGGCAATGATGATATCCGTCTTCTGATTTTCAATTAGCGTTATTTCGGTTCGAAACGTTTCATTCAACACACCGGCCAGCGGCCCCTCGAATGCCACCGTTCCCGCACGCAGAATGCACACGCGCTCGCAGAGCAACTCGACATCGCTGAGCACATGGCTCGAGAGCAGCACGGAGTTGCCCTTTGCCTTCTCCTCCAACACGAGATCGCGCACCTGTTTGCGACCGGCCGGATCGAGTCCGCTCATGGGTTCGTCCAGAATGAGTAACTCGGGTGCGTGCACCAACGCCGCGGCGAGGGCCACCCGTTGCAGCGTGCCCTTGGACAGCGTGCGCGCGGGGCGATCGATGGCGTCACCCACGCCGGTGCGCGCCAGTGCGTTCGACACGCGAGCCGCCGGATCGCGCATGTCGCTCAGGCGCGCGCACAGCGTGACGAACTCACGCGGCGACAAGTGCGGGTGCACGTAAGGGGTCTCGGGGAGGAATCCGACCCTTCGCAGGCTGTCGTGCGAGAACGGAGCCCCGAACAGCGCCGCACCGCCCGACGTGGGGGCGACGAGGCCCGTGATCATCTTCAACGTCGTGCTCTTGCCCGCGCCGTTCGGCCCGAGAAAGCCGTAGACCTGCCCGCGCCCCACCTCGAACGAGACCCCGCGCACCGCCTCGATGGTCTTCGACGAGAACGACTTGCGAAAGGTCTTGGCCAGCTTCGAAACGGCGAGAACGGGGGCGTTCTCCAAGACGCGCTAGTCCCGCTCGCGTCGCGTGCTGGCCGGCGTGGCGTTGGGTAGGCCCAAGGTGCCCGAGGTCCCGTACTCGTGCAGCTTGTACTGGATCTTGCGCGTGGAAACGCCGAGCAGCATCGCGGCTTTCGACGTGGAGCCACCGCAAGCCTCGAGCGTCTTCAGGATCGCGTAGCGTTCCAGATCGGCGATCGTGGAGCCCGGGATGGGCGGTGCACCTTCGCGCTGCGTTTGCGGCACCAACGTGGGCGGCAGGTGCCGCGCCTCGATCTGCGTGCCCTCGCAGAGCACCACGGCGCGCTCGACCGCGTTCTCCAGCTCGCGCACGTTGCCGGGCCACGCGTAGCTCGCCAGGCGCTCGAGTGCTTCGTCGCTGATGCCCTCGATGTTGCGCCCGTTCTCGGCCGCGTAACGGCGCAGGAAAAAGCTGGCCAGCGCCGGGATGTCGCTCCGCCGATCGCGCAGCGGGGGCAAATTGATGGTCACCACGTTGAGGCGGTAGAAAAGGTCTTCGCGGAAGCGGCCCTTTTTGATCTCCTCTTGCAGATCCCGGTTCGTGGCGCAGATCACGCGGACGTCGACCTTCAGCGTCTCGTTGCCGCCGACGCGCTCGAAGGTGCGCTCCTGCAGGAAGCGCAGCAGCTTCACCTGCGTTCCCAGCGGAATCTCACCGATCTCGTCCAGGAACAGCGTGCCGCCGTCGGCCTGCTTGAAGCGGCCGTCGCGCCGGCCCACCGCACCGGTGAATGCGCCACGCTCGTGGCCGAAAAGCTCGCTCTCGAGGAGCGACTCGGCGAGGGCCGCACAGTTGAGCCGAACGAACGGCTTCTGCACGCGGGGCGAGGCTGCGTGGATCGATTCGGCGATGAGCTCCTTGCCGGTGCCGCTCTCACCCATGATGAGCACGCTCGCCCGGCTCGGCCCCACTTGGGCCACGAGCTCGAGGATTTCGTGCATTTTCGGGTCATCGCTGACGATGAGGCCGAAGGCATTGCGCTCGCGCAGACGGTCGCGGAGTTGCCGCGCCTCCTGCAGCAGCCGCGCTTTTTCCATCGCGCGCTCGACGATCGCGCTGAGCGACTCGAACTCGAGCGGCTTCGTCAGGTAGTTGTCCGCGCCCTTTTTGACGGCCGCGACCGCGCTGGAGATGGTGCCGAAGGCGGTCATCACCACGAACACGGCCCCAGGCGCCGCGGCGCGGGCCTTATCCATGAAGGTGATGCCATCGAGCCCGGGCATCTTCAGGTCGGTCAGGATGACGTCGGGCGAAAACTCTTCCAGCTTGCCCAGGGCCTTGAAGCCGTCGGCCGCGGTTTCCGTGGCGTACCCTTCCTCGTGGAGGATTTCGCTGAGCGCGGCGCGGGCGTTGGCCTCGTCGTCGACGATCAGGATGCGTCCGCGCGCGTTTTGCGCCCGGTGACGGGTTGTCCGGTTGGCGGCGGCCGGGGTGCCGCCGGGCGGGGTACCCACGACGGGGGAGGAGGAGCGGTCGTCTGAGGAATTTTCCATAGCGGTCGGCAGATCGGGCGGTTAACCCCTAGTATATCAGGAACACAGTGTGCTTCCGTCCAGGGGGGCGGGCCCACTTTTAACGCTGTGGGCATGGGCACGCGTGTCGCTCTTGCATGAGCGCCCTCAGGGCGCTATCTTCCGCGCGCCTCAGTTGGTGGTTTTCCACGCGCGGACCCCAAACCCGGGGCACCGCGTTTTTTTTCGCATGGACTCGAACACGAACACCACACCTTCCTACGACCGAGAGCGGCTTAAAGCCGTCATTTTGCCGATCGTGTCCGCACACGGTGCGGAGCTGGTGGATATCGAGCTGAAAACGGAGCAAGCGGGGTGGGTCCTTCGGGTCTACGTCGAAAAACTCGGAAGCGCCGAAAGTCATGCCAGCACGCGCGACGCGGCGGTCAATCTCGAGCTTTGTGCCCATATCGCGCGGGATTTGAGCCCCGCTCTCGATGTGGCCGATCCGATTCCGCATCGTTACAATCTCGAGGTCAGTTCCCCTGGCGTGGAGCGGCCGCTCCGTGACGAACGCGACTTCGCCCGGTTTGCGGGAGAGAAAGCGCGTCTGAAGCTAAAATCTGCGACCCCGGAAGGACAGAAGGTCATCACGGGCATTCTGGGGGAGCCCAAAGAAGGCGTGATCCCGGTCGAAGACGGATCCCGCACCTACGAAGTTTCACTCGAAAACATCGCTGCCGCGCGGCTGGTTTTCGAATTTGGTCCGGCACCGAAGCCCGGCTCCGCCAGCTCCGCGAACAAGCGCGGCGCTACCAAAAAGCCCGGAAAACCTGCCAAGCATCCTTCCCGGTGAGAACAAGATGGCACTCAACCAGCAAAACCCAGCGCAGCCCGATTTGAACCTCCTTCAGGCCATCGACATGGTCGCGAAGGACAAGGGCATCGATAAGACCCGCCTCATCAAGACGGTGGAAGAAGCCATCCTCAAGGCCGCGCAGAGCGCGTTCGGCCCCACGCGCGAGCTCGAGGCTCGCTTCAACGAAGACAGCGGCCAGGTCGACCTTTTTCAGTACAT
Organism: Sorangiineae bacterium MSr11367; assembly: GCA_037157805.1. Taxonomy (NCBI): domain Bacteria; kingdom Pseudomonadati; phylum Myxococcota; class Myxococcia; order Myxococcales; family Pendulisporaceae; genus Pendulispora; species Pendulispora rubella. The sequence continues at coordinate 9,433,272 of CP089983.1, read as the reverse complement.
GACGGTGGTCGAGGACGTGGCCGACGAAGACCGTGAGATCGCGGTCGAAGACGCGCAGCGCCTGGGCCTCGAGGCGGAGCTCGGGGAAGAACTCGGCTTTCAGATCTTCTGGCACCCCTCCGACGCGAAGAAGGCGGCGGAGCAGGACAAAGAATTCGGCGACCTGCTCAACGTGAAGCAGGCCCGCACCGCCTTCGGCCGCATCGCGGCGCAGACGGCCAAGCAGGTTCTCATCCAGCGCGTTCGCGACGAAGAGCGCGACCTCATTTTCAACGAGTACAAAGATCGGAAGGGTGAGCTCATCAAGGGCGTCGTCCGGCGCTTCGAGAAGGGCAACAACATCATCGTCGACTTGGGTCGCACGGAGGGCATCCTGCCGTTCCGCGAGCAGACCCCGCGCGAGACGTACCGCCCCGGCGACCGCATCGTCGCCTACGTGAAAGACATCGATCGCGAGGCGCGTGGCCCGCAGGTCATTCTTTCGCGCAGCGATCCGAAGTTGGTCGAGAAGCTGTTCGAAGCCGAGGTCCCCGAGATCTACGAAGGCATCGTGCGCATCGTGGCGTGTGCACGCGAGCCGGGCGCGCGTTCGAAGATTGCGGTCACCAGCCGCGATGCGGACGTCGATCCGGTGGGCGCGTGTGTCGGCATGAAGGGCTCGCGCGTGCAGGCCGTCGTGCAGGAGCTGCGCGGCGAGAAGATCGACATCGTGCCCTACGACCGGGATCCGGCGCGCTTCGTGTGCGCGGCGATTCAGCCGGCGGAGGTCAACAAGGTCATCGTCGACGAAGCCGACGGGCGCATGGAGCTCGTGGTTCCCGACGAGAAGCTGTCCTTGGCCATCGGCCGCAAGGGTCAGAACGTGCGCCTCGCGCACCACTTGACCGGGTGGCGCTTGGACATCATCAGCGAGTCCAAGTTCAAGCAGATGGAAGAAGAAGCCATCAGCGCCCTCCAGCAGCTCGACATGGTGACGGAGCCCGTCGCCCGCAGCATGTACCGACTCGGCTTCCGCGCCCTCGAGGAGCTGGCCGAGGCCACGGAGCAGGAGCTCGCGGCCATTCCGGGCCTCGGCGGTGAAGAAGGTGCGGCGCGGATGCGCGAGGCGGCCGAGTCGACCATGGAGCGTCTGCGCCAGGGCCGCATCTCCGCGGCGCTCAGCCGGACGGAGCCGCTCAGCGAACGTGAACGCTTCTTGTTCGTCCGCGGGGTGGGCGAGCGCACCTCGCAACTCCTCGAGGAGGCGGGTTACCGCAGCGTCGAAGACGTGAACAAAGAGGATGAGGACAAGCTGGCTATCAAGACCGGCCTCGGCATCAAGAAGGCCCGGGTCATCAAGCAGGGCGCCGAACAGTTCCTCCAGAACGAGTGGAAGGTGATCGATTCCGCCCGTAAAGAGGCCGTCAAGGCCGCACAAGATTCGAAGACGGTTGTGGCACCGGCTTCCAAGGCAACCCTTTAGGATGGATGGAGAGACCAACGATCTTCATGAGTAAAGCGAACCCCCAACAACGAGGACACGGAAAGGCGCACGGTCGTACGTGTGTCGGCTGCGGAGAGAAAGACTCTCCGGCGGCCTTCGTGCGCCTCGTTTTGGTGGAGGACCACCCTGGTGCGGCCCCCAAAGCGGAGGCTGGGGCCGACACCAGCCGGGTTCTCGTGGACGTGGGCAATTCGTCGTTTGGGCGCGGGGCCTACGTGCATGCGCGCCGGAGCTGTCTCGAGAAGGCCTGCAAAGGGGGGCTCTCGCGCAGCTTCAAGACCCGGGTCGTGGCGAACGCTGCCGATATCGGGTCGGAGATTGCGGCGGGCTCGGACCGCCGGCTCGAAGGACTTCTTTTGGCGGCGCGCCGTTCGGGCTATCTCGTGCTCGGGGCCGACGCGGTGTGTGAGCTACTCGAACAGAGAAAGGACGTAGTGATCGTCGTCGCGCGCGATACGAAGACCGTGGTGTCGCGGCGTCCGATTGCCGAAGCGATTGCGGGAGGACGCGCGATTGCCTGGGGCACGAAAGAAGGGGTGGGACGCCTCCTCGGTCGAGATGAAGTGGCACTCGTTGCGGTAACGAGCGCCAGCATCGCCTCGGAGCTGCAGGCGGTGTTTGCACAGGGTGATGCATGCAGGTTTTCGGATGACGAGTCCGAACACCGGGCGGTCGCAGGCCTCGGACGTGTGTCCGCTGCGGTAAGCGAGGGTCGATGAGCAAAGTGCGCGTGTACGAAGTAGCCAAGCAGCTCAACCTCGATCCGAAGGCGGTCGTGGCACTGTTTCAGGCCGTTGGCATCAACGAGGTGCGCAATCACATGAGCTCTGTCGAGCCGGAAGCCGTGGAGCGCGTGAAGCGTCACCTCGAGAAGCAGAAGACCCACGACGTCGTGGAGGAGCGAATTCGCCCGACCGTGGTCAAGCGCCGCGCGGTGGCCAAGCCGGGTGCCCCGGCGCCCGCGGAGTCGCGTCCGTCGTTGTCGCGGTTGCCGTCGTCGTCGCACGTGCCGCCCGCGCCCGCGAGCAGCCGCACCGACGTGTCGCTTCTCGATACGGATCACAACGGGCACGTCGACGGTGGGGGTCTCGCTGCAGCAGCGTCTGCGCTGCGGGCGGATCGTCCCAGTGCCGACCGGCTCTCCAGTCGCAACGTGGCCGCCGAGGATCGGCGGAGCACGCGCGACGTGTCCTCACAGATTCCCCCGGAGCGGGCGAGCGTGCATTCGCTCGAGAGCCTGGAGACGCCCGTCGCGGCGCCGCCGCCCCCCGTCTCCACGCCGGCGATTTCGACGCCCGTTCCGCCGGCCCGTGTCAGCTCGCCCCATGTCGAGCCGACCGACGATGTCGATAACACGGTCGCGGCTGCCGTTCCCGCGCCCGTTTCGGTTCATGAAATTCCCACGACGACGGAGGAACCGGTCGTGCAAGCCCCGCCCCCGGTCATACCGGCCCCGCGCGAATCGTCTCATGCGGTGACAGCTCCCCCCGTGCCGACGCCGGTCCCGGTCGCGCCCGAGCGGGTTTCGTCACCCCAGATCATCGTCAAGAGCGAACCTTCAGGAGCGGCCGCCCAAGCCGCGCCTGGGGCCTCCGCCCCCGTGGTGGAAGCGGCGCCGCCGCCTCCGCCCGTGGTGGAGGAGCCGCCGCCGCCGCCTGCCCCGGTGGTGGAAGTGGCGCCGCCCCCGCCGCCTCCGGCACCCCCGCCGCCGCCTCCGCGTCCTGCGACGCCGAAGACCGGTGTGGAGTACTGGACGGGGCGTCCGGGCGTGCCGATGCCCACACCGGCGAGTGCTCCGCGAAGTGCCATCGGCGGCGGTCAAGCCGGCTCGATGGCGCGCCGCACCGAGTACAACCCGCGTGCGAGCGCAGGCCAGGCGCAAGGTCGTCCCGGCATGCGTCCCGGCGGCCCGCAAGGCGGCCGTCCTGGCATGCGTCCCGGCGGTGGTGGTCCTGGTCAGCGCTTCGGCGGTCGACCCGGCCAGCACATGCAGAAGCGCCCGCCGGCCACCGTCTCCACCAAGGAGATGAGCGAGCACAAGAAGGTCATCCGCATCGAGGAGAACATCACGCTCCAATCGATGGCCGGCAAGATGTCGCTCAAGTCGACGGAGCTTCTGATGAAGCTTCTCTCGATGGGCATGACGGGCGTGCACATCAACACGACGCTCGATGCCGACACCGCGAAGATCCTTGCCTCCGAGTTCGGCTGGGAGGTCGAGGACCTCGCGAAGAGTGAAGAGGAAAGCATCGCGGCCGCTCGAGGCGAAGAGGCGGTTGCCGCCGATACGCCCGACAAAAGCACCGACACGAACCTCATCACGCGTCCGCCGGTCGTCACCGTCATGGGTCACGTCGACCACGGCAAGACGAGCCTCCTCGACAAGATCCGTTCGGCCAGCGTGGCGACCGGTGAGGCGGGCGGCATCACGCAGCACATCGGTGCGTACCGTGCGAGTACGAAGCACGGTCCCATCGTCTTCTTGGACACGCCGGGTCACGAGGCATTCACCGCGATGCGCGCACGCGGCGCCAGCGTCACCGACTTGATCATCCTGGTCGTGGCGGCCGACGACGGCGTCATGCCGCAGACGAAAGAGGCCGTGAACCACGCGCGCGCGGCCAAGGTGCCGATCATCGTCGCCGTGAACAAGATCGACAAGCCGGGTGCGGACACCGAGCGTGTGAAGCGCGAGCTGGTCGAACTTGGTCTGCAGCCCGAAGAGTGGGGCGGCGAGACCATCTTCGTGAACGTGTCGGCGCACACCGGCGCGGGCATCGAGCAGCTGCTCGAGATGATCTCGATCCAGTCCGAGGTCATGGACCTCAAGGCCAACCCGAAGAAGGCCGCCAGCGGCACCGTGCTCGAGGCCCTCCTCGATCGCGGTCGCGGTCCGGTGGCGCGCGTCCTGGTGCAAGACGGAACGCTCCGCGTGGGCGACTTCCTCTTGGCCGGTGCGGGCTTCGGCAAGGTCCGCGCGATGACCAACGAGCACGGCAAGCAGGTGCACGAGGCCGGTCCTTCGACGCCGGTCGAGATCCTCGGTCTGTCCGAGGTTCCGGGCGCCGGCGACCCGATGCACGCGGTCAAGGATCCGAAGAAGGCGCAAGAGATCGCCGAAAGCCGCAAAGGAAAGATGGCGCGCAGCCTCATTCCGGCGACGGCCAAGGTTTCGCTGGAAGAGATCTCGAAGCGCATGGCGGATTCGTCGCAGCAAGAGCTGCGTGTCATCGTCAAAGGCGACGTGCAGGGCTCGGTCGAAGCGGTGGCCGACGCCTTCTCCAAGCTGTCCACGGATCGCGTGAAGCTCGCCATCATCCACGCCGGCGTCGGCGCGATCACCGAGGGTGACATCAACCTCGCCATCGCCGCCAAGGCCATCGTCATCGGCTTCAACGTCCGCCCCGCAGGCAAGGCGAGCGCGCACGCCGAAGAGAACAAGATCGAGATTCGGATCTATTCGATCATCTACAACGCGATCGAAGACGTCCGAAACGCGATGGAAGGCCTCCTGCCTCCGACCCTCGTCGAGAAGACGTCCGGCAAAGCCGAAGTTCGTCTCATCTTCAAGGTCAAGGGCACGGTGGTCGCGGGTTCCTACGTCATCGAAGGAACCGTCAAGCGAACGAACAAGGCCCGCATCGTCCGCGACGGCGTGGTGGTGTGGGACGGCAAGCTCGACGCCCTGAAGCGCTTCAAGGAAGACGTGAAAGACGTCGAGCGCGGCTTCGAGTGCGGTCTCAGCTTCGAAGGCTTTACCGAGGTCAAAGAGAAGGACATCGTGGAGTCGTACGAGATCGAAGAGATCAAGCAGAAGCTGTAAGATTTCCCGGTGTTCGTCGGTGTTTTACGGCTCACGTTCCACATTCCGCACGCACGCTCGCTCAAAGAAAAGCGCAGCGTCGTGCGGAAGTTCCGGGACCGCGTCCGCGCCCGGTTCGACGTATCCATCGCCGAGGTCGACGCGCAGGATTTGCTCCAGCGCGCGGTCTTCGGCGTGAGCGTCGTTTCGGGCGATGCCGCCGTGTGCGACTCGGTGATGTCCCAAGTAGCGCGCGCCGCGGAGACGCAAGAGGACGCGGTGCTCACGGAGCACGCGACGGAGATCATCACGGTGGGGGAGGATTTGTACCCAGGAGGCGACGATGGCCGCTGAAGTGAAACGGGCGACCCGCGTCGCCGAAGGGATCCGCGAGGAATTGGCGAACCTGCTCGCGCGCAAGGTGCGCGATCCGCGGGTGGCCGGGGTCGTGGTGTCGCGCGTGACCGTGACCGACGATCTGCGCAATGCGAAGGTTTACGTGCGGCTGCTCGATCTGGTGGAGCGCGACGAGGCGCGGCAGAAGGAGCTCATGATCGGCTTGAAGAGCGCCGCTGGTATGCTGCGTTCGTCCATTACGAAGGAGCTCAGTTTGCGTGTCGCGCCCGAGCTTCGCTTCTATTACGACGAGGCCGTGGAGAAGCAGCAGAAGGTGGACGAGCTTCTCGCCGAGATCGAACGCGACGCGCGCTCGAAGTAGCTAGTAACAATTGGCGTGCTCGTAGCAGCCCGTGCCGATGCTGCGCACGGCGACGAGATGAATGTCGCCGTCGGCGATGCCGTAGCGAGTGCTCGCGCCATCGATCGAGTCGACGCGGATCGCGAGCGCGCGCGAAACGACGGCGACGGACGAACCGTTCCGCGAGGAGCACGTGATTTGCTTTTGCGGATAGGTGTCCTCGGAGAGGTACATGTCTCCCTTGGGGCAGGAGAGAAGCGTCGCAGGGTAGTCACCGAGCGCTTTGGGCGAGAACGACGGGTCGAAGCGAATCATGGCGCGCGATTGGTCGTCGCCGGCCGTGCGCACGGTGATGTTCCAGTCGCTGGAATACCTCGCGCCCTCGACCCTGACGTAGTTCCGCCGACCCACGGTGCTGGCACCTGCGTCGATGTTTTCCGCCTCGGTGCTCCACGTGGTTCCGTCGGCGAGCTTGAGCGAAAAGGAGCCGGTGACCCCGGTGCCGGGGGGGCTATCGCAATAGTACTTCGCGTGCGGGGACGTGCCGAAGCCGCATCCGTCCGGATCGCACGCCGTCTGCAGACAGAGCGTCATGCCCGCGGCGACGGCAAGCGCCAGCGTGATCGTTTTCATGCGTTCCAACGTGCAGCGCGCCCCGCGCGCCTACAAATGACACGAGATGACTCGTGCGCCGGCGCTAGCGCAGCTTGCTCACGTACCAGGCACCGTGCCAGCCGGTCATCTCGGCGATCTCGATGCGCTGCGGCTTGCCGCCGACGGCAAAGGCGAGCTTCGAGTGCCGCACCCGCCACACGGGCTGCTTCAGATCGCGCTTCTTCACCGGGGATTGCGCGATCGCCGGGCCCAATTCGAACGAGACGAATTGGGCATTCTCCGGCACGTGAAGACGCCTTCGGACGTTGGCGACGTCGCGTTCGAAGATGGGGTACACCTTCTTGTCCCACTGCTTGCCGGGATCCGGCTGGTCTTTCGTTGCGATGTACGCGTCGCGCGGGTAGACGATGTCGGAGGCGAGCTTCGGTTCGCCGTGCGCGATGGCCTCGAGCAAGTGGCGCCCGCGCAGGGTCAGATCCGCATTGTCGACGGTGGGGGCCGGCTCGTCGACGACGCCCGCGTCGGGCGCTGCGGCGCTGTTCGCTGCGGCGCCCGCGTCCGCCTTGGCGTCGGCCGCGCTCACGTGGGCTGCGGCCGACGTGCTTCCCGCGTCGACGGCAGGCGACCCCTTCGAACCGCCACAACCCGACACCGCGATGCTCGGAAAGAGCACTGCCGCCACCACCGCCGCGGCCAAGATGCGAAGAACGGTGAGGGTGCTGCGGCTCATGGGAGAGGTCCTACGCCAGATTGGGGAGCGTCACCACGTCGACGTGCAGCACTTCGTCGAAAGCGCGAATCTCTTGGAGGCACATTTCTGACGGGCGCGACACCACCCGCAGCTTGGCACAGGATGCGCCGCCTCCTTCGAACACGCTGTTGGTGACTTCCTCCACGTTGATGCCATGTCGCTTCAGAACGGACAGCACGTTCGCGAAAGTCCCGATTTTGTCCTGCATGCGAATCACGACTTGGAAATTGGCAATCGACGTCGTCACGTTCACGACGTTGGGCACGTGTCCTTCGAGCAAAAAGCTCCGAATGACCCGCACCGTTTCCGTGGCCACGGCGAGCTGCGCTTGATCCGTCGCCGCCGCGATGTGCGGTGTTCCGTAGACGAACCCCGCGTTCTCTCCGTCGTACGGGCCGAAGATGTCGGTCGCGTACTCGTCCTTCCCACGCGGTTCGTCCGAATACACGTCGAGCCCCACGCGCAATCCGCGCGTGGCCACCGCCTCTCGCAGCGCCGCTTGATCGACCAGATCGGCGCGCGCCGCGTTGATGAGGATGGCGCGGGGGGGAAGCGCAGCCAAAAAGCGCTTGCCCACGATGTGCCGCGTGCGCTCGTTGATGGGAAGGTGCAGCGACACCACGTGCGACTTCGACGCGAGCTCGTCCAGCGAAGTTGCATGCAGTATGCCCAATTCCGCAGCGCGCACGGCGCTGAGCGAACGGCTGTAGCCCATGACCGTGAGCCCGAAGGCCTTCGCGCGATGCGCGACCTCGCGCCCCACCGCGCCCATGCCGACGATGCCAATCGTCTTTCCGTACAGCCCCTCGGCCTTGCTGTATTCCGCGCGTCGCCATTGGCCCTCGCGCAGCGACGTAACCGAGTCGACGATGCGCCGATCGATGGCCACCAAAAGGCCCATCACGAGTTCGGCCACCGCGGCGGCGTTCTTGCCCGGGCAATTGGCCACGTAGATGCCGCGACGGCTCGCCGCGCGCACGTCGATGGATTGGTACTCGGCGCCTGCGCGCACGATCAAATGCAGCGTCTTCGCATTGTCCAGCGCCGTCGCCGTGACGGGGGTGGAGCGCACCACGAGCACCCCGGCGCTCGCGATTCTTTGCTCCAACGATTCCTTGGTAAGCTCCGGTTCGTAGATGACTTCGACGGGAAGGGCAGAAAGCTCTTCAACCGCACGGGGGTGCAACTTATCGGCAATCAGAAGGCGCATCGTTCGTTGTGCGCGAGAATACCGGAAATTGGACGACGTTGTGGCACGCGCGTGCCAATCCCTGTCGATCGGCCAAATCGTGCCTTTCGTTCCTCGTCAGGCGGCGGAGCCGATCGCCACGGTCCGATCGCGCAGCTTGACGGCGGGCGAGCCTCCTTGGTCGACCAGCACGTCGGCCAGGGCGGTCTGTGCGTGGCGCGAAAACCGCGCCTCGAATGGCCCGCCGCGGGCACCCGCCTTCACCTTGGCGTAGAGCGCCCCGCTCTCACCGACGCGGGTCGTCGCGGGGTCCCAATCTTCCTCGGTGCCGTCGCTCAGGGTAAGAACGATGTCGTTCCCTGCGATTTTCAGCGTCGTGGCGACGTAGGGGGCGTCTTCCACCGTGAAGTACGTCCAGTCGTAGCCATTTTCCAGGATGTACCGCCCGTCCTCCGGGTGGCGCGAAATCCAGGTGTGCATGGCGGCGGCCAACTTTCCATGCTCCACCAGCCCCCCGTGGTGCCAAAAGCGCCCTTCGGCATCCAGCACGATGGTACTCTCGCGCGAGCGGCCCTCCGGTGGGGGAAAACGGAAGAACTCGGGGTGGTCGCCAGGTTTCATCGTCCCTGGGAGTTAAGCGCTCCTCGGGCTAGGGCAAGCGATGAGGTCGCGCGTCGGCTTGACCGCCGCCGTTCGCCAACCTAGAAGACAAATGTTTCAAAATTATTTGAAACATGCCGCCTCGCCCGGTCTTTCATGACCGCCGCGGGGCAAAAGGACGGACACGCAGCCATGGCGTACGACGGGTTCGGTGCATTCGCGAAGGCGCTCGAAGAGCGCGGCGAGCTCGTGCGCATTAAAGAGCGCATCGATCTTCATCTGGAGGCGTCAGAAATCGCCCAGCGCGTGATGAAGACGGAAGGCCCCGCCCTTCTGTTCGAGAACGTGCACGACACCACCCGACCGGATGCCCAGGCGCCCTTTCCGCTCATCGTCAATGCCTACGGCTCACGCCGCCGCATGTCGCTGGCGCTCGGGGTCGACGATCTGGAGCAGCATGCGCGGGCCATCGAGGAGCTGATCACGGCGCGTCCGCCGTCGGGGGCCCGCGAGCTGGTCGAGCTCGCGCGCAAAGTCCCCGAGCTCGCGCACGTCTTTCCGCGGCCGTCGCGCGAGGCGCCGTGCCAGGAGGTGGTGCTCACCGGCGACGAGGTCGATCTCGACCAATTGCCGATGATGACCACGTGGCCCAATGACGGCGGGCCCTTCATCACCTTGCCCAACGTCATCACGCGCGATCCGCAGTCGGGCGGGCGCAACATCGGCATGTACCGCATGCAGCGCATCGACCGGCGCACGACGGCGATGCATTGGCAGGTGCACAAGACCGGCGCGCGCCACTTCCGCGCCGCCAAGGAGCTCGGCCTGCGCCGGCTCGACGTCGCCGTGGCTTTGGGCGGCGATCCCGCGCTGACCTACGCGGCCACCGCACCGCTGCCCGATGGCATCGACGAGTGGATGTTCGCGGGCTTTCTCCGCGGAAGCGCGGTGCGCACGGTGAAGTGCAAGACCGTGGATCTCGAGGTGCCGGCCGAGTCCGACTTCGTGCTCGAGGGCTACGTCGATCCGTCGGAAGCGCTGTTCGACGAGGGGCCCTTCGGCGACCACACCGGCTATTACACCTTGGTGGAGCGCTTTCCGCGCTTTCACATCACGGCCATCACGCATCGCCGGGATGCCATCTACCCCGCGACGGTGGTGGGCCCGCCCCCGATGGAGGACGCGTGGCTGGGGAAGGCGACGGAGCGGCTCTTCTTGCCGCTGCTTCGCACGATGTTCCCGGAGGTTCGCGACATGAACCTGCCGGTCTTCGGCGCGTTCCACAATCTGGTGCTCATCTCGATCAAAAAGCAGTACCCGTTTCACGCGGCGCGCGTCGCCCACGGGCTCTGGGGCGCCGGGCAGATGATGTTCTCCAAGGTCATCTGCGTGGTGGACGACGACGTCAACGTGCAAAACCTGGAAGAGGTGGCCTGGCGGCTTCTCGCCAACCTCGATCCGAAGCGCGACATGTCCTTCGTCGAAGGGCCCATCGATCAACTCGACCACGGCGCGAACCAGGCGCTCTACGGCGGCAAGGTGGTCATCGACGGGACGCGCAAATGGGCCGAAGAAGGCTACACCCGCGAGTGGCCCGAGGTCTTGCGCATGAGCGACGCCGTCGTGCGCAAGGTCGACGCGCTCTGGCCGTCGCTCGGCATCGCCGGTGTGACACCACGAGCCCACGTTCTCGAGGGGGGAAAACACGATGGACCGGTCCAGCGCGTGCTCGATGCCGCGCGTGGCCTCATAGGGAGATCTCGATGACGTCATCTCATGGCGCCACGGTGCGAGCGATGTTCGATCGCATTGCGCCGACGTACGATGTGCTCAACCGGCTCATGTCGGCCGGCCGCGATCAGTTGTGGCGGCGCAAGGCCGTGGCCGCGCTCACGGAGCGCGCGCCCGAAGGAGCCCTGCTCGACTTGTGCGCGGGCACGCTCGATCTCACGGCGCTCCTCGACCGCGCCCGACCGGCGTCGCGCCTCGTGGCCTGCGACTTCGCCAAGGACATGCTCGAGCGCGGCCGGCACAAGGCCCCGCGCGCGGAGACCGTGGTGGGCGATGCGCTCGATTTACCCTTCGGCGACGGCGAGTTCGCCGGGGTCGTCTGCGGCTTCGGCATGCGCAACCTGGGCGACCTCGCGCGCGGCGTCGCACAAGTGCGTCGTGTGCTCGCGCCGGGCGGCGTCTTCGTCACGTTGGAGTTCTTCCGCCCCGAGCGCCCCGTCACGCGCGCCTTCCACGCGGCATACGCCGAGCACGTGATGCCCAAGGTGGGCGGCCTTCTGTCCGGCGACAAGCAGGCGTACAGCTACCTGGTGCGAACCATGAAGAACTTCGCCACGCGCGCCGAATACGAGACGGAGCTGGTTCGCGGCGGCTTCTCGCGCGTCACCTCGAGCGATCTCACCATGGGCATCGCCTCCATCGTCGTCGGCGAGGTGGCGCTGTGAAGATCGTCGTCGGCATCACCGGCGCGAGCGGCGCGCCCTACGCGAAGCGGTTGCTCGCCGTCCTCGCCGAGCGCCGCAAGGTCGACCCCGATCTGGAGCTCGGCCTGTGCCTCTCGCCGACGGCGCCGGAGGTGTGGGCCCTCGAGTGCGGCGGCGACTTGAAGCAGCAGCTCCGCGAGCAGCTGGGCGACATTCCGCTCTGGGGCCAGCGCGATTACCGCGCGCCCTTTGCCAGCGGCAGCGCGGGCTGGCACGCGATGGTCATCGTGCCCTGCTCCATGGGGACGGCGGCGCGCATCGCCCACGGCATTTCCGATTCGCTCCTCACGCGCGCCGCGGACGTCATGTTGAAAGAGCGGCGCAAGCTCGTCGTCGTCCCGCGTGAGACACCGCTCAGCGTCATTCACCTGGAAAATCTCACCACGCTCGCGCGCGCGGGCGCCACCATCCTCCCGGCCATGCCTTCGTTCTACAGCCATCCCCGCACCTTGGACGACGTCGTCGACAGCGTCGTCGCGCGCATCCTCGACCACGTCGGCATCGGCAACGATCTCGTGCGCCGTTGGGGGTCGACATGAGTACGTTGGTCGACATGGCCGTGCGCGCCGCAGGCCTCGAGCGCGTGCGCGAAGCGCGTGCCTCGGGGGCGCCGGTTTCCTCGGACGACCGGATCTTCGAGACGTGTGATCTGCTGGCCCTCGGAGCGCTCGCCGATCAAGTGCGGGTGGACGAAGTGGGCGATTTGGTGCGCGTGCACGTGGGGGAGGGATCGGCCGAGGATCAGTTGGTCGACGTGCACCTGCGCGACGTGGACGTCGGAACGCGCGGACTGCGTTTCTTGCGGGACGTGGCCATCGCGCGGCTCACCGCGCCGAAGGGGGCGCGCGTGCGCATCGATTGGACGGAGTGCGGCATGGAGCTCGCGCAGGTGGCCTTGGGCTTCGGCGCCAACGAGCTGGTGGGCATCATCGCCAACCGGCGCGGCCTGCCCATTGCGGAAGACAGCACCAAGAAAGTCAAAGGCGTGGGGGCCGTGGCCGTACAGCTCTTGAAGAAGCAAGAGCTCGAAGGCCTTCTTCAGCGCGCGGGGCGCCGTACCGAATTCGTGAGGACAGCATGACCATCGAATCCATTGCTCAGAAGGTGCAGCGGGGCGAGCGGCTCGACGAGAGCGATGCGCTGGCTCTTTTTCTCGAGCCGGATCTCCTGGCGGTGGGCGCGCTCGCCAACACCGTGCGCGAACGGATGCACGGAGACCGCACGTACTTCAATCGCAACATGCGCATCGAGGTGACCAACGTCTGCGTCGCCTCGTGCCTATTCTGCAGCTTCGCCAAGCTCGAAGAAGGCGCCCCCGGCGCGCACACCATGAAGGTGGAAGAAGCGTGGCGCGAGCTCGAGGAGCGCATGGACGATCCTCCGAGCGAGATCCACATCGTCAACGGCCTGCACCCGGGCTTGCCGTTTTCGTATTACGAGGACCTGCTGCGGGGCTTCAAGCGCATCAAGCCCGACATTCACATGAAGTGCTTCACCGCGGTGGAGATCCACTTCTTCGCGCAGCACTACAAGATGACCTACGCCGAGGTGCTCACGCGCCTGCGCGAGGCGGGGCTCGACAGCCTACCCGGTGGCGGCGCCGAGATCTTCCACGAGGACGTGCGCAAGCGCATCTCGCACGACAAGGCGAACGCCGACGAGTACCTCGAGGTGCATCGCGTGGCGCACGGGCTCGGGATCCGCACCAATGCGACGATGCTCTATGGGCACATCGAGACCTTCGAGCATCGGGTCGACCATCTCCTGCGCCTGCGCAAGCTCCAGGACGAGACGGGCGGCATGCAGGCCTTCATTCCGCTGGCCTTCCACCCCGATGGCAACGGCATGAAGAACCTGCCCGCGCCGACGGCGGTCGACGACCTTCGCACGTTGGCGGTGTCGCGCCTGGTGCTCGACAACGTTCCGCACATCAAGGCCTACTGGGTCAGCATGACGCCGAAGATCGCGCAGCTCGGTCTTCGGTTCGGCGCCGACGACATCGACGGAACCATCGTGCACGAGACGATTTACCATGCCGCCGGTTCGCGCTCGCCGCAGGGCCTGAGCTACAACGAGCTGGTTCGCTTGATCCGCGAGGCGGGCCGCATCCCCGTCGAGCGCGACACGCTTTACAACGTGGTGCGCGAGCATCCGAAGAGCGCGCTGCCCGAACATGCCTTGAAAGTGCGTGACCGCAAGGCGGAACGCCACATCCTGCCGGTGCTGCCATGAAAGTATCCGCCGTTCAGTACCTCAACGCCCGCCCGCTGTACGAGCCGCTCGCCGATAGAGACGGGGTTGCCCTCGATTTGGCCCTCCCCGCGGAGGTGGCGCGGCGGATCGCCGAGGAAGAAACTGACGTCGGCCTCGTGCCGGTGGCGGCGCTGGCGCAGCTCGGGGATACGCGCTTCGTGCGTGGTGCGGCCATCGCATCCCGCGGTGCGGTCCGCAGTGTGCGCATCGTGTCGCAGGTGCCCATCGATCAAATGACGGACATCGTTCTCGACGCCTCGTCGCGCACCAGCGCCGTGCTCGCGCGCCTGGTGCTGCGGGCGCGGCGCCGCGGTGCGGAGCCGCGCGTGCGCGTGCTGCCGCCGGAGCAGGCGCTCTCGGAGGTGAAGGGCACGTGTGGCGCCTTGATCATCGGCGACGTGGCGCTTCGCATCGAGAACGATTTCCCGTATGCGCTCGACCTCGGTGAGGCTTGGTACGAGTGGACGGGGCTGCCCTTCGTCTTCGCGGCGTGGGGCGGACGCACCGGTGGGCTGGCCCATGGCGGGGAGAAGCTTTTGCTCGCCGCGAAAGAAGAAGGGCTCGCTCGGCGCAATGCCATTGCGGATGCCTACGCCGCGAGCTCGGGCCTCGATGCGGCGAGCTTGCGCGACTACCTGCGCGAGAACATCCGCTTCGACTTTGGCGACGAAGAGCGCCGCGGCCTCGAGCGCTTCTACGTAGAAGGGCACCGCGCGGGCCTTCTGCCGCGCATGGACGTGCGCTTCTACGAAGACGGCGCGCGCGCCGTGTCGGTGCCGTCGCTCGACTCCATCCTCTCCCGCGCGGCCGAGGGCGATCGCCTCAACGCGGCGGAAGGCGAGCGCCTGCTCCACGAGGCGCCGCTCTTCGAGCTCGGCCTCGCCGCCGATGCCGTAAGGCGCCGCAAGCACCCGCACGACGTGGTGACGTACATCGTCGATCGCAACGTCAACTACACCAACGTGTGCACGACGAGCTGCCGCTTCTGCGCCTTTTACCGTCCCGTGGGGCACCCGGAAGGGTACGTCCTCTCGCGCGAGGTCCTGAGCCAGAAGCTCGGCGAGGTCGTCGAGGCCGGCGGCGTGCAGATCCTCCTCCAGGGCGGGCTCAATCCGGAGCTGCGCATCACCTATTACGAGGACCTGTTTCGCTGGATCAAATCCGAGTTCAAGCTCGGCCTCCACGCGCTCTCGCCCGAGGAGATCCTCCACATCTCGCAGCTGGAATCGATCAGCGTGCGGGACGTTCTGGAGCGGCTCCATGCGGCGGGTCTCGACTCCGTGCCCGGCGGCGGCGCGGAGATCCTCGTCGACCGGGTGCGGCGCAAGATCGCCAAGGCCAAGTGCACCAGCTCGGAATGGCTGGACGTGATGCGCGTGGCGCACCACATGGGGCTTCGCTCGAGTGCGACCATGATGTACGGCACCGTCGACACGGCGCGCGATCGCATCCTGCATCTGCTCAAGCTGCGCGAGCTCCAGGATGAAACGCGCGGCTTCACCGCCTTCTTCTGCTGGGATTTCCAGCACGAGCAGGGCGTGCGCATCACGGCGGGTGACACCGGGACGCACCTCTATCTGCGGCAGCAGGCCGTTGCGCGCCTGATGCTCGACAACATCGATCACGTGGGGGCGTCGTGGGTCACGCAGGGGCCGGACGTGGGGCAGGTGGCCCTTCGCTTCGGGGCCGACGACTTCGGCAGCGTCATGTTCGAGGAGAACGTCGTCTCCAGCGCCGGCACCACCTTTTGCATCAACGCCGACGCCATCGAAGCGCGCATCCGCGCCGCCGGCTTCCGCGCGACCCGCCGCAACGTGAAGTACGAGTGGCTCACGGAACCGGCATGATCGTTCACGCCGACCATGTCCTCCCAGGCGACGCGCCGCCGATCCGCGATGGTGCGGTGGTGGTCGCCGAGGATGGCACGATCGAGGACGTGGGGGCCGCGGCCGAGGTCCTCCCGCGCCACGGGGGGGCGCCCGTCGAGCGGGTGCACGGCGTCGTCTTTCCGGGGCTAGTCAACGCGCATACGCATCTCGAGCTGAGCGCGTTGCGCGGTCTCGTGCCGGGCGGGCATGGCTTCCTGCCGTGGGTCGATTCGTTGCTCGCCGCGCGCTTCGATGCCACGCCGGAGGACTCGCCGGAGTCCATGGAGGCCGCGGTCTCCGAGCTTCAGCGGCATGGAACCGCCGCCGTGGGCGAGGTGACGAACAGCCTCGCCGCGGCCGAGCACCTCGCGCGCAGCGGGATCGAAGGGTCCATTTTTCACGAGGTTTTCGGCGTGGGCGGGGACGTGGCCGAGCGCGCCGAGGAGATGCTCGCGGCTTCCAGCGCGGGGACCAGGGCGTGGCCCGGGCTCGCGTACGTTCCAACGGCGCATACCCTTCACACGACGCTTGCCGACGTGGTGCGCAAGATCGTCCAGCACGCGAAGGACGCCGGCTTGCGCACCAGCCTTCACCTGGCCGAGCACGCGGCCGAACGGCGTGCGCTGGAACATGGCGATGGCCCGGTGACCGATTGGCTGCGCGGGCGGCTGCGCGGTGCCGCAGACGTCGTGTGGCCGATGCAGTCGCCCATCGCGTACGCCGAGGCGCTGGGCGCACTGGGGCCGCACATGCTCCTGGTGCACTTGACCGACGCGCTGCCCGAGGAGCTCGAGCGCGTGGCGAAGAGCGGCTCGCACGTGGTGCTCTGCCCGCGGTCGAATTTGTACATCGAGGGCCGCCTTCCGCCGCTGCTCGCCGCACGCGCTGCGGGCATCGAGCCTGCGCTGGGGACCGACTCGCTCGCGTCGAACGCCTCGCTCGACGTGCTCGCCGAGGCGCGGGCGCTCGCGGACCGCTTCTCCACCGTGCCGGCGGCCGACCTCGTGCGCATGGCCACGCACAACGGTGCGCAGGCACTCGGCCGCCCGGCGCTCGGCCGCATTTCGCGCGGCGCACGCCCCGGGCTGCTCGCCGTGGACATCGCCGGCGCGGCACAGATTCAGGACGGAGCGGCGCTGCTGCTCCGGCACGTCAAAGCACCGCGTCGGTGGATTCGGGAGGTCTCGTGATCGTTGCTCGCTTGCGCTCGTATTCGACGTTGGTTGCCTTTGCGCACACGATTTTCGCGCTGCCCTTCGCGGCGTCGGCCGTGGTGCTCGCACTCTCGATGCCGCATCCACCGCTGACCGCTGCCCGCGTGGTGGCGATGCTCATCTGCATGGTCTCGGCGCGCACCAGCGCCATGGCCTTCAACCGCTGGGCGGATCGCGACATCGACGCGAAGAACCCGCGCACGGCGACGCGCCCCATTCAACGGGGCGACGTGCGTCCCTGGGAAGCCGCCGCGCTCGCCCTGGCTTCGGCCGCCGTCTTCGTTCTCTCGGCGACCACCTTGGGCACGGCCCCGGCGGTGCTCGCACTGCCCGTCCTGGCGGTGCTGCTCGGCTACTCGTACGCCAAGCGCTTTACGTGGGCTGCGCATGCGTGGCTTGGCGTCGCTTTGTCGCTCGCGCCGGGCGGAGCATGGATCGCCGTGGGGGCGCCGGTCACCGGAGGCATCCTTGCCCTCATGGTCGCCGTGGTGACGTGGTTGCTCGGCTTCGACGTGCTCTACTCCTTACAGGACGAAGGCTTCGATCGCGAGCAGCGCCTGCACTCCATCCCATCGCGCTTCGGCGCCTCGCGTTCGCTTGCCATGAGCGCCTTCGCCCACGTGGTCACGGTGTCCTCGCTCGCGCTCACCGGCGTGTTCCTACACCGCGGTGTCGTGTATTTCGCCGGCATCCTCGTGGTGGCGGGGCTCCTCGTTTGGGAGCACCTTCTCATTCACCCGCCGGTCGACCCGGCCCGCGACGCTCCGGGCACGTCGCGATGGGCGCGTGCGGATCTTTCCAAGATCGACAAGGCCTTCTTTGACATGAATGCGTGGATCAGCGTGGGCTTCTTCGCCGCCACGCTCATCGATCACATCACACGAACCGCGCCGCTGGCCACGTAGGCCATCACACTGCGCGCGGCACGCTCCAGGGGCTCGCGCACCTCCGTCGCGAGCTCGTGGAGCCCGTGCTCGCGCGCCGTCGCCGGCTGGAACAGCAGGGCTGCGAGCGGCGACGCGGCGAACGCGATGCGGCCCAGCGGTCCGAGCGCCTTGCGCGATTCGATCACGCGATCCCCCATCGCCGACTCGAGCACCACGTCCACGCCGCGATCGTTCGTGAGCGCACGCGCGTGCGCGGCGAAGCCATGGGGCAACAGGGCCGCCGCGCATCCCGCCCACACCGCGCGTTCTCGCTGCGCCTCCGATGCGACCACACCCAACACGGCGCCCGCGCCCAGCACCCGTGCGAACTGCACCGCGAGCAAACCGAACGCGCTGCCCGCGTCCTGAATCAACAGGGTCTCCCCCGCGCCCAATCGCACCACGTCCACCAGCACGTGGTACGCGTTCACCGCGATGCGGAGCGATGTCGGGAGCTGCGCATCGACGATCAGCCGCTCCGCGCGCGCATCGACGAGCCTCGCGTCGATGGCCACCGGCTCCCCCACGGCGAATGCCGATGTTCCTTCACCGACGCATGCCACCGTTCCCGCGATGGCCACACCCCCCGCCACATGAACCTCGACGACCAGCTCTCCCCGGTCGGGCGTGACGGCTTCCATGTCCCTTGTTGTGCTAGCTGCGCGCGCTGGATGCAGTCTTTTTCACATACTCATCGCAACATTTGGCGGGTGGTTGCGGTTGCACCAAAGACGCCGAAATTTTTCGGACCCCTAAAACGAACACAGAACCTGTGTTGACAGAAAGGTGCACATACGTCATCGTAGGACCGCCTCGAGCGAGACGTGTACGTGCAGTCCCGCAGGCGGAAAGGGATAGGGCCATGGAAATCACATCAGATTCGCAAGTGATGGGCCTTATCGCTCGACCCCGCGTGACGCTTGTCGTCGCTTTGGTTTGGTAACGCACTGGTAAAGCCAGGGCACTCGGGCGAACCAGGTCAAACGTCGGCGTAGGCCGCCGACATCACTTTTCGAGCGCCAACCGCGTGTGTGCCGGCCCCTCGTTGGGCCCCGCAGCTGACCTAGCTGCAGAGACCGCGCCGTTGGCAACCGCGTGAGCATCGCGTTCGAGCGCTCCGCGGCGGTACAGGGCTCTCTGTCACGAGGATTTCAATTCCATGCATCTGCAACACGATGTGTCTTGCATGTCCCAGTTGGGGTGGACGTCTTTTTTCGAATCGCAACATCGCCAACTCGGCGACCACCTTGAAAACGTCATTCCGGCACGCGTCGTTCTCGCGAGCCGCGGTCTGCTTCACGTCCTTGGCCCGCACGGCACCCGCCGCGCGGTGCTCGCCGGCAAATTGCGCCACGAAGCGATGGACGCCTCCGAGCTGCCCGTGGTGGGTGACTGGGTCGGCCTTCGGGGCGATACGGTCGCCGAACCTCTGCCCGTCGTTCATCGCTTCCAGCGTACGTCGTCGCTGACGCGAAAAGAGGCGGGACGACGCACCCGGCCGCAGGTCCTCGTGGCCAACGTCGACACGGTGCTCATCGTGAGCGCTCTCACGGCGGAGCTCAACGTTCGTCGCATCGAACGCTTCGTCTCCACTGTGCTCGAAGGCGGCGCTACCCCGGTCATCGTTCTCAACAAGGCCGACCTTTGCGAGAACCCCGAGCCGCTGTTCAACGCGGTGACCGAGGTCGCCGGCTCCACGCAGATGATCATCACCAGTGCCGCGACCGGCGCGGGCATCGATACGATTCGAGCCCTCGCACGGCGCGGGGAAACGCTGGCCATGGTCGGTGCCTCCGGGGTTGGCAAATCGGCGCTGACCAACTGCCTTCTCGAAGGGGAGGCCCACCAGCGCGAAGGCGCCGTCCGCGCCGCCGACGAGCGCGGAAAGCACACCACCACGCACCGCGAGCTCTTCGTGCTGCCAAGTGGTGCACTCCTCGTCGACACACCCGGCCTGCGCGAGCTCGCGCTCTGGTCGGACGACGTGGCCGCGAGCCCTCGCGGCTTCGACGAGGTCGATGCACTCACGGAGGCGTGTGCCTTCCGCGATTGCAAACACGAGACGGAGCCTGGCTGTGCGGTTCTCGCCGCCGTCGCCTCCGGGGAGCTATCGGAAGACCGCTTCCTCTCGTGGCGAAAGCTCGAGGCCGAGCAGCAATGGCTTCTCGCACGCCGCGGCCCCGGCACCGAGGAGGCGCGTCAGCAAAAGCAGCGCAATCGCATGATGGGGAAGATCTCGCGCCAAGTACAGCGCATGAAGGGCAACCGGTAGCTACGCGTTGGCTACTTCTTCTTCAGCATGCGGTACAGCGTGTCGCGCGCAACACCGAGTTTGCGCGCGGCATCGCTGATGTTCCCGCCCGAGGCGCGCACCGCCTCCTCCGCCGCCTCGCGCAGCACCTCGGTGCGCGTCCGCGTCGGAGATCCCGAGCTCACCAGGCGCTCGGGGAGGTGGTGCCGCTCGATGGGCCCTTCGCCCGCGAGCGCCACGGCGTAGGCCAGCGCATTGCGCAGCTCGCGCACGTTGCCCGGCCACGAGTGCTCTTCCAAGTAGGCGACGGCGGAGCGCGCGAGCTTCGGTGCCGGCGGATGGTGCTTCTCCAGCAGCGCCTGCGCAAGGCCTAGGCGATCCGTGCGATTGCGCAGCGGCGCAATGCGGATGCACGCGCCGTGCAGCCGGAAGAAAAGATCGCTCCGGAAGTCGCCCTGCTCGACCATCGTACCGAGATCGCGGTACGTCGCGCCAATCAGACGAAACGCCGACCTGCGAGGCCGCGAATCGCCCAGCCGGCGGTACGAGCCATCGTCCAGCGCGCGCAGCAGCGAGGCCTGCAGCGGCGCGGGCATCTCCGCAATTTCGTCGAGGAACAAGGTGCCGCCGTTGGCCGCGCCCAGAAGGCCGTCCGATCCCCGACGCCCCGCGCCCGTGAAGGCGCCCGGCGCGTAGCCGAACAACTCGCTCTCGAGCAACGTCGACGCGACCGCGCCGCAGTTGACCGCGATGAACGGGCCGCCGGCGCACTCGCTCGCGGCGTGAATGGCGCGGGCGAACAGCTCCTTGCCTGTCCCGGTCTCCGCCAGAAGAAGCATCGGCAAGCGCGTCTTCGCGAACTTGGCCGCGAGCTGCTTCGACTGCACCACCGCATCGTCGGTGGCGAAAATCTCCGCGAACGGCGTGGGGAGGTCCTCGTTCTTGACCGGCTCCAGGGCCTTCACGGGCGCACGCGGTGCCCGAGCCAGGGGATCGAAATGCACGATGATGCCGAAGGGGTGCTCGCCCTCGTCCAGCAACGGATCGAGCTTGACCCGGAAGCTGCCATCGCGCGTCTCGAATCGCGGCTCGCCGCCCTCGCGCGCCATCCGCGCCAGCGTGTCGAAGTCCATCCCGAAGAGCGTCTCGCAATCGACGAAGGCGCGCCCCGACAAGAGCGACCTTCGCGCGGCCTCGTTGTGGATCGCCACCGGCCCGCGTGGTTCCACGAGGATGGTCGGCGCGCTGGCGCGGGTTACCAGGTGTTCGATCGCGCCCAAGTTGCGGAAGCCCGCCCGCGCATACGTGATCGCCCGCAGCGAGCGCTCGATGGACATGGCGCTCGTCCGCACGACCAGCTCGAAGCCGCGATCGTGACGGTCCATCGGACCCGTGACATCGAGCACCGCCACGAGCTGCCCGTGCGGATCGAAGATGGGCGACGCGTAGCAAAAGAGCCCCGCGTTGCGCAGCTCGTAGTGCGCAGGTCCGATCACCGCGACCGGGGTCTGCTCGGCGATGGCCGTACCGATCGCGTTGACGCCACGCGCCCGCTCACTCCAATCCGCGCCCTCGACGAGGCGCACCCGCGTGGCTGTGTCGCGAAACGAGACACCGTCGTGCAGCGAAAGGATGACCCCGTCTTGATCGGAGACGAGCGCACACACCGAGCGATTCGCCAGGCTCCCCGGCAATTGTGCGAGGCGCCGGTGCTCCTCGCGAAAGATGCTCTCCAGGCGCGCGCGCCGATCGGCGAGGGCCGCGTCGCTCGGACCGATCGGATACCCATCGCCATCGCGCCGAAGGCCATACGCCTCCACGCGCGCAAACCGTGACGCGAGCGCCCGCCGTTGATCGGCGCGGCCCTCCACCTCTCCGGGGTCGGTCAAAACCAGCACCCCACCAAATGTATCCGCGTGCGGGAGACCGAGCTAGAGCGACGTCACAGTACAGCTAGCTCTCTGCGTCAAGCGCAAAATGTCTCGTATCTCGACATGATGCAGTGCGTAAATATTGCGAGCTCAATAACAGAAAACGCAGGAATCAAGGGAAAAATGCCGCGCAATCGGGCGGCACGTGCGTTGCGACATACCAGGCGCGTCATTTTCGCCGGACCCCGCGGCATCGCCGCGACCGACATTCAAACGCAGGTGACCCGATGCTCTATTCCTCGCCGAACCAGTCCGATTCCAAGGTGCAGTTCAAGTCGCGCTACGAGAATTTCATCGGTGGCGAGTGGTGTCCGCCGGTCAAGGGCAGGTATTTCGAGAACATCACGCCGGTGACGGGCCGCGGCTTCTGCGACGTACCGCGCTCGACGGCGGAGGACGTGGAGCGCGCGCTCGATGCCGCGCACAAGGTCAAGGGACGCTGGGGCCTGACGTCGCCCGCCGATCGCGCGCTCATGCTCCATCGCATCGCGGACCGCATCGAGCAGAACCTGGAAATGCTGGCCGTCGCCGAGACGTGGGACAACGGCAAGCCGGTGCGCGAGACCTTGGCGGCCGACATCCCGCTGGCCGTCGATCAGTTCCGCTATTTCGCAGCCGCCATTCGCGCACAGGAAGGCGCGGTGGCCGAGCTCGATCAGGACACGGTGGCCTACCATTTTCACGAGCCGCTCGGCGTCGTGGGGCAGATCATCCCGTGGAATTTTCCCATCCTCATGGCGGTGTGGAAGCTCGCGCCGGCACTGGCCGCGGGCAACTGCGTCGTCCTCAAACCCGCCGAGCAAACGCCCGCGTCGATCCTCCTCTTGATGGAGCTCATTGGCGACCTCCTTCCGCCGGGGGTGGTGAACGTGGTGAACGGCTTTGGGGTGGAGGCGGGCAAGCCGCTCGCTTCGAGCCCGCGGATCGCGAAAATTGCATTCACCGGCGAGACCACGACGGGGCGCCTCATTCTGCAGTACGCCTCGGAGAACCTCATTCCCGCGACCTTGGAGCTCGGCGGCAAGTCGCCGAACATCTTCTTCGACGACGTCGTGGCGTACAGCGACGACTTCTTCGACAAGTGCCTCGAAGGCTTCGCCATGTTCGCCTTGAACCAGGGCGAGGTGTGCACCTGCCCCTCGCGCGCCCTCATCCAAGCGAACATTCATCAAGGCTTTCTGGAGCGCGCGATTGCCCGCACGAAGCGCCACGTGCCCGGCCATCCGCTGAATACGACGACCACAGTGGGCGCGCAGGCCTCGAATGATCAGCTCGAAAAGATTCTCAGCTACATCGATATCGGCAAGAAGGAAGGCGCCAAAGTTCTCCTCGGCGGTGAACGCGTCAAACTCTCCGGAGAGCTCGCCGGCGGCTACTACGTCCTGCCGACGATTCTGGCGGGCCAAAACAGGATGCGCATCTTCCAAGAGGAGATTTTCGGACCCGTGGTCTCCACCACGTCGTTCAAAGACTTCGACGATGCCATCTCGATTGCGAACGACACACTCTACGGTCTGGGCGCCGGCGTGTGGACGCGCGATGGGACGAAGGCATACCGCGCGGGCCGTGCCATCCATGCGGGGCGCGTGTGGACGAATTGTTATCACCTCTACCCGGCGCACGCCGCGTTCGGCGGGTACAAACAGTCCGGCATCGGACGTGAGACGCACCTGATGATGCTTCAGCACTACCAGCAGACGAAGAACCTACTCGTCAGCTATTCACCCAAAGCCATGGGGCTATTCTAGACGGCGAAGAAGACCGATGTTGATTCCCCGAGTGCTTGCAACCGAGGCGGCCCTCGCGCTGATTGATACGTTGAAGGAGGAGCACGGGCCGCTGCTCTTCCACCAGTCGGGAGGCTGCTGCGACGGCAGCGCACCCATGTGCTATCCGATTGGAGAATTTCGCATTGGCGTCAACGACGTCTACCTCGGCGAGGTAGGAGGCTGCGCGTTTTACATGGGGGGCGCGCAGTTCGATTATTGGCAGCACACCCAGCTCACGCTCGACGTGGTGCCCGGGCGAGGCAGTGGATTTTCGCTCGAGGCGCCAGGTGGCGTCCGGTTCATCGTGCGTTCCCGCGTGTTTGGTGAGGACGAACTGCGGTCGCTCCCCGTCCTACGACGGGGGCCCCAGCTCGGGCGGCCCACGCGTACCCGCACGCCCACTTGAGGCCGAGATGTAACTCAGGAGTAAAGCTGGATTCAAAAAGCGTTCTCCGATAGCTTGCGGCGTTTGAGGACGCCGTGAAGCAAGGGATCGAGCTCGATCACGTCACCCGTATCGTCGACGGAGAAACCTACCTCTCGAACATCAGTATGACCCTGGAGCCGGGCGGCTTTTACGTCCTGCTCGGGCGCACTCGTGCGGGGAAAACCTCGCTTCTGCGCCTACTTGCGGGTTTGGATCGGTCGACGACGGGTACAGTGAAACAAGATGGAGTGGACGTAACGCGGCGCGGGGCAGGTCAGCGCAACGTCGCGATGGTCTACCAGCAATTCGTCAATTACCCATCGCTGACCGTTTACGAGAACATCGCCTCGCCACTCCGCCTGAGAAAGACCGTTTCTCGGGAGGAGATCGATCGCAAGGTGCGAGAGACGGCCACGAAGCTCCGGCTCGATGCCCTGCTTCAACGCCTACCTGCCGAGCTCAGTGGCGGTCAGCAACAGCGCACGGCCATGGCGCGCGCGCTCGCCAAGGATGCCGATCTTCTGCTCCTCGACGAGCCGCTCGCGAACCTCGATTACAAGCTGCGTGAAGAGATGCGCGTCGAGATCCGGCGCCTCTTTCAAGGCCGGCACGATGCCGTCGTCGTGTATGCGACGGCCGATCCCGTGGAAGCACTTTTGCTCGGCGGCAACATCGTCGTGATCGACGAAGGCCAAGTCATCCAGCGCGGTGCGACGCTCGACGTGTACCACGCGCCGGCGACGGAGCGGGTGGGGGAGGTCTTCAGCGATCCGCAGATGAACGTGCTCACGGTGGACGTGACGGATGGCGCGCCGAAGCAAATTCGTTTTGCCGACGACGTGCAGTTTCCGCTGCCTGCGCATTTGAAGGAGCTGCCCGCGAGCACCTATCGCCTGGGCATTCGCGCCAACCACGTGCGCCTCACCCAAGGGACGGAGAGCGACATCCGCGTACCGGCGCACGTCGAGATCGCGGAGACGAGCGGCTCGGAGACGCTCGTTCACGCCACCCACGGCAAGACGACGCTCACCGCCCAGGTAGAAGGCGTGATTCGCGTCGCGCCCGGCACGAAGGTCGATTTCTTCCTCGACGCCGGGCGACTCTTCGCATTCGAGAAAAATGGACGCTTGGCCGCCGCCCCGGCACCTCGCGCGTTGGCCCCGAAGGACTGAGCATGGCACGCATCGAACTTCGCGGTATTTCGCATACCTATGCCGGGGGAGCGCCCGCGCTCAAGCCGCTCGAAATGGTGTGGGAAGACGGTGGCGCCTACGCGCTGCTCGGCCCTTCCGGGTGCGGCAAGACCACGCTGCTGAACATCATTTCGGGCCTTCTTCGGCCGACGGTCGGCTCGATTTTGATCGACGGCAAGGACGTGACGCACGCGCCGCCGGAGGAGCGGAACATCGCGCAGGTGTTTCAGTTCCCCGTGGTGTACGACACGATGACCGTGTTCGATAACCTGGCGTTTCCACTCCGGAATCGGCGGGTGCCCGAGAAGGAGATTCGCCAACGGGTCGAGCAGATTGGCGATTTGCTGGAGATGTCCCACCAGCTGGGTCGGCGCGCGCGCGGTCTGTCGGCCGACGAGCTGCAGAAGATTTCGCTCGGGCGGGGGCTGGTGCGCAAGGACGTGGCGGCGATTCTGTTCGACGAGCCGCTCACGGTCATCGACCCGCACGCGAAGTGGCTTTTGCGGCGCAAGCTGAAACAGATTCATCAGGCGACACCGGTGACGCTGGTGTACGTCACGCACGACCAGGTGGAGGCGCTCACGCTGGCCGATCGCGTGGTGGTGATGAACGTGGGCAGCGTGGTGCAGCAAGGCACGCCGGAGGATCTGTTCGAACGGCCGGCGCACACCTTCGTGGGGCACTTCATTGGAAGCCCCGGAATGAATTTCCTGCCGTGTTCCGTCGAGGAGGATGCGGCGGTGGTGGGCGCGCATCGCGTACCGCTCGATGCGAAGGTGTGCGCGAAGGCGCGCTCGGCGAAAGGCCCCATCCTGCTGGGCGTGCGTCCGGAGTTTCTGCGCCGTGCGGAGCCGGAGGCGCTCGGCGCCATTCGAACCACGGTGGGGCACGTGGAGGAGCTGGGCACGCACGTGATTGCGTCCGCCTCCTATTCGGGAGGGGGGGGCGAACAGGAGCTAAAGGTGAAGTTACCCGAGGGATCGAAGGTCACGGCCGGCGAGACGCTGTGGCTCGAATTGCCTGCGTCGCGCACGACGCTCTATGCCGATGGCGAAGCCGTCGTGGGCGAAAACCATGGATAAACCGGTCAATCATCGCGCCTGGTTCCTCGTCACGCCCGTCGTGGCGATCGTGGCCTTCAGCGCGGTCATCCCGCTGATGACCGTGGTGAACTACTCCGTGCAGGACATCCTCGGTCCCGAGCAGCGCATCTTCGTGGGCACCGACTGGTTCCAAAAGGTGATGCACGATCCGGAGCTGCACGGCGCGCTCTTGCGGCAGATCGTCTTCTCCTTGGCGATCCTGTCCGCCGAGCTGCCGCTTGGCGTGGGGCTCGCGCTGGTGCTTCCGCGCGAAGGGTGGCGCTCGTCGCTGAGCCTCGTCTTGGTGTCCTTGCCGCTCCTCATTCCGTGGAACGTCGTCGGCACCATCTGGCAGGTCTTCGGGCGCGGCGACATCGGTCTCGGCGGCGTGGCCCTCCATGCGCTGGGCATCGACTACAATTACACGTCGAACGCCGTGCACGCGTGGCTCACCGTGCTGGTGATGGATGTCTGGCACTGGACACCGTTGGTCGCGCTCCTGGCGTACGCCGGCTTGCGTGCCGTTCCGGATGCATTTTACCAGGCCGCCAAGATCGACGGCGCCTCCCGCTGGGCCATCTTCCGCTACATCGAGCTCCCCAAGCTGGGCGGTGTCTTGACCATCGCCGTGCTCCTGCGGTTCATGGATAGCTTCACCATCTATACGGAGCCGTTCGTGCTCACGGGCGGGGGCCCGGGCAACTCGACGACATTCTTGAGCCAATACCTGGCCACCCTGGCCGTGGGGCGCTTCGACCTCGGGCCGGCCGCCGCGTTCTCCTTGGTGTACTTTCTCGTGATTCTGCTCTTCAGTTACATCTTCTATACGGCGATGAATTCCAAGGGCGAGGCCGGCAAATGAAGGGCTCCCGTTTTCTCGCGCCGCTCTACCTCTTCGCGAGCTTCGTGCCGATTTACTGGCTCGTCTGCATGTCGTTCAAAACGAACGAAGAGATCCTGGGCAAGTTCACGTTTTTCCCGCAGTCGCCCACCTTGGACAACTACTCGATCATCTTCACCGATTCGAGTTGGAGCCAGAGCTACCTCAATTCGATCACCTACGTGACCATCAACACCGTGCTCTCCGTGTTGGTGGCGCTTCCTGCGGCGTATGCGTTTTCGCGTTACCGCTTCCTCGGCGACAAGCACCTGTTCTTCTGGCTTTTGACGAACCGCATGTCGCCGCCCGCGGTCTTCCTCCTCCCGTTCTTCCAGCTCTATTCGAGCATTGGCCTGTTCGACACGCCGTGGGCCGTCGCCCTTTCGCACACGCTCTTCACCGTTCCACTGGCCGTGTGGATCCTCGAGGGCTTCATGTCGGGCATCCCGCGTGAGATCGACGAAACGGCGTACCTCGACGGCTATAGTTTCGCGCGCTTCTTCGTGCGCATCTTCCTGCCGCTGGTGCGCGCGGGCGTCGGCGTCACCGCGTTTTTCTGCTTCATGTTCAGCTGGGTCGAGCTGCTCCTCGCGCGAACCCTCACCTCGGTGGACGCGAAACCCATCGCCGCCACGATGACCCGCACCGTGAGCGCGGCCGGCATGGATTGGGGCGTTCTCGCCGCCGCCGGTGTGCTCACCTTGATCCCAGGGGCCATCGTGATTGGCTTCGTCCGTAACTACATCGCAAAGGGCTTTGCCCTCGGGCGGGTGTGACCATGCCGCAAGCTTCCGATTCAGCCTTGGGATGGATGGTATGGACGGCGCCGACCGCGATCTTTTTCATCGTGATCGCCTTGCTCATCGTAGCCTTTACGGTATGGGGAATCGTCTCCCCGCCGGTGGAAAGGCGAGGTTTCCTCCCCATGCCGACGACCCGCGGGGATCGTCTCTTCGTCGGCTTACTTGGTAGTGCGTTCATCCACTTGATCTGGATTGCTCTTACAGTCGCATCACCGTGGATTGCGACGGGTATCTCACTTCTGTACATGCTCGCCATCGGAAGATGGGGCTAATCGAGGCTAACCATGAATTTCCTAACGCGATATGCGGTCTATTTCGGGCTTGGAACGGTGGCCGTCACCGCAGCCGGGTGTAGTAAGAAAGAGGCCCCCGTTGCGGCCACGCAGACCGATCTCTCGGCGCTGGACAAGGCGGCGGAGAAGTGGGTCGACTCGGAGTTCCAGCCGAGCACCCTCTCGCGCGAAAAGCAGCTCGAGGAAATGAAGTGGTTCCGCGATGCGGCCAAACCGTTCCGCGAGAAGGGCATGACCGTCAACGTGGTGTCCGAGACCATCGACACGCACGTCTACGAGTCGAAGACCTTGGCCAAGGCCTTCGAGGAGATCACCGGCATCAAGGTGAAGCACGACATCATCCAAGAGGGTGACGTCATCGAGAAGCTGCAGACCGAGATGCAGTCGGGTCGCGCGATTTACGACATGTACGTCAACGACAGCGATCTCATTGGAACGCACATGCGCTACGGCGTGGCCGTTCCGCTGTCGGACTTCATGACCGGCGAGGGCAAAGACGTGACGTTGCCCACGCTCGACCTCGACGACTTCATCGGAAAGAGCTTCGGCACGGGCCCCGATGGCAAGCTTTACCAGCTGCCCGATCAGCAATTCGCGAACCTGTATTGGTTCCGTTACGACTGGTTCAGCAAGCCGGAGTTGAAGGCGAAGTTCAAGGCCAAGTACGGCTACGAGCTCGGCGTGCCGGTGAACTGGTCGGCCTACGAGGACATTGCCGACTTCTTCACCAACGACGTGAAGACCATCGACAACGTGAAGGTCTACGGCCACATGGACTACGGGAAGAAAGACCCGTCGCTCGGCTGGCGCTTCACGGACGCATGGCTCTCCATGGCCGGCGTCGGCGACAAGGGTCTTCCCAACGGCAAGCCCGTCGACGAGTGGGGCATCCGCGTCGAAGGCTGCAACCCGGCGGGATCGAGCGTCGCGCGTGGTGGAGAGGCCAACGGCCCCGCGGCGGTGTACGCGCTCACGAAGTACATCGACTGGCTCAAGAAGTATGCGCCGCCGGAAGCGGGCGGCATGACCTTCTCGGAGGCCGGTCCGGTTCCTGGGCAGGGCAACGTCGCGCAGCAGATCTTCTGGTACACGGCCTTCACCTCGCCGCTCACCAAGCCGGGGCTCGCGGTCGTGAACGAAGACGGTACGCCCAAGTGGCGCATGGCTCCTTCGCCGCACGGCCCGTACTGGGAAGAGGGCACGAAGCTCGGTTACCAGGACGCGGGCTCGTGGACGATGCTGAAGAACGCCCCGCTCGAGCGCCGCAAGGCCGCGTGGCTCTACGCCCAGTTCACCGTGGCGAAGACCACCTCGCTGAAGAAGTTCCTCACCGGCCTCACGCCGATCCGTGACTCTGACTTGAAGTCCGAGGCGGTCACCAAGATCGCGCCGAAGCTCGGCGGCCTCGTCGAGTTTTACCGGAGCCCCGCCCGCGTGGCGTGGACGCCCACCGGCACCAACGTGCCGGATTATCCGAAGCTCGCGCAACTCTGGTGGCCGAACGTGAGCAGCGCGGTCACCGGCGAGAAGACGCCGCAAGCCGCGATGGACACCCTCGCCGAGCAGATGGACGACGTGATGGCGCGGCTCGAGAAGGCGGGCATGAAGAACTGCCCGCCCAAGTTGAACGAGAAGAAGGATCCGAAATACTGGTTCGATCAGCCGGGCGCGCCCAAAGGCAAGCTCGCGAACGAGAAGCCGAAGGGCGAGACCGTTCCGTACGAGCAGCTGCTGCAGGCGTGGAAGGAAGGCCGGGTCAAGTAACGCCGCTCAAGTGACTTTGTCGGGCTCGCGGGCGAAGTCCGCGAGCGAAGAGACCGCACGCACCGCGGCGCGAGGGATCGCGCCGTGGACGTGCGGCATCGGTCCACGCGGTGTGTTGGCGACGACGACGGGGGCGGTCAACGCGCGCGGGTCGATGCGCAGGATCACGAGCGACGCGTCCTTGGGGAAGTAGAGCCGCGCGCTCTCGGGCACCGCGTCCCGGTAGGAGCAGTGGATGAAGCCCTCCGTCGCGAGCGACGGCGCGGTGTAGGCATCGCTTCCGTCGGCCTGGAAAGCTGTCCAGGTTGCGCTCGTAGCAATGTGAAAGAGCCAACGCATTGGAGTGATAGTACTCCTTCGGGCATGCGAACGATCGTCGTGGGTGCGGGTTCCGCAGGGGCGGTGATCGCGGCGCGCCTCACAGAGGATGCGCGGCACGAGGTGGTGCTCGTCGAGGCGGGCCCGGATTACCCTTTCGCAGAAGGTGCGGAGCTGCCGGCGGATCTTCGCGACGGGCGGAAAAATTCGATGGTCCGCCACGACTGGGGCTACATCTACCGCGCGACGTCGAGCCGATTTTGGAGCGCGCTGCCGATGGCGTACCCGCGCGGGCGTGTGGTGGGCGGTTCGTCCGCGGTGAACACGTGCATCGCGCTGCGCGGGCAGCCGTACGACTACGACGAGTGGGCATCGATGGGCCTGCCAGAGTGGTCGTGGGAGCACTGTTTGCCGGCGTTCAAGCGTCTCGAGCGCGATATGGACTTCGACAACGCGTGGCATGGGCAGGAGGGGCCGATCCCGATCCGGCGGCACACGCCGAGCGAGCTCGTGCCGTGGCAGGCGACCTTTCTCGAGGCGTGTGCCGAGCTCGGGTTTCCGACGTGCGCCGACACGAACGATCCGACGACGACGGGCGCGGGACCCCACGCGATGAACAAAGTGAACGGGGAGCGCATGAGCGCCGCGCGTACGTATCTGACGGCGCGGGTGCGAGCTCGCCCGAATCTGCGCATCGTGCCCGACACGTTGGTGCGGCGCGTTCGCGTGACCAACCGGCGCGCGCAGGGCGTGGAGGTGGAGCGCTTCGGGCGCGTGTTCACCCTCGACGCGGATCGCGTGGTGCTTTCGGGGGGCGCGGTGGCGACGCCGGGGATCTTGCTGCGCTCAGGCATCGGGCCGCGGGACGAGCTGGCGCGTCTCGGCGTGGAGCTGGTGGCGCACGTGCCCGCGGTGGGTGCGCGGCTTCTGGACCATCCGGGGTCGGCGATTTTCTTTTGGCCGCACAAGGCGGGTTTCTCGAGCATCGAGCATCCGATCGTGCAAACGACGAATCGCTATGGCGCGACGGGCAGCCCGTGCCCAAACGACATGCAGATTCAGCCCGGGTCGTTCGTACCGCTCGGGCCTTCGCTCCCGGGGGTGACCCTCGCGGTGTGCCTCGGCAAGCCGCGTGGGGTAGGGCGCATCCATTTTCCATCGGCGCGCCCGGACGCGGCGCCGGTGCTGGACACGCGCCTCTTGGACGACGAGCAAGACGCCGCACGCATGCGCGAGGCGCTCCGCATCATCGGGCGCCTTGCGCGCACGAAGGCCATCACGGCCGTCGCCCGCGTCGTCTATCCGCGCAACCCCTTCGACAAAGACGGCGAACTTCGCGCCCCGCTGCGCCAGATCACCGGCTCGGGCTACCACCCCAGCGGCACGGTCCCCATGGGCGCGGACTCCGATCCGCATGCGGCGACGGACGGGCGCGGCCGGGTGCGCAGCATCGAGGGGCTCATCGTGGCCGACGCGAGCCTGATGCCCACGATTCCCAGCTCGAACACGAACCTACCGTCGCTCATGATCGGCGAACGCTTCGGCGAATGGCTGCGTGAACCCTAGGGAGAGTTCACAGGAAGACGGGAAGACGGGAAGGGTTTTTTTGGGATTCCAATCGGCCCCCTGAGCCAATTGGAACCCCCAAAAAAAGCGTTCCGCGCCGTGCGTGCCGTCAGCCCTTCCCGTCTTCCCGTCTTCCTGTGAATTCCTCTCTGGAGTTAATCGGGGGTTGAGGCGTGGCATTCGACGCATTGGGCAATGCGAAATGGTAGGCGCCGCAAATCAATCCTGCGTCGCGGCATTCTTGGTATTGCCGTGCGAAATAAGGATTCTTGTACGACGTGCCCTCGGTGGCTTTGATGTACGAGAATTTCGCGCCGGCATTGGCGGCGGAAGCCCAATCCACATTTCCCTGGTGGCTACTCACGTCGCACCCGGGGGGTTGCGCAACGAGCGCGCTCGTGCTCGAGGTTTCTGCCCCCTCGTGCAGGCGAATCTGAGAGCCAGCCGTATGATCGGCAGAGCCCAAGGAGAGTGTTTGGCTATCGGATGGCTCGGTCGATGCCACGCAGCCAATCGCGACGAAGCTGGCGCCGATTATCCAAATAAGGCATCTCATGGCCAGAATCCTCAATTGAAAAGAAAGAAGGCGGGCCTCCGGGAGTGGAGGCCCGCCATTTCAAGATTGCTCAGTCGGGATTGGTGGCCAGCGCCTGCAGGCGGTCGTAGGCACCGTTGAAGCGATTCTGATCACCGGGCATCGACCCCGAGTCGGCGTATTGCCAGATGGTGTGGTAACCCCAGCCCGCGGGCAAGGTACCCACGCTGGAGCCGTAGCGCGGGATCCAGAGGGGATTCGTGCCGCCGAATCCACCGTTGTTGCCGGTGCATTGCGACCACCAGCTGGTGCTGGTGTAAATCATCGGATACTTGCGCGTGCGCGCGTGGACCCGATTGGAGAAGTCGCGCACCCACTGAACCATGGAGGACGCACTCAAGCCGTAGCAGGTCGCCCCGTACGGGTTGTATTCCATGTCGAGCGCCGGGGGCAGCGTTTTGCCGTCGCCCGACCAACCGCCGCCGTGATCGACGAAGAAGTCGGCCTGCGCGGTGCCGCTGGAGTTGTTCGGCAGCGCGAAGTGGTAGGCGCCGCGGATCATCCCCTGGTTGTACGAGCCATTGTACTGCTGCGCGAAGTTCGGATTGCGGTACGAGGTGCCTTCCGTCGCCTTGACGTAACAGAACCTCGCGCCCGCGTTCCAAGCGGCCGCCCAATTCACATTTCCCTGGTGACCGCTCACGTCGCAGCCCAACACGGTGGCGGCCACCGCGTCGGTCTCCGCCTCCGCCATCATTTCGGGGGCGTCCGTGCCCTCGTGCAGTCGGATCTGCGAGCCGGCGGTGTGGTCCGCCGAACCGGCCTTGAGATCGTCATTTTGGGTATTCGTCTCGGGGTCCTGGCCGTCGGTGGGGGCGGCGCAGCCGACTCCCAGAAGCAGGACGGCCCCCGCCATCCATGCATTGCGACGAACCATTCGGCTCAATCGGAAATTCACGTTCATCGTGGAACTCCCTTCACGTTTGGAGGTGCGCGGCGTGGTGAACGTGGCTTCATACCAAAAATGAAAATAAGTGAAACCTTATTTGCCGGTAGAGATCATCGAATTTAATTCCTACGTTTGCTTACTCGCAATTATCGCCATTGTATTTCGCGATTCTCGCGATTGCTCGCGAGCGCAAGTTCGATAACTCGCATTGTGCGAACTCCATGTTCGGGCGTCACCGGAGCGTCTTTTTTGGCGCGAATTGCATTGGCGACATCGCGGTAGTAGGCGCGGTAATCGCCGCGTTGCGTCGCGATCTTCTGGTGGATCGCCTTGTCCCCAGTCGGTATCGAGAATACAGTTCCCCACGCATCTTCTTTTTCCTCCCCCCAATGGGCGGATGCATAATGATTGCCGGCGAGCAGCTCGGCCTCTTGGGGGTCGACACCGTATTTGACGAAGGTGCCCTCCGAGCCGCGAAGGTAAAAGCGCGGACGCTGCGCTGCGGCGAGCATGTTGGCCCCGAGCTGAACGCGCAGGTTGGGATAGCGCAGGACGATTTCGAATGCGTCGTCGGTTTGGGCACCTTCGCGTTCGCGGAAGACGCGCGCATCGACCGATTCGGGTAGCCCGAAGAGCTCGAGCGCCTGATCGATGATGTGCGGCCCGAGGTCGTAGAGAATGCCGGTGCCCTCGCCCGCCTGTTCGCGCCAGCGTTTGCGCACTTCGGGGCGGAATCGATCGTAGTATGCTTCGTAGCGCACCAGGCGACCGAGCGTTCCTTTGGACAGGAGATCGCGCACGGTGAGGAAGTCACCGTCGTAGCGGCGATTTTGAAAGACGGTGAGAAGTGTGTTTCGTTCGCGTGACAGTGCGGCGAGGCGCTCGGCTTCGTGCAGGTGAATCGTGAACGGTTTGTCGACCACCGTGCTCTTGTTCGCAAGAATGGATTTCTCTGCCAAGGAAAAGTGCGAATCGTTGGGGGTCGCGATGACGACTAGTTGGATGTCGGGATTGGCGAGCAACTCATCCACCGAGCGTAAGATCGTGGCTTGCGGATAGGCTGCGCGTGCCTCGTCACCTTGACGCTGCAGGATGGCGGCAAGGCGCAGCTCCGGCACCGCTGCAATGGCGGGCAGATGAAAGATGCGGCTGGCCATTCCGAAACCGATGACGCCGACACCGAGGGCTGCTTCCTTTTTCTGGTCGTTCATGATGCGAACGAGTGTAGAGCTTCTCCGTGCTCCCGCGCTGCTTCGCGTTCGTC
Organism: Sorangiineae bacterium MSr11367; assembly: GCA_037157805.1. Lineage (NCBI taxonomy): Bacteria > Pseudomonadati > Myxococcota > Myxococcia > Myxococcales > Pendulisporaceae > Pendulispora > Pendulispora rubella. Next base: position 9,398,354 of record CP089983.1, on the reverse strand, counting down.
GTCTGCGCCTTCCTTTCAATAGGTGCATCCTGCAAGGATCGCCCTCAGGCGATCACGACCATGGACGCCGAGGCCTCCGTGCCCGTGCCCGTGTCCGTGCCCGTGCCCGTACCCGACGCGGCCCCGCCGTCATCCGCCGACGCGGCCCCCGCGCCCACGGCAGCCCCCGCCGCACCGCCGGCCGACGCCGGTGCAAATGCCTGTCGCCTCCTCGCGGGGCCGACGCAGCAGCCCTTCACCGGGCCTGCGGCCCTCGTCGCGACCGACACCGGCATCGACGTCGTGTGGCACAAGAACGGAGCCCCGCGCGTCGTCTCCGTTCCCGCATCGCCCATTCCCGCACCGCCCTCGAGCGCGAAGCCCGTGCGCAAGGTCCTCGACGGCCAACCCGAGCGCGCCTCCCGTCCCGCGTGCGCCGCCGCGGGCCCCTTCGCTTTTTGCTCGGATGCGCAGGGCCAAGTGCACCGCGCCCTGCGCGTGCAGCCCGAGACCGACACCATCGTCGCGCAAGCGGACATGGGCGCCGTGGTCGCCGCGGCCATGGTCGGCGACCAACCGGTGCTCGGCTACCTTGCGGTGCGCACCACCAGCGAGGGGCGCACCAGCGAAGCCTTTGCACGCCTCGGCGAGCAGCCGCCCGTGCGCATCTCGGAAAGCGGCAGCGGCGCCACCGACGTCGTCTTCGCGCCGCGCGGACACGACGCCGTCCTCGCGATGACCATCGACGCGCGCCGCGCCATGAGCCCCGTTCATGCGCGCGCGGTCTCCGCCTCGCCGGCCAAATCGCTCGTCCTCGGCCCCGATGCGGTCATCTATGTCGGCGGCGGCTCCGAGCACCAAGTGCACGGTGCCCTCGGGGTCGACGCCGCCGGCAATGCCTTCGGCCTCATGCCCACCTCCGCCGAGGCAGGCTTCGGCTTGGCGCTCATCCGCATCGATGCTCCGCCCAGGCTGGACGAGCCCGCGCACGTCTCGCTCTACCCGAACGGCTTCGACTTCGCGGCCGTCGCCGCCACCCGGGGCGAGGGCCCTTCCATCGTGGTGGCGCGCGTTCGCCCGATTGCCGTGGAACCTTCCGCCATGCGCATGCTCGAGCTCGGCAAAATCGACCTTAAAGATGGATCCTTTTTGCCCTTCGGCTTTGTACCTTCCGGGTCATCCGTCCAGAATGTCGCGATCGTACGCGATCGCTTCGGCGCCATCTGGGTCGAATACACAGATGGGGGTGGCAGTTGGCTCGAGCGACGAGTCTGCCCATGACGTACCGTAAAGCCCAAACGAGGCCCCAGTGACCAGCGTGATTTCCAACGAAAGCATCCCGATGAACGGCGCCGGCCGGCACCATGCGCACGAGCAGGACCTCGAGACCAAGAATTACTACGACGAATTTTCGCAGGCCTACGAGCGCTACCGTCTCCCGAACGACCCCGTCGGTTACCACGCCCTGGTCGACGATCTCGAGGTGCGCCTCGTCGAGCGCTACGGCAAAGGTCAGAGCATCCTCGAGTGCGGTTGCGGCACTGGCCTGCTGCTCTCGCGCTTCGCCGGCTTTGCCAGCACCGTCAGCGGCATCGACCTGTCGCCCGGCATGCTTTCGCGCGCCCGCGATCGCGGCCTCACCGTGGAAGAAGGCTCCGTCACCAAGCTTCCCTTCGAGGACGCGAGCTTCGACGTCACGTGTGCGTTCAAGGTGCTCGCCCACGTGCCCGACATCGGCCGGGCGCTCTCGGAGATGGTTCGCGTCACGCGCCCCGGTGGAGTGGTCCTCGCCGAGTTTTACAATCCGATCAGCTTTCGCGGATTGGTCAAACGGTTCGGCCCCGCCGGGAAGATCTCGCGCCAGACCAAAGAAGATGCGGTCTACACGCGCTTCGATCCGCCGTGGGTCATCTCCAAGATTATTCCCGCCAATGCGCGATTCGAACGCGCCTATGGCATCCGCATCGTGACGCCGGCGGCCGTTGCCCTGAAGATTCCGGGCGTTGGTTCGCTTCTGCGTCGCGCCGAGGAAAAGCTGGCCGACACATCCCTGGCTTACTTCGGTGGGTTCTACGTCGCGGTCTTGCGCCGAAACTCGATCACTTGAAGACCCCCTGAAACCCCAGCCCCCACTTTCGCGTATATACTGAATCCCGCATGCCCGCCAAATCCCGTTACGTCCGCGCACTCGTGCGCGTGGGTGCCTTGCTCCTCGGCTTTGGTTTCGCGACGTTCCTCGCACTACGGTTGCAAGGTGGTGGGCTCTGGGAAGGGCTCACCCCGGCCATTGCGGCAAACAATGCCGCCTTCGGCTTGCAGAACAAAGCCTCGTACGATCTGACCTCGCTCAAAGTGGTCAACGAGGTGCTGCGCAACGTGCGCGATCGCTACGTCGATCCCAAGCGGGTGAAGCCGCGTGAGATGCTCCTGTCCGCGCTCAATTATGTGCAGCGCGACGTGGCGCAGGTCATCGTGCTCCACGACGAGGGCGCCCCGACGGCCAAGGTGCGCGTCGACACGCAGGAGCGCGAGTTCCGCATCGACAACGTGCAGGGCCCGTGGGACGTGAGCGCGCGCTTGCGCGAGGTGTTCGCCTTCGTGCAGGACGGGCTGCGCGGCACCGAGGTGGACCTGCGCGAGGTCGAATACGCGGCGTGCAACGGCATGCTCCACACGCTGGATCCGCACAGCGTGCTGCTCTCGCCCGAGGCCTACAAGGAGATGAGCCTCTCCACGAGCGGCCAATTCGGCGGCTTGGGCATCGTCATTTCGATCCGCGATCAGCAGCTCACGGTCATCAACCCGATCCCGGGCACGCCGGCGGTGCGCGCGGGCATCCGCAAGTACGACCGCATCACGAAGATCAACACCGAGTCGACGCTGAACATGGGGCTCAACGAGGCGGTGAACCATCTGCGCGGCGCGCCGGGCAGCAAGGTCACGGTGCACGTGCACCGCGATGGCGCGGATGGGTGGCAGGGCTCGCGGCCCTTCGAGCTGACCCGTGAGACGATTCGCGTGGCGAGCATCGAGTCGAAGCTGCTCGAGGGCAACATCGGTTACATCCGGTTGAAGCAGTTCCAGGCGAACAGCGCGGCGGAGCTCGACGAGGCGCTGCGCAATTTGAAGAAGAGCGGGGAGCTGAAAGGGCTCGTGCTCGACCTGCGCGGCAACCCGGGCGGCTTGCTCGACCAGGCGGCGCGCGTGGCGGACAAGTTCCTCACCGAAGGGCCCATCGTGGCCACCGTGGGCAACCCGAGCGAGGGGCGCGAGGAGAAGAGCGCGCACGTCGACGGCACGGAGCCGAACTACCCGATTGCGCTGCTCGTGAACGGCTCGTCGGCGAGCGCCAGCGAGATCGTGGCCGGCGCGATGAAGAACCACGACCGCGCAGTGCTCATCGGCGATACGACGTTCGGTAAGGGCAGCGTGCAGCTCGTGTTCGCGGAGCTTCCCGACAAGGCGGCCCTCAAGCTGACCATCGCGCAGTACCTGACGGAGCCGGGCGACGTTTCGATCCAGGGCACCGGTGTGACGCCGGATATCCAGCTCGATCCGATGACCGTCGACTCGCAGGAGATGGACCTCACCGTCGACACCGGCGGCATCAAGGAGCGCGATCTCTCGCGCAGCCTCTCCAATGCGCGTGCGCGGGAAGGGCAGCGGCCGTCGGAGGTGGTGCGCTACGATCTGCCGCAGAAGGACCGGCAGGAGCTGCGCGAGCGCGGCGGCGATCCGGACGACAACTTCGCGATGGATTTCCAGATCCGCTTCGCGCGCGAATTCGTGGCCAAGGTGGCCCCGGGCAAGCGCCTGGACCAGCTGCGCGCGGCGAAGAACGTGATCAACGAAGTGCGCGGCACCGAGTTGAACAAGGTCGTTGCGGAGCTGAAGACGGCGGGCGTCGATTGGGCCGATGCCCCGGCCGACGTCGCGCAGGTCCAGCAGCCGGCGCCGCCGGCGGCGGTCGAGGTGAAGGCGGAGACCGAGCGCCCCAACAACGAGGTGCAGGCGGGCGATCCGATGACCATGAAGGTCACCTTGACGAACAAGGGGACCGTGCCGCTCTTCCGGCTCTACGCGGTCACGAAGAGTGACAACCCGTACTTCGACAACAAGGAGCTGGTCATCGGCCGGCTCGATCCGGGCAAGAGCAAGACGGCGACGGCGCCGCTCGGCTGGTGCGACATCGAAGGCCACCGCGCGGGGTCGACCGCGCCGCTGCCGAAGGATGCTCCGCGCGTGTGCCGCATTCCGCGCGATGCATTGACGCGGGCCGATGGCATCAAGCTGCACTTCGAGGAGGCGCGCGGGCGTGCGCCGGCCGATGCGGAGCTGCGCGCGACGATTCGCTCGCTCGAGCGGCCGGTGTTCGCCTACGCGTACCAGGTGGCCGACAACCGCAAGGGCAACGGCGACGGGCGCATTCAGAAGGACGAGGGCGTGACCGTGTACCTCACGGTTCGCAACGTGGGGAAGGGGCGCTCGTACGAGACGCAGGCCAACCTGCGCAACCTCTCGGGCGATGGGCTGCTTCTCCACGATGGCCGCTTCGACCTGTCGAGCATGAACCCGGGCGAGACGCGCAAGGTGGCTTTCACCTTCGACGTGCAGTCCCAGCTTCCCGATGCGGAAGCCAAGGTGGAGCTGTCCATTGCCGATCGCGATTTGCGCGAGTCGGTGGCCGAGAAGATCCGGATGCCCATCGCGGCGGCGATTCCGCTGCAAGCGGGGTCGGGTGCGATGCGCGCGAAGAGCTCGGGGGCCGAGCTCTTCGAGTCGCCCGAGGGCGGTGCGCGCTTGGTGGGCAAGCTGCCCGCGGGCGTGTCCGCCGGGGTGATGGCAACCGCCAATGACTACACGAAGCTCGCCTTGGGCGGGGGGCGCTTTGCCTTCGCCCGGACGCGTGACCTCGAGCCGGGCGGTGCGGCCGGCGGGGCGGTGGCCTTCGAGGAGACGATGGCGCACGCGCCGCCGGCCATCGAGCTGGCGGCCACGTCGCTCTTCACGCGCGATGCGCACACGGCCATCAAGGCGACGGCGACGGACAGCGAACGGCTGCTCGATGCGTTCATCTTCGTGGGCTCGCGCAAGGTGTTTTACCGCTCGAACCGCGGCGGGGCCGATCCGAAGAAGCTGCCCTTCGAGGCCGACCTGCCGCTCCGGCCCGGTGTGAACATCATCAGCATCGTGGCCCGGGAGAGCCCGGACACCTCGACGCGCAAGACCTTCATCGTGCGCCGCGACGGCCCGAACGGTGAACTCTTGTCGACCCCGAAGACCGACGACGATCTCGCGGAAAACGCAGCAGGGGCGGACAACGATTAGCAAGGACTCGCGACGAGAAGGCGCAGCCTCTGCTACATCTGCAGGTATGCAGGGTATGCGCCTTCACATCAATGTCGACCACGTTGCGACCCTCCGCAATGCGCGGCACACCCCCTATCCCGATCCGATCGAGGCGGCGCGCATCTGCATTCAGGCGGGTGCGCACGGCATTACCGCGCATCTGCGGGAGGATCGGCGGCACATCGTCGATGACGACGTTCGCCGGCTAGGGGAGCTTCTGCGCGACGCCGACGAGGTGTTCAACCTGGAGATGGCCGCGACCGCGGAGATGGTGGCCATTGCCCAGAAGACGTCCCCGGACGTGGTCACCCTCGTTCCCGAGCGGCGTGAGGAGCGCACCACCGAGGGCGGACTCGACGTGCGGGGGGGCGGCGACGTCCTGGGCGAGTACGTTCGGGCGCTGCTCGACGTGGGCATCAAGGTGAGTCTGTTCATCGCCGCCGATGAGGCGCAAATCGAGGCCTCGCACCGCCTGGGGGTGCAGCAGATCGAGCTGCACACCGGCGAATACGCCCACGCCTTCCACGATCCCGCGGCCCGCGCGCGGGAGCTCGACCGGCTGGCAAAGGGGGCGGCACTTGGACATCGGCTGGGCCTCGAGGTGGCGGCCGGCCACGGCCTCACCCGCGACAATGTGGTCGAGCTGGTGCGGATCCGCGAGTTGGTCGAGCTCAACATCGGTCACGCCGTCATTGCGGACGCCGTGTTCCTTTCGCTCGGCGGTGCGGTGCGCGCCATGGCCGAGGCCATCGACCGAGGGCGTCCGCACTAGTACGCTCTACGCAATGATTGTCGGCATCGGAATCGACGTCTGCTCCATCGATCGTATGCGGCGCGCCCTCGAGCGCCACGGGGACCGCTTCTTTTCGCGCATCTGCAGCCCCGAAGAGCGTGAGGAACTGGTGGGCCGGGATCCTCCCACGGCGTTGGCCGGGCGGTTCGCGGCGAAGGAAGCCTTCGCGAAGGCCATCGATGGTGCACCCGGTGTCGGGTGGCACGAGGTGCAAGTCCGGCGCGCCCCTAGCGGGCGCCCGCGGCTCGAGCTTCATGGGAATGCGCTGGCCATGGTGCGCAAGGTCAACGTCGAACGCTGGCACGTGACCATCACGCACGACGCGGGGATTGCTGCCGCAGTGGTGGTGCTCGAGGCGCCGTGATTCCCGTTCTATCCCGCGCGCAGATGCGCGCATTCGACGCGCGGGCCATCGACGTCGCCCACGTGCCGAGCATCGTGTTGATGGAGAACGCTGGGCGCGGTGCCGCCGAGCGCATTCTGGCGCTCGCAGGCAAACGCCGCGTGGTCATCGTCTGCGGCGCGGGAAACAACGGCGGCGATGGCTTCGTGGTGGCGCGCCATCTGCTGCTTCGCGGCGGCGATCCCGCCGTGTTCATGTGCGGCAAGCCCGAGAAGTTCACCCAGGATGCGCGCATCAACCGCGACGCGTGGGTGGGCGTCGGTGGCACGGTGGACCTCCTCCAGAAGGGGCCCGATCTGGAATTGCTCCGCATCGAGCTCGAGGGCGCGGCCGTCGTCGTCGACGCGCTCTTCGGCACGGGCCTGGACCGCGCCATTTCGGGGCTCGCGGCCGAGGTCATCGAGTTGCTCAACTCGGACACCTTGGGACCCGTGAAGCGGGTCGCGCTCGACATCCCGTCGGGCCTCGACTGCGACACCGGCGTGCCCCTCGGGCCGACGTTCCATGCGGATCTCACCTTGACCTTCGCGCAGCCGAAGCTCGGGTTGCTCACCCCGCGCGGCGTCCGGCACACCGGCGAGCTCGAGGTGATCCACATCGGCGTCCCCTCTGACGTGCCCGACGCCGTGGGGCATTCCGCGGAGCTGCTCGAGCGCGCGGACGTCGCCCGATGGCTCGCACCGCGCACGTCCGATGCGCACAAGTACTCGGCCGGCCATGTGGCCGTGCTCGCGGGCTCCCATGGGAAACTGGGGGCGGCGCTCCTGGTTGCGCACGGCGCACTGCGCGCGGGGGCAGGGGCGGCGACCATCGTCACGTGGCCCGAGGCCGTGGCCGCGCTGCAATCGCGCGTCCTCGAGGTGATGACCGCGTCGATTGACCGAGATGCGGTTGCGGCGAGCATCGATGCCGCATTGCGCTCGAAGCGCTCCGTCGTCATCGGCCCCGGCTTCGGCCTGGACGAGGCCGCGCGCGCGGCCTTGGCGCACGTCCTTGCCGCGTGGCGCGGGCCCTTGGTGCTCGATGCGGATGCCATCACCTTGCTCGCGCGCTCCGGGTCGTTTGCGCTGGCGGGGCCGCACATCCTCACGCCGCACGCGGGCGAGCTGGCGCGGCTTCTGGAGACCACCTCCGACAAAATCGAGGCGGACCGCTTCGGCTCGGCCACGGAGGCGGCCCGCCGCACCGGCGCGGTGGTGCTTCTCAAGGGCGCGCACTCCATCATCGCGGCGCCGGACGGCCGTCTGGTCATCAACGTGCGCGGCACCCCGGCGTTGGCCACGGCTGGCTCGGGCGACGTGCTCGCGGGCATCATTGGCGCCCTGACCAGCGTGCTCGAGCCGTTCGAGGCTGCCTGCGCGGGCGCGTTCCTCCACGCCGAGGGCGGCGCGGTCTCCGCAGCTGGCGCCGACCGCGGCCTGCTTGCGTCGCAGATCGCCGACGGCGTTCCTGCAGTTCTGCGTGAATTATTTTGAGCCGAGCTCACGGGCCCACACGCGTTGTCCGCTTTGACACACGCCGAGAAGGTAGGCGCGTGTAACTAGTCGAAAATACAGAAGAAGAGGGGCGGCATCGGCATTGCTGAACGTGTCGACATGTCGCTTACTTCGCACCAAGTCGACCGCTCGATTCGCCGCCCTCCCCGCCCCGTGTTGGCGGCGCAGGATGTTCCTTCGCTTCGCGCGGGGCTCGTCACCCTCGTTCCCGAGCTTCGCGGGCGCGCGCTTCGCCTCGCCGCGAACGCCGCATTGGCCGACGACATGGTTCAAGACACCATCGAGCGCGCCTTGCGCTTCGCTGACCAGTACGAGCCCGGCACGAACCTGCGCGCGTGGGTCTTTCAGATCCTCTTCAGCGTCTTCATCACGCGGTACCGCCGCCAGCGCCGCGAACGCAACGCGCTGCGCATCCTCTCGACGGATCCCTGCGCGTGGACGATCCCGCCGGCCAATGGTTCGCCGGAGCACGAGGTGCGGCTCACGCTCTCGACCAAAGAGAAACTCGACGCGCTCCCCGACGGCTTCCGTTCCGTCATCGTGCTCGTCGACTTGCAGGAGCGCTCCTACCGCGAGGCAGCCGTCGAACTGGGCCTGCCCCTGGGCACCGTGATGAGCCGGCTGCACCGTGGGCGCAAGCTCCTGGCGGCGCAACTGGCTGCTTGAAAACTGCTACGTCAATAGTGTAGAGCGCCCGATTTCAGGCTTTCTGACGGGGCGTCCACGGGATATCCGGAATATTTTTCGCCTGATTTTCTGCTCGGGCGAGGCTGAACAGCAGGTCGCTGAGCCGGTTCAGATAAACCACCAGCTCGTGGCGTACCGGCGGGTCGGAAATGGCCAACACCGCGCGTTCGGCGCGCCGGCATACCGTGCGCGCCAAGTGAAGCGCCGCGGCTTGGAGGCTACCGCCCGGGAGCACGAAGTTCATCAGCGGCGCCAAGAGCGCTTCCGACGCGTCGATGGCCTTTTCCAGACGCTCGCTGTCGTCGCCATCGATGGGCTTCATCGATAGCTTGCCCTCTTTGCCGGGCACACAGGCCAATTCGGCACCCAGGCAGAAAAGATCGACCTGCACCTGTTCGAGAATGGTGTCGGTGGCCTTCTCGAGGCCGTGGGCACGGGCAAGGCCCACGGTGGCGTTCAACTCGTCCACCGTGCCGTAGGCCTCCACGCGGGTGCTGGCTTTGCTGACTCGGCCGCCGCCGAAGAGCCCGGTTGTGCCGTCGTCGCCCGTTTTCGTATAGATTTTCACGCGTTCGACGTTAACCCTACGCGGGTCACGCCGTGAACATCTTGGCGACTTCTTCGCTCATTTTCGCTTCGGGAACCTGCTTGGCGAAGGCGAGCTCTTTCATGAGCAGCCCTTTGGCTTGATCCAACAGGCGGCGCTCGCCGAAGCTGAGCTCCTTGTCGAACTTGAGGCGGTACATGTCGCGCAAAACCTTGGCGATCTCGTAAGCGGAACCGCTCTTGATCATCTCGGTGTAGGCGCGGAAGCGGCGGCTCCAGGGGTGCAGGTCGACGGCAACCTCGCGGGCGCGCATCGTGTCGAGCACGGCGTCGGCTTCCTTGTCGCTCATGATGGGGCGCAGACCAACCTGGGCCGCTGCACCCACCGGGACCATGACCTTCATCCCGTTGTGGAGCTTCAGGATGTAGAACATCCCGTTCGTTCCGCCGATGGCGCGCTCCTCGATGGTGGTTACTTCACCCACACCGTGGGCGGGGTGAACGCACTTGTCGCCCACCTTGAATTCCGGCTGCTTCAGCGGCGTGCCGTCGGTCACTTGGACGCTGGGGCGCGCAAAAGGAGACGATGTAAGTCGGCCAAAATTCGGCCGATGCGACGACGGGGTCGGCGTGGACGAGGGGCCGGGCGGGGTGCTCGGTGTCGGCACGACGGGGCGCGCCGGTCGGGTGGTCTCGTCGGCCGCAACGGACGTGGCAACGGGGGCCGCGGATTGCGCCGGCTCGGAAACCGCGCGAGATGCGGCAGCAGCCTTCACCTTGGACGCTACCTTCGGGGTGCCCAAGTCCCCACCTACCGGGACGTTCTTGGAAGCGGGGGCCGCGTCGCCAGATGCTTTCGCGGTGCGCTTGGCGCGGGCGGGGGCGTCCCCGGAGCGGGCGGTGGTGGTGCGTGCAACTCGTGCAGTGTTTCGTGCGGGTGCAGGTCGGGCCATTGGAATTTCACGCCAAACAGCGCGGCGACGCGGGATATTCCACGAGATGCTGCGCGCCTGATCGTCGCGTGCCCCTACCATTGAAAGGGGGTGCTCGTCAACCAAGCCCCCTGGATGGTGGGCGCGCAAAGTTTTCGGATTCTGACCCCAGGCTTTGGCTTACGCCGCCGTTCCGGGTTGGTGTCAGTGGCGCATCAACTCATCCACGCTCGCACCCGTGGCCGCGCGGAGACCTCGGAAGAGGGTGTTGGCGGAGATGGTCATCTCCGCCACGAGTCCATCCGGTACCACGCCCACCGTCGGGCCGGAGATGGGGGCGTTCAATCCACAGAGGCGTCCGAGCGAGCTCTCGGACAGAACATGGATCGCCGCCGCGAAGCGTTGCGTGACCTTGGGGCCGTCCTCTTGGAACGAGCCAAGAAGCGCGATGCGCACCGCCAACCGTGCCCCGTCGGGGCTTCCGGGCGCCACGCGCACGGAGACCGCGGCCGCCGTGGCCGCGCGAAACAAGCCGCCGAGGGCCTCTTCGTACTGCCCGGTGAAGGGGCCGGGCGCAAAGGCGCTGAAGGGCGGCTTGGCCGACGACGACACGGAAAGAAGCTCGGCGGCGCGATCGAGGGGCGTGGCACGCAGGGCGGGGGACGCTTTCTTGAGCCGCTCCTGCGCGAAGTACTCGGCGGCCCGCAGAGGACCGAAGCGCCCGACCTCGAGCCCCACGGCCTCGTGTCCAAAGATGGCGAGCTGCTGCCGTTCGCCATTCACCGCGCCCCACGTTCGCACGATGGTTCCGAGCGGGTCGGACGATTTGCGATCGATGCCGCGCCCTTCGACCCGCGCGCGGTCGGCGAAAGCTCCCTCGACGCGGGTGGGGTCGAACACCCCGTGCCCCAGGAACAGCGTCGTGTTGGTGTACGCGGCAACGGTGAGCTCGTCGAGCTTGCGCACGTCGATGCCGCCGTGTCTCCGTGCGAACGTCTCGAACTTCGCGTCGGGAAAGAGCTCGCGCATCGCGTCCGCCATCTGCGGATCGGCGAGCAACTCGCGCGGGCGCACTTCGACGAGCCACGAGAGCCCTGCGGCCGGCGCGAGATCCGACGTGGGCTGCAAATGAAGCGGCGGTAGCGGCGGCGTCGGGGGCGCGGCCGGTGCGCCACCGCACCCGACCATCGCCGCCACCGCCAGCGCCAGAACGACGAGCCGCCGCGTCATCCCACCGTGATGTAGACGAACCGGCGATTCTTGGAGCCGACGCGTAGCAGGTAGCGCTTGCCGCGCTCGAGTTTCAGCTGCGCATCGGTGACGCGCTGTTGATCGACCTCGACGCCGCCTTGTTCGACGAGTCGCTTGCCCTCGCCGGTCGACTTGACCAACCCGGTGCTGGAGAGCGCCTTGGCGATCCAGAGCGTCCCGTCTTCCGTCGCCACCGTCTGCTCGGCGATGTCCGTCGGGAGCGCGTCGCCCGAGTAAATGCGCTGGAACTCGGCCGCGGCCTCTTCGGCGGCGGCGGCGCTATGAAAGCGGGTGACGAGCTCGCGCCCGAAGAGGCCCTTGATCTCCTGCGGGGAACGCTCGCCGGTGCGGCGCGTCTCTTTGAGGGCGGCGATGTCTTCGTTCGAACGCGCGGAGAGCAGTTCGAAGTAGCGGAAGATGACGTCGTCGTCGATCTGCATCACCTTGCGGTACTGGGTGAGCGGATCCTCGTCCAAGCCGATGTAGTTGCCCAGGCTCTTGGACATCTTCTTGCCGACCACGCGCCCGTTCTCCATGCGCGCATCGGTGCCTTCCAAGATGGGCATGGTGAGGACCATCTGCGGCGTTTGGCCGTAGCGCGGCATGATGTCGCGCCCCACCAGCAGGTTGAAAAGCTGGTCGGTGCCTCCGAGCTCGATGTCGCACTTCAACGCGACCGAGTCGTAGCCCTGAAGGAGCGGGTAGAGGAACTCGTGCTGGAAGATGGGCCGGCCCTCGGAGAAGCGTTGGCCGAAGTCGTTGCGCTCGAGCATGCGCGCGACGGTCATCTTGGCCATGAGCTCGACCATGTCGTTGGCGGAAAGCTTGTCGAGCCACTCCGAGTTCCAACGCAGCTCCACGGTCTTCTGGTCGAGGATCTTGAAGGCCTGATCGGTGTACGTCTTGGCGGAGGCCATCACGTCTTCGCGCGTGAGACGCGGGCGCTGATCGTTCTGGCCGGTGGGATCGCCCACCATGGCGGTGAAGCTGCCGATGAGCAGGATGACCTGGTGCCCGAGGTCTTGGAACTGACGCATCTTCGAGAGCACCACCGCGTGGCCGACGTGCAGATCGGGCCGCGTGGGATCGAGCCCCAGCTTCACCCGCAGCGGCGTGCCGGTGGCGCGGGAGCGTTCGAGGCGTTGTTCGAGCTCGCTCGGGACGTGGAGGTCAACGACGCCGCGCGTGAGCACGGCCATCTGTTCGGCAACGGGGGCGAAGGACATGTTCCTCGGGTTGGTCAATCTTCGTCGCGATCGACGTCCTCGTCGTCCAAGTCGTCGTCGAGATCGTCGTCCCCGTCGCTATCGGATCCGCCCGTGATGGGCAAGTGCCGGCTGCTGTTGACCAGCTCCTTCAGCTCTTTGCCAACCTTGAAGAATGGAAGCCGCTTTGCAGGGACGGGGACCGCTTCGCCCGTGCGCGGATTCCTCCCCTCGTAGGCTTTGTAGGCTCGAACACTGAAGCTACCGAAACCGCGAATCTCGATTCCGTCTCCGCGACCGAGCGCAGCGGTCATGGTGTCGAAGACGCATTTGACCACGTCCTCTGCGCGCGCCTTGGTGAGGTCGCTACGAGTCGCCATCGCGTCGATCAATTCACTTTTCGTCATGTCGCACCGCCTTGACGAGAAGGGGTCATTGCTCACAAGCTCAGCCACGAGCCCTACCACCGGCCGGAAAGTCCTTCAACGGTGAGCTTTTACAGTAGTTTTGTCGAGCCCTACAGCACCATGTTGTGCGCGAAGCACCAATCGGCATCTTAAGTTGGGACCGCCGCCCTGGCTCAAGGGTTCCAAAGCTTCGTCGAACGAGACGGTCTGACTAGATAAATCTAGAATATCAGAGCCCTTTTTGGCACCCTCCCCGCTCTGAATGTTGGTGGGTTTTTGTGGGTCTGTCCACTCCCAACGAGCCTTCTCCACCCGCTCGGTCGAGGGCCCAATTCCGTACAGGACGAGTGTCCCTTTTCCTCCCGTGCCCCGCCGAAGGACGCGCGGTTCGATGACGAAGGTACCGGGCTTGTCGCCAGGTGCGGTGGGGAATCCGTTGGGCGTGGGCGTGGGGAGCGGCAACTCGATGTCGGCCCACGCAGGTTCGTCACCCTCGGGAACGAGTTCGAGCACGCGATCGTCCGAGGCCCCCGTTCCCTCGGCAAAGATGGGCCGCGCATAGCCACCGTGCTGCGCGAACGGCGGCCACTCGGCCTCCGCCTCGAAGCGGTACGTCTCGTTGACGATGGGTGGTGGCGTCCATGCTTCGACGATGGACGTACCGCCCTCGCCCTCGGCGAATCGATAGAGGTGCGATCGGGGATGGCCGAGCCAATCGTAGAGGATGCGATCGCGATCGTCGTGACGGCGGCGCACGGCGACGATGCCGTGGCTCGCGGTGAGGGACGGGTCGTAGGCCAGGTTGAACCCGTGGTCGGTGTCGAAATAGATCAAGCCGTGATCGGCGCCCTTTTCGCGCGCGAGATCGGGCTCGTACATGGGGCGGCCGCCGTCGCGATCGGCGAGGGCGCGGTGGCCGTACGCGCTGTGGAGCGCGAAGCCGATGGCCGAGACGGAGAGCACGGCGAAGATGCGCGGCAAGCTGAGACGAGCGCTGGTGACGGCGAGGGCGATGAGGCCGTGTTCGATCGGGATGACGTCCGCGAAGAAGCGTGCACCGCCGCCGGGGTAGTTGCCGTCGAAGTAGAACGGTGCGTAGGCAACGATCTGCAGGCCGACGACGGCGGCGAGGATGCGGCAGATGGGTTGCCCGCGGACGATGCGGGCGACGGGCAGGAGAAGAACGAGGAAGAGCGGCTCGAAGTTGACGACGTCCGCGGTGTGCGGCCAGAGGCGGCGCAGGGTCGTGCCCGCAGCCTCGAGCACGCCGTAGCCGTTGGGGAGGCGTGCGCGGACGAAGTCGGTGTGCTCGACGAGGCAGCCGATGCCGTGCCCGAATCCGTAGCGAAAGCAGTCGTGTGGGCCGTCGCTGACCGCGTAGTACGCGAGCTGCGTGCTGCCGAACCAATGCCCCGTGGCCGCATGCTGGGCGATAAAGAGAAGGGCAAGGCCGGGGACGGTGCCGAGGGCGACGAGGAGGAAGTCACGAGGCCGCGCGGTGGAGCGCAGCACCAGGGCGAACACGCCGAGGGCGACGGGGATCGCGGAGACCATGCGCGTGGCCGCCACGTAACCGACGGCGAGGCCCGAGAGAACGAAGAGCCACGGGTCACGGAGGCGAAGGGCACGGAGCGCGAGGGCGATGGCCAAGGTGATGGCGAACGCGCATGCGCCGTGCGACATGGTGTCGGCGGTGTGGTAACGGAGTGCGGCGCAGACGATGGAGATCGCCGCGGCAAAGCGGGCCGTCATGTCGACGTTCCGCGAGAGCCCCGTGGCCCGCGCGATCTCGTAGGTGAGGAAGTACGTCGTGAGGACGATGCCTGCGGCGAGGACGGGGCCGGTCACCATCGGCGCGCCGATGCGGAAGCCGATGGCCAGCAGCAGTGGGTAACCCGGCGGGAAGATCCCGCTCAGCAGGTTGGGCTCGCGAAAGAGGAGGAAGCGGCCGCGGAAGAGCGCGGAAGGCTCCGCGACCGGCCAGGCGATGCTCCCGTGCGAGAGGGCGCGGCCCTGGAGAAAGTAACTGGTCGCGTCGATGATCCGCGGACCGCCGCGCAGGTAGTACGCGATGTATCCGAGCGAGGCGAAGGCCGCGACGAACGAGGTGATGGCGAGGAAGCGGCGACGCGAAAGACCGTGCGGGCCGTCGTGAAGCCACATGGCGAACGCCGTCGTCTCGGGGGAGCGGCTGCGCGTCGCGGCGAAGGCGACCGCCGCGAAAAGGATGGCGAGGGCGAGGGCGGCCCAGGCAACCGCGTCGGGCGGCTTGCCCCACGCACCGAAGGCGCTGCCGGCCTGGCCGATCATTGCGCGATCCACACGTGGTAATCGACGAAGTCGCCCGAGCCGGTGTTGGCGAGCTCGAAGGAGAGCTCCGCGGTGACTTTGTCGGCGGGGATCTCCACGGCGGTTTCGACCCAGCCTTCCGACGGCGCGAAGTCGAGCGCGGCCACGTCCGTGCCGCCGGCGCGCACGATGACGTGCGACGTGGCATCGGGGGCGCTGCGCACGATGAGGGTGGCGGCCTTGCCCGGCGTGAGGTTGCGCAGGACGAAGCGCTCGGAGAGCCCACCGCCGATGCGCCTTCCGCCGTCGAAAAGGTCGAGCCGCGAATCGGCGGGATCGCTCAGTATTTTCATGTCGGTCCATCCGCCCGCGGGCGTGGGGAAGACGTAGCGGTGCTCCGTTTCGCTGACCAAATCGGCCACGTCGATCTCGTCGCGAAGGTTGGTGGCGGCGTGGCGCGGGCGGTTGCCGGTGCCGAGCAGGTGCCAATCGGCGCGGTAGATGACGTCTTCGTAGCCGCCGCAGATGACGTTGCCCTCGACGGGGAAACGGGCGAGCACCTCGCTGGAGAACCACGTGGGCAGTACGCCCCACCACGTCGGGTAGATGGCCAGGACGTCGGGGCGCTCGGCGGCGGGCATGCGCTCGATGAGCTCGAGGGTCGCCGGCAAACCGTGCACTCCGGCGCGCGCGAACGGGAGCGCGTGGAAGCCGCCGAGGCCGATGATGTCCAGGCCGGGGCGCTGCGAAGCATAGATGAGCGCGCCCGCGTCGCCCACGAGGATGCGGCGCGGTTTCAAGTGTGCGAGCCATCGGCCCGCGACGATGTGCTGATCGCGGATGTTGCGCGAGGCGCGGCCGAAGAACCACTTCTGTCCGCGGTAGTTCGGCTCCTGGTGCACTTGGAAGAAGAAGAGCGCCGCGGCGACGCACGCCACGCGCAAGGGCCACAACGAGAACAGCGCGGCGAGGGCGAGGCCGCCCAGGAGGGCGAGGACCCAGGCGAAGCGGAACTCGGGGTTCGTGTTGGCGGCGCGCGTGGCGATGCCGATGGTCTGCACGGCGAGCGCGCCGGCGACGATCATGAAGAGGGCACTGGGCTTGGTGCGCCTCCGCACAAGCGCACTCGCGCCCAAGGCCGCGGCGATCAAGAGCCACGCGACGGCGGGCATGGTGTAGCGCTCGTTCTGCCAGCGCACCTGCCCATTGAAGGCGGTGAGACCGAGCCAGAGGGCGATTTGCAGCCAGATCAAGACGCCGTAGCGGCGCGTCTCGCGGAAGGCGAGGGTGGCCAGGCCCAAGGTGGGGAGGAGGAAGCCGAGCGCGGGAAGATCGGTAAAGTGGTATTCGAGATTACGGAAGATGGCGTAATTCAGATTGAAGACGTAATCGTTGATCTTGTCCGTGCGCGTGAGAAACGGGTTGTTCGTCGCGAGCTTCACGATGGCGCCATTGGCGCTGTATTCGCCGGTGAAGTAGCGATTGGCCAGCGTTTGCGCGACCAAGATGAGGACCCCAGGCAGGCCGGCGCGCAGCAGAAGCCCGACGATGGGCTTCCAGCCGCGCCACCCATGACGCATCAAGATGGGCCAGGCGGCGACCAACCCAAACGCCGCCACGGTGCCCGCGCCTTCGGGGCGGGTGAAGACGATGCCGGCACCGGCGAGCCCCAAGATCCACGCGCGGCGGGGGCGTTGGGCGCTCTCAGCCGCGTCCAAGTCGAAAAATGCAACGAGTCCGCACGCCCAGGAGGCCAGGAAGAACGCGACCTCCATGCCGCTCCACAAGGACCAATCGAGCGAACCGATGGCGAGAAACAGCGGCGGGAGCAAGAACGACGCGACGCGCATCCACGCGCCCGTGGCACCCCCGAGCGCGGTGCTGGCGCGCGCCGCGTTTCGCAGAAAAAAGCCGCGCGCGGCCAAAAGCACACCGAACACCGAGACGGCGGCGACGATGGCCGCCCAGATCATCAGCCGCTCGCCGTGGAAACCGAACAGGTACCCGAGGGCGAGAACGAACGGGTACGACAAACTGGTGTTGCCCGAGGAATATCCGTTGCCGGTCGCCCATTCGAAGGGGTGGCCCTCCGCCGTGGAGCGCGCATAGTCGAAGTGAATGAACACGTCATCGAGCGGCGCGGACCATTCGCCGCTCGTTTGCTTCAGCATGTAGCCGTAGAAGGTTCGCGCCGAGAGCAGGGTGCACGCCGCCGCCCAGAGCACGTACAGTGCACGGTCGTAGCCGAGAACGGGCGAGAGGACCCGCGAAACTCGGCGGAAGGCTCGTTTTGCTCGATCTAGAACGCGCGCCACGGGGAAACGCGGCCCTAGATAGCAGGGGTTCGGCGTTCGGGGTTAGGTTTAGGTTGGGGGTTGCCCCTCGGACGCAATCCCACTAATGGGAATGCTACATGCCCGCGCGACGTCTGCCCTTCGCGGGGGTGCTTTTCCTTGGCGCGTTCTCGGCAGCGCGCTTTTCTTTCGCCCAGGGAACGCAGCAGCCCCCCGCACCACCACCACCACCTTCTCCCCAGGACGATCCTCGTGGGAGCGCCGTTCCACGCGGTGCTTCCGGGGCTTCGCTCACGACGCCTGCCGATTCATCGGCGCCCGCACCGGCTCCGCCGCCTGCGGCGGTGATCGTTCCACCCAAATTGGTCACCGACGAGGGGGCCCAGTATCCGGATTCTGCGCTCAAGGAAGGATTGACGGATACCGTCACCGTCGTTCTCGTTCTGGAGATCGATCCCACCGGCGGCGTGCGCAACGCCACGGTGGAGACACCCGTTGGTCACGGCTTCGACGAGGCGGCGCTGGCCGCGGCGAAGAAGCTGCGGTTCGAGCCGGCACAGCGCGGCGGAAAGCCCGTCGCGGCGCGCATCAAGCACCAGTATGTCTTTGCGCCACCCGTGTCGCGGCTCGTGGGGCGCGTGGCGGCGTCCAGGTCGGATGCGCCCATCGCAGGGGCCAACGTCGTCGTGCGCGGGCCCGACGGCACCGAGCAATCGACGCAAACGGCGGCCGATGGCACGTGGAGCCTCGAGAAGCTTCGCCCCGGTGCCTACGAGGTGCGCATCTCCGCGCCGCGTTTCACCGCGCAAAACGCCACGCAGGACCTGAAGCCCGGCGAGGAAGTCAGCACCGTGACACGCCTCGAGCGCGAGGGCGCCGAGGCACCGCCGCCGGACGATGACGTCGAAGAGGTCACCGTCAAGGGCACGCGTCCGCCCCGGGAGGTCACCCGCCGCACCTTGGAAATGCGCGAGATGACCCGCATCCCCGGCACCTCGGGTGATGCGCTGCGGTCGCTGCAGAACCTGCCCGGCGTGGCGCGCCCTCCGGGGCTCGCGGGCTTGCTCATCGTGCGCGGGTCGGCGCCCAACGACACGAACATCTTCATGGATGGGACCTTGGTGCCCATCGTGTACCACTTCGGTGGACTCAGCTCGGTCGTGCCCACCGAGATGCTGCAGAAGATCGACTTCTACCCGGGCAACTTCAGCACGCAGTACGGCCGGGTCATGGGCGGTATCGTCGACGTGGGGCTGCGCGATCCGAAGAAGGACCGCCTGCACGGCATGGCCCAGGTCGACCTGATCGACGCGCGCGTGCTCGCCGAGGGACCCATCGGCAAGACGGGATGGAACTTCGCCGTGGCCGGGCGGCGCTCCTACGTGGATCTCTGGCTCAAGCCGGTTCTCGAATCGGCCAATGCCGGAGTGACCACCGCGCCCGTTTATTACGATTACCAGGCGATGATCCAAAAGGACTTCGACAAGAATTCCAACTTCCGCCTGATGCTTTTAGGCTCGGACGATCGCCTGGAGCTGCTGATCAAGAATCCCGCGGCATCGGACCCGGCCATCGGCGGTGGAATCAGTGCGCATACCGGCTTTTGGCGTGCGCAGGCGCGGTATCGCAACAAGATGAGCCGCGATACCGA
Source organism: Sorangiineae bacterium MSr11367 (assembly GCA_037157805.1). Lineage (NCBI taxonomy): Bacteria > Pseudomonadati > Myxococcota > Myxococcia > Myxococcales > Pendulisporaceae > Pendulispora > Pendulispora rubella. Next base: position 9,379,072 of record CP089983.1, on the reverse strand, counting down.
ATTGAAGATCATGGGCGCGGTGGGGCAGGACTTCGTCGATTTCTCGCTCGGTGACGTCTATTTCAAATTGAGCAGTGTCCCGATGACGTCGCGCATCGAGCTCTCGCAGCGCATCACCAAGGGCGTGCTCGCGAACATCGGCGTCGACATGCTCTATTCGCCGTACAAAGTGCAGGTCCGTGCGCCGCCGTTTCCGCGTCCGGGCGAGCCGCCGGGCGGCCCCGGTTTGAGCCGCCCGCCGCTGGAGACGAACGACACCGACGCGATCTTGCGCCCCGGCCTGTACACGGAGTTCGAGCTCACCCCGTGGCGCGGCGGCCGCATCGTACCCGGCGTGCGCCTCGATTACGCGAAGGACACGAAGGAGTGGGATTTCGGCCCGCGCGTGGTCATGCGGCAGGATCTCACCCGAGGCTTCCCGCGCACGACCTTGAAGGGCGGTATGGGCATCTTCTACCAGCCGCCGCAGCCGCAGGAGACCAATCCCGTTTACGGTCAGGGCGGCCTTCGCTCGAACCGCGCGTACCATTATTCATTGGGCGTCGAGCAGGAGTTCACCCAGAACATCGAGGCCTCGCTCGAGGGGTATTACAAAGAGCTCGATCGATTGGTCATCAGCAACAACGGAAATAGCGGTACGGGCCAGGCGTACGGTATGGAGGTGCTCCTGCGCTACAAGCCCGATGCGCGCTTCTTCGGGTGGCTCGCGTATACGCTGTCGCGCAGCACGCGCAAGGATACGCCGCTCGACGACGAGCGACTCTCGCCGTTTTCGCAGACGCACATTCTGACCGTGTTGGGAAGCTACCGGCTCGGGCGTGGATGGGAGCTCGGCGCGCGTTTTCGCCTGGTGTCGGGCAGCCTCTACACGCCGAGCACGTATGGCTTCTACGACGAGAACGCGGGCGTGCCGCTGGCCTTGCAGAGCTATCCGCCATACAGCGCGCGCATGCCGCTGTTTCATCAGCTCGATATCCGCGTCGACAAATCGTGGAAGTTCAAAGATTGGCAATTCAGCGTCTATGCCGATATCCAGAACGTCTACAATCACGGCAACGTCGAGGGCGTTAGCTACAATTACAATTACACGCAGAACACGTTCGCCACGGGGCTCCCGTTCCTGCCGAGCCTGGGCATGCGCGGAGAATTTTGAGCCATGAGAAGCCGAACCGCATGTTTGCTCATTCTGCTCGCCGGGCTCTCGTCGTCGTGTGGCAACGTGGACTTCACGGAGGGTAGCGTCCTCAATTCGGTGCGCATCCTCGCCTCCAAAACGGACAAGCCGTACGCCGGCCCCGGCGAAACGGTGAAGGTCGAATTGCTCACGTGGGATGGCCGCATCGAGAAGCCGCGGCCGCTCACCACGTACTGGATTCCCATCGTCTGCATCAACCCGCGCGAAGATTTGTATTATGCATGCTTCGAGCAATTCGCCGGGGCCACCGTTCCCGGAGCCGGTGGAGGAGGCACGGGCGGGGTGACCTTGGAGCCCGGTGTGGATCTCACGCCCTATCTGCCGGCGGGGCCGGAGTACTCGTTCACCCTGCCGAACGACATCGTCACATCGCATCCGCGGGTTCAAGGCGCCGTGCCCTACGGCATGGCCGTGGTCTTCAACATCGCGTGCGCGGGGCACGTCGAGCTCGTAGCGCGCGACAGCAAGAATCCGCAGGCGGTGCCTTTCGGTTGCTTCGACGAAAATCGCAACCGACTGGGGCCGGACCAGTACGTCATCGGCTTCTCGCGGGTGTACGGCTACGACACGCTCCGCAATGTCAACCCGACGATCGCCGACGTGTTTCTCGAAAATCAACGCGTCGATCTCGCGCAGGGCATCACGGTGGACCGTTGCACGACGAAGCTGCGTCGCGATTGCCCGGACATCAAGATCAACGTGGTGGTGCCCGAGACCTCGTGGGAGGTGCAAGACGGCGATCGGCGCGAACAGATCTGGGCGGCCTACTATGCGGACATCGGGCAGCTCGATGGCGAGTCGCGGCTTCTCTGGGACGCAACCAAGGGCAGGGTGGATGGCTCGGAGAACAAGTACAAAGCCGCGAACGATCCCCTCGAGGGCACGATGTTCATCGTGGTGCACGACAATCGGGGAGGGACCGCTTGGGCCCAGGTGCCCGTGCACACACGGTAGCAGGTGGATCGCGACCGTATCTGGCACGGAATCGTCGGTCGCGGCATCATTTGGGGTCGGGGTGAACTCTTGACGTACCCGAAGCTTGTCCGTTCTTTCGCGCTCTTGGCATGTGTGGCCGCGGGCTGCGCGAAATCTTCCGAGGATTCTCCGCTCGAGGCGAGCGATCTGATCACGTTGGAGGACGCGAAGTTCGACGCCAACGCGATCATGGAGCTGGAGGTTCTCGAGGATACGCAGGCCTTCGACGCTACGGCCATTCAGCGCTTCTTCGAGCGGACGCCGTATCGGCGGCCGAGCTTTCTCGCCACGTACCAGTCGAACGGCGTGCGCGCCTCGGATGCGCTCTACCGCGCGGCGGTGGCCAATCGGATCAATCCGTTCGTGATGCTCGTGCGCGCGCAGGCGCTGCAAGGGCTCGTGGGTACGCAGTATTATCCGTTCCCGGCGTCGCGCGTGGAGTTCGCGTTTCGATGCGGCTGCTCGAGCGATGCGACGTGCGACCCTTCGCAGGCGGGCTTCGATCGGCAAGCGAATTGCCTCGCGCGCAAGCTGCGGCAGAACCTGGACGCCATTGCGAGCGGCGGCGAGACGGCGGGCGGATGGGCTCCGGGGCGGGTGTCGACCACGCTCGACAATCAGAAGGTGACGCCGAAGGATGCCTCGACGGCGGCGCTCTACCAGGAGAATCCCGCGGTGGGGGCCAACAAGAGCGACGAATGGCTCTTCTGGAACATCTGGCAGAATTACGCGGCGTTTCTCCAGTACATCGGCCCCACTGGGGGCGGGTCCCAGGGCGCGTGGATCGGCGAGGCCTGCAAGGGAGACTCGAACTGCGTGGCGCCGGGCGCGACCTGCGCGACCAGCTTTCCGAGCGGCGGGATGTGCATCGCCGCGTGCACCGACGGCTGCCCGAGCGAGGTGGGGCGCCCGGAATCGTTCTGCGCCGACTTCGGCGAGCAGGGTGGCTACTGCTTGCCCAAATGCAACCCGAGCGTCCCAGGCTCGTGCCGCAAGGACTACGAATGCCGCGCCATCTATCAATATGGCAGCAAAACCGTGTCCGAGAACGTCTGCGTGCGGGCGAAGGAGGGGTGAGGGGATAGGGTTTAGGGGTTAGGGTGGAGAAGGAGAGGTGGGGCGCCTCGAGCGCCGGCGTGGCTGCCGTCGATGAACGCTTCGGTCAGGTCCACCTTCCCTCGTTGATGTAGGTCTCGAGCGAACGCTCGTAGAATCCGATCGAGTACGCCTTCACGCTCCCATTTCCGAATCGCCTCCCACTGCTCGTCCTCAAGGTAGGGGGTAAGGTTGTGCTTTCTCCCTAAACCCTAAACCCTAAACCCTAAACCCTTCATGCCCCGCATCCTCTTGGTGGACGACGACGAAGCGCTTCTCGAGGTTCTCACCATGGCCTTCGCGGACGCTGGGCACGCGGTGACCACGGCCGTCGATGGCGTGTCGGGGCTCGATGCCGTGGCGCGCGATGCTCCTGACGCCATCGTGAGCGACGTCAACATGCCGCGGCTCGACGGCTTCGCCCTCTGCCGGCGGCTGCGCGCGCAAGGCGATCCGGTGCCCATCCTGCTGCTCACGTCGCGCGACAACGAGATCGACGAGGCGCTGGGCCTGGAGCTGGGCGCGGACGACTACATCGCCAAGCCGTTCAGCACGCGCATCCTTCTGGCCCGGGTGACGGCGTTGCTCCGGCGCGATGCACTGCGGCGGGGCGGCGCCGTCGAGTCGCGCGTGCTTCGCGACGCGGTGCAGGTGCGCGTGGGCGAGTTGATCATCGATGCAGAGCGCATCGAGGCGCACTTCAAGGGCACGCTGTTGTCGCTGACCTTGACCGAGTTTCGCATGCTCGAGGCCTTCGCACGCAAGCCGGGCATCGTGCTGTCCCGCGACCGGCTGCTGGAGATCGTGCGCGGCGACGATTCGGTGGTGGTGGAGCGCATCATCGATACGTACGTGCGCCGGTTGCGGCGCAAGCTGGAGGCGATCGATCCAGGGTTCGACGCCATCGAGACGGTGGTCGGCGCCGGCTACCGCCTTCGCGCCCCGCGATGAGCCAAAACCTGGACACCGGGGTCGAGACGGGGCTTTTGCCGCGCGAAAGGCGGCGCTTTTCACTGCGTCTTCGCGTGATGATGGCCATCCTGGCGGCGGCGGTCGCGCCGTCGCTGCTCGTGTTCGGGTGGAGCCAGCTCGATCGCAACGTGCAAGGCCACATGTGGGGCAGGGTTCGCGACGTGGCCGAGGCCGCACTGCCCGCGCTGGACGACCCGCACGAGCTCGAGCAGCTCGCACGTGAGTACAAGGTGCGGCTTCGCGTGGTCGATGCGCAGGGAAGCACGTTGTTCGATGCGGACGCGGATGCGCCGGGCGATCCCGGGAGCCACGTGGAGGCGTTCTTTCTCGGTGCGAAGGATGCGCCGACGTTGCGCGAGTTCGACGAGCAACTCGGGCCGATGTTGGCGCGCGCCGACGTCGTCGAGGCAAAGCGATCCCCCGATGGGAAATACGTGGGCTGCGATTTTCTGCCGTTGGTCTTTTGCCAGGCGATTTACGTGACGCCGCGGGACGGTGTGCCGCGCATCGTGCACGTGCAGCAAAGCTCGAACCGCGCCGTGCTGGAAGTGTATACGCTGCGCGCGCACCTGTTTCGCCTGTCGCTCGTCGTCGTTCTTCCGATGGCCTTGGCGCTGGCCTTCTACATGGGGAGCCGCGTGGTTCGGCCGATCGATACGTTGCGGCGGCAGGCTCTGGCCAAGGCGACGGCGGAGAGCCCCGATGCGAAGCTGCTTCCCGAGCGGCGCGACGAGGTGGGCGTGCTCGCGGACGCGTTCAACGTATTGCTCATGGCCTTGGAGAAGAAGCGCGCCGACAACGAAGCGTTCGTGGCTGATTTGGTGCACGAGATGAAGAATCCGCTGGCGGCCGTTCGTGCCGCCGCGGACACGCTGTCGGAGGGCGTCGATGCCCCGCGCGCGGAGCGCCTTTCGCGGGTGCTGCGCGATAGCACGAGCAAGCTGGATCGTCTGGTGACGCAGTTCTTGGAGCTGGCGCGCGCCGAGGCGGGGATGCCCAACGAGGAGCGCTCCGACGTGGACCTGACGGCGTTGGTGCGCGGACTGGTGGAGCGCCTGCGCGACGATCCGCGCCACGCGCAGGTGAACTTCGCCTTGAAGGGTGAGGCCGCGAACGCCTCGCCGGCGCTGGTGCGCGGGGTGGCCCACAGGTTGGACGCGCTCTTTGGCGAGCTTCTGGAGAACGCGGCGTCGTTCGCGGGGCAGGGCGGGCAGGTGGTGTTGGCCCTGGCCGTGACGAGCACGGAGGTCATCGTGGCGATCCGCGACAGCGGTCCAGGCATCGCACCCGAGGATCGAGCGAAGGTGTTCACGCGCTTCTTCACGACGCGCGGGCGGCAGCGCGGAACGGGACTCGGGCTCTCGCTGGTGAAGGCGGTGGCCGAGGCCCACGGCGGCCGGGTGGCGGTGCTCACGCCGGAGAGCGGCGCGACGTTCGAAGTGCGCCTGCCGCGTTTGAAGTAATTCACACCGTTTTCACATGCGTTTCATTCCGCGTTCGGGGCGTGTGCGCCCCGTGTTCATGGGCGGGCTGCACGGTGAGGACTGCAAGGAGGTTTCACCATGCAGGCTTTTTCGCAACTCGTCGACGTCGTTGGTCCTTCCCGCGTGGGCTCGCGCCCCGAGATCGGGCGTGCGCAGCGCATCTTTCTTTCGTCGATGGCGTTTTTGGGTGCCTTGGTTCTCGCGGGCATCTGGGGGGTTGCCGCGGGCAGCCACGCCGGGCACCTCGGTGTGGGCAGTGCGCTCAAGGTGCCGCTGCTTCTCTTGGCGTCCGTGCTGGCGGCGTTGCCGCTCGGGCTTCTCGTCTTTCGTCTCACCTCGGCCACGGGGCGCGCGTCCGATCTGGTGCTCGGTCACGCGGCGGCGACCTTCACCGGGACCTTGGTGCTGGCGCTCCTGGCGCCCATCGTCGCGCTCTATCAATACTCGAGCGCGTGGGCGGGGCCTGTCGTCGCCGTGGCATCGGCCGCGGTGGCCATCGGCGTCTCGTTCGCGATTTTCCTGCGGGTGCTCGCCAAGTTGGCTGCCGGCGGAACATGGTTGCCGTTCGTCGTGCCGGTGGTGTTGTTGCTCGGCTTGCAGGGGGCGGCGCTCTTTCAGCTGGCCTCGATTTCCACCCCGATTCTGCCGGAGCGAACCCTGATCGAGCGCGGCATCGACGGCGTCAAGCCGATGGAGAGCGCCCAATGATGGACTGCCATCCTGCCGTGTACGTAGCGACGGCGGTCTCGAACGGTGAGGAGCTCGTCTGGGATGCGACGGTGAATTGCACCGTCATGCACGACGATGCCTCCTGGGTGGCCTTGGACTTCGCGTACCCGCTGCCCGAAGGCTCGACGTTGGTGGACGCCGTCAAACGCCGGCAATCCCCCATCGAGCGCGACGGCCGTATCGTCGGGGTCACCATCTACCAGCCCGAACGCGTCACTTCGGGGCGCATCGCGTTCTCGGTGCGCACGAAGAACCTGCGCCGCGGTCCCGACGCGCGCATCACACCGCCGCTGCTCGAGCACGTCGACATGCACGTCGTCGCCTTCGCCAGCGAAGACGTCTCCTTCGAGCCGCGCGCATCGCTCGACCCGCATGCGCGTGCGACGGCGATGGCCATCACCCTGGGCGATATCCCGCACCACGCATACCGCGCGGCGCTGAACGAGCAGAAGTCGCTCGGTCTCCAGTGGGACGGCCCCGCGGTGGTCCTGCACGCGACGCCGGCCATCCGCGAGCACCAGGGCATTGACGGCGAGCTCGTGGAGCGCGCCGAGAAGACGGAGGGGGTCTTCCTCGGTGTCGCCGTCGCGGCGGGGGCCGCGGTAATGGGGCTCGTGTTCCTCGCCACGCGCTTCAAGCGCCGCAGCGACGACGAACACGCCGAGGCGACGTTGCGCGCCGAGATTGACTCGCTCTGAAGAGGAAATGACGATGTGGCCTTTCTTGTCGCTGACGCAATCGCTGTCGCTCTGCCTGATCCTCGCGCTGCTCGGCGCGGTCTTCCTTCGCGTTCTGCACCGCGCCGCGTGGCGGCGGCGCGGTCTCCGCCTCGCCTACGCTGCAGCCTTTGGCGTGCTGCTGATCGCGCACGCGGCGTGGTCGGTCGGTCTCGCGTGGTTCGTCGTGTCGTATTGGGGCGCCATCGTCGCCTCGGTGGGGCTCATCGTGAGCGGCTTCGGCGTGGCCAGCCTGCCGCTCGCGGCGCTGGTGCGCGTCGTTTTCGCGTTTGCGCTTCTTCGCAAGGCGTCTCCGCCATCGCGCACGTCACCGGTGATGTCGCGGCGCGCGTTCGTCGGTGCTGCGACGGCGCTCGTTCCCGCCGGCGCGATGGGGACCGCGGTGGGCGGTTTTTCGGCCGCCGTCACCTCGACGCCCCTTCGCACCATCCCGGTGACGTTTCCGAAGTTGCATCCTGCGCTGGAGGGATTCTCCATTCTTCAATTGAGCGATCTCCACCTCGGCGCGTCACGCAACGTGCGCGACCTGCAGCGCTTTTTCGAGAGCATCCCGCGCCGGCCCGATCTGATCGTCTTCACCGGCGACATCGCCGACGACCTGCACCAGCTCGGTCCTGCGTTGCGGATGGCGGACCAATTCGGTGCACGCTGCGGCGTTCTCGCGTGCCTCGGAAACCACGAGTACCTGCACGATGCGCGTCGAGCGCGCGCCATCTTCGACGCGAGCCCGGTGCCGCTCTTGGTCGACGCCGGCACCACACTCCGCGTGGGCGACGCGCACCTCTACGTGGCCGGCGCCAACGACCCCGTGGTCATCGGCGCGAACATCCAGCCCTTCCTCGAAAGCGCCATCGACCGCGCCCTGCGCGATGCCCCGAGCGACACCTTTCGTCTTCTTCTCTCCCATCGGCCCGAGGGCTTCGATCCCGCCGCACGCCACGGCATCGACCTCACCCTCTCGGGCCACACCCACGGCGGCCAAATCGGCTTCAACGGCAAGAGCGCCTTCGAGCCCTTGTGGCCCGACGGTTACCTCTGGGGTGCCTACCGCCGTGGCACCTCCCGCCTCTACACCACCTCCGGATTCGGAGACTGGTTCCCATTCCGCATCGGCTGCTCCACCGAGGCACCCCTCGTCGTGCTCTCATCCGAATCCGAAGATCCGTCGCGCACGTTGGCGGGTCGCAGTTGAATTTAGCCGAGCGCCTTCCGGATCTCCGCGATCTCCGCCAAATCGAGAAGGTCTTTCGCGCGACCCGCCGCTCGTTTCGAGCGCTCCAACGCATCCAGGCTCAAGATGAGGACTTCGAACCCCAGGAGCTCCACTCGAACCGCGTCGCTAGCAGCCTGTTCGTACAAGCCGACTCCGGGGATCTCGCCAAGAAGGTCGAGGTCGCCCGCTGCGGTCGTGAGTGTGAAGTTGAGTCCCGAACGAAGAGATGAGGCATCGAGCACGAAAGGCAGCTCGGGCGGAGCCCCTCGCAACGTCGGGCGAAAGGGGGCTAGCGCCTTTTCCAATTTGAGAAGATTGTCTCGATCGCGCGGCTAGCAGATGTCGAGATCCTCGGTGACTCGACTCGAGCCGCTCGCCACCAAGGCGACGCCGCCGATGATTACGTACTCGACGTGCTGCTCACCGAGCGCGGCGAGTACTGTTCGAAGTTCGGTTCGCATGGGCAGAACGAAGCTCTTGGACGAGGTCCAGGGTCCGTAGCATTTTTTCGATACGTTCCGTGGGGGTGAGGCGCAGATTCGCGCGAATGATCGTGGGATCGACCCCCGATGGGATGGTCTCGAAGACTCGCTGATCCCACGTTTTGTCAGCGTTCGCGCTCATGGTGATGAGCTTACTGCATTTTCTGTCACGTGCTCGCGAGCTCGGCCTCGCGAGTGCCTTCCGTCGGCATTTCGCGCACGTCGATCTCGGGGGCGAGGAGTTTGTAGAGTACAGGCGTTACGACGCGGGCGAGGAAGGTCGAGCTCAGGAGGCCGCCCAGAAGGACGATGGCCAGGGGGGAGTAGAGGCTCGAGTGCTCCAGGATGAGGGGGATTAGGCCGCCGATGGCGGTGAGCGTGGTGAGGAGGATGGGCACGAAGCGGGCCTCTCCGGCGCGGCGAATGGCTTCGTCGATGGGGACGCCGTCTTCGCGCAGTTGGTTGGTGAAGTCGACGAGCAAGATCGAGTTCTTCACCTCGATGCCCATCAGGGCCACGAAGCCGATGTTCGCGGTGAAGGACAGCGTGTTGCCGCTCACGAACAGCGCCACCAGGCCGCCGATGATGCCGAGCGGAATGACCGAGGCGACGATGAGGGTGCTCTTGAAGGTGCGGAACTCCAGGACGAGCACGGCCAGCACGCCGAACACCGCGATGAGGATGGCCGTGCCCAAGCCACCGAAGCTCTCCTGGCGGCTCTCGATCTCGCCGGCCGGCATGAAGCGGATGCCCGCGGGCAGCTGGATCGCTCCCGGGCCCTCCAGATGGGCGAGCACTTGCTTGGTGAGCCGGTCCGTGTTGAACCCTTCCCGCACGTAGGCCGTGACGGTCACGCTTCGCTCTTTCTGGTAGTGCCGGATCTTCGTCGGCGACGGCTCCAGCGCCAACGTGGCTACCTGGGAAAGCGGCAACGGCATTCCCTTCGTCGTCGCGACGTAAAGGCGATCGAGCACGCCCAGGCCCGGTGCTGCGGCGGGCACGACATCGCGATCGCGCGTCAACGTGACGCGGATGTCGTACGCCTCCTCGCTGCCATCCTCACGGTATTTGCCCGCGGCGATGCCGCCCACGGCGAGGCGCACCGCGCGATCCACGTCGGCGACGGCGATGCCGAGAACGGCCGCCTTGTCGCGGTCCACGTGCACACGCAGATCCGTGCGGCGCTCCCGCGAAGGATTGCGCACATCGCGGGTTCCCTCCGTGGAGCGGAGGATCTGCTCCACCTGCGTCGCGCCTTTTTCCAGCGCCTCGGGATCGCTGCCGAGCAAGCGAATCGCAATGGGCGCATCCAGCGGCGGACCATTTTCGAACTCCTTCAAATCGAGCCGTGCGCCCGCATACTCGCGCAACTCTTGGCGGATCTGCTCCAGGAGCCGCCCGTTGCCGTCCTCGCGCGTGCGAAGCTCGGCGAAGACGTCGGCCACGTTGGCCTTCTCGTTGCGTGGGGCCACGTTGTAGTAAATCTGCGGGTGCCCTTTCCCGATGGTCGTGGCGACCTTCCCCACCTCGGGATGGCGCGCGAGGACCTCTTCGACGAAGTGTGCGGCGCGGTCGGTCTCGGCGATGCTCGCGCCCTCGGTGGCCTCCACCTCGACCATGAATTGCGGAACACCGGCCTTGGGGAAAAGGCTGAATCCGATGCGCGGCACCAGGGCGAAGCTGCCCACGAACAGTGCGGCGGCGAGCACGAGCGTCGTCTTGGGAAACTGCACGGCCTTGACCAGCGCCCGACGGTACGTGCCCTCGATGGCCCAGGTCATGGCGCGCAGGAAGATGTTCCCGTGCTCGCCCTCGGCCACAAGGATGCGGCTCGAGAGGAACGGCACGATGGTGAGCGACACCAGGAGCGATGCTCCAATGGTGAAGATGATGGCCACCGGCATGCTTCGAATGAACTGCCCCGCCCCGCCCGGGAGCGCCAGCAGCGGAAGGAAGGCGAAAATAAGGGTTGCGGTGCAACCGAGCACGCTCAACGTGATCTGCTTCGTCGCCGCGATGGCCGCTTCGCGCGGCTTCTTGCCTTCGCGCAGGTGCCGCGTGATGTTCTCCACGACGACGACCGAGTCGTCCACGAGCAGTCCCAGTGCGAGCACGAAGCCGACGATGCTGAGCTGGTTGATGGAGAAGCCCGTCGCCTTCAAAAAGAAGACGCCGATGGTCAAACTCAGTGGGATGGACATCATCACCACGGCCGAGGCGCGCAGGCCGAGCGGCAGCAGCGTGAGGAGCACGAGCGCGATCGCGAGCATGAAGTCACGCGAAAAGCCGTGCAAGCGATGCCCGACGTTCTGCGATTGATCGAAGCCCCGCGTCAGCGTGATGCCTTTGGGCAGCGTCTTCTCGAAGGACGCCACCTCGCGGTCGATCCCGCCTTTGACGTCGAAGACATTTTGCCCCTCTTTCTGATTGGCCGCGACGAGCACGGCGCGCTTGCCGTCGAAGCGCGCGACCGACGAACCTTCCACCTCGCGCAGCGAGACCTCGGCAAGGTCGCCCACGCGCACGCTGCTTCCGCCCGCACTGCGCACGATGGTGGTGCGCACCTCCTCGACCGATGCGTAGTCGCCGCTGGTCTTCACGTTGAACCGCCGCGGCCCGGTTTCTACGCTGCCCGCGGGGATGTTCTTGCTTTCGGCGCCGACGGCATCGAGCACCTCGGCGGGGGAAATGCCCAGTGCGACCATGCGCTCCAGATCGAGCGCCACGGTGACTTCCTGCTTCGGCAAGCCTGCGGTCTCGACCTCGCCCACGCCGGCGACGTTTTCCAGGCGCCGCTTGAGCGAGCGCGCGATGCCGTCGAGCTCGTGGTAGCTCGCGCTCTCCGAGAGCAGTGCGAACTCCGCGATGTTGACGTTCTTCGTGTTGAACTGCTTCACATCGAGCCGCACGAGCTCGGCGGGCAGTGTGGGCCTCAGCGCATTGACTTCGCGCAGCACCTCGTCGCGTTTGCGATCGGCGTCGGCCTCGGCGATGAACTCGATGCGCAGGTACGCGAGGCTCTCCTCGATGTCCGTCTTGATCGACTTCACGTCGTCGAGGGCCTTGAGCTTGGTCTCGATGGGATCGATGACCAGGCGCTCGACGTCGACGGGGGTCGCACCGGGCAGGACGCCGATGACCGCGAAGGTGGGGATGGGGAACGTCGGGTCTTCCGACTTGGGGATGGTGAAGAGCGAGTTGATCCCCAGCGCGGCGAGCGCGAGGAACACCACCAAGGTGAACTGCCAGCGGCGGACGGCGAATTCACTCATGGCAGCACGTGCACGGCGGTGCCATCGTCGAGGTCGGCCGCTCCAGCTTCCACGACGCGGTCGTGCCCTTCGAGGCGGGTGAGCAACGCCGCGCGGTCTTGGCTCAAAAACGCGACCTTGACCGGCACCCGGCGCGCGACCTTGTCGTCGACGACGAACACCGATGCCGCGTCTCCGCGCCCATCGGTGAGTGCGGCGATGGGCACCGTGGCGAGATCCGCCTCGACGTGCGCGATCTCGACCTTGGCGGTCATGCCGGAGAGGATCTGCGCCGCGCTGCGCTCGAGTGCGACCTCGACGTCGAACGTGCCCGTGCCCGGCGAGGCCGATGCGGCAACCTGGGTGACCTTGCCGGTCACTGGTGCATCGGGGAAAAGGTCGAGCATCACACGTGCCGTGTCGCCGAGCGTCACGCGGAGTACGTCGCGATCCGTGAGGCCGACGCGCACGACGGCGCCGCGCGAGCGGCCGCTGACGTGAAAGACGGGTGCACCCGGCGCCGCGATTTCGCCTGGGTCGACGGTGCGCTTTTCCACGCGACCGTCGTCCGGCGCGACGATGACCGTGCGCTGCGCATTGAAGGCCGCGGCATCGACGGCGGCCTTGCTCGACGCGGCCGCCGTTTCCGCGTTCTGAAGTTCGATCACCGGGACGGCGTTGGTTGCGACGAGCTTGCGTGCGCGTTCGACATCGCGCTCGGCGCGGGCGGAGGTCTCTTGGGCCTGCCTCAGCGCCGCCTCGGTCTCCGTCGGATCGATGCGCGCGAGGACCTGCCCGCGCCGCACACGCGCCCCCTCTTCGACGAGCACCGCCGTCACGACGCCACCTACCTTGAAGGACAGATCGGCCTCGTTCTTGAGCCGCACCACGCCCGCACCGCGCACCGGCCGTGAAACGGGGCCGCGCTGCACGGGCGTGAGCCGCACCGCCACGAGCGGTACCTGGTTGCGTTCCGCCGCCGCCGCCTCGCGTGGCGCGGCCTGGCAGCCTGCGACCGAAGCCGCCGCTGCGAGAGTTCCCATGAAAAAGAGACCAAAGTGAATGCCCGCACGCATGAAAGCGCCTCCCAGACAGTGTCTACTGACAGTGTCTAGATAGTGGTCTTGACAATGTCAAGGTACGGGGTCAGCTTTCGTGCGGATGCTCGGCGTCCGGAGATTTTTTTGATATGGCAATGACTCCCGACGTAATGCCCCGACGATCCAAGACCCAAACCGCAGAGCGCATCGAGGCAGAGGACGACGTACGGGCTCGCGTTCTGGAAGCGGCCGTGCAGTTGATCGACGAGGGGGGCCTTGCAAGCCTGAGCATGCGCGAGGTGGCCCGCCGCGCCGGTGTGAGTCATCAGGCGCCGTACCACTACTTCCCGGATCGGGAGTCGATCTTGGCCGCCGTGGCCGAGGAAGGCTTCATCCTGCTCGATCGCGAGATCGAATCGGTGGCGGACGCCGGCGAGCGTCCGGTGGACCGGCTCGTGTCGGCAGGGGAGGCGTACGTGCGCTTCGCCCACCAGCACCCCGCGCATTTTCGGGTGATGTTTCGGCGCGACTTCGTCGACATCGATCGATTTCCGCACATCAAGGAGTGCGGCCAAAAGGCGTTCGATCGGCTGCTGGAGATCGTGCACGCGTGCGTGGCAGACGGTTTGCCGGCGCACCCTTCGGAGCAGGCGCTCATCGTGTTTGGTTGGTCCGTGGTGCACGGACTCGCCTGTCTTCTGCTCGACGGGTGCATCGGAATGAAGATGCCGGAAATGATGCCGCAGGTGGCATCGAGCGGCTTGGCGCCGGGGTCGAAGACCATCGTGTCGGACGTGATGGAGACGCTGCGCGCGATGACCGTGGCGGCTAGCGAGCCAAAGCCTAAGTCGAAGCGCACCAAGGCCTGAGCGCCGGGATCGCATCGAGGGCGATCTGGCCCGACGCGAGCACGGCTTCGTCGTCGGGCACGTCGCTCAAGCGAGCGCGCACCCGGAGGTATGACTCGAGGTAGACGCGTTCGCGGCCCAGGCCCGGGAAGGTGCCGTCGCTCCCGCGAAAGGCGCGTTCGCCCATGACGACGGCTTCGCGCGGGTCGATGCCCACGCCGGCGAGGTCGCGGACGACGTCGACGAAGGTGGCGCCTTCCCGCATCCGGCGCACGGCCCGATAGCGACCGGCGAGCTCGCGGCGGCGTGATGGCGTGAGAAAGTGGTGTCGATCTTCGAGAACGAGGGCGTAACCCTCCTGCTCATCGGCACTTCGGGCCGTGCCCACGGAGAAGATCGCCAGGGGTGCATGCGCTGCGCGTGCACGCGGAAGAACGTGGCCCTCGATTTCGTGCAGCACCGTGCGGTGCGCCGTCTCGGGGCCGATGCGCCTTCCGGCAGCGACCAACACGGTTTGATGCCCCGTTGCCGCGAGCGCCGACAGGTGCGGGTGCACGACGACGGCAAATGGGATGCGCCGGCGCCCGATTTCCGCCTGCAGCAGGGACAAAAGCGACTCGGGGTGGGGGGAGTCGGTTTCGAGAAATTCGCTCCCCCACCCCGACCCTCCCGCTGCGTTGAAAGTCGGCCGCGGCAAGCCGCGGACCTCCGAGGGGGAGGGAGCCCTTGCGTCTGCCGTTTCGGCTCCCGGGGTGGGTGGGCCGGAAGCGGCGGGAGGGTCGGGGTGGGGGAGGATCCAATCCTCTGCGAGAGCATCCGCCGCGGCCTCCGTTTCGGCGTCGAACGAGGCGAACCTTCGCGCCGCCAGCGAGCTCGCTTCCTTGGTGCCCACGCACGCGCAGAGGCTCGCCTCGAGCCGCCACTCCTGCACGCGCGCCATGTAGAGATCGGCCAGCGGCTCGTCCCGCAATTCATGCAACGCAGATGCAACTGCATCCAGTTGGCGGCGCAGCACGGACATGTCGCGCCGCACGTATTCCCATGCGGGAACGGCGGCTTTTCCCGACGCGGCCAAACCTTGCAGTCGAACGCGTTCTTCGCGTGCGTTGGCTGGGGTCGCTGCCCCCAAAAGGGTGACGCGTTGCGAAAGCTCACGCAGCAGTGGATCGACCTGTCTCAGCCACGCGGGCAGCATTCTCGGTGCGGTAAAATCTTAGCAGAAAGGGCGCTGAGACTTGAGGTACGCTCCAAAAAAGACAAGGAGTCCTCGCCACCGCTCCCACGAACATGAAGAAAAACTACGTCCTCGATACGAACATCCTCCTGCATGACCCGCGCGCCGTCTTCCGCTTCGAAGACAACAACGTCATCATCCCGATCTACGTCATCGAGGAGGTCGACCAGTTCAAGAGGGAGGGCTCGGAACGCGGACGCAATGCGCGCCAGATTGCCCGCGTGCTCGACGAGCTTCGCGACAAGGGCGGGTCGCTCGCCAAGGGCGTGACGCTCGATTCGGGCGGGAGCTTGCGCGTGGCCGTCCCCGCCCAGCGGCCGGAATTGCCGAGCGCCATCGACAAGGCGGCCATGGACCAGGCCATCTTGCAGACCGCGTTCGACGTGCGCGAGCAGGACGGAGGGCGTCCCACCATCTTCGTCACCATGGATACCAACCTGCGCATCCGGGCCGATGCGCTCGGCATGGTGTCCGAGACGTACGAGAACGTCCGCGTCGAGGACGACCAAGTCGACACCGGCATCAAGGAGCTCGAGGTCGACAGCGGAGAGGTGGACAACTTTTTCCACGACGGTCGCTACATCCCGACCAACTTCGACGACCTGACGGCGAACACCTGCATCCTGCTGCGCGACCGCTCCAATCCCTCGCACACCGCGCTGGGACGTTACGATGCCACCAAGCGTGAAGTCTGCGCCCTGCGCACCCCGCGCGAGGGCGTGATGGGCGTCCGTCCGCGCAACAAGGAGCAGAGCTTTGCCATCGACTTGCTGCTCGACGAATCGATTCGCCTGGTCACCCTCGTCGGCAAGGCGGGCACGGGCAAGACGCTCCTGGCGCTGGCCGCCGGCTTGAAGCGCACCGTCGAAGACGGCATCTACACGCGCATGCTCGTCTCGCGTCCGGTCATGCCGCTGGGGCGCGACATTGGATTCCTTCCCGGCGACGTCGACGAGAAGCTCAACCCGTGGATGCAGCCCATCTTCGACAATCTGGAATTCCTCTTCTCGAGCGGCGCGCGCAAGGGACCTCGGGTCTACGCCGAGCTCCTCGAGAGCGGGCAAATTCAAGTCGAGCCGTTGACGTACATTCGCGGGCGCTCCCTGCCGCAGCAATTCATGATCGTCGACGAGGCGCAGAACCTGACGCCGCACGAGGTCAAAACCATCGTGACGCGTTCGGGCGACGGGACGAAGATCGTCCTGACGGGCGATCCCGGCCAGATCGACAATCCGTACGTGGACAGCGCATCCAATGGTCTGACCATCGCGGCTGCGAAATTCCGCGGCGAGCGCCTCGCCGGCCACATCGTCCTCGCCAAGGGCGAGCGGAGCGAGCTCGCCGAGCTGGCCACCAACTTGCTCTGAGCGACCAGCGACCCCAAAGGCTCAGGGTGATGGGAAGCCCTTCTTCCGCAGCCGTTCCAACCCGATTGTAAGCAGGAACGAGCTTGCGGACTCCTGGGCATTTTCTAAGCTCCTAGCGTGCTTCGATCCCTCGCCCTCCTTGCCATCGCCGCGTTGGGCAGCTTCGGCTGCTCGTCGGTGGGATCCAGCGCCGTGCGCACGGGGCCTTTGAATTTGCCTGCGCGTTCGGGCCCCGTGGCCATCTACACGACGTCGCCGCCACCCGGTGGGCGCGATCTCGGTTTCGTCGAAGTGCACGCGGTCGGTGAGGATGGCGTCATCGAGAACCTGCTGCCGACGTTCGCGCGGCGCGTGGCCGAATTGGGCGGCAATGCAGCGTTCATCGAGCGGGTGAACGCGCGCTTTCAAATCGTGAACTACTGGCAGTCGGGCCTCTATTCGTACAATTGCTGGCCGTCGCGCTATCGGTGCTACGGCACCGGTGCGTATCCCGCGTCGCACGAGGTGATGATCGTCACCATGACCGGGCGCGCGCTCACGGCGAGCAACCAGCCTGTCGTGTCGAACGCTCCGCCCGCCCCACCGTTGCCGCCCGCCCCACCGTCGCCTGGCGAAGGAGAGACGCCGTGAAACGTTTTCTCGTTCTCGCCGGCATGATGGGCACGTTGATGGGCTGCGGCGGCTACACCGAGGTGCACGAAATCGTTCTGCGCCAGCCGCAGCCCCCCACGGGGCGCGACGTGCAGCTTTACGTGGGCAACCAGTCCCCGCCGCAACCCTTCTACGAGATGGCGCTTCTTCAAGCCATCGGCTTCGACGGTGATTCCAACGTGGAAGACGTGACGGAGGCCCTGCGCGAGCGCGGCCGCCAACTCGGCTGCCATGCCCTCGTGCGCGTCCGCGTCGAATTGGGCTACGCGATGGCCCATGGCTACGGCGTTTGCGTTCGCTGGGCCACGCCGCAGGCAAGGCCGCCCGCGCCGATTTCAGGTTGATGAAGCGCCTTCTCTTCGCAGGGCTGCTGCTCGCCTCGGCCATCGCCGTGGCGCACGCGCAGGACGAACAGGAGCCCCAGGACACGCCACCGCTGCGTGGAAAGTCGGGCGTCGCGAGCGACGCACCTCCGCCCGAGGACGGCGAGACCGATGAACCGGCGCCCGCGCCGCCGAAGCCCCCGGCGCGCGTGTCCACGCCCAAGTACACCGTGCCCTTCGCCGACGGCATGCTCCGTTTGCCCGGTGGTCGCTTCACCATGGGCAGCGCCGATCCCGAGGCACCGCCCAACGAGCGCCCGCCGCACAAAGAAACGGTGGCCGCGTTCTGGCTCGACAAGACCGAGGTCACCGTCGAGGCGTACCGCGGCTGCGTCGACCGGCACCTGTGCGCGCGCCCCGCGCGAAAAAGTGCAGACTGCACGTACGACCTCGACGACCCGAGCCTGCCCGTCTCGTGTGTCACCTGGCGAGACGCCGACACCTACTGCCGCGCCCTCGGCAAGCGCCTCCCGCGCGAGGCGGAGTGGGAATTCGCCGCCCGCGCAACCTTCCCCGCGCGCTATCCCTGGGGCGGCGGCTGGACCTACTGCACCGTGGCAGCGACCCTCGTGCGCGACTCTTCCTCCCGCACCTGCACGGGAAAACGCCCCGCCAAGGTCGGGACCCATCCCCAGGGTTCGAGCCCCTTCGGCGTCCTCGACCTCACCGGCAACGTCGAAGAGTGGACCTCCGACTGGTACGCGGAGCATGTGGCAGAGGGCGCGGCCCCCCGGGCTGGGGCGAGCCACGTCCTTCGAGGTGGAGGCTGGCTTTCGTCGCCCTCGGCCAGCCGAACCACCAGTCGAAATTGGGGGTCTTCCATGGAGGCGGGCCCCAATGTTGGCTTCCGCTGTGCCAGGGATTGATGAGCACGCTCCAAAGCGCAATTGACGAACGCCCCCGATATGACTACTTCAGCGGCGCCGGGCGTGTACGCCCGTTAAGGAAAGCGCAGCTCCTACGTGACGACCGAATCCCTATTTTTTCAGCAAGTGCAGCCCAAAGCAGGCACCCCCGGCGTCGCGCAGGAGGCTCCGGCTGGAGGCTCCTCGCAGCAACAGGCGTCCCCCGGCGGCAGTCTCATCATGTTTCTGCCGATCCTCATCCTGCTGCCGTTCTTCTTTTTGATGTCGCGCCGGCAGAAGAAGGAACAGGCCGAGCGGTCCAAGCTCAAAAAGGGCGACCGTGT
Source organism: Sorangiineae bacterium MSr11367 (assembly GCA_037157805.1). Lineage (NCBI taxonomy): Bacteria > Pseudomonadati > Myxococcota > Myxococcia > Myxococcales > Pendulisporaceae > Pendulispora > Pendulispora rubella. The sequence goes on along the minus strand of CP089983.1, from coordinate 9,360,227 downwards.
CGTGTCCAACTCGGGCCTCGTCGGAGAGCTCCTGGAGATGGACGAGCGCCTGGCCAAGGTGAAAATCGCCCCCGGCACCACCGTCACCATGCTGTCTTCGTCCATCAACGCCTTCGGAGCAACGCCTGAAACGGCTCCCGCCAAGGCGGAGGCGAAGGACGCGAAACCGGCCGCGGAAAAGAAATGACCACCGTTTCTCGCATCGCGCTGGCCATCATCGGCCTTTGTGCGGTTTTCGCCGTCATCTCCGAGCGCTTCTTGCAGATCGACCCGGCGTGGCCGGCGTCCGTCGGCATCCTCGTCGGACTTCTCGCGCTTCTCGTCGTCCCGTCGAAGATGCGCCTCTTGCTCATCATTTTGAACGCCGGCGTTGGCGGCTACCTCTTTTTCCGCGCCGATTCGTTCTGGGGCATCGTCGTTTGCGGCCTGGTCATCATCTGGTGCTTGGTCGGCCTGCTCCCGCTGATGGACGGCGCCTGGCGCTTCAAGATCGGCCTCGTGGTTTGCTCCTTCCTCGCGGGATCGTTGGTGCTCTGGCCCACCGTCTCACGCATGAGCGACGGCAAACTCGTGTGTCCGCAGTACATCCAGGACCGCATCGACTTCGGCATCGCCCCCGGACTCGACCTGCGCGGTGGTCTTCGCCTCGCGTACACCGTCGAGGTGGAGGAGGCCATCCGCGACAAGCGCGATCACCTCGCCGACGACATGCGGCAGGACCTGGCTACCAGCTTCGGTTTCCACTCGGGTGACGGTCGCGTATCGCGCGAAGAGCTGCAAAAGCTCGAGAGCAAGGTGCACGTGGCCACGCCGGAGAGCGCCATCCTGCGCCTCAAGTTCAAGGACGCGGGTGACGTCAGCAAGATCGACGACCGCTTCACCAAGAAGTTCACCACCGAGCTGGCGCTGCAGCGCGGCCCGGGCGCGGACGAGGTCACCTTCAAGATCCGCGCAGAGGTCGAGTCGCAGATCCGCGAGCGCGCGGTGGCCCAAGCCAAAGAGACCATCGTCCGCCGCGTCGACGGCCTCGGTCTGCGCGAGGCGAGCGTCACCACGCGCGACGAGGACATCATCCTCGAGGTGCCGGGCGACAACGAGAAGCAGTTCGACGACATCCGCGACACCATCCGCCGCACCGCCCGCCTCGAGTTCAAAATGGTGGACGACGAGGCGGACTTCTTCGGCAAGATCAAAGACGAAGAGCTGCCCGAGGGCGAGGGCATCGCCATCTACAACGAGAACGCCCCCGCCGGCCCCGGCAAGAATGTGCAGTCGCACTTCGCGCGTATCACCAAGCGCGAGAACGAGACGATGACCCAGTCTCGCGAGCGGTTCAAGAAGTGGGCAGCCACCTTGCCGGTACCCGACGATCACCAGGTCGGCTTCTTGGCCATCGAGGATTACGATCCCGACACCAGCAAGACGACGGAGGTCGGCTGGCGCACGTTCTACATGTTCTCCCGCGCGGAGCTCACCGGTGACAGCATCACCGAGGCGAACGTCGCGCAGGAGCAGAACCAGGGCATGGGCAAGTACTACGTCGGGCTGACCTTCAGCCCAGCAGGTGCCGATCGCTTCGAAGAGATCACGGGCTCGAACATCAAGCGCCGCTTCGCCATCATCCTGGACGACGTGGTCGACTCCGCGCCGGTCATTCAGGCGAAGATCGGTGGCGGTCGTGCCAGCATCACCATGGGCGCGGGCGATCCCGAGCAGCAGCTCGCGCAGGCGCGCAAGCTGGAGCTCGTGCTCCGCTCCGGTGCACTCCCCGCACCGGTCACCCCGTCGAACGAGTCGCGCATCGGTCCGTCGCTGGGCCGCGATGCCATCGGCGAAGGCCTCAAGGGCGCGGCCGCGGGCGTGGGTCTCGTGCTCGTGGCCCTCGCGTTCTACTACCGGAAATCCGGTGTGGTGGCCGACCTGGCGGTGCTCTTCAACCTGCTCCTCCAGCTGGCAATTCTCTCCACCTTCGGCGCCACGATGACGTTGCCCGGCATCGCCGGCTTGGCGCTCACCGTCGGTATCGGCGTCGACGCGAACGTGCTCATCAACGAGCGCATCCGCGAAGAGCTCCGCGCCGGAAGAACCGTGCGTGCGGCGGTGGAAGCTGGATACGACAAGGCGTTTTCATCGATTCTCGACGGTCACGTCACCGTCTTCATTTCGGGTCTGATTTTGGCCCAGTACGGGACAGGTCCCGTCAAGGGTTTTGCCGTCACTCTCATCGTCGGCATCGTGTGCAGCTTGTTCACCGGTGTATTCTGCACGCGTTTGGTCTTCGACTGGTGGGCGCGCGGCGCCAAGGTCAAGCGCCTTAGCGTGGGTGCGGAGTTCTAAGATGGAGCTCTTCAAACCAGGTCGTACTTTCGATTTCATGGGGCAGCGGAGATTCTGGATCTCCCTGAGCCTCTTCCTCGTCGTCGCCTCCACGGTCTCGTTGTGGTTTCCCGGGGCGAACTACGGAACGGACTTCCGCGGCGGTACGGAGGTCGAAGTAGCCTTCAACAAGAACGTCGACGCGCACACCTTGCGTCAGGCGGTCGAGTCGCTGGGCTACCACACGCCGGACGTCATCCAGGTTCAGGACTTCAAAAATCCCAACCACTTCCTCGTCCGCGTCCAAGAGATCAGCGTGGTCGACGACGTCACCAAGGAAAAGCTCAAGGCGGCCCTCTGCCTCACGGCGGACCCCGCGGCGCCGGTGGCCGATGAAAAGGCGTGCCCCGAGAATGCCCGCGCGACCGAGGTGAAGTTCAGCCCCGGTGGCGACAAGATCTCCACGCGCTACGACACGGCGCCGGATCTCGAGAAGCTCAAGGAACAGATCCGCAGCGTTGCGGGCATCAACATCAAGGCCTCGGCGACGAACCCGCAGATCATCAACCCGCGCGACAACCGCGTGGAGATCCAGCTGCAGTCCAAGGGCGACCAGCTCATGGACGGTCTGCGCAGCAAGCTCGGTGCGGACACGGTGCCGGACCAACCGCTGCGCGTCGAGTGGGTCGGTCCCAAGGCGGGCAAGCAGCTTCGCGACAGCGCCCGCAACTCGGTGGCCATCGCCATTGTGTTCATCATGCTCTACCTCGCCTTCCGGTTCGACCTGCGGTTCGCGCCGGGCGTGGTCATCGCGTGCGTGCACGATGCGATGGTGATCTTGGGCGTGTTCGTTCTGTTGAAGAAGGAAGTCACGCTCTCGACCATCGGCGCCGTGCTCACCATCGTCGGTTACTCGATGAACGACACGGTCGTCGTCTACGACCGCATCCGCGAGAACCTCTCCAAGCACCGCGGTAAGTCGTTTGGTGACATCATCAACCTGAGCGTCTCCGAGACGCTCTCGCGCACCATCCTTACCGCTGGCGCAACGATGCTCAGCGTTCTCGCGTTCTTCGTGTGGGGAACGGGCGTCATCCGCGACTTCGCGCTCGCCATGGTCATCGGCATCGTGGCCGGCACCTACTCCAGCATCTACGTTGCCGCCCCGCTCACCGAGTGGATCGACAAGCGTATGGGGCAGCGTTCGGGCGCCAAAAAGCGCGCCTCGGGCAAGCGCCGCGCGAAAGCCGTCACCGGTAAACCGGCCGAAGCCAAGTAAAAAGTCCGTGCTAGGATGCCTCGCGTGAAGCGCGAAAACGCGGGGCGCGGCAGGCTGCATCGGGAAGAGCCGGTGACGCCCGTGGGAGGCGTTTTCATCAAGTTCTCCCACGTCAAGAAGCGGTTCGGCCCGAAGATCATCTACACCGATCTCGACCTGGAGATCCGGCGTGGCGAGACCACGACCGTGCTCGGGGCATCGGGAAGCGGTAAGAGCGTCATGCTCAAGATGCTGATCGGCTTGCTTCGTGCGGATGCGGGGAAGATCACCTTCGACGGCAAGGAGATCCAGGACCTCGCCGAGCGCAACATGCACGACGTGCGTCGGAAGATCGCCTACCTGTTCCAGGGCGCGGCGCTCTTCGACTCGCTCAGCGTGGGCGAGAACGTCGCCTACGGATTGCGCGAGCAGTTCTGGGACACGATGACCGACGACGAGATCCGCGAGAGGGTCGCGCAGTCGCTGGCCGCCGTGGGCTTGCCGGGCATCGAGGAGATGCGCCCGAGCGATCTCTCCGGCGGTATGAAGAAGAGGGTAGGCCTGGCGCGCACCTTGGCGCTCCAGCCCGAGGTGCTCTTGTACGACGAGCCCACCACCGGGCTCGATCCGATCAACACGGCGCGGATCAATCACCTCATCAACGGCATCAAGAAGGCCTTCTCCATCACGAGCATCGTCGTCACGCACGACATGGGCACCGCCTTCTCCGTGTCGGACCGCCTGGTGATGCTGGGCAAGGGTGGGGTGCTCATGTCGGGCTCGATGGACGATTTCCGAAACACGAACGAGCCCTACGTTCGAGACTTCATCGACGGCAAGGCGCCGGAGACGGAAGACGTCTCGTCGCTTCTTGCCTCTTAGACTCTTTTCAACCTTAGCGTGCCCGGGAATGCATGGAAAAGTCGATTAAAGTCGGGATTTTCGTTCTTGCGGCGCTGGTGCTCGGCGGCATCGCCGTCTTTCTCATTGGCGAGAATCGACGGCTCTGGGACCCCAAGGTCACCTACAACGCCGCCTTCTCCGACGTTGCGGGCCTCAAGCCGGGCGCACCCGTGCGCATGGGCGGCGTCGACATTGGAACGGTCGAAGCGGTGGGGCACAACCACGACCCACGCGACGTGCGCATCTACGTGCGCCTCAACGTCGTGAAGCGCGAGGCCGAGCGCGTGCGCGACGATACCGTGGCGCGCGTCGCCAACAAGGGCCTGCTCGGCGACAAGATGATCGAGCTCTCCTCCGATGGAAAGGGCGGCATCCTTGGCCCCGATCAAAACTTGAAGACCGAGGAGCCGCTCGACCTCAACAAGTACATCGTCAAATTCGAAGACATCGCCAACAAAGCTGGCAAGGCGCTCGAGAACGTGGAAACGGGCACGCGGTTCTTGAGCGATCCGCAATTCTCCGAAGACGTCAAGGTGAGCGTGCACAGCCTCCGCGAGGTCCTTCAGGGCATCGCGAAGAACGACAGCGTGGTGCACCGCGCCCTGATGGATCCCCAAGAGGGACAGAAGTTCGATCGCATGCTCTCCAACCTGGAGGCCGCGAGCGCGGACTTCCACGACGTCACCACGCACCTGCGCGAAGGCCCCGGCGTTGCGCACGCGCTGGTGTACGACGGCGAGCTCTCCAAGAGCGCGTCGGGCTCCATGTCCGAGGTCCACAAAGACCTCGAAGCGATCCGCACCGGCAACGGTTTGGCGCATGCGCTCATCTACGGCGACACCAACTCGCAGCACCTGATGGGCAACGTCAACGCGATGAGCGACGACATGCGCGACATCGTGCACGGACTCAAGCAGGGCAAGGGCACCCTCGGTGCGCTCCTCGTCGATCCCAGCGTCTACGAGGACATCAAGAGCGTCGTCGGCAACGTGGATCGCAACCAGGTGCTTCGAGCCCTGGTTCGCTACTCGATCAAAGCCGACGAGACGCGCCAGCCGCCGAAGGTCGAAGAAGGTAAGAAGTAGCTGGTCAGACGATCGGGCAACTGGGCGTGGCCTTTAAAAAGCCTACTTCCTACCGGTCAAGATGTTTGCGCAACACCCCGGCTTTCCGTCACAAACATGTGGCGCCATCGGCGCGATGCGCCATGGACCGGCAAGCGAAAGCGTTGCACACTTGCGTCATGGGGGAGAACCCGTGAGTCGTTAATGAGCAAGGTCGCCCCTATCATCGGTTGGTTAACATGAATCGAGCCGGGGGAGATTTCCCGACGACGCCACCGTCGGCCGTTTACGGCGTGCATAGCGTGGATCCCGCGCTGCGTTCGCGATCCATTCAGGTCCTCGCGCGCATGTACTGGAAGCCGATCTACAAGTACGTGCGCCTTCGCTGGCGAAAAGAGCCGGCCGAAGCCGAGGAGATCACGCAGGAGTTCTTCCTGCGAACGATCGACAAAGAAACGTTCCGGGGCTACGAGCCGCGCCGCGCGCGCTTCCGCACCTTCGTGCGCGTGTGTGTCGACCGCCTCGTGGTCGACCTTGGACGGCACAACCAAGCGAAAAAGCGCGGTGGTGGCGTGAAACTCCTCCAACTCGACTTCAAGGTGGCCGAAGACGAGCTCGGGGAGGAAGCGTCCAGCCTGCCCGACCCGGAGCAAGTCTTCGAGGTCGAGTGGGTGCGAAATCTGCTCGAAGTGGCGGTCGAATCGCTCCGGTCGTCGTGTCAGCGGCAGGGGAAAGAGGTACACTTTCGCGTGTTCGAATTGTTTCACCTGAAGGACGAAGCGGACCGACCCTCCTACGCAGAGATTGCCGAACAACTCGGGATCTCCGTCCGCGACGTGAACAACCGCCTCACCTACGCCCGGCGCGAGTTCCGCGCGGCCGTTCTCGAGGCCCTTCGTGAAAGCACGGGCAGCCAAGAAGAGATGCAAGAGGAGGCTCGCTTTGTGTTGGGGGTCAACTTTTGAGACGAGTCTCGCGGTCTCTCGTCGATGCATTGCGCGCGAAAGATGACGAACTTTTCGCCGCTCGATTTCGCATCGAAGAAGAAGCCGGCGTCGGCGGCATGGGCATCGTGTACCGCGCGCTCGACCAGAGCTCGGGCGAGATCGTCGCCCTCAAGGTCGTACGCAAGACGGGCCCCGGATCGCTGAGGCGCTTCGACGCCGAGACTGACGCCCTGGAGAAGTTGCGGCATCCCGCCATCGTGCGCCACATCGCGCACGGTGTCGGTGACGAGGGGCAGCCCTACTTGGCCATGGAGTGGGTCGATGGCGAGACCCTGGCGTCGAAGCTGCGGCGCGAGCGCCTCGACGTATGCGAGGTCATCACCGTCGCGCGGCGCATCGCCGATGCCTTGGCGGCGGCGCATGCGATCGGCATCCTGCACCGCGACATCAAGCCGAGCAATGTGCTGCTCCCCGGGGGAGATCTCGTGCAGGCCAAGCTTGCCGACTTCGGCCTCGCGCGTTCGATGGAGTCGTCGCAGACCAATGCGACCATGACCGGCGTCATCGTCGGCACGCCCGGATACATGGCGCCGGAGCAGGCCCACGGCGTGCGGGATCTCGACGGGCGCGCGGACCTGTTCTCGCTGGGGTGCATGCTCTTTCGCTGCCTCACCGACACGGAGGCATTCGAGGGCTCTCGCGCCCTCACGGCCTTGGCCAAGCTGGTGCTGCTCGAGCCTTCCCGTGTCTCTTCCCTCCGTCCCGACGTGCCGCCGGCGCTCGACGACCTGGTGGGGAGCCTGCTCTCGAAGGAGCGCGAGCACCGTCCGCTGTCGGCCGTGGTGGTGCGCGACACCTTGGATCGCATTGCCGAGGACGTGTCGGCGGATGCCTCGCTGCGCCGCCTCTCGGTGCGCGAGCGACTGCCGCCCGAGAGCACGCGCTTCGTCTCGGGGACGAGCTTCGGGCGCTACGTGCTGGGGCGGCGTATCGGCATGGGCGGTATGGGCGAGTTGTACCTGGCCCACGATACGACCTTGGATCGCAAGGTCGCGCTGAAGGTGCTGCGGCGTTCACCGGATGGGCAGGCCACCGAGCATCTGCTTCGCGAGGCGCGCGCGGCGGCCACGTTGAGCCATCCCAACGTCGTCACCATTTACGACGTGGGTGAGCACGAAGGCGTGCCCTTCCTTGCGATGGAGTACATCGCCGGGCGAAGCCTGCGCGATTACGTCGGCGAAGCGACGCCGGATCTGGACCGGCGCATCGGCTGGATGGGCGAGGTCGCCCGCGGCCTGGCCGCCGCGCACCAAGCGGGACTCGTTCACGGCGACGTCAAGCCGGAGAACGTCATGGTGGCCGACGACGGTGCCGTGAAGATCCTCGACTTCGGTCTCGCCACCGCGGTGCCCGATTGCATCATGGGGACCGCCGCGTACATGGCCCCGGAGCAGATTCGCGGCGAGCCGCTCGATGGGCGGGTCGATCAGTTCGCGTGGGGCGTGACGGCGTACGAGCTGGTGACCGGGAGGCTCCCCTGGCCGGGGCATGACACCCTGGAGATGCTCGCCTCGGTGCTCGCGGACGATCCGAGCGATGCGGTGCGCGCATCGCTTCCCTCGGAGATCAGCGGCGCCATCCTGAAGACGCTGCGCAAGCAGCGTGACGAGCGCTTCCCGACGATGGACTCGCTGATTCCCGTGCTGGCGCCGAGCACGGCGAGCACGCAGCGATCGAGCGCCGTCAAAGAGCCGCCCCTGCCGTCGCCGTCGAAGCGGCGAAAGCACATCGTGTGGCTTGCATCGGCGATCTTCACGGCCTTGATAGCCCTCACCACCGCAATCGTCGCCTTTCGCGCCGTGCGCCGGCACGATTCCCCGGCGGGAACCGCGGCCTCTTCGACAGCGTCTCCCCCGGTGCTGGTGACCGCTCTTCCGGTCTCGCCGTCATGCGTGCCTGCCGCGGCGGCGTTGTACAAGGAAGGACTGCGCGCGCTTCGCGAGTCGGCATACCGACGCGCGCTCGGCTATTTCGAGCAGGCGGCGGCGGTCGATCCGATGTGCCCCGAGCCGCAGCTTCGCGTCACCATGCTCGCCTACTCCTACTGGCCAAGGTCACGGGCGCGTGAGCAGTTGCGACGCGCGATGGGCTTTCGCGATACCATGAGCGAACGCGATCGCGTGGTGCTCGATGCGTGGGCGCTGCTCATTGCACCGGACTCTCCTCGTGAGGCTGAAACGATTCAGGCTTTCGACGACGCCATTCGCCGTTTCCCCAACGACGCGGAACTCTACGTCCTCGACGTGGATCGGCGACGCAGTACCGTGATGCGTGCCGATCAGCTCGAAGCGCTTCTTGGCATGGTGCGCAAGGCGACCCAGCTCGATCCTGGGTATGCCGACGCCTATTCGATGGAGTCGCAAATTCTCATATGGCTCGGGCGAGGCGCGGAGTCGCTCGCAGCGTTGGATCGATGCCTGGACGTTGCACCGGGCGCGGTCGACTGCATGGAGATTCGCAGCGGCACCCTTCGCCGTCTTGGTCGATGCGAGGAAGCGGTTGCCTCCGCACGCAGTTGGATCTCCTGGGAGCCCGATGAGCCGGCGGCGTACCAGGAGCTCGCGCCATCGCTCGCTGCGCGCGGTGCATCGCGCGAGGCCATCGAGGAAGCGCTGCTCTTGCGATGGAAGCATTTGCCCCCCGCAGACCGGGAGCCCACGCGGCTCTGCGACATGGCGAAGCTCTCCGTGTGGATGGGGGACTTCGATGGTGCGCTCAAGTTCGCCGACGGGTTGGAGCGCCATTCGACGGGGTCGGCCACGCTCGATCCGCACCTGTGCGCGACGGTCACGTCGGTGGATGCCCTCCTGGAAACGGGCCGCGACACGGAAGCGACCAACATGGCCGAGCGCTTTCTGCACCGCAACGAGGCTTGGGTTCGCGGCGAATCGAACCTCGCCACGGAGTACCCGAAGCCGTTCTTGCTGGCCTTGGCCTTCGGGCAGAATCGCCGCACGATGATCCGCTGGCAGGAGGCCACCGAGACGTGGGAGCGCGTGAATCGCACGCGCATGGACGCGTACGAGCGCTGGATCTTCCGCTGGGGGCCCATGGCGGGCGTCCGCAACCACGCTGCGGAGGCGTTGCTTCTCGATCCGCGCCTGGCGGCGGATTACTCCGAGGTGCCGCGCGCGCGCAACTACAACATTGGCGCCATGGAGGCCTACGAGGGCCATCTGCGCTTGGCCGCCGGCGACGTCGTGCGGGCGGCGCCGCTGCTCGAGACGGCGACGCGGAGTTGTCAGGGCCTCCACCACGGCGCCATGAACGTGCGCGCGCATCTCTGGCTCGGCATCGCGCGAGAGCAACTCGGTGACGTTCCCGCCGCGTGCGACGCCTACCGCTTCGTCACCGAGCGATGGGGAAGCGCGAAGCCCACCTCGGTGAGCGCGCGCGAGGCCGAGCGCCGCAGCCGCGCGCTCAACTGTCCTCGCTCAGTGGATCGTTAGCGGCAGCGGTGGCGCGTCGGCTGCGTCTTGGTCTTCGGCGCGGAAGTTGATGGCGGCGTCGTTGATGTTCGTGTGCCCGGGATACCGGGTGACCGTCAGCTCGACCGGCGTATTCGCAGGAACGGTGAGCCCAAGCAGATCGAGCACGGCTTGGGGCAGCGAGCTTTCTTTCGCCGCGGTGTACGTCTCGATACGGAAGGCGCTTCCTGCATCGACCACGACGCGCGCAAGGCCGTCTCCCTCCCAGCGGAGCGTCGCATCGCGCTCGATGGTGCCGTTCGGGGCCGGTGCATCGAGCAGCGTGGGCGGACTGGCGAACTTCATCTGGATCGATGCGTCGCCGGGCGCGAAGTTCCGGAAGATACGACTTCGTCCCGCGGCTGTTCGTTGCTCGGCGCGCAGCGTGTAGCGAACGCCGAAGAACGTGGGCAAGGTCACCCTGCCGGTGCCGCTCGAGAGGCGAGCGACCTCACGGGCGTTGCTGCCGTCGCCCGCATCCAAGAAAATGGTGCCCGCCACGCTGTCGGGCGGCGGACCGTTCTCCGGCGGAGACAATCGGAATTCCGTTTCCGTCGTGGGAATGGATTCGAACGTGGCGAGCCATTGCGTCGGCTGCCCATGCGTCACGCGGACCCAATTGCCCGCCGTTCCGAGATAGCGGAGCGGCAGATGGGTTGCGCTGTCTTCCTCGTACACGATGGCCCGGATGTATACGTCGTCCTGGTACCCACCGTTCCAGTGGAATGCCAAACCTGCGTCCTGCTGAACGTCGATGACATGACCAAATACGATGTAGAAGAGGCGCGCATTGGCCGGCAGGTTCGAAATGTTGGCAAACACCGTGGTCGACCAGCCTTTGCGCGGACGCTCACCCGAAATGAAAAGGCCGGTGCCCTCCAGTTCCTTGAGGTTGAGAAAGCGCGTGATCAGTGGGCGGCCGAGGGAGTCGTCCCGAACCGAAAGATCGTGGAGATCCCTGACCTCCTTGTGAACGCGCTCGAATTGGAAGGCGCCCCCGGCGCCCGTGATGGTGATCGCCGGTGCTCGCGCGTCGTCGAAGCGACGATACGTCGGTTCCGAACCGAGAAGAACGCGCGTGCCGGCGATGGGCTCGCCGTCGCCGTAGACGGAGCCCCAGAGCTTTATCTTCGAGATATCGGGTGGGGGAGGAGGAGGATCGTCGCTGCAGGCCATCGATGCGAGGAGCAGCGCGGCCAAGTAAGTTCGGTGTTGCATGGCTAAGACTACTGTTCGCGACCGCCGGCCGGAGAAGGGTTGAACCAGTAAGAATCCGTCTTGCCTTTGCGCATGACGGTAAGGCGCAAGAGATCGATTTCCAGAGCGACGAACCCGCCCGCCGTACCCGTATTCCCGGCGAGGCTCAGGAACTGCGCGCCAACGGCCAGTTGCGGGCCCCAGGGCATGCCCAGGGTGACGACGGCTTGGAGCGGCGTGCGGCCGTGATCGCCATCTTTCCAGAGGCGGCCGGCGACGCCGGCGTCGAAGGCGAGACCCCAATCCCCGCGCGAGAAGCCGCCGCTGGTGATGCGGGCGGCGATGCCCAGATCCGTGCCCAGGGAGAAGTACGTCACCGAGCGGGCGATACCGCCGACCACGACGGATGCGTTCGACGACGTTCCCACGCCGAAGCTCGCGTTGAATGTGCCGGCGCGGTCGAACGAGTCGGCGGCGCCATCGCGTTGGAGGCCGAAGCCACCACCCAAGGCGAACCACGAGGTGACGTCGGCCTTGGCCACCTTGGGGGCCGATGCCAACGCGAAGGTAAAAACGAAAGAGGCGGTTAGGCTTGGAAAGCGAAGGGCGGAGGTACGCACGTCGCCCGTGTGGCTAGCACGTCACGCGGCTTCTGTCGCCGGATTCGAGCGCTGCAAGCGGCGGATGCGCGCCACGATGAGATTCATGACCTCGGTGTCGTAAAGCAGCGTGTTGTGGCCGCGTCCCGGCAGCACGATGTGCTCTCCGTGGGCGAAGACACCGGCACTATGGTGCACGATGCGGTCGGCCGTGCCGACGATGGAGGTGTGCGGTACGTCGGCCGGCGTGCGCGTGCGCATGTGCGCGAGCACTTCGCTTTCGCGCTGCAGGTCGGCGCCGACGAAGTACGGGAAAAGGTCCGCGGCGCGCGCCCCGCCGAACGGGCTCGCGAGGGAGATGGTTTGCGCCACCCGCATGTGGCCGCCGAGCTCCTCGACATACCACCGGGCTACGAGGCCGCCCAAACTATGGCCGACCAGGTGCACGCGAACGCCGCGCGGAATGCGATCCACGAGCTTCGTCAGGCTGAGGGCGATGCGGCGCACGCCCACGCCGGGAAGGTGCGTGAAGCTCGCCACGCGCGCACCCGTCTCCGCCTCGATGCGTTTGCGCATCGGGCGAAAGACTCCGGCGCTGGCGAAGAAGCCGTGCACCAACACCACCACGTCGTCCCCGGCTTGCGTTTCGGGGAGGATGGGCGCGATGTCGCGCGGCATCAGATACATCTCACGGAACGTTGCCCAAGCTTCAATCCCCCCTGGCAAACCCGGCCAGTCGCGCAGACCCATGAAACGTAACAACGCACATTCCGTGCCCTGCGAGCTAGTTTTCGACGTATACGAAGGGTGACGTGCACTCAGAACCCATTTTCGCACACACCATCGAGGTCACCTCGGACGACATCGACGCACTCGGTCACGCGAGCAATATTGCGTATGTTCGCTGGGTGCAGGACGTGGCGGTGGCCCATTCCGAGGCGGTCGGGCTTGGCTATGGTGCGTACCAAGAATTGGGTGCGGTGTTCGTGGTCCGGCGTCACGAAGTCGATTATCTGCGTCCGGCATTACGCGGTGACAGGCTTGAGGTGCGAACGTGGGTCGCCAGCGCACAGGCCGCGAAATGTATTCGCATAACGGAAGTACGTCATTGCGCGGATGGAGCTCTGCTGGCCAAGGCATCGACGACGTGGGGCTTCATCGATGCGGCGAAGGGGCGTCCAACCCGCATTCCGGATGCGGTTCGCGTCGCATTTTTGCAACCGCCGCGGGGCCGCGATTTGGCGGCATCCCGCATGGAAGAAACCGAGAACGGAGAAGTGCGATGAGCTTGCGTCCGAAGCCAGCCAACGACGAAGGAAGGGATGCGGCGCACTGGGAAGCCGTCGAGGAAGCCTCGGAGCTGTTGCACGAGGAACGCTTCCGTGAGGCCCTCGTTGCGCTGCGCAACGTCCTGCAACGCGACCCGACCAACCCGTACGCGTTCTACCTGGCGGGCATCGGCTTGTACGAGAGCGGCGAAATCGAGCCGTCGCGCGATGCCTACCGCGCGTGCCTGCGGGTGTCGCCGACGCACCTCGGGGCGCGCGTGGCGCTGTCACACGTACTTCGCATCTTGGGGGACACGAAGGAGGCCGTCCGCGAGGGCATGGAGGCGCTCTCGCAGAGCCCCGGCGACGGCGATGCACTGCACGCCGTGGGGCTCGCGTACCTGGCGCGCGGCGAGATGGTGGCGGCCAAGAAGTACTTGAACGCGTTCCTCGAGACGAACCCCGAGTTCGAAGTCGCGGAAGAAGTCCGCGGCATCTTGTCGGAGATGTAGATCGAGACCTGCGCGCTTATTCGGGCGTGCAGTTCTCGAAGCGGAACTCGGACGTGCCCTGGCAGATCCGCTCCGTGCTACCCGAGGTCACGTACACGGCATGCGGGCAGGTGACCTGCGCCCAGACGCGTCCCTTCTCGACGTTTTGCGGAGCGTGGTCGTACTTCGCCACGCAGTCCTCTTGCCGGAAGACGCCCGTGCTCGGATCGCTCCACGCGGCGCCGACCTTCTGATCGCCTTTTTGCGTGAAGTGCCCGAAGACGGAGAACCCCTTGCGGCCTTGGATCTCGGCCTTGGCATCGACGTAGAAGCCGTCGCCGTCGGGGCGGACGGTGCACGTCACGGCGACCTGCGAAGTGTCGATGGCCGTGCCATCTTCGACGGTGGTGTTGTCGGGATTGCCAATGGTGGCCCAGGCCTCGGACCTCAATAAGCACTTGTTGGACGTGTTGACGTCTTGTTCGGTGCCCGGCCCGAGGAACGACTCGATGGCGACCTTCGCCGTTGCGGGTTTCGAATCGGAGCAGCCCACGCCCAGAACAGAAAAGGCGGAAAGGGCAGCAAGTAGAAGTGTGGACGTCGTCGCGAAAACCTTCGTCGAATTCTTCGACAAGCGCATTCTCATGTCTCCTCGTGGGTCCCCGGGGACGACCGAAGCTCGGCCAAGCCGAGTAAGGATAACCGATGGGGCGTCGGCACGCGAAGTTAGATGCGCTTGGCTTCTGCGAAGCCTCGCTCCAGGTCGGCCCATAGGTCGTCCGCGCTCTCGATGCCGAGGGAGAGCCGGAGGAGGCCATCGCCGATGCCGAGTTGGGCGCGTGCTTCCGCGGGGATGCTCGCATGGGTCATGATCGCAGGATGTTCTGCGAGGGACTCGACGCCACCGAGGCTTTCGGCGCAGGCAAAAATGCGGAGCGCCTTGAGGAACGCGGTGGCGGCGGGGAGGCCTCCGCGAAGTTCGAAGCTGAGCATGCCGCCGGGGCCGGACATCTGTTTCGCGGAGAGGGCGTGCCCCGGATGGCTCGGTAGCCCGGGGTAGTGAACGCGGGCGACCTGCGGATGCAAGGTAAGGCGTTCGGCGACTTTGCGGGCGCTGGCGACGTGTCGTTCCATTCGCACCGCGAGCGTCTTGACGCCGCGGAGGACGAGGTAGCAGTCGAACGGGCTGGGTACCGCACCAGCGGCTTTTTGAACGAAATGGAGGCGCTCGGCGAGGGCGTCGTCGCTGGTCATGATGGCGCCGCCGACGACGTCCGAGTGGCCATTGAGGTACTTCGTGGTGGAGTGCACCACCGCGGTGGCGCCGAGCGCGAGCGGCTGCTGAAGTACCGGGGTGGCGAAGGTGTTGTCGACCACGAGGGGCAACTGTGCTTTGCGCGCGATGTCGGCGATGGCGGCGATGTCGAAGATCTTCAACATCGGGTTGGAGGGCGTCTCCATCCAGATCATGCGCGTTTGCGGGCGGAGGGCGGCGCTGACGCGTGCGGGCTCGCTCATGTCGAGGAAGGTGGCGTCGATGCCGAACTGCTTCATCACCTTGTCGAAGATGCGGAAGGTGCCGCCGTAGACGTCGTCGCCGACGAGGACGTGGTCGCCGGTCTTGAGCGTGAGGATGAGCGCCATGGTGGCGGCGCACCCGCTGCCGAAGGCGATGCCATGGCGTCCGCCTTCCAGGGCGGCGAAGCACGCCTCGAGTGCGTTGCGCGTGGGGTTGCCCGCGCGCGAGTAGTCGTACCCTTTGTGCTCACCGGGGCCGTCTTGCGCGAAGGTGCTGGAGAGCACGATCGGGGTCATGACCGCGCCCGTGAGCGGGTCGGCCTCTTGGCCGGCGTGGATGCACAAGGTGTCGAGCTTCAGCGTAGAAGGATCCAGATCGCTCATCGTGCTCGGTCTGTAACATGGCCTGCCGTGCTTTGCCTTGCCCGTCGTGGCGAACGCGGGCGTTCCCCACAGCGGGAAACATGAGGAGAGTCACCCGGTGCTCGATTGGCCGCGTCCCTATCGGCGTATTGGCCTCGGGGGCCGTCGGTCGTCGACGACGCAGCCCGAGATCGCCAGGGTCAGGGCCGTCATTGCCGCAGATTTCGCGGTCGGAACCTCTCTGTGACGTTTCTCTGCCGTACCTCTGGTCCTTTCCGTACAAGTGCGCTAAAAGGGCCGCCGTGAGACGGAGACAGCACGTCAACGTCGCATGGTGGCCGTAGCTCAGCTTGGTAGAGCGCCGGATTGTGGCTCCGGCTGTCGCGGGTTCGATCCCCGTCGGTCACCCCATTTCCTCATGGAGCGAGCTCCCTTCGGACTCACTCCGGGGAGTCGTCGTTCCTGTACTTCGCAAAGCCTCCGTACAGGAACGAGCGATCCCCGTCGGTCACCCCATTTCCTCATGGAGCGAGCTCCCTTCGGACTCACTCCGGGGAGTCGTCGTTCCTGTACTTCGCGAAGCCTCCGTACAGGAACGAGCGATCCCCGTCGGTCACCCCATTTCCTCATGGAGCGAGCTCCCTTCGGACTCACTCCGGGGAGTCGTCGTTCCTGTACTTCGCGAAGCCTCCGTACAGGAACGAGCGATCCCCGTCGGTCACCCCATTTCCTCATGGAGCGAGCTCCCTTCGGACTCACTCCGGGGAGTCGTCGTTCCTGTACTTCGCAAAGCCTCCGTACAGGAACGAGCGATCCCCGTCGGTCACCCCATTTCCTCATGGAGCGAGCTCCCTTCGGACTCACTCCGGGGAGTCGTCGTTCCTGTACTTCGCAAAGCCTCCGTACAGGAACGAGCGATCCCCGTCGGTCACCCCATTTCCTGAAAAGCGTATGGAGCGCCGGCGGTTAGCCGGGTCTAGCCGGCGCTGAGATGGACGAGCCATCTAAAAGGTGGCGGACCGCCGGCAGGATGCCGGCGCTCCATGCGTCTCATCACTCCGTGGAGCTCGTCACTCCTGTGTGCGGGGGTCGTAGGTCGAGTCGAGGGTGAGGCCTTGGGGAAGGGCGATGCGGTCCCAGGGGGTGAACTTTAGGTTGGTGGCCGAGGGATCGCCGCTCAAGTTGTCGTCGTTGTAGCCGTCTTGGGTGATCAAGAGGCCGTGGGGGTAGCCGGGGAGTGAGACGTTGGTGACGTCGGCGCCGTCGCACTCTTGAACGGCGTCGATGCCGAGCTCGGGGTTGGCCGAGATGGAGAAGCTGCCCAGGTAGGCGTTGTCCCCTTCGCGGGTGAAGATGGCGAAGGTGTCGTCGAGGCCCGGTTGCGGGGCGAGCGGCGGTTCGCCGTGGGCTTGGCCTTGGCTCGAGGCGAGCAGGTAGCCCTTGCCGCCCGGGGCGTAGAAGATGGTGAGGCCCTCGACATCGCGCGCGATTTTGCTTTGCGGGTCGAACGCGGTGGTCTCGTAGAACGGACGCGCGTCCGCGATGCCGCTGCGTAGGTCGATGCGCCAGAGGCCTACGTCTTCCTGCCCGGCGTAGAGCGTGCCCCGTGCTTGATCGACGGCCATCCCCTCGAACTGGGGACTGAAGTCCTTCGTGGGGTCGGCCTCGTCTTCCTGCGTCAGATCCTGCCCCTTGTAAATGTAAGGGAATATCCAGTTTCGAATCGGGGCCATGCCCACCCTTCCACCGGGGCGTGCGACCAATTCGAATTGGGCAATGAGCGCCTCATTGTTCTGATTGACCAATGCGTAAATTTTATTTGCAAATTTGTTGCGATAAAGCGTCAATCCATACGCGGTATTCTTTCCGTCATTTGGATTCTCCACCGTCTTGTGTTCGCGATCCGCCGGATCGGGCCGGGTCGGAAAAAGGCGGCCGATTTCGGGATCGGTGATATCCACGAGCGGTCCGTTTTCTGCCGCAGGGTCGATCTTCCAAATGCGGAGTTGGTCCTTCAGCCGATCGCTCGCGACGGCAATGTCGATCCGTGTGCCGCCTAGATCGAAATTGTATTGCACGTCCACGTTGTTGAATCGATTGCCATGGCTCGGATAACTTCTCACCAAGCGGCCGGCGAGATCGTAGACGCGAAGGCCCCCCTTTTTCGCGGCGGCCACGATCAGCGATTGCCCCGATGTTGTCGGATGCACCCACACGGCGGGATCGTCCATGTCGGCGGGGTCGGACTCGTTCGGCGTCTCCGTCGCGGCCGTGATCGGTTCGTCGGTGTGGCACGCGCCGAGAAGCACGGCCCATGCGCTGCACACCATCCCTACGTGGCGCAAAAGGTTCATGGCTGAGCGATGTATGCGACGCCACATGGCCGGCGTGTGTCAATCCTGCAAAGGAAGGGTGCCTCGGGGTCGGCACGTTGAAGTATGGTCGCCGTGATCGTGAGCGACGCGCTTCTTCTGCATCTTTCTGACCTACACTTCTGCAAAACCGAGGAACGGGATCCTGCCCCGGAACTCCGGAAGCTCCTCTGCAAGGCCGTGGGAACGGTCGTCGAAGAGGCGGGGCCGGATGTCCGCGTGGGCCTTGTGGTCACCGGTGACCTCATCGACAGCTCGGACACGCCCGCCGAGCGCATTGCCGATGTCTTTCGAAGCTTCGTGCATGACCTGCGGGAGGTCATCGGCTCGGCGCCGATCGTGCTCCTGCCGGGCAACCACGATCGACGCATCGGCGGCGTGTTCGCGCCCTGGAGCACGCGCGCGATGCAGGACCTCGAGGCTGCGGTATCCGGCGATGGGTGCACCTACGTGCATGCCCCCAACGCGGACGAGCCGCTCGCGCACTCGGTGCACGAGCTCTCCAGTGTGCTCGGCGTGAACGTGGTGGCCTACGATTCCACGCACGCCATCGAGGGCAAGATCTCCGCGGGGGGACTCTTTCGCACGACGGATCTGCTGGCGGTGCCCGGCATCGTCGGATGCGACAAGCCGGTCGTCCTGCTGCTGCACCATCACTTGGTGCCCACGCCCGTCACGGACGTGGGGGTGATGGATACGTCCCACACGACCTGGTTCGAGCGCAATTTCGTGCAGCGCTTCCTTCCGTGGCTCGTCTCCTTCGCCGATCGCGAAGAGCTGTTCATGACCGCCCTGGGGGCGGGAACGACGCTCACCCTTTTGGGCTCCCTGGGGTCGGCCACGGTGGTGCTGCATGGGCACAAGCACTACCCGACGGCGCGCCTGCTGCGTGCGACGCAGGCGGGTGATGGGGACGTGCTCATTGCCTCGGCGGGCAGCTCGGGGACGCTCGAGCAATACCGCGCGCTCGGGCCGCGGGAGCGCACGTTTCTGTGGCCCTCGTTCAATGCGGTGACGTTTCGTGGGGACGACATCTCCATCGAGACGGTGTTCTTCTCGCCGAAGGGGACGCGCCCGAACGTGCGCCAGGTGCTGGCGCGGGCCACGCGCAAGGGCGCTTCGTGGGAGGGCAGCCGCGTCGAGGGGCCGAGCATCTCCGAGGTGCGCGTGGCGTCCGACGAGGCGGAGTTCCTTCTGCGGCCCGGCGGGGTGGGGCTCTGGGACGTGTCGTGCCTGCGCCGGCTCGGCACGCCGCCCGGTTCGGTGCGCTCGTACCAAGAGCCGCTCGATGCGTTGCCGCGCGCGGAGATCTCCGGTGAGCGCGTCAGTGTGGAGCCGAACGGACGCGTGACCTTGCGCGTGGATCCCGGGGAGACCTCGTACCGGGCGACCTCGGCGCTCGTTCGCACGGTCGGCGAGGCGCGGCGGCGGAATGCCGGCGATGCGTTCTCTCCGTTTCAATGTGTGAGCCTGAAGGTTCGCCGCGGTGCGGGGCTCGCGCGCCTGGTGCTGCGCGGGCTGCCGCGGGCGGCGGAGATCTGTTTTGGGACGCTCACCGATCTCAACACCGGGCAAGAGCGACCGATCGCGCTCGAACCGGCCGACGATGGCGTCTCCCTCGTGGTTCCGTTTTGCCCGGCGCGGAGGCTTTTGCGGATACATTGGCCGTTGGAAACGGCATGACCATCGCGCTCTCCTTCGTATCCGGCACCCTCGAGATCCGCGGATTGGAGCGGGATGCGGCCGTGCTGCCGGCCATGGCGTGGGACGAGCGAACGGAATGCCATCGCGCGCCGGCCGTTGCCTATGCGCCCGTCGTGCGGTGGCTGGTGGGCACGAAGCTCCCGTACGAGGACGGTGCGCGGCGCTACGTCGAGCTCGAAGGCGGTTTGCGCGTGCATCGTGAGGCGCGGCCCTACCAACGCGAGGCGGTGGACGCGTGGCGCGCCCAGCGCGGTCGCGGGTTGGTCGTGCTGCCGACGGGCGCGGGCAAGAGTCACGTCGCACTGATGGCCATCGACGACAAGCGGCGCAGCACGCTCGTGGTCGCGCCCACCTTGGATCTCGTGCGCCAGTGGATGGACCTTCTTGCCACGTCGTTCGGCGTGCACGTCGGCCTCGTCGGTGGCGGCGATCACGACGTGCAGCCGCTGACCGTCACCACGTACGATTCCTTGTACCTGCATGCCGAGCACCTCGGTGCGCGGTTCGGCATGGTCGTCTTCGACGAGTGCCACCATCTGCCGAGCGCCGCGTATTCGCTGGCGGCTCGCGCCTGCCTTGCGCCGTACCGCCTCGGGCTCACCGCCACACCGGAGCGCGCCGACGGGCGGGAGGCGCTGCTCACGGAGCTCATTGGCGATACGGCGTACCGCAAGGACATCGTGGAGCTGTCCGGCGAGTACCTCGCGGAGTACGAAACGGAGTGCGTCTCCATCGAGCTCACCCCGGAGGAGCGCGAGGAGCACGATGCGGAGCGTGCCATCTACCGCGACTTCGTGCAGAGCCACGGCATCCGAATGAGCCGGCCTTCGGGGTGGGGCGAGTTCATCATGATGTCCTCGCAGAGCGCCGCGGGGCGCCGGGCCATGGCGGCTTACCGACGGCAGCGCGAGCTGGCCTTCGCGCCGAAGGCCAAGCTCGAATACCTGCAGTACCTCCTTCACCTGCACCGGCGCGACCGCGCCATCTTGTTCACGCAGGACAACGCCACGGCGTACGGCATCGCGCGACGGTTTCTCGTGCCGGTGCTCACGCACCAGACCAAGGTGCGTGAGCGGAGCGCCATCTTGAAGGCGTTTTCGGCGGGGACGTACCGCGCGCTGGCCACCTCGAAGGTGCTCAACGAGGGGGTCGACGTGCCCGATGCCAACGTGGCGGTGATCCTCTCGGGCAGCGGCTCCGTGCGCGAGCACGTGCAGCGGCTCGGGCGCATCCTGCGCAAGAAAGGGGACAAGCGCGCCGTGCTCTACGAGCTCGTCACCGCCTCCACGACCGAGACGTTCACCAGCGACCGCCGCCGGGAGCACAGTGCTTACCGTTGATCTGGTGCATGCGCGGCGTCGTGCCGGCGAGCTGCGCTTGGTTGCGTTCGACGCGCCGGCGCGTGCGCGCGCGGAGGTGCTCGCGGGGCAAATTCTCGAGGCGGTTCGCGCGCACGTGGGGCGCACCCGCGAAGAGCTCGACGCGGCCATCGATGGCATCGACGTCGAGGCGCGCGACCATCGACTCAAGGCCGGGCTGGCCAAGTTGGTCGAGGATCGGTGCGAGTTCGACGCGTCGGACGACGTCGATCCGGAGGAGCTGCGCCACGATGTGTTCAGCCGCGCGAGCGCGGCGCGTGCCGAATTGGAAGACGGCGCGCACTTCGACCGCGAGGCGCTCCTCGATGCGGTGGCGCAGGAGCGCCAGACCTCGCGCGAGGCCATCGAGCGCGCCCTCTTTTCCGATTTGCGCAGTGCGCACAAACTTCTCGCGGTCGATGCGCCCGGCGCGAAGACCTTGGTGGCCTCGTACGAGCGCGCGCAGGCGCAGGCCGTGCTTCTTCGCGCGGTCAGCGTTCGCGTCGACGTGCGCTGTGCATCGGCGGGCGCGCTGAGGGCCTTTTTTCGCCGGCTCAAGTTCCTGCGGCTGCTCCACACCATCGAGAAGACCGACGAGGGGCATCGCGTGGTCATCGACGGGCCGTTCAGTCTCTTCGAATCGGTCACCAAGTACGGCCTCCAGCTAGCCATGGTGCTGCCGGCGCTCGATGCGTGCGACGCGTGGAAGCTCGAGGCGAGCATCCGCTGGGGCAAAGAGCGCACGCCGTTGACCTTCCGCCTCGAGGGCGGTGCCGGGGTGGAGGAGGCCGAGCCCGCGCTACCCGACGAGCTCGAGACCCTGGTGCGCACCTTTTCGGCCTTGGGCACCCCGTGGACGGTGTCGCCGAGCACGGCCATCCTCGAACTGCCCGGGGTGGGGCTCTGCGTCCCGGACCTGGTCTTCGAGCGCACCCGCGACGGTGAGCGTGAGGCGGTGCACCTCGAGGCCATGGGCTATTGGAGCCGCGCCGCCGTGTGGAAGCGCATCGAGCTGGTGCAGGCGGGGCTCGCGCAGCACATTCTCTTCGCCGTCAGTTCGCGCCTTCGCGTGAGCGAGGACGTACTGGGCGAGGATTTGCCCAGCGCACTTTACGTGTACAAAGGCGCGATGAACGCGCGCACCATCGCCGAGCGCCTCGAGCGCCTGATGAGCCCTCGCGAGGACCGATGACGACGCGTCGTGAATGGTTGAAGCTAACGCTGACTGCACTATTGGGATGCGGCTCCCCCACCGCGGTGGGACGCGCCGCACGCACTACAGGAGGCAACGTGACCAAGCCCATCGTGATCTCGACTTGGAATTTCGGTCAGCCCGCCAACGAAGCCGCGTGGAAGGTGCTCTCCGCCGGTGGCCGCGCGCTCGATGCGGTGGAGACGGGCGTTCGCGTTCCCGAGGCCGATCCGAACGTGACCACCGTCGGTTACGGTGGCCGGCCCGATCGCGATGGGCACGTCACTTTGGACGCGTGCATCATGGATGAACACGGAAATTGCGGCTCCGTGGCCGGCCTCGAGCACATCATGCATCCCATCTCCGTGGCGCGGAAGGTGATGGAGAACACGCCGCACGTCATGCTGGTGGGCGACGGCGCTTTGCAATTCGCGCTCGAGAGCGGCTTCAAAAAGGAAAACCTGCTCACCCCCGAATCGGAAAAGGCGTGGCGAGAGTGGCAGAAGACCTCGCAATACAAACCGGTGATCAACGTCGAAAACCACGACACCATCGGGATGGTTGCCTTGGACCAAAACGGCAATCTCTCGGGCGCGTGCACGACCAGCGGCCTCGCCTTCAAGATGCACGGCCGCGTGGGCGATTCGCCGATCATCGGGGCGGGCCTTTATGTCGACAATGCCATCGGTGCGGCCACGGCCACGGGGGTCGGCGAAGAGGTGGTCAAAATCGTGGGTTGCCACCTCGTCGTCGAATTGATGCGTCAGAAGCACTCGCCCGAGGATGCGTGCCGCTTGGCCGTCGAGCGCATCGTGGAGCGGCAACCGAAGAAGTCGCGCGACATCCAGGTGGGCTTCCTCGCCCTCTCCAAGAGCGGTGAGTACGGCGCGTATTGCCTTCAGAAAGGCTTCAATTACGCCGTACGCACCGCCTCACAAAATGCATTGATCGATGGCAAGAGCCACTATTGAGCGGGGTGGACGAGGCCCAGGAAGATCGGATTGCTCAGGGCCACCGCTTCGGCGTTGGGCCGTCGCACCTCGGCACGCACGTACGCGGCGTCGCGTGCGAACGTGGTCCAGGTGAACGTCGCCGGATCGGCCGAGGCCACCGGGAACGTGTACGCCTCGCCCCGATCGGTCACCAGTCGGACCGTGGTTCCCGGCGCGCCGGCCACGGTGACGGTGACCCCCACCAAGCTTTGCGGCAGGGCCAGGAGCCGCTCGCCGATCCCCGCGTGAAAGAGACCGTTGTGCGCGCTCATCTCGAGCTTTACCTCGGCCGATTCCGCGATGTAGCTCCGGCCTTCCGCCACGCCGTCCAGAATGGCGCGTCGGCTCAATTCGTTCGCTTCGACCACGGTTTGCGGTAACCCGACGATCTGCGGCTCGCGGTGCGCGTCGCTGCTTCCCACGGCGGGCCGCCATCGGCGAATCCCCTTTCCTTGCACGTGTTCGCGCAGCATGCCGTCCCAGAGGGTTACCGCCTGCTCGTCGTCCGCCGTCCAGGGACCGTTCCAGATTTCGACGGCGTCGACACCTTCGTATCCGAATTTCCAATCGCAGGCGCCGCACGTGGCATACGGGTGCGCGGCAATGGCCACCCCGTCCGAGCGATGGATTTCTCGCAAAAATCGCGGAAGTTGCCCGTCTTGCGCGCGGTAGCGCCAATCGATCCATTGGCCGGGGGTGAGGCCGGCCGCGACCAAGTGGCCATTGCGTGTGGTGACCTCCTCACCGGTGACGATCAAGAGATCCGGACCGGCGTAATCGCCCCACACCGCGTGCGCGCTCTGCGTGTTGTGCTCCGTCGAGACGAAGAAATCGAGCTGCCTCGCGCGGGCTGCGGCGGCCACCTCGGCGGGCGTTCGCTTGCCGTCGGAATACACGGAGTGCACGTGCAAATCGCCGCGGTACCATCCAGGGCCGCGACCCGAAATGCGCGTCGGGCTATAGTGCGGAACGAACGCCGGCCCCGGCTCTCCGTAGCGAAGCGTGACCTCCACGCGCCACTCCAGGCCTTGCGGCGCCACGGTGTACGGTCCCAAGATGACATTCCACCGCCCCGGCGTGATGGGCCCCGGGATATAGCCCGGCGTGGCCGCGCTCCGGCTGATGGTGAAGTTGTCGCGCGCACCACCCGACCATCCGCGGAATCCCGCGGCGTTCCCCAGCTCATCGCCGTCGTTGTCGAACATGCCGATGTCGAGCGCGTTGCCGGGCACGCCCGGTGGCGTGGCAGGGCGATCGTATGAATAGCGAACTGCGATTTCCCTCACGCCTGCCGGAATATCGACGGGTACGTACCCCCAATCGGGCGCACCCGGTTCGAAACGGCCCGTGATGACGCGAACCTCTTCGTTCGCCCCAGGACCCGCTTGCGGGGCCGTTCCTGAAGGCGAAGCGGACGCCGATTCGGCGGGCAACACGGCAAAGGCCATCCCAAGCGACGCGACGACGCCAAGGTGTCGCAGATTCGCGCGATCCATAGTGCAATCTCCTCTCACGGTTGGGGCGGAGCATACTTAACTCCGCGGCCCATGCGCCCTATTAGCATCGCTCCATGGCGACGAATTCCATCGATCTGGATGCATATTTCCAACGAATTGGTTACACGGGGCCCCGTACGCCAACGTTGGAGACGCTCCGCGCGTTGCATCTGGCGCACCCGCAGGCGATTGCCTTCGAGAACATCGATCCGTTTTTGCGTCGTCCGGTGCGACTCGATGCGGAGTCGCTCCAGCAAAAGCTCGTGGTGGAGCGGCGCGGTGGGTATTGTTTCGAACAGAATACGTTGTTCCGTCACGTGCTCGACACCCTGGGTTTTCACGTCACGAGTTACGCCGCGCGGGTCTTGTGGCAGCGCGAGGAAGGCGCGATCACCGCGCGTTCGCACATGCTTCTTTGCGTCGCGTTGAAGGAAGGTGAATACCTCGCCGATGTGGGGTTCGGCGGCGTCACCCTCACGGGGCCGCTGCTATTTCGGCCGAACGTCGAGCACCCCACGCCGCACGAGCGCTTTCGCCTGCTGCCCGTCGACGACGTGATGGGGGTCGGCTTCATCGTGGAGGTGTTCACCGGCGATGTCTGGCGGCGCCTCTATCGGTTCGATCGGACGCCGCAGTTCGTGCAGGACTACGAAATATCGAGTTGGTACCTCTGCACCAACCCCGCGTCGCATTTTTTGAACACGCTCATGGTGGCGTGCCCTCGACCGGGAAAACGCTACGCACTGCGCAACAACGAGCTCGCGATGCATCCTCTAAGTGGTCCCTCCGAGCGTCGAACGCTCACCAGCGTGGCCGAGTTGCGCGCCACGCTGGAAGCGACCTTCGGCATTCGGCTTCCCGATTCTCCGGATCTGGAGCCCGCGTTGGAGCGATTGGTCACGGCTGGGAACGCCGAAACGCCAGCGGGGTGACGCCCACCGTGCTGCGGAATTGACGCGTGAAGGCGCTATGATCGCTGTACCCACACGCGTGGGCGATGGCGGCGATGCCTTCGTCGCCTTCGCGCAAAAGGCGTGAGGCGGCCTCGATGCGGATCTTCGTCAGCAGCTGGCGCGGTGTGAGATGGAACACTTGCGAGACGAGGCGCTCGAAGCGATCCATCGAGAGCCCCACCTTGCGCGCGAGCTCTTCGAGCCGCACCGGCTCGTCGAACCGCGTTTGCAGAAAGGCGAGCGCCTCGGCCAAGTGCCCATACTCCGGGTGCTGCTCGTTGGGCCGATGCAAATCGCGTGAGATGCCCACGAGGCCTACCACGGCGCCCGCGCGATCGCGCAGCGGCGTTTTGAAGGTGAGGCACCAGCCCTGCCGGCCATTGGGGTACATATGGAGTTCGAGGCGGTCTTCGATCTCGCGTCCGGTGTTCAGCACCTGTCGATCTTGCGCCGTGTAGCCGGTGCCCAGTGGCTCGGGGAAGACCTCTTCGGCGGTCCGGCCAATCAGGTCCGACTTGTGCGCAATTCCGCATCGCGCAAGCAGCGTCTCGTTGACCATGACATAGCGTTCCGTTTGGTCCTTCACGAAGAAGACAGCGTCGGGAAGCTTGTCGAACAAGTGTTGTAGAAGGGCAGGGTCGGCCAAGAGGGTGGCCCAGCGCGATAGGCTCTCGGCATTCGGCATGCGAATATAATATGCAGATTTCCGTGAGACCGATCGGCCAATCGTTCAAGACGGAACAAGACTCTGGGGGTACGTTCGATGCATGATGCGAATCCGGGTGCTGGACTCCCACACGGGAGGTGAGCCGACACGCGTGATCCTGGCCGGAGGGCCGCCGTTGGGGGACGGCAGCCTTGCCGAGCGGCGGGAGCGTTTCCGTGCGGAGCACGACCGCATTCGAACCGCTGTGGTTCGCGAGCCCCGCGGCTCCGAGGCGACCGTGGGTGCGCTTCTGTGCGAGCCGACGTCGTCCGATTGCGTGGCGGGCGTCATCTTTTTCGACAATGCCGGCTACTTGGGAATGTGTGGGCACGGGTCGATTGGCCTGGTGGTGACCTTGGCGCACCTGGGGCGCATTGGGCCGGGCTCGCACCGGATTGAAACGCCGGTGGGCGTGGTCACCGCGGAGTTGCACGCCGACGGCCGCGTGACCATCGCCAACGTGCCGAGTTACCGCCTGACCGCGGGGGCGCGCGTCGAGGTGAAGGGATTCGGCGCGGTGAGCGGCGACGTGGCCTGGGGTGGAAACTGGTTCTTCTTGATCGAGAACCATGCGCTGACCCTCGAGCTGTCCAACGTGGACGCGCTGACGGATTTTACGTGGCGCGTGCGGCAGGCGCTGACGGCGTCCGGCATCACGGGCAAAGACGGTGCGGAGATCGACCACATCGAGGTGTTCGGTCCCTCGAACCGCGTGCAGCGCGGGAGCCGCAATTTCGTGCTGTGCCCGGGCAAGGCCTACGATCGCTCGCCGTGCGGCACGGGGACCAGCGCCAAGCTGGCGTGCCTCCATGCCGATGGAAAGCTTCGCCCTGGGGAGGTGTGGCATCAGGAGAGCATCACCGGCAGCGTGTTCGAGGGTCGCTTCACGCTGGACCCCACGCGGCCGGGGTACGTGCTCCCGGAGATCACCGGCTCGGCGTACGTCACCGGCGACGCCACGTTGATTCTCGACGAGCGCGATCCGTTGGTGTGGGGCATCGGTTCGCGATGAGCAAGCACGTCGTCGTCGTGGGCGCGGGCGTGGTGGGGCTCTCGGTTGCGTATTACGCGGCGAAGAAGGGGCACCGCGTGACGGTGCTGGATCGCGCGGCGGGTCCCGGCGAGGGGTGCTCGTACGTCAATGCGGGCATGGTGGTGCCCAGCCATTTCGTGCCGTTGGCCGCGCCGGGCATGGTGGCGTTGGGCCTTCGCTGGATGTGGAACCCGGAGAGCCCGTTCTACGTGCGGCCGCGGCTGCGCGCGGACCTGTTCGATTGGGGAATCAAGTTCTGGCGCGCCTCCAACGCCGCCCGCGTGCAGCTCGCCGCGCCGCTTTTGAGCCATCTCCACCGCGCGAGCCGGCGTTGCTTCGAGGAGCTCGACGCGCTTCTTTTGCCCGGGGCGATGGGCCTCGTCAAAAATGGGCTGCTCATGCTCTGCCAAACGGAGCACGGGCTCGCCGAGGAGGCGGCCATCGCCGAGCAGGCCCGTGCGCTGGACATTCCGGCGACGGTGCTCGATGCCGCGCAGCTCGCGGCGTTGGAGCCGGACGTCCGCATGGAGGTGACCGGTGGTGTGCATTATCCGATGGATTGCCATCTCACACCGGCAAAACTCATGCATGCACTGCTTTCGTACAACGAGAAAGCCGGCGTGCAGGTGCTCTGGGGAACGGACGTCACGGGCTTTCGCACCGCGGGCCGCCGCATCGAAGCCGTGGTGACCGGCGCGGGCGAGCACACCGGCGACGAGTACGTCCTCTGCGCGGGTGTGTGGTCCGCCAAGGTGGGGCGCGAACTCGGCCTGGCCATTCCGATGGAGGCGGGGAAGGGCTACAGCTTGACCCTGCCCAATCCGCGCCGCCTGCCTAGGACGTGCGCTATCCTCACCGAGGCGCGCGTGGCCGTCACGCCCATGGGCAGCGCGCTGCGTTTCGGTGGCACGATGGAGCTGTCAGGCATCGACACGAGCATCGACGCCGTGCGCGTGCGCGGCATCGTCCGCGCCGCTACACGCTATTACCCGGAGTTCACCGATGGCGACTTCGACGGCGTGCCCCCGTCGTGCGGGCTGCGCCCGTGTTCGCCCGACGGGCTTCCCTACGTGGGGCGTTCGTCGCGGCATGACAACCTTTGCACCGCCACGGGGCACGCCATGATGGGCATTAGCCTGGGCCCCATCACGGGCAAGTTGGTGGCGGAAATCGTCTCGGGCGAAACGCCCTCGATGGATATTCGGGCGCTGAGCCCGGACCGATACCATTAATTCTAGCGTGGGAGGTTAACGTAACTCCCCGCCGTAAAGTCAAATGGAGGACCCATTATGAAGCTGAATTGGAAAGGCGTATTTCCGGCCATCACCACGCCGTTCAACGCCGACCTCACCGTGGACCACGGCTTTCTCGCCGAACATATCCGCTGGCAGATCGACAATGGAGTCGCGGGCATCGTGCCTCTGGGCTCGCTCGGTGAGGGGGCCACCTTGTCGCCGAACGAGAAGCGGCAGATCCTCGAGACGTGCCTCGGCGCGGCCGCCGGGCGTGTGCCGGTGG
Source organism: Sorangiineae bacterium MSr11367 (assembly GCA_037157805.1). Taxonomy (NCBI): domain Bacteria; kingdom Pseudomonadati; phylum Myxococcota; class Myxococcia; order Myxococcales; family Pendulisporaceae; genus Pendulispora; species Pendulispora rubella. The sequence continues at coordinate 9,331,452 of CP089983.1, read as the reverse complement.
TGCCGGGCATCTCGGCGCTGGGCACCGCGGAGGCCGTGGAGCTCGCGAAGCACGCGGCGTCCGTCGGGTGTCGCGGGCTCATGGTCTTGCCGCCCTACGTATACAGCACCGATTGGCGCGAAATGCACGCGCACGTCGCCGCGGTGCTCGCCGCCACCGAGCTGTCGTGCATGCTCTACAACAACCCCGTCGCATACCGCACGGACTTCGTGCCCGAGCAGGTCGCGGAGCTCGCCGCGGAGTTTCCCCACCTGGAGGCCGTCAAGGAGTCGAGCACCGACGTGCGTCGCGTGACCGGCATCCGTGCGCTCCTCGGAGAGCGACTCGACATTCTCGTCGGTGTCGACGATGCCATCGTCGAGGGCATCGACGCGGGCGCAACAGGATGGATCGCGGGGCTGGTGAACGCGTTTCCGGCGGAGTCCGTGGCGCTCTACCGCCTTGCGCTCGAAGGCCGCAAGCGCGAGGCCGCGGAGTTGTATCGCTGGTTTTTGCCGCTCTTGCGCATGGATACGGTGCCGAAATTCGTTCAATTGATCAAACTGGTGCAGGAGCGTGTGGGGCGAGGTCGCGTGCATGTGCGCCCGCCGCGCCTGGTGCTCGAGGGTGACGAGCTGCGGCAAGCGGAGGCCACCATTCAGCGTGCTCTGGCGTCGCGTCCACCCGTGTAGAGAAGTCGCGGGACGAAGTGGGTACGTGACATTGGCCCCGCGACGTGGCAGACCCTGCCTCCGTCCCGTTTCACGTGTCGATGACCTACTTCAAGATTGTCTTCCCCCTCGCGTTGATCATGTTTCTGGTCGGCGCCGACGAATACGTTCTCTCGTCCATCCTGTCGCCCATGGGCGAGAGCTTTCACGTCGAGCCGGCGCGTGTCGCGCTGTTGGTGACGGCGTATGCACTGCCCTGTGCGGTGCTGGGGCCGCTGTTTGGTGCGCTGTCCGATCGATGGGGTCGGCGGCGTGTCGTTCTTCCGTCGCTCGCGATCTTCACGATTGCGACGTACGCCGTCGCGGCGGCGCCGACCTTCCCCGTGGCGCTTCTCGCGCGTTTCATCTGTGGGTCGGCGGCGGCGGCCTTGGGGCCCAATGCGTTTGCGCTGGTGGGCGATTTGATTCCGCCGGAGCGGCGCCCCGCAGCGATGGGGCACACCATGATGGGGCTTACCATCGGCTTCATCGCCAGCCCCGCGCTCGGCGGATGGATCACCGAGCAATTCGGGTGGCGTTGGGCCTTCGTCGTTCTGGGTACGTGCGGCATTGGTGCGTGGGTATCGGCGGCGTTGGCCATCCCCCACCGCAGCACCCCCGAGGGGGAGGGGGCCGGGACGGAAGTCGAGTCCGTGGCGGCGGGGGTGGTGCGCGCCTTCGCCCTTCGTGGTGTTCCCGCGGGCATTGCATCGCAGGGGCTGTGGATCGGCGCCACCATCGGCGTCATGGCCATCTCGGGCGAGATCTTTCGCACGCGCTACGCGCTCAGTGTTTCCGAGACGGGGATGTGGCTCGCGAGCTTCGGCGTGCTGACCATCGCCGGCAACCTTCTCGTGGCACCCACCGTCTCATGGACCGGCAGCACCAAACGCGCCGTGCTTCTCGGCATCGTGGGCACGTGGTTCGGCATCGGCGGGCTCACGTTGGTGCCATCGTTTCCCTTCGTCGCGACGCTCGTCTCCTTCTGGCTCTGGGCGGTCTTCGCCGGTTTCGGCGGGCCCGCACTTCAAGCCCTCTTGGCCGATCTCGCGGGCGAGCGCCGCGCGACCGTTCTCTCGATCAGCGCGAGCGCCATGCAGCTCGGCGTCGTCGCCACCACGTTCTTCACCGCGTGGACGTTTCCTCAATTCGGCAGCGTCGGCGTGGGCGTGGTCGCCTGTTGCTCCTTCGTGCTCTCGTTCATCTTGCAGGCGCGATCGTCCGGCTCCACAGCGTGAGCATGTTGCGAATCACCGCGCCCTCGGGAGCGCGTGCGACCGGCGGAATGTCCACGCGGATGCCGAAGGCGGCGAGCTTGGTAAACGGATTTTGCGCATCCCCCGTTTTGATGGGGATGGCCGGATCGGCCGGGCGAAACCCGTAGGCCAGTGCCTTCTCCTGCACGGGGCGGCTGCGCAAGTGGGCAATCCAGGTTCGTGCGGCCTGCTTTTGCTCGGGCGTGATCCAATCGCCTTGCAGCAGCGCGACGGGGTGGTCGCTCCAGAGCGTCACCGCCGGGTAGTACACTTTGAGATTGCCCCAGCGGCCCTGCGCATTTTCGATTTGCGCGATGGCCAGGTTCTCGTACACCACGCTGATATCGTATTTCGAAGGCCCGAATCGGACCATGTCCGTCATGAACGTGCCCGTGGACGACTCAAACTTCTGCACCCCTTTTTCCACGTCCTTGAGAAAGGCCTGATAATTCGGTTTGAGCAGATCGCCCACCTCGAGGCCGCCCGTCTTTCCGTAGAATTCGAGCGCCATGAGGTAAAGCGCCTGCATGCCCGAATTGGAGAGCGTCGGATCCGTGTGCCCCAATTTGACGAAGCCCCAATCGGCCTTTCCACCGACAGAGGGCCACCCCTGCGGAGAGCTCACCGCCTTGCGGATGGTGTGCCACGAGATCGCGTTGCCCGAGGACTTGAGCAGCGCCGCCGCACGATCTTCCCAGGCGACGAAGACCAGCGGCGTGATGACCAGCGTTTGCGGGGCGTCGTCGCCTTGGCCCCCGGCGAGGATGTTCGTCTTGGTTTTCGTCTGCCAATCCGAGTCGAGCAGGTTCAGCACCATCGAATCGGCCGGGCTGAAGATGGTCGGCTTTTCTTTGCCGTCCAGAATGGCCTGCTCGGCGTCGAGCGAGCCTTTGCCGATCAGTTTGACGCGGATCTCGGGGTGCTGCTGGGCGAAGCTCGCCGCGGCGTCCTCGATCCAGTCTTTCTTCTCCGTGCCGTACAGCATGGAGATCTCCACCGCCTCGCGCGGTTTTCCCGATGCGGAAATCGAGGCGGCGCCGCTGATGGAGGCCGAAGCCGGTACGGACGGATCCTTGTTCGGGTTTTCCTTCTCTTTGAAAGAGAAGAACACCACCACGGCGAGGGCCACGAAGAAAACGGCAACGATGGCCAATTTGGCTTTCAAACGATGACCTCCGTCAGAGACTTCAATGTTTCTTCGAGCGATTGCATATCGTCGTTCATGCGCGACAGTTCATCTTTCAGGTTTCCCGTCATGGCGTCCATCGCCGCCGAGTCGAGCGCGCGCATGCGCACGACCTTTGCGGGCAGTGCATCCATGGTGGCGCAAATCGTTACCAGGCTGGCGAAGATGCGCTCCTTCACGTGGGTGAGCTCGACCAACGTGGCGAGATGCTCCTCGCGCGCCTTTTTCGCCGATTCGTAGTGCGCCCGCGCCTCCGGATCGCGCGTGTCGCGGACGCGCTGTTCGAGCTCGCGCACGCCCTGTTCCACGATGCGCACGTCGGTGGTGAGCAAGTAGCTCGCAATGGCTTCGGCGCGGGTGGCGAGTTGCGTGGCGCGCGCCTCGAGTTCGTCGACCGAGAGGAGCACCAAGGCGAGATGGGCTTTGACGTCCTCCGACGTCTCCTGAAGCACACGATCGAGCTGGAGCCGTGAGGTGGACAGGGTTTGCATCGCCGAGCGCGTCGCCGGATCGCGGAGGGTAATCTCGTCTTTCTTTTTCTTCGTGTCGTTGCCGCTCACGAGATCCCAGGCGACGAGCGTGGCGTAGGCCACGCCGCCGAGGGCCACCACCGACCAGGAGTGCAATGCGACGGCGCCCAACGTGGCCGTGCCGGCGACGGCCAAGCTCAGGGCCGACGTGGCCGCTTTGGTCACCGTGCGTAGGCTGCTCGGTTTCATTTAGAAGAATGCTGCCATATCGGCGTAGACCCGGTTGATGTTCTCGACACTTCCGCGGACGGCCGAGCCTTTGGCCGCCTCGGCGATCTGCTCCAGCGCTTCGGAGCTCGCGCCCTCACCGTAGGCGATGGTAAAGACTTTGATGGGGGCATCCGCTTCGTTGGGAAATCGCTCTTTCAGTGCGGCAAGGGACATTTTGCTCCCTTCGTCCTTGCCGTCGGTCATCACCACGATGGCGTGGATTTTCCCGCGTTCGCTGGCCGCGCGCTTGGTGATTTCGGCGTAGGCCATGTCCACCGCGTCATAGAGGGACGTGCCACCGTCGGCCATGACGCCGTCGACGCGCTGGGCGAGCTTTTCGCGGCCACCGGCGCCAATCTTGGTCGGCCCCACGGCCGGGTAGATATGGCTGTCGAAGAAGAGCAGGGTGACCTCGTCGCGCTCGGAGAGTACGCCGAGGAAGCCTTTGGCGCCGCGCTTGGCTTCGTCCAGCGGTTTGCCCTTCATCGAGCCGGATTTGTCGAAGACCATCACGACGTCGGTCGCTTTTTTGGTCTCGCGCCAAACGCCGAGAAGCTTTTCCAGGGTGCTGGCGTCGGGCACCTCGAGGAGGTTTTGCGGCTGCTTGGGATCGACTCCATGTGCAGCGTCGATGGGGCTGGCCATGGCCACGGCGGCATCGCCCGGGCGGAAGCCGAGGGCGAGTGCGCGCTCCTGCTGCGGGCGATCTTTGAGGTACTTCAGAAAGACCTCCGCGCCCTCCCGCTCGTCCTTCCCGACCCAATCGGCATCCAAAATCGAATACGGATGGTCGGACCAAAACGTTCCCTCTTTGGGATAGATGGCGATGATCGGTTGCGGCGGATTCCGTTGGTACGATTCGATGACCAGGTTTTCGTAGCTGACGGTGGCCGACATGTAGCTTGGGCCGCGCGCAATCATCTTGTCGGTGAAGAATCCCGTCGAGGTGCCATAGTGAACGATGGTTCCTTCGATGGACTCGAGGAATTTCTTCGTCGCGGGATTCTCCAAGTCGGCGGCGGTGAGCCCGCGCGTCTTTTTCGCCCCCGCGTACGCCTCGGCCAGCACGGAGAGAAAGCCCGAATTGGAGAACTCCGGGTGCGTGTGCCCCAATTTGAAGCGGCCCCACTCGGAGAATCCCTTGGAGCCCCAACCGCGGGGATCCAGATTGACCTTGAGGAGATCGCCCCAGCCCACGGACGTTTTGGGCCATCCGAGGGCCTCGGCCATGGGTTTCCACATGGCGATGACCACGGGCGAGAGCACCACGGTTTCCCCGGCGGGCGCAATCGGCTTGGTGCGCTGAGTCTTCTGCGAATACGCACTATTGAGCAGCGACACGTAAGCGCTCGATGCGGGGCTGAACACGTGCGGTTTGTCCGTGCCATTCACGATGGCCGTGAGCGACTCCCCGGAGCCCATGGCCTTTGCGCGTATCCTGATGGGCTTTCCCGCAGCGGTGGTCTTCTTCGCCGCCTCGAAGCTCTTTACGGACTCCTCGAGCCACGTCTTCTTTTCGCTGCCGTAGATGATGACGACATCCACCACCCCAGACGCAGCCGGCGCCTTCGCCGCCTCCTCGGTCTTGCTCTCGCTCTTTTCGACGCTTGGATCCCGCTGCGGCGCGGACTTCTGCTCCTTGCAAGCCCCAACCCCGATCACCGCGGCCATCATCAGAGCCCATCGAATAACGCTGTGCACGCTCCTCAATATGCGTCGCGCCGCGTCGGCGGTGTGACAAACGTGTGACGGTCGCGTGCCTGAAGAGAGAGGAACCGCCAAGACGCCAAGAACGCCAAGGGATTTGAGGATTCAGCACATCAATCCTTCTTGGCGCTCTTGGCGTCTTGGCGGTTCGCTTTCGATCCGTTCCAGGTTTGTGATCGATCCGATCACAAGCCAGTGATCGGATCGGTGACACCTCGTTGCCCCGGTTCGGGACGTGTCCCCGAGGGCGCTCGGCATTTTTCATAAGGCGGACATAGGCCGGTCCAGGGCGGGGGGTTGGCGCGGGGCGTGCGATGGGGGGCCGGCGGAGGAGTCGTCGTGAGAAAGATCGCGTTGGTAGCTTCGCTTGGTGTCGTCTGGACGGCGCACGCACACGCCGCGCCGGCTTTGGACGACTATCGTCATTTTCGAGCGCTCACCGTGGATCTCGTAGGGCGTATTCCGACCCGGGACGAGGTGGCGGCGTTCGAGAAGGCCGACTTCAACCTGGATGCGTGGCTCGACGCGCATCTCACCGGGGACGCCTATGCCGATCGCGTGACCCGGATTTACATGGACCTTTTGCGGCTGCAGGTGAGTCCCGTGTTCAATGCGCTCAATACGCAGGTGGACCTTCGGCGGCAAAAGGTCCTCGGGCCGGACGGCAAGCCGATTTACGTCTATTACCGATTTGGGCAGCGGCGTGCGCGCGTGGAGACCGATGGCGACTTTTGTCTGACACCCGACGAAACGGGCCTCGCGTTCCCGGTGAATCAACCGGCGGTGCCGTATCCGCCGGGCGGGCCCGCGGAGGGAAAGGCCGTGTCGCAGGCCGTCCTCGATGCGGCGACGGTGGTGGTCAAACCTTGGTGGCTGTACCGCGATTACAAAAATACCTCGCCGTCGAAGTATTACGACGCCGCCACCTGGTCCAATTACGGATTTACACCCGTGGCTGGTCTGCTCACCGATGCGGACGGTGCGAGCGCGCCCGCGCAAATTCGCATTTGCAAAGAAGAGGCGCAGAAGGCCGACGTCGGTCATGTGTACCGCAGCGGCCGAACGACCCCGGTGACCGGCGACGGCGGCGGCCCGCCGTTCGGGCGCTACACCTATCCGCCGCCCGACGACGCCTTCGCCACGCAGAACGAGGGAGATGCCATTTCATGCCGCTCGCAAACCGGAATTGCGCACGCCATCGATTGCGGTTGCGGCACCGGTCTCGAACATTGCTTTCCGACGCCGAGCTCCAACGGTCAGGTGCCCGCGGTGGTTGCGCCGGAAATGGACATTTTCGGCACGGACGCGCCCATCGACAGCATTGCGCAGGATAGCGGCGATTGGGATCGCCTGTGGTGGGGCGAGGAGGCGCGGCACTTCATGCAGTACCTCTTTGGCCAAGATCGCGATATGCGCGAGATGCTCACGGCGCCGTACACGTTCGTGAATGGGCCGCTGATGCAGTATTACAAAAGCGATGCGCCGGCCGCGTGTTGCGGAGCTGCCGTGGCATTCGGGTACAGCGAGCCCGTGCCGCTGTTCGACCCGAAGAACCTCCCGGCATCGCTGTTGCCGCACGATGCGAACACTTGGACGGCGGTGGCCAGTCGCGGTGGGAATGCGTCGGGCATCATGACCATGCCCATCTTTTTGACGAAGTACGGCACCCGGCGCGCGCGGGCGCATGCGCTGTACAACACGTTTCTCTGCAAGGACTTCATTGCGCCGCCCAATTTGCAACTCAAGCCCTCCGAAGACCCCAATTTGATGACCCGCGATGGTTGCAAGTCGTGCCATGCGACCTTGGAACCGATGGCCGCTTATTTCACGCGCGTGGCCGAGAGCAGCGTCACGTACTTCCCCGCGGACAAGATGCCCATCGATACGACGGTTTGCAAAAAGGACGCGAAAGGCAATCTGAGCCAGACCTGCTCACGCTACTACGATCCCGCGTTCAGCGATGCCAAGCACGCGGTGCTGCGCGGCGCGTACCCCGACGTGACGGGTGGGACGAATCATGCGGACAGCGGGCCGAAGGGCATGGCCGCCGAGCTCACGTCGCACTCCGAATTTGCATCGTGCGTCGCGCAAAACGTGGCCACGTCCTTCCTCGGGCGAACCTTGACCACCGAAGATGCCGCGTTGGCGCGCACCCTGGCGGATGCCCTCGCGCAAGGCGGGTTCAAGATGCGTGCGGTGGTGAAGAAAATGCTCCTCAGCGACGCGTACCGCAAATCGAACAATTTGACCTCGAGCGCGTGGCGCGCAGGGGGTGCGCCGTGAACCTCTCGAGAAAGCTCTTTGCATTATCCATCGCGGTGCTTTTGGCGGGATGCTCCAAGTCGGCGGGCGAGCCGGGGTCTCGGCCGGAGCCGCTGCCGCCGGGGCATGGCGTGGCGCAGGACACCACACCGAAGGAAGGACCGCGGCTCATCATGGCGGAGTCGTACATTCGCACGTACCTCACGCTGTTCGGCGGCCTGTCACCGATGCAAGCGCAGCTCGAGGCGCGCGGGGCGGATGGTTCGAAGCTATTCGATACGTGGCGCGACTACCTGGGCACGATGGGGATGCCCGACTACCGCTACGACACGCCGCGCGTGAGCCAGACGAATACGCTGATGATGGCCACCTTCGAGCGCGCCGGCGTGGCCCTTTGCGACCGTGCGCTGGAGCACGATCGCACGGTGAAGCCGAGGCTCATTTACGATTTCGACATGCCGGCCAAGCTCGACGCGGCCGGCTTCGAGCCCAGGTTCGACGTGGTGCACCGCACCTTTTTGAACTATCCGGCCAAGCTCGCGCCGACGGATCGCACGAATCGCTTTTGGAAGTTGTACCAAGACACCGCGACCGCCCACGCGAAGGTGACGGGCTCGCGCTTTTCGCCGGCGGAAGCCGGATGGGCGGCCGTTTGCTACGGCCTGATTCGTCACCCCGAGTTTCATCTCTATTGAGGATTGCACGATGACGACCTCGAGCCGCCGCAGTTTTCTCAAAGCCTTTCTCGCCGGCGCGGGATTTTTGCCGCTGGCGGGCGCGCCGCTGTTTCGCGCGGTCGCCGCGGAGCCCGCAAAAAGTGACGATTTCTTCCTTTTGATTCACGCATTGGGCGGATGGGACGTGACGTTGAGTCTCGACCCGCGGTGGGAGGAGACGGGGCTCATCGATCCCGCGAGCACGGTGAACACTACGTTTGCGGCGCTTCGCAAATGGCAAAGCGGGACGGCGAAGCTCTCCGACGGCGGGGTTTCCTTCCAGGCCATCCGCCCCAGCGGCACGCCGTTCACGTTCGGTCCGGCCATTGGCAACCTCACCGATCATGCCTCACGGATTTGCGTGGTGAACGGCCTCGCGACGAACACGGTGAGCCATCCCGACGGACAAACGTTTGCCGTGACCGGACGCCATTTGAACGGAGGGCGCCCGAATCAATCGAGCATCGACGTTTGCTGCGCCAACGAGTTCGGCACCGAGCAACTCTTGCCGGTGGTGAGCGTGCAATATCCGTCGTACTTGCTCGGTGCCCAAATGGATGCACGTGCGCGCCCCCTGCGGATTGCCACCATCGGCACGATGGCGCAGTCCTTGTCGCGCGCGACGCTTTACGACACGCAGACGGAACGCAACGCCGTGAATGCCGTCCTCACCGAGGAAGCGAACGACCTGGCGGCCATATCGAACGATCCCAGCGCCCTCCAGGGATTTGGCTCACAATATGGTGCGCTTCAGAATTTGCTCACGAATGCCAGTTTGCAACGCGTCTTCAGCGAAGCCGCGCTCATTGCGGCGCACCCGGAATTGAACATTTCGACGTTGCGCTTCCAGCGGGCGGCGGCGGTGAATGCGGCGTTTGCGATGGAGGCTTTTCGCAACAACATCGCGCGGTGCGTGAGCTTCATTTTCAATGGCTTCGATACGCACTCGGCGAATTATACGAACCAGGCGGCGACGCAGCAGGAGACGTTCGATACGTTGGCGGCGCTGCTCGCACAGCTGGACCAGATTCCGCACCCTACGCGCACCGGGCGCAAGTTGAGCGATCACACGCATATCCTGGTGACCAGTGATTTCTGCCGCACGCCGCAGATCAACCTCCAGCGCGGGCGCGATCATTATCCCAATGGTTCGGCGCTGATCATTTCGCCCAAGTTCAAAGGAAAGACGCTCTACGGAAAGACCGATCCGCAGCAGCTCCTTCCGGCCAATGCGGGGACCTTCGTCGATGGTCCCCGGCCCGTGGCGCCGCCGGATGTTCTGGCGACGTTCGTTTCGGCCTTTGGTGTCGATCCGCAGAAGTACTTCCGCGAAGGGGAAGTCATCAAGGAGCTGCTCGCGTGAAGCATTCGATGGGGATCGTGGCGGCATTCGTTCTCGCCGCATGCTCGGGGGATGACGACGGCGGTGTGACGACGCTCACGCTCGTGCCCGTGACGTGGAATCCGTCGAGCATCGAGACGGGGCAGGTGCAGGCGGTGGCCGAGTACGACACCACGGTGGCCGTGTTCGGCGCCGTCGGGGTCACCACGTTCGTCAGCGGCTCGGTGGTGGGGACGGACACCACGGTCACTGCATGGCGCTCCGCGGGCGTGATCCCATCGGCCTCGGGGCTCGGCACGTGGATCGTCGGCGTCGATGGGCAAGGAAAGCTGCAACGCGTGCTCGGGCACGACGGCGTGGAGAACGTGTCGGATCGATTCGGCTTGGTATCCGACAAAGTCGCGGGTCTCGCGGGAAGCGAGCGGGCCACCGGCTTTCTCCTCGAGCAAGGCCTTGCGACCAGCGATGGCGCCACGGTGCGGCACTACGCGGCGCCGGCCCTTCGTGCGGTGGCCTCGGCGGCGGGGCGTGTGGCCATTGCGGCCGACGATGGCGTGCGCATCATCACGCCCGCGCAGGAGTCTTCGCAAGAGACCGTCGCACTTGCCGATGCGGCGTTCGTGGCCTACGACGCGGCGGGTGCGCTGTTTTCCGCGACGCACCACGCGGTGTATCGATTGGACGGCGGCGCCATGCGCTCGGTGTACGACGCGGGGGCGCGCACGATCCGCGGGCTTGCCTCGTCCGGTGCCAACGTGTGGTTTGCCGTGGATGGGGAGCTGGCGCTCGTCAAGGATGGCCATGTGTCGATCTCCTCGGGGTTGGCTCTCCGTGCTCCCGGCGATGTGCAGTTGGCCGGATCGCCGTCGGGTGACGTTTGGGTGGTCGCGGGTGGCCAGCTGCTTCGATATGCCGCCGGGGCAGGGGGCACGGACGACGAGGCCGCGTGGTCGGCGAATGTCCAACCGATCTACGCGACGGTGTGCAGCCATTGCCATAGCGCGCCGGGAACGGGAAAAGACGCGTCCAACGTGGACCTTTCGAGTTATGCGCTCTGGAGTGCGCGGCGTGCAGCGGTCTACCAGCGCGTGGTCGCGCAGGCGGGGACCCCTGCGGCGATGCCGCCGTCCGGATCGGGCTTCACCCTGACCGACGCCCAGAGGGCCGCCATCGAGGCGTGGAGTAAGCCGTGATGCCCTTGCTGTGATACCTTAGGGGGAATGCCCAACGACGAGGGCGCGTCGACCGTTCTGCAATCCCGGCCGCGGGGGCCATTCACCGCGACGGCCACGTTTCGTCTGCGGGTCGTCGAGGGACCCGACGCCGGTCGAGAGTTCGTGCTCGATGGGACGCAGCCGTCGCGCGTGCTCGTGGGAACGAGCCCGGCGTGCGCCTTCCGCCTCGGCGACCGGCAGATCTCGCGCCGGCATGCGGCCATCGACGTCACGCCCGAGGGCCTCCGCCTCACGGACCTGGGGTCCACGAACGGCACGTGGGCCAACGGCGTGTGCATCTTCGACGTGCGGCTCCGCGGCGGCGAAGTCATTCGTCTCGGCGGCAACGTGCTCCACGTCGACGTGGTGGCGATGCCGGCCGAGCACCCCATCGCCCCCGCGATGCGCTTTGGACGCCTCGTGGGGGCCAGCCCGGAGATGCGCCGCCTCTACCCACTCTGCGAGCGGCTCTCCGCGACTGATGTGCCATTGGTCATCGAAGGCGAAACCGGCACCGGCAAGGAGCTGCTCGCCGAATCGATCCACGAGGAGAGTGCCCGCGAGAAGGGCCCTTTCGTCGTCTTCGACTGCACGACGGTGGCGAGCAACCTGCTCGAGTCCACCCTGTTCGGGCACGAGCGCGGCGCCTTCACCGGGGCCATCTCCGCGCGCCGCGGCGTCTTCGAGCTCGCGCACACGGGCACGCTGCTCATCGACGAGATCGGCGATTTGGACATCGCACTCCAGGCCAAGCTGCTGCGCGCCATCGAACGAAGCGAAGTGCAACGCGTGGGCGCCGAGAAGTTCGTCCGGGTCGACGTGCGCGTGATGGCCGCTACCCGGCGCGACCTCGACAAGGAAGTCCAGGCGGGCCGCTTTCGCGACGACCTGTTCTACCGGCTCGCCGTGGCCCGTATCGAGCTGCCGCCGCTGCGCGAGCGCCGTGGCGACGTGCAGGTGCTCGGTCGCTACTTCTGGGAGCAACTCGGTGGAACGGACAAGCCGATCCCCGACGACCTTTTGCGCCGCTTCGAGGAGTATGCCTGGCCGGGCAACGTGCGCGAGCTTCACAACGCCGTCGCGCGGCGCCTTGCGCTGGGCGACCTCGCGGAGATGCGACCCTCCGTCCCGCCTTCGCCTGCCGCGGCCCCGCCCGAAGGGGACGCGCTCCGCGAGACGCTGGCCATGGACCTGCCCTTTCCCGAGGCGCGCCACCGGGTCATGAACGCGTTCGAGCGCGCCTACGTCGAGCGCGTGCTGGCGAAGCATGGCGGTAACGTGGTGCGGGCGGCGGCGGCCTCCGGGATTGCGCGGCGCTATTTTTATGTCATCAAGTCTCGCCAAGAAAAAGAATGACACGGCTCCTCGCCTTCGCGTCCGCGCCGCTCGTTGCCGCCGTCGCATCCGTCGCGTGTGTGGGCGTCTTGGTGGCGTGTCGCTTCACCGACGGCTTGTCCGGCGGTCCCTGGGATGATGGTGGCGGCCCGAGTGAATGCGACGGACCATGCCCGGTGGTCTGTCCGGGCTTCTTCGCCGATTGCGACGATGCCGGTGCAAACGGATGTGAGGTCGACACGCGCGTGGTCTCGGAGCACTGTGGCGCGTGCGGCCACGATTGCCTCGGCGGTGCGTGCCAGGGAGGCTTCTGCCAGCCGATTCTGCTCGCGGAGGGCGGCGTGGCACCGATGCACATCGTGCTCGACGACGCATCGGTCTACGGGGTGAACGCCAGCGGTGCGGTCACGCGCATCTCGAAAAACGGCGGGCCGCTCGTCGTCTTGGCGCCGAGCGACGGTCATGCGCAATCCCCACCGCCGCGCGTCACCCTCGCAGGCAACACGCTTTACTACACCGACTTCGGCCCGCCGGCGGACGGCGGCACCGCGGGCAACGTTTGGGCAACCACCATCGACGGCGGCAAGGAACGCATCGCCCGCGCGAATGCTCCGTATGCGATCTCGGTGGCCGGTGGCTATGTGTATTGGTCCGAGGGAAATCCCGATGCGTCGGCGCCCGTCGGGGCCATACGGCGCATGAACATCGCCTCGAAGGATGCAGGCGGACCTGCGCTGGTGGTGGCGCCGGAGCCGGGGGCCATCTCATCGATTTTGGCCACCGACAAAACCCTGTATTGGAGCAACCGCGGAACGCCTCCCATGTACAGTGACGGCGCGCTGAAGGGGTGCGAATCCATGGGAGCCGACGCGGGGCTTCCATGCGCGCAAGAAGCACCCCTGGCGGCGCCCGGAGCGGAGGGCCTGATCTCGGATGGCAATCTTTACTTTACGGGAACGGATGGGGTGTTTGCCTGGGGCTGCTCGCTCACGAGTTGCGCCAAAAGGGCCGTAGCCCCGCAACAATTCGATCCGCGCTTTCTGGTCTTCGATTCTTCGCGCAACACCGTCTTTTGGACCACCGGAGATGGTGCGATCAAAATGGTGGCCAAAGCGGGATATCCAAACAACAACGAGACGATTCTTTTTCAACGACGTGGAACCAATCCGTTGGACATCGCCGTCGATGCGAAGGCCGTCTACTGGACCGATTTGGCTGGCGTGCCTGGACGTCCAGGCACGGCTCCTGCTCTCTACAAGCTCGCGCGGTAGGGGGCGGCGCGCTAAGCTGCCGCGGTAGCGTGGGTGACTCTCGGACATTGCCGTTGGTGCTCGGTCGCTACGAGCTGCACTCGGTCATTGCGGCCGGCGGCATGGCGAGCATCCATCTGGGGCGCCTCTGCGGGTCATCGGGGTTCACGCGCACCGTGGCGGTGAAGCGCTTGCACCCGCACTACGCGCGCGATCCCGACTTCGTCTCCATGTTCCTCGACGAGGCACGGCTGGTTGCGCGCATCCGTCACCCCAACGTGGTGCCCATCGTCGACGTGGTGGCCGAGCGCGACGAGCTCTTTTTGGTCATGGAGTACGTGCACGGCGAGTCGCTCGCGCGGCTCGTGCATCGCGCTTCGGATTCGAGCCTGCCGGTGCCGCCGGCCATGGCCGCGGCTATTTTCGTCGATGTCTTGCATGGCCTGCACGCGGCGCACGATGCAAAGACGCCCGAGGGGGAGCCTCTTTCGATCGTGCACCGCGACGTGACCCCGCACAACGTGCTCGTGGGCGTGGATGGCTCGGCACGCATCGCCGACTTCGGCATTGCCAAGGCGACGCAGCGTTCGCGGGCGACCGATGGCTCCACGCTCAAGGGCAAGCTCTGTTACGTCGCACCGGAGCAGCTCCACGGCCGCGAGGTGAACCGCGCCACCGACGTGTATTCGGCGGCCGTGTCGCTTTGGGAAGCGCTCACCGGGCGGTTGCTCTTCGCGGCGGAGAACGAAGCGCACGTGTACGAGAAGATTCTCACGGGGGCTGCACGCCCGCCGAGCGCCCTCGTCGCGGACGTGCCCATCGCGCTCGACGAGATCGTGATGCGCGGGCTTTCGATGAAGCCGCACAAGCGCTTCGCGTCGGCGCAGGAGATGGCCCTCGAGCTGGAGAGGAGCATTGCCCTTCCATCGGCGGCCGAGTTGGGCGCGTGGGTGCAGTCTCGTGCCGAGCAGGATCTCGCGAAGCGGGTCGCACTCATCGAGAGCATCGAGCGCGGTGCGCCCGTCTCGGCCCGCACCGTGGTGCCCCCGCCCGCACGGCGCGGCGCGAAGGTCGCGATCGTCGGATCGATCGCGTTCGTCGGGACGGCGGCCGTGGTCGGGGGCGCTCTTTTCGCGCACGTTCGGATGAGGGCGCCCGCGGCGGTCGCCTCACATGCCGCGGTGGTCGAGTCACCGAAGGACGAACCCGTCGCGGTGGAGGAACCCGTGGCCGCGCTGTCGACGGGGGCTGCGCCGGTGCCGCCGAAGGGCCCGCGCGTCCACAAGACCGCCGCTGCGGCGATCAAGCCGCCCGACGATGCCTGCAAGCCGCCGTATATGCGCGATGAGACCGGCCGAAAGATCTACAAGCGCGAGTGCCTCTGAGATGCGACTCGTTCATACTCTGGTGATGGCCGCGGGTGTGTTCGCCATGACGTTGCCGGCGCGCGCGGACGAGAAGGACGTGTGCGCGTCGAGCTCGGAATACGCGCAGCGCCTACTGGGGCAGGGAAAGATGATCGAGGCGCGGGCCCAGCTCCTCATCTGCACGCGCATGGTCTGTCCGGCCGTGGTGAAACAGGATTGCGACGGGTGGCTCTCGACGCTCGATGCGACCATCCCATCGCTGGTCGTGGCCGCACGCGACGAAGAGGGCCGCGATTTGCTCGACCTCAAGGTGACCCTCGACGGCGGGGCGGTCGATTCGCTCGATGGGCGGGCCATCCCCGTCGATCCTGGTGTTCATCGTCTTCGGGTGGAGGCGGCGGGAAGGCTGCCCGTCGAGCAGCGGCTCGTCGTTCATGAGGGGGAGCGTGCGCGGCCTGTCACTGTGACGTTGTCGTCGCCGACGCACCCCCACCCCGGCCCTCCCCCAGGAGGGGAGGGAGCCGGGACGGCTCGCGTCGAAAAGCTTGTTTCGCCGTTCGTGTACATTCTCGGGACGTTGGCAGGTGTGTCGTTGGCGAGTTTTGCGACGTTTGAGATTAAGGCGGCGGTGCAGTCGTCGCATCTGCGCTCGACGTGTGCGCCGCGCTGCAGTGCCTCGGACGTCGAGGGGGTCAGCACCGACACGGTGATCGCCAACGTCTCGTTGGCGCTTGGCGCCGCTTTCGCGGGCGGTGCGGTCGCGGTATGGTATTTGGGCAAGAAAGGTCAGCGGGGCCAAGCACCGGCCGCGGCTCTCGAGATCGGACCTTCGCGCATCGGGCTTCATGGCACCTTCTAGCCGCACTCGGAAACATCGACTCGCCGCGGGCACCGCGTTCATCGGCCTTTTTGGCAGCATGAGCGCTTGCTACTGGCTCACCTCCACCGACGACCTCACGAGAGGCAACGGCGGCAGCGGCACCCCGGACGGGTCCGTCGAAGGGGGCCCCGGTTCCGACGCGAACAACGAGGCTGTCGTGTACCCGCCCGGCAGCGGTTGGAAGCTGACCTTCCGCGACGAGTTCAACGGCGACGCGCTGGGGGCGGGTTGGGCGACCGAATACCCGCGCGAGGGTGAGCGCGCGCACTCCGATCCCGGCAACAACGAAGTCCAATGGTACCTGAAGCAAAACGTCGTGGTCAGCGGCGGCACGCTCAAATTGATTGCCAAACGGGAAGACCACCCGGCTACGTCGCAAACATTCCATTACACGTCGGGTATGGTGCAATCGAAGTCGTTGGCGACCTTTCAATATGGTTACGTCGAGGCTAAAATCAAATGGCCAAAAGGCAGCGGACTCCATCCCGCGTTTTGGTCGTGGCCGACGAGCGAGAGCTCCACCCCCGAATTGGACATTGCATCGTTCGCCGGACATGAGCCGGGCAACGTCACATGCATCCTGAACACGCAGAACGGCCAGAAAAGCCTGCGGGAGATCCCCGCGGACAATGGTGATTGGACCGCCGCCTGGCATACCTACGCCGTCGACTCCGAGCCGAATCGCACGATTTGGTACTTCGATGGCCAGCGCGTTTACGACGCGCCCTCCACGGGCGGCACATCGCTTTATCTCATGTTGACATTCGCGATTTCGGAGTCACCCCCGGCCACGGGCACCACGCTCCCGGCGACCTACGAAATCGACTACGTTCGCGTCTTTACGAAATAGTGAATCTCAGAATCGCGCGCGCAATTCGGCCGTGGCGCCGCGCGGGCCTGCTTGGACATCGAACGTCACGTTGGGATTGCGCACCGTCGGGCGGGTGAGCACCAGGTACGTGGTGATGCCTGCGGCGATCAATCCGCCTGCGAGAAAGACATCGCCCACCAGGAGCTTTCCGCGTGCGCTGTCGACGTCGTCCTGGGGGCAGTTCGGGCCGCAGCTCGAACGCAGATCGTCCAGTTCACCTCGACCCTTCAAGGCGAAGTAGGTGAAGCCCGCGAGCCCCACCAGCGCCACACCGCCCGTCACGAACGCAGCCACCGGGATGGGCCGGCCCTCGGCAGGCTCCGGCTTCTCGGGCGCCTCCGGAGGAGCGCTCGGCGGTGGTGCGGCAACCGTCGGAGGGGGCGTCGCCGGAGGGGGCGTCGCCGCCGGTCCATCGCTTGGCTCCAATGTGGGGGCGATGAGGCGGTTTTTCTCGCCCTCGTGAATCACCGTCTCGAGCTGCAGAGGCTTGGCGCCGTCCAGCTCGAAGCGCAGCGTGTGCGCACCTGGATCCACCGCCACGGCGCGCCCGTTCAAGCTGTCGCGAAGCGGCTCGCCGTCGAAGAGAACGCGCCCCTGTCGCAATTCACGACCGTCGCGCAGCTTCGCCCCGAAGACCACCGACGGCATGCTGGCATCGACCTCGGACAGCCAGTGTGCACAGTCTTTTCTCACTGGGCCGGGGCACTCGTCGCGCGCGCAGGCGATGAATTTCTCGCGCGCTCGCCGGAGTTTGCCATCGCGATGTAGAATTTGCCCTTGCTCCACCGCGGCCACGCAGGCCCGAGCATCGCCCTGCGCATGCGCCGACACCGGGAAGGTGCCGAAGGCCATGGCGGCGAATGCAAGGAGCGCGGTGGTGCGAACGACGGAACTCGGAGCTGGCAACGGCATCGAGGGAGACCTTACCAGCACTCCGGCTTGTAGTGCCGAAGCCCATCGCTCCCGATGGTGTACGGCGGGGTGCAGTCGGATTTTCCCGGCTTCGCGGCAGGTCGCGTCGTTCGCGCTTTGCCTTTGGGAGGCGGAGGCACCGACGGCGCGGCCGACGGAGCGACGGGATCGACCGGTACGTCGGCATCCACGGGTGCGGCCGACGGCGCCTCGACCGGCAACGGTGTGAACTTCGTCTCCTCCTTCTTCCTCGTGGCCAGAAGCACCACCCCGGTCGCCAGCACCAGCAGCGTCGCGAAAAGCGCCAGCCGCCTGCGCCGCGGGGGAGGGGGGGCTACGGCATTCGCCATTCGCGAATCGCGAATCGCGAATCGCGAATCGGCGGCGAGCCCGGGCACCGGGCGGGTGGGGTCACCGGCCTCCGACTCCTCCTCCGCCTCGACCGGACCGGGCGTCGGCTCCGAGGATGGCAGCGCGGGCTGCGAAAACGCGTCGTGCGAAGACTCCTCCATGCGCGCCAGCAGCACCGAGCGTCGTTCGAGCGCGACCACGGCGGCGGTCTCGAGCCACTGCGCCACGTCGATCGCACTCGCCGGTGTCACCGCACGCTCCAGCGCCGTGGCCATCTCCAGCCCCGTGGCGAAGCGCCGGCTCGGATCGCGCTCCAGCCCGCGCATCACCACCGTCTCGAGGGCCTCGGGCATCGCGTGCGCGTGCACACGTGGTGACTCGATGGCGCCGTTGAGCAGCGTGCGCATGCGCGTCAGCTCGTCTTTCCCCTCGAAGAAACGTCGCCCGGCCAGCACCTCCCAGAGCACGATGGCCACCGCGAACATGTCGCTCGCCCGGACCGCGCGCCCCTCGAGCTGCTCCGGCGCCATGTAGGCCACTTTGCCTTTCAGCTCCCCGGTGCGCGTCGTCTGCAACCGGCCGCGCGCCTTCGCGATGCCGAAGTCCGCGACTTTGGCGATGCCGTCGACGCCGACCAAAATGTTGTCCGGCGACACGTCGCGGTGAACCAGATCGAGCGGCTCGCCATCCACGCCTTTCGCTTCGTGCGCCGCGTGTAGGCCGAGAAGAACCCCGGAGAGAAGGGACACCGCGATGGGCAGCGGAATGGGCGTCTTCTCGTTGCGTGCATGGCGCATCAATCGCGAGAGCGATTCGCCGTGCACGTACTCCATCACCACGAACAATTCGCCCTGCGTGGCCTCCACGTCGAGCGTGTGCACCACGTTGGGGTGCGCGATGCGTGCGGCCAGCCGCGCCTCGTCGAGGAACATCGAGACGAACGACGGATCCTTGGCGTACTGCGGCCGCAGCATCTTGATGGCCACCGTGCGCGAGAAACCCACGTGCCCCAGGAGCCGCCCCAAGTGCACGGCCGCCATGCCGCCCCGGCCGATTTCGTCGTACACGGCGTAGCGGCCTACGATGCGCATGGGCTACGTCTTTCGCGGGCGCGGAACGCCGTAGCTGTCGAGGCGTGCCACCAAGGTGCTCCGTGCGATGCCCAGCACCTTCGCCGCGCGCGACTGATTCCCCGCGCACGCGCGCAGCACCTCGAGGATGTGCTCTCGTTCGCTCGCGGGCGATGCCTCGCTCGGTGGGGCCGGCTCGATCTTCGGCACCCGCGTTGGCAGAAACGCGGCCATCTCCGCGATGGGAAAATGCTCCGCTGCGAGCCACGGCCCATCGGCAAGGAGCACCGCACGCTCCACGAAGTTGCGCAGCTCGCGCACGTTGCCCGGCCATGGGTACGCGCGGAGCAGGTTCAGCGCCTCCGGGCTCAACGCCGGAGCCTGCGCCCGCCCCAGATCGCGCGCCGCGCGCTGCGCAAAGGCCTTGGCCAGCGGCTCGATCTCCACGGCGCGCTCCCGCAGCGGCGGAATCATCAGCTTGGCCCCGCCGAGGCGGAAGAACAGATCGCTCCGAAATCGTCCTTCCTGAATGGCCACCTGCAGGTCCCGGTTGGTCGCGGCCACGAAGCGCACGTCGACCTCGCGCGGCCGCACCGCACCGACGCGCAGCAGCTGTCGGGACTCCAGTACGCGCAGCAGCTTGGCCTGCAACGTCATGGGCATCTCGCCCACTTCGTCGAGAAACACCGTGCCGCCGTGCGCCGACTCGAGCAGCCCTTGTTTGCTCTGCACGGCGCCCGTGAAGGCGCCGCGCTCGTAGCCGAAAAGCTCGGCCTCGAGCAGCTGCTCCGAAAGGGCGGCGCAATTGAGGCACACGAACGGCCCTGCATGCCGGGGCGATCGCTCGTGGATCGTCTCGGCGACGAGCTCCTTGCCTACGCCCGTCTCGCCCAGCACGAGCACGTGGATGTTCCCCGCCGCGATGCGCGAAGCCATCTCGTAGAGCGCCTGCATCGCGGGATCCTCGATGACGTGCATTGCGCGCGCCGCCGGCTCCCGCGCGCCCGTCTGTGTGCCCGCGTGCGCCCGGCGCGTCTCCACTTGGTCCGGGCTCGACTGCAGCCGCTGGCGCGGCGCGTCGCCGTCCGCGACGATCACCACCATCACGTTGCCGATGTGAAATGCCTCGCCCGGCAGAATCCGCACGCGTTGCCCGAGCGCAAGCCGCTCTCCGCGAACCCGCGTGCCGTTCACGCTCCCGCGATCCTCGATCTCCACCATGCCCGTGCCCAGATGCAGCCGAGCATGCTTGCGCGAGATGGACTCATCCTCGATGCGCACGTCGCTCTTTTCCGAACGGCCCACGGAAAGGCTCCCGGATTCCGGGAGCACATAGCCGGTGAACATCGCTTGCCCGACGACGACGAGCCTTCGCTGAGCGTTCACCCAGCCCAGCCTAGAACAATCATCGAGCCTTCGGAACCGTGGGAGCGGATTCCGTCTGGGGCGAGGGCTTCTGTGCGGAGGGAACCTCCGTCGGCGGACGCTGCGGCATCACGCCAGGTTCGGGGGGCACCTCGGGCGGCGCGGGGCGCGTTGGAAAAGGACAGGCCATGAGCAGCGCGCTCATCACGCACAACGATGACCTCGCAATAAGATTCTCGTGGCGCATGCCCGAGCATCAAGCACTCCCCGTGCCGCATCGAATGGCCGCCGTGGCCGATTCGATCGACGAGAGGATGGCCCGTGCATGCGGAAGGAACACCGCGCCCGACGACGAGAGCCGCATCCCGCGCGGCGTTCGCTCGAAGAACGTCGTCCCGAGCTCCGCCTCCAGGTTGCGAATCTGCCGGCTCAGGGCGGGTTGCGCGATGCGCAAACGCTCCGCCGCGCGGCCCACGTGTTCTTCCTCGGCGACCGCCACGAAATAGCGAAGCTGCTGCAGACTCATCGATCGCGAAATGTAGCGCGAATAAGTGCCTACGGTAGCGTGAGAATCACGGGGCCGTCCTTGGTGACGGCCACGGTGTGCTCGAAGTGCGCGGACCATTTGCGGTCTTTGGTCACGATCGTCCAGCCATCGTTGAGGGTGCGGATGCTTGCCGCCCCCGCGTTCACCATCGGCTCGATCGCGATCACCATGCCGGGAGTGAGACGCACACCGCGCCCTGCAGGCCCGTGGTTGGCGACGCTGGGTTCCTCGTGCATCGCGCGGCCGATGCCGTGGCCTCCGAAGTCGCGCACTAGCGAATAGCCTTTGCCGCGCGCGTGTTGCTCGACGGCCCAGCCTACGTCGCCGAGGCGCGCGTTCGGCTGCGTGGCTTGAATCGCGTGCTCGAGGCACGTGCGCGTCGTTTCGAGCAGATCGCGCGCTGCGGCGTTCACGTTGCCGATGGCGATGGTGCGCGCGGCGTCGGCGCAGTAGTCGTTCTTGAAGCACGCGAAGTCGACGCTGAGGATGTCCCCATCGCGCAGCACGGTGTGCTTGTTCGGGATCCCGTGCACCACCACCTCGTTCACCGAGGCGCAGATGACGGCGGGGTAGGGGGTCATCCCGCGGGGGCGGTACCCACGAAACGCGGAACGCGCTTTGGCCCGCGTCAGCTCGCGGTCGGCGATTTGATCGAGCTCCCACGTCGAAACGCCGGGACGAGCTGCGTCTTCAAGCGCATCGAGCACCGCGTGAACGATGCGTCCAGCCTCACGCATCTTCGCGATCTCGGCGTCGGTCTTCAGATGGATCATAGTGGCGGCACCCGCCTCTCTGGTACGCTAAACCTCTTCCCGGTGTCCAAGATCGATTCGATCTAAGCCCCAGGAACCCTCCAAAATGAGCTCATTCTTAATCGTTGGAACGGGCGGAGTCGGCGGTCTGCTCGGTGGCCTTCTCGGCCTGGCAGGGCATGATGTCGCCTTCGTTGCCCGCGGTGCACATCTCGCCGCCATGAAGGAGCAGGGCCTCGTCCTGCGCGGTCCCGACGGAGAGCAGACGCTCCGCGTCGAGGGACGCATTCGCGCGGGAGAAGATCCCGCAGCCTTCGGCAAGGTCGACTACGCGCTCGTCACCGTCAAAGCGTGGCAGGTCGAAGAAATGGCTCCCCGCATTCGCGCGGCGTCGGCCATCGTCCCTCTGCAAAATGGCGTCGATGCCGTCCCCACGCTCGCGCGGGCGCTCGGCGACGAGCCGGTTCTCGGCAGCCTTTGCCACATGCTGAGCTGGATCGGGGGCCCTGGCGTCATCCAATGGATGAAGCCCCAGCCCGTCGTGACCCTCGGCGCCCGCACCGCCGCGCAACGCGCCACCGTCGAGCGCCTCGCCGGCGAGCTCATGAAGGCGAACATCACCACGAAGATCTCCGAGGACATCGACGCCGCCCTTTGGGAAAAGCTCCTCTTCCTCGCGCCCATGGGATCCGTCGGCGCGGTCACCCGCTCCTTTGCCGGTGTCTTTCGCTCGGTCCCGGAATCGCGCGCGCTGCTCGCCCGCGCCATGGAGGAAATCGCCGCCGTGGCCCGCGCACGTGGCATCCGTCTCTCGGACGACGCCGTGACCCGCACCTTGGCCTTCGTCGATGCGCTCCCGGCCGAAGCGAACGCATCCACGTACCGCGACATCATCGCCGGGCGCCCTTCCGAACTCGGCAACCTGACCGGCGCAGTGGTACGACTCGGCAAGGAAGCCGGCGTTTCCACCCCGACCAACGATTTTCTCCTCGCGGCCCTCCTCCCGCAAGAGAACGCCGCGCGTTCGCTAAAATAGACGTCTCGCTCGTTTAGCGAATCTTGTACAACGGTTGACCCGTGATCCGATTTCAGAACATCCGCAAAGTCTACGGAACGGGCGATCACATCGTGAAAGCGCTCGACGACGTGAGCCTTCACGTTCCCGTCGGTGAGATCTTTGGCGTGCTCGGCCAGAGCGGTGCCGGCAAGAGCACGCTCATCCGCTGCGTGAACCTCCTCGAGCGCCCCACGTCGGGCTCGGTCATCGTCAACGGTCAGGAGCTCACCACCCTCGACGCGGCGGGGCTTCGCAAAGCGCGCCAGCAGATCGGCATCATCTTTCAGCACTTCAACTTGCTCCGCTCGCGCACCGTGGCCGACAACATCGCGTTTCCCCTGGAGGTCATCGGCCAGCCGAAGCCGCAGCGGGACAAGCGTGTGAAGGAGCTGCTCTCCCTCGTGGGCCTCTCGGACAAGGCCAGCGCCTACCCCGCGCAGCTCTCGGGCGGGCAAAAGCAGCGGGTCGGCATCGCGCGGGCGCTCGCGTGCGAGCCCAAGGTTCTTCTCTCGGACGAGGCCACCTCCGCGCTCGATCCGCAGACCACGCGATCCATCTTGGACCTGCTGCGCGATCTCAATCGCCGCCTGGGGCTCACCGTCATGCTCATCACGCACGAGATGACCGTGGTGAAACACATCTGCGATCGCGTGGCCGTCCTGCGCGATGGCCGCGTCATCGAGCAGGGCCTCGTCGACGATTTGGTCGTGCAGCCCGGCTCGGAGATCGCGCACGAGTTCTTCCCGCGCATCGTTCCTCCCCAGCAGAAGAACGGTGGCATCTTTGCGACCATCACCTTCGTGGGCACCGCCGCGGAGGAGCCGATCCTCTCGTCGCTCCTGCGCAAGTTCGACGTCGGCGTGAACATCCTCGGCGGGGGGATCGAGACGGTGCGCGACAAGCGCGTGGGGCGTTTGCTCTTGGAGCTGTCCGGTCCCGACGCCGCCGCAGCGCGGAGTTTCTTGCAGGAACGAACCGGCTTCACGGTGGAATCATGAGCATCGACACGATGCTGTCGATGTTGTGGGAAGCCACGCTCGACACGTTTTACATGGTGGGCGCGTCGACCTTGCTCACCGTCCTGTTCGGCCTTCCGTTGGGGGTTCTTCTGATCCTCACGGAGCGTGGCGGTTTGCTCGCGGCCCCGTGGTTGAATCGGGTGCTCGGTGCCATCGTGAACGTCGGCCGCTCGCTGCCGTTCATCATCTTGCTCGTCGCGGTCATCCCGTTCACGCGGTTGCTCGTGGGCACCACCATCGGCACCACCGCGGCTATCGTGCCGCTGACGCTGGCCGCCGTGCCCTTCTTCGCGCGCGTCTGCGAAACGTCGCTT
Source organism: Sorangiineae bacterium MSr11367 (assembly GCA_037157805.1). NCBI lineage: Bacteria > Pseudomonadati > Myxococcota > Myxococcia > Myxococcales > Pendulisporaceae > Pendulispora > Pendulispora rubella. Next base: position 9,307,250 of record CP089983.1, on the reverse strand, counting down.
CGCGAAGTGGATCGCGGCCTCATCGAAGCGGCGCAGGCCATGGGCTGCACCGAAGGGCAAATCGTCTACAAAGTCCTCATCCCCGAGGCCCTCCCGTCCCTGGTGTTGGGCGTCACCATCACCATCATCAGCCTCCTGAGCTACTCCGCCGTCGCGGGCGCCGTGGGCGCGGGTGGCCTGGGCGATCTGGCCATTCGCTACGGCTACCAACGCTTCGACACGAAGGTCATGGCCGTCACCGTCGCCCTGCTCATCATCATGGTCCAAGCCATCCAGTGGCTCGGCAACGTCCTGTCCCAGCGACTGCGCACGAGCTGAAGTCATTTGGCGTCATTTGGAAGTGCGCGTGGCGTGAGGCACATGCATACGCATGGATCGTTGTGCATGGCTTCTGGCCGCTGGGATGGTGCTCTCTCCGTGTGTTGCGTACGGGCAAGAGCCGCAAGGTGTTCGCGTTCACCTCGACGATGGCGCCACGCGCCTCGAACGAAAGACGCTTCGAGGTTGGGAGCTCGCGTGTAGCTCGGGGTGCGATCGCGAGGTGCCGGCGGGAACCTATCGGCTGACGCGCGAGGAGGCCCCGGTGGATTCCACGAAGCTCGAGGCCGCATCGGTGCGCCAGCCCTCCGCCGCCGCCACGGAGCGGGGCGTTCGCATCGTCCCCGTGGGCGAGCCATTTTTCCTCAACCCGCAGCACAAACAAGACGTCAGCATCCACCCCAATGGTCAGCGACCAGTCTTCATCGGCCTGGGCATCTTTGGCTTGGTGTCCGGCAGCATCGCGGCGACGGTCGGCTCAGTCCTTTTCTTCGTCGACAGCCTCCGCTGCATATACGACGACTCGACGAGCTCCTCGTGCGAGCAAGACCAGAAGCTTCGGCAAACGGTGGACGGCATCATCGTCGGCGCGGGTGTCGCCGTGATCGTCACCGGCGCCGTCTTGTTGGCCGTCGGCGCCCACCAGCCCAAGGTCACGGTCACCGAGCGAGAGCGCAGCATCGCGGAGCACGTGTCGTCGTTCTCGTGGCGCACGCCCGAACCGAGCCGCGTTCCCGCTTCGACGGGCGCGATGACCTTCCCCCTGCTCAGCGGGAGCTTCTAGTCGACCGTCGGCCAATCCTCGCGCAGCGTCTCCGCGGCCCGCGCGATGTCGATGGCGTCGGGTGCACGTGGGATGTCCACCTTGTCGCCGCGCACCACCCCGTCGATGGCCGCGGCGAGCCCGGCCTCCACGGCGACCAAATCGTAGCCGCCCTCCAGCACCAACGCGATGCGCCCCTTGGCGCTCGCGTTCGCCTGGGCTGCCAGCGCATGCGCCATCCAACCGAACGCGCGCGACGTGAGCTCCATCTCGGCGAGCGGATCGCGCTTGGCGGCGTCGAAGCCCGCGCTCACCAGCACCAGCTCCGGCTTGAACGACTCGAGCACCGGCAAAATCACCCGCTCGAACGCCGCGCGGTAGACGCCATCGCCACCACCCGCGAGCAGCGGCACGTTCACCGTGTAGCCTTGGCCCTCGCCCTCGCCACGCTCGTCCGCCGCGCCCGTGCCCGGATAGAACGGGTACTGATGCGTCGAGAGATAGAGCACGCTCGGGTCGCGGTAGAAAATCTCCTGCGTCCCGTTTCCGTGGTGCACGTCCCAATCGACGATGGCCACCCGTGAAAGGCCGCGTGCCCGCGCATGCGCGGCGGCCACGGCCACGTTGTTGAGCAAGCAGAAGCCCATCGCTTGCGAGGCGCGCGCGTGGTGCCCCGGCGGCCGCAAAAGCGCGACCCCACGCGGGCAATCCCCGTCGATCAGCGCGTCCACCATCGACACGAGACCACCGGCGGCCTTGCGCGCCGCCCCCACGCTCCGCTCCGACACGTACGTATCAGGGTCCAGGTAGGCCCGCTGCCCGCGCAGCTCGGTGAGGGACTTCAGGTACTCGGGCTCGTGCACCCGAAGCAGCTCTTCGTCGGTCGCATCGCGGGGCTGCACGTGGGTCCAGCGAACACCGGGCCGCTCCAGCGCCGCACGTGCGGCGCGCAGCCTTTCGGGCCGCTCGGGGTGGTAGGCCAGCGGTACGTGCTCCTCGTAGACCGGATCGTCCAGGAGAAGACTCGAGCCGTGGAGTCGACGAGAAGCCGGGCCAGAAACGTCATTCGCCTTGGGGTGGATTTCTTTTTGCTCAGCCATCGTCCCTGGTCTTGCTCACATCAGTTGCGGCCGTCCCGACGCGAATGATAGCGTCCAAATGCGTTCGGGAGCAGCCCGGCGCACTCGCGGTCCGAGGGCGAATGCGAACCAAGATTATCGCTGTCAACGCGGTTATCGTTCTTTTGGTCGGGCTTCTGACGTTCGTTCTGGTGCGAAAAGCACTGGATTCGGCGGCTGGAAATCCCACCCAGATCATGGCCGAGGCCAAGCGCGACGCGCAGGCGGCATCGGCGCGACTGCAGCTCGATGGGCTGCGCATGGAAAGGTGGCTGGCCGGCAAGGCCTCTGAGCCTGCCACACTCGAGGTCCTAGCGAAAGCGAGTCCCGTAGCCCGGGGCGATGCGGCCACGAATCTGTGCGATGCCATCCTGAGCGCCGCCAAGCAGTCGCCGGTGTTTGCCGGCGCCGTGCCCTCCCTGGTCGTCCTGATCGACGCCCAGGGCAAGAGCATCGGGCGCAACGGCACCAACATAGGCCGGGGCGAAGACTACGCCGCCGCCTACGAGGGCCTGAAAACGGCGCTTACCAACGGCCAGAGCGGTTCCGACGCGTGGGCCAAAGCCGAGCGAAACGACCAGTACCTCGCCTCCTACGCCCCGGTGCGGGATGCGCAGGGCAGGGTCGTGGGCGCCATCGCCGCCGGCTTCACGCTGAACGACGAGCTCTCGCGCGTAAGTGACGCCACGACGGGGCGCGCCTTGCGCTTGGTCACCCCGCAGGGAAATGCCCTGCAAATCGCAGCGGCCGCCGCCGGTGGTGAAAACATCAACACGGCCATCAACGGCGACGCCAAGGACACCGTCAAAAACGCGCTCACCGCCGGGCGCGTCGGTGCGCAGCTGGTGGGCGACACCATCATCGCCGCCGCCGTGCTGGAGGGCTTTGGCGATGGCAAGCGTGCCGTCGTCATCTCCGCGCGCCCCGCGTCGCTCATCGAGAACGTGAACGGCCTGATTTTGCCCGGGATTTTCGGGGTGACCTTGCTCGGCTTGGTCCTCGTCGTCGTGGGCGGCTGGTTGCTCGGCAACTACATCACGCAGCCCATCGCCGTGCTCGAGGAGGGCTTGCTCGCCATCCTCAACGGGCAGGCGGACAAGCGCTTCCAGCTCGATCACCCCGATCTGGGTGGCCTCGCGTTCCGCATCGACCAGCTCTTGAACCAACTCATGGGCATCGAGGAGGACACGACCGACGAAGAAGGCCGTGTTTCCAAGGCCCCCACGGCGTCGAACTTCAACGACGCCATGTCCGTCGACGAGCGCCAGCTCGACAACGTGGCCCTGCAGCAGCTCGCCTCCGAGCCTGCGGAGCAGTACTACGCGCGCATCTACCGCGAGTACATCGCGGCCAAGCGCCAGCTCGGCGAGGCCGTCGAGCACATCACCGATCAGACCTTCCGGCAGCGCATTCAGGGCATGGAGCAGGAGGCTTCGCAGAAATACGGCAAGCCTGTCCGTTACCGCGTCCAACTCCGCGGGCGCGAGGTCACCCTGCTGGCGATTCCTCTGGGTTAAACCTGGGGAAGGTCGGTTGACTCACCCACGGTCTTGAAGAGGAGCCGGCTTCGCCTGGCGGCGAGCCGGTGGGCCCAACTTTGCGCCCGCTGGAATCCGTAGGGTGCTAAACAGGTTGCGCTCTTAGCAAGCGGGATCTGTTTCGAGGAGAACGTCGTGGGTTTGTTCGATCTATTCAAGGCCGGCTCGAAGGAAAAAGGCGAAAAGAAGGACCCCAAAGCGGCCGCGGCCGCCAAGTGGGCCGAGCGGGCCGGTGACAAGCGGGCACAGAATTACGACCGCCAAGAGGCCATCGCCGCCCTCGCCGAGATGAAAACGGGGGAGGCTGCGGCCGCGCTGCTGAAGCGGTTCACGTTCACGATCGACCCCTCCATCACGGATCAGGACGAGAAAGACACGGCGTTCGAGGGCATCATCGGCGCGGGCGAACTCGCCATCGAGCCGATCCGCGCATTCTCCGCCAAGGCCGCGAGCCTTTCCTGGCCGATGAGGATCCTGAAAGAGCTGCTCTCCGAAGAGCTCTTCGTCGAGGAGCTTCTCGCCTGGCTCGCGCGCTGGGACACCGAGTACGCGAAGTTCGTCGACCCGAAGATTCAGCTGCTCGCCGCACTCGAAGACTACAAGCACGCGAAGATCCGCGAAGCCGTTCAGCCCTTCCTCGAGGACGTGAACGAGACCGCGCGCTTCCACGCCGTCGCCACCACGTTCGCCCAAGGCGACGACGCCGCGACGCCATCCCTCGTCTCGCTCTTCATCGACGAAGAGAGCTTCCGCATCAAGAACAAGCTCGCCGACGGTTTCGTCGCCACCGGATGGTCCATCCCCGACGAGCAACGCGATTCGATGCGCAAGTCGCTCCCGCCTGGCTACTCGATCGACGCCACAGGCAAAGTCCGCAAGCGGTAGAGCGAAGAAGAGAATTTACAGGAAGACGGGAAGACGGGAAGGTCGTTCGTCGCGCGTGCCGCGGAACGCTTTTTTTGGAGTTTTCAGTGGGCCTACGGGGCCGACTGGAAACCTCAGAACCTTCCCGTCTTCCCGTCTTCCTGTGAATTCTCTCGAATCTCGAAATGCGAAAACGCCGGCCATCTCGTGAGAGACGCCGGCGTTTGCACGTTGGCAGCGGTGATGGCTACCGAATCTTCGGGCTCGTGGGGAAGTGGAAGCCCAGGGCGATGGTGATCATCTGATTGAACTTGAAGGTGCGATCTTCGCTGTTCACCTTGTCGTCCGGGAACTCGCCGTTGTTGCCGGTGCCGCGTGAATCGAAGCCGCCGCGGTTCCATGAGAAGGGGAAGGCGCGGTACTCGAAGCCGAGGGACATCAGCTTGTTCATGTAGAACGAGAGACCCAAGCCGAACGTCGGCGCGATGGCCGTGCGCGACGCGAGGTCGAACGAGCGTGCTTCGGTGCAACCCGGCTGCCCTCCGCCACCGCCACAGTCGCCGCGCTCTTTCAAGCCCACGAAGGCCACACCGCCGTGGATGTAGGCGTCCGTGTCGACGAAGATCTTCTGAAAGATCGCCAGCTTGCCGCGGAAGGGAACCAGCGTGATCTGCGGGGCTGCGATCCACTCCAACTTGCCGACTTGGTCGCCGAAGCTGCCCGGCGTCACGTTGCTCGACGTGAGCGGCGAGCCACGCGGCTTCGCCTTCTGATCGATCTGATCGGTCAAGTCCGTGGTGATGCTGCCCACTCCGTACGCACCCCAGACGCCGATGCCGATCCAGTCCTTGATGTTGTACTGGAGGCGCCCGCCGAGGAAGATCGTTCGCCGGTACTCGTCGAGGAACGTGAACGAAACCGTGGGAGCAAGCTCGAACCGACCTTCGCGATAGCGCCGCAGATCCATGACGGGCGGCTTGCCCGCGAGCGGTCCGGTGATCTGAATCTCTTGGGCTTCTGCGGTCCCCGTGCTCGCCATGAGCGTGCCCGCGAGAGCCGCAACGCCCGCCAACCGCGCAAAAAGAGCTCTCATTTGGGCAACCGGTAGTCCCAGCTAAAGGGAATGAAGACGCTCACACCGATTTGGGCCTGAACGTTGTTGGTGATCTGGTTGTCGCCGAACCAAGTACCTTTGTCGGATGCTGCCGATCCGGCGGCGACGGTGAGGTTTTCGAGTTTCTCGTTGAAGATGTAGTCCCGAACTTCCGCCGTGACCGCAAACCAACGATTGAGGAAGATGCGCAACCCGAGGCCCAAGTTGACCGCGAGCTTCATCTCGTAATCGAATTTTCGATTGTCCGGGTCGATGACCGGAATCGGCCGCGTGGAGATGGCTCCGACACCGCCCACTACGTATGCGTCGTAGTGGAAGATGAAGTCTCCGAACGCCGCAAACTTTCCGTACATCGGCACGTACGTGAAATTCAGCGCTGCAGAGAACTGATATTCATTCAGCGGCGCGGCGACGTGTGTGGCGCGGCGGTTTTCGAAGTTGAATTGCGAGTCGCTGTTCAACCCGGTGTACAAATTACCGTTCAAACCGATCGCGAGGACGTTCGTGAGATAGTAGTTGATCGCCAGACCCGGACCCGGGTGGCTCACGAACTGATCATTGAGCGTAAATCCGAAATACGGATTGAACTCGAAGCGGCGTGCGCGCAGTGCGTAAATCTGTTGCACCGCATAGATTTCCGCTTTGACGTCTTTCTTGGCCGCCGCTTTGACGTCTTCCGGCTTCGGACACGCCGAAGGATCGATGTCACAGATGCCGCCCGTGGCTCCTGCCGTCGGTGCGGCTGGCTGCGCAGAGGGCTGCGCGCCTGGCTGGGGCGAATCGAGTTCCAAGCCATCGGCGGGTGGGGGCGTAGCTGGTTGCGCAGGCTGATCGAGTTCGACCGCACCTCCTTGCGCGCCAGCCGGTGCACCCGCAGGCGGTGCTGCAGGCTTTTTACCGCCGGGCTTCTTCTTTTGCGCCATCGCGTTGGATGCGGACAGCACGAGCCCGGCGGTGAGCGCACCCGTAAGAAGCCACCGTGTGGCCCTCACCAGGTTAGGTCTCTCCCGCATGTTCTGCGGCCTTCGACATTGATTTGCCCGGACGTCCGCGGGCCTAGCCTGCTTCATCGTGACCCCTGTCAGGTTTATCCCGCCATAGCGGGACCCCGCTCACATTTGCCCCCGCTGTCGCGGGAGCCGCATCCGCACGCAACTTAACTTGCGAATAACCGTTTGGCCTTTTTCAAAAGTGCCAACCGAGCAACTTAACTGCTTATAAATATTGGGGAATCAGGCTTACGGCTAAAGTGTACACGACTATAGCATGTGCAAATTCAGCCAATCAACGACTATTCGCGATCACGCTGCTCTTGCTTCTTCATCCGGTTTGCCGAAGAGAGCCTCGACGAATTCGTCGGGGTAGAACTCACGGAGGTCTTCCGCGCGCTCACCCAGACCGATGTATCTTACAGGTAGTTTCAACTCGTCGCAGATCCCCAGCACGATGCCTCCTTTCGCGGTGCCATCGAGCTTGGTCAAGATTATACCCGTGGGGTCGAGAGCTTCTTTGAACAATGCTGCTTGGCTAAGCGCATTCTGTCCGTTCGTCGCATCCAGAACGAGCAGGATCTCGTGCGGCGCGCCATCCATCGCTTTCGCGATCGTTTTGCGCACTTTCTTAATTTCATCCATAAGTGGCGTTTTGGTGTGAAGGCGCCCAGCCGTATCGACGAGCAGAAGGTCGATTTGCGCCTCCTTGGCTTTGGTGGTCGCTTCGAACGCCACCGCGCCAGGATCCGAGCCTTCTTTGCCCTTCACCACTTCCGCACCTACGCGCTTGCCCCACACTTCGAGCTGGGCCACCGCAGCCGCACGAAACGTATCACCTGCGGCCAGCAAAACTGATTTCCCCTCGCCGGCGTACTTCGTTGCGAGCTTGCCAATGGTCGTGGTTTTTCCCACACCGTTGACGCCCACCATCATCGCAACCGACGGCTTGGTCGGAAAACGAAGCGGCCCGCCGTCGAGCGACAGAATGCGCATCGCTTCCGCGCGAAGTTCTGCCCAAACGGCTTCAGGATCAGCAAGCTCGTTGCGGTTCAATTTCTCTCGCAGACGTTCGAGCACCGTTTGCGTCGTTTTGACGCCTACGTCGCTCGTAAGCATGACTTCTTCGATCTGCTCCAAGATGGCCGGGTCGATCTCTTTCTTGCCGACGAACAGCGCCGTCAGGCGAGCAATGAAGCCCGTTCGCGTTGCCGCGAGGCCTTTGCGAATCCCCGCGACGTCGCGCTTGGCAGGCTTGGCTGCTTCCGGCCGCACCGAGTCGGCGGGCGCGAGATCCGTTTGCGAAAGCTCTTCAGCGACGGGGGGCGGCGTCGGCGCTTTCTTCGCGGGTGCCGGTTCGGCCTTCGCCGCGGGTTCGGCTTTCTCGCCTTTGGCTTTTGCCTTCGCCCCGGGGCCTGCTTTGGGAGGCGCACCGCTGTCGCGAAGGTTGGCCGGGCGCTCGAGCCGCTTGGTGGGCTCTTCGCGAGACTCACCGGTGGCTTTGCCCTCGGGGGCCTTCTTGCTGCGGAAGAAAAAGAGAAGCGCCGCTATCGCGACGACAACGACGACGGCGATGATCCATTCCATGGCTACGTTGAAGCTCCGTCCCGTCGTGCCAGGTCTTGCTGATGCTGGCCCCGGGGTTGCGACTATAGGAACCCCCACTGCCCCCGGTCAATTTGTTAAGGCCCGCGAAAAGATCGCCCGCCTAACCTTCCCCCCGCCTGCGGTAGTCGAGCTTCCCTCCACGGGGGGGTGTAGGTCCTAAGGATGGGGCGGGGTTGACCTGAGTTTGCTGCGCGGGGGGGATGTCCAGCTTCACCGCCCGGCCTTTCGAGGCGGGAGCGGCCGTGGGGGCCATTTTCTCGATGTCCTCTTCGCCCCGCGCGTCCACGTCTTCAGCACTGAACGCCGCGTGTTCGACCGCTTCTGCCCAGCGCGCCGTCACGAAATCGGCACCGGCGACGTCGCGCACGTGCCCAGGGGTCGGCTCTGGACGCTGGTCGAACGGCCGGCCCCGCACGCGCGCCCAGGCAATCAGCCGATCGAGCAGGGCCCGTTTGCGCGATACGAGGGAAATCTCGATTTCACCGGCAGGCGGTAGCTTTTGACGGAAGGCGGAATGGAAGGGCCCCTCGGCCACCAAACGCGCATCTTGTTCGATGCGGTTTGCATCGAGGGTAAAGCGTCCCTCCTCATCGGTGGTGATGCTGGCGGCGAGCTCGCGCTGGCCGAAGGTGGCATGTTCGATGACCACCCGCACATCGGCGATGGGCGTCCCATGGTGTGCGTCGATCACGCGACCGGTCCACCTACGCGGGTGAGCTGCGCTGGCCGGACGCACCACGTCCAGTCGTGCCTCGGCCGGTCGCTCCGCGGGCGCCTTGGCTTCGCGCGGCGGGAGCGTGCGCGCCGTGCGCCGTCCCAGCCTTCCCAACACCAAGAACGCCGCAACGGCGATCCCAGCGATCGCGAGCGGCAGTTGCCGCAGCGGGCTCGGACCTTGGAGCGCGACCATCACGGAGAGCGGTTCGTCCGGCTCGTACCAAGGTGCATCGGGCAGGTAGCGCACCGAGAGCATCGCGTTCGATGTCTCCGGCGATACGAAGCTCGAGACGACGTGCGCGTGTCCATTCTCCACGGGCGCGGCGCCGACGACGTGCTCGCCCAGGCGAACCTCCACGCTTCCTCCGGTGGCATCGCCCGCCCCGCGGATCTTCGCGTGCACATCGATGGGGATGCCATCCTCGGGGATGCCGGTGATGGTCGCGTTGCCCGCGACATCGACCGACAGCGTGACGTGCGTGTGCCGCTCGATGGGAATGGTGTGCATTCCGGTGCTGGTGTCGACGTCGCCCGCGTACGAGAGGTGAAGCTCGCCGGGACCCGGCGCACCGAGCTTCTTCGGATCGATGACGAAGTGCACGCGCCCGGCGGCGTTGGTGCTCGCATAACCGAGCGCGGCGTCCTTCTCGTTGCGCAATGCGAGCATGCGTCCCGCGAGGGAGCCGCCTTCCGTCTCGTCGATCGTTGCCACGGCATCGATCGCGAGGCTGCTTGCATCGATCATCAGCGAACGCGGCGCGGGATCGAAACGAAGCGAGATGGAGCGTTTGGCGAGATCGATCTCGAGATCCGTTTTCGCCCCTTCGAGAAGTGACGAACCTTGCGCGGAGAGGTGCGCGACGTAGTGATCGGCCGGCAATGGAAAGCGCGCACAGAAGCGTCCTGCATCGTCGACCTTCAGCGCACCCGCGCTGTCGGCGGGGGGGCGCGTCGGTGGATCCTCACACCCGGTGGGACGTTGCTCACCTTCCAGGCTCACCGCATCCTCACTTCGGGGTTGATCTCCCGTGCTGCGGACGCGCGCGAGTGAAACGGACACGGTCTCTCCGGCGAGGGCCTGACCGAGATCGTCCTTTAATGTGCCCGAGAGGACGAGCGCTCCATTTTGACGCGCAGCCCTCGCGTCGATCTTTGCGGCACCGCGCACGTGCACCCGCAGTTGCGCGTGACCCGTAGACGAAAGAAAGACAAGGGCACACACGCACGAGAAATACGTGCGACGTGCTCCGCAGAGGATGAGGCCAAGACGATGAAATGGATCCACGAGAGGGCTCTTCTTGAAGGAGCTCCCATGATACCTTGCTCAGCACGTTGATGAACGGAAAGCGCGGGCTCGCGTTGGCGTGGATGATGGGACTTTCGGTCCTTTTGCTCGTCGCCGCCGCCCCTGACATTGCGTTCGCCGAAGATCGCACGCAGTTCCTCATCGCGCGTCTCCAGTACCCGCCTGCGCCCGGTGTTGCGGACGACTTCCGTATTCGCACGAGTGCCGCACTCGGCCTGGGCTCCCTCGCCGACGCTGCCGAGCGGGACAAAGCCGTCACGCCGCTTTGCCAATCGCTCTCGTCCGATCCGAACGACATCGTACGCCAATCGGTCGCCGCCGCGCTCAAGCGCTTGAATCGGCCCTCGGCCGTGAGCTGCGTGCGCAACCGGCTGGGCAACGAGCCCAACGCGCAGGTGAAGATGCAGCTTCAACGCACCCTGGATGCGCTGGAGCCGTCGTCAGGAGGGGGCGGTGGCTCGCCGGGCCAGAGCTCGGGGCCGTGGACGCCCAAGTTCGTGCAAAATGCACGCTTTTACGTGGCCGTTTCGCCCATCACGAACAATACGGGCCGGCCGATCGAAGAGGTGGAGCGCGCGATCCTTCCCGCGCTTCGCAGCAAGATCGAGTCACTGGGTGGTTACCAGCTCGCCCCGGCGAAAGAAGGGATGGACGCCGCCCGCGCCACCATCGCGAAGCGTAAGTTGAAAGGCTACTACTTGGCCATCTCGGTCGAGAAGTTCGACTATGCGGGCGGTAACCTGCGTGTCCGGGTCAAGTGTGCAGTCTTCGATTACCCGGGCAAAAATCTGCGAGGGGAAGTGCCCGCGGGCCTCACCCAAGCAGGGGTTCGACCCGGCGATCACTCGGCGGAGCAAAACCTGATGGGTATGGCCGCGGAACGTGCCGCGGAGCTGTTCACACAAAATTTTCAGTGAGCAGTACCTCTAGGGGTAGGTGCCGGTCATGACTCGAAACTCTCCTCGAAGGCAAGCAGCGGCAGCGGGACAATCCCGGCGAGGCCGGCGTTTTGTCCACGGCCGGTTGCAAGGGCCGCGGAGCGTTCTGGCGGTTCTTGCTCGTAGAGTCGTGCATCTCACCGGCCCCGCCGGGATTGTCTCGCTGCCGCACCTCGCTGGCAGCCAAAGCTCAGGATTGGTACGAGATCCACGTTCGTAGAGTTAGATGTGATGTCGACAAACTGGCGCGGAGGGGTCGTGTCCGGCACCATGAAGGAAAGAATCCGATGACCACTTCCGCCCCCGTTGCGTCGTCCGCTCCCCCCAAGGCGGGTCGCCACCAACGTAACTTGCGCAACTACCTCATCGACTCGAGCTTTCAGCTTAAATACACGGGCTTCATCATCGCCGTGGCGCTGGTCATCAGTGCGATCTTGGGCGTCTTCCTTTTGAGCACGAGCCACAAGGTGGTGGAGCAGAGCGATCACGTTCTGGTCGAGAGCAAGAAGGTCTCGGACGTCGTCAAGATGACGATCCGCGACAACTACGCCGACAACCCCGAGCTCGCGAACGCCTTCAACGGCGAGGCCGTTCTCAACGAGCAGAAGCTCGCCGAGCAGCGCCAGTCGCTGGTGCAAAAGCAAAAGATCATGTTCGCCGCGCTGGTGGGCGGGCTCACGTTGATGGTCATCCTGATCGGGCTACTGGGGATCTACTTCACCCACAAAGTGGCCGGGCCGATCTACAAGATGACCATGCTTCTGCGCCAAGTGGGCGAGGGGAAGCTGTCTTTTCATGGTCGCCTGCGCCGGGGCGACGAGCTGCAGGACTTCTTCCAGACCTTCCTCGACATGGTCCAAAGCCTGAAGGCGCGCCAATTCCGCGAGTACCAATTGCTGGAGGCCGCCATCGAAAAGGCAAAGGCCGCCGGGGTAGGCGAAGACGCGCTCCACGACGTGGTCGTGGTCAAAGAAGAGATCAAAGCATCCCTCGACATCAAGGGCGACTTCTCGACCCCCGCCCTCTGACCCTCCGGAGAGAGTTCACAGGAAGACGGGAAGACGGGAAGACCAGAAGAGAGTTTCTGTAGGGTTTGCAGTTGGCCCGATTTCGCCGCTCGGCCCCCAAAAACTTCCCGTCTTCCCGTCTTCCTGTGAATCTCTCTTCAAGCCGTGATCGCGCCGGGGATGTACTCGACGTGAGGGCTGCCGTCGGGGGAGAAGGTGACGCCGGCGACGTCGATGCGCATGCGTGCAACGTCGGGGCGCTTCGAGAGGTGGCCTCGCCATAGGCGATCGGCGGCGTGGAGCAGGCGCATTCGCTTCTTGCCGGCCACGCTGGCGAGCGGCTTTTCGTAGGCCGTTGCGCCGCGGGTTCTCACTTCCACCAAAACAGCAAGGCCATCTCGAAGACCGACGATGTCGATCTCCAGATGGCCCAGTCGCAGGTTGCGCGCGGCGATGTCGAATCCTTGCGCCTGCAAGTACTCGACGACCGCGTCCTCTGCTTTGCGAGAGGCTAGGACCTTGCGGGCCTGCCTCTCGATTCGGTCAGCCGCCGCAGTCTTTCTTGTTCGTGGCACTGCACGGCACCGTCGACGTGGGGCTCGCGGAGTTGTACTTCGTGCCCGACTTGATGCAGTAGCCGCCGGAAAGTTCTTGGCTGAACTCTTTTCCGATGGAGGCCACGAGCTGCTCGCACGTAAATCCGTCGGGGCACTCGCAGTAGTTTGCGCCGTCGTCGGTGCTGCCGTCCGCGTTGGCGCAGCGGCAGGAGCAGTAAACAGCCTTCTCGGGGAGGCGATCGACCAGGTTCGGCTTCACCTCGGCGCCGATCTTCGGATCGGGGCTGCCGGTGACCTTCGAGTCGACCGTGCCCGGAAGGATGCAGTTGGGCAGGCCGTCTTCCCGCGGCGTTCCGTCGATCTTCTGGCCGAAGGGGCAGGTGACGCGGCCTTGGAAGTGATTCACCAAGCAAAGACGCGTCTGGCACTGGTAGCTCTTCGACTCGACGTTCACCTCGTCGACGTCGAAGCCGTTGAACGTTGCGTCGTATTCACGCTCCGGTCGGCACGGGTCACCGACACCTTGCGTGCTGTTACACCCGGGTGCCGCGATCGTGAAAAGAATGGCCGAGGCCACGAGGCCGAGCAGGCCCCGCGAAATGAGGAGGCGCGAGCTAATCATCGTGAGGGCTCTCTCTCTTTTGAAGCGGACTTCAAGGGATCCGCCGACCCAATACTAGATGCAGCTACCTGTTTTAACGGTAATCGACTTCTTCAAATAAGGTCAAGCGGCCCACCCATGCCTCGCAAATCTTTCACTGGTCACATCACTGGTCGCGGCGCTGATCATTGGACGTCGCGAGCGACGTACCTTTGGGCCGTTTCAATACATGCTTCGCCAGCGCTCTCGCGTGATGCCACCAGTCGGGTCGCGGTGGGAGAAGTAGGCCGAGGCTTCCATAAGTTCACTCGTCTCAATGGCCGATCTCGTCGCCATCTTTCTTCGCTTCGGCCATCTTGTTTTCAATATAATGACCTAAGCAGATCACGCTGTTGTTGGCCTTGTTTCACCTTGACAAGCAGCAAATCGCCTCCGTACCATCGCACGGCTCGGGGTGAATATCCTTTGAACATCGTTGACGTTTTTGGCTGCGTGGATCCCTTTTCCGGCGCGCTGTTTCGTGAAACGACGCGAGCATGAGGAGCAAATCGATGCGCATCTCCTGGTGGACGAGGGCGGGCCATGGCCGCGCTCTCAATAAGGTAGGCCTTGTTCTGCTGGCGTCAGCCTTCACCCTGGGCGCGCCGGGAATGGCCGACGCGCAAAAAGGAAAGCCGAAGAAGCCACCCGCGGCCCCCGCGCCTGCGAAGCCTGGTACTCCGGCGCCCCCGGCAACCCCTCCGACCGGGGGTTCGGATGTGGAGCTCGATCCCAAGGCGCCCGGAACGGCGCCCGCAGGCGGCCAGCCGGCCGCGGCGAAGCCGGTCGACAACTCACCGCCACCGCAGGCCGGTCAGATGACGCAGCAGGCGCAGGAAGCCAAGCGCCTCTTCGATGGTGAGAAGTGGCAGGAAGCCGCACTTGCACTCGACCGCGTCCGCAAAGGTGAGACCGGCGACGACGAGGGCAACAAGCAATTGGGGCAATACCACCTCGCCATTGCCCTCTATCGCATGAAGTTCTACCAGGCGGCCTACGGCATCTTCAGCGAGATCGCCGACAAGGGTAACCACCTGAAATTCAACGAGACGCTCCTCTGGCTCTCCAAGCTGGCCACCGACCTTCCCGAGCCGGCCGACATCGTCGAGCGCGTCGGTAAATACTCCGATGCACAAATCGAACGATTCAACAATGCCAATCAGCGCGATTTGTATTGGCAGCTAAATTATCTCCTGGGCCGGTACCGATATCGCAATCGCCAATATGAGGATGCGATTCGACTTTTTACCAAGGTCGACCGGCAATCGAAGTATTACGTCCAGTCTCAATTTTTCCAAGGCATCAGCTACGTCCAGCTGCGCAAGTCGGTGCCGGCGGTCCAGTCGTTCCAGCGCATCGTCGGCGCCATCGACGAGGGCGTGCAGGGCGTCGAGGACGAGGCGCGCATGCGCGACCTCGCGTTCCTCTCGATGGCGCGCACGTACTACTCGGCATCCGTTCGCCTCGACGAGAACAATGCGCCCACGATCGACAGCCAGAAGCTCTCGGCTGCGGTCAAGTACTGGAACAAGGTCGACGTCGCGAGCGAGTACTGGCTCGACGGTCTGTTCGAGGAGTCGTGGGCCTATTTCATGGCAGGCGACTACCCGCACGCACTTGGTAATATCCACACGATTGGCGCGCCGTACTTCCCCAATTCGCACTATCCGGAAGCGGAAGTCCTCCGTGCGGTCATCTACTTTGCGAACTGCCAGTATGACGACGCTCGCGTTATCGTCGCAAAGTTCCAGGGTAAGTATCAGCCCATCTACGACGAGCTGAACAAGGTTCTCGGGCGATTCAAAGGCGAGAACCAAGAAGAGGCCTTCTACAAGTTTCTCAAGGACGTGCGGGAAGACAAAGCCAACCTCGATCCTCGGATCAAGCCGATCGTCCAGAACGCGCTGTCCGACCGTCAGCTCCTGCGCAACCTCGAATACGTGAAGGTCCTCGACGACGAGGCCGCGCGGTTCAAGCAGCGGCCGGCGGGCTTCCAGTCGTCATCCCTGGGCGCGGACGTGAAGGATTCGCTCCAGCTCGCGCGCGACCTCGCGGTGCGCAACACGGGGCAGCTGGCCCGCGACCGCTACCAGCGAAACTTGGATGAGTTGAACGAACACCTGCGCAACGCCTCGAAGATCCTCATCGACATCACGGCGGCGCAGCGCAACCAGCTGGACGTAGCCATCTCCGGTGGGCAGGTCACGGCGGCCGAGTCGAAAGCCAACATCGTCAAGCCGGACGAGGAGCACGTCATCTGGCCGTTCGACGGCGAGTACTGGCGCGACGAACTGGGCTTCTATCGCCAGTCCATCACCTCGAAGTGCGGGAGGTAGTTTCTCATGAATAAGGTCATCGCGTTCGGGCTCGGGCTGCTGTCCCTCGCCGTGGTGCACTCCAGCACCACGCCCGTGGCGGCAGCCGAGACTGCGGGCGGCGCGTGCATCAACGATAGTGCACGCAAAGAGCTCACCGCATGTCCGGGGGCCGGTCCGAAGGAGTTCGACGTCGGCAAACACGGCAAGCAGCCGCAAGTGAATTTCCGCGGCGTCGCCCCGATTGATGCGAAGAAGAAGGGCGAAATCAAGCCGGGCGCTCCGACGGAGACGATTCCGCGCGATGAACGAAAGAGCCGCCTGCAGGCGCGTGCGCGCGCCCTGCTGGTGACGGAAATCCAGGGGTTGGAAAGCCTCTTCGCGTCGACGCCAAAGAGCTCGCCCGACCGGGTCGAGCTC
Organism: Sorangiineae bacterium MSr11367; assembly: GCA_037157805.1. Taxonomy (NCBI): domain Bacteria; kingdom Pseudomonadati; phylum Myxococcota; class Myxococcia; order Myxococcales; family Pendulisporaceae; genus Pendulispora; species Pendulispora rubella. Next base: position 9,291,038 of record CP089983.1, on the reverse strand, counting down.
GCGCGTCGTTTGTCGGAGGACTACGTCGAGCTCGAGAGCGCCGCCTTCAAAGAGAAGACGCAGGCCGAGATCGACCGCGACACGCTGAAGAAGACGAATCCGGCGGGCGCGGGGCAAAAGCAGACGCAGGCCAACTCCGCTGCGCAGATCATGAACGGCGCCCGCGGCAAGGCGCAGAACTACTACTCGCTCATCAAGAACGAGTACCCGAACTACTCGAAGCTGGACGAGGTCCTCTACTACCTCGCCTACGAGTACGAGCAGGCGAACGACAACGCCAATGCGCGAAAAGTCTACCTCGAGCTGATTAATAAGCGCCCCGATTCGAAGTACGTCCCCAATGCGTACCTCGCCTTCGGTGAGCTCTTCTTCAACGAGGCGATGGGCGATCCCAGCAAGTGGGACCTCGCCGCGCAGGCGTACACGGAGGTCATCAAGTACCCGCCCGAGAAGAACAAGGTGTACGGGTATGCCTGGTACAAGCTCGGGTACGTCTTCTGGAACCAGTCGCAGTTCGAGAAGGCCCTCAACGCCTTCAAGAAGACGATCGACTGGGGCAACACGTACAAAGAGCAGCCGGGCTCCAGCAAGCTGGCCGATGCCGCGCGCAAGGACACGATTCCGGTTTACGCGCTGAAGGGCAATCCCGCGGCGGCGTACAATTACTTCCACAACATCTCGGGCGATACGCCGGGCTCCGACACCAAGACGTTCCAGATGATGGACGACCTCGGCGTCAACTACCTGGACACCGGTCACTACCCCGAGGCCATCACGCTCTACCGCGACTTGATGAGCCGCGACCGCAACGGTGACAAGCACTGCGTCTACCAGGCGCACATCACCGAGGCGACGCTCGCGATGAAGTCCGGCAACAAGGACTTGGTCAAGACGGAGCTCGACAACCAACTCAAGAATTACAGCGAGTTCAAGAACGCCAACCACACCGCCGAGTCGAAGAAGGAGTGCGCGAACAAGACCGCGGCGCTGCTCACCGAGACCGGCATGGCCTGGCACTTGGAGGCCGTTGGTTCGCAAGGCCAGCGCGGTACGGGCGACCAGAAGGCGATGACCCTGGCCGCCTACCTGTACAAGAAGATTGGCGACACCTGGAACGCGCAGGACTTCGCGACCTTCGAGTTCCCCCGCATCGTCAAGGAAGACTGGCCGACGCTCTACAAGATCCGCTACGCGATGGCGGACCTCCTCTACTTCCAACAGAAGTGGGCGGAGTGCGGTCCGGCGTTCGACAAGGTCGTGGCCGAGAACCCCACGGGGCCGGATGCTCCGGAGGCCGCGTACGCCTCGGTGCTCTGCTACCAGAACATCTACGAGGCCGCCCACAAAGGCGGTGAGGCCCGCAAGGGCATGGGCAACGCGCCCGGCCAGACGAAGCAGACCGAGGCTCAGAAGAAGGCCGAGGAGGATTCGCGCCTTCAGCCCAAGCCGCTGACCGAGAACCAGAAGGGGATGATCACCGCCTTCAATCGGTACATCTGTTACATCAAGCCGGTCGACGCGCAGGGCCAGGAGCAGCTCGTCGAGGTCAAATACGCCCGCGCGCGTACGTACTTCGAGGCGCAGCACTGGGAAGAAGCCGGCGCCGCGTTCCGCGAGATCGCGCTGCAGAATGCCGACAAGGACGTCGGGATTTACGCCGCGCAGCTTTACCTCGAGGCCATCAACGTCATCGGCTCGCACTCGAACCCGCCGCGTCCGTCCTGCTACGACGACATGCAGAACGACGTGCCCAAGTTCGTCGAGCTGTATTGCACGGGTGAGAAAGAGAAGAAGAACGCCGAGCAGTGCGTGTCGCTCACCAAGGTGAGCTGCGACATCCAGCGCTTGAAGGCGCAGAAGCTGGTGGAGCTCGCGGACAAGGGCGGAGCCAACGCGGTTCAGACCTACGAGCAGGCGGGCAACACGTACTTCGAGTTGTGGCGTCGTTACGGCGAGGCGCAATTGAGCCAGGGGCAGCCCGGCCAGTGCGAGCGTCTGGACGAGATCCTCTACAACTCGGCCAAGGCGTTCCAGGCGGCCCGTCTCGTGGCGAAGGCCATCAAGGCGCGTATGACCCTGCTCGACCCGCGCTACAAGATGGACAAGTCGGACCTGGCGAAGAAGGCCACGTACGAGATTGGCGGGAACTACCAGGCCATCGCGGTCTACGACCAGGCGGCGGAGTGGTTCGAGAAGTTCGCCAAGGAGAATCCCAAGTACGAGAAGGCCGACCAGGCCCTTTCGGACGCCACCGTGCTCCGCCTCGGATTGGGTGACGAAGAGAAGGGCATCGCCGACGCCGAGATGTTCCGCAAGAACTACGGCGCGAGCAAGCCGACCCAGGCCGCGACGATCGCCTTCGCCATCGGCGCGCACTACGCCGAGAAGGAAGATTGGGACAAGGCGCAAAAGGCTCTGGAAGACTCCATCGGGTACATCGACCGCAACGCGGCGCCGGACATCCAGGTGCAGGCGCATGCGACCTTGGCCCGGGCGTACTTGAAGGTGCGCCATCAGAACAAGGATCGTTCGCACGCGGACTACGCGAAGGTGCGCAAGATCTGGGAGAACCCTGCGGACGCGGTGCGCAAGATCAACGATGCGTACCCGAACGAGGACGAGGCGCAGAAGCAAAAGCGCGTCGGCAAGGCCCTCAACGCGGTCGGCGAGTCGTACTTCGCGGCGGCCGAGGAGCTGAAGAAGGAGACGGTCGACAAGATCAAGTTCCCCGTCTACCGCGGCTCGGGCTCGGCGGACGACGTCCGGCGCCACATCAACACGCGCGTCAAGGAATGGCTCGAGAAGAAGGGCCCGGCCATCGAGGCAGCGGCGGCGGCGTACAAGAAGATCGTCGACCTGCAGCCGGACGCTCCGCCGAAGTGGGTCATCGCGGCCGGCTCACGCGTCGGTCTGATGTGGGGTGACTTCGTCGACTCGTTCCGCGCCGCTCCGATTCCGGAGTCGTGGAAGAAGGATGCCGAGATCCGCGGCGTGTACTTCGACGCGCTCGACGCGAAGAGTGAGCCCATCAAGGTGCAAAAGGCGAAGCCCGCGCTCGTGACGTGCCTCACCTACTCGGTGAAGTTCCAGTACTTCGACCAATACTCGCGTAGCTGCGAGGAGTGGCTCGCGAAGAACTACAAGGCCGAATACCACGTCGTCGACGAGCTGCGCGGTGCGCCGACCTTGTCGAACAGTGGTCTCGACGACAAGCCGCCGCCGATCACCCTCGGCGGGTTGATCTGGCACCCCGCGAACACGGGCCCCGCAGAGAAGGTGGCGGCGAGCAGCGTGGCGGCTCCGTCGGACGACCAGAAGGCGGACGCGAAGAAGGGTGACAAAGGCGCCGGTGGCAAAGGCGGGGTGAAGGCTTCGGCCTCTGCTGGTGGTGGCGGCGGTGGTGGTGCGCCGAAGCCGCCGAAGGGCGCGACGGTTCGGCCTCTACCCGGTGGGAAGAAGAAGTGATGGGGACCACGATGAATCGAAAAGTGAAAACGCTGGTGGCGTTGGCCGCCTTGGTCGTGGGTTCTTTCACGGTAGGTTGCGGCGGCGGGGCCAAGGGCGAAGGAGCGAAGTCTCCGGACACCGCGAAAGGCCCCACGACCCCGGGCAAGCCGGCGGAGGTCAACAAGGAGGCGCAGGACAAGTTCTTCGCCGCCATCGAGGTCCTCAACGGCCACGACAAAGCGGGCAACTGGAACGACGCGGCCTGCCAGGAGACGGCGAATCTGTTCAAGGCCGCCGCCGCCGAGCAAAAGGGCGGGAAGTTCCCCGAGGCGACCTTCAACGCGGGTCTCGCGTGGCAGCGCTGCGGGAACGACAAAGAAGCCAAGGCCATGTTCGAAAAGGCCTTGGCCGACGACCCGAAATTCCACCACGCCCGCGTGCAACTGGCGCTCTACCAGTTCAAGGCGGACGGCAACGAGGACGCGGCGATTTCATCGCTGCAGCAGTCGGTCCTCGACGCGCAGTTCCAGAACGTGCCGGCGCTGGTCAACTTGGCCATGTTCCAAATGCAGCGCGATGGCGCGGCGGCGGGCGATGGCTGCAAAGATGACATGGAGTGCGCGAAGAAGAATCTGCAGCGCGCCCTGGCCATCGACGACGCGTACATGCCGGCGTTCAACCAGCTCGCGCTCTACTACTTCCAGCAGGCGAAGAAGCGCGCCGGCGGCACGAAGGTGAGCTCGGGCCGCGGCAAGGGGCGCGGCATTGCGACCAACGCGGCGCTGGGCAAGCGCGCGGACGTGCAGCAGCTCGAGCTCGCGGCGCTGGTGTGCTCGCAGGCCGTTCGGAAGAATCCGAACTACGCACCGATCCACAACACGGCGGGGCTCATTCAGAACGAGCTCGGTCAGATCAACGGCGCGGTGAGCGAGTTCAATGCGGCGGCGAAGCTCGATCCGAAGTTCTTCGAAGCGCAGATGAACTACGCGTTCGTCAACCTCTCCTTCCGCGGGTTCGAGCAAGCGCAGGCGGCCCTCCGTCGCGCGCTGGACATGCGCCCGAATGACTACGACGCCCACTTGGGAATGGCGCTCGCACTTCGTGGACAGATCACCGACTCGAATTACGACGCGCAGGTGAACGCGGTGCAGGCCGAGCTCGATGCAGCGAAGAAGATCGACCCGAATCGCCCGGATGCTTTCTACAACGAAGGCATTTTGACCCAGGAGTACAAGGCCAAGGGCGGCGGTGGGAAGGACAAGACCATCGGCGCGCTCAACGCGGCGAAGAGCATTTATGGCGACTTCGTGGCGAAGGCCACCGGCCGCTCCGAATACGACGGCGCCGTGAAGCGCGCCAAGGAGCGTATGCAGGATATCGACGACACCATCGCCTTCTTGGCGGCGGGCGTCGACGACAAGAATGCCGCACCGCCCCCGGCTGCGGGCGCACCCGCTGCTGCTGAGCCACCGAAGAAGTGACCGGTTCCGAGGGGGGCCAACTATTCGGGAACTTGGCCCTCCGCGTGTTGTCCGTTCCAATAGGAAGAGTCGTTTTTGGTCAGCAAAGAAGTGAAAAAACATTGAGCGGAGAGATTGACCGTAGCGACTGGCGGGGGATACACTGTCACTGTAATCGCAACGTCACCGCATTGAGCGCAGGGCTCGCGGTTTTTATCGGAGAGACACACCCATGAACGGGAGCAAGCGGAAGTCGGTGATGGTCGGTTGCGTCGCGATGCTGGTTACGCTCGCTCTTAGCGTGCCTGCGTTTGCGCAAGCGCCTGCAGGTGCCCCGGCGCCCGGCGCCGGCGACACGAAGGCGGGCGCCAAGGCGTCGACGAGCAACGAGGGATACGGCTACGAGTTTTCCGACGATCCGTTGAGTGCGGGGGGATTCGGTCCCCAGGACGCGACCATCCGCGTGCGTCCGGGACCGGTGCGAACAACGCTGATTCGACCCCGTACATCGTTTGTGCCTGAGATGTTGAAGTCGGTGGAGAATCTGTAAACCATGGAAAGCCAAGGTAAGCCCAAGGTTGCGCTCACGTTTGCGCTCTACCAAGGCGATCAGCTCGTTCGTCGCGACACGATCGTCCAAGACATCGTCGTCAAGATCGGCAAGGACCCTCGAAGCCACCTGCGCGTGGACGACGAGCTCGCGTCGCGCATGCACGCGGTCATCGAGGTGGCCTCGCCCGCCGACATCACGCTGATCGATCTCGGCAACGAGCCCGGCACGATGGTGAATGGCCAGCGGGTCAACAAGTGCAAGATCCGGCCGGGCGATCAGATCCAGATCGGCTCCACCTTGATCCTGCTCGAGAGCGCCGAGCTCGCAGGCCAAGGCGCCACGAGCCAGATCGGGCAAATGGCACCTCCACCTCCGCCACCTGCACCGATCCCGCGCGTGCAAACGGCACAGGGGACGGGCTTTGCGCCGGTTCCCGCGTCGCAACAGGACCCGGGCTACACGGTGCCGGCATCGTCGGATCCGCGCGGCGCCAATCCGTTTGGCGGTCCGCCGTCTTCCGGTGGTGGCATCGCAGGTCGCGACATCCAGACCGGCGCTGCGGTCGCTGCCCAGGCTGCCCATGCCGGCGCTGCGGCGAATCCCTTCGCTGCGAATCCGTTCGCGGCGCCGCCGGGGTCGATGCCGTTCGCGGGACCGCCGCCGGGTGCGAGCCCGTTCTCGGCGTCTGCGCAATCGCCGTATGGACACACCGACGTCGATCCGAATGCGCCGCCGGGCACGTACACGTACAAGCTCGTCAAGAGCGGTCCGGAAGTGAACCCGGACGAGGTCGAGGTCGCGCACCTCGCCGCCATCGAAGTGATGATCCTGTGGGACACCAACGTGCTCCACGTTTCGCACCTCACGCCGCCGCGGTCGTTCTTCGTCGGCGAAGAGCAGATGGGCAACATCGGGTGTGACTACTTCATCCCGAGCGAGACCTTGGGAACCACGCGCGCGCCGATCGTGCTCGCGCGGGGCGGGAGTGCGGCGCTGGTCATCCTGCCGCGCACCACGGGCACCGTGGAAATTCCCGGGCAGCCGAAGCTCACCATCGCCGACTTGATCCAATCCGGGCGCGCGCGTCCGTCGAGCGAGATCAGCGGCGGGTACGAGTTCGAGCTTCCCGCGGGCGCCAAGGCCAAGATGGAGCTCGAGGGTTCGGGCCTCATCTTCCAGGTGAGTGCGGTGAACGCAGGCAAGGCCCCGCCGATGGGCGCCTTCGCGCAGTTCGAGCCGGCGGCGTACGCCTTCGTGGGTCTCTCGTTCTTGATCCACATGGGCATCGTGGCGGCGCTCGCGTTCTTCATGCCGAGCATGGGCGCGGACGACAGCGAGGCGATCGATCGGGATCAAATCCTGAAGATGCAGCACTTGCTGAACGCTGCGGCCGAGCGCGAGCAAGAGCAGCGCGACACCGAGGCGGTGCAGGACAACGCCGACAACAAAGAAGGCGGCACCGGCACGCGCGCCAAGGGTGAAGAAGGTTCCATGGGGAACCCGACCACCAAAGAGACGGGCCACCGCTACGGCGTGCAAGGTCCGCAGGACAACCCGGATCCGCACATCGCGCGCCAAGCGGCGCTGCACGAGGCGGCGGAATTCGGCATGATCGGCCTCCTCAACGTGGGCGGCGGTGCGGATCCCAATGCGCCGACGGCGCCGTGGGGTCGTGAAGATTCGCTCGGTACGGATCCGATGAGCGCCCGCGGCAACATGTGGGGCGACACCATCGGCGATTCGTTCGGCGCCGGCGGCCTGGGTCTCTCGGGCGTCGGCGAAGGTGGCGGTGGTCGCGGCGAAGGCATCGGTCTCGGCAACATCGGCACCCTGGGCCACGGCGCAGGAACCGGCACGGGCCAAGGCTTCGGCAACGGCCACGGTCGTCTCGGCGGCTCGCACCAGACGCGCGCACCGAGCATTCGCCAGGGCACCACGCAAGTGAACGGGCGTCTGCCGCCGGAGGTCATCCAGCGTATCGTTCGCCAGAACTTCGGCCGCTTCCGTCTCTGCTACGAGAACGGCATGCGCACCAACCCGAACTTGTCGGGCCGCGTCTCGGTCAAGTTCGTCATCGACCGCCAAGGTGCGGTGGCCACGGCCTCGGATGGAGGCTCGGAGCTCCCGGATCAGGGCGTCGTTCAATGCGTCGTCCGCGGCTTCGGGAATCTTTCCTTCCCGCAGCCCGAGGGCGGCATCGTCACCGTCGTGTACCCGATCATCTTCAGCCCGGGCGACTGACGTCGGTTACATAAGCAGCGTAGCGGCCGAGGTCTCCTGAGAAGGAGGCTCTCGGCCGTTGCGTTTTGTTGCTTCGAGCACGAGCGCGTGCGCGTGCAGGATCACGATCACGTGAACGTTCACGTTTCCGTTCTCGTGGTCGTGCTCGTTTTTCGTGCGCGTGAGCGTGGTCGTGCACACGCACGCGCTCGTGCTCGAAGACGCCGCGGTGCCCCCCTACGCCTCAACGCTCTCCTCACCCTGACATCCGAACCCCAGCAGAGTGGACTTTCTCCTGCTTGCCCCGCTACACTTTGAATCAAGGTTTTTAGGCGGATGTGGCGGGCTCTTTTCGCGGCCGTTTTCCTTCGGGAACGTGGCACATTCGAGGTTTTACGATGACGATGCGCATGAAGGTACTCGTGGGGCTCGTAGTCGGTGCGGTGGCCACGGTTTTCACGGCTGGCTGCAGCCGGAACAACATCGAGGCGGTGAACCTGTCCAACGAAGGGGACAAGGCGCGCGCGACGAACATCGATGAAGCGATATCGAAGTACGAGCAAGCCACCAATCTCGATCCGACGAACCATCGCATTCTCTGGAAGCTGGCGACGGCCTATCAGAAGAAAGAAGCGTGGGACAAGGTCGCATCGACGTGTGCGCGCGCCGAGAAGCTCGCGCCCAAGCACGCCAATTACTTCTTTTTGCACGGCTATGCGCTGGAGCAGCAGGCGGTCAAAGGCCCCACGGGCTGGGCCGATGCGAAGGGCCCGCTCCAGGCGGCCATCCAACTCGATCCCAATTACGCGGAAGCGCATTTCGAGTTGGCGCAGGTGCTTTTGCACACCGACGACGAGGCGGGGGCACTTCAAAATTATAGTGAGGCGATTCAGAAGAAGCCCGACGAGACCGTGTTTTACGGGCCGCTCGCGGACCTCTACATTCGACTCAACTTCTTCGAGCAGGCCGACGCCGTCCTCAAAGAGGCTGTCTCGTTCGCCAAGCCGGGCGACAAAACGCTCTTCATCATTCGCTCGCTCGCGGGCGAGGTGAAGGAAGTTCGAGGGGACTTCAACGGAGCCATCGCCGACTTCGACGCCGCAAAAGCAGCGTGCGGCTCCTGCAACGAGAAGGGCCAGCAGATCGCGTTCTTCAACTTGGGCTTCGCGTATTCGAAGGCGCAGCCTCCGCGAAAGAACGAAGCCGTGCAGCAACTCCAGAAGTTCCAAAACACGACCTGCAAAGGCGCAGCGGCCAATCGCTACGCCGATGAATGCGCCCAGGCTCAAGAAATCCTGAAACAGCTTGGCGGGAGCTGAAGCCTGAGGTTCGGAAGCAAGCCAGAACGCGCGACATTGCGCGACATGTATGGAGTCAGACCGACGATCTCTACGGTGGGGTCACCTCTTTTCGAGGTGGGCTCCCCGTTTGTCGCGGCGTTGGATCAAGGCTCACAGCACCTTCTGCGTCTGATAGCTTTACTGTCCGTGTCGTCCTCCCACAAAGGGCCCTCGCTTCCTTCCGCGGTGGCGGAAATTCGAGCCTCCCTAGGGTATGGGGGAGAGGCGGCCGCATGCCGGTTGTAATAGCCGAGGGATTTTCATGGATCTGCAAACGCGTATTTCGCTACTCGAGGCCAACCGGGATTGGCAGGGGCTGATCGAGGAGCTGGAGAAGGGCATCGCCGGGGCGGGGCAGAACGTCGCCAAGGCTGCGTTCCATCTCCGCTTGGGGCGCATCCTGGACGGCAAGTTCCTCTTGGGCGTGAAGGCGCTCAAGCACTTCCAGGACGCCTACAAGCTGAACCCGCAGTTGACCGAAAGCCTCGAGGCCGCACGCGGCATTTACTGGGACCTCGGCAAGCTGAACATGGTCCAGAAGCTCATCGAGTTGGAGCTCAAGGCCGTGCAGCAGGGCATGCCTGCGAGCCTCCTCCTCTGCGACCTCGGTGACGTGCTTTGCGACGTGGGCGATTACGACAAGGCGACGGCCACGTACGCCCGCAGCCTCGCGGCGAGCGGCGGCGCGAACAAAGAGGCCAGCGCGTGCCTCGAGGACGTGCAGGCGGAAAGCGGCTCGTGGCAATCGCAGGTTGCGGCTTTGCTTCGCGCCGGTCAGGCGGAGACGCAACCCAAGGCCAAGGCGCGCCTCTTTTTGCGCGCCGCGCGCATCACCAAGCGCTTCGCGCCGGACGAGGCCGAGTTGCAGCTCGGACGCGCGTACGCCGCCGACCCGCTGTCGAAGCCCACGGCCGCCGTCTTCGAGGGCCTGCTGTCCGAGCAGGGAAAGCTCGACGAGCTCGAGTCGGTGCAGCAAGAGATCCTCTCCGAGGTGAGCGATCGGCGCGAGCGCGCGCAGTACGCGATGATGTTCGGCAAGCGCTGGGTGCAGCGCCACCAGAACATCGACATCGGCGCCCGCTTCCTCGAGGCCGCGGTCAAGCTCGACCCGGACAACGAGGGCGCGTTTCACTTCTTGCGCGATGCGTACGGCAAGAAGGGCGGCGATTGGAACCGCGTCCTCACGTTGGCCGAAGAAGCGGCCACGCACGCGGGCGAGAATGGCAATGCGACGTTCCTGCTGGTGCAGGCGGGGACGATTGCGTGGCGCGAGATGGGCAATTTGATCCGTGCGCGCTCGTCGTTCGAGCGGCTGGTGACCATTGCGCCCGAGCACCCGCAGCTGCGCGCGTTCGAAGCGCAGATTGGTGAATCGTTGCACAAGGCGAAGGCGCCGCCGCAGGATGACGTGGCGTCCATCGCGCCGCCGCCGCAACTCTCGGAGCGTCCCCCCGCTTCGGAAGGTGTAAGCCTCTTGGATCGGTCCGTGCCGGAGGAGTCGCCTCCGCCGCCTGCGACCGACGTGGTGACCGAGCCTGCGCGCCCCGCGACCAGCGATGCGCCGTCGGCGGATCCCGAGCTGATCGTCGGCGAGACCACGGAGCAGGTCTCCATGGTCGACGAGGACGAGATCGGCCTCATCGAGTCGGTGTCGCCGCCCGCGGGAGCCGGGACGCTGATTGCGCCGCCTCCGCCCCCGCCGCCCGTTCCGTCGTCGCCGTCGTTGCAAGCGTCGCCTGCTGCGCCGGCCGTGCGCACGTCGTCGCAGCAGCTTTCCGCGGTGGGCCCCGCAAGCGCGCGCTTGCCGGTACCGCCGCCGAGTGGCCGCTTGCCGGTGCCGCCGCCGTCCACGCCCATGGTGACGGAGCCGCACATCTCCGTGCGCCCCGAGGCCGCGGCGCCGGCGACCGAGCCGCCGCCCGCGAAGCTCACGAGCGTGCCGCCTCCGGCGGTGAGCGCATCGCAGCCTCCCGGAGCGGCCCCCCAAGCCGGGCCTGGGGCCCCCGCGGACGAAGGAAAGATCGCCGAGCTGCGTGCCCTCGCGCAGAAGCAGGAGAGCTCGAAGCGCTTCAACGAGTACGTGAAGACGCTCTTGCAGCTCGCCGCGGCCGTGCCCGATGCGGAAGAGAAGGTCTCGCTCTACATGAAGGCGGGCGAGCTTTACGTCACCAAGTTCGCCAACCAGGCGGAGGCGGTGAAGGCCTACGAGCAAGTGCTGCTCTTGCAGCCGGAAAACTCGACGGCCGTCGACTACCTGCGGCAGATGTACGAGAAGCGCCGCGATTGGGAAAAGCTCCTCGGGCTCGAGCGGCGTGAGGCGGAAGCCCTCCCGCCGGGCGGCGAACGCGCGGCGAAGTACCTGGAGATCGCGAAGCTCGCCACCGAGCGCGTGAAGAAGCCCGACGTGTGCATCGTTCTCTGGAACGAAGTGCTCGCGAGCGACGACGCCAACGCCGAAGCCCTCGGCGCGCTCTCCATGCTGTACGAGCGCTCCAAGGATTACGAGAAGCTCGCCGACGTGCTCCACCGCCAAGCGGAGATCACGTACGACCCGAAGCAGAAGGTGGCCACGCTCACCAAACTGGGCACCATCTTCGGCGATCGCCTGAACAACGACGAAGGCGCGGTGCAGGCCTGGCGACAGCTCCTGGCCATCGACCCGTCGGATCGCAAGGCGCAGGAAGCCGTCAAGAAGAAGTACCTCGCGCTCGGCCGCTGGGACGATCTCGAGGTCTTCTACGCCGAGACGGGCAAGTGGGACGAGTTCATTCGCGTCCTCGAGCAGCAGGAAGGCAAAGAGCCGGAGCCGTCGGCGAAGATTGGTCTGCTCTTCAAGATTGCCCAGCTCTGGGCGGAGAAGAAGCAGAAGAACGATCGCGCCGCCAAGGCCTACGAGAAGGTGCTCGACCTCGAGCCGAGCAACCTGCAGGCCGCCGAAGCGCTCATCCCGATCTACACCGCGTCGAACAACAGCAAGGCCCTCGCCAACGTCATCGAGGTCAAGCTCGGTCACGTCGACGACGCGGAGATCAAGCTGCAGCTTTTCCGCGAGGTGGCTGGCCTCTACGAAGGCCGCGTTCGCGATCCCGAGCGCGCGTTCCAGCGCTACCTGTCGGCGTTCGAGCTCGCACCGCACGACGAGCAGGCGGCGCAGGACGTCGAGCGCGCCGCCAAGATCACCGGCGGCTGGGACAAGCTGATCGAGAGCTACACGCGGGCCATCGAGGCGGCGAGCCTCGAGCACAACGCGGAATTGGTCATCGTCCTGCGCCTGAAGCTCGGTCGCATCCTCATCGACGAGGTGGGGCGCATCGACGACGCGCTGGCGGCGTACCGCTCGGTGTACGAGGCGGACGGCGAGAACCAAGAGGCGCTGTCGGCCCTCGAGCGGCTCTATCGTGAGACGTCTCGTTACAACGAGCTTCTCGGCATTTACGAGAAGAAGCGCGACCTCGCGCACGATCACCAAGAGAAGAAGACGATCAACTACGAGATCGCCAAACTCTACGAGACGGAGATCAAGGACGTCGATCGCGCGATCGATACCTACAACGCCGTTCTCGAGGACGAGGCGACGGACGCGCGGGCCTTGGCGGCCCTCGACGTTCTCTACGGGCACCTCGAGCGCTGGCAGCCGTATGTCGACACGTTGCGCCGCCGCATCGACCTGGACAACCCGGAGGCGCAGCTCATCGACCTCAAATTCCGGCTCGGCACCGCGCTCGAGAAGCACCTCGACGATGCGGCGGGCGCGCTGGAGAACTACCGCGAGATCCTGTTCATCAACGCGCAGCACGAGGGGGCACGCCTCGCGCTCGAGGCGATGCTCGGTCACTTCTCCTTGAAGGCCGATGCGGCCGCCATCCTCGAGAACATCTACGAGGAGCGCCGCGATTGGGAGAAGCTCATCGAGGCCCTCGAGATCCTCGCGGTGAGCGAACACGACATTCAACGTCGCGTCCAACTCAAGAGGAAGATTGCGCGCATCAGCACGCAGTCGCTCTTCAACCACCCGCGGGCCTTCGAGGCCTTGTCGGCGGCGCTCCGGGACGACCCCGCGCTCCGCGACACGCGGTTCGAAATCGAGCAGGTGGCCGACGTCTCCGAGTCGTGGCGCCAGCTGGTCATGCTCTACGAGCACATCGCCGCGGAGCTCAGCGACGCGGTGCTGGCGCGCGAGTACTGGATGAAGGTCGGCGCCATCGACGAACGCCTCGGCGAAGTCGATGCGGCGGCGCGCGGTTACAACCAGGTGCTCACGCTCGATGCGGCCGACGCCGAGGCGCTGTCCGCGTTGGAGCAGCTCTTCACGCGCACCGATCGCTGGCTGGACTTGATCAACGTGATCCAGCGGCGCATCGACTTGGCCGTCGAGCCGGACCAGCGCGAGGCGTTCCTCGTGCAGACTGCACGTATCTACGACGAGCAACTGCACGATCCGCACGAGGCCGTGTCCTCGTACCGCAAGGTGCTCGAGCTCGACCCGTCGAGCCTGCGCGCGCTCGCGGCGTTGGATGCGCTCTTCAGCCGCCAGCGCATGTGGACGGAGCTGGCCGAGAACCTCGAGGCGCAGCTTGCGCTCGCGATCGACGACCAGGCGCAGCTCGCGCTCATGCTCCGCCTCGCGTCCCTGCGTGAGACCGAGATGGGCCAGATCGACGTGGCCATCGAGGGCTACCGCCAGGTGCTCGAGCGCGAGCCGACGAACGATCAGGCACTCGCCGCGCTCGAACGACTCGGTCAGGACGCGAAGTACGAGCTCACCATCGCCGATCTGCTCGAGCCGCTGTACCGGCACTTGGGCGATTACCAGAAGCTCATTGGCGTCCACGAAGTGCAGGTGCGTCGCAGCGACGATGCGATGCGCCGGGTGGAACTGCTGCACCAGATCGCCGAGCTGTACGAAGGTGCGGCGGGCGATCTCGATTCGTCCTTCGCGACCTTGGCGCGGGCCCTCAAAGAGGATCCGGGCAGCGCGGAGACGCAGCAGGGACTCGACCGCGTGGCGCGCGCCACAGGCCGCTTCCACGATCTCGCGCAGGTGTTCCAGTCCTTGGCGGCGGAGACCACGCCCTCCGACGAGGGCGGGCTCACCGAGCTTCCCAGCGCCCTCTACATGATGAGCGCGCGCGTTTACGAGTACGATCTCGGCGAGGTCGACACCGCGGTGTCGCTCTACCGCCGCGTGCTCGAGATTGCGGCGGGCCATCTGTCCGCGGCCGAGTCGCTCGAGCGCTTGTTCCGCGCGACGGAGCGTTACGCGGATCTGTCGCTCATCCTGCAAAAGAAGGCGGACATCCTCGAGGACCTGCCGGAGAAGAAGGAAGCCCTCTTCCAGGCGGCGGCCATCGAGGAGGACGTCCTCGAGCAGCCCGAGGCGGCGATTGCCGTCTACAACAAGGTCATCGACCTCGACAGCGACGATGTTCGCGCGCTCGATGCGTTGATCAAGCGCTACCTGGGCCTGTCGCGCTGGGCCGACTTGATGCGCATCTACGCGAAGAAGGCCGACCTGGTCGTCGACGCGGACGAGAAGAAGCGCATCTTCTACCAAGTCGGTGCGGTGTACGAGCACGAGCTCGGCGACGTCGAGAACGCGATCGACACGTACAACAAGATTCTCGAGCTCGATCCGGACGATCTGCAAGCGCTCTCGCGCCTCGACGTCCTCTACGAGCAAGCGCAGAACTGGCAAGAGCTGCTCGGCATCCTGACCCGCGAAAGCGAGATGACCGCCGACTCGGCGGAGGCCATCAGCTTCCAGTACCGCATCGCGGATCTGTACGAGAAGCGCCTCGACGACGTGCAGCGGGCCATCGAGCTTTACCGCGAGATCCTGCAGCAGATGCCCGACCACACGCCGACCTTGCAGGCCCTCGAGGGCCTCAAGTCGGGCGACCGCGATCCGCTCGGTGCGGCGGCGGTGCTCGAGCCGGTGTACGAGGCGGTCAGCGATTGGCCGCGCCTCATCAGCGTGCACGAAGTGCAGGTGCAGCACGCGAGCGACCCGTTCCAGAAGGTGGACCTGCTCCACCGGATTGCGCGTCTGTACGAGGACGCACTGGACAACCACCACTCGGCGTTCGACACGTACGCGCGGGCTCTGACGCTGGACAACGGCAACGAGCTCACGTTGCAGAACCTCGAGCGGCTCGCGATGGTCGTGAATCGCTGGCCGGAGGTGGGGCGCCTCTACGATGCGGAGCTCGACAAGCTGCTCGAGACGCCGGATCGCTTGGTGGAGCTCGGGCTGCGCACGGCGCAGATCTACGAGATGCAGCTCGACGACGTCGACAGCGCGATTGCGCGCTTCCGGCGCGTGACCGACTCCGACATGGAGAACCAGACGGCGATCCGCTCGCTCGATCGGCTCTTCCTGCAAACGGAGCGCTGGCACGACCTCGCGAACGTCCTCGAACGGGAGGCCGAGATTGGCCAGACGCCGGACGAGATCCTCGAGTTCAAGTACCGTTTGGGCCAAGTCGAAGAGACGCGGCTCGGGAACCTGGACGCGGCGATTTCCGCATACCGAGACGTCATCAATGCGGCGCCGGAGCACGAGCAGACGCTCGAGGCCCTGGAGCAGATCTTCGCGCGCGGTGAGAAGCAGGTGGAGGTGGCCGAGATCCTCGAGCCGCTCTACCGGCAGATGGGCGAGTGGAACAAGCTCTCCGATGTCATGGAGGCGCAGCTCTCGCACATTCCGCCGCAGCCCGTCGCCGATGCGGCGGGGCTCGAGCACGGTGGAGAAGAGGAGCGTCTCGCGCAGTACTACCGCATCGCGGAGCTGCACGAGGAGAAGCTGCTCGACACGGCGACGACCCTCGCCGTCTACATCCGTTCGCTGAAGGAGTACCCGCTCGACGAAAAGACGGGCGAGGAGATTCCGCGCCTGGCAGCCACCGTCGACGGCGGCTGGGAGGTCGTGGCCAACGCGTACGCCGACGTGCTCAGCGTGCACGACGACCCGAACGTCCAGCGGCTGGTCGGCAAGCGCCTGGCGAAGACCTTCGAAGACGAGCTGGCGGACGTCGGCAAGGCGGAGGAGACGTATAAGTACGTGCTCGGCGTCGAGCCGCTCGACGTCGATGCGTTGGCGAACCTCGATCGGATCTACCTCTCGCTCGAAGCGTGGAGCGAGCTGGCCCAGGTCCTCGAGATGCGCGTGCAGGCCACGAGCGACAACCTGGAGCTGGTGGAGCTCTACGCGCGCCTCGGCGAGATTTACGAGACGCGGCTCGAGCAAATCCCGGACGCGATCCGCGCGTACCGGCGCATCTTCGACGACCTCGAGAAGGCGCACGAGGGCGCGATCTTCGCGCTCGGGCGCATCTACGAGAATCTCGGCAACTGGGCGGAGCTCAATGCGGTCTACGAGCGCGAGCTCGAGAACGCGTCGGGCGACGTGCAGGAGGCGGACATCCGCGCGAAGATCGCGCACCTGGCCAGCTCGAAGCTCGGGCAGCCGGAGCGCGCGATCAACACGTGGAAGGTCGTGCTCGACTTGCGCGGTGAGGATCCGGAGGCGCTCGGCGCCTTGGCGAACCTTTACGAGAACCAGCAGCAGTGGCGGGACCTCGTGGAGATCCTCGAGCGCGAGTACGAGATTGCGCCGAACGACGACGATCGCGTGAACATCCTCACGCGGCGCGCGCGCGTCTTCACCGACAAGCTCGGGCGCGATGAAATGGCGCTCGAGGATTGGAACCGCGTCCTCGACATCGACTACGCGAACCTCGCCGCGCTTCGTTCGATTTCCGCGATTCGGCGGCGCCAGGACGATGCGAACGAGCTCGTGGCTGCGCTCCACCAGATCGTGGACCGCGCCTCGCAGCTTCTCGACGCGGACGAGCTGAAGGAGATCTTCCGCGAGCTCGGCAAGACGTACGGCACGGAGCTGCAGCAGCCGTACGACGCCGCCGATGCGTGGCGCAAGCTGCTCGAGGTCGGGGCCGACTTCGAGGCGATGGACGCGCTCGAAGCGATCTACCGCTCCGAGGAGAAGTGGCCGGACGTCATCGAAGTGAAGATGCTCCGCGCCGACGCGCTCGACGACAAGCACGAGAAGATCGAGGAGTACCGCACGGTCGCTTCGATCTGGACGGACACGCTGCTGGAGCCGGATTCGGCGACCTTGGCGTACCAGAAGATCCTCGACGTCGAGCCGACGAGCCAGGAAGCATTCGGCGAATTGGAGAAGAGGCACTCGGCCGGCGGGCGGTGGGAGCCGCTCATCGAGCTGTACCTCTCCTGGTTCGAGACGCGCAGCGAGACGCCGGATCGCACGGAGCTTCTGCGCAAGATCGCCCGCGTCTTCGAGGAGCACCTCGACGACAAGAACCAGGCCTTCGTGGCCTTGGTGAACGCGCTCGCGGAAGACTTCCACGATCGCGAGACGGCGAAGTACCTCGAGCGCATGGCGCAGGCCACCGGGCGCTGGGGCGAGCTCATTCAAACGGCAAACGGCTGGCTCAAGGAGCAGACGGAGAACAAGGAGAAGATCCGTCTCTGCCTGCACCTGGCCAAGTGGTACGGCGACGACCTCGGCCACCCCGAGTACGCGCAGCCTTACTACGCGCAGATCGTTGCGCTCGACCCGAACAACGTGGGCGCGCTTCGTCAGATGGGGCAGCTGTATCGGAAGAATTCCGATTGGCAGCGCCTCGGGCAATCGCTCACCCGTGCGCTCGACGTCGCGATCAACGACGTCGACCGCAAGGAGATCATGACGGAGCTCGGCGAGCTCCTCGATCAGCAGATGGCGCAGACGGACCAAGCCATCACGCAGTTCACGCGGGCCCTCGAGGTCGACGGGTTGTACATCCCGGCCCTCGAGAACCTGGAGCGGATCTACGCTTCACGCGGGCAGAACCGCGACCTCGTCGACGTGCTGTCGCGCAAGGTGCCGGCGCTCTCCGATCCGACGGAGATCGCGAACACCAAGCTGCGCATGGCCGGTCTCTACGAGACGAGCCTGAACGATCCTTCGCGGTCGGCGCAGGTTTACCGCGAGGTGCTCGACATCGATGCAGGGAATCTGCAAGCGATGCGCGGGTTGGTACGGGTCTACGAGACGCTCAAGCAGTGGCCCGAATTGGTCCGCGTGCTCGAGGCGGAGCTCGACGTGGTCTCCACGGAGCGCGAGCGCATCGACGTGTTGATGCACTTGGCGAAGCTGCAAGAGGAGCACTTCGTCAAGGCGGACATCGCGGCGCAGCGGCTCGAGCAGGTGCTCGAGATCGACGCGAACCACGAGGAGGCGTACTTCTCGCTCGAGCGCAACTACCGCAAGATGCGGCAGTGGCTGGAGCTGATTAACACCTACGAGCGCCACGTCTCGGCGACGAACGACCGCAAGACGAAGGTCGATCTCTACGGGTACATCGCGCAGGTTTACGCCGACGAGGTGCAGGATGCGGAGCGCGCGATCGACGCGTACCGCAACATCGTCGACCTCGACGAGGCGAACATCGAGGCGCTCGACGCGCTGGCGAAGCTCTACGACAAGGAGAACGACGCCGAGCAGTCGATCGAAATGATGACGCGCGTGGCGGAGCTCACGCAAGACACGCGGCAGCGCGTGGAGGCGTACTACCGCATCGGCAAGGCCCTCGACGAGAAGCTCGGCGACCGCGTGTCGGCGCAAGAGCGCTACGAGATGGCCATCGACATCGACCCGTCGCACTTGCCGTCGCTCGCGTCGGTGCGTGCGATTGCGATGGACAATGCCGACTACGACAAGGCGGCGCGCTACATCGACCAGGAGCAGAGCTACACGCAGGCGGCGCGTCAGCGGGCGCGTTTGCTGGTGGAACTCGGCAACCTGCGCGAGACCCAACTCGGCGATCACGACAGCGCGATTCTGGCCTTTGAGGCCGCGCGCGAGGCGGACGACGAGAACGAAGACGCCGCGATGCCGCTCATCGACGAGTACATCACGCGCGAAGAGTGGGACAAGGCGGAGCCATTGCTCGATCTGGTGGTGCGCAAGGCCAGCAAGCGCGATCGGATGGAGCAGCACGATCTGAACAACAAGCTCGGCCAGGTCTGCTCGGCGCTGGGCAAGGACGACAAGGCGCTCAAGGCGTACTTGGCGGCCCACCAGCTCGATCTGACGGACCAAGTGACCATTCGCGGTTTGGCGGAGGTGTCCTTCCGTCTGCGCGATTGGGGTGCGGCGCTCACCAACTTCCAGAAGGTGCTGACGTCGCTCTCCGAGAGCGAGACCGAGGAGCGCGCGAACGTCTACTACAAGCTGGGTTGCATCAAGCGCGAGCAGGGGCAACCGAAGCAGGCGATCAACAACTTCGAGAAGGCGCTGGGGGTCGACAACGCCCACCGCCCGACGCTCGAAGCGTTGGTGGGGCTCTACGCGGAGCTCAAGGACTGGAAGCAGGTCGTCGCGTACAAGAGGCAGATCCTCGACAACGTGTACGAGGGCGACGAGCGCTTCAAGATGCTGGGCGAGATTGCGGACATCTGGAACGACCAGGATCGCAATCCGCACAAGTCGATCGAGGCATTGGAAGAGGCGCGGGACATCAAGCCCGACAGCCATCCGCTGCTGCACAAGTTGCTCGCGCTGTACCAGGGGACCGAGAACTGGTCGAAGATGATCGACACCATCCAGCAGATTTCCGAGCTGGAGAAGGATCCGGTCCGCAAGAGCAAGTTCATCTACACGATGGCGCAGATCTACCGCGACAAGGAAGGCGATCACGATCGCGCGGTGGAGCTGTTCAACGAGGCGCTCGATCTGAATCCGACGTTCTTGGAAGCGTTCGAGCGCATCAACAAGATCCTCACGGCGAAGAAGGATTGGAAGGCGCTGGAGCGCGCGTTCCGGAAGATGCTGCGGCGTCTCTCGAGCGCGAACGCCAACAATCCGGACCTCGAGTACAACCTGTGGCACAACCTCGGGTTGATCTACCGCGATCGTTTGAACGACGTGGCGAGCGCCATCGAGGCGTTCAAGATGGCGACGCGCTACAAGCCCGACGAGGCGGTGGAGCGGCAGATCCTGGCCGAGCTTTTCGAGGCGACGGACCAGATGGAGGCAGCCATCGGCGAGCACGCCATCGTGCTGCAGAAGGATCCGATGCGGGTCGACCCGTACCGCTCCTTGTACAAGCTGTACTTGAAGCAGCACGAGTACGATCGCGCATGGTGCATGTGCGCGGCGCTGGCGTTCCTGCACAAGGCGGACGAGGAAGAGCAGCGCTTCTTCGAGGATTATCGCCCGCGCGGGATGATCCAAGTGAAGAGCCGGCTCGACAACGAGCAGTGGGTGAAGAATCTCTTCCACAAGGACGAGAACATCTACATCGGGAAGATTTTCGAGATGATCACGCCGGCCGCGATCGTCGCGAAGACGAACCAACTGCGCGCATCGCGGCAGCTGCCGGTGCTCGACAAGCGGTTCAAGCAGGATCCGGCGACGAGCACCGTGACGTTTGCAAAGACGTTCGGCTGGGCGGCGCAGGTTCTCGGTGTGAATCTGCCCGAGCTCTACGTGCGCAACGACGTGGCGGGTGCGCTGGTGGCGGTTCCGGCTTCGCCGCCGGCGAGCGTCGCCGGTCAGACCGTGCTCACGGGCTTCTCGCCGCAGGAGCTGACGTTCATCGTCGGCAAGCACCTCTCGTATTACCGCGGTGAGCACTACATCAAGAACTTGTTCCCGACCCTGAACGAGCTGAAGGTGATGCTCTTCGCGGCGATCAAGATCGTGATGAACGACTTCTCCGTTCCGGCGGAGATGGCCCAGGCCGTCGGGCAGACGGCGCAAGAGTTGGTGAAGTTCATGCAGCCGGTCCAGCGCGATGCGCTGCGGTTGGTGGTGCAGCGCTTCATCGAGGACGGCGCCAAGGCCGACTTGAAGCGGTGGATGCAAATGGTCGAAGTGACCTCGACCCGCGCGGGGTTGCTGCTCTGCGCGGACTTGGAGATCGCGAAGAAGATCATCAGCGCCGAGCCGCAACTACCGGGCGATTTGGCCCCGGCCGACAAGCTGAAGGAGCTCATCGTCTTCAGCGTGAGCGAGCAGTACTTTACCCTGCGCAAGACGCTGGGCATCGCGGTCGGCTAAGGAGAGAGAGAATTCACAGGAAGGCGGGAAGGGTTTTTGGGTTGGGCGCGGTGGCCCGGTTCCACGAACCTTCTCGCTTCCCGGTTTTGGTTTTGGATCCGTGACTGGGCCAACCTGCTTGCTCGAGACCTGAGCTTTGGGGTGCCGACGTTGGCATTTGCAGGCGCTCGGGGCTGGGATGAGCGACTCGCGGCGGTGGCGGCTGTCCGGGACAGGCGGATGGGCTGTCCGGGACAGGCGGATGGCTGTCCGGGACAGGGGGCGCCGGTGCGGCGCGGGCTCTTTTTCGGCGCAATACGGATTGGCACCGTGTTGGCAATGAGGCGGGTCAGACCTCGCGGGTGCGGAGCTCCGGAGACCAAGCTCGCAAGGTCGCAGATCAAGATGATGGGTTGCCGCAAGGTATGAGTGGGAGGCAACAGCCCTCCGCATGCCCGTTGACAGTTGGAGCCACCCCTACGGGGGTCCAGCCGGCGGGAACAACATGGGGAGCGGTGACGGGACGCGCAGCGGGTGCGGACCGGTGGCCGAAGACCTCGTTGGGGAAGCTGCGCAGTCAACTGCTCGCATCCACCGGACTTTTCTTACCCCTCATTTTTATCTGGCAGAGAGAACGCCAGAAGAAGACCGTCTGAGATTGCGCGGAGCGCGATCACGCACCCGTTTGTCCCCCCCTCCCACCGCCTTGCGAGTGCCACGCTCATCTGCACATCGGGAAACGATAGGGCGGGCGCCCTTGGTCCATAGGCCAACCAACAAGCGCACCGCTCACCAACAAAAAACTTCCCGTCTTCCTGTGAATTCTCTCTAGCGAACCGCGACGCGCTTGACGTATCGCTGGCACGGGACGGGGATGGGCTCGCCCGCGCCGCCGGCCATGTACACGAAATGGCCTTCGTCGTGCCAGCCTTGGCGCTCGTAGAACGCGCGGGCGCGCCCGTTGCCGGGAGAGACGGCGAGCCAGGCGCGTTCGTGGCCGTTGGCGGCGACGAGGCGTTCGGCTTCGTCGAGGAGAATGCCCGCGATGCCGCTGCCGCGGCGGTGGCCTGCGAGGTAGACCTGTTCCACCTCGTCGTCGACGACCATGACGAAGCCGACGACCTCGCCCTCGACGACGGCGACGACGGTGTCGCCGATGCGTTGGGCGGCGCGCTCGTAGAAGGATGCTTCGGTCCTCACCGCCACGAGCGCGTCCGGGATGTTGCCCAGGTGGCCGTCGCGCCAGCCTTGGTACCAGATCACCGCGACCGCCTCGGAGTCGCTGGGGATGGCGGGACGAAGGGTTACGGCACTTTCGGCGATCTTCGTCATCGTCGACGATACTAACGCTACTGGAGGTACTGGTCGATGAAGCTCGTATAGAGATCGACTCGCGTGTAGTTCGCCGTAAGCAGACAAAGAATGAGCCCGTAGGATGTCATGCCGACGATGGTCTCCTTGCCGTCGATGTTCAGCAGCGCGGGGCCGCCGGAGTCGCCGTTGCACGCTTTTTGAAGCAGATTTCCCGTCTCCAGCGTCTTGTCGTTCATCGACACGACCGACACGGTGACCTGACGCTTCGTGCCGGCGCCGGTTTGCGTCACGCCGTTGTCGAGTCCATAGCCCACGAGGCGCACGTTCTTGCCGACGACACTCGACGGAAGCGGTGTGCGGATGAACGGAATGGGCACGATGTTCGTGGGCTGGGCAAGGATCACGACGCCGATGTCGTGTCCGTTCGCGAGGTTCGAGGCATCGAAGGCCGGGTCCGCGTGGACCTCTTTGGTGGCGAGCCACTGCGACGAAGGAACCTGTTGGAACACCGGGCCGGGGACCACGTAGTGGATGGCGCCAGGATCGACCTCGGTGATGCAGTGGGCCGCCGTGAGAACGACGGTGGGCGAGATGACCTCGCCCGTGCAGAGGGCGCCTTGGGTGGCTCCCGGTGCGCGCGCATACACGGCGACGACGGCGGGATCGCCCGGGTCGACGGTGCCGCCCACGATCTCGTCCGACGTCTGCGCGGAGACGTCCGCCGTCTCGCCCCCGCACCCCGTGACCGACGCTGCCAAGACCGCGCTGACGTGAAAGATGAAAAGAACCGCGTGTTTCATCGCTCCCTCCAAATCGCGAATCGGTGGTGGAGGAAGGAGGTAACATGGCGGACTCTTCCATGTCCAGCGGATCTTTGTAGCTACAAATAGCGCTCGATGAAGTCGGTGTAGAGATCGACCCGCGTGTAGAACGCGTCGAACAGGCAGAAGATGTATCCGTACGACGTGATGCCGACGATGGTCTCCTGGCCGTCGATGTCGAGAAACGCCGGGCCGCCCGAATCGCCGCTGCACGCTTTTTGAAACAGGTTGCCCGTTTCCAACGTGACGTCATCCATCGAAACGATGGGAACGGTGACCGTGCGCTTCGTGCCGGCGCCCGTTTGGCGGAATCCGTTGTCGAGGCCGTAGCCCACCAGCCGGACTCGGTGCCCAACAGCCTCGTCGGGCAACGGCACCCGTAAAAATGGGAGCGGCCGGATGGTCGTTGGTTTGGCGAGGATCACCACGCCGATGTCGTGCCCAGCCTCGAGGTGCGCGGCATCGAAGGCCGGATCGGCGTGCACCTCCTTGACCGCGAGCCACTGCGACGCAGGAACACTTTGGAACTTGCCGCCCGGTACCACGTAGTGCACGGACCCCGGCGTAACCTCCGTGATGCAATGAGCAGCCGTCAGAACGACGGTGGGCGAGATGACCTCGCCCGTGCAAAGCGATCCTTTGGTTTCGCCGGGAACGCGCGCGTAGACCGCAACGACCGCGGGATCGGCGGCATCTTCGTTGCCCCCGATGATGGCGCTCTGGGACTGGCCGGTCATCTCGGACTCGGCGGCCTCCATGGTGCACGCCACGCACAGCATTGCTGCCGCGCAAATGAATGCGCCTTTCTTCATATATCGATATCCCCCTCGAGCAATAGGATGCGCTAACTCAAGAAAGGCGCAGCGAGTTCTTCGGAGGCTTTTCGCAGGCGCGCGCGTGCCGTGCGGTCGTAGGCCTGGGGGAGCGGGCGTGCCGTGCGCTGTTGATCGAAATAGAGTCCGTTGGGACTGTCGCTCAGGGCGTGGCGTGTGACGAAAAGGATCGCGTCGGCGCCTTCTCCCGCACTGCCGAGGGGGCGGACGCCGGCCTGGCGCACCATGTTCGTATCGAGGTACGTGCCGGGGTGAAGGGCGTGCGTTTTGATACGCGGGTGGCTCTCCGCGAGATCGAAGGCGAACAAGATTTGTGCGAGCTTGCTTCGGCAATAAGCTGACACACCCGAATAGTGGCGCTCGAGCATCAGATCGTCGAAATCGAGATCTTCCTGACCAATGGACGAAACATGGATGACGGCGCGCGGGATGCGACCTGCGGCGATGAGGTTTCGCGTCAGGACGAAGGTCGCTAGGTAATTGACGGCGAAGCGAAGCTCGAATCCGTCCTGGCTGATTTCGCGCTGGCTGCGGCTGCCGCCGGTGCCAATGCCGGCGTTGTTGATGAGCACATCGAGTTGGGGTACTTGGGCAACGATTTGTTTTGCGAGCTTCGCCGTGTCGGCCAGCGACGCGAGATCGGCTCGAAAGCCGCGCGGGGCGTTGACGCCGCGTTCGCGCAGGGAAGCGAGCGTGCGTTCGATTTTGTCGGCGTTGCGGCCGTGGACGTACACGATGGCGCCGGCGCGCCCGAGCTCTTCCGCGGTGACGGCACCGATGCCGTCGGTGGAGCCGGTGACGAGGATGTGGAGGCCTTCGAGGGAGGTCGCTTCCGTGTTCGAAGAGGGCATGGCGCTATTCTGGGGTTACGGAGGGGAATGCGTCACGCTCTTGAAGCAACGAGACGATGGCCGCCGTCGATTTCATAGACGGATCCGGTGACGAAGGCGGCGTGGGCGAGGAACCACACGAGCTCCGCGACCTCCTCGGGGGTACCCACGCGGCGAACCGGTAAGTTGGCGCGAGCGCGGTCGAAGAATCCAGCTTTGACGTCGGCCGGGACGTCGTTCCACCATGGCGTGTCGACCACGCCCGGAGAGATGCCGTTCACCCGAATCGGCGCGAGCTCCAACGCTAGAATGGGAATGACCGATTCGATGGCCGCATTGATGGCCGTGAGGCCCGCGGTGCCCGGAGCCACCGACCGCGCCGACGCGGCGCTGATGAAGGTGATGGAGCCACCTTCCTTCCTCAGCGTGGAGAGGGCGGCCTGCGCGACGTTGAGCTGCGGGAAGAACTTGCCCTCGAAGCCGGATCGCACGTCCTCGAGCGGTAGCTCGCGGAAGAGCCCCGCGCCTTTGCCGCCGCTGAGGGCAATGACCAGGTGATCGAAGGCGCCTTGGTCGCGAAAGAATGCATCGACGTCCTCCCGCCTGGATGCGTCGACCGATGCGATCTCCACGCCGCTCAGCCGGCCGCGAAGCCCTTCGAGCTTGGTGCGATCGCGCCCCACGGCCACCGTGCGTGCGCCGTGGCGATGGGCCAGGGCGGCCACGGACTCCCCGATGCCGGAACTGGCTCCGAATACGATGATGGTTTCGCTCATGATCGGGATCCTCTCATGGTGCTCGGGAAACTATTGTGAGACTAACAGTCTCGAAATATAACGAGACTCATAGTCTCGTCAACGGGTGGAGCCGAACATGGATCGTCCCAGGGTGGGCCGAAAGCGGAGTGAAGAGTCGAAAATGGCCATTCTCGCGGCCTCGCTGGAGCTTTTACGCGAGCGCGGATACGGCAAGGTCACCGTCGACGCCATCGCCGAGCGCGCGGGGGTGGGCAAGCAGACGATGTACCGCTGGTGGCCGTCGAAGGCCGACGTGGTGCTCGAGGCCCTCACGGAGACGGCACGTACCTCGATTCTCGATCGCGATTCGGGCGATCTGGAGTCGGATTTGCGCGCCTTTCTCACGGCGACGTTTCGCGCGCTGAATGGGCCGCAGGCTCTCGGTGTGGTGATGCGCGGCCTCATGGCCGAGGCCCAGCTCGATCCCGAGTTCGCTGTTCGCTTCGGCGAGTACATCGCCTGGCGTCGCGCGGTGCTCTCGAGCATCGTTCAGCGCGCGGTCGAGCGCGGAGACGTGGCCAAGGGCACGAGCATCGAAGCGCTGGTCGATATGCTCTTTGGAGCGATGTGGTATCGGCTCTTGTTGGACCGCCCCATTGGCCCAAAATTTGCGGCGACGCTGGCAGATTTGGCCACGCGCGCGGTGCGCTAATTAGCGGGGGACGGAATCGCATCGGAGTCGGAGGCCATCCTCCGACCCCGATGGCTCGATCTCGCTATTGCAAATACTGGTCAATGAACGCCGTGTATTTGTCCACGCGCGTGTAATAGCCATATCCAAGGCAGTAAATGATGCCGTACGAGGTGACGCCCACGATGGTCTCTTTGCCATCGATCTTCAGGAAGGCGGGCCCGCCCGAGTCGCCGTTGCACGATTTCTTGCTGAAGGTTCCCGTCTCCAGGGTCTTGTCGTCCATGCTGTTGACCGGGACGGTGACCTCGCGTTTGATGCCCGCGCCGGTCTGGCCGAAGCCATCGTTCAAGCCGTAGCCCACCATGCGCACGCTTTTGCCGACCGTGCTGTCGGGCAGCGGGGTGCGGACGAAGGGGAGCGGCGTGATCGACGTGGGCTGGGCGAGAATGAGCACGCCGATGTCGTGGCCGTTGGGCAGATTGCTCGCGTCGAATTGCGGATCGGCATGGGTCTCTTTGACGGCCAGCCATTGTGCTTCGGGGACTTCCTTGAATTTGAATCCCGGAATCACGTAATGCACCGAGCCGGCTTCGACCTCGGTGATGCAATGCGCGGCGGTAAGCACGACCGTGGGGGAGATGATTTCACCCGTGCAGAGTGCACCTTTCGTGGCGCCGGGAACCCGGGCGTAAATGGCGACGACGGCCGGATCGTTCGGATCGTCCACACCGCCTATGATCTTTTGGTCGGTCGACTCGTCCGTGGGAGCTTCATTGCGTGTTTCGGCGCTGCAACCCGCTGCCAACAGAGCGACCGCCCAAAGCCATGCTTGTTTCATCGCATTCCTCCATCACCACGGCGCACCGGCTTAGCCGTTCGCCTCACGGAAAAAATGGACGACGAGATCCCCGTTCCCCCGGGCAAACCCGTCGATGGGTGAAGGGATCGGCGTATCATGAACAATTCACACGCGTCCATCTCAAATCCGCAGATTGCCAATCAGCGAAACGCTATTTGCGGCGCTTACTAGCTGAAGAAGAGAATCACAGGAAGACGGGAAGACGGGAAGACGGGAAGACGGGAAGTTTTTGTTGTTTCCAATTCGCCCCGTGAGCGAATTGGAAACCTCAAAAAAAGCGTTCCGCGACGTACGAGCCGTAAATCCTTCCCGTCTTCCCGTCTTCCTGTTCAATCTCTCTGAGGCCGATTGACGCGCATGGTGTCGCGGTGGGTCGCGAAGTTCGTATTGGCTCGCGACCCTCGTGCGAAGTCGCGACTAAAATGCACCTTCGAGCGCCAGCCCTTTGGCGTTCGAAAGGACCATGGGGACGGGGCGGATGAATCCCGTCGACGGAGCCGGCGCGGCTTCTTTGCCGGCCTTGGAATTGTGCACGCCGGCGACGATGAGCCACGTGGCGCCGAATACTGCGCCGGCGATGCCCACGCCCAATGCGATATTGCCTACGGTTGCGTTCTTATCGACTTTGTCGTTGTTGTCGCGCAGCGCACTGCATGCCGCGCCGTAACGCGTCACCGTGTTTGGGTCGGTCGATGTGCAGGTTCCCTGGGTGCCACCGTTGCTTCGGATTTCGTTCGCCACGGAGTCGGCCGAATCCTGTGCGCTCTGCTTGAAGAAGTAGAACGCGAGGGCGGTGCCGAGGCCCGCGGCACCGATGCTGGCGCCCACGATACCGGGGACCAGCGACCATTTGCCGCTCGACTCGGCAGGCGGGGGCGTCGTGGTCCCGCCGATCGGTTCCGACGGCGGTGTGTCGAGTGCCGAGGGCGTGCTCGATGCGGGGCCACCGGGCGGCGTGGTCGTCGTGGGGGCGGGGACGGGCACCGGTGCAGCGGCGGCGGGGGCCTCGGGGGCGCTGAAGACGACCTTCACCTTATCGCCCGGGCCGGGGGTGACGCTCTTCACGTCGGCCGTGCCGTCGGACAGCTTGGCGCGGACCATATGCGTTCCCGGTTCGACATCCACCGCGTCGCTGAGTGGGGCGGCGCCGAGGGACGTGCTGTCGACGGAGATTTCGGCGCCGGTGGGGGCAGAGATTTCCAAGCGACCGAGCTTCGACCGCGCTTCGGTGAGGCCTCTTTCCGCGTCGCTGCGCTGGGCGGGGGTCATCGAGGTGGACTCCCGCAGGAACTGCTGGAAGTACTTCACCGCCTCCATCGGGTGGCCGCTCTTCAAACTGCTCTGCGCGAGGTTGAGCAGCACGGCGGGGTGCTTGCGCAGGGCGTAGGCTTGCAGGAACGCGGCACGTGCGTTCTCGTATTGGCCCTTGTCGTAATACTGGACGCCCTCCTGAAAGCGGGCGCGCGCGGCCTTCGTCGAGGCCTCGTCGGATTGAGCCCATGCCGGGCTGCCCACGCTCACGCTCACCAGGAGCGGCGCAAGCGCAACGATCAAACCCGCGGCGATGGATCGCGTGTGCCTTTTCATGTCGGAGCTAAACTAACCCACGGATTCGCAATCTTCGATCACGAATCCTCGTATCCCGAATCCGGTGGGTGTCGCTCGGTCAAAATGGAACGTCCCGCACGATCCCACCGGAGGCGTTCCCCTTGGGGGCAGGCTTGGATGCTGGCGATGGCGCGGGGGCAGCCGGGGCGGTGTTGTGCGAGGGGGCCACGGCGCGTGGTGGCGCAGGCCGGGACGGCGCGGTGTGCTCCTGCGCCGGCTCCTTGGGCGCGGGCCGCTCTCTCTCCTTCGCCACGGCGGGGTCTTTCGGCGCGGCCAGGGGCTCCTTCGGGGCCGCCACGGGTTCCTTCGGCGCGGCGACGGGGTCCTTCGGGGCGACGGCGGCGGCCTGCGGCTGCGCGGGCGGCGGAATGTCGACGCGGGCGTTGGAGACGCTCGGTGCCTTTTCGTCGGCCGGCGCGGTGACGCCGGCGCCGGCGCCGGGTGATGCTGCCGGTGCCTCCGGCTCCGAGGAACGCGTGGCGAAGAAGAAAACGGCGACGATGACGACCGCGGCCGCGGCCAGGCCGACGTAGAGACCTTTGCGCGATCGCTCGGCGGGGAACGGCTCGAGCTCCTCCGCGAGGCTCGTCTTCTGCCATTCCTTGACGGAGGCATCCACGGCCACCGCCACGTCCGACTT
Organism: Sorangiineae bacterium MSr11367; assembly: GCA_037157805.1. Taxonomy (NCBI): domain Bacteria; kingdom Pseudomonadati; phylum Myxococcota; class Myxococcia; order Myxococcales; family Pendulisporaceae; genus Pendulispora; species Pendulispora rubella. The sequence continues at coordinate 9,261,618 of CP089983.1, read as the reverse complement.
GGGCTGCGGTTCGCGCAGACCTCGGGACTGGGACGTCGACGGCTCCGGTGCCACGCTCCTGCGCGCCGGTGCCGGTTGCGACGGAGCACTCGCCCGAGGCGCCGCTTGCGGAAACACAGGTGGCGACGACACGCGTGGAGGCGGCGGCGCCGAGGCCAGTTCGCCGGCGGCCGGCACCGATGCGCGCACGATTTCCCCCGCGGCGGGCGCAGAAACTCCGTTGCGCCCGTGCGTGCCATTGTGCGACGACGCTTCCCCATTCGATTCGCCGCGCAGCTGGTCCCACTCTTGCGGCGTCAGACTGCGGTTGCCCATGGAGAAGGGGGCATCGTCGAGCTCCCACGACGGCTTGATGAGCGCCGCGAGACGGTCGAAATCCTCCGCGGAGGGCGCCTTCTCATGGGGCCCTGCCGGCTTGTGCATGGGCGAATCAGCCATGAGGGAGTAGCCTAACATCCGACGCGGTGTCCGACAAACGGGGCCCTTGCAGATAAACGGGCAAGCCCATCCACTCGCGTCGCGAATTCCCCGGGCGCCAGGAAGATGCGCTACCGAGAACGAAGTTCGTCGACTGCACGTGCGAGCTCCGGATCGATGCCGTTGTGGAAATCCTCGGCTGTGGGGGTTACCTCGATGTTAGGAACGATGCCGATCCCGTGAAAGCGAGACCCGTCCGTGTGAAGGATCTCCATTCCGGTGAAGGTGAAGGAGAGCGCACCGGGAAGAAATAGGGTCGTGATGTTGCCGTTCGTCCCCGCGCTCCGACGTCCGACGATGGCGGTGAGCCGTTTGGCATCGACGAGCATGGTCGAAAAGTTCTCCGCCGCCGAGATGGCCGATGGTCCGATGAGCAACACGATGGGGCCCGTGTACGACGGGTCCGTCAGCACACCGGGGTCGAACGACTGGGGAGAGAACGTCTGCGACGCGGGCCGGACCACGGGAACGTTGAAAATTGGCGAGGAGAACGAATACGGAATGAGCCGTGCGGCCGCCTCGTATAAGGAGACCGCCGGATAGCCGCGCATGTCGAGGATGAGCCCCTCGGCATCGCGAGCCTCGGCGAGCGTCTGGCGAAACGCGGCGGTGTCCGCAAGCGTCTCGGTCATCGTCGTGTAGTAAAGCTTCGGTGCACCCAGATCGCCGAGCCATCCGGGCGGGCGATGGGTCGCGGCGGTGCCGAACGCAAAGTAGTCGTCCGCCGAAACGGGTTGCACGGTGACGGCGCGATGCGTGCCATCGGGCGCACGAAGGCCGAATTCGGTGGGGCCGGGCAGCCTGAGCATGCTGCGCATGATCTTCAGGCGCAAACTGCCCTCGGTGGAGGCGGACGACAACGGCCTCTCGCGCGCATACCAATCGGCGACGGAGACGCTGCCGACGCGCACGATGGTATCGCCCGGGTGCACGCCTTCGGCGCTGGTGCGGCGCACGACGGGTTCGCCGTTCACGTCCTCGAGGACTGCCGCGAAGTAGCCGCCGGACACGGGGGTGGAGGAATAGTCCCCCGCGCCGACGTGCCCGTCGTGAAGCGCCTCGCCGAAGCGCCGCAGCAGGTTCCGCACGGAGACGCGATCCAGGCTGGGCAGCGCTTCCAGCGCGTCCATCGTTTCGTGCAAGCGCGCGTCGATGTGATCGCCCGTGACCTTGAAGTATGGGAAGAAGCGACGGGCTGCACCGTGCACGGCCAGCAAGGCTGCGCGGGCTTCGCCGAGGCCCAGCGCTTCGGGTTGTGGCTGCATCCCGGGAACGATGGGTTCGAGCTTCGGGCGGTTCGCCGGGCCGGTTGCCCGCGCCGGCGGTGTGCCGAGGTCCGCGGTCCGGCTTGCGCCTTGATCGAAATCCTGCGCCGGAAAATCGGCGGGCACTTCATCGGGCCAGCGCGCATCGCCGGCGTAGAGCTCTTGGGCGCGCCACGCGAGCCCGCCATTTTTTACGGCGGTCCATCGCGCCTCGGCCGCTTCGGCGCGCACGCCCTCGCCGGCGATCCATGCACGATTCGCCAGGCGCAACGTGATCGCGAGCTCCGCGGCCTCGGGGGCGAGCGCATGGCTCGTGAGAAGAACGATGGGAAGCTCCGAGGACCCCGTCGCCGGAACGGCGTTCTAGGCGACGGGTTGGATCGTGTTCTCGTACACGTTCTCCCGAACCTCGTCGGTCATCCCAAAGTGCTCGCGGACGTGGGACGTTGCGCGCGCCACGGGCGATGCGAGCGCAGGCGCCACCGCGGATTCGAGTGCGCTGCGCAAGCCGTCGGCGGCCGGTAGCCCGCGCAGATCGACGAGCACCGCGCGCGTGCTCGGCGGCAGCGATACGCGACCGGTTCCCGGTCGCACGATGGCGACCGGCCCCAAAGAGTGAACCCGCGCTTTGCCGAGTGGTTTCGCATCGGCCGTCAATGCGCACGCGGCCCCGCCGAGTTGCGCCGCATACGTCGACAGCGTGCGCTCGGACGGGTAGGGGCCGGGGCCGCCGAGGCTTGCGGCCAAGGCTTGATCGACTTCGTTGAAGGTCGGATGAACGCCGAAGTAGCGAACGTTCGCATGGGCGGTGGAAAGCGCGATGCGAGGATCGTCCGCGCTGGGCGGCCCCGCTGCGACGCGCGCGCACCAGTCTGCCGCGTTCAGCGCGTCGCGCGAGGAGGCCGGCTCGGTCGTGCCCGATGGTTCCGAGCACGCGAGGAGCGTGACAGCCGCCAGGAAGCTGGTGACCGTGAAGTTATAATATTTCATGACAGCCGAACTCTACGCTCCGATCCGAATCGGTCGGAAGGTAAAATTCAGCTTGAGCTTTAGAACTCTTTTCGGAGCACGTCGTCCCACTCATCGGCGACCTTGCCGACGGTTTCGAGCAGGTCCTCGAACTCCTCGTAGTCGAGCCCCGAAAGCCGGCGCAGGGCGCGGACGTACACTTCATCCTTCTGCGCGTCGATGGCGAACGAGGCATCCGCCGTGGTGAGGAAGGAGAGCTCGAGCAGGCGGCGGTAAAACCGTTCCTTGTGCGCCTTGGGGACGGCCATGACCGGTGCGAGCAGAAGCAGCACGCCGTGATCGCCCAGGACGTTGATGCCCACGCTGGCCGAGCCCTTTCGGACTTGCGTGTAGCCCGAGTCGTCGAGCTCATCGAGCGCCGAACCTGCGCGCTCGGCGAACTGCGCGAGGTACGCGTTGACCATGGTGCGCGCGTCCGGGAAAACCTGCCCGGTCGCGCGGTCTGCGTAGACGGGGGCGTTGGGCGACAAGACGTCCGACATGCCGCGAGATTAGCCTGCCGCGCGGGCTTACGGAAGCCTCGGCGCGGGCTCTGGACGCCAAGCGCCCCGGCGCATCACGAAGCGGGAGAGGCCGGCAATGCGCGGCTCACGCACCGAGTGCTCGGGATCGCCCGGGAGCACGAGCGCCATGGTGTCGCCCTCGGCGTCGGTGTGCCGAACGAGCTCCGGACAAATGGTGTCCAAGGTGGCGCCGTCCGCGAGGGCGAGCACCTCATCGACGCTCTTCTTCGTGGCGAGGACCTCCAAGGTGCGGTGCGTGGGGGGCGCCAGCTCGATGGTGCCCGCCTCGAAGCGCGCGAGCACGTCCGCGGGGGTCGCCCAGAAGCTTGCCACGGTCTCGCGTTCGTCGTGCGCCCCCTCCTGGCCCGGTGGCACGCGCGCGGCGAAGAACAAGGTGTCGAACCGCTTGCTCTGGGTCTTCGGCGTGAGCCACCGGCTGATGGGCCGGAGCGCCGCGAGATCCAAGCGAAGGCCGCTCGCGCGCACCAGCTCGCGCAGGGATTCGTCGTTCAGGCGCCGTCGCCAATCGAGCAAGGTCGCGTGATCCAAGGTGCCGCCGATGACCGGGAGGAGCGCGGCCTCCTCGAGGGCCTCCCGGCAAGCGGCCACGCCGAGCGGCTGCCACTCGGGGCGTCCCGGCTCGGTGCAGAGCGAGGTCCAAGCGGGATCGCGATCGGCTTCGTCCACCTTGCCGCCGGGAAACACGAGCATGCCGCCCATGAATTTGGTGTTCTGGTGGCGTTGAACGAAGAAGCACGAGACGGCATTTTCCGCGTCGCGCAGCAAGATCAACGTGGACGCATCGACGGGCGTGACGGCTTCTTCGGGGGGCATGGGAACGAGAGTCTACGCCCGGCGCGCGCGCCGTTGTTCTTCTTGTGCGCGCTCGAGCAGGTGCCGCTCGGCGTCGGCGTGATCCACGATCCACCACGTGTCGTGCGCCGCCGAGGTGCCGACGCACTCGAGCACCACCGTGGCTGCGCGATCCGGCTGGATGGCGGCGTCGGAGCGGCCGGGCAGCTCGACCACCGCACGCGGGACGTGCAGCCCTTCGAGGGTGCGCAAAAGGTGAAGCACGGTCTCGCGAAAGCGAGGTTCCTCGAAGTCGTCGCGCGGGCCGAGGCCGAAGACGAGCACTTTGTCGAAGGGCAAGCGCGGCCTGCCCGGTACACAGAGAACCTCACCGATCTCGCCGCGCAGGTAATCCGCGCGCTGGAGCGAGCTCAGTTTTCCGGCGAGGCGCCAGTCGAGCAACCCGGCGAGGCCGCGCATGGGCTTTTCATCCTGCCAGATGGCGCAAACCACGACTTCGGCGTTGGCTTCGTCGAGTCGGCGGAGATCGTGTGGCAGGTAGCGTAAGTCCATGCTGCGGCGGCTAGCGATCCATGTCCTTGCGGCCGAGTTCCTCGGCGATGCGATCGAGCACGCCGTTGACGAAGGAGCTCGAGGATTCGCTTCCGTAGGCTTTCGCCAGCTCGACGGCTTCGTCGAGGATGACCGCGCGCGGGACGTCCTGGCGGTGCTCGAGCTCCCAGGTTCCGGCGCGCAGCAGGTTGCGGTCGACCCGCCCCATGCGCTCGAGGCGCCAGTGCTTCGATGCGGCGGCGATGCGCGCGTCGAGTTCCTCCGTCGCCTCGTACACGCCACGCACGATTTCCTCGGCGTAGGCGCGGCCTTCCGGCTCGCCCTCGAAGTTGCGCCAGAAGAGGGCAATGGCCTCTTCGGCCGAGGCCCCGGACACCTCGATTTGAAAGAGCATCTGCAGGGCCGACTCGCGGCCCGAATGACGTGCGCCCATGATTTTACAGCCCCGCCTCGTCGAGCGCCTTGGAGAGCGACACCATTTCGATGGCCGAAACGGCGGCGTCCCATCCCTTGTTGCCGGCCTTGGTGCCGGCGCGTTCGATGGCTTGTTCGATGGTGTCGGTCGTCAGTACGCCGAAGGAAACGGGCACGCCCGTGGCGGCGGCGACGCTTCCAACCTTGGCGGCCTCTCCGGCCACGTAGTCGAAGTGCGGCGTGGAGCCGCGGATGACCGTGGAGAGGGCAATGATGGCGTCGAACTTCCGTTCGCCCCTAGGTCCGCTCGCGGACCGTTCTTGCTGCATCGCAACGTGGGCGAGGCGCTCGACCACCACGGGGATTTCCCAGGCGCCGGGGACGCGCACGATGGTGATGTTCCTGGGGTCGCCGCCGTGGCGGACGATGGCGTCGAATGCACCGCGCAAGAGCGGGTCGACGATGAAATCGTTGAAGCGGCTGGCGACGATCGCGAACTTGGCGCCGCTCGGCACGACGAGGTTGCCAACGATCGTGCGTGCGTCTTCGAGGGTGGGCATTTACGGAAGTCTCCCGGAGGAAGGTGCGGGCGGTACTTTGGATGTCATGGATCGAAGCGGGATGCTCTCGACGACCTCGAGCCCGTAGCCGGTGATGCCCGCAATCTTACGCGGATTGTTCGTCAGGAGACGGATCTTGTGCAGCCCCAAATCGAAGAGGACCTGGGCGCCCAGGCCGAAGTCGCGCAGTGGGTATTCTTTTTTCTCGTGGGGCGGTGCGGAAAGGGTGGCGTGGAGTTCCAGCTCCAGCTCGACGTTGCCCTTGGGTGGTAGGTACACGACGACCCCACGCCCCTCGGCCTCGATGTGGCGGAAGGCTTCCTTCAGGTTGCGTGCCCCCTCGCGCGGGGTGGAGGCGAAGGTATCGGCGATGAGCGAACCGGCGTGCATGCGGCACAAGACGGGGCCTCCGCCCTCGACGTTGCCTTTGACCAAGGCGAGGAGCTGCCGTCCGTCCGTGGCCGACTCGTACACAATGGTGCGCCACACGGTGCCGGTGGCATCGAGCAGGATGGACTGCTCGGTGAGGCGGCGCACGAGGCGCTCGGTCTGGAGCCGGTACTGGATCAAGTCGGCGATGGTGACGATGATCAGGTCGTGCTTCTTGCCGAAGATCTCCAGGTCCGGCATGCGCGCCATCGTGCCGTCCTCGTTCATGATCTCGCAGATGACCCCCGCCGGGGTGAGGCCGGCGAGGCGGGCGAGATCCACGGAGCCTTCGGTCTGGCCCGTGCGCACCAAGACGCCGCCGGTGCGGGCCTTGAGCGGGAAGACGTGCCCCGGGGTGACCAGGTCGTCGGGGCGGCAATCGGGGCTGGCGGCGAGGCGCGTGGTGAACGCGCGATCGGCGGCGCTGATGCCGGTGGTGACGCCGTGGCGTGCTTCGACGCTGACGGTGAAGGCGGTGCCCAGCGGAGGACCGCCGCGGCCGGGCGACTGCATCATGGGCAGGCCCAGGCGATCGATCTGCTCTTCGACGAGCGTGAGGCAGATGAGGCCTCGGCCGTGGGTGGCCATGAAGTTGATGGCCTCCGCCGTGGCGAATTCCGCGGCCATGCAGAGGTCACCCTCGTTCTCGCGGTCTTCGTCGTCCGTGAGGATGACCATTTTGCCGCTGCGGACGGCGTGGATGGCTGCGTTGACCCGCTCGAGAAGCCTCGGATCGATGTCCAACATGGGGGCCATGGTGTTAGCTCTTCTCCGCGGCGCCGACGCTGTCTACTTCGGCCGCGCGCAAAACGTATCGTGCGAGAACGTCGACCTCGAGGTTCACGCGGCCGCCGGGCTGCAATGCACCCAGCGAGGTGACTTGCGCGGTGTGCGGGATGATCATGACATCGAAGCGGTCGGCCCCGACGCCGTTGATGGTGAGGCTCACACCGTTGATACAGATGGAGCCTTTTTCGGCGATGAATCGGGCGAGGTTCGCCGGAAAGCCGAAGACCAATTTGGACATTTCGCCGACCGCTTGCCTCTCGAGGAGGACGCCGGTGGCGTCGACATGGCCGGACACGATGTGACCGCCCATGCGCCCGCCGAGGGGCATGGCTCGCTCGATGTTCAGGGTGGCCGGCAAGGTGAGCTCGCCAAGTGTGGTTCGCGCCAGCGTTTCCGAGGAGGCATCGCAGGCGAAACCTTGCTCGGTGATGGTTTGCACCGTGAGGCACACCCCATCGATGGCGATGGATTCTCCGATGACGAACGGTGAATCGGGCGCGTAACGTATTTCCAGGCGGGCATCCACGCCGACGAGGTCCCGTCGGATAAGTTGTCCCGTTGCTTCGACCAGTCCGGTAAACATGAGCAGATTTATTCCCCTAACCTAGCCGCTCAACCTCTAGGGGAAAAGGCCGTAGAGTAAAGGTAAACGTACATGGTGCCTCGACGGTTGCTTCTGTTCGCTTGTGTGTGCGTGGGGGCTGCGGCGTGCGGGCCGAGTTTTCAGACGATTTACGAGGGCGATGCGCGCTTCGAGCACTGCTACGCGCTGGAGGAGAATCCCAACGTTGCCCTGAAGCAAAAGGGGGAATGCTGGCGGGATTGGCTCGCCCATTACACCTACGGTCAAACGCACGATAAAGTGATGTATGCCGCCACGCGCGCGCAGGCCATCCGCCGCGCCCCCGAGCTGCCCACCGACGAAGCGTTGATGCACGCCGCCCCGGGCGAACGCGGTCAGCGCGACTGGACCGCCGGCCCCGCCCCCACCAGCGCGTTCACCCCTCCACCGAAGACGTGGGGGGATACCCCCGACGCGGGCTCCCCCAGCTGGATGAACGAGGGCAACTCGGCCTCTCCGGCCGCCGCGCACTCGGCGTCCCCCGATGCTTCCGCTTCCGCCTCGGCTTCCGTTTCCGGGCCGCCCGCCAGCGCGGAGCGCCCGCCTCTCGCCGCCTGCACCGGCGACTGCGAGGACAAATGGAGCGCCTGCCGCGGCGGCTGCAAAGGCGCCGCGTGCGAGGTGTGCACGCGCAGTTACAAAGGGTGCATTCGCAGCTGCGCGAAGTAGCCTATTCCGAATCCTTCGCCGGCTTTGGGTCGGACGGCAGGTCGAATGCGGCATGCAGTCGGTCACGATATTCCGCCGCAGTCATCGGACGCTTCATGGTATCGACAACACGCACGGCCAGCGTGATTTGCAGAACACGATGAACTCGTAAAATATGTCGATGTTCTCCGCCCAACCAAGAATATCGAATCGGAGACAATCCGGTGAAAGCCGGATTGTCTCGGGGCAGCAGGTTGAATTCCCAACTCACGGTGAAGCCTCCAACTCACATTCGGCCGCACTTGTGCTTGGGGTGCGTTTTTTTTTTTACTGGAAGCAAATGCTGGCGGCACGTGCCGCTGGGGCTCCTTCGACCGGAGCGGTGCTCTTCAAGGTCGGAGCCCCAGGACGATCATCGAACTAGTGCGCTTCTTTGGCGCGTAACTTCGTATAGCCGATGATGCCGTCGCGGATGACTTTGTTGGCTTCGTACGGGCCTTGGAACTCTTCCACGGTGACGGCTTTGTGTTCGAGGAGCTTGTAGTCCTCGAAGAATCGGCGCAGCTCGAGCAAGGTATGGCGGGGGAGTTCGCGGATGTGCGTGTACTCGTTGAAGGCAGGATCGTCGATGTGCACGGCGATGATCTTGTCGTCGAGTCCCTTTTCGTCGCGCATCTGCATCACGCCGATGGCCCGCGCGCGCATGATGCACATGGGGGCGACAGCCTCTTGGCAGAGGACGAGGACGTCGAGCGGGTCGCCGTCGTCGCAATAGGTGCGGGGGATGAATCCGTAGTTGGCCGGATAGTGGACGGCGCTAAATAGGATACGGTCGACCTTGAGAAGACCGGTGTCTTTGTCGAGTTCGTATTTGATGCGCGAGCCTTTGGGGATTTCGATGAAGCCCGGAAAGCCTTCTTCGATGGGCTCGGGAATGGGAATGTCGTGCCAGGGATGACTCATTCGGTAGCTCCGGTGTCGCGTGAGGCGTCTTGGTTCGTACCTGTATCGGCTGTATCGGGCAAACCCCCGTCAGGAAGCGCGGGATACGCTTCGATGACCACCCGCGTGAAATAGTCGGCGCACGTGTCGTTGTGGACTTGGATCAAGGGCGTTACGCCCGGTATCCCATTGTCCAACACCGTGATCTCGGCAAGGTTACCGCTTGCAAGTGTGTACTGTTTGTATTTGCCCTCTTCGCGAACGTTCGGGGCTTTGTCCGGGCTGATGTAAACGGATACCTTGGAGATATCGCGGCCCTCGAAGCCCCGCGCGCGGATGAACCACGAGCGTTGGGGAGAATAACTCAGCCATTCGGATGACTGAGAATTGCTCTCCCACGTGTTCGCATCGATGAGTTTTCCTTCGCCTTCATTCTCTCCGAAAGGACCGGCGCTGCCAACGCACTGATCGCCGTAGCAGCCGGTCGAGCCGCCGAGGAACATCAAACTACCGAAAAGGAACGTGAGCACCCCCATCGTTCCATAAGCCAAGAAGTTACGGCGCATTCAGCCTCCGAGAATCTCCGCCGCCCGCAGGGCGTGGTAGGTCAAGATGAAGTCGGCACCGGCGCGGCGGATGGATGTGAGGACCTCCATCATCGCGCGGTCCAAGTCGATCATGCCCGCGGCGGCGGCGGCGTGCAGCATCGCGTACTCGCCCGAGACGTTGTAGGCGGCGAGGGGGAGCGTGGTGGCTTTGCGCACCTCGCGGAGCACATCGAGGTAAGGAAGGGCGGGTTTGACCATGAGCATGTCGGCGCCCTCGGCCTCGTCGAGTGCGGCCTCGCGCAGGGCTTCGCGCAGGTTGCCCGGATCCATCTGGTAGCCGGCGCGGTCGCCGAACTTGGGCGCGCAATCGGCGACATCTCGGAAGGGACCGTAGAAGGCGCTCGCGTACTTCACCGCGTAGCTGAGGATGGCCGTGGAATCGAAGCCGTTCTCGTCGAGGGCATGGCGCAGGTGGCCCACGCGGCCGTCCATCATGTCGCTCGGCGCAACGATGTCCGCTCCGGCGCGCGCGTGCACGATGGACATTCTGGCGAGCACCTCGAGGGTGGCGTCGTTGTCGACCTCCAGCTCCTCGGTGCCCTTGCGCTTGCGCAAGACGCCACAGTGACCGTGGTCGGTGTACTCGTCGACGCACACGTCGGTGACCACGAGGAGATCCGGCACGGCGGCCTTCATCTCCGCCACCGCGCGCGGCACGGGCCCGTCGGGATCGCACCCGCTCTCACCGCGCGGATCCTTCGTTTTGGGCAGGCCGAACAAGATCACGGCGCGGATGCCGCGGCGGGCGATCTCGCGGGCCTGCGCGGCGGCGTGTTTGACGGGGAGCTGCGCCACGCCCGGCAAGGTTGCAATCGGATTGGGCTCGGTGACCGTGGCGCTGAAGAACAGCGGGTAGACGAAGTCGCTCGGTTCGAGCGTCGTTTCGCGCACCAGTTTGCGCATGTTCGGGGATACGCGAAGCCGCCTGGGACGAATGACGGGGAAACCCATGGCCCTCGTTTATCACGTAAGGTAAGCCGTAGAAATGACGGTCGTCTTCGTGGCTGCGCCGCCAGGTTGGAAAGATTGGCTCTCCGCGCGGGCCCACGACGCGCTCGCTAGCTGTGAGGCCGTGGTTCACGCGTCCGGGGTGGATCCCGATGTGCTCGACCTCGCCGCGAGCGCCACGCGGTGCGAAGGAGATGCGGCGCGTGCCATCGAGTTGGCGCGCGAAGGACGTTCCGTGGTGCGGCTGACGCAGGTCGAGGCGCTGGACGAGGTGGAGCTCGCAGCCAAGGCGGGAATCTCCTTCGAAATCGTGCCGGCGGCGCGGCCCGAGGGCGCGCTGACGCCGTTCGGTGGCGTGCCGCTCGGGGGCGAGGGAACGAGCTACGCCGTGCTGCACGCGCGGGACGGAGCGAGCCTCGCCGGGCGCGATTGGACATCGCTGGCGCATGCGACGGACACGCTGGTGGCGCACGCGTCGCGTGCGACGTTGGACGAGGTGGTGGCCGCACTGCTCGAGCACGGCCGTTCGCCGGATACGCCGGCCTTGGCGTTGACCGATCTCGGGCGGCCTTCGCAGCGCATCGAGGTGGGGCGGCTTGCCGACATCGCAACGCGGGCGCGTCGCCTGCCAGGGGATGCTCGCCTCCTCGTCGTGGGGGAGGCCGTGGCGCGCAGGCAGGTGTTCGCCTGGTTCGATCGGCGTCCGCTGTTCGGCAAGCGGGTGCTCGTCACGCGCACGGCCGAGCAGTCGCGCACCATGCTGACGATGCTGCGCGTGCGCGGGGCCGACGCCATCGCACAGCCTGTGATCGAGATTCACCCGCCGCCGGATCCGGCGCCGATGCAACGGGCACTCGGCAGGCTCTCCGAGGATTACGACTTCGTGGCGTTCACCAGCGAAAATGGCGTCGGGTGCGCCTGGGACGAATTGGTGCGGCAAGGCAGGGACGCTCGCGCCTTCGGAAAGGTGCAAATTGCAGCCATCGGCCCGGGCACGGCGGCGGCCCTGGAGCGTCGCGGTTTGCGGGCGGACATCGTCGCCAAGGAATTTCGCGGGGAAAGCCTTGCAGAAGGACTTATATCGCGTGCCGCAGGCGCGGCGGCGCCGCGCATTTTGATTGCCCGGGCGCTGGTCGCGCGGGACGCACTTCCGGAAGCGTTGCGCGCGGCCGGCTGGCAGGTGGACGTCGTGCCCCTCTACGAAACGCGATCGCCCGCACCAGAGAATGTCGCCAACTTGGCCCGAAAGCTCGAAGATGGTGCAATTGATGCCGTGACCTTCACCTCGAAGAGTACGGTCGACAATCTGTGCACGGCGCTGGGCGATGAAGCTTCGCGGCTTTTGGCGAAGCTCAAAGTCGCGGCGATCGGGCCTATCACGCGGGAGGCAGCCGAAGCGCGCGGGGTTCGCGTGGACGTGATGGCATCTCCCTACACCATCGAGGCCCTCGTCTGTGCCCTTGAGGCAAGCTTCGCGGGCGCGTATTCCTGAGATTAGCCTGATGTCACTCAGCTCGTTCGTCGTGCAGAACGAAATTGCGACGATGCGCCAAGCCGAGGAGGCGCTGGCGCGCCAGGTGCTTTACGGCGGGGACTTCATCACGAATTTGCTCGAGGTGGCCGCCATCGACGAGCGGAAGCTCACACGGGCCGCCGCCGAAGCCTACGGCCTGTTGCCTGCGCCCTCGGGCGAGCTTCCCGCGCCCGAGCGGCGTGCGCGCACCATGATTCCGGTGGATCTGGCCGCGCATCGGTCGCTCTATCCGCTGGCGCTTTCGTTCGATGGCGACGAGTTGGTGCTCGCGGTGTCGGAACCGCTCGCACCGGAAGAGGAAGAGCAGCTCAACTTCGCACTGGGGGTGCCCATCGTTCAGCGGATTGCCCCGCTCGTGCGCATCCGCCAGGCGCTGCACCGCGAGTTCGGTGCGCCGCTGGAGCGCCGGCTGGAGCGCCTGCTTTTGCGGCTTCACGGGGACAGCCGGGCCATTTCGAGCGATCTTCCGCCGCTGTTGCGTGACGCTCCTTCGCCCGAGGAGCCTCCGGCCCCGCCGCAGCGCACCGGCGAGCATGCGGTGATTCCGGACGTGACCCTGCCCCCGGCGCCGCCCGTGCCGGTGTTCACGATTCCCATCGAACCGCGGTTGCCCGACGAGGATCTGGACGAACCTGACGGGCCGCAGCAACACCTGAGGCAATCGGTTCCGCCGAGCGACATCCAATCGAGGATGGAAGTCGCCCCACCGCCGATGCGGACCACCCCTGTAGGTGCCGGACCGGTTTCGCCTCCGCCGTCTGTGGAGCCGAGTCCGAGCCGATTGGCGACCCTCGTTCGAGAGTCGTCCGTAATGCCGAGGCCCGTCCGCCGCCGGCGCGGGCCCCTCACGTTGGAAGCGGCGAGCGCCGAGCTCGAAAATGTGGCCGACCGCGACCACCTGATGGACCTCTTTTTCGACTTCGCGCGGCAGTACTTCGATTACTCGGCGATGTTCATCGTGCACACGGATCTGGCCGAGGGCCGTGAGGCGTTCGGTCCGGGGGCTTCGCGCGATCGCGTGGCGGGCATCGGTGTGCCGCTCGACCTGCCGAGCATCCTCGCATCCGCACGGGACATTCGCGCGCCCATCGTGGCCAATCCGGATCTGGGCGGGCTCGATGGCGTCCTTTTGAAGGATCTCGAGCGGCCGACGAAGCACACGATCATGTGCGTGCCGCTGGTGGTGCGCTCGCGGGTGGTGGCGGTTCTGTATGGCGATGCGGGCGATTTGGACATCGACCGCGATGCCGTGGCGGAGGTGCCGACGTTTGCGTTGCTCGCCGGGCAGACGCTCGAGCGGATGATTCTGAAGAAGAAGCTCGGTGGCTTCTCCGGTGCGGGGGCTGCAGGTGGGAGCGGCGGTGGTGCCGGGCGGCTCGCCGATCCGAGCTTGGTGCTGTCCAAGCGGGGCATGCGAACGCCGTCGGCCCAGGAGCGCGCGCTGCGTGCCGAGGCGCTCGGGCGGGCGCTCTTTTCGGGGGCGGCGACCATCCGTGCGAGTACGTCGACGCCACCGCCGTCGGCTCCGCGACCGGACCTCGTGCGCCAGGACGAGGCGGCGGAAACCGCTTCCGCTCCTGCGGCCGAGGAGCAGGAGCTGGCGGCGCTCGATGAGTCGGGAGGGGGAGCGGTCGAAGAACCCCAGCCCGAGCGCATTTCGTACAGCGAATCGGGCTGGGACGACGTCGTGTTCACGCCGGTGGCGGCGGAGGCCGCGCCTGCGGAGGCGGCGGCGCAAGAGCACGAGGAGCAGGCCCCGCGCGCGCAAGAAGCCGCCGCATCCGCCGGCCGGGCCCCGAGTCCGGACGAGGAAGAGATCTTCTCCGACGCAGCGGACGCCGTGGACGTGTCGGAGGATGCGTCGGAGGCCGAACAGCGCGCGCGTGACGCCGCGCTGAGCGACATCGTGGTGCCGCCGCGGACGCCGCCGATGCCGCACGCGGACGCGGAGGCGTTGCCGTCGGTCATCGTCGACGTGTCGCGCGAGCTCGAGCTCTTGGTCGAGCGCTACCTCGAGATTGGCGACGACGATTACGCCGAGGGCGAGCTGCTTCGCGAAGGGCATCAAGCGATGCCCGTGTTGATGGCGCGCTTTCCGGGACCGATTCTGCGCGAGCCCCCCGCGAACGAGAAGGAGCTTCCCATGGCCAGCGCCTGCGGGCCGGTGCTGCGCCTCATTGCGATGCAGCGGCGCGTGGCGCTCCCGTGGGTGCTCGAGCACGTCGACTCCCGCAATGAAGAAAAGCGCTATTGGGCGACGTTCCTCCTGCGCGAGCTCGCGTACGTGGATGCCATTCCGCGGCTGGTCACGCGCCTTCTCGACGTGAGCGATCGCGTCCGCCGCGCGGCGCGTTGGGCGACGGCGGGGATGGCGCGTCAGCACGGCGAAGAGACGGCGCGCGAGCTCGGCCGCGTGGTGCGCGATCCCACGGTGGACTCGAAGAAGCGCCTCACGATGCTCGAGGTGCTGGAGGAGATCCGCGAGCCGCTCGCCGTGCCGACGTTCATTGCGGTGCTCAACGACGACTCCGAGGACATCGCTGTCGCAGCGCGTCGTGCGCTTCTCGTCGTGGCGCGCCAGGACTTCGCGCGCGACACACGGCGTTGGACGCAGTGGTGGAATGCGAACTCGTCGCGCGACCGCATCGAGTGGCTCATCGATGCGCTCGTGCACGATTCGCAGGTGATTCGCCGCGCGGCTGGGGAAGAGCTGAAGGCCATCACCAAGGAGTACTTCGGCTATTACGACGACTTGCCGAAGCGCGATCGCGATCGCGCCCAAGCTCGGTACCACGAGTGGTGGATCACCGAGGGCCGCGCCCGCTTTATGCGGCCAACCTAGTCACCACTTTCGGGCGCAAAGCGACAGCGACAGGGAAAGAAGAAGTACCGGCGCACGCTTGCGGTCCGGCGATTCGGTGTCATCCTTCGAGGTCCCTTTTTTGGGGGAAGGGGCCGGGGTGAGGGCGTCAATGGCCGCGGTGGCATACGCGCTGCTTAGATAAATTGCGACGGTGCGAACGCGCATCGTTTTCCCCCGCATTACACCCATCGAAGAGGTCTTTCGTGTCGCAACTCCTTCACGCTCGTTGGCTCCTACCGTTCGCGGCTGTGGCAGCGGTTTCACTGTGCGCCCCCTCGCATGCCGAGGCTGCGAGCGAGGATACGCAGCTCGAGCGCCTGAACTCCGCAGGTCATACGCTGAAGTGGAATTGGAATCCGCCGGGTCGTCAGGAACGCTACGGTCACGCTGAAACGCTCGTGCAGGCCCCGCTCGCGGGTGTGCGCACGCAGGTTCTCGACTTCTCGCATTACAAAGATCTCTCGGGCGGCAAATTCAAACAGTCGCGCATGGTCGGCAAAGAGGGCGGCAACACCGACGTGTACTTCCAAGTCCCCGTGATGAAGGGACTGCTCTCGATTTGGTACGTGTCGCGTTTCACTCCCCCGCAGGTGCCGGCGCCGGGCGTCGAGATGGTCGAAGGCCGGTTCGTGCGCGGCAACATCAAGGACATGCACATTCAGCTGAAAATGCGGCAGATCGACGAGCGCTTCACGGTCATGTCGTGCGACCTGTACGTCGAGCCGAATCTGCCCGCCCCTCAGTCCGCCGTCGACGAGGAATTGCGCGATGCCTGTAAGGACGCCGTCGAGGCCATTCGCGACAAGTCCCAAGGCTTCAAGGGCGACGTCCCTTTCGTGACTCCCCCCGCGTCGACTCCCCCCGCGGCGCGCGCGGGGCAGTGACCGACTAGGGGCAAAAAAGCCCGCTGCGCTCTTCGTGAGCGCGGCGGGTTTTGCTTTTAACGCGCCGCGTAGGCGTGTCTTGCGTTGGGGGCGGCTACGCGCCGCGCAAGCGCGCGCGCCAGTCCGGGGGCAGGTCGAGGAAGCCGTCGTTGTAGAGGTAGTCGTACACCGCGTCGCAAACGAGCTCGCAGACGTCGCTGAAGATGCGCGGGTCGGCGACGAAGCGGATGGTCTCCGTGCGGAACTTCCCCTGGCTCTCGCGGACCTTCTTCAGCATCTCGTCCTCGGCAAAGGGCACGAGCCGCTGGAGGAAGCGCCGCTCGAACGCCTGCCGGAACGCCGGAAACGTGTTCGCCGCAATTTTATACCCGGCGCGGGTCTGCGCATCGCGCAGCCGCGCTTCCTTCACGACCTCCCACGCGAGTTCGCCGGTGGAGGGCGGGAGCTCGTGGGTGAAGAACTTCGTGAGCCCCTCGTTGAAAAGCGACACCAGGGCATTGAGCTCGGGGGTGGTGCGGCCAAGGAACTCGTGGCGGAGGTTCTTCATCCACTCCGCCAGCATGTCCTTCGAGCGGGTGAGAAGTTCCGGGCTGTCGTATTCGAACGACTCCAGTTGTTTCACCACACTGTCCTGATTTCGCATCAGTGCGTAGTAGAGCGCCTGCTCCGCTTGGCGCATGGTCTTGATCTCGGTGGTCGACCCGCGCAACTTCTCGTGGAGCTCGCTCTCGAAGAAGAGCCGCGCAAAGCGCTTCGAGGCCTCGCCCACCTTGCGCTCGATGACGCTAGCGAGCTTATCTTTGCGAAAAACCCGCGACAGCATGGTCTTGAGGCTCTGAATCAGCTCGATTTCGAGCTGCGCCTTGTCCCTGTCGGAGAGGGGCGCGCCGGAGGAGAC
This sequence comes from Sorangiineae bacterium MSr11367, assembly GCA_037157805.1. Classification (NCBI taxonomy): domain Bacteria; kingdom Pseudomonadati; phylum Myxococcota; class Myxococcia; order Myxococcales; family Pendulisporaceae; genus Pendulispora; species Pendulispora rubella. The sequence goes on along the minus strand of CP089983.1, from coordinate 9,244,840 downwards.
GGGCCCTGGCAGGGATGCGCGGCTGATTCTCTGGAGCTCCTGCAGCTCGGCGACGACCTGCTCGGTGATGCGATCGAGCTCCGGGCTGGTCGCGAGCTCGACCTTGTAGTGCACCACCCGGGCAGCAATCTGCTCATCGCGCAGTGCCAGCGCGGCATCGGCGAGCAGGAGCTTCTGCATCGTCGACATCGTCCCGTCGGCAGCAGGCACCGGCGCTCTCACGGGAGGCGCCGGGGGCGCAGCCGCCGTGGCTTTACGCGCACGGGGCGGCAGTGGCGGAGGAACGGGCTTACTCATGGCGCGTGGGGAGAGGCTTCGGCGAAACCAGCAGACGAACCAAGCTTACTTCATGGAAGGCAGACTGATCATCGTTCAAAAAAACTTCGCACGCACGCACGGGTGTTGACACTGCCGTTGGGGTGAGTAAGGTGCGCCCCTGTCACGAAGAAGCAATTGGCGCGCGGTGGAGCAGCCTGGTAGCTCGTCGGGCTCATAACCCGAAGGTCGTAGGTTCAAATCCTACCCGCGCAACTGAAGAACCCCGGATAAAACCGGGGTTTTTGTCTTTTGTGGTCCAGTTTCTGGTCCAGTTTCCATTTTTGGACTCCGGCATGAGCAGGTGCCAAGGCACCTCGAACATCGCCTTCGGCAGCTCCGGAAACGGCTTGCCGACCATGTCGATGTCGAACATCTCGGCGACCTTGATGTAACCCAACGTCGTCGTGAAGCTGACGTGCCCGAGGCGTCTCTGGATGACGCGGTCCGGCACTTGACCGAGTGCCTGCCAGGTCGCGTTCGTGTCTCGACACGAACGGAAGTCGATGGGCTCCTCCGTCTGCGTTGCTTCAAATAGCCGCGCTCGCTTGATCCCGGCCATCCGGAGGTGGTCGCGGAACGTTGGCGCGAACACATCTTCGTCGAGCGCCATGAGAGGCATCACGAGTTCCTCGGGGTCGCGCTGGTTCGGGCCTTCTCCCCTCAGGGCGACGAGCAGCGGCAACAGGAACGGATGGATCGGAATGGTCCGGTGGCTTGCCACGGTCTTTGTCTTTTGGATCGTCTTCGTCTCCGTATCGAAGGCCTTGGATACGGTGATGGTGCGCGCTTCGAAGTCCACGTCTTTCCACTTCAGGGCGCGCAGCTCGTTCGGCCGAAGGCCTGTGTAGAGCATGATGGCGTAGAGCGCCCTCCAGATGATCGGGACCACCACGCACGCAACGAGTTTGAGCCACTCGTTTGGGTATAGCCACGGGCGCTGTTTACTCGGCCCGGAGTGCGGCGGCTTGACGCCGTCGCATATGGGTCTGTCGAGGTGCTCGTGGACGCGCAGCGATCGGTCTTTGGCGGCATGGGCCTCTTTGCAGAGCTTCGTCACGACAGACCAGTAGTTCTCAGCCGTCCCGAAGAGGAGCTCCTTTGCATCGATGGCTTTATCGAGCTTGTCGCGGACGTCTTCGATGTCGTTCTTGTCGACTTTGCGCATGGGCTTTTTCTTCGCCATGAGCACGGGCGAAATCCATTTGCGCCAGGCCGTGCGTGTGATGCGTTTCCAGCCCGCTCCGACCCTCAGGGTTGGGTGGTAGCGCTCGAACCATGCATCCGGATCTTCGTCTTCGTTCGCGAGGGCCTTCTCTTTGGCCTCCTGCACGGCCTCCGCCTTCTTGCGCTCGAGGAGCCCTCGGCCTTCAACTTCCTTGTCCTGTATGAACTGGACGTATCCCCGCGCTTGTTCCTCGGTGAGGTTCTCGGGGAGATCGAACCTCGTGGACTTCGTGCCATCTGCCAGGCGCACCCGTGCCTGAAACCGCGGCTTGCCATCCGGCCCTACTCCGGCGGGCAACAGCGCTCCTTTAGGCTTCGGTCCTCGGCGTTGATGTTTCTTCTTGTCGTCCATGGACTGCCCTTCTTTTTTTGTGTGGAGATTCGGAACCCTCTACTTCGAGCGCCATCGCCCCGCGGGCCGGGCCCCGCGCCCAGCCGCGAGGGCGGCACTGGCTTCGTTCAACGTGGATAACCGGGTGGAGGCCCACTCGGGTTGCCGGCGCCTCACTTGGACTTCGGCGCGCGTCGCGCGCCGATCAGCGCCTCGTAATGGGCCAATGGATCGTTCGTTGGCTTTGGTTTCGATTCCGCCTTCTTGGCCAGTTTCTCGACGAGCGAGAGAATGTCCGAACGGCGTGCGTAGTGCTTCCGGCCGATCTTGGCGGCGAGCAGTGTCTTCTTGCGAATGAGGCGCATGGCCGCTGCTTCTTCGAAACCGAACGGGAAAGCGACCAATTCATCGGGGGCCTGAACGGGGGGAACTTGTTCAATGCGAACAATCAGCGCCGTCGACCCATCGAGCGTAACGACGGTGGTCGGGCGCGATTCAGCAGCATCGGACGTCGTGCGCGCTGGGGCTTCGCCGCTCGTCGGGAGCCCGTCGTCCTCCCCCGCGCTCATTGTTTTTTCGACCCCGGGCCGTGTGCGCGCAGGAAGCGATCAAGCTCGGTACGCGCCCATAACCAAGTGCCCTTTTCGCCCCGCCGCCCGTAGGGCTCGACCTCCTTGCGCTTCCAAGCGAGAAACAGGCCTGCGGGGGTCTCGTATCCGCAGTACTCGGCCGCCAGGGTGGTTTTCAGAAGCGGCTTATCGAACTTCGATGTTGCGGGCTCGTCCGGCGCGGGACGCGAGCGGCGCCTGCGCACGACCGCAGGACCCTCCGTGGCAACGGGGCCCGCCTCCTTCGTCGAGTGCGCAGCGTTCGCATCGGCCGCCGGGGAGAAGTGTTGTTTGATGTCGGGCGCTTTATTTGTGTCCGATGACACATGTGATTTTGCATGTGTGTCATCGGGTCGCTCTTGAGCGGTACTCGTCCCAGGCTCCGCCGTCCCCTTACCGCTCTCGGCACGCTCGGGCGCACCGGTCCTTCGGGCATTGACCATGAAGACCGCCTTTCCGATGGATGCATCCAGGTCGCCCGCGATGGACGGCGTTGCATCCGTGTGTGTGCAAGACGGAAGGGTAGTAGCCGATACATGGTCGATGTCTATGACATTTTAGATGTCGTGAGCACAGTGTATGAGAGTTAGTGATCTTGATGTGTCCCAGAACGGACGTCACACCGTCGCGACTGCCCAGTCGCGACGTCACGACCGCCGATGCTCCATCAAGTTTCTTATTCCGCGATGCGCGATGCGCCGCCCGCCGTCCAAAAAAGCCCGACGCGAAGACCGTCATTCACTGGCCCGCGCTGTCCGATACATCCTGCTCATAATCCGGGCTTGCGGCCGTGACGATGCTTCGCCCTTGGACGACGTCAGCGCGGTCGGTCTTTCGAAGGGACACGTCCTGCTGGACCACCTCACGCATGCGAGCTTGCATCGCCCCGGCGTACGACGCGTCGTCCACCGAAAGACCGAAAAATGCCGAGAATTGCCCTTGAAGCAGGAGGTCGCTCGCGCGGTCCGCCCCCTTTTCCTTGTAGCTTCGCAGAAGGGTATCGAGTGCCGCAACGGGCTCAACCGCGTAGCTCGTCAACGAGAATTCGAGCGTCGCGGTGGGTGCTGCCCCGCGCGTTGTTGCGCCTACCAAGGTCAAGTCGGCGAGGAGCGCTGCGAGTCGATCGCGAGCCGCACCGACTTGGGTGGCGGTCGGGTTGGCGCTCGCTGTCAGCGGATTGATGTAGCGATGCAGATCGGTGAAGAACGAGGGGTTGCTCGAGGGGAGGGCGAGCCAGGTCCGCAGGCGCCGCTCGAGCGTCGCGAATGCCGCGCCGCGGGCGAACCGAACCCTCGCGAACGGAGGTGGCTCCTCTCCGAAGCGGAGCGTGGTGTTGCTACGGATCTCGGGGGATATGCGCAGAATCGGCGCTTGGGACTCCGCGTCCTCGATGCGAAACAACTGGGACGGGCTTTGGTAATCGTCGGCGTAGACCTCGAGGAGATCGCCCACGGAGACACCGCGTAGCGGCTGCGGCACACGCACGTAGGCGGTCGTGCCGTAGTTGGCGGTCGCGGGAGCCACGAAAAAGAGCGACGCGGCCGCTCCCCGGACTTCCACACGCGATGCCGTCGTCCGACTTGTTGCGGCGAAGACGATGGCCGTATTTCCGAGCGACGCGGAGAAGGTGAGCGATTCAGCGCCTTGCCCCACGACAAGCAGAGATCGCCGAAGTGCGATGTCCAGCGGCGTGTCGCCCGGGCCGCGCACCGGGTAATCGCCTTGATTGGGGCCACCTGTCACGCGCACGGTTTGATGGGCCTGAGGGGCCAAGTCGGGGCCGACGTCGAAGAGCACCTTTGGGCTACTCGCGCCGGGTGCAACCATGGTCGCTGTGAGCGTTCCTTGGGCGACGGTCGTGATTGTTCCGGAGAGCCCGGGATTGGCGCCCGCACGAAGAACGATTCGCTGGCCCACCGCGACAACGTCGGGCGTCAGGACAGGGCTGACGAGTGTGAGCACACTGCCCTGGAAAACGGCGCTGGCGCTGCCCGTGTAGGTGAAGAACGCGACCTGAAAGGGATTCGTCCTGCTTGCGCGCCCGGTCGTGCCCTCCACCAGCGGTAGATACTGGACGTTCACCGCCAACGCGGCCGTCTGCTCACGGATGCGATCTGTGACGTCCCCGGGCGTCGAGGGCGAGCATTCGCTCGCAAGGCCCGGAACAAACCCCAGGGTGGCTTCGCCGGCTCGCGCGACATCATCCGGCGCGCGCACGGTGAGGGTCGTAGCTGCCGGCAATTGGCTTTTCGGATCGACGCACGCGATGCGCAGCCGCCGTCCTCGAGGACCGATCTCGCAGGGGGCGGCCGCCTGGGCGAGGAACACACCGGTATCCCTTGCGATCCGAAGCTCTCGCGGGCTGGCTATCCCCTGCACCCTAAAGAGGCCCTCGTTTGGTCCGGCCGAAACGCTCAGCAGGTCGCCCGCGAGGACGCCGATGGCGCCGAAGTCGGTGGCGGGGGAAGCGGTGGCGCTCGTTTCCGGCCCGCTGGACGCCGCCACGTCGACGGTGCCCGCGTAGCGCCGGGGAACGAAAACAGCGCGTGCGCGCACGCCTGGTGGCAATGCAGCGTTGAGGTCTTGCGCAATCTGTTCGACCGGCGTGAGCGCGGTGAGGCTTGCGCTCACGGTGAGGTTTGCCGTGTACGTCGTGGAGACACGCCCGGCGCTCACATCGAGGACGAATTTGTTGTTCTTCGGCGCCGTACCGCCTCCCGGCGGGATGGGATTCGTGCCATCTCCAATGAGAAAGCCTCCCGGCGAGCCTTCGCTTTCCGGCGTGCCACCGTCCAGCGACGCCATGGTCGACGGAGGCAGGATGAGCGCAATAGGTGGGTTGCCTTCGTCGAGCGCGATCTCGAGTACATTCTCGCCGGCCATGATCGCGTACGCATTGAACTTCTCCGAGGTGAGTGCCGCCGGGGTCGCGAGGTGCGTCGCATCGGAATAGGGCCGTCCCACACCGCTTAGCGGGAGGAACTCGGAAGGGCCCGAGAACGAGCCAAAGGCCTTGAGGACGGCGCGCGTTGCGAGCACGTCGAGGGTAACCGCTCGAAGCTTCTCGAGACGGGCATCGCTTGAAACCGTGGCCATGGATTTGGTGTGCGCGGTCAGCACACTGCGTGATCGTCCGAGCGTACCCCGAGCAACGAGCGACGGAAGGTTGACACTCGCGTAGTCGTCTATGGCCCCCGCCAAATAGGTTGCGGCACGAACGATGGCGACATGGCGCTCGCGCAGGTCGGCGACAAGTCCCGGAAGGGCGCGCCGCGCTTGCTCGGGTGTCTGCACGATGGCGCCGCCCGCTCGGATATTGGCCGCCGGCCCTGCAAGAAATGCGGCGACATTGGCGTCGAACCGTTGGTATGCGGCCGTGCGTGCGATGTTGCGAGAGGCGCCGGCGCGGTTTGCGCTTACCGCTTCGATTTCATTCAAAGCCGCCGTGGCATTTGAGAGAGACGAGAGGTCCGTGATCGGCGTGGTATGGCGCCCCGCAGCTTCGATGGCATCGAGCACCTGTTGCAGCAGGGTGACTTCCGCAGCAAGCGCTTCGCGCAGACGCTGCGCTCCGAGGAAGATCACGCGGTAGGGCGCATTGGGATGGAGCAAGAAAACGCCCGCGGCGGCCTCTTGGAGATCGTCGAACGAAACGTCCGTGCGTCGCGCGCCGAGGGCATCGACGGGCCGTCGGATACTCGGTCGAACCAGCTTTTCGACGGCGGCTTGGATCTCCTCGGGTCGATACATCGCGATCGCGAGGGTAGAAGAGAAGGGCCCGAGAACCCTCCTCCGCGACACAGTGGCCGACGTGGTCAGCGTCGCCCGAGGCGACTCATCACCTTGTCCCACTCGTCTCGCTTCAACGACCTAAGCCAATCCTCGACCCGAGTATCGCGTGGCACGGCGGCCGTCGACATGCGGCGGACCTTGCCCGTCATCTGGGCGGTCGAGAAGCCTCCCCGCTCGAGCGCCTTCAGCGTTTTCGCGACCATCGCTTCCGTCGGTCGCCACGCGGGGAATGGCGGTTCGACGTGGGGTGGCTGAAGACACGGCTCCCGTCGAAGCTGGCTCAGGACCCGTACAACTTCGGCTGCTTCGTCGGGGTTGAACCCTCGATCCAGCCACGTGCTCGGGCTATCGTCCGCAACCACCAGCATCGGTCCGAAGATGGGGGTGCGGTCGAGCATGGCATTGAAGGCGAGACCCTGGCGAGCATGGTCCTCCCTCACATACACGATGCATCGATCTCCCCACGCTATCGGGTCAGGCGGCCCGCGAAGAAATGCCTGGTAGTTCTTGTTCTGAATCACGTACGTGCTGCCCACCATGAACCGTCGAGGTTTGGGAGCCTGACGGGGACACATGACGACGGCAGTCAACATGGGTTTCGACATCGATTTGCACCTCCGAACTCTTATTCCGGGGGCGCTCTTCGTTTGCGTTTCATGTCTGCGACGTCGTTGGCGCGCATCGCTTTTCGAAACGACTCGAGCACACTCTCCAGTTCTGACGGATCGCCCGGGGTGCTTTCGTACTTGAGGAGGTCGACGATGTAGCGGGCGGACGCGGCCGATCGAGCATCGGAAAGCATGTAACTGAGCGCTTCAACGATTTCAGCGGCCGCGGCGATGCGCTGCTTGGGGATCTTTGCAAACGCCCTTCGCGCATCGAGGAGGAAGCTTGGAAGCTCCCCGTAGATTTGAATCTCTGCAGACTCGGGTTTCCAGGATCTCATCGCCCACCCCGCTTCGCTGGACCTTCTTTCCGGAGCCGTGCTCCTGGTCGCGGCCTTGAGGAACTAGCGGAAGCGACGTGTCCTGCGCGCTCTGCCTTGCGAGCTGCCGAATCCCGTTGTGCGCGCTGTTTCGCAATCATCCCGCCCGCAGGCCGGAGTTGCTTGTTGAATGCCAGCAGCGTACGAGGCATCTCTCGCAGGTGCTGCATGACGGACATCAACTCCTGGGGTGTCAGCGCGCGCTCCTTGCCGCGCCCCGCATGGCCCGAGACGACCAGCGGTCCTCGGACGATATGTCCGTCGAGAGCGACGTTGAACGGCAATTCTTCGTAATCTCGGCCTTCGTTCACATAGGCGAGGAAGTCCGATCGCCACGGCAGTAGTTCGATATCTCCGCCGACGATCTGTTGATAGACTTCTAAACGGTCGTCTATTTCTCGGAGTTCGGGTATTTCGCCGACTCTTAGAACCACCACCAGAACTGGGTTCTTCGACATTGCATCTCCTTCCTGAGGTTTACTGACAATAGGGACTTGCCCCTCTTTTTCTCGGATTCAGAAAAGTCCACCGCCGCCAAGAGGCCCCGTCCCCGCGGCGAACGCACTCCAGGCGCCTGCACCGGGTAGCGACGCGGCGGACTCGGCGAGTTCGCCTGTCTCCACTCGGCGCCGACGGTACTCGGCGGGCCGACCGATGCTGACGACGTTGCGCCTCGTGAGGACGCGAATGCGTGCGCGCAACACCTCCGGTGCGATATCCAGCGTGTCACAAATCGATAGAAAGCTGGTTATCCCCTCTGCATCCTCCTCGTCGCCGCCGCTCCCTGGCGAATCTTCGTCGATTTCGAAGAGCCACTCGTACGCGTCCTCGGCAAGCGCTTTTTTGGCGGGGTGTGAGCTGTCGCGGTAAAGCACCCAATCGTAGGCAGCACGGCGAACGACCTCGAGGAGCAGCGTTCGACAGCCAGCAATATCGGAGGGATGCCCAGTGATGGGGAGCTCGGGTTCCTCGGCGAGTTGCTTGGGCTTGGGACGCGCGCTGGAAGCCTTGCTCTTGGGCGGTGGGATCTCCTCGACTGGGGCCGAAAGCTCGAAAGGGATACGCCAGCACGTTTCGGGGGCGCTTGAAGCTACGGCATCCTCGAGCAACTTGACGAGTGTGCTGACCACGCTGACGTCGCGCGCGAAAAGGTCCCGACGCGGACGTGGAGCCGCTAGGCGGAGAGCGCAGCGTTCGGCCTCGCGCCGCGCAAAGGAAACGAGCGAGGCAACGCCGGTCGCCATTACGACACGCGGACGGTGACGGGGACACCCTGAATGCCGGAATCCTGGACCCGAATCTGGCTCGGATTCAGGCGTTCCGCTCGCAGCTCGGCGCTACCCTTGCCAAGGCCACGCAAGGTGAGTGCTCCGCCGGCTTGGAGCGGCGCGAATACCTGTTCGTTGCTGCTTGACCATCGCACGTCGGCGGGGGCGGACCCCGCAAGGATGCGCCCGTCGCTTGCCACGACCTTGACGGCCACAGGAAGGTCTTGGCCCGTGCGCAGAGCGAATGGGCCCTCTGGAACGAACGCGACGCTCTGCACGACGGGAGCGAGGAGGTCCGGCAGGTTCACGTTGGCCGCATCAGGAACGTAGATCTCACGCGTGTTGTCCTGGTATCCCTGAATGCTCACGGCGTATGTCCCCGAGCGGAGAAGGTTGATCTGTCCGTACCCGCTGCCGTCGGTGCGCAGGGCGGCGCGTTCGGTGAGCACCAGATCTCCGTCCAACACGAGCGGCTTGAATAGCGCCGTGAAGTAGATATCGACGTGCGCGGCGGGCGCGCCCGTCGCACTACGGAAATAGCCGTACGCGCAGCAGAGTCGTGGGTCGGTCGGGACCGGGTCCGCGACCCGGTGCCCCTCAACACCAAAGACGTTGGGGCCGGCTTCCTTTGGTGTAAACAAGAGCGGGTTTCGAAAGGTGATGTGCACCTTGTAAAAACGCACCTGCAACGGGTGATCCGCTGGTAGCAGAAACGCCGCGCGTCCGGAGGCATCCGTTTCCGCCTGGGTGAGCGGTAAGGTTCCATCCCGGGAAATGATCTTCGCGATCACGCCCTGAATCGGTGTTCGCGTTGTCGAATTCGAGACGAAGAAATCGACGGCGACGAGGCTCACGGATGGTCTTCCTTCTCACGGGCACTCAATCGCTCGATGTCTTCGGCGACCGCTTGCTGATTCGAGCCATCGTCGAAAATGGGCATGTAGTCGAGATAGACATGAAGCGCACGGAGCACGGACAGGGCTTCCGATGCCCGGCCCCGTTGTTCCAAATCCTTCGCCACCGCGATGCAATCGCGGCATACAAAAGGCGTGAGCGCGCTCACAGGCTCCTCCGCACAGCGTAGTCGATCGTCGGATGCTGGACGCCAAACATGTCGTTCCCCAGAAAAGGGTCCAGCAGGTTGAACTCCGTTATCTCCGGATTGGTCGGAACGACGACATTGCGCCGGATCTCGGTGCCCGCAACGGCCACGATGACCTCAAGCCCCCGAACGAGTTGGAACTCGGCATGTCCATTCTTGTCCGTCGGCAGTTTGCGTTGCCCGGGAACGTAGAGCACCTTGCCGTCGGGGCTCTGGCCGAGCATGTTGCCCGAAACCAGAACCTCGCGGTTGACGAGGGGCGCCCCACTTTCGTCCGCGAGGTTGACCACCCCAACGACAATCGCGCTTGCCGGAGGCAATGGGGCCGGCGAAAGATGCTCACCGATGACGGCGCCCAGCGGTCCAAGGCTCGATCCGTACGCCTGCGCCAAGATCGGAGCAAGGGCGACAATGTCTCGCGCGAGCTGAGAGAGCCCTTCGGTGCATTGGAGGAACTGTCCCTCAATCTTCTCGCGTCGACGAAGGATGTCCTCGACCTTGGCAGCCAAGGCGTCGGTGGGGACGTCGTCGCCTTCATCGCCTGGCCCCTTTGGACTAATGGCGATGGGTCGTGCGCTCGCAGTCGCGGATACATGAATTTCGGAAGACATATCCATCGTGCTTTCTCCAATGACGTGTCGAGAATTCAGGGTGACACGAGAAAATCGGTAATCTCGTCGACAACGAGCTCGCTCGCAGCTTGGACCGAGGCTTGGGCGAGGCGCTCGGAACCGCTTCGCCCTTGGAGAATGCGCTTGCTTGAATCCAATCGATTCTGCAGCGCTGCGCGCCTTTGGATGGCCCAGGCATGCGTGGCCGCCAGGAGCTCATCGAGCCGGTCCGTGCGTCCGGACGCGCTGGAATCCGCCATGGCGCGCACTGTACGAAAACGCGTGTGGAAGAGGGAGCGACGACATGCCGCCCCTCCTCGCCCACACGGCTGTCATGTCATGCCGCGCGCTTCAAAGACTATGGCCTGCCCCGCGCGCCTTTGGTCTCCGGATCGTTCTCGACGCGCGCACGGATGCCTGCGGGATCGTGGACGATGCGGTCTCCCACTTTGCAAGCTCGAAGCGCGCCCTCGATAGCGAGCCTGTAGCGCGCGACGAGCGGAGCGCGATCGTCGGGCCGCACCTTCTCCCGTAGCGGAATTTCGATAACGACTTTGTTCATGGCATCTCCTTGCAGATGTCCTCGATAGGCAGCGGGCACCACGGGGAAGCCGACGGTGCGCCGGGGACGGCAGATGGGGGGTCGAGCGGCTCGACGTCGACCACCTGAAGGTCGTCTTCGTCGTCGTCGTGCCAGACGAGTTCGCTCGCGCGCGCCTTCGCGAGCTCGATGGCGTCGTCGCCGGATTTGGCTTCGATGTCGAGGCTTGCCACGGCGATCCGTTTGATGAAATGCACGCGATAGGACGTTGGCGGCCCGGCAGTGTCCGGACGGGTGCCAGGAGAGCGATACGGACTCATTCCGCATCGCCCTGTGTGAGGCCCTTGAGTAGCTTCCCTGCCTCATATTGGAGCTCGAGCTTCCGCCCCGGATCGGCCGTCCGCTTGGCGAGGTAGCCAATCGCATTGGATGCCCACCAGCGGGTCGGAACCCGCTCTCCGTTCTCGTCCTGACCTGCCGGTGGTAGGTCGACGACGCCGTCCGACGTGAGGAGGTCTTCGACGTGGGCGATCTCCTTTCGCGCGAGGAAAAGCGCAAGTTGTCGTCGCAACTGTCGCCATGAAAGCTGGTGCTCATGAGCCACTTGGATGCCGTGGAGAAGCCGCTCGATCGTTTCCTCATTGAGCAGCTTGAGCACCATGTCCCGTGTTGCATGCGCGAGGGCATCGACTTCTTTGGCGGCCGTTTCACTGCTGATCTCGAGATCGCTCTCCTCGATGATGGAACCGAGGTGAACACGGCTGATCTTGTGATCCAAGACTGCGTGGGTATCGCGCAACGGATCCCAGACGGTTTGGCTGATCAGAAGCTTTCCGGCGCCGAAATCACTGTTCGCCCATTCCACACCGACGCAGACGTACTGGCCAGGGAATGCCTGGAAGACCTGCGGCAGAAAGGCCTTGAGCGAGAACCGGATATCCGTGCTGATCGCTTCGACGGGTTCGGCGCAGCTTTTGCGACAAGCTTCGACGAAAGCACGCAAGAGCGGGATGGAGGCGAGGTGGCGCTTGAAGCGCCGCGTAAGAAAACCTCGCAGCTCCTTTCCAATGATCCTGTGGAGAAACCGTGTCGGCTCGCCCTCGGAAGTCAGAAACTGCGTGCGCTGAAAGAGCGTGTTCAGATTCGTGCAAACAAGCTGCTTTTCCCACTCCTCTCCACGGGCGCGTTTCAGTGCGAAGCTTGGCGGCAGACCCGCCTTCTCTGCCAACTGCGCAAGCGCGTGCGGATGGATGGTGAACACGTCATCGTTGGGCAAATAGCGAATGCAAACCTTTCCGTCTCGGACCTCGAAATCGGTTCGCGCCGGGTACGCGAGCTTGTCGACGATCACGGTGCTCGCGACGCGCTGGAGCAGCACGGCCTCCTGCTGGCGACCTTGTTCGAAACGCCGGCTGGCGCTGGCGTCGGCTTCCTCCTGAGGCGAAAGCGGCCTCTCTCTCCGACGATGCCTTTTGGACGGGGTAGACGAAGTGTGAAGTGCATGTCCCTGTGTCATCCAGTGCCTCCTCACGGCCCTTATGACGGCGAAGGAGGCGGCTTTTGTTTAAGTCGTTCACGGAGTGGTCGACCGTATAAGACGTTGACATGTGACATGTACAACAGGATGTGGATGGTCGCCAGTGAATCGCGGATTCGATGGCCTTCGGCGAAGAACTCGGCCAAATTTGGCGCTAGTTGCGTGCAATTGCTCGCGAGACAGTGAAGTCGCGGACAGTGTTGAACAATGTGCAATCGTATGCGAACGTGCATGATGTTAACGTGTCCTGACATTGTCGTGATCGATGTTGTCGGCGCGGACAGCCCGCTTTCGCGTCACGAATGGGCGTGCGACGTTCGGTGCATGCCGACGCGCGACGAGGACCACGTGACAGGAGGCGGCGCGGATCATGGGCAGGCGGCTTTGCGCGAGGCAAGGAATGACCGAGAACAGCTGCTCGAGCGTCTCTTCGACCGCATTTCGGAGCTTCGAAGACGAGCCCGCGCCGAGCTCGCGGCGCAATTCGACCTCGAGGCGCACGAGTGCATCGAGCCGCACTCACCCTTGCTCCGCAAGAGCGCCGGGCCCACGCGCTCTGGGCTGACCGTGCGTGAGCTCGTGCAGGACCTTCTTCCGTTATGAACCCGGCCGCCGAATTCCTCGCCCTGAAGACTGCGGAAGTCTCCGCTCGCAAGGAGCGCGACGTCGCGCTCTGGCGGACTTGGATGGACCAGGGACGGCGTCCCGAGCATCTGGAACCTATCCTCGATGCGTTCGCGCCCGTGCTGCAGCGAAAAGTCATGCAGTGGAAAGCTCCTCAGGTGTCGACGGCGGCGTTTCGTGCCGAACTCCAGCGACAGCTCATTGGCGCGCTCGAGAAATATGATCCGACGCGCGGAGCGGCGCTCAATACCCACGTGGAGATCTATTTGCAAAAGGCAAAGCGTTACAACAATCAATATGCAAATGCCGCCTATATCCCCGAGGGGCAGGCTGCTCAAATCGGGAAAATCGATAAGGCAAGTGATGAGCTAAAAGAAGAGCTCGGGCGCGATCCGACGCACGGCGAGATCGCGGGGAGGGTTGGCCTCCCCGCATCCCGCGTGGCGCGGATTCAAAGCGCCCGCGTGCGTGACATCCCCGCGTCTCGGTTCGAAACCGACCCGACCGAACGAGGCCCACAATACGCGGAGCAACAGCTCGAGTTGGCGCGCCACCTTCTTCCGCAGATTCTGCCGAAACCGGACTTGCAAACACTGTTTCGATTTACATACCCAACGGGAGCTGACCCGCAAGTGACGTCGACGGGGGAGCTTGCGCGCCGCATGGGCCGAAGCGCATCCCAAATATCACGTTTGAAGACGCAAATGGGGGAAGCGCTCCGTCCGTATCTGACGCCGCCGGATGCGAGAGAATAAGCGCGGCTGTTTGGAGGAGATCTATTCGGAATTGGGCGTCGCGTCTCGGCGCGCAGAGCCGTCTTCCTCGCGAACCTCTGGTGCAATGAGCGCTTCAACATCAAATAGACGCTGTTCGAAGGCCAGCTCAGCTTGACTGAAGAGTTTGGCCAGCTGTTCTCCACACCGGCGGCTGAGGGCCATTTCCTCCGCGCTGCCTTCGCGTGCACGCGAGTGATCGTTCACGTATTGCACGAGTTGCGCGGCCGTACCGAACACCAACTTCGCGCGCTCTACGTGTTCGCGGCGTAGGGGAGCCGCGCCTGGCTTTTCGCGCAGCGCGATTTCGATTTTTTCGAAGTCGCAGGACTCAATGAGATGATCGAAAAGCGCACGGTACGTCTGCGCCTCTTGGCGTTCGATGCCTAGCTCTGTCGCGAGGAAATACGATTCCGCGGCGGCGAACGCCAGAGCCTGCCGAGCCCGGTGTCTTCGCTCCTCGTAGCTCCGCTCCGTCGGTGGCGCGTCGCCAAGTCGCTTTCGCAGTGCCGTAAGGCGGTCCTCGATCGAAGGGGTGTGAAGCTCGATGCGGCGCGTGTACTCATCCTGAAGCGCAGAAAGAAGCGCGTCGCCAATAGGGCAGAGTTGCTCTGTGGATGAAAGTTCGGACATGGAACTCCTTTCGAGGCGCCGGGCGAGGCGCCTCACGATCCTTGTTCCGCATGCTCACGTCCTCGTTGCGCGAGCTTCGGACCAAGCTGTCCCGCACGAAGATCGACGGGCCCTTGTCCTCCCAGGCTTCCCGCAAAGGCGCCGGGGATACCGCTTCCGAAACCGGCCCCCCGTGGTTTGGCGATGTCGCGAATGCCCAAGCTCGCAGTCGGGCTCTTGGGCGGCATTACGCCAACGGCTTTCGCCGCCCGCGCCGCCGCGAACGGGGACGCGCTTGCGTACTTCGATCGCACGAAGTCACCGGCCTTGTACGTGACACCGTCTCCCAGGGCGCTGGCGCTGCTCGCGTGCTCGGGCTGCGCCGTTGCTTCGACTCGGAGTCGGCGTGATGCGGGCACGTCGCTCGCCATCAAGAAGCCCTCACGTGTGGGCGCTCCGGCTCCGGTCTTCTCTTGGACGTACTTTCGAAGGGTCCCCAACTCGGCGCGACGATCCAGGTGATTCTGAAGTACGGGGACGGCGCCCATGCCGAGGCTGCCCGCCACGGCATTGCCGGCGACGTCGCGCAGGTATTCCGTTCCACGGAGCCCGCCCCGGAAGCCCTTTCCGCGGACCGCGTTTCCTAGGGCGCCGATAACGGGCGCCGTTGCCGCGCCGAGGCCCGCGTACCGCGCAATCTGCCCCGTGGAGCGCCGGGTACGGTCCAGTGATTCGAGGCGATCGAGCGACGCCTGCGCATGCTCGTCTGAAATGGCGCCCAACTTTCGCAGCTCGTCGAAGAAGGCGTGGACGTTCATCGAGGGCTCGCTGCCTCGGCGATCTTCGGGAGAGGTAGACCCCGTCCTCGCCCGGTTAGGTGGGACGCCGCGCTCGGAATGGCCAGTACCCCGAGGCCGGCAATATCGGTGAGGTGGTGCCCCGTCTCACCTCCCAGGAGGCTTTTTTTCTGCCAGTCCTCACCGGGTTTGGCCCGCGCCCCCGCCTGGAGTCGATCGGCCGAGATGCCAGCGAGCATCCCCAGCCCCGCAAGCTCCGCCTTGTGGCTCGCGCCTTCCTCCGCAAGACGGCCGAGGATACCGGCGTATTTGGGATCGGCCGCGATCGCGAGGGTCTGCGCCGTCTTGCGGATCCGCGAAGCACGCGGGGTCGAAGCGGTCTTTGCTCGCCGGTCATGAGCCATCGCCTCGAGCTCCGCCAGGAACGAGGCTCGAAGTACGTCGAGGTTCATGCGTGCTCCGTCGGCGAATTCCATGCGCCGATGTTGCCGAAGGTCTGTCCCAGGCCGTGCACCGTTGTCGCCGCCTCGCGTGCATCGCGGCGGTTGGGGGCGTCCATGTCTTCCTTGCTTGGGACATCCCCCTTTCGCTTGGGTGCTCTTGCCTCGGACGGGTCGGCGGGGCCTTTCGCGAAGGGGACGACCGATCCCGTTTCGGCATGCTTCGAGAGCTCCTTCTTGTACAAGGACCCGTCCCGTTCCTTTGAGAGAAGGGTGTGCACGCGAAGCGCGGGGCGACCCGTGCGTCCCTTTGAGGTACGGTGGAGGCGCTCTTGGGCGATGGCAATCTTGTCGAGCTCGTCGATGAACGCGGAAAGAAGTTCTTTCACGTCGCGGGTGTAACACCCGGTGCGGTGAAAACCGAAGGCGCGACATGGAGCTTTGGCCGTGTGGAAGAGTTCTTCATCGCACCGAAAGTGCGGGGCGAGTCCATCAGGACTGGTCACCGCGCGCATCTGCCCGGACAGCGATCGGCAACCAATTTCAGGACGTCGACCGAGCCGACACCTCGTTGCGCGTTCACGTGAGCTTGGTATACGTGGGGGTGCGGCGTTGGCCGTCGGCGTCTCCTACGCCGGACCCCATCGAACCTCTCCCCGTGAGGTTCTCCAAGGGGGAAAGGGGCTGCGGTCTCAGGATGGTCGGCTCGTTCTGTTCTTGCCGGCGAGTGGGATGCGGGGACTCGCTCGACGGAGCGGAATGGAGCGGGTCATGACGAAGAAGAACGCAAAGAAGAAAGCAGCTCGCGCTCGGATGGAGGCCTTCGGTGGCAAGTATGAGGCGCAGCTCCGGCATCTCGGTGGCGGGGGCGAGGCGCGCCCGATTCTGATGAGCGGCAAAAATATCCGCACCCAGGGCCCGTGGTCGAACGAGCCCGATCATGCGGAATGGACAACGCGCGCTGGTCTGCCGGCACTCGCTATCCGAGGAGGCTATGGCGTGTGGTGCGGCTACGTGGGCGTTCCCCGCGGGCACCGATGCTATGGGCGCTCCCACGGTGATATCGAGGCGCTTGGCGTGATGGTGCATCTCGGCATCACGTACGCCAAAGCGCCGACCGAATTGATCGGAACCACATCAGCGGATGCCACCCAACCCGACGACCTCTGGTGGGTGGGCTTCTTTTGCGGGCATGCCGGAGACCTGCTCCCCGGAATGCTTGATGCGTTGTCTACGCTTCCATCGCCGTCGTTCGATGACCTCGTCTATCGAGATCTCGGCTACGTCCAAGAGCGAAGCGAAGAGCTCGCGACGCAGCTTGCGGTTCTGGACTGGGCAGAGCGGGTGACCGCTCCCGAAAAGATCAAAACGACAATGCCGGAGCTTGTGGCCGTTTTGCAGTGGGCCAACCAGGCGATCGCCGAGGCGGGATCTGTAGAGCGGGCCGAATACCTACGACCTATCGACGAAGCGTTCGCCAAGTTCGCGGAGACGGTCCGCGCGATCGCACACGACTTCCGAAAAGACAAGTCGTAGTTGGCCCCGCGACTTTCCTCGGCGCCGGCCGATGTAAGGTGTGATCGGCCTTAGCCAAGAATGGCGCGCGAAAACTGAAGCGCGGTTACGTAGTCCATCACGGCGTCTCGCTTTCGCTTTCGAGTGTCACCTCGTTGCGCCACGGTCGAGCCCCGCTTGACGCCGAGGACCGTGTCAATGTCGGGGGTCACGAGCCCGAACAAGTCGCTGAACGGCCCAAATGCGCGCGAATGAAATCCTTCGACGCCGCGGACGACTTGGTGGCCGTCCGGGGAGAATTGAAGATCCGCCGTGCCGAAGAGATCGGCGAGCGTAGCAATGGGCCTCCATGTGTAGGAACGAATGAATTCGTCGACGTCGAGTCCCTCGGCGCGAATGTACGAGTAGAGGTCCACGAGCCATGCGACGGCGGTCTCAATGCTTGCGCCCGAGCCAAGGGAGAGTGCTGGCGCCGAATCGGAATTGGGACCGCCTACCGTCGTGGCGACGTCGATGGCATCGGTGATGGCTCCGGTCTGGAAGAAGTGCGCGTACGCCTTTGTGATTTGGGCTGGATGCCAAATGTCCCCATACCACCCCGGCCGGATGTACTCCTCGGCGGGCAGGTCGACTACTTTGGTCTGGCCGATCGCGATCTCTTCCTCCACGCGGTAAGCGCGGAAACTCACGAGTGCGTTCGCATCCCCGACAAGGGCGACCACATCGCGCCCAAACGCGCTCGCAGTCGCGGCAATTCCAACCGGTACGCGAATGCGACCTCCCGGCGCGCCCGGGCGCTTCTTGTCCGCCAACAGAGGCAGGGCAAGTCCACTGGCAACGTCTGTGGCGCGATACACATCGGTGACGTCCGTGGCTCGCATGATGCTGCCCCCGAGGGGCCCTTTGGACATGGGCCGCGGTGCGCTCAACGCCGCCACGTCGCTGGAGCGCGTCGCCGTCTGCGCAGCCTTCGTCTGGACCGTCTGACTCTTCGAGATGCCGAGAAATTCGACGCTCTCCTCGGCCTGGCGCGCGTAGCTGCCCACGATCTCGGTCCGCCCCCCCTGCTGATCGACCGCATGACTGACTTCGGTGAAATTCGCCAGAAAGTGAGTGCCGGCGACCGTCGCGGATTGAGGGCTCGCGCTGCCGAACTGCGCGCTCAACTCCGCCCGTCGCTTGGCCGACGCAGAGTCGATGTACTTGTCAATGATCAAGCCCGGAAAACCAGGTGCAACGTACGGATTGAAGCGCGCGCTCACCTCGAGTCGACGTGCTGCAAATCGATACTTGAAATACAGAAAGTTCGCAGATCTCTGCGCCAGGCCAACCTTGGGCGCCTTCCCATCGACGGTACCGGATCGTGCCGCGAAAATATTGAGTTCGCCCATTTTTTCGAACACGGGAAGAATTCCGGAGAACAGTTCGTGGTCGAGCAAATCATTGGAAAGAACGCTGCGCAGCGTGGCCTGGTCTTTCTTGAGAGAGGGGCCTTTTGGCGCAAAATAGAATTGGTCGAAGAGCTCATCTTCGCCGAAGAATTCATCGTTGGTTTTGAGGAGAAATCGGGTGGGCTCTTGCAGGAATGACCGCGCGTACCTCAGTGAGGTGTATTGATCTGGAAATAGGACGTTGCAACATGGTGGAGCTGAAAACCACACGTCAGGTCGAAAGATTTGAGCATTGAGCCGGGCCGGAATGGCGTCTTTCCGGTTGCTCGTGATCTGATACTCCGAGACACGCTGAAGCTGAGTGATGGCTTCGGTGAGGGCATCCGTGAGCCCTGACGTGGCCTGCGAGGGTCGGCTTACGCTGGCCGTGCCGGCCTTGGCCCGCGCCTGATCAAGCGAACGCAGTGCGGATGCGAAAAAGGGACGCGTCTTCTGCACCGCAGGGTCGCGGATTTGCGAGAGCGTTCGGGCGCATTCGTTTCGCGCGGCCTGGATGCTCGCCACCATGGCGGCTCGGTCGGCAGCCGCATCCGCGCCGGCGGCGGCGGGCTTCAGCGTCGCGAGGAGGCTCCTAAGGCCACCGACGAGTGCCTGTGCAGACTTGGCGATGAACCCATTCTTCGGATCTTGCGCAAGCGAACGACGAACCTGCCCAGATACCGTTCCCGCGGTACCGGGGACGAACCGCGGGGACGGAATGGCGTAAGTCTCGTGGAAGATAACGGCCATGAGAGCGTTGATGGCCTGCCGAATGCTGACTTGCTGTCCAAGCCCTCCCAAGGTGCGCCCAAAGAGCGCATCGTAGCCGCTCGCGTTGAGCAACCGCGAGCAAGTCGGATCGTCTTCATACGCGGTGACCATTTGCGTGATATGCAAACGCAGTTCGGCCAGCGAAAAGAAGATGTTCTGACCGGCAAATTTCTTCTCGGTGTAGTACGAACCTCCAATAGCCTCCAACAAATGAACGAGGCCGCCGAGGAGCCCTTTCAACTTGGGATATTGTGCGCTGGGAGTTTGGATGATCCGCGTGATGATGCTCCCTTCATCCGACAAGAAGTCTGTAAAGAGATTCGTTGCGCCACCTGAAAAGAGCGCTCGAACACCAGGGCCGAACAGGTCCGTGTTCTGCCATTGGTATGCGTAGTCCCAATAGTTCGACCAGTCCAAGCACTGCAGTACCACCGAGCGACTGGCGGTATTTTTCGTCCACTGAAAGCCAACCACCTCTCCACCGAAGAGAAGTCGATAGTTGGTCAAGTCGGCATTGTGCTGTTCGCCATCGGACGCGGGCAAGTCTGGCAGAGCCTCATGCGACGCCGCCGATGCCGCCTCCTTTGATGGGAGGGGTCGGGGAGGTCCTTGGTAGCCGTCGAGAAAGAAGAGATGCACGAGCGTCCGGGGAAGGAGACGCGTGGCCTCGGCGAGGGGAGGGATTTGAATGGAAGCTGCCGCCGGAGCGTTCGGCGTGGTTTCGACGGTAGCCGCGATCACCGGCACCTCCACGCCTTCCAAAAAGAGACGAAGACGGAGCCTGCGTGCGGCGCCTGGCATATCAGAGGTTCCCCGTCAGCGGGGCTGGCGTGAGGCTGCCGGGGACGGATGCCATGGCGAAGCACGTCGGCGTACCGGAGACCGCGATGCTCGCCCCGTATCCAGCACCCGCGCCGCCGCCCAGATGGCCGTCGAACGATGTGCCTCCCGTAAGGACGCCGAAACGACTGGATGCAATGCCGCCGGCCACCCCACCGCCGATTCCGACGCCGCCGGCCAGGCCCCCGCCCACCTGCACGCCGTTGACGTAGACAGGTCCTCGCGGCGAGGCGAGTGGGCCCGTGGGGAATGCAGAGGCGGCATACAGAGGTGGGGCATAACCTGGCGCTCCGTATCCGGGCGAGCCGAGAGGCGGCGCGAACGGGGAGGACGGCGCTCCAGCGCCAAAGCTTGCCGGTGTGCCGAGAAAGTTCGGTGCTCCCGCGCGCAGGCCGGCCGCCCCGCCAATACCTGCTTCGCCAACGGCGCCTGCGTATCCCGCGCCTGCGCCAAACCCCGCGATAAAACCGGCAGGCACCCCGACGCCTGAGGGGACCTCTTGCGCGCCAAGCAATCCCCGCGCGGCGCCGGCGACCGCGGCGCCCACGTTCGCGAAGACATCGATTCCCGCGAAGATGCTCGCTCCGAACGTAGCGCCGGCGAATCCCGCGCCGGGGGCGAAGATCGGAGCAAGGCCAAGCTGGTCGTAGGCGCCCGGGCTGTTGAGATCAGCGCCATAAGGTGCTGCGAGTTCGGTGAGCGTTGTCGGAAGATCTCCTCTCGCCTCAGCCTGGCCCTGCTTCGCTTCCTCCGTTTCGGCGTCGTCCTTTGGGCGTGGCGGCAACGCAGTGTATTCATCGAGGTTGTCACTGATCTTTCCGCGAACGGGAAGGTGGCGAGCCAAGTCGGAACTCGTGGCTCCGCCGAAAAGGCTCTCAAGGGCATTGGAAGCAATGCCGCTTAGGTCGGATCCGGGGACAAGTCCGGAGCGCAGGGCATCGGAGAGCAGGTCCGCGCCGCCAAAGCCCCGTGCCTGCTGCGCCTGCCCCAGCGCGGCACGTCCCGCGGCCGCTTCCTCGAGGGCCGCGTCCGTCGCGGCACGCAGCGCCGCTCGCCCCACATCGAAGGCGTCTGCGGAACTCAGCGAGACGTCGGGGGGGAGATTTACGCTCGCCCGAACGGGGAAGTTCGGATCGCCGACAAACGTTACATTGGAATAGTTGGTTATGAAAAGGCGAAAGGAGAGCTCCACGCTGAGAGGGGCGTCGCTCACTTTGCGCGCCTGGGCACCGAGCATGTACCCCTCGACAATCGTATCGTCGAAAAATAGGTATGTCCTCGCACCCATCTCGACGAGGCGCGTTCCGCGAAAGTAGCGGTCGTAATTCGTCCAGAATTCAGCCTCCCACCCAAAGTCGGCAGAGTTCAGGACAATGGCTTGGCAATCGAGAAACCGTGGGTGCTCACCGAAGAAGAAGACATAGGCCTCGCCGAATGTATCGACGATCTGGCTCTTCTCCATTCGTGATTCGGTGACCGATTGTAAGATGAAGTTCGAATATTCCGTGCTTTGTCCCGTCTCGGAACTCGAGTCGACCAGCGGTATCTCGGAGCCGTCCGCAGCAATGACCTTCAAGATCGCGTAGGTGTCGTCTTTGAGCTCGAGCCCGCGCATGGGGCGGCGGGCCCGCGTTGTTCCCGCTCGCCGCCGTCGCCCCGCATCCGCAATGGACCGCGCCATGATCTCCTCGAACGTATCCGTGACGAGCTCGACGAACATCAGACCACCACGCTCGATCGGATCAAAAAGTCCCGCACGGACCGTGTCGGCGGGCGGCCCATGTACGGTTCGTTGGAACGAATCGCAAAGATGGCCGCCTTGACCAGCACCAGGTATGGGTCCTCAACCGTGATCTTGTCGCGCAACACCAACCGATACAATCGGCCGTGCTTGCGCACGGTGACGGGGACTTCCGTCCGTTGTGGCGCACAGCTCGGCGGAACGGAGTAGGGCAGAAGGCCCGAGAACAAGAGGGATTTGGCGCTCACGGTGGGGGCTCCGGGGTATCCACCGACATTGGCAGATGCATGACCGAAAACCACCATGCCCTATGGCGACAAGGCACGGAGCGGGGCACGTGGCGCCCACATCGTCTCAGGGCTTCTTCTTATCCTCGGGATCTCCCTTGGTGAGCTTCTCCAGGGCTTCGTTTGAGGTGCCGATCTTTTTCGAGATTTGCGTAAGAACCTCGAGGGACTTCGCCGACGAGTCCTTGATCGCCGCGGCGATGGGATCGCGCTCTTCGGCGCTCTCCATCCGGCGCTCCTTTTGCGCCTTCTGGTAGGAAGATGATTCGACGATCCGGCGGAGCGATTCGGCGAGATGGCCGGTCTTTGCGCCCGATTGCAACTCGTGGACGAGGGATTCGTCGCTTATGCCGGCCCGCAGCATGAGCTGTGCGGCGCCCGCGCCGGCCAGGTCCAGCCCTTTGCGATCCGCCTGGGAGAGCTCGACGCCCAGGATGTTCGCCGCCGCGCCTGCCGCGCCTCGTCGACGTGACAGCGCGCGAAATCGTTCGTCCATGGCCACCGCACGCCCGGCCTCCGAACCGATGTCGGTTCCGGCAAACATCTGAGCGACCTTGCGGCGTTCGCTCGAGGAAAGCCCCTCGAGCGCGCGCCCCCGCTCCTGTAGAAGGGCCGCGGCCGATTCGTCGAAGCCGGTGCCGGCATATTCGCGATTCGTCAGATCGAGGCTCTTCTGCACATACTCACGCGCCCCCGCGCTCATCTTGCTCAAGGACTGGACCCCGCTGTCGCTCAGCGTGCCCTTGCCCGGGTCAAAGACGCCAAGCGTGGCGAGCTTCGTGCGCTCGCTGACCGCGTACTCCTTCACCCGTCGCGCCTCCTCCCGGCGATCCCTTTCTTGGATCTGGCTGACGGCTCCGAACATGGCACCGACCCCGCGGCGAAGCTCGTCGACCGATAGCCCCGTTTCCTTCGCAATGGCGCTTTGCTCGGAATCGGAGAGCTTCCCGCCCGACTGAATGAGACGGTCAGAATACATTTTGTATTTGAGCATTTTCTGCAACTCGCCTCGGATGGGATCATCGTCCTTTCGTTTGAATATCTCGTCTTCAATCTGGCGCTCGGCGGCTCGCCGCTCGGTTGCATCGCTGCTCAACGCCCCGTAGGCCAAATCGCGAAAGGCTGCGCCCTTGTAGAAGGCGCCGACAGCCTGAATCTGTTCGTTGCTGTCCTCGGGCTTGGGCGGGGGAGGGCGCATGTACTTGATCGAAGGCGTCACAGGGCGCGCAGTGGCTGTGGACGGATGTCGCTCTTGCGGTACAAAGCCCATCGCCTTGGCGTAGGCCTCGTTCTCCGCGCCGGTTGAAGCGAATCCGCCGCGTTCGAGACCAAGTCCGAGCCCGCTCGGAAGACCGTAGTGATTCGAAAGGGCTGCCTGGTCTCCGATCTGGGCGCCGCGTTCGAGGTTCGCCATCATGCGCGACTTCTCGGCCGTGCTCGCGGTTTTCCACCCTTGGGCGAGGCGAGCGGCGCCGGGCTGCGATTTGGCATATCTCTCGAGCAAATCCCCAAAGCTCTGCAGGCGAAGATCTCCTTCTCCCCTCACCTCCCCCATCGCGTACGCCCTGCGGAGCCAATCGGCATTGGAGGCGCCGGTCGCAGCTTCTCCCTTGTCAAATCCCGTCAGTGCGAGTCGTGCTGTCTCGATGTCCCGCAGCTTGTCCTCGATTTGTCGCGAGTCCATTCCGGAAAAGTTGAATCCTGCCTCGCCCAGTTTCCCCGCGGCCGATTGGCCCCCGAGAATGTAACGAAGCGTCTGTCCGCTCGCGAGACTCTCCAAGATGCCCCCGCGTGTCCCTTGCGACAGCGTGCGCGCGAGGTCCGGCGCGGCAGCGGCGCCGGCGCCGCGAAAGCCCTGGCCGAGGGACGCGGCGTATGCGTTCATGCCACGGCCGCCGATCCCGAAGGCGCGCGACGCCGTGTCGCGGCCGAGCGTGCCGCCCGAGCGCACGCTTCGGTAGGCGTCGTCGATGTCGCCGCTGTACGTCTGGACGTAGACATCGAATAGTTTGTTGAAGAACTCGTCGATGGCTTCGGAGCCAGAGTTGAAGACGTCTTGCCCGATCTTCTGCAACTTCGAATTGATGACTTCGCGAGCCTGGTCGAATCGTTGTCCGACGCCCTCGAGTCCCTGCGATTTGCGTCGCTGGGCGAGGGATTGTACATACTGGTCGCGTTGATCGGAGCGTCGTTGTTCTTCAATAAGGCGCGGCATATTCTGCGCCATCTTGATCGCTTGATCGACTTCATCACGGCCCATTCCGAGCTGGCGGCCGGCAAACAACATCGATCGATCGTCCATATCGTGGATATCGATTCCCTTGGAACGTGCCCATTCCATGAGCTGCAGGCCAGGCAGAAACCCACCGAGTCGTTCGAGTGCCGCGCCGCGAAGCCTCCCCTCGTTGCGGATGAAATTGGCGCGGCCGATGGACGCCAGGTTTTCCCGATCGAGGCGCATGGTTTCCCCGATACTCATGCCGCCGGATAGAAGCTCGGAGACGGCGTCCTCGCGCAGTGTCCCATCTTTGCCCGCGATGGATGCCAAAAGCCGCCGTCCTCTTCCGGTTCGGAGAAATCCTGCCGTCCGCTGAAGCGATGATGCGGCATAGGCCTGCCGCCCCTCCGCACCCGTGAGGCCCGTAACGTTGTAGATGTCCTCTTCGCTCAGGACGCCAATCTGCTCCGCCGTGCCGATTTGCCCGATAGTCCGCACCCCACCGAGGGCACCCTGCCGGCCCAGCCCACCCACGGAGCGCGCGATTTGCGAGCCGATTTCGGCGGCGCTCGTCACCTCGCTCAGCCCGAGGCCGCCGGAGACCGTGGCGCTGCGCGCGAGCGTAGCGAAGCTCGCCGCGCGGCCCATGCCGAAAATCCCGGAGGCTTTCGAGGAGGCGGCAAACTCCATGGCTTCCCCCAGCGTCGTGTGGAGGGTGGACGCCATCTGCTTGAGCGACGAAATGGTCTCGCGGAATCGGCGGGAGAAATCCTCGACGTCGCGTACCCCTTGCGCGAGCCCCATTTGCGACATCTGGCCGGCAAGGCTCGTGAGCTCCCGAAAGGAGGTAATCTCTCCCGCCGGCCCGAAGTGCTCGCTCATCTGTCGAAGCTGCGAGCCAACGGCGGTCATGTCGCTGCGCGTGAAGCCTTGCCCTCCGTACCCGTTTGGAAAGGAGAACGCCGAGCGCAGGGTCGAATTGAGCGTCGCCTGCTGCTGAATACCGGACATCATTTGGCTACCCGCGTATTGCGTGGCCGCGAGCGCGGCCGCGGCGGGCAGGGCGACCGCGCCGGCGGCGAGGGCGGCGCCGCCAAGGCCCGCGCCCCCTGCAAACGCGCCGAAGCCCGCGCGTAGGCCGAGCGACATCGGATCGAGCCCGAGCAACCCGAGCCCTCCGAGCGCAAGGGGGCCGCCGACGGCGGAGCCTCGGTTGGCGAGCCCGCCCATCAAGGCGTCACCATGCGTGGCGTAGGCGGCCGGCGCACCGAGACCGGCCTGACCGATCATGTTCGAGTAGGCGACGTTGCCCATTGCCACGGACTGGTAGGCCCCTGTCATTTGGGCGATGTCGGTCGACGAAATCGGCATGGGCAGAGCCTATGGGCGCGTGGTCGGATAAACCCTCAAGGAGACCTGCCTGCTCGGCTCGGAAAGATGCCAGCCTTGCGCGGCATAAGGGGCTCGGAGGTCGTCATGTTGCAGGTATTGGTCGTTGGGCAGGTCCTTCTTGGGGCTGCGTGCGTTGCCCGCGTCGCCGCAGAGTATCGTCTGCATCTTCGCGTCGTCGCCAAGGCGAAGGCCGACATGGCCCGAACCGGTGAGGAGTGGGTGGAGGTAAAAGAAGCGTTCGTCCTGTCGCGTAGCGCACTTCGTGAGCTCGAAAGTCACCCCGCCTTTCGAGGTGCCATCGAGCTTGCGCGCGCGTTCCGTGCATCAGGGCGCATCAAGGGATGCCGCGCGTGCGGTAGCCATGTGCTCCGGGAGGTGGACGATCATGCTTAACGGGAGTGCGAACTGGAAAGAGACCATGCGCGAGTACGGACTCGCCTTTGCGCCGGGTGGCGCGCGTGAGCCGAAAAATCTTACTCAAGAGCGGAATAATAAAGATGAAGCGGCCCATCGCTTTCAACATCGGGAGATGAATCTCATGAACACGCCTGTCGAGAATGTGAAGCCGAATCACACCAATGGCATCAACCTTTCCTCGAACTCCGTCGCGGACGATTCCGCAAAGCAGCTGACCGCGGCCCTTGGCGACATCGCCAAGGAACTGCACGACGCAGGTTCACGGCAAGTACGCACGGTCAAGTCCGAAGCCTTTGACAATGTGTCGTTGTCTCTCAAGGCCATCGTCGCCACGGCGTCGGTCTATCTGACGTACCGAGGTCTCAAGACCTTGCTCCCCGGGCTGTAGGCCCCGGAGGGGCGCTCCATCCGGGGCGCTCTTTCGTACCTACCCATTCGCACGCGTCTCCACGTTTCCGACCCTCACGCAAAAGGAGGTGCAAATCGGGAATAAGAATCATGAAGGGGAATCCCTTCTTCTAAAAAGTGGGAGACGTGTCCATGAGTGCATCGAAGGAAAAGATGGGGCCCGAATTCGTGAAGGCATTGGACGACCTTAAGGGTCGTGTCGCAGAGATGCAGTCACTCGAGAAAGAGTGCTGTCTGGAAAAGGTCCAGCTTGACGCCGAGGTAGCCCTTGGGTTGGGCGACGAGGAACGCAACCGGCGCATGGTGGCGTTGAAGGAAAAGGTTCTCGAATTGGAAGGCCTTCGCGCGACCATCGAAAGGGACGCGAACGAGCTCAGTGCGCGAGTGCTCGCAGCGTTCAGGTCCACGCTCAATTGATCGATCTCGAAGAGGCGCCCGTCGACGGGTGCTTTTTCGTAGCTGCGTATTCCCTCGGAGCAAGCGCCTCCCTCGACGGCGTAAAACTCGATGGCGGGTGCGGAATAACAGAATTGGACGGCTCCTTCCCCCGTCCCGAAGGATTCCCATGCACTGCTTCGAGTTTATGGAAACCGTACAGAAAGGTTTCAAGATTTGGCCCGGCCCGCGCCCCCTGATTCGCGCAGTCATCAATCAGATGACTCCCACGCTCCTGCTCAGCGAAGAGCTGGTGGAATTCATACAGACGTTTCCATCGGATGCGCAGTTCATTCTGGAGCAGGCAACGCTGGTGGAACACCATGGATACGTCGAACTCGACCGGCGCGACGTCGAACTCGACCGACGCGACGGGCGCCGCAAGAGGCGCAAGGACGATCGTGCATTGGTGCTCCTGCAAACCGCGAGCACGGGGAACGTGTGGTGGCAAGGTGATCCTGCCGTTGTGCGCCCGGTAACTGCGATGCAGCGCAAAACCCACTTCGAGGAAGGGCAGGCCCTCGAACACTTGCTCGTGCTCGAGCGAGGGGCCCGCATTGTCATCGGGCGCTCGGGCATGATGGAAGCTACGTGCCCGCGGTTTTTCGACCTCCACTGGGACGGCGAACACCTCGTGAGCAAGGGACGCCTCGGCAAATCGCCGGAGTCGCCGCGCGTCGCCGCCGTCACCCACAATACAGCGACCGCCTGACCGTACGTTGGAAAGGAGTCTCCGGAGCTCGGAGGCTTTTTTCCTAGCCCCCCAGGCGGATGCCGTTGTCGGCGAGCTCGATCGTGCAAGGCGCAGGCTTCGGGCCATGGTGCATGAACCAGATATACGTCTTCACGACAGCTCGTTCAGAGCCTGTCAGCGGGGTATTACCGAGACGCGTTTGAAACCATTGGTCGAAGCGTTTGATCTCCGCGTCCACGTCCGCTTCGCTCGGTATTTCCTGCGGGTCGTTCATGCCGTCGAGGATGCGGAGGTGATCGTCGGAAACCCCAGTACTGGGTTCCAAGATGTTACTCGGTGTGCTCGCCTTCATCCGGGGCTGGCGGCGCTTTGGGGCGTCTCCGCGGGCGCGGTTTCTTGGGGGCGGGGGCAGCTGGGGACGGGTCTTTCTGTCGCATCTCGAAGCCCATCATCGTGGAGCGCTCGGCGAGCTCCAGCCGTTCAAGGAGCTCCAGAACCTCGAAGAACGACTCCTCAGGCACCAGTCGGTCGACGTAGAAGACCTCCTCGCAAAGAAGCTCCGCTTTCGCCGGCGGCGAGCCTTGGGCGAGGAAGCGGTCGGCCAGGTGGCGCCGAAGCTCCGCCAGGATCACCCGCCGATAGGCATGCCGTGTGTAGTCGTTCATGCATGGAGAAAATCGCTCAGGATTGCAGAAAGCCTAAGAACCGACGGAACAGATCGCCGCCATTGGCGGTGTCCTGGACAATGTGCTTGAGGGGGTAGATGGTGAGGACGCGTTCGCGTCGCACGCGCTGCAGACGCTCGCCCCGGAGCTCACGAGCTTGCTCGAGCCGGGTCGCTTCGCGCAAGTCATCCTTCGGAGCTTTGAGATAGATATCCGCATTGTGCCCGAGCCGCACGAAAAAGCGAACGAGATGCTCGGCCCAAATCCGTGCTGGGAAATTCCCGAGGAGTTCGCCGAGGACGTCTTCGCCGCGCCAGACGCATTTGCAGCTTGGGCAATGCAAAAAACCGTACCCATTGGCATGAGCAGGGATCACGGCCTCGCAGTCGCTTTGTCGCCTCTCCAGACCTGGACACCAATAGATCTTCACGTCCCCACCGCCGTGAAAGCTCGTCGCGCTTTCCCAGATCGACAGCAGGCCCGGCGAGGGGGCGTGAAGCCGCCGCTTCTTCGTGAAGAAGATTTCGATCTTGTACTTGGCGCGGTGTTCGCTCGCGAGAAGTTCGTCGGTGCGGCGGTGATGTGCGCGAACGACTTCTTTCTGGTCGTCCGAGAGTGTGGGGGCGTCGTCCAGCGTCCGTACCCGTTGATTCGCGCGGTCGGGGTGCACCATCGTTACCCTCCCATTCGTTTGACCTGGAGCGCCATCGGTCCCAGCGGCACGGTTCCGATCGGTCCTGCCCCACGTCGACCGCCGATCGGGGCGTTTCGATCGGCGGAGGCCCCCGGCAGTGGGTACTCATCGAGTTGCCCAGCATCCGCCGAGGAGGTGTCGGTCTCGAGGGCCGCGGTCAGAGTCGAGATCGCGCGCGCCAAGTCGTCGGCTTGGATGATGATGCGCCAGCCGAAGATCAATTGGCCTTCCGCAAGGAAGTAGACCTTTGACGTATCGACTTTGAACCCATGCGTCGCGGTATGGATGACGCGCATCGCGCGAACCCACGATGCCATTGCTGTGTTTTGGAGGCGGCCGAGGAACGAGAGACGTCCATCTCCCTCCACGACGGTTTCTGGCACCACGTTGAACGTTGCGGTGCGAAGCACCCGGAAGAGATCGTCGCGAGCAGACAAGGCCTACGTCCTCTATCCTTGGGAAATCACGATTTTGTACGACTTTTGGATCTCGGCGAATGTCGCTTGCCGGCCATAGCCTGCGGACAAGAGAAGGACGTTGTCTTCGACGAGCCGGTCTGGCAGGACGGGGAGTCCGTGAAAGTCGCCGGCCAAGGCAATCGCCGTCGCCCCCTCGTACCATCGCCACAGATGCGAGGCGGGGCTGGCGACCCACGCGACGGGGCAGAGGTGGTCGCGTGCGGCCGCTGCGAACATCTCCCCTACGACGGTCGCGGCGTGGGTGCTCTTTGGCATAATTTCTACGACCTCGCCTTGGCGCACTACGGCGTAGGGCATGAGTGCCTCGAAGTCGATCTCGAGCGGCGCCCGCTCCTCTCCTTGCCGAAGGAAGTGCGTGATGGTGATTTTTCCGCGCGCGTCGATGCGTACCTCCTGAAGGCGTGGTCGCCGGAGGGCGGCTCGCACGGCATGCATGAAGCCTTCGACGCCGGTCCCTTTCGGGATCTCGATTGTTTCCTCGACAGGCATATATTCCGTCATGTCGCCTCTTTATTGGGCGGCTGTTTCTTGCGTTGGTCGTGTTCTCTCACGACCCATTCGAGGGCGTCCTCGAGCACGCGCGTGAAGGTTACCTGCTGTTCGGCGGCGACCCGTTTTGCGTCCGCAAAGAGGAACGGGTTCACACGTGCATGGACATGGTGCTTTTTGAACGCGCCCCTCATTGGAATCGGCCCTTTGCTTCGAAGGCGAACAGGACGTCCGGCGCGCGGAGCATGCCCACTTCGTCCTCCCCGTGCTCACTTAGGATTCGGCGAACCGCCTGCCCGGGCAGATGCTCGAGGTGCTCGCGGTAGAAGGCAACCCGATCGCCCGGCTCCAGGCCGACCGGTGCTCGGCCGATGCCGACGACCTTCCCCGGTCCCACGCGGAGGACCGTCGCGGTTCGCACGCGCGCCGCGCTTGGGGCATAAAGAGAGCCACACATTTCCGAGAGCGGGTCGAGGCGCACGAGAACCCAATCGTGCAAAGGGCGAATCACGTCTTCGTCTCCCCGCCGAATACGTCGACGTCGGGAACTTGTGCGCTCTCGGCCCGCGGGCCTATGATTTTTTGCGTGATCTGCCTCGCAAGCCACGTGTCGGGCTTGAGCTGCCGCAGGGCGGCAGTCCACGCCTCTCCGGTCGGATGGAGGTACAAGTCATCGCCGACTTGAACGGCGATATTGTAATGGCGCTTGCCTTCGTCGTCGTCGTAGACCACGGCGTAGTGCTTGGCCTCGGCGACCGCATGAACCGTGTTGCGGCTCGTTCCAGGTTCGCTGCGCTGACCTGCAGGAATCCCAACTCCAACGTTTCGTACCTGACTAAACATGCTGGTCCTGCTCCTGGTCGAGGGGCTCTTCTGCCGATTGCGCGGGCTCTGCGAGCACGCGGGCCGTGTACGAAATGGGCGGCGCGATGCGGTAGATGACGGCGCCCTCGGCTCCAGCGCCAAAGTAGACGCGCGTTCCATTCTCGAGTTCGACGTGTTCGATGCGAAATCGCGCCGCGCAGGAGACGTCTTGGCCGGCGACGCGGCGGATTGGACTCGATTGCAGGAGCGCACGCACTTTGGACGCCGTGCAGGACTGCTCCTCGGGAAGTCCGAGACCGTTGAGCGCTGCAAAGGCCTCCTGTGGGGTCACCTCGACGACGCGTGCAGCTTCGAGGGCGCCCGGACTGGCTTCGTGCTCGATCAGGCCTTTTGCCTGCTTTCCGCAGGTGGCGCAGCGAAAGCCGTCGGGCCATTCGGTGGCACGTGGGCCGACCAGCGTTTCGGTCTCGGCATCATCGCCGAGGACGCGGAGGACGAGGCCGCAGTGGGGGCACGCGATGAGGGGGATCATAGCTGCGGAACTCCGTCCTCGTCGGGCCCTTCGGAGCGAGCCGGCGGGCGGACGACCATCGGGTAGCCCAGCTCGTCGCTCGAAACACGGATGGGCGTCGCCGCTGCCGGCTTGGCCGCGCGTGCATCGCTCAAGTCGTCCTGGCGCGGGCGCTCTTCGATGAGAGGAGCCGGTTCCGCATCGTTGGTAGACACGGCGGCTGATTCGGCAAAGCGCCGCACGATCGCTTCGGCGCTCGCATCCGAGACGTCGGCTCGCAGCAATTCTCCATCTGCCAGGCGCAATACGATGTAGTTCCGGACGCGTCCGGACTCCAGGTCGAAATCCTGCGAAAGCGTGGCGAGCGTTACTTGCATCGGGAGAGATGGGAGCCGGTCGGCAATGCGACGCGGGCGGTCGGGTTAGGAAGCATGTCGGGCTTTCTCTTGGCGTTGACGCTCTTCGATGACCGCGTTTGTCGCCGCACGGACCATCGCGACGAGGTAGCGGGCGAGAGACTGCACATCAGGTTCGGGTAGAAATCCCCATTTCTCGAGGACGCGGGCCATGCTGGCGGCAACGTCGCGTCCAAAGACGGCTCGCAGGTCAGTGAAGAAGGCCCGTGCCATTTCCTCGCTGGACCCTGACTCGTGAACGAACTCGTGGACGTGAAGCTCTTCGCGCACACCTTCCCATCCGCATAGCTCGCAGCGCGCCGGCGCTTGGGCAAGCGCCCCCACCTCCAGGCAAGCACTCGAGCATGCGGGGCAGAAAAAGGCCTTATCGGGCGTCATCGATCCGACCTCGACGTGTTGCCCGCGCGCGCCTTGAGACGGCTATGCATCGACGCCTCCCATAAGGGACGGATTGTGAGGCTGCCTCGAGCAATCTCGCTGCGCAGGTGTTCGATGGAATCCTCGTGTTCGCGGCGTTTTTGCGCCGCGAGCCATGGAAAGGCGAGATGGTGATACTCATCGAAGGCCTCCACGGCCTTTTCCTTGTTCACAATCGCCTGTGCGAGAGCGCGAAGTCGTGCGTGCTCGACCTGCTCGAGCCGTAGCACGTAGAGAATCAGCACAGACTCCCGAAGCGACCCCTTTTGCGGCGGCTCGCGCAGAGTTTGAAACAAGAGGCTGGCCCGTGCCCAACCTTCGGGAGTCTCTAGCCATTTCCCAACTTCACCGCGACGCAGAGTTTTCGAACGCGCTGGTCGAACCAGCCGTAGTTGATGGTGAGGCTCGCGAGCACGTGAATGTTTTGGTCCAACAGCCGATCGAGCTTTCCCCAAAAGAGCGTGTTGTCGAACTTGTGGCTGTGATCCCGGTGATCGGGAAGCGGCAACTTGTTGATGGCGCGCAGGCCCACCGCCAGAGTCATGAGCTGGAATTTGTCCAAAAAGTATCCGCTCGTGACATCGAGGGCGCGGCTCTCATCGAGGACCATGCGCTTGAGGGCAAGATCGGTCCTTCCCTCCATCGATTCGAGCTCCGCCTCGAATTTTCCGGGCACAACCTTGATGACTTGGGTCACATACCCGTTCATGACGAGATCGCCGATGTCCATCTCCATGGGATCGAGACGGGATTCGATGAGCGCTCGTTGCTCCTCGTTGTTCAAAGGGTCCTGCGCCATCGCTTGGCGAAAACGGTGAAAGTCGAAGTGATCGAGCTTCTCGAGGACACGCTTCATCGCCTCGCGCTCGGCGGACTCCGTCTCCGGCCCCGCGTCGGCGTTGGCCGGGGGGGGCGAGGCTTCGTCTCGTTTCGCGTCTCGCGCCTTTTCGAGCTCCTCGATGGTTTTCAAATCGCGGAGCGTTTCGGGTTTTAGGCCCGGACGCCCTGTCGCGAGTTCCTGGGGAGCAATGCGTTGACCATTGCGCAGAACCCCGTACTTTCGCGCGAGTATGGGTTGGCTCGAGGCGTAACGCGCGCCGGGCCCATCGCGGTACGCCGGATCGCGTGTCGCCACTTCGGGAAGGAGGTCGTGCGGTAGCAGGGCTGGGATCCGCTCCTCGAGCTCCTGGCGGGGAGACGTAGGGGGACCCGCGGCGACGGGACCTACGTCCCACGGGGGAACCGCCGCTTGATCTGCCATCGTGAGGCCCGTCTTCGCCTCGGCATCGAGCCGCGGAATCGGCGGGGATGGGCCGCCGCTGACGGGCCGCCGGTACGTGCTGCGACCCTGCATCGCGGCTTGATACGCGATGGCTGCTGGGTCGGGACTGATTGGCGCTGCACGGTTGGGAGGATCGCTTGCCATCGGACGGCGCCACATTGCGATGGATGTGCGCGACCGAGAAACATGGCCACACACATGGTTGCGACATAGACATTCGGGGATGTGCGCCGGTAGCCGGCGGCGCTCGAACGCGCTCGGTCGGTCCAATCCTAGGCAGGTGGGATGACGTCGTCGCTCGCCGTGACCGGCGAAGGAACGGCGACCACTCTCATTTCAGTGCGTCGGCATACTGGGCACCTGGCGTATTCGAACGCGGCTGGGTCAGGCGGCACGATGTCGCCGAGCTGAAGTCCCGCACTGAGAGCTTGCTCGAGCAGACGTTGACCACGGCACGTGGGATAGGTGCATGCCAGGGCATACGTCGCGTAGAGCGGATGGATGGGCGTCATGGCAGCGTTCGACGATGCCGGAGACACGGCGAACGTAGGAAGGGGCGCCGGGATTGTAACCGCGCAGCCATCCAAGTCCATCGCATCGCGTGCGGCAACTTGTCTCGAGCCCGTGGAGCATCGATACCACGCGCTGGATGTTGACCCGGGGATCCACCAGCGTGGCAATCCGCTTCGGATGGCAGGACCCGTAGATCTGGCCGAGGCCGACGGAGCACCCTCCGGCAGCTTCGTGGTTGACGGCGGTAGCCGTCCAACGGCTCTCGAGGTGAACGATTGCAAAGATCACCCACGGATCGATGCCGTCTGCTTCTTGGGTCACGATTTGGGCGTACGTCTCGGCCTTCTCCTGCGTCAGGGTTGGGTTGGTGCGGAGGATTTCGAGGGCAAGGTGGGCTTCGAGGAGCATAGCGACGGCGACAAGACCCGCCGCGCACCCCAGAAAGGAAGCCCCTGTTCCGGTCAGGCGCGGAAGTAGAGCTCGATTGGTGTCCATCCCACCACCGCGCCGGGATCGGTGGTCACCAGCACGTTAAGCGGCTTTCGAGCCGCCTTCTTCAGGACTTCTTCGACGTCGATGCGTGCGATGGGTCGCGAAACGAGTTCGAGGGAGAAGCGCATTTGTGGCGGCCAGGTTTGCGGGAACTCGACCGTCGGTGGAATGGGCCAGTCCGCCTCCTGCCATTGGATCCAGAGTTGATGGCGCTGAATGTCGTTCGACGCCTCGATACGCCGAAGGAACGCATCGATGTCGCGTAGAGCGTCCGGCGTTGTCGCCGACTTTCGCGCGAGGGCGACGAGGCCCTCGTATTGTTCGTTCGTCAGCACGAACGCCATGGCGCGCTCCTACGGGTCGAGGACTCCCTGCGCATCGAGCACCTCACGGATAAAGCCCCGCGCCACGTCGCATGGACGGCAGGTGACGTAGTGTGCCCCGTTCAATGTGGCTCCCAGAAGCTCCGTGGTGGCGAGTGTCTTTGCGAATGGCCGGTCTACACGCGGCCCTGCGGCCCACGTGGCGGCGATGAGCAGGCCGGCCTGCGAGACCGACACGTCGACGTTGGAGGCGCCGGTGGCGCGCTCGATGGTTCGGACCCACGCGCCGAGGCGGCGCGCGAATCCGGAAAGGAGAATCGCATCGCGGTCCACGGTCGAAGGTCTAGTTCGGGGGCGTGTGAAATCCCTCACGCCATCTCGGGGTTAGAAAGAAGCGCGACCGCGGATGCGGCCACGTTCCTCCCCAGCCGGAGCTGGTTGATGGGAGTCACGAGTGCGGGGAATCCGCGACCCATACGGGTCGCCCCCACGCCGCGGGCCTTCTCGTGTGCTCGCCGATCAAGCACCAAACGACCTGGAACTTGGGAGGCTCGACTGGGGCCGCCCCATCTCCGTCCGTGAAGTAGACGACGAGATCCGGGAATGGTTCCAGCTGGTGCGCGCGCGCGAGCGCGGGGCGAAAGTCCGTGCCTCCGCGGCCTGAAATGCGCAGGTTTCCCACGAGGCTTCGCGGCGAAACCCGCGCGAACGGCCGAGCGAGAACGGCGTCTGCCTGCGCGAGCCATACCTCGTCCAGATCCATGACTCGGGCAATGCGCGCGGCTTCTTGCATCGCCTTCTGGAAAAGCGGCAGCGTCATGGACCCGCTCGTGTCGATGACGAACGCCACTTCGGGCGCCCAGTCGACGAGGCCAGGACGGAGGACTCCACGCAACAGCGATCGTCGCGACGGTCGTCGTAGGGAGTAATCGGTCGCCCCCGACCGGATGCGCCCGACCGAGGCTGCGATCGCGCTCGAGAGCTCCTCCTGCCAGGTGGGTAGGCGCGGGGTGAGCTCGACGTGCGCCCATTCAACGAGGTCCGCGGGGACCGAGCCGTGCCCCGCGGTCTTCACGTGCTCGCGAATTTGTACGGCCACTTGCCGGCGGAGTCGCTCGCGAGCGGATGCCGAGCGCGCGTGTTCACGATCCAGCTCTTCTTCGATCTCCTGGCGATAGGGCGCTCCCGAGATGCCCCCGCAGCACCCGCCGCCGGGGATGGCGGGCGGGCCTCGGTGAGGCTTGGGCGAAGCAAGTTGCTTCGCGGTTGCTTCCGAGCTGCTGCGGGCTTGGTCGCCGTCGCCGGGCTTCTTCGGCGCGTCGTGAGCGTCGGCTCCACGCGCGGTGAGCTGGTCGTAGTAGACCTCCGCGCTACAGGCGGCCGGGAGCCCAAAGCTGTCCGGGAAGAGGAACCACTCCGGCAAAGGCCATTTCGCCCGCAGAAGCAGGTCATTGGTGGCGAGGTCGGCTGCCTTATTCCATAAGCGCGGTTCGCGGTGCTGGCGGCGGGCTGGGTGACCGAGGAGAAAGTGCACGATTTCGTGCGCCAAGCCGCATGCGACGTCGGCCTCGTCCTCCCTATCGACGAACTCGGGATCGTAGCCCAAGACACCCTTCGCCGTGACAAACATGGTCTTGCATCCCTTGACGGCGACGTACACGAAACCATGCAGGGCGCTGCTCCAGTAGGGCGCCTGCTCTTGCACCAATCGGCGCGCGAGCGCGAGCCTTTGGCTCAAAGACGGACCTCCAAGATCCCGGTCCGCTGGAGGCGCGCGAGCGTCTGCTTGGCCGCATTGGCCACGGCCTTGTCGCGGTGCTTCGCTCCGTAGCTGGTCGTGAGCCTCGCCGCCTGCTTCCATGCGACGTCGACCAGGCCGAGGTCGCATGCTTCACGCAGGCGGGCCCACGCCTGCTCGAGCACGTCACTGCGCGGCTGCTCCAGGGCGTAGGTGACCATTCCCGCGTATGCGCCGGTGCAGATGTCGATCCTTCCGGCGGATGGCGACCACTTGCCCAAAAGTACGTCCTCGGGAGATGGCAGATCGGATTGGGCAACGAACTCCTCGTACTCGTCGCCGGGGCCTGTCCCGACGATCGCGCGGACGAAGTCGAACATGGCGCACGCCTCTCCAAGTGCCTCGCAGGTCGCAGCCGCACGGATCGCCGTGTCCCACGAACGAGGGCTGGGCCAAGCCTTCCCACGGTTGGGATCGTCCTCGGGTGGCTGCTGGTGCAGCAACTCGGGGCGTCGCCGCAAGAAGGCACAATGAAGAGCCACGTGCTTTGCATAAACGCGCGGCCATGCATCGTGAACGCGCCGCTCCGCGGCATCGACGTTCAAATGCTCGACGGTGAGGCGCCCCTCCCTGTACGCAACGTACTCTTCGATGTCCGGCACTTCGACGCGCAGATGCGCGAGACGATTGCCGAGCGTTGTCAGGATCGCATGGCCCCCGTCACCCTCCTCAATGGAATTCGATGCGAGAAAAATGCGTATGTTCTTGTGCATCGTCACGTCACCGATCTGGCGTTCGAGCACCGCGGACAGAAGAGAAGCCTGCACCGCTCGCAAACCTTTGCTGAGTTCGTCGAACAGCAGTACCCCACCTCCCTCGGCATTGAGGTCACGAACGGCCTTCACCCCGCACTCCCACTTCACCCCGCCCCTCCCGTCGGGGACGGGTAGTCCCGCGAAGTCTTCGGGCTGTTTCGTAGGGATGTTGACGACGCGAAAGGGCAGTCCTCGCGCCCTGGCCGCGCTTTCCACTCTGGAGCTCTTGCCGACCCCCGGGGGGCCTTCGATGAGGCATGGAAGGCCCATTCCCTTCGGCATTGGGACATAAAGCGCAATCGAGATCACCTTCTCCAAATTCATGAATCATCTCCTTCGCCGGTCGCGTGGTGCCTGTGCTCACCCTGGGGAGGCGATCGACGTCTGCGTTGTCGCTCGCCCTGGGCGTTTGCGGCGTCGCTCGTGCCGAGTGCCCACTCGAGTAGCCCGTTCAGCAGACCTGCAAAGAAGGCCCACAAAAGCGTGCTCATGACATGACCCTCCTGGGGACACGCATGGACGTGTCCAAAACCCTTATGCCGGCTGGGCACGTATTCTGCGTTGGCCACAACGCCGCCTAGGCTGGGTGCACAGGCAACATGGCCGAGATCGACCCGCAGCAAACCTTCGTGCATCTCAAGGAACGAGTCCTTGCCGGAATCGCGAGCCACTTTCCCATTGAGGGGAAGTCGCAATCGCTCCATCTCGAAGGCCTCGAAGTCCAGGATGACCTTCGATCGGATGACTTTCGGGGACAGCACGAAGCCAAGGTGAGCGGGCAGAGTTGGTCTGTCCCTGTCTATGCGCGGTTGTCGCTGCGGGACTCAGCGACAGGGCGCGTTCTCCATCAGCGCCGCATGAAGGTTGCTGAAATACCGAAAACGACGCCTCGACAAAGTTACCTGGTGAACGGCCAAGAGTACCAAGTGGATAGCCAATGGCAGTTACGGCCAGGGGTGTACACGCGTCGTCGAAACAACGGCGAGCTCGAAACCACGTTCAATGTTCTCGGCAAGCGGTCGTTTGACGTCATTCTCGATCCCGAAACGAAAGTCTTTCAGCTCGAGTACGGGAAGACGCACGTTCCCATCTACCCGATTCTGCGCACGCTCGGTGCCGATGACGCGGAGCTCGAGCGAGCGTGGGGGAAGGACGTCGCGCATGCGAACAAGAACGCGCGCCTTTCTGCGACGGCGCTCGAGCGGATGTACAAGGCAGACCGGCGCGTGGCGCCTCCTTCGCGCGAGGCCGCAGCCGAGCACGTGTTCCGCACCATGGCTGCCTCGCGTCTGCGACCCGACGCCACCGAGCTCACGCTCGGGAAACCGTTTACAAACGTTACCGGCGAAGCCCTGCGCATTGCCACCGAGAAGATGCTCCGTGTTCAGAATGGACATGCGGAGGACGATCGGGATTCGTTGCTCTTCAAGGATTTGCGAGACGTTGGTGACTACGCGTACGAACGACTCACGAGTCCGGAGCAGAAAAGGGCGCTGCAGCTCAAGGCTCTGCGCAAGGTGAATTCGGCCAAGGAGGTAGGCGATGTCTGGAAGTCGGATTTTCTGACCCGGCCAATTAAAGACGTATTCTTAAAAAACGCGGCCGCGCGCACGGCGACACAGATTAATCCGCTTGAGATGATCTCAAGCGCCCAGCAAACGACCCTGCTCGGCCCAGGCGGAATTCAATCCGAAAGGAGCATCACCGACGAAGCCAAATTTGTGAATCCGAGCCACCTCGGGTTCTTGGACCCTATTCATACGCCCGAAGGTACGAAAACAGGGGTCACCCTTCGCTTGCCACTGGGCCTGCATAAGGAAGGGGCCAATCCAACCATTGCCGTTTACGACCGCACGACGAAGCGGCATGTCCGCATCACGCCTCGCGAGTTCATGCGATCCAAGGTCGTGTTGCCCGATCAGGTACGTTGGGAAGATGGTCATCCGGCCCCTCTGACGGACAAAGTGAAAATAGCCGGCGATGGCAACACCATTCGCGACGAGCGCTTCGATCAGGCGCGCTACGTCATGGAGCACGCGAGCCAACTTTTCAACCTGACGAGCAACCTGATCCCCTTTCTCGGCAATACATCAGGAAACCGTGCGTCCATGGGAAGCAGGCAGATGGAGCAGGCCATTTCACTCGTTCACCGCGAGGCACCGCTCGTGCAGGTCTCGAGCGGAGTGAGGAGCAAGGACGGGCAGACCTTCGAAGACATCGTCGGAGGCCTCGCATCGCACCGGGCGCCCGCGGCGGGACGCGTCACGACCATCACTCGGGATGCCATCCATCTCGAGGGCACGGACGGCAAAAAGCACGCTGTCTCCCTCTACGACCATTACCCGCTCAACGATCTGAAAAGCGTGCTGCATTCCACACCACGTGTCCGCGTTGGCGATCACGTGAGCGCCGGCGACACCCTTGCCGACACCAATTATTCGAAGAATGGAACGCTGGCATTGGGAACAAACCTGCGTGTCGCCTACATTCCATACAAGGGTTACAATTTCGAAGACGGGATCGTCATTTCCGAGTCTGCAGCGAAAAAGCTGTCGAGCGAGCACTTGCACAAGCCCGAGGTGGCGCTCGACCCCAAAATGACGGTTTCACGTCGCGCGTTCGAGCTGGAACACCCGACGGCTTTCTCGCGCGCGCAACTCGCGAAGGTGTCAGGCGATGGGATCGTCGAGGTGGGAACGAAGGTGCTTCCGGGTGACCCTCTCGTGCTCGCGACGAAGCCCGTCGAGCTGAAGGATCGCACCGGCCTTGCGGCGATTCGACGAAGCATGTCGGGCAGCCATACCGACAAATCGCTGCGATGGGACAGCGACGCGCCCGGCGAAGTCATCGCAGTCCATCGAGGCAAGGACCGCATCGCGGTTCATGTAAAAACGGTCGAGCCCATGGACGTGGGCGACAAGATGGCGGGCCGTTATGGCAACAAGGGCGTGGTCGCCGCCGTCCTTCCGGATAGCCAGATGCCTCACACCAAGGACGGGCCGATTGACGTCGCGTTGAATCCTTCGGGGATTCCAGGCCGTATGAATCTGGGTCAGGTGCTCGAAGTTGCGGCGGGCAAGATCGCCGAGAAGGTGGGTAAGCCCTACGTCGTTCGAAACTTTCAACCCGGTGTCGATTTCCGCGAGAAGATCGAGCGTGAGCTCAAGGCACACGGGCTGAGCGACCAGGAGGAGCTCTACGACCCGGTGACCAAGGTCTCTCTCGGCCGCGCCCTCGTCGGGCCGCAGCACATGCTCAAATTGGTGCATCAAGTTGACAAAAAGCTGTCCGTGCGTTCGGGGATGACCCTCCC
The DNA here is from genome assembly GCA_037157805.1 of Sorangiineae bacterium MSr11367. Taxonomy (NCBI): domain Bacteria; kingdom Pseudomonadati; phylum Myxococcota; class Myxococcia; order Myxococcales; family Pendulisporaceae; genus Pendulispora; species Pendulispora rubella. The sequence goes on along the minus strand of CP089983.1, from coordinate 9,204,157 downwards.
AGGCCGCGGCACGGAGCACTACGATCTCAATCTTCAACCCTCGGGGGGTGGGTCCTCGGGCGGCCAATCGATGGGGACCCTTGGAATGTATGCTTTGCTCGCGCACGGGGCGCGGGCGAACATCCGCGAGATGCAAACCCTGAAGTCCGAGGGGGCGGATCCGGAGACAAATCCGGAGAAGCGATGGCCGAGTCTGCACAACGCGGCGTGGGCCGCGATTCAAACAGGCTTCCCTCTCCCGCCGCCGCGCCCGACATTCGCGTTCACGAAGTTTACGGAGATGCTCAAGGGAGCCGGCATCAATGTCGAAAAGCACGGCCACGAACTGGTGGCAAGCCCATTGACGGATAAGCACATTCTGGATCTCGCCAAAAATGCGCTGCCCAAACCGGCGGAGCTTCTGCAGATCGGGCGCACGGGAGAGGTCGAACCTCGCCCGGGCGGCCTCTTCGACGCGAAACTCACGGGGGGCCATGGGGGGCGAAAGTGGTCGAGGATCGCGTTGGCGGAGCCCTTGCCGAATCCGATCTTTGAAGGGCCGATTTGCCACCTCACTGGCTTGAAGAAGGCGGACTATGACGCCATTGTGAGAGGGGAAAAGTCGCTCTCTGCGTCTGGAAAAGTAGGCCCACTGGGTGAGGGACCGACGGGCGGAAAGGCCATCGAGGAACTCCTCGGGAAGATCGAGGTGCCGCGTGCGCTCGCCGATGCCAAGCGCGATCTTACCGCCGCCAAGGGAGCTGCCAATGTGGATAAGGCGTTGAAGCGTGTGAAGTACCTCGGCGCCTTGTCGGAACTCGGGATGTCACCCAGGGAAGCCTATGTGCTGCATCATCTTCCTGTCATGCCGCCGGTCATGAGGCCCGCCACGGTCATGCCAAATGGCAATTTGAAATACAGCGACGTCAACGGCCTGTATTCCCAATTTGGCCAGATCAACGAACAGCTCGGCGATGCTGGGCTCGGGCGACATCTCACCGATTCTTCGAAGCGCGAGCTTCGTGCCGACTACTACGACGGCGTGAAGGCGCTCATGGGGGTCGGCGTGCCGTACGCGGACGCGTCGCACAAGGGGATTCTGCACACAATCGCCGGCGCGCAGCCCAAAAATGGCTTCTTTCAGAACGTGTTGATGAACCGCCGGCAGGACTTGACGATGCGCAGCACCATCGTGCCCGAGCCCGCCCTCGGCCTCGATGAAGTTGGATTGCCGCGCCACGCTGCGCTCGATCTTTTCCGGCCGTTTGTCATTCGAAAGCTCGTCGACATGGGCGCCGCGCCAACGGCGCTGGATGCGCCCAAGTTGCTGGCCGAGAAGGACATTTCGCCCGTGGTCTGGAAGGCCTTGGACACCGTCATGGCGGAGAGGCCGGTACTGATGAAACGCGACCCAGCCTTGCACAAATACTCCGTACAGGCTTTTAAGGCTCGCGTCGCGTCTGGCAACGCGATCCAGATCCACCCTCTTGTTACCGGTGGGTTCAATGCCGATTTCGACGGTGACACGACGAGCATCTACGTCCCCATGGGCGACGATGCCGTCCTCGAGGCGCATAAAATGATGCCCTCGCGAAACCTTTTTGCAGAGGCGACCGGAAAACTCATGTACCAGCCCACGCTTGAATCTGCGCTTGGGCTCTACCGCCTTTCTCTCGCCGGCAAGGGTGAACCAAGATCCTTTGCGCACGCGGGAGAGGCCATCGAGGCGGTTCGGAAAGGGGTGCTTCGACACGACGACCGGATCGCCCTCGATGGGCGCACGACGACACCCGGACGGGTTCTCTTGGCCGCGGCGCTCCCGACGGCGTTGCAGAACGACGTCCTTTACAACCTGGATCGTCGGCTCGACCGAAAGGGCCTTGACCGGCTGCTCACGGAAATAGCAAAGAGCCCCGGCGTCGACTATGGGCACGTGGTGAATCAACTGAAGGACCTCGGCAACGGCGCGTCGTTCGGGGCCGTGGCCATTCCTCGCCCCACGTCCGCCGGTCATGGGTTGACGTTTTCGGGCAGTGCCGCGGGGCTCGACCCGAAAGCCCACGTGGTGGTTCCCATCGGCACGCATTCACTCGGTCTCGCCGACTTCAAAACCGACAAAGCCGCGCGTGATCCGATCCTTCTGAAAGCGACCAAGGCGGTCGAGACGATCGAGAAGGACCCGTCGGCGACGCGGGCCCAGCGGGACCAGCGTGCCATCCAGGTTTGGCAGGATGCGTCGGCGAAGATGAAAGAGGCTCACGAGAAGAGCCAAGAGGCGAACCCCTCGAACCTCTTTTTGATGCTACGGGCAGGCGTGAAGCCGGGCTGGGACCAATACCAGCAGATGCTCCTCGCCCCGATGCTTTTCCGGGACTCTTCGGGAAGAACGCTGCCGACACCGGTCACCCGCAGTTATGCCGAAGGTCTCGATGTTGCCGGCTATTGGCATCAAATGCCCGGAGCGCGGCGAGGCAGCGTGCAGAAGGTGCAGGAAGTTCAGGAGCCGGGCTACATGAGCAAACTGCTCATGAACAACATGATGCACATGATCGTTTCCCGCCCAGACTGCGGGACAGCGAAGGGCATTGCGCTGCCGATTACGGAGGCCGACGTCCACGACCGCTACCTCGCCGAGGACCTGCACCTCGACGCGGGCAAAGCGGGAGAAGCCATCCATCTTTCACGCGGGACGATTCTATCGCCAGATGTGGTGGCCCATGTGCGCGCTCGACATCCCGAGGCACATGTGTCCGTTCGCAGTCCGCTTCAATGTGAGGAGGCCCATGGCCTCTGCCAAACGTGCGCGGGGCTGTCCGTTTCCGGCCAGAATCACGGAATCGGCACGAATCTGGGGGTTCTGGCCGCGCACGCTGTGGGGGAACGGGCCATTCAGCTCGCCCTCAAAAGTTTCCACACCGGTGGTGTCGTCGAGCACGGTGGCGGATCAAAATTACTGAACCAGTTCTCCCGCTTCGAGCAGTTGATGAAGTTGCCCGAGAAGATTCCGGATGCAGCGAGCATCGCGATGAAGACGGGCAAGGTCACCCGCGTCGAGCCGACGGCGACCGGCGTGACCGTCACGATTGACGGAACGCCGCATCACGTCGGCAAGGATGCCTTGGGGCGGCCGTTGCACGTGGGGCTTTCGACACCCGGCGCGGGCTACCAGCCATGGAAACCGCCGACGGTTGGAATGCATATCGAGGCGGGAACGCCGCTGAGTGATCCGAATCGCACGGTGGTGAATCCTCGCGATCTTTTTCGGGCGACCGGGAGCATCGACCGCGTGAGAGACCACCTCACCTCAGAGGTATACGGCCTCTACCGAGACGAAGGCGTGCGACGCCGCGCGATCGAGACCGTGGTGAGGGCCATGAGCGACCTCACGCGCGTGGAGGACCCGGGTGATGATCCGCATGTTCTGCGAGGGGAGTTCCGCTCCCTCAGCGGAGTCCATGCAAGGAACCGCGAGCTCGAGAAAGAGGGCCTTCGTCCGATCGAACATTCCCCCACGCTGAAGGGCGTGGAGACCATGCCTTTGAGCCTGCAGGAGGACTGGCTCGCCAAGTTGCAGCACCGTGATCTGCGCGACACGCTCATGCAGGCGGCGGCCACAAGAGGGGTCTCGAACATTCACAGCCTCCATCCCGTCCCCGCCATGGCATACGGCGCTGAGTTTGGGCTTAATCGTGCGCTTGCCGCCCAGCCGGGGAGAGGACATCTCGCGAACGTTCCGGAGCACCATTACTGATAACCGGCGTCCGCGTGCGAAGGCTGCCAGAGAGATGGGTAGCCGTTTTCGAACATCGTTCACGCATCGCGAGGGGACCGATGCACCGGTCATCGTTCAAGGGCGCGTGGTCAATGTCAATTTGAAGAACTGGACGGTGGACGTCTGCTCGCAGTTTGACCGCAAACGCTATTTTGACGTGCAAGTGGCATCGCCGTACCTCCATTACCTGGGCGGCGAGGGAATCTACGCCGTCCCCGAGATCGGAGCGACTTGCGCGATCTGCGTCCCCGGTGATAGCTCGCCGCCCTTTGTCCTTACGTTTCTGATGCCGCACGAGGCGGTCAATAGCTCGAGTTCGGAGGCACCGGATGGCACCCGTTCGCGGGGCGATCGGGCCCAATACGCGACCGACGCAACATTTGGCGGAGGCCGTCCGATCCCGAAGCTGGGCGATATCGCGCTGCGAACGAGGGACGGGAACTTTGTGACCCTGCATCGAGGCGGCGTCCTGCAGCTCGGCGCGACCGAGCTCGCGCAGCGCATGTTCATCCCATTGCAAAACCTGGTCACTGACATTGCCGAGAATTACGCGATGCACAGTGCCGGCGGCTCGATCGTTTGGGGGCTCCAGGATGGGCCATCCGTTCAAAACTCGCCAACCCAGTACGTTCACACGTTTCGCGTTTTTGCCAACGAGCAGTACGCTGATATTCGACTTACGGTGGGCAAGGTCGAGAGCCCGCTTGCGGAGCCCGACGGCGGTATTTCTCTGGCCTCAGGTGGCCTTGGTTCCGGCGAAGGCAATCCGGTCATCTATGAACTCGCGGTTTCTCCGAGAGGATTCGTGGGCGAAAGTGGCGATGCGGCCTCCGCGGGCAGCGGCAAGGCAAGTGTCCTCAAGTTCGTATTCGATCGGGCGGGCAACGTGTTCTTTCGTTGCGCAGGGACGGTCACATGCTCGGTGAAGAAGAAGCTTGTGGTCTCGTGCGCGGGTGGCATCGCGCTCTCCACTGACGGCGCGGGTAGCATTGTGACGCGCGACGGAATCGATATCGACGGGGGTACCTACGCGCACCTAAAAGGAGGAATCGTCCGTCTCGGTGCTGGCGTCACGCCCGTCGCTCGTTTGGCCGATCTCGTCACGGTCCCCGTTACCGCGATGCCCGTATTGCTCGTCTTTGCCAATCCCCCCATTCCGGGCACGCCTGTACAGGCCGTGCTCACGACCGGGGTCGCGGGCGCTCCGATGCCTCTCGTGGGCAGCATCACGAGTGCGAACCAAAAGGTGCTGGCATGACGACGAAGGTTCTTGGGTCATATCGTCTTGCCGAAGTGAACATCGGTGCCGCGGGCGCGCTCACCGTGCTCAATCCTGCCCTGGGCCAGCTCGAGCTCCTGGTGCACGCAGGGCTGGGATCCGTGCTGGGCGATCTGGCCGCGCAACTTTCGGCGGCGCTCTCGCTCCAATCGCAGATTGCTGTTCAGATCGCAAATCCTTTGGCCGCGCTCGAAGAGGCATTGCGTGCGGCGGTCCAACTCGTGGCGCAGCTGACCGCGACCCTCGCTGTCGGTATTCCGGTCATTGCCGTGCAGGCAAGCGCCTCTGTCGGGGCGACGGCGGCCCTCGCAGCAAAGGTCGGCGGGCTGCAAGCCATGATGGACGCGGCGCTCGCCGTGAAGGCTCCGGCCGAAGCTTTTGTCGCGGGGCTTGCAGGCCATTTGAGCGCAGGGCCGATCGTGCTTCTGTCGGTGGGCGCGGACGAGGTGCCAGACACGCTTTCGTCAGCGGGGCGTGCCATCGATGCGCTTTGCCAGGGGGGCGTGGAGGGCATCGCTCCGCAAGAGCAAGTCTACGGCCTTGTCCTCCTGACCAAGGCCCCTTCCGCGTGGGCGGCGCTCGGCGCCACCATGCGCACGTCCTAGGGCGGAGTGCCCGAAGGCAAGGAGACGCGCAAGCCGTGGACCTGTTCATCGAGACATCCTTCGAAAAATCGTCCTCCGCCGAAGTGGCCCTGTCGGAAGATCCCAACGCATGGCCGAGCGAGGTGCTGCAACAGCTCTTCAAGGCCATGCCTTTCGTCGCAGACTTCGAGCCCCACGTTCAACTCGATCCCGTGGACGGCGAGCGAGGGTACGGATTCGGGGCGATTCAGGTCACGAACAAGACCGAGATGCAGCTCGGTACGCCCGAGGAGGCCATGCAAGAGGCCGGAGTGCGCTCGGCCAAGATACCGATCGTCATCCGTGATCGCATGCTCCAGCCGCTCGACCTTTTGGTGACGGACAATTCGGAAATGCTTCCGTTGACCGAGGCGCGCCTTCGCCAAGCGATCTTTCGTCCACAGATCTTCGACATCACCGGCACCACGCCGGGGGACATGTCGATGATCGGGCAGCTGTACCCACCGTATCGACAAAACTACGGGTTTGGTGGAGGCGGTGCGACCATGAGCGCGGGACCGATGGGGAAGGAGGGACGCCTCGTGTCGTCCTCCTCTCCCGAGCTCCTTACCGCGATTGCCCCGACCATCGAACGGGCCCACTACGACGAATGGAAGACGGCACTGGCCGAGAAGGGGCTTCAGGCGGCGTTCGTCAAGAACGCCCACGCGCGTCCTGCAGTCGCCATGTTGCTCGATTCGGAACCCATGGAGGGCCGCTACAAAATGGCCGAAGCCATCCTCGGACAGGTTAAGCCCGACGTCGCGCAGCTTGTGCGCATGGGCGAAGGCGAATACCTCGTCAAATCTGCGAGTGCGCGACTGTGGATGGTGCGCCAGGAGCGCATGTCGCGCCCGGAGGCCCTGCGCGTGTTCGGGCAAAAGACCGTGCTCGCGGCGGACATCAGCGGCTCGGCGACGCTGACCGCGGACGGCGCCGACGGCGCCGACGACGAAGAAGACCATCTCGAGGACACTCCCGCGCTCGTGAGTGAATTTGGGATCTATCGCGTCGAGGACCTGCGCGGTCGCTCTCTGGTTGGGTACGTGTTTCCCGCCTTGCTCGACACCGACGGTACATCGCTGCCAATCAGCCTCTTTACCGATGGCTCCGAAGCGGCGGTTCAGGGAGAGATTTTTGGGGTGCGCGTGGAGGGCGGGGCCAGCCTCTTCGAGGGGGAGCCGCGTGGCCACGGGGCCTTCTTTCGGACTTTCCCCGATGGTCACGGCGAAGCAACCCTGCCACTGACGCTGGAAGCCTCCCTCGGCAGCGGGCAAGGTGTTTCGTACCTAGGAAAAACCTTCACCGAGCGCGAGATCGACGTGCAGATCACGCCCGACGTTGCGCACGTCACCGAGGCGGGCGGCGCCATGCTCATTCCATCGGACATGCAGTGGCTCTCGCTGGACGAGACGTCACCCGTCATCCTTGCGTCGGCGAGGACGAAGACCGCAGAGGCCAAGGCATTTCTCGACTCGGTCACCATTCGCGCAGGCGGCGAGGGATCCTTCTCCTTCCAGGGCGCGCCGCTCCGCAAACTGGGCGCGGAGGCCTGCTCCTTTCTGGAAACCGACGACGCGCTCTTTCTGCTCGGTGCACTCGGTGTACCGAGCGAGGTTGCTGCGCGGAAGCTCGCCGAGGCAACCACCGGCGCCCGGCCCGTGACTGTTGGCGTGCGCCGCACGATCGAGCCGATTGGAAAAGCAGGCGAGCAGGCCAAGAAGCTGGCCGGCGAGCGCTTGCAGCAGCTTCCCAATCTGCGCAGGTCTCTTGTGAAGGAAGCGGGCGAGATCCCCGACCCGGTCGCGGTCGACACCGTTCTGGCCCTCGGCTTCTTGAACCCGGAAAATATTCGGACGTTCATTGAGTACCTGCCACGGATTGACAATGCGCAAAAGAAGATGTGCGAACTCTTGCTCGCAGCGCGCCTCGGTTTGCGTGACGTGCCAGTCGCCGCCATCGAACGCGCCATTCGGACGACGGAGGAGGTGATCGAAGGGCTGCGCATCATTGCATTCCAGACGTCGTCATGATTCGAAGCCCCGCCGAGTTTTACATCAAATTTCTGATCGTCTCGCCGGAGAACTACGAGAACGACGCTATCGAAAAGAAGCTCGAGTGGACCGGATTGGACTTTATCTCCCAGGAGTACGTCGATGGATTGCGGGACAGCCTCGCACCGCCCCGGCCCTTTCACCCGCGCGACCCTCTGCACGACAAGAGCCAGCGTTTCCTTTACAGGGAAGGACTGCGGGCCCTGTTCTTCCCGGACGACGATATGCGCATGGCGCAGAATGTCCTCGGCAAGCGGCGCGCGAAAGAATTCATTGAGACGATGCTCTTGTCGCATGCACCCCTGGGTGCGATTGCCATGGGGGTGACCCGATACCGCGGCGTGGGATGTTCGCCCCGCGCCATCGAACTCTATCGGCATTTCTACTGGAACGTGGACCTGCTCGATGGGCCCGAGGTCCGTACCTTGCTCGAGCTCCGATACCAGAAGCTTCTAAGGAGCGACAAGCCGGTCGACAAAGCACTTGCCGCCGCGGCGAAGAAGGCGCGAGACCCCCGCCAGATGGCGGCCGAACTGCCCTTTTCGCCATTGGGTGCCATGTTGGCGCAGATGCGCATGGGCATCGTGCCTCGGGACATCCGTGTCGCGGAACGGGTCGTGGCCGCTCGCAATCTCGCGGTGATCCGTGCCGAGGAATGTCTTTACGCGTCGGCCGCGAAAGACGCGGCCAATTATGCGATCACCGCCAAGATCATGACGGAGCTGCTTGAAACCGTCCAAAACCCGGACGACCAGCTCAGGGCCGAGCTATCCACCATCACACTTCGCGTCGATTCGGCCCCGGTCCCCACGCTTCACGAGCTCACCCGAGGACTGCACACGGTCGACCTTCAACCCAGCGCCGATGGAGACGTCGATGACGAACACGATTCCGCCGCCCCCGCCGACGCAGCTCCCGATCCAGACGATTGACTTCGTTCACGTCGAAGAGTCCGAGTTCATCGCCGAGTACGGCATTTGCGGCGAGGACATCGTGTTTCACTTCTTCCTCCCCCAGGGTCGGAGCCTTCGGTATTGGACTCGTGATTTTCCGAAGGTTCTTGAACCTGTGGCTCGACGAGTTTTTCGGGCCGATTTTCCGCGTATTTGCGCCATGCACATTGTGGAGCCCGAGCTCGGTATCGACTCCTGGTGGTTCCGTGCGTACGGGTTTGGTCGCCTCCTGAACGCGCGGGGGCTCGCCATCAACTTCCTTGCCCAACTCGCCAAAGCCCTCGCCGTCGAGGCGGAGTAGGAAAGGCCCACGCTTCCCTCTCTACGGGCCCTCGACCACCAAGACACCACGTTCGAAACGCGCATTCGGGACGAAGTGAGCCTTCGCCACGAACGGCAGCTGCACCACAACCACCTCGTCCTCATTCCGCAGAAGATGCAGCGTGATCACTTCCTTTCGAACGCAATATCCCATTGGAACGTAATCCTGGCCACCCCACCGAAGGCGCGCGGGTTTCCAAAGTGTCAAGGCGTCGTCCAGGTTCATGTCGGTCGCGCCGGATCGGGATCTACAGCATGACGGAGCGCGGCGCCGCAACACCTGCCGCGGGCCACGAACCGTGGCCACCCGCTCGCGCCGTCGTCGTGAAAGCCTGCAGCCCGCCGCCATGCATCGATTCCGCGGCTAGCTTTTATCGCGATCTTCCCAAGTCGGCTCATGCTCGCTTCAACCTGACCATCGAGACCTCCTCCTTAAACAACACCAGGTGACGGACCACGTGGCGAACCATCAACGGTGCGCCGCCCATTCCAGAGCAATGGTGGGACTTCGGCGCAAACGCTGGGTGTCACACTCCATGTGTGCGCGCCAGATCCAAAGGAATAGGCAATAGGCCCCCACGCACGCGAGAACGAATCGGCATGCACGCACGAGCATTCGCCACAACTGCCTCGCGAGATGTCGCAGTGGGAATCGTTCGGCGTCGATTTCCTCGTCGATCTGCTTATCGACGGCCCGTGCCCTCCGCGCCGCCAAGGCGTGAATCCGCAGCACGTCCAGTTCGGGCGCTCTGTCGGCGATCTGCAAACCGAGTACCTGGGTCAAGGCCTCCTTCGACGCCAGAAAGGCCACGAACGCCTCCGTGCCAAAGGAGGCTTCGGCCTCATCGAGATCACGAGGGTCGACCAAAACCACCGACGGGGCCTTTCGGGGAGATTTCTCATTCATGATGGCTCTCGGGGGTAATTTGGACGGTCGGGACCGATAGCCCGATATGGGATACGGCTTGCAGAAGGATTGGCCCGTTGCGCGACGGGTCCGGCACCGCCACGGCGACCACCTCCACGCCTTCCTTCCTAAGCCATGGCAGCGCGCCGACGAACGCGCGGACCCCATACTGCTCCGCCTCGAGGGCGGGGAGTGTGAATGCCGCGCGCGCGCGGGGGTGAATGGCGTGGCCTGCGATGCGCACGCTGAGCGCCATCCCGGGATGATTCATCGTTCCGCAGCCGTCGGCGCGCAGCTCGAGCTCTGCGGCGGGCGACGTTCGTAGACGGCGAAGCCATCCGCGCGCTCGACGGTCGGCCACAACGCTCACGCGAGCGAGCCGTGGATGGCCCCCCACCACGATGCGGGCAATCTCCTTGTCCACGGCCGATGACGTCGTGATGGCGTCGTTGCCCACGCGCACATGGCGCAATGCCGGTAGCGTTCGGAGCGCTCGAGCGACGACCGCCGGCGCAGGCGCCGCCGACATCGACCCTGTTGCTTCCGGCGGTACGAACCACGCGACCCTTTCAAGCTGCCGATGGACGGCACACGCTTCGAGAAGTGGGCCACCGTAAATCCCCGAGATCACCCGCAGGGCACGAAAGACGGGGTGCGCGATGCCCAATTGAGAGGACCCGGTCCGTCGGCATCGCCCACCATGTACGTGCTCGAACTCGAGGCTTTCGATCGTTGAGAACGCGGGGTGACCCTCAATCCGCTTCAGATCGATGTCCTGTGCAAGGATGACAAGATCAGCGGGAAATCCACGCCGGAAGCGCACTCCCGTGGTGATCGGGGCGAGTGGGCCAAGCCAATGGCGACCATGCGCCGCGAGGAGCGCGGCCTCCCTCGCAGCCTCCTTCGAGGTGAGCGGGCGCTTCACCGCGGCCAACTGCAGCTGGATAAATTCGCCGTGTGGGTAGCCATGCTCGTCGGCCCAATGGGCATACTCGGCCCGCGCCAAATCATTGCTGGGCTCCTCGTACACCGCCTCGAGCCGCCAATTGCGTGCCACCCCGGACCTGTTGCGAGCCACCCCGGACAGGCGTGCTTCTTTCACGGCCCGCTCCGACGGAAGGACACGGCGGCGATCGGTTGCCGCTTTCCATAGGTGAGCGAGCGCCAGACCCATTCGGCCGGACCGAACTGAAAGCACCGAAGCCAGACATCACTCACAATGACTTGAATGGCGTAAACAAACAGGCCCATGAGCACCACATCCACAACGCCGCGCTGCCCCAACAGACCACGCCCGTACCCGTAGAAGATCGTGCTGAAGATGGCGGATTGCACGAGGTAATTCGTAAGTGCCATTCGCCCGACCGGGGCCAGTGTGAGCAGGCACGCACGCGGCGCGTTGAACGACAATAGAATCAGGAGTACCGCTCCGTAGCCCATCGCCAATGGGACCAACGTCATGTTCCATCCAAGCCGGAGAAGCACGGTTGCCGGCGCGTTGGAGGTCGGTTCGAATTCAAGAAGCGCCCGATAGATCGCGTATCCGCCGCCGATCACCAAACCGCCGAGAGCAACCCCAAACAACCATTCGTGTCGCTGCTCAAACCAGGCACGCCAGATAAAAATGCCGACAAGCACGTTGCCCAGAATCTGCGCCAACCCCCGAACCGCCAAGAAGTGGGCACGGAGGGTCACGATGTCGGGCGCTCGGAACGCCACCACTTGCCCATAGGTCCCATGCCCGTAGATGGACAGAGCCTTCTGATAATGCGCGACCGCCGCGGGTCCGCCTTGGGGCAGGAGCCCAGGGTACTTCCAGGCGATCAGAGGGAATACCGCGGGAAGTGCGAGGCCCAGCACCAGAAGGAGCGCGTCCGAGCGGTGAATCACAAGAAGTGAAAGGAATCCCGCCACCGCATACGGCATCAGAATATCTCCCTCCCAAAGGAACACGGCATGAAGGAGCCCAATGAGGAGCAGGACGGCCAAACGCCTCGCCAGAAGGCGCATCGCATCGCCGTCACAGCCCGCGCGCAGAACAAACATCGCAAGGCCCATTCCGAACAACATCGAAAAAAGCGTCATCGCCTTGTCCTCGACAATGGCGTAGAGAACGTTCTCGACCACTCTATCGGTATAGGACAGGCTTTCTTTGGGAGCGACACCGCGGGCATAGGCGAAAGGTTTGCGAAATCCGTGGACGAGGTTCATCACGAGGACCCCGAGGAGGGCCGCACCGCGGATCACATCAAGTTCCTCAATTCGGGTATGCGTCGGCCCGGGCCGTTCCGTATCATCGACGGAAATCATCGTTGTCTCCGAGGGAAGGTACTGCGGATGGCGTGGAGGGCCCAGACCGACGCGCAAGGGCGATCAGCAAGCGACAGGCGGGCTCGATGGTGCTCACGGGGATGAAACTCGACGACCACGCGATGAGCACACGCAATGTCGCCCCCTCGTCGATGAATTCCATGACCGCGGGCAGGTCGAGAAGAGCACGCCGCGTGGAAGGCGTGAGAAGCAGGGCGGCTCCCTCCGCGGAGCTCGCGCGGACAAGAAACTGATCATCGAATGGACGATCCCCCGTTCGGCACGCCGGCAGGTCCAAAGGCGAATTGTCTTCTCGGGCAAAGTACGGATAGCGCGCAACGACTCGATGGGGCCAGGGATCGGCTTCCGCAGCGATTTCGGCAAATGCGTTCGAGACGCCGGGCACGTACGCAAACGAACGGATGACGAGGTCAACCCCATCCACCGTGCCGCGGAGTTCGGGGTATTGGGGTGACGCCGATACGTTCGTGAGCCCATATTGCGCGGCGAACGCATGGACGTCCTTGGCCTCGCGACGCGGCAGTTGGCTGCGGACGGCTCGCACGACGACGTAAAGCAGCACGGCCAGTGTCAGCAGGCCGTACGCCAGCATTGCACCGAGCGGCGCGCCTTCTTGCTCACCCTGGGCCGTCCAGGACATGCGTAGCTCCTCCTTCACCATGGCCGTATCCATTACGAGCTCGGAAGTTCAACGGCAAAAGGGAATGGCCGCGGAGCGCGGATCTTCATATCCTTCTCCGAGCCACGGGACCGTCCGGCGACGTGCTCGACACACCGTCGTGATCACGGCTCATGATGCGCTTCATCTTTCGCCAGAGAGTCGACCGATGAATGCCGAGCCGATGGGCAAGCTGTTGCCGCTCGAACTTGCCCGAGGCAAGGAACTCCCGAATGACCTCCCCCTCGACTTCCGAAAGGGCTTGCCGAAGGGATGCTACCTCACCCGGGTCACGGGTATCCGCCAAGCCCGCGAGTTCGGGAGCCAGCGCAACGAGCGTCTCGGCAGACACGGCGTCGCCCGAAGCGAGTGACAAGACACGCTCAAGGACGTTCCGAAGCTCACGAACATTGCCTGGCCACGCGTAGAGCTGGAGAATCTGACGAGCCTCGCTAGAAATGGCTACCGCGCCCCCTCGGTCATGGCTCGAATGAAACCGGTCGATTAAGGCATCGAGGTCGCGCGGCCGCACACGCAAGGGCGGCACCGCGATGTGGAACGTGGCGAGCCGGTAGTACAGGTCGTTTCGAAACCGCTTCGTGGCCATTTCGGCCTCGAGCGGGCGGTTCGTCGCGGCGACGACGCGCACGTCGACGCACACATCCCTCGCCGCCCCCACCGCACGGACCTTCCCCTCCTCGAGCGCCCGAAGCAGCTTGCCTTGCACAGAGGCTTCGAGCTCGCCGATCTCGTCGAGAAAAAGCGTACCGCGATCGGCTTCGACGAAAGCTCCCTTTGCGGTCGAAACCGCGCCAGTGAAGGCTCCCCGCACGTGTCCAAACAGGGCCGTATCGGCAAGCATCGCGGGAAGCGCAGCGCAGTTGAGCGCGACCAACGGGCCTTTACGCCTTGAGGCCACGTGAAGGCGTTGGGCGAGGAGCTCTTTGCCAACCCCCGTGGGCCCGGTGATCAAGACGCCGCTTCGCCGCTTTGCGGCCTGCTCGATCACGCGCAGGGCCGTCCGCAGCGGAGGGTCGATGGCTATGAGTTCGTCGTCTCGTTCCCCCCCCCGATTGGCCGCGGCCTCGATGATGGCCTGTACGAACTTCGCGACATCGAATGGCATTTCGATGTCCTCTCCGACCACGAAGAGCGGGGCGTGTTGGGCGCGAACCAGCGCCCACCGCGGGCCTTCACCCACGGTTCGATCGATAATCGTGAGGTCCACCGCGAACCGCCGCGCCTGCGCTTCCTTCAGATTGCAACGGTGAACACGAACGTCGCGTACCTTCGCGTCGAGCGCGTCGACAATCAGACGCCCAAGGTCCCCCTCAATGATCACGAGAACAGAGATCATGGTCGGAGTGCCCGTCGCGCTTCGTCGGGGCTTAATCCGAGCCAACGCCGAAGCGCAATCCGAAAGGGTTCATCCGTCGTGCCAACCAGGCTCGCGATTTCCGCGTTCGTGTACGTTGGCGAATGACGCAACAGCAGCAACGCGCGCTCCCTTCGAACCTCCTCCACGAGTGCCGGATAGCGCACCTCGTTTTCATGGCAGCGCGCCCGCAATTGCGACTCCGACACGCCCATCAAGAGGGCGAGCTCGGAAAACAAGGGTGTAGACTCGAACATGTGGACGCGGAGAGCGGCGCGGACGGCCGTCACGACATCGTCCGGCAGCCTCAGCCCAATCGGATCTTCCGCCGCATGGCGAGCGAAGGTCTCGGCGAGCTCGGGGCTAGCACCAATGACCAGCTTCTCCAGGTCGGTGTTCGCGAAAACCATGACGGTGATCCTTTCGTCAAAAAGGACCGGGTGCCCGAAGGTCGCGCGATACTGGTCACGGTATCGGATTGTATCGGGCGGAGGAAATGCGAAGGCCACCATGGCAGGCGCCACCCGCGAGCCCGTGAGTTGCTGGGCGATGGCCAGCACGGAAGCGGCGATGGCATCGGCCTTCTTTCTCGCAAAGGGCACGTCGCCGCCACTGTGGATCACGAGAGCCGTTTCGCGCTCGTCTCGCAGAATCCGAAGCTCGTCACCGAGCAGCGTGAGCTGCGCAAGTCGGCGCAGCGCGTCCGCCAGATTTTGCGAGAACCGCGCCGCGAGGCCGATTAGGCCCAAGGACTCGGCGCGCACCTGCGCGCCCAGCATCAAACCGAACTCGGAGGGCAACGACGGAGCGATCAGCGCGAGCCATTTCTCGATCTGAACTTCGGTGGCGAGCTCCCGGAATCCCGGCTCGAGGCCAAGGCGCCTAGCAGGCGAGGCGAAGTCAATGCGAGTGTGGCGCAGCGCCGCGACAAGCACCGCCGGAATACGTCGATGGCGGAAGGACATTCGCACGCGCCGCATGCATGCTGGGTTCAGAATAGGCCTGCTCGAGCACCACTCCGCATCGGCCGCGCACGGGAGGAACTCGCCCGTGTGTCCGACGCCCTCGAAGGGGAATGCCGTGATCGGATGGAATTCAGAACTCACGTTCTTCTCCACTGGGAAAGGAACTCGCGGTAGAACTCCGCCGCGAGAGTCCTCAGCCGTTCCGAAACGATGAGTCCAGCAGAGGTCCCAGAGGCATACTCCTCGTACATGGCCCCGCGAAGGTCATCGTGGATGCTCTCACCCAGCCGACTCGCGTCGTCTTCGCCAGACCCCACGGACATCGCAGGCCCAGCGACCGAAGAAGACGGTGGGGCGCCCTCCGCAATCTTGCGCAGTCGACCGGCAATGGTCGTCCGCCCATGGCTTTCCTCAGCGTCTGCCGTGGCGCGGAGCCACTCCATCATAGGGTCCGCAGGATTCTCGCCTTCCTCGGCGCTCCGCGCGTTCTGGGGACCGGTCGGCACCTTTGGGTTGCTGCCCATGCCAGCGCCTGCGCGCTCCATTACTCGTCCACCCCGCGGACGCTGTCTTCGGCGTCCTCTGCGGCCGCACGTATCTCGCGCAAAGCCTGTTCCTGAAGTGCCTCCATCCGCTCCGTCCATTCCTCGGCCGACAACTCCCGATTGCCGACACTCCAGAGTAGACCCACAATGACGCGTTCATGGTCTCTCTCGGTCAGCGCGGGGTCCCAAGCAAACGAGTGCTGCGCCACCTCGTAGGCAAGGTCGACGATCGCTGCATCGCTTCCTGTGTCCACGAGATGTGAGCCCGCCGCCTGGACTGAAGCCGATATATAATTTCGACCTTGGTCTTTCTCCATCATACTTCTCCGAAAAACGTTTACGAATAACGGATTGAGGACGCGGTCCCGCATGGAGCCCCCCAAAATCTCTCTACTCACCTTGCCGAGCGGGGGTTCACGAGAAGCTGAAAGTCCTTGCGCTCACGCAAACTCGCAAACTCTTCGTCTCTCGCGATGTCCTCCGCGTTCTGAGGATTTTGAGCGAGGTATACGCGCAAGTCGCCCATGGCTTGTTCGGGCCTTTCGAGGCGGACGTGCGCGCAGGCCCGCGCGCGGTACAACACCGCCGCATCCTGAATCGCAAACCCGCGAGAACACGCTTCATACGCGGATGCCGCTTGCCCCGCCGAGAGGAGGAATTGTGCGTGATAATATTGCAACTCCACGCTCTGCGCGAAGACGGTCAGGGCACGTTCCGCCTCCACAAGACCCTCGCGGTTCCGCTGCAGCGTCCGCAGTCCCCAGAGGACATTGAGCACCGAAAGCAGATGGTGCGGACGAAGCGCCGCTGCTTTACGAAACTGTTCGAGAGCCTGTTCGACGCGATCTTGCCTTCCCAGCGCGACGCCTAGATGGAAAGCGCGGTGCCCTTCGTCGTGGCTCGCGAGCGAAAGGCCTATCGAACGCCCGAATTCGTCCCGGCGGGACGGCATGCCGCGTTTGGCAACGAGTTCCGTGGCCTGCGGCATTTGCCAAACGGAATCCGCATAGAAGAGCGCAGCTTTGGCCGCACGCGACCGGTAAGCGTTTGTGTCGCTGTCGGTCGATTCGCGAAGACCGATGGCTAAGATACCACGAACAATGCCGAGTAGCGACACACCGTCCGTTTTGAGAGCCCTGAACAGTGGATACAAGGCGCGAAATGTCGAACGCCCCTCGACCCGTGCAAGGATGTGGCCGAGATCCCCCGGGAGCCCGTCGTCTCCAAAAGGGAGCCGCGCATACTCCGCTCGGAGGTCGCCGGGTGCCGGCGGAAAGCCACCTACCTCAGTACCGGCCGCGCCGCTGGCCGCGCAGAGCCCCTCCAGGAGCTCTTGCAGCACTCGGTCCGTGGCGTACTGCCATGTCCAAGCGAAGACCATCGCGGACACCAGGCGAACCAGATGAGAGCGATCCGTTTCGATGACCTTCAGAAGGAACTCCTCCGTCTCGTGATGCATGGGCGCGATCATCCCTATCGCGAACGCCAGAACCGCACGAACGTCGTCCACCCGCTCTCGGGCGAACAGGGCTTGCAGACTGGGCAAGATCCAATGGCGGTCGACGCGGAGCGCCGCGAGGAGGTACGGTGCCGTGCGCCGGACATCGTCGGATCCCGTCTCCGCGGCATGGAGGAGCGACGGCACGTGACGGTCTGCCGAATCGCAGCAGGCTTTCCAGAATTCGTACCTCGCGAACTCTTCCGAGGGCTCGGGCAGCTCGAAGAAGCCAAAGCGCGTCCTCAGTCCGTCCGAAAGCCGGAATCCATCGGCAAAGGCATCAGGCCCATGAACAAGATGAGCAATGATCGTTAGGGCGGTACCCCCATGGATCACGTGGGGGTCCAGCGCGATCCGCACTAAATAAGGGATCTGCACGGCGCCCGCCTCAAAATGCTCAACTTGCTGATGGAGTAAATCATACAGCTTCCGATACGCGGATGCGTGCGCGTCGGCATCATCGCTCATCGCGTCGCGAAACCAATCCGGCATCTCCGCCGGGGGTTCATGAGATGTGGCGTTCGCACGCCCATCGATTGCGCCAACGTCGTGGGGCATAAGCAATCTCCTTTCCGTATCTACTGGCGCCGGTATGCACCCGACGCCCACCAACGCTGCCGTACAATGGATTCGAGCCTTTCTGCCTCCGACGGCGGGCGAAGGCTGATTCGACTCCGAAGGAAATAGACGCCGTCATCGCGCGCCTCGATCCAATCGACGTACTTCAACGCGCCTGCCGCGGGCAGCCTCGGCTGCGTGGCGCTGAGCATCTGCAGTCTGCCAGCGCACGCCAGCGCGCGGACGAGCACCTCCTGAAAGCCGTACATCTCCTCTTGGGTCGCGATGCGGAATCCGCGACAATGCATTTGCATCTCGGAAGCCGTCACAACGATCCTCCACAAAGGCAGGTTCGTGCGCTTGTCGATAGCGGTCGTCGGGTGTCGGTAAAGGCGGGCCGGGATCGAAACAGTGCCATACGCAACCTCAAATCTTTGACTTCGCCAAAATGGCTGCATTTCACCCCGAACGCCGCGCGACCCGAACGTCGCACCACCATGCGCGCGTCGATCGGACGTCCTCCCGCACCGTCGCATCCAGTGGCCCGTTTGGAGTATCTCGTGGGGCTCGCGTAAAGGGTTCGTCACCGTATTCGTTGCCATCGAGCATGCTTTCGCTCTCGCTCAGTTCCAACCCGGGCCGCCTGCGTGCAGCCCAACGCATCCACCATGCCCACCAAGGTACGAAGTGGCACCGGCGGAGAAGCTTTCCGATGGACTCATACTCGTCTGCCAGCCGGTCGTCGCCGCGAATGCGCGCAGCAAGTGCCTCGAGCTGCGCCTCGAGCACGACGACGTGGATCACGTCGACGTAGGCGCCGACGAACGCGCCGCCGCATCGCTTCGCCGGCACCACGTTCACGACGCGGAGCAAACGTGCCGCGAGATAGTGCTCGCCCCTCTCACACAAACGGCGAGCCTTCTCCAGCGTCCACCGCCGAAGCGCGCGGCGCGCGAGCGCGTGACCAGTAGCTGCCGCACGCCACCTCACATTGGCCAGCATCGCTGCCGCCATTGACGTAGCTCGGAGATCGCTTTGAGAAGGTCGCGAGATCGCCCCCATGTGGTCCCCGGCGTGCGCAGAACCAGCGCCCTGCCGACGATCTCAACCTCCAGCGGCGCACCGCCGGCGCGCGCGGTCGCAACCTGCGATTTCGATTCGGTCGCGAAGTCTTTTGCTTCGTCCCATGCGTACAACAAAAGCCACCGGAAACTTTCGAAGTGTTTGGGTGTGGAAAGGGTCAATCCGTAGAGCTCAACGGAGACTCCGTACCCGCTCGCGATGACGAGATGCTCCTCGCCAAGACACACAAAAACGCTCCGCTCCCCTTCGACCCGCCTGCTCCAGGTCTTTGGGAAGGTCGGCGAATTTTCGTCGGAACTCATCGCGTCACGGGTCATGCAATCGGCCCCTTCCCGAAGATGGCCCGTGCGCGCGCGCCGCGGGTCTGCATCGCCTCCACGCCATCGACCGCCTCCAGGTTCGCGATGGGAATGTCCTTCCCACGGAGGAACGGCACCTTGGGTACCAGCCGTTGCCCGCGTCGGAGTGGCCCGCACGCCTCGCGCCACGCTAGCGCAGTCGCAAAACCGGTGGATGCGGGTTCTCGAATGACACGCCGTGCCCACTCCTCCAGCGTCGAAGCGAACAATTCACATTTTCCGGACTCGGCATCAAAGAGAAGAATGGCTCTATCTCCAATCACAAATTGGTTACCAAAAAGATCTTCAGCGAAACACACGCCTTTCGGCACAAATGGACTGTAATGAATTCGCCAGCAATACATGTTGTTCCACTTGTAAATACCCAGCTCGTCTTCCGTGTCCCAATCCGAGAATACGTGCAGCGCGTCTTCAAATGCATACAGACCGTTCATCACGCCCAATATTTGCTCGAGAACTTCTGCGGCGTTCTTGCCAAAGACCTGATGCAACCGCGGGATGTCCGGCTTCACCTCGGCAGTCGCGCCTTTGCTCAACGCACAGAGCTGCGTCAAATATGCCATATTTCCCACCCAACGAATTGTGTTCCTGACCGCGGCCCCCTGCGACGGGTATTTCAAACTTGACCCTGACCTCGCACTGCATCGAGTCGGTGCAGGTTTTTACCCTCATAGATGCTTTTCGAAGTCTTTTCTATAGTCCGATCGGACTATGCCGAGCACTTTCTATTGTTGAGCTATCGTCTACTTCGCAATGAGCCCTTTGCGGATTGCGGCAGCGACGGCGCCTCCGCGGGTTGACACGCCCAACTTCTCGTGGATTTTTCGCAGGAGCGCCTTCACGGTGTAGATGGATATTCCGAGGGCATCTGCAATCTCTTGATTCGTTTGGTCGCGCGCCACATGCTCGAGGACTTCCTTTTCACGCGCAGTGAGCAGGTCGCGAGGCGGATCAACCGGGCTGCGACGTGTCATGCCGCAAGCGACGGTTCGGGTCCGTCACCGTGAACGACCATCGCCGAATGTGATTCGTGGTCCGAGCGACAGCATCTCCGACATACCGAGGGCAAGAGGACGCATTACCTGCATGCCCTCTCCCCAGGAATTGTTTACCCATATTCTCCTCATTCGTTGAAGGAGCGCACGGAAGTAGTGCTCCGATTTCCGGCGCACGAAATGTGCTCCCCTCTTGGTGGTACTTTGCCGCGCGCGGAAGATCCGCGGCGCAGGCTGATGTGTGCAGGCTTCTCTTTTCGGCTGCGTTATCCTGCAGTGATGGATGCTTCTTTCGCCAGCCGTCGTACGTAACGTTCCCACGGAAACTCCCCTCCGGCGACGGCCCGTTTGGCCGCTTCGCGAAGGACGCTAAGGGCCCGCCCGGAGAGTTTCTGTCCGCGGCGGTGAAGGGAAACGGCAGACGCAGCGCGGACGAGGGCGTTCGCACTCAAATCGTCGGCCAACTCAGCAAGAGCCTCGTCCGGCAACGGCGCAAGGACCGAAAGGGCAATAATCACCGCAGCGCGTTCGCGAGGATGCAAGTCGGTCCTGTCCCACCGACGCAAGAGGGCGGCGCTCAAATCGGTCCGATAGTCCACGAAGAACGGGCACACCGTCACGGCGGCCAGACGCAGCTTGCGCGTTCGAGCGGCGACCAGCCGAGCGAGTTGCGGAATCTCCTGCCGCGCCGCTTCGTAGCAAGCACACCAGAGGTTGGCCTGTTCGGCGTCCTCGGGGGCTGACTTCACCAGGGCGTCGCAGCCCTCCCGGATTTGGACCATTGTCCAATCACTTCCAAGATTCTGGTCCGGATCGCCCACCGCAAGGCGAAGCATGAGGAGCAGTGCCTCATGCCGATCCGGAGCGGTACGATCGCAGGCGTGGCCCGCAAGGAATGGGATCACCGCGGGCGACGCCGAGAAGCGTCGTGGGAACGCTTCGCGTCCGTCGGATACGAAGAGCCTCTCGCGAAGCATCGCCCAGGCCGTGCCCCGCGTCTCCTGGGAAGAGGACCGTGTATCCACCAAGAGATCCGGCACGTCCCGCGCGGGGCCAAAGGCGTGCTCGAGTGCGGACCAGCTCGAATAATCATCAACGTCTACAATTCGCTTCATCTTCGTGCTGCAACCTAAATTTGTTGGGATGGTCGATCGAAATAGCCCGCGACCGATCCATGCAGAGGAGACCGCTACGACGGCCAGACCACCGCAGGTTCGCTCGTGAGACCTCTAAGCGGACATCCGCTCAGAGCATTTCTCTTATGCCGTTACGAGCCAAGGCATGGCGCACAAGCGGCGCGCATGCCGTCCGAAGGCGAGGTGCCCATGGCATGCAATGGCTTGACAAGAACCTGGACGGCAGCCGCCGGCTCGCACCAGCGATTAACCTGACCAAAGATTCTGCTTCTCATATCCTCAGCATTTCCGCCTCGTGGCCTTCAAACCGGCGATGAACGAGAGCGCGCGCGTTGACGTTTCGCCTACGCTCCAAACGAGGTTGTGCATACGACACATCTTCGTTCGCACTCGCACGTCGCCTTTGTGCGGCGTGGTGCCGCGCGATAGGCAACCTACGTACCACCGCCGCCACTTCGCGTTTTGTCGGACATTTGGACGGTCGCCTCGTCAGGCGGCGGGCGAAACGAGCAAGGTCTGCTCGCATGGCATGCACGCTGTGTACATCCGCCGCTCTACGGCTGGAACGAGAGGGAGACTCTGGCAGCGATCACTGAGCACAAAATGTCGGCCCGATGTACACGTCATGTACATCGGAACGGCCCCTCGACGCCAGGTACCGGAAAATCATCGAGGAAAGCGAATCGGTATACGACTTGCGTCTCCGCGCATCCTACCGTGGCCCACTTCAATCTTCGTCCAGAAGGTCACTCCAGTCGAATGCACCGAACTCAATAAGCTTCTTCTTCGCCGTCCGCCGATCCACGCCAGCCTGCGCCGCAATATGACTAACCTTGCCATTGTAGTATATCGCCATGCGCCTCCAGTAGTTCTTCTCCACGTCCTTGAGCGGCTCGGGCGGTGGATTGCTCGACGCCATTTTCCCAAGGGGATCGCTCAAACGTTGCTCCAAGGGCAGGGGTCCCCTTGGCCAGAGAACCAGGCCTGTCAGAACGACGGACCTCAGCTCACGGATGTTGCCTTGCCAGTCGTGCCGCATCAACCGGTCCATGCTCTCGGGCGAAATCCGCTTCACGATGTTCTCCGCCACGTCCTCGGCCTCCTTGGTAGGGCCACCGGCGATCCGGGCTTTCTCCTCCTCTGCGAGGCTCGAAAGGAGCAGCGGAAGATCTTCGATACGGTCACGAAGCGAGGGAACGTGCACGGTAAACTCGGCCGTTCGATAATAGAGGTCACTTCGGAACGAGGCTTCGTCGTTGATCTCTCGTATCAAATCGCGGTGGGTAGCTGCCACGATCCGCACATCGATTTTGATGTACTGATTGCTACCGACCCGTTTGATTTCACGAGTCTCGATGGCCCGCAAAAGTTTCGGCTGGAGATCCAGCGGCAGCTCCCCGATCTCGTCCAAAAAGATCGTGCCTCCCTTGGCCAGTTCAAACGGCGACGCCCTGTCCTCAGTGGCGCCCGTAAATCCGCCTCGAACGTGCCCGAACAACTCGGAGTCGGCGAGGGTCGCCGGGAGGGCACCGCAGTCGACGGTAACGAAGGGGCCTCGACGCCTCGCGCTCAGCGCATGAATGGCTCGTGCCACACGCTCTTTCCCTACTCCCGTCGGACCGGTGATCAGGATCGAAAGTTCGGTCGGGGCGAAGCTCCTGAGATTGCGGAAGAGGGCGCGCATGGGCGGCGACTTGCCAGTGAGCAACGGGAAATCTTCTTCACCGGAGGGTTCAGGATCGCTGTCCCGATTCGTGAAGTCGGCCTCGGGGAAAATCTTCAGTTCGCTATTCCCGCAACGGAGCCGAACGGGGTGTTTGACCCAGATTCTTTCTACGCGCTGAGCCTTCGTCCAATCGATACGCTCGCCGAGCATGTCCGTCGTGAGCAGCGTGCCATTCGCCGAATCCATGTCCTCGATTTCGATCCCCAACGCGGTCGCCGTGAGTTGCACATGGCTGGCGCTCGCTTCGGGGTCCTTCAGGACGATGTTGGTCCTCTCGTGGCGTCCAACGACGAGCGGCGTCGTATCAATTGGAAACCGGGTCCCATCCTGGCGCACGGCTACGCCAGGTATGACTTCCTTGCTCTGAGCCTGCTTTCGCGTGGAAGGGATCGCCCGCATGGTCGCAAGGGTAGTCGGTTGCATGCGCCTACGCAACGCTAAGGGGAATTGAGCCACCACAGTGCAGCGTATCTTTCGATGAGCCAACGTGCTCAATTCCGCGTTTCTTCGAGGCATCTACTTAGATTGATTCAATCAATTGAAGGCGGAATGTACGTGTATTGTTATGAACCCCCGAGGTCTGCGACCCAGGCCCTCCAAGGGCCGAGGAGCTGCGGCTCATCCGTGAACCAATCGGGTCATATTTTTTCGGCCCGCGCGCGGTTCCCTCCTCTACCATGACCTCAAGAATCCGACGATGTTTGCACGACACCTGAGAGATCATCACACGAAGCTCTGGGCAGCGCTCGCCGGCCTCGCGCGGCAATCACCACGTTTGAAACCGCTCTATACCCGAGGGGCCGACCCGCGCGTTGCGCGGTTGGTGCAAGCGACCGCGCTCGGTGCGGCGGTGGCATCGGCACGCTTGGACGATGATGGGCAACTGATCGCCCGTCCCTTGGTTGCGGGGGCGATGCCCGAGTGCCTGCGCCCGCGGCCAGCCAGCACGATCGTCCAGTTCGACCCGACCCGTTCGATGCCGCAACAAACCCGGGAATTGGTCATCCCCACGAAGGTGGACGGCATTGATGTCCACTTCGAGGTCCGATGGCCGGTCCACGTTGGACCATACCAGCTGGCGGAAGCTCGCATCGTTCGGGTCGACTCGGAACACCAGGTGCTGCACCTGGCGATCACCTCGATGGTCGGCGCCGATCTCGTTACCCGTCTGCCGGATCGTCTGCGGCTGTTCTTCAACGTGGCACCGGACCTCGCCGTCGACATCCTGCACGCGCTGCGCTCGTCGCGCGAGCCGGTGACAGCGGTAGCCTTCGATGCCGATGGCGAGCTGCTCACCGAGATGGCGCTGCCGCCCACCGTCTTTCAGTGGGTACGCTTGGATACGACGGAGCCTCCCATTGTCGGAGGGCCCCGAGATCGGTTTGAATCGGGCACCTTGCTCCGCGACTACTTTGACGCCGAAGAGACGTTCGCATTCGCGGATTTCAACGTCAGTGCGGTGCGGCCTCGCGCGGCAAGCATGACCCGGCTCGAGCTAACATTCCCGTTGGGGCGGCTCGTCGAAGGAGCATCGCGTGTTGCACGCGACAACGTACTCCTTTTTTGCTCCCCCGCGACGAATCAGTATCGAGCTCGTACGGTGCCGATTCAGGCTGGCCCCCACGACACCGAGTGGGTGCTCTCGGTGGCGCGACGGCCCCACGCGGAGATCCTCCATCTCGAGAGCCTTTACGTCGACCCGTACGATGGTGGGCCACGGCAGCCCCTCATAGCGTGGGAAGCAGCCGACGATGCGGAGGCTGCCGAAACGTTCGGCCCCTACTATTTGCTCGCGCAGTCGAAAGCAGCCAGCGAACCGCGCACGCTGATGCTCGTCACGTTCGCCGATGACAACGGGTTCTTCTGTGCCGCGCCTGCTGGGATCGTGCGCGGTGACGTGCTTGCAAGTGATGGCGCGTTGACCGCGTCGCTGAAGATGGGAGATATCCAAGTACGCGAGTTGGGGATTGCAAATGTCACCCGTGTCACGTCGTCTCGGAGGGCGGTCATTGGCAAGGAGTTATCCACACGCCTCGCAGCGTACGCCCGCCAAGGAGCTCACCAGTTCGCCAATCACGTCGCGCTCGCAGAGTTCCTTTCTCTGCATGACGGATACGCTCTCGCGGACGTTGAGGGTGGGTCGAAGCTCCACGTTCCCGACTTTGTGCGTGTCTCGCATGAGCATGTCCATGAACGAGCCGGAACCACAGCTCGTTTTGGGGATCGATTTCTCGCTACCGTCCGCGCGGGCGCGTGCCGGCCGGGTGAGATCTGGGCCATCGGAGAGTGCATGGCGCGCGCCTTCGCCGAACGGACGGAGAGACTTCGTTTCTCCGAGCTCGTCTTAAGAACCGATTCTGGCGGCAACGTCACGCCCCCTTTCTCGCGGCGGGCGGGCATCTGCCTACCGTTTCCATTTGGGTGAGGTCATGGCCAGAGTCGTCGTCGCATACATGTCCGCAAAGAGCAGTAAGCGCGGTGCGTTCGAAGAAGGATGGTCCCGCAAAGGGTCCAAGGAATGCGTCTGCTACAACGTCGGCTTCGCCGGCCAACTTCCCGGGAGCGATACGGGATACAAAACAACCGAGGGCGTCACAAAGCTCGTCAAGCCCGTCGGGATCATCCATGACAACGATCTCTTCGCCGCCCACCTGATGGACGCCAACTTTCAAAACAAGCGGCTCGACGAAGTTATCCTTCGTATGGTGCGAGGTAACGGCGAGGAGTGGGGCAAACTATCAATGTACGATGTCAAGGTGGTGTTGGCACAGCCCCAATGGGGCAATCTCCAGGACTTCTATGCTGGCGACGATTGGGACTCCCTGATGCGCACGGAGCTCTTGCCGGAACGGTTTGACTACGATTTCGGCTCTGGGCACGAGAAGTTCACGGCGTCGTACGCTGGACATGAATCATGAGTCTCTTCGACGACATTGCGACAGGTGACGAACCGAGCGAGCCGCTTCGAAGGATCCCCTCCGGATCCGAGGGCCTTGGTCCCACGACGGTCCCGTGGAGGGTTCGGCAGTCCGTTACCCAGAATGTGAGCGCCTTCTTCGCGTCTCCCCTCGGAGCGTTCGTGTTAGCCCCTACGTTCGGCGTCGAAGGCCTCGTTGAGATCATGCACTCCTATCCCGACGGTGTAGACGCCTGGTGCGCCCGCCACGCCGAACGGCTTGCATCGTACGAGCCGCGCTTGCGACACGTGGACATCAGCGTCGTTCCGCGCGGACGCCTGCTTTCGATCCGTCTTGAAGCGATGCTCGTCAGCGGAATGCAGTCCGCATCATTTTCCTATGAAACGGACATCGACCCGCACCATCACCGGAGCGGCCGGCCGAAGCGCACTCGCGAATTCCCAACCACGGATTTTCGAAACCTGCTCCTCGCCGCCGAGCATCTTGGCACCACGCTCCCCGATTTCGCGGGAGCCCTCGGTGGCACTGCGCCCGATCCCACCACGGAGCATGTGGCCGATGCCGCGCTGTTTCTCGGAGCGATCACCACGGAACAGATCCGCAATCGCGAACAGACGGATGGGTATCGCGGGCTGGCCGAGTGCGTAGATCGTTCGCTCTTGCGACCGCTGCCCGCTGCGACCATCGTTCAACTCGAGATCGACGAAGGCGCCGAGACGCTGGCGGCGAACTCGGAGGCGGCTGCGACGTCGACCCGATGGCGCCTCGTGGGTGAAACCGACGTCGGAGCCTACCGTTTCGAGCGGGCGTGTATCATCGCGCGAGAGGATCAAGGCAGCGCCCTGCAGTTCTCGCTGCGAGCCACCGGCTCGGCTCCACTGTCGAAGGTCATCGGCGGTCGGCCCGTCCGCGTGTACTTCGATGGGGAAGCGGGGAACGCCCTTTTGTGGTTGTCCTTCGTGCTTGAACACGGGAGGCGTGCATCCTTGGTCCCAGTATCGGCGGGGGGCGATGTCGCCGAGGGCCATCCCCTCGGCTCCATTGCTCAATGGGGGCTCCGGCCGGAGCAACTCCTCGCCGCCGATCCGGATGCGCCAAACGCGGGCATCGACTTGTTGCTCGACTATTTCCGGCTAAAGGAGAAATTCTTCTTCTGCGAGATCGGCTTCGACGCAGATGCGTGGCTTGCCACGCCGGACGCGCGTGAGGCGCGAATCGTCATCGACTTCGACGCCCCAGCACCTCCCGGGCCACCGCCGAAGTTGTCCGCCAACTGCGCGGTCATGGTGAACCTTTTCGACGCCCAGGCCGAACCGGCCATCTTTCCCCCAGCAGCGTCATTCCCGATCCGCGTGGCGGGCGAGGACACGGCCACGGTCTACGAGGTCACCGCGGTAACGGCGACCTTGGTCGAGGAATCACCCACCGGTGCTCCCACGGCGCCGCGCCCCATCGCCGTCCCGCCGATACGACGGTCCCGCGCCACCGCCGTCGACCCAGCTTTCCCGTACGGCTATTCCAGCGTTCCCGGGCCAAACCTCGAAGGCAGCGACCTCGAGGTGTCCGTCGCTCTCGTCGCACCGCGTGGCGACAGCGATCCGCACAAACCAGGGCGCCACGTTATTTCGGTCGACCTGTGGGCTTGCAATGGCGCGACAGCAAGCGCGCTGCAGCCCGGCGAGGCCATGTCACCGAGCGTGGGCATTTCCCCCGGCATCCGAATCCGCAACCTACTTCCCCCGACGCCGTACGTACCCGCGCCGTCGGGGTCCGTGTTCAGGCGGCACGCGCTCGTTGCAAGCCAGCTTCCGACGGGTGACGCCCATGGGACGCTGAAACAGCGGCTCGCGTCCCTCGCGCGACGAAGTAGCTCGGATGGCGCGCGCATTCGCGCAAACTTGGCGCAAGTTCGAGCCATCGAACAGCTCGTCGTCGAGCCAAGCGTCGATACGACCCGCGGCGCACTCGGATACGATGTAGTCATGCGGTTCAACGACGCAGCATTCGCCGGCCTCGAGGAGGTCTGGTTGTTCCTTCGTGCGGTCCATGCAGGACTCGAGCAGCACGCGGGGTTCGGGCGATTCTACCGATGCATCGCCTTGTGCCGATCCGGTGCCCGTCTCACGTGGCCTCCGAAGGTGCCCTAATGACGACGCGCTCGGATGTTCCCGCGCCGCAAGACGTCGAAGCAGGGCTCTACGAGCTGATTCGTTGGCTGGAATCAACGTATGGTCCCGCGGAAGACGGAGAGGACCTTCGGTTCGAGCACGCCAGCTCCTTGTCGTACCCGACGGCCAGCCTGGCGGAAGTCCGAACCGATTCCGGATACGCCCGCGTCGTCGTGACGCTCATCGGCCTGTTGGGTGCGAGCTCCCCGATCTCGCTCGACTGGCTCGAAGGCCTTCTGCATGAGGAGACGCTGCGGGACGACAACCAAACGCCGATCCGCGATTTTTTGGACGTCCTTCTGCACCCCTTTGTGACCCTTCTCTACACGGGCTGGAAGCAATACACCCCCGAAGGCGCCTACGATCCCGCGGGCAACGATCGCTGGAGCCAACGAATGCGCGCCCTTGCCGGCATCGACGCGTGGGCTCCAGCCCATTCGCCTGCCGAAGAAGCGTTGCCGTCGATGGCCGCGCACGGGTTGACCGACCATCTCAATGCGATGCCGCGCTGGATCGACGTCCCGAGCGCGACGGCCATCCTCCGCCGACGGTTTCCCGACTTGCACATCCGCCTTGAGACGGACACGCAGCGACGCGTCATCTTTGGACAATCGGAACGAACCCTTCTTGGTACCCAGCGCTCGACCCTCGGGCGCAATTTTCGCTGCGGCCGCGGTTGTCGTACGACCGAGGGTTTCGTTCGGGTGTGTGCAGGCCCGGTGGAGCAAGAGACCTACGACGCATTGATGCCCGGTGGACCTGTCTATGCTCGCCTGGCCGCCCTGGCGGAGCGCCTTTTGCCCACGGTCGCCCATCGTGAACTCGAGGTCACCACCGCATCCACGAGCGCACCGACTTTCGTTCTTGGCCGCCACGGTAATCGACTCGGGTCTACGGCCCGCATCAGTCGAGCCAAATCCGAACGGATACGCGTACGCGTTCCGCTGGTTGTCGAGCCCACCCCTCGCATACGCCGCACGTTCCTTTCGACCTAATTCGAGTGCTCAAATGAAGAAACTGCATTGGGAAAACAATAAGGATGTGTTCGCCGAACACTTTCGTGCGGCCGACCGAGGCCACGAGGAGAGGTTGGCCTACATGTTCGCCTCCCTCATTGAAGATCCCTGGGGCATCGAGCGCGTCGAATGGGATGAGCGGCAGATCCGCAACAGCATCATCAAGCTGAAATCCCTCAGCGTTATCTTTTCCGACGGCACGGTGGTTGACCTCGACGCCAACGACATTGCCGAAATGGCACCTCGGTACATCGTTCACGATGCCCGTGCTTCCATCGAAATCTTTCTCGCCCTGCCGAGGTGGCGTCCCAACTCCGAGGTATTTGATGGCGAACCGCAGCAAACGGACGCGCGCTACCGCGTCAAACACACCGTCGTCCCCGACTTTTCGACGGGGGAGCCAACCACCTTCGATTGGCTGATCCCGGCACCCCAGATTCTTCTGCAGGGCGAACCCGTGGACGACTTCCTGATCATCCCTGCGGGACGCGTCGTAAGGAATGTATCGAACCGATTTACCTTCGAGCGAGAGTACATCCCCGCCATCCTCACGATGGAGGCATCCCCTCACCTTCAGGAGTTGGTGCGCGAACTCCACGATCGCTTATTCTCCTACCAGACCACTCTTGAGCGACAGAAACTACGAGACGCGGCAGAAGCCGTGCGTCAACGCCTTCTGGACATCGTGACCGAGGCCCTTGTCGATCTGAAAGATTATCTCGAACAACCGCAAACGCGTCCGCGTGAGATTTACCGCACGTTGAACCGCGCCGTCATGCGACTTGCGGTGTTCACCCGCGCGGGCCAGGCGGAGCGTATTGCCTTCAAGTACGACGATCTCGGAGCGGTTTTTGGCCATCTCTCCGACCAATTGACGCTCGTATTGAGCCAATTGGGAGAGAGCCCCTTCCGGCGTTTCACCTTCCAAGACGTTCAACTCGGGATTGGTCGCATTGAAATTCGGGACCCGAGTCTTTTTGGAGATGATCTGTTTCTCGCCGTTGCCGGGGAAGACGAGCTACGCCAGATCGTGCCAAGGTCGGTGCGAATCCTGTCAATGCCTGACTTGCGCGCGAGCGATGGTGCTGCCACCTCCGGAATCCGCATCACGCCGGAACATCGCGCACCTGCCAATCTTCCGAGTGGGTACGTCTATTTCCGGTTGGACAAGAACGACGCCCGCTATCCCGCCCTCTTCAAGACACAAGAGATTGGAATTCACGCTCAGGGCCTTCTTCTGGACAAAATGGCCCTCTATATCACGAAAGCGCCGGGGACCAATGACGCCGAGGCCTGACCAGAGCAGCTCCTTGGCGACGAAACGAAACCCTGCGGTGGACAGGTACATCGAACGCATTCTCGCTCGCGTCGAGCAGCTGGCCTTGCATGACGAAGGCATTCAACGATGGGCCATCGATCAGCTCATCGCCGAGATCGACCGGCACGTGGGCGCGGTGCTTGACAACATCCTCCACCACGAGGACTTTGCGCGCCTCGAAGCTTCATGGCGAGGGCTGGACTATGCCGTGCGCCACATTGACTTTTCGCAGAACATCGAACTTTGCTGGTTAAATTGCTCCAAGGCGGAGCTCTCGAAGGACTTCGCCCAAGTGGAGAACATGGCTTCATCGGGCCTATTTCGAATCATCCACAGCAGCGACTACGGGATGTTCGGGGGGCGGCCGTTCTCAACAGTCTTTCTTCAGTTTCCGTTCGACCACGGCAAGGAGGATGTCGTGTTGTTGCAGCGGGTGGCGGCCGTGGGCGCCGCGGCGCACGTGCATGTCTACGTCGATGCAGCGCCGCGTCTGCTCGGCATCGACACGTTCGCCGCGGTGCCGCACATGACGGCGATCGAGGATGTATTTAACGATGGCGCACACGAGGAGTGGAACCGCTTTCGGGATACGGCCGAAGCGCGTTACCTCGGCGTCCTTCTCCCCCGTGTACAGCTCCGCATCCCCCACCGCCGCGCAGGCAAGCCTGTGCGCATCCTTGCGGTTGACGAGCACGGAGATCTGGTGAGGGACAGCCGAGGGAATCTCCTATGGACCCAAACGAATCCCTTCGTATACCAGGAACGCATTCGCGATCATCGCGACCTCCTGTGGGGTAGCCCGGCTTACCCCCTGGCGGTCCTCTTCGCCACCCACTTTGCGACGTTTCGCACAAGCGACGATCTCTTCGGCACGTTGGACGTTCCACCGCCCGTGACCGACCACTTTCCCGAGCTCGGCCCGAGATTTCCGAAGCCGCCGGTCGATGTCCTCATCTCGCACGAGACGACCGTCACATTGGCGCGCCTGGGCCTGCAAAGCGTGGAATTCGCTCGCTGGAGCAGCGCTTTGCAATTCAACATCGGAGTAAGCCTGCACAAGCCGCCAACGTTCGCTCTACACGAGGGCGGCGAGCTGGCGACATTCGAGGCTTGGCTCGGGAGCATGGTCTCGTACACGCGCATCGCGTCGCGGTACGTTCACTACCTCAAGGTGATGGAGAGAGAACGCATCGGCGCCAACATCGGTCGCCTAGACATCGAGCGCGAGCTCAATGAGTGGATTGCCCAGTACGTCACCAGCAGGTCGCGCATCTCGGCGGTGCAGCGACGGAAGTTTCCGCTCGCATATGCGCGCGTGCAAACGTTCGATACGAATCAGGAGGGCGTGTACCGCATCGAGGTCAAACTCCGGCCACATGCGAGGGTATTTGGTCAGTTGTTTGAGCTGGCTGCTGCATGGCAATCATCGCCCGCACCCGGAAGGAGAGCAGCATGAAGCCGCTGTATCCCGAGGAGTTCGACGTATTGCCCATCCACCTGCAGATGCGCGACGCATATCCGGAGATGCTGCTCGCGCGGCGCCTCGGTGCCGTAGACGCATACGCGTACGGGGTGGTGGAAATGTTCTTTGACACCACGTCCTTGTCCGACGGGCACCTGGCATTCACGAGCCTGCAGGCCATCATGCCAAGCAAGCTGCCCGTTCTGCACGTGGAGCCGCGCCGCGACGTGCTGAAGTCATGGCCGAAAGGAGCGACCTCTTTGGACCTTTTCCTCGCCGTCCGCCCCGTGACGCTGCGCGGCCCGAATGTCCGAACGCTCGACGGGCACGTGTGCGCCGCGCGCTACGAAGAGATCGCGACCGAAGAGGGATCGTACCTGCGTCCGATTGCAGAATTGCTGTTCGAGCATGAGCCCCTCCTCGAGCAGATGGAGAGCATCTTGCTCGGACGTATCCGACGAGAAGGGACGGCCCTCGTCGTGGACCCGGACGTCCTACCCACGCTCGCGGGGTTTCACGCCGCGGAGGCATGGCGTCCGCGGCTTGGAAGGTTCCTCGGATTCTTGGAGCAGCGGGAGCGGGAGCTCCTGGCTGACCGCGAAGATCACCCTCTGCAACTCGAATCGGTCACATGGGAGCAACTTCCGCCACTGCGCCTCCTCGTCGCACTTCGTGGGTACCTTTCCACGCTGACGGATTTCTATCTTCACGCCTCGGCGCGCCCGCGGGAGCTCCATCGAGAGCTCCATCGCTTTTACGCCGAGCTCCGGTCGTTCGGGGCGACGGAAACGATTCCTCCGTATTCACACGAACGTCCGACCGACGCGCTCTCCGCCCTTTTTGAGCATATCCGCACAACCGTTGACAAGGCCGCCCGCGATACCGCGATTCGGATTCCTTTTACGGCCGAGAATGTAGCTAACGTCGGACGTGTCTATCGAGCGACCTTCTCTTCGGCCGACGTTCACGGGAAGCGCCCGTACCTGGTCGCGGAATGTAGCGTCGAGGAGCTTCTGCAGAACGATGTGCCGTTGGAGCTGCGCATCGGCAGCCCCTCGAAGATGCGTGATATGCAAATTGCCCGCGATCGTGGCGTGGGTCGGGCCATCGTCTTTTCCGTCCCCCCTGAGATCCCAAACCGCACCGGGGTCGTGGCATACAGCTTCGACGAGGGCAGTAGCTACTGGTCGGACATCCTTAATGAGCAGGAGATTCTGATGGAGTGGGCACCGCAAACGACACGCTATTGGCAGCGCGTCGCCCGCCATCACCCGCCCGATGCATCCCCGCCGGACGTCAGTTTTGTCCTCTATTGGGTGGATAGCGCGCGATGAACGGATTCCCTGGTCTCGACAAAGTCGGCGCGGTCCTCAAGACCCTCACCGACCTTGGCGCGAAGCCGAAACTTCGCGATCCCTTCGAGCTGGTCGCGGCCGGGTTAGCCGAACGCAAGGTCGAAGTCCTCGCCATTCACGGCGTCGAACAGATCAACGACATCCCTCGGTACGATATCGTATTCGCGGCCGACGGAGATGCAACGGTCCTCGACGCCACCTTGCGGGGTAACCATGGCTCGCTTCGTATCCGCACGTCGGGTGAAATACAAGTCATCCAAGGTCTTGTCCTAGAGTATTCGACACTTGGGCCACTGGGAGGACGACCGGACATGCTTCGGCATCAGGTCCGCATCGAGCACAAGCTCGCGCTCCTAAGGACTTCGAAGAAGAATCGCTTCTTTCCGGACCTGACGGCTCCGGAAGTGCTCAAGGAGGTCCTGGCGCTCCACGGCATCGATCCCGAGGCGGAATGCGAATTCCATATCAAACGCGATTATCCTTCCCTTTCCTTCACGTGCCAAACCGATGAGACGGATTGGGAGTTCTTCTGCCGCGTAGCATCCAACGCTGGTATTCACTTCTGGATCGAGCACGCGAAAGCCCAGAACGACCGCCTCGCCGACGTTGGCTCGGCCATCGACACGCTCGGTGCGGCCGCGACAAAGTTAAGCGGTGCGCTCGGCAAAGCTGCTGGAAAGGTAACCTCGGCACTAAAAGTCCACCCCGTCATCCACTTCGGAGACGATGCCACGCACAATACCGCCTTGCAGGAGCTATCGGCCCTCAGTCAGGCGGCGGGTGCTCTCATTCAGAAGGGGGCGGAGTTCTTGGGGGTGGACAACATCGTCGAAGCCAACGTCGCCGAAACATTGCATTACGACGACGGGCGGCGAGCAAACACGGACGAAGAGCTGATTTTCGAGTTCAAGCATCGAAAGCGGGTGAGGGTAAAATCGGTCCGCTTGATGCAGTTCAACGTCCAGGCGGCAAGCCTCTGGCAGGCCGAGGCTACCTCCGCCGACGCGACCGTGTCCGTGAAGCCGAAGGTGGGGCTCGCGCTGACCTCCAAGGGCATCTCGGCGAAGGCGCGCGTGGACGTCGATGCTGACATCGATTCCCCTGCCATACGTCCTGCTCAGGCCCACCGAGACGAGGAACACGTCGACCCAACGCAGCGCCTCTATGGAGATTCGCAAGAGCGTGCTGAACGCGCCCTCGAGAGACAGCGCGTGAACTACGCGACCGCACGGGGCACCAGCAACTGCCGCCGTCTCTTTCCCGGGGCGCGATTCCGATTGGGCAGCTACCCCGTCGCTGCCCGAAATCGCGACTACACGGTGACCAAGATCGTCTGCGATGGCGTTCACCCCGAGTACGCGACGTCGCCAAGCGACCTCTACTCGGTCTCTTTTCAATGTATTCCTTCCGACGTCGCACCCATTCCGCGCGAGCGCAAAAGGCCAACACGCCTTGGGCTGGAGATCGCAGAAGTCCTCGACTTCACCGAGGCCGGCGAAGAGCGCCTGACGACCAACGCGCGCGGCTACATCCTCGTGCGACCGACCTGGGCGATCGATCCGGAGCCGACCACGGTCCAAGGTATCGTGGGCGCGCGAATCGCCGGCGCACAGGACCGCACCATGGGTTGGGTACCCGTCCTGCAGCGAATCGCGGGCCCTGGATGGGGAGAACAATCGCTCCCCGAAGCGGGGATGCACGCCGTTATCGGTTTTCTGCACGGCGACGCTGAACAACCCGTGGCACTAGGTTGCTACTACTCCGATGTCAACCCGATGCCGTGGCCGGACGAGAATCAAAAGTGGGGCCACGTCATACGATCACGGCACGGCGGGCCAGACCAATATTGTGAGATCTCCATCGACCGACGACTCGGAAAAGAACTCATCACGATTCGTTCGCAGCGGAACCTCGAGGAGCACGTCCTCGCGGACCGTCTTGCGAGCATTGGGAACGATTCCTTCACGTTTGTTGGGAACGATAGTTCCACATCGATCGAAGGAAACGCCGGCCTGGGTATCCGACGTGACTACACCCTGAGCGTCGGGGGAAATGTCACGACGACCATCGAGGAGAGCTCGAACACCACGATTCTAAAAGACCTGACGGAGCTCGTTCAGGGGTCGGTGGAAAG
This sequence comes from Sorangiineae bacterium MSr11367, assembly GCA_037157805.1. Taxonomy (NCBI): domain Bacteria; kingdom Pseudomonadati; phylum Myxococcota; class Myxococcia; order Myxococcales; family Pendulisporaceae; genus Pendulispora; species Pendulispora rubella. Next base: position 9,168,669 of record CP089983.1, on the reverse strand, counting down.
GACCGTTCGCGGCAGCCAGAAGCAGGAGACCGTTGGCGACGTTCACGCGAAGGTGCGCGGCGAGCTCGTCACTTCGGTGGACGACTCGCTCACGGCCAACGTCGGCAAGCAAGTGGGCCTGACCGTGGGGACCCACGGCACGGCGGCGATCATCAACGCCCACGTTCATGGAGATGCCCAACTCGTCGCCGGCCGGCACATCAAACTCTTTGCCGAGGAGTCCCTCACTATAGGTGTCGGCTCGAGCATGGTCGAGGTCCACAAGAACCGCGTACGCATCTCCGCCAGCGCCGTCGAAATCGTGGCGCACGACGGAGCTTCGCTCGCGGCAAAGCATGTATCCATCGCCGGGTCAGAAAAGGTCGACCAGCGCTCGCCGAAGATCCATTTGACCAGCGAGGGCGCCGATTTGACAATGGACACAAACGCTGCCCTCTCGGGCGCGGAGGTGCAGCTCAATCCCCCCACCAACCCGAGTCCCGAGAAGCTACAGCAGCTCACGTCGGCGCCTCTCGCGATGTTCCACGTCGAGTTGAACGATCCCCATCTGGAACCCTATGCCAACAAGCGATACGTGCTGGAGCTTGGGCCTTATCGATTCGAGGGCGCAACGGACGCCAACGGTGCCGTCACTCAACAAGTGCCACGGGACGCGCCCGACGGCTTTCTCACGATTTGGTATGTGACGCACCCCGTCGGCCCGACGCGAAAGTATCGCGTATCTATCCGTCCAATGCCTCCAATCACCACGCTCGAGGGGGTCGTGCGGCGTTTGAGCCATCTCGGATACTTCGAGGGGTCAGTGCCGAAGACAAAGTCCGCCGCCCTCACCGCGGCAATCGCACAATTTCAATCTGACCATCTACGCGACGGACTTACGATCACGGGCGAACTCGACCCCAACACTCTCAGCGTCGTTCAACGCTACCACGGCTACTGACACCGACACCATCGAGCAAGCGCATGTCTGACCCGCAACTCCCGCAGATTCAATCGCCTTTGGACACGAAGACCCGTGTTGCGGATGGCCCCTCACAGTCCGCCCCCTACGGCGGATTCCTACTCCAATACGGCGATACGGATATCGGACCTCGTTGGGGCGGTCTTATGAAAACAAGCCCGCTTCCAAACGACCCTATGTTGCCGCACCCATCCCAGACGGCCCATGCAGGAAAGACGTATATACAGGACCTCCTCGAAGATCTCCTGCTTCTTGGATACCTAAGCCTCTCGCGCGAGAACACGGACCCAATGGGTAAGAAGGCGTTCACTATGGATGTGACTGTCGCGGTTCTTGCCCTGAAGTATGACCTGACCCAATCTGTTTCTGCGAAGGGCCTGGACGATGGTTACGCAGTGCCATTCGTCCCCAAGTTGAGTCAGGTAAATTCAGCCCCATCAGATACTGCGCCGGGGCCAATTTACTTCACCCGCGACTGGAACTTTCCTCGAGATTGCTTCATCGAAGCAAAGCACGTGCTCAAGTATCTCGATGATGCAAAATTCACGCACGTTGCGGCCATCGAATCCGACGCGAAGTCGCGGACTTTCCCTGACGATGCCGGGAAACCGCAGTCATTCGAAAACGCAGAGCTCGAGTATTCCTACGTCACTAATTGCCTATCTCAAATCGGTCCAAGCGCCACCGTCAGCAAAGCCCGAAGCTCGTCACTAAAGCAACGCAAAGCTCAACTTGAGAAGCTTTTCACGTCGCTCATACAGCAAATCGATGCGGCGTCTGGTCCATTGAAGCAAGCTGCCGACAAACTTCGCGAATGTCGCGCAAACTTCCAAAAGCTGCGCGACTGCATTGATCGACCCGATCCGGACCTAGCAAACGAATGGATGAATCAAGAGCTCGACAACGCCTTTCATCAACGCAACGAACTTTCGCCCCAGGCAAAGGACGAGGTTGTACTCAACTATTATAACGGCCCACGTGACCAGTTAATAACAGTTCTGCAGCGAGACATGTCGAAGTATCTAGACAAGACCATTCCCGCTGCCAAATCGCTTGCCGAGCGCGCCAGCGCGGGTGGAAGCGACACCGCACGACTGTCAAATGCTGCCTCTGATTTTCGTGATGCACTCGTCGCGTTTCAGACCGGGATGACGGACCTCATCAATACCATCAAAGGTTATGATTTCCAGGCTGCTGCCGAGCGATACCATAAGATGCTTCGGCGATACAGCATGGTAGACCGCGCTACAGCATATTGCATAAAGTCGATGGTCACTCGCCGACGGGTGAATGGTCGACGGGTGCTCGTTCTCCCAACGGACCATACTCAATTTCTGAATGTTGATGGCGTCGAGGTAGGGAAACCGCTGGGTCCTCACGCCCCCGCGCCCTCGCCGGAGACAATGGAAAAGGCGCTGGCGACGATAATCCCAGAGGTCGAGCAGCAGGAGAAGACACGCATTCCGCCAAAAATCATTGCTTATGCCTACAAGAACGAAAGCGGCTTACAGCATGCCATCAATCGTGGGCGACTCAAGAATCTTCCGCAATGCGGAACAGATTTCGACAATGGCTATGACCCCTTTCACGTCAAGCGTGATGTCCTGAAGAAGGATTCGACAAGGCGCGGTTCATTCGACGAATGTGTCACGAGCCCAAGTCGCGGGTTTGTGATTTCCCGAGGATGGGGATTCACCCAACTGACACCACCAGGCGTAGACCCGAAGGTCGAGTATGGATATTTCTTGGTGTCTGACGACGGCTCATTGGAGGACCACTCACAAGACACCACCCGCCATATCCGCACTCGTCGAGGCCTTCCTGTCATTGAAGGCAACGAAGACTATATTCCCGCGTACATAGCTTCGACCGCAGGTTCGCTGCATGCGGGGATAAAACTATTCGCTCTCAAGTTCAAGTCCACAACCACCAAACGGGGATGCACCTTCACTCCCGAGCACGACTGCGACAACTGTCTTTCTCGTTTTCAGGAAAGCGATGTCACGTTCAAGCCGCAGGCGCGCGCTTCCCTGATGTCGGTTGAAGCATATCGAAGGATTCGAGACGGTCGCCAGAAGGGTGCGGGCGGCATTCCAGAGGGGGCCCCGCAGCCACCGTCACCCTCGGGTTCGTCGAACGAGCCAGAGGAGTCGCCCGGAGAGGATGAGAGATTGGATTGGCCCTGCGCATGGCCTACTGCCCGGATGTACTACGCTGGCATAAGCGTGGAGGGCTTTAACTACGTCCGACAGAGCATCAGGTTTGCCAGACTTAATAAGGGACTGTCTTCACCTGAGCCCAAAAAGAAGGGAACAAAGTGAATACTGCGATGCGGGTCGTGCTCCTTTTGGGAGCGAGTATCCTGGGGTCTTGCCGACCGCAGCAGGCGGTTGCGGAAGCGAAGCCCAGCGCCGAACCGGCGCCAGGTTCATTCGACGGGGGTGCGCCTCTATCAACGCCTCCGGCGACAAGCGCATCTTCGGTACATGCGCCTCTGCTCGATGTGCCAGCTGACGGCGGTCGCAATGCCAGTGTGAGTAGCGCGGCGGCGGCAAAACTGGCCTTGAAAGCATGCGGAGCAGAGGAGTTCGTGCGCACCGAGCGTAAGACCTTATCCGTGGTCGCTGGATGGCCTGACACATATCGCAAACTGGTGCGCGGTGGGGCCAAGGGCCGAATCGTGCCAGAGGCAGCGGCAAAGAAGGCTCTTTGTGCACCGGAGAAGAGCTGCTTGCATCAAGGCGCATGCGACACCAACGCCGGCGCCCTGTTCTGGACGACTAATTCCTCCAGTCCAGGAGATAGGGGCGCAGACTGGTTCGCGCACTTGCTAATTCCGCGTGGTTCTGGCGACTACTGGCTTATCGAAAGATACGAGGAGACCTATTGGGGCGGTTACATTTGTGACGTAAACCATTGTCAAGGTGCTCCACGCGTTGAAGTTATCCCAGGGCCGATCGTCCACCTGAGAGCGACATATCAGGTGATGAACGATACTCATGCAGGGTGCGATAGCAAGCTGGTCCTTGATGATGTTTTCATAGACGCCGCGAGCAGCAGCTTTATTTTTGGCTATGGGCAGTATTTCGAATCTAGCGATCCTAAAGATTCCGCGGGATGGCCTATTACACCGATTACATCAGTGCGGATCACAGGTGCAGGGGTTCAACTCCGTGCTACTCTTGACGGCACGCATTGCCACGTGGATGTCCCCCTTCAATGAGGCGCGCCTTCAACCGGTCCGCTGTTCGACTATCCGGAATCAAATGGGGCCTATGCCCGGTCGTTCTGGGCTTTGCGTTGCTTGGATGCGTGCGGAGGAATCACTCGGAGGTGAAGTCGACGCCTCATCTGCCGCCTATAGGAAGTGTCGAGCCCCATACGATCGACTCGCGAAATGGCACGTTTCATCTGGATCTTGAGATGCTTGACAGCGCACGGAAACCCTATTCCAACAAGCATTATTTGCTCGAGGTGGACGAGCTGAGGATCGAAGGCCAGACTGATTCGAGTGGCCGTCTCGTCGTCGACGTGCCCACCAGCTCTCGCGGAGGAATTCTGACCCTATGGATTGGTGTCTACCCTGGTGGCGAGCAAGAGAAGTACAAGATCAATCTCTCTGGTCTAGATCCCGTGGACACTCCCCGCGGCGCGGCCCAGAGGCTGTCAAATCTCGGGTACTTCCGCGGCGATATGCCGAGTACGATTACACCGAACTTGTCCGAGGCCATCCGCCGCTTTCAAATCGACCACCCACGTGTCGGGGTTCGCGTAACAGGGTATCTTGACACGCCGACGATCGAACTGCTCCGACAGGTTCACGGTAGCTGAATGAAACTCGCGGTCGACGGAGATCAACTTCGGTGCTCCTACGGCACCTTGAAGGCGAGATTGACGGTGCTACCCGGCACCAAGGAGAGTGCCGGCTCGGCTTCCAGCGCGCCGGGGAGCGGGGCCGGCGCGGCGCTGGCAACGGTCTCGGATCACCTATCGCCCGGGAATATCGGAAGCTTCGGGGAATGCAGCGCGCCCAAGAACCCGGCGGTTAAGGCCGCTCTGGGGGCACCCCAGCCATGTATCCCGGTCACACTCAAGGCCTGGACCTCGCCTCACTCAAACGTCGGAACGCACGGCGTCCAAGTGTTGGTGCAGGGCGCAACATGCGAATGTGAGCATGGCGGCAACATCACGGTGGTCGAAGCGGGAAAAGCCAGGGTCGGAGTTGGACCGAACCGCGGCGAGGCCTGGCGCGGGCCAGCATCCCACCCGGCGCTACGAACACCGGGGGCCATCATGGAGGAACCACCCCTCGACGGAACATCCGATTCCGGGTCGCGGGTCACGCTCCGCATCTTTCTTCGTGACGAGCACGAGCGGCCGATACCGTCCGCGCCCTATCGGCTACGAGCGAGCGGGGTATCGCGCGAGGGAGTTGCGAACAGTGAAGGCCTTCTCGTGGAGGATGACATATCGCTCGAGGGCGGATGCCATCTCGAGTGGGGCACGCCGGAGAACGGTGAGCATGGCTCGTATCGGTTCACTCGCACGCTGAAGAGTGAGCATCACGGGGACTAGATCTCGCACGAGGTACGGACGTGGACAGGAAGCAGATCACGCTTGTCGCAACGCCAAAGAAGCCGGCGTTGGTTCGCATTGCGGTCGTACCACCTCGCGAGCGCCAGCGTTCGCTCGTACAAGTCTGCGCTCCACTTCGGCTGCAGGCCGTCCACGTCAACGCATCATCGGCGATGCTGCGAACGATCTCATGGGAATTGACCGTGGGTGGGGAACCTGTCTCAGCGCCCATCGTCCGCGCTAAGGAAGATAAGCTGAAAGTCGATTGCGTTCCGGACGAGTGGGTTGACAAGTATGTCAGCGTTAGCGCGCGACTTCCGGGACAGCCTCCGATTGTTCTTCCCATTTCGCCCGCGCGCAGTGATGTTGCTGAGTACATCTCGCTTGTGCGGCGTGTGGAGAGGACATATCCAGATTGGGGAGCTGAGCGCGTTCTCGGAGCGCTACGCCGGGCGGCCGGCGTCGGACGCGAGCTATTTCAGGATGCTCTTTTCGGTAGCCCGGATCCCCTTCCGGACGTATTGAGGCCTATTGGCAGTCCACGGACGTCGAACTACAGCAATACCGGACTTACGACGGTGGACATTGCGCGACTCATTCAACTGAGCTCGCACGGCACGCAGGTGATGGCACCGAACGAAGATGGTGCGGAAAACGCGAGCGAAAGGAAGAGACTACGCGAAGTGGGCGTTGCAGCGGATATGCTCGGTTATCCTGTCGCCCTCGGACATGTACTCATTGGGATGGCGGCGGGAATGCACAGAAAGTCGACCACGAGCATTCACCTTTGGCGCATTCCGACACCCGCTATCCCTGTGGACAATCTGTACTTCGTCACGTTGGCGGGGGACCTTGGGCAGTCCGTCGTGGAAGTTATGGATCATCCCGGTGCACCTCGCGTTAGCGCACTTGAATCGGAGGCGACCGACGCGGAGATGATAGGTGACATTGATGGAATCATCCTTGGCTCGAGGGTGACCACCGGCCCGGGTTCCTTACCTTCCGTGAGCGAAGTTCTGCACGACTATTACTGCACACGCGCGAATGGGCATGGCAAGGCATTGGCGAGTGAACGGTTTGCCAATTTCAAGAAGCTCATACCAAAATCTCTATCGAACGATGTATACGAATTCGCCAAGAATTTCTATCGAGGCACGCACAAGGCGGAGACAGCGTTATTCTTTCCCATGTCGGTTTACACTTCGCCAGTGAAGAAGAGCGACGTCCATCAGACTCTTGCCGCGTTTGAGTCATGGCTCGACCGGATGGAAAAGGCCGAACGGGCGTGTGCGGACGAGGCGAACGCGGCGGACGACGCGGACCTCCGCGAAGGATGGCCATAACCCATGCGTGCCAGAACATTCGTCGCCGCATTTATTGTCGGCACGTCGAGTCTGCTCCTGCGTTTTTGCCGCATACCTTGGTCCATCGAGAATGACGTCGATGGGTTGAATGCGCTGGTCGTGGATTCGAGCGGGGCCGCTCTGTGGTCGACGTGCCACAAGGATTTGGAGGGCCGCGACGTGATCCAGCGCGGCGCGTTTCGGGACGCGACAACCACATTGCTTTCAGGTCTAACCTGCCCAGCCGTCGTCGCCTCGCGAGAAGGCGTGGTCTTCTTTCGGGAACGGGGGCACCTGATGCGGGCATCCTTCGACGGTCAAAACAGGGCCGTGCTCGTCGAGAGCCCCACTCGAGTTCTTGGCGTTAGTCGCTCTCGCGTCTTCTTCGTGAAATACGGGGCCATGTACTCGATTTCGACGGCAGGAGGAGAACCGGAGTACCTTGCGGCGCAGATACCGGAGTATGCGGACGTCAACGACGACTACCTCGTATGGTGCGACAAGGCAGATGAGCATATCTGGCGAATGGACCTTCGCGACCGTTCGATCAAGCAGCTGGCCTGGGCTATCGGCGTCGGCGACGGATCGGTAACGGGCCTAGCGATCTTCAAGAACCAAGCGGTGTGGAGCCTTGATGGCTCAGAAACTCTGCTGTATCCCCCGAACGACGGGGCGGTATGGGGTGTGCCGCTCGACGGCGGCCATCCGAAACTACTGGTGGAGGATCTGGATCATCCCTTCGGATTGGTAGCAGACGGCAATCGCCTGTACTGGATTCAAGAGAAGACGACACTCGCAAGGTCTACCGCCTTGCCATGGGTGTTCCCTAGCGTCGTGGGCGAAACCGAGTGGGGCGACCCGACGGTCGCCGCGGCCGGAGGGAAAGTCTACTGGACAACCCAGGGAGTTCCTGGTGGGAGCTCGCGCAGTATTCGGACATCGCTTTATCCGCGCTGAGCTCCTCCACTTGCTCCACCTCGCGTGCAATTACTGCGTGGCGAGGTCCTTCGTGGCCGCCTTCTCGCCAGGTTTGCCGTCACCGCCCGTATTGCCTTTGTTGCCACCTGAGAGAGCGCCCGACCCTGGATCACCACCTTGCTGGCCGCGGCCGAAGTCACCGCCGTTCCCCTGCTGCATGGTGGTCGAACCGTCGGCCGTGGGCTGCGTCCCCACGTACCCGATACTTACGCTTAGACCACCGGCGCCGCCACCACCGCCGCCACCGCCCGCGCCGTTGCCTCCTTCCGCGCCAGCGCATACGGACGTACCAGCTATAGCATTGCCACCGCCTTGGCCCTTTGCTCCCACGGCACCGTTCGCGCCGTTGCCGGCGTCATGGGCGATGAGATTGCTCGCTTCCAATCTTACTGTGGACTGAAAACTCAAAAGGGCGAACGACGACCCTCCCGATGCTCCGCCGGGGCCTCCGCCACCTCCGCATCCGCCGGAGCCCCCGCCACCTCCACCGCGTGTACCGGTCACCCGGCCGCCACCTCCGCCGCCGCCCTGCGCCGGATTTCCTGTTGGACCTGTTTCACCGGCTTGGTTAGACCAGCCAGTAACAGCCAAAACCCCCGGGCTGATAGCCCCCTTTGCGGCCGGCTTGGCTGCCCCGTTCGCCCCTGGCGTGCCCGGAGTGCACGAGGCTCCGCCGGTGCCCGCCGATCCATCCTGCCCAGCGGTTGGGGTGGTCGGCGGCGTTGAGCTCCCAGGCTTTCCGTTTCCTTCAGGCGTTGCAACCGCGTCCCCCCCATTTCCCCCGGCCGATGATGTTGTCGCGTCGTTGCAGGTGATCTTACCGCCGAGCCCCCCCGAGCCCGGGGTTTCCGTTTTGGGCCCAACGCCGTCAGGAGCTTTTGCATCATTAAAGTTCGCGGCGGGCGCCCCGACTGGGCCAGCGTTCGCGCCTTTCCCTGCCGAGAGCGTGACGGTACGGAACGTCACGTCTGGGGAGTTCGTGACAAAGGCAGCAACGCTACTTCCGCCCGGTTCCTTCGCGTCCACAGAATCAAATTCAAGGTTCTGCAGGACGACGCGTTCGCGCGTATTGATCGTCAGCGGAATGCCGGCCGTCGGCGCGATTGTCGTGACCTTCCCGGGAGACCAGCTCGTGCAATCGAAGCCGCCGACCACCTCGGTTCCCGCGGTGATGGTGATCGTCTCAGGGTAGGTCCCCTCGCAAACAGTCACGCTGGTGGGATGCCGCGCGAGCGCGGCCGCGAGGCTTTTGAACGGCTGCTCCTTCGTCCCGGGATACGAGTCCTGCCCGTTCTGCCGAGACACGAACACGGGACCGCCACCATTGGCGTCTCCAGCCCCGCCATCGCCTCCGCAGGTGTTGTAGTCCTGGCAGCTCTTATCGTTGTAGCTACCGCAGCCCTGGACAAAGCAGTAGGCACCTGCACCAACGGCAATAAGGAAAAGTTCGCGATTCATCGCATTCCTCGTCGAAGTTAAAATCTCGTCGTCCAATTCGCGCCGAGCATTCCAGGCCCGACCAGCGGGGTCGCCGTCGATCGCGATTCGCGCTCACTCGGGATAAGGAACCACGTCAGAACGGCTGCTCCCGCAAGGGCGCCGGCCCCGATGTACATACCAATGGAGATGGTCTGATTGCTGTTCTGCGAGTCAACAGCATCGCGAAGTGCATCGCACCGGGCTGTCGAAGGAGTCGCGCAAGCGCCGGGTGCCTGCCCCGACCGGATATCTGCCGCGTCGTCCTTCGCGCTCTTCGATTTCGCACCGAACAAGATTCCCCCTCCGAGCGCGATGAGGGCACCGCCCGCCAGCACGGCAGGAACCACGTAATGCGCCGAATTCGACGTCCGCGGTGTCGAGCCACTCCGGTCAATCATGGCGTCGAGGTCCTCGTCCTTCACCGATTTCTGCGGAGGAGAGGCACTGGTCGTCGTAGGGGCGGGCGCCGCAGCCGCGCTCGAAGCGCGTTCGAGGGGGAGGGCTACGCTGAGCGTTTGGCCGGCGCGTACCTCGATGTCTTTGGCAGCTTTGTCGCCGCCGATGCGGCTCTCCACGTGATGCGCGCCCGGCGTGACGGCAACCGGATCGGGAAGTGGAGCCTGGACCACTTGGTCATCCGCCGTGAGGTCGACGCCATCAATCGAAACGATGGCCGTAGGCGACGTCTCAATGGTCAGCTCCCCGACGTGGTTGAGCGCTTCTGGAATGAGCTCGGAATTGGCGCGCGTGATGTACCGCGAGTCGTCCGGATCCGGCTGCGCCTTTTTTGTCCGGGCTTGTTCCTCCTGCTGAAGGCGCATGTACAAGCGCAGGTGGCGCAGTCCCTGAGCGAAGTATTCAGGGTGATTCCGATCGTTGATCTTAATCTCCGAAAGCGCGAGATAGTAGGTAATCGTCGTGCTCCGCTTCACCAGACGAAATGCCGCCTCCAGCTTTGGACGCGCCTTGGCGTAGTCGCCACGGCTGAGCAGCTTGTAGCCCTCCGCGAACTGGGCCTCCGCTTCTTTCTTGTTCGCGGGATCGGTCGTCTGCTGCGCGAGTGTGGTGGCGGGCGGCATCAAGAGAGCTACCGCGAGCGCGGCACGCAGCGCCGTATGCCGAAGGCCCGGAATGCGCGTTACTACGTTACCGTTTTTCATCTCTCGATCTTGAGCTTGGGGATAGAGGGGTCATTGGCAGGTGCCTTCGGCTTGACCGGGTGGGCATTCGACGGAGCATCCGGTTTCGCCGACTTGGGGGGCGGAGGCAAGTGTTGCGCGTCGTCTGGAGCCGCGGGTACGGTTGGCTCCGGCTCCACGATCGCGCTCGGTGCGGACGTGACAACGTTCGAACTAGCAGGGGGCGAGGTAGGCAAGGCCCGACGCGTCTCGCCGACGGAGGGTTGCTCCGGCGCATCGGGCCGCTGCAAGACCCAGAAGGCGCCGCCAACGAGCAGCGTACTGGCACCGATGGCGACGAGTAGCACCGCCCATAGCGACCACCGCCGGCGCTCCGCTTTCCTCGAGGGCGTGGCCCGGGTCGATGGCGGCGGATGCGAGGACGGCTGGACCCGCCGCGTCGGCGCAGTGTCCGTCGGCTGAATGGGCGACAGGGCCGACTCGGACACCATCATCGAAGGCAGTGGCGGAGGCGTGTCGTTGCGCGATGGCGGCGCCATGGCTCCAACCACACGGTGCGGTTCCTCCGGTCCTGGGGGCACAGGATCGACGGGCCGTCGGTAAGCCATCTTCCCAAGAACATCGTCGGTTTCGGGATGCGACTGAATATCGACGAAAGGTACCGGCGACGGCGGATCGCCCACAGAGGAGGGCGCCGACGGAACTGCGGCCGCGGCGCTTCCGGCGCCGTTTGGGATCTCGGCGGGATGGGCGGTGGCGGCGATCTCCGCGCTCAACGGGGCAGCCGAGAACGACGCGGATTTCGGGGCCGGCGAGAACGGACCCATCGGAAGCGGTCCCGTCTCGGTTTGCCGGATCGGCGTTGCAGCCGCCCCGGGCTCGTCCGGAATTGAATCCGTCCAGGCGTCGTACAGACCACCGGGCAAGCGTGGTTTTTCATCCCCGAAAGGACTCTTCGGCCACATGCCCTCCCCCTCTAAGCCTTCCGAGACGGTTTGGTGGGCGGGTCGAGCGAAATACGAGCGGGAAGCTGACGGCCCTCTGGCGTGGGACCCGGCAGGACCCATTCGTCGCGAGTAGTGGATCCCGGCCTACTGAGCCCCTGTCTGTACCCCTCGCGAAACTCGCTCCCATGGACGAGGGCGTAGACGACGTTCTCGTCCTCAAGGTCTTGGAAGCGCAGCTTGAGTTCGGACCAGAGAGTGCGATAACGCCAAGGCCCCCAGGAAAACCGCCGCGGCGATCGCTGCTTGCCGCTCGCAACGATGCGCTCGATGTACCGCGGGGCCACTTCATTAAGCAGGGCGCGCGCCCCCGTGATTACGCTGCCCACATAACTCAGCTGGTGGACCATCACCTGATTAAGGATTTTGTGCAGCGCCGCATGGGCATTTGGGTGCGCATTGGGCCCCAGCAGAGCCTTCGCCACTTCCCATGGACCATCCGCATTTTCCAGTCCGCTTGGATCGGAAGCCGACCAATCGCCGACGCCCCCAACGGTCTCACCGAATTCACGCAATCCGTTCTTGAGGGGAACGAGATCGAGAATAAACTGCTGGAGGGTTTTGAGTAGGCGCTCCGCAAAGGCAGCAATATCGGCCGTCGACTCCAGTCGCATGCCGAGCATGGCCTGCGCCATCCGGCGTAGCTCCAATAGCGCGGCCGCCCCTTCTCGCTCCTCCACGCCGAGCCAAACCCCATACTCCTCGGCGAGCACCCGAAACTTCGGCTCTTGGAGAAGCTCTGGGTAACGGTGCGCAGCGCCCACGATCAGGGTGTTCGCCTGGGCTATCGGAACCTGGGCGCATCGACGTGAAATGCGCTCGATCATCCCTTCTATCGCCAGACGACTGGTGGAGTACGATTCCCTCTGCTCCTCGAGGAACGCATCCTCGTCGGTTCCCTTGGCCGCTCGTTCAGCGCCTTGAATTCGGCGTGTCTGAAAATCATCAATGGGCAGTCCAGTGATCAGCGAGTGCTGTTGCCCGTCTGCCGCATGAGGCTCTTCAAGATCGGCGCGCTCGACGCGGACATGGATTCGCCCGGCGACCAGAAACTCTCCGTTGTGCGCCTCGATATCGACCAATTCTTTGGGCGGAAGACGTGTGCCGTCGGTGAGGTAGGTCCCGTGAGTACTGGCGGCGTCCCAGATGAAAACCTTGCCCCCCCGGAAGCTAACGTTCGCGTGCAATTTGGACACGAACTTTAGCTCGGGAAACTTGACGTCGCACCAATCGTCCCGGCCGATGGCGGCGGGAGGCTTGTAGCACGTCACCGTCCGCTTGCGCCCCCTGAACGGCAGCTGTTCGTCCCCGAGTCGCTCGGTAAGATAAAAGATCAGCGCTAACGCCACGCCGCGACGATACTCGCCGCTACCGGTAGCGGCAATGGCCGTCCCATGAGAAAGTTCCCGCCATGGCGCTTGCCAATGCATCCGTGTACGGGAAACTGCGCAGCTCTCCAGAATTTCTGGGTTCGCTGCCCGGTGATGCCGGAACCGACTGGCTCGATTGGCTCGATCGAGCGAACGGCATGGCCTCTATGGATGATGCTTGGCTGGGCGCGTTCCACATGGGGGAGGCGCACGGTTTCACCTTTCGTCGAACAGCATCCACACGCGGCATTCTAGGAGCCATCACTCCGAGCCAGGACAGCTTCGGACGGCCGTTTCCACTCATGGTTGTTGCGAGCACGGGTGAGGATGTCGTTTCGCGCGCACTTTCGTACGTTCCAGTGGCTGGACACGTGTTTTTCCGAACCGCCTCCGACGTGTTACGTGATGCCCGGCGAGCAGCGTCGCCCGACCATCTCTCATCGGTGTCAAAGCTCGAGCCCCCCGATGGCAGCGCCATCTCCGTCGCAGGCGAAGAGTTCAACCACTGGGCAACACGTCCCGGCGTGCTGGTTAAAGCGTGGCGAGGCGTTTTCCCGCGGAGGGGCGCACGCGGATCGTTACCGGTGCTGACAGCACTCGCAAAGTTGCGCGATGAACCAAGCCATCCAACCCCTTCCTATGCACGATTTCCGTTGGGTGCGGGCGGAGCCGCAGCCGCGTCCTTTTGGCTTCGGTTGTTGGCATGCTTCGTCCCCGAGTCTCGGATCGCGATGGCATGCTGGGACATGCGTCCTCACGGAGACCTTTTTGTGGCCATTGGCGCCGAGACGCCGTTGGAATCATGGCTGCGGCTGTGGTTGCCCGATTACGTGGGAGCGGACCTCCTCGACGCCGACAAATTGAGTGACTTGGACATCGAATCGGCGAAGGGGCTAGGTGAAGCGGCCAAGCGAGCGGCCGTCTCGACCGAAGCGTCGGTCGCTGACCTGTTGTCCTGCCTGACTGGATGACTTTATCCGAACGTTAAGCGACCCGTCAAAAACACATCCATGCGCCAAATTACCGTTTCGGGCTTTGGAGGCGATCCACCTCTGATGATAGTTTCCCGCCGCGAAAGAGGGAACGCGTGAAGGTTCGAAGGAATGCTGTCTTACGAGGTGCGGCGATGCTGGCCATCCTGAGCGTATCCAGCGCCGCTGTTGGGCAGTCACGCAATGCGCCGGAGTACGATGAAGGGATCCGGCTCTTCGATGCCGGCAACTACGGGGACGCAGCCGACAAGTTCGCAGCTGCACTCGCTGCCAAGGGAGAAGCCAAGAGCTTATGGAGCCTCTCGTTGGCCGAAGTGCGCGCCGAACGTCCCCTTCGTGCCCTCGAACATCTCCGGCAGTACCAGCGGAGGCCCGATGCGAAACCGGAGAACGTTCGTCGAGCCGAGCGCTTGATTGCGGAACTCCAAAGCAGGGTCGGTCATTTGCGCATTATCGCGCCCGATGGTGCAGTGATTTCGGTTGATGAGAAGGTGGTGGGAACAGCCCCGTTGATCGCCCCGCTCGACGTCACCCCAAACGAAGAGCACTCGATCGATGCTCAACTCGGAGCAAAGATTGGCGACGCGAAGCGTGTGGCCGCGCCAGGGGAGGAGCTCATCGTAAACCTGGTACTGCGCGAAGTTCCTGCAGCCGCAGCCATTCAACCGCCTTCCGTCACGCGCGAGCCGGCGCTCGCGCCTGCCCCGAAGCCGCCCGAGCGCGTGGAGCTGCAGGCATCGAGTCCCGCGCTGTTCCACACGCTGGTGATAACCACCTTTGTGTCGAGTTTCGCACTCGGCGGTGTAGGCGCTTACCTTTACATGTGCCACCCCGACTGCGGTGATCACCGCGTCCTCGGAGGGGCTCTGCTCGGCACGGGCGTCGCCATGCACATTGGCGGGTACGTGCTGTACGCTGCTTGGCCACGTCGGCCCCACGTTGTCACCGAGTCGCGGCTCGGGATCGCGCCGAGCGCCCTGCCTGGAGGAGCTGGCGTCACGGTCGTCGGTGCGTTCTAGGAACATCGCGGGGAGACGCGTGATAGGCAATCTCATGCACGCTACGCGCGGCTCTATCTCCAGCCCGTTCGACGCGGTACCATATCGACCCGTGGCAGATCCGTTCGCGAAGTCTCTGATGGCGACCTTTTCCAAGAGCTCCCCCGTGCTCTTGCCAGCAGGGGCGCCCTTGCAGACGCGAAAGGACGTCGGCGTTTGATGCAGCGCAAGCCGGTCACCAATTTGGCGGCTGTCGTCGCCTCGACCCCGCAGACGCGGTTGGCCGAGGCGGGCGGCGATTATCCGGTGGACAGCAGTTACCTCGTGCCGGGCACCGAGACGATCATTCATCGCCTGCTTGGTCGCGGCGGCTATGGGTCGGTCTGGCAGGGAACCCACGCGACCTTCGGCGAAGTTGCCCTCAAGACTCTTCATCCGCACTTGATGGCCAACAAAGAGATCGTCGAGCGCTTCCTGCGCGAGCACGATATTCTGCGATACGTCAAACATCCAAATATCGTGCGCGTTTACGGCGCCGGATACACGGCGGACGAGTTTCGACCGTACATTCTCTTCGAGTATTTGGACGGCCTCGGCGGAAGGACCGCCCTGAAGAACAAGGGACGCCTCTCCATGAATCACGCGCTGGAGATCTTGATCGATATCGCCAGCGCATTGGCCGCCCTCCACCAGATGAAGATCGTGCACGGGGACGTGAAACCCGAGAACATCTACATCGCGATAGAGGATTCCGGCAAAGCTGTCCCCAAATTGATCGATTTCGGCGTCTATAAGCATTTTGTGCACGGCGTGCCGGGCATCTTGGTCAACGTCGAGGGGACGCTCCTCTACATCGCCCCCGAAAGTATTCTTGGCCAGGATGCCGGACCCGCAGGTGACGTTTATTCGTTCGGTGTTCTGGCGTACGAACTCATCACGGGCATCCGGCCGACCTACAAGGCCGAAGAGAAGGTCGCGGAGTTCAAACGCAACATGGGTATGGCCGGCGAGATCCCCGACTTCGTGCGCCACGCAGTGCTCAATGAGCCCGCGCCGAACCTGCACGACTACCTGCTCGTGCCACCAGCCGTCGAACGACTCGTCGCAGCGTGCTTGCAAAAGGATCCGCGCCGCCGACCGACTATGAGCCAGGCGGCTCACGATCTGCGCGTCGCCTACAAAAACCTCGATCCGATGTTCATTTCGTCGAACGAGAGCACGCAGGAGATCCTGACCGGAAGCGTCCGGGCCCTAAACCCCGAGAGCATCCAGCGCGCCGCGGCGCGCGCCCGCGCCCGCCGTCGCGACATTACAACGGACGAACCGACGACCGTATCGTCCGACGCAACGTCACCGCCAGTGTCGGTGAGCCGATCCATTCAGTGGGGAGTGTTCGCCGCCTTCGGGATCATGCTCTTCTTAGGCGGCGTGTACGGCGTCGCACGTCTCGTGCAGACGCGCGATGCGGCCAAGAGCAGCGCCCCGGCGCCGTCCTCGACGAACGCCGAAGGCCTCGCCGCCAGTGAAGAGAACGCAAAGAGCGCCGCATCCTCGACCGCGCCGCCGATCCCTCCACCCCAGCCGAGTTCCGACGTGACGCCGCCTGGTTCCGCGCACGAACCTGTCGCTGCGCCGCTCGCGACGTCTTCTCCTTCCGCCTCGTCGGCACCGAAGGACAAGGCAGGGCCCCCCGCTGGCTCCGGGAGCCCGCGAGTCGTGAGCAGCCAGGGGCGCGTCGACCTCGAAAGACTCGACGAAAGCGACGGCAGCAAGCCCAAGGCCCCCTCCAAACGGAAGCCGTCGTCTTCTAAGAAGGCAGGCGACGAATACTCGGGTTGGATGGACAAGTAGTCGCTAGGCAAACGTCCGCCGCCGTCCCATCATCCACATGACGCAGGGGGCATCGGCGCTCCGCAACGTCGTCGGCGCGGAGCAAGATGTCGATGGGAAGCTAAGTTGGAGGTGAGTAGCCGCGCGCAGAGGCCATCGTCATAGGACGGCCTCTGCGGCTTCGCGTTCGGTCCAACACCGAAAGGGTGGCGGAACGGCCCCCTGCGCCGAATCACAATGAGCTATGCGGCAACGAGGGGGGCGAGTTCTCGCTCCGCCTTGTCACCCTTCAGATTTTTCAGGGGGCAACGAGGGCAGTGTTGGCGCGTCGTGATCGACGTCTTCCGCCGCAACCCCGCCCTCGCTGTCGGAATCGGCATGGAGAACGTCCTCGCCCTCGTCGTCTTCGTCTTGATCGTCATCCTCACCCAGCACGATAACCTCCTCGTCATCCAGCACGATATCCTCCTCATCGAGATCGGTTTCAGCGGAAAGAGAGTTTTGGGGTCCGTGGTTCATCGAAGCTGCGTTGCTCATGTTGTTGTCCTTTTTTGCAATCGGGAGACGTTTGGAACGTTGAAGTCGGCAATGGCCATTGCGCGGCCGAGGAAAACGGTCCGCTGAAACCGCACACTCTGGTCAGCGCGGGATTTCCCCATTGAGTACCGCGCCAATGAGGCCTTCGAGCGCCGGGGCGCTCGCCGTCGTCCGAGAAAGAAATTGCTCGGGTGTTTCGCCGGTGCAAGCCGCGCCAGCCGACACCGCGCACGTGAGGGCGAGGTGCACCAGGTCACGAACTTGCTCGAGCCCTTCGCGCATTTCGCGAAGCTCACTTCCCATTTTCCCATCGAGATCGCGCATCCGTGATTGCATGGCGAAGGAGGGCGGCTCCAGCGCGGCGAACGGCGTTGGTTGCCCATGCTGTTGCGGAGGGTGCGCGTAGCCATGGGGTCGACCGGGCGGCATCGCTGTCGCTCGCGGCGGCACGGGACCCGCGGCACGACCATATGCACCGCGCCCGCGCATGCCGCCCGCACTCGATGAACGACCCTGCAGCGCGCCATGTGCCGCAGACGGAAGCATGGGCACGACGCGCTCAGGGTCCTGAAGGAACGGCGGCGCAGGC
Source organism: Sorangiineae bacterium MSr11367 (assembly GCA_037157805.1). Classification (NCBI taxonomy): domain Bacteria; kingdom Pseudomonadati; phylum Myxococcota; class Myxococcia; order Myxococcales; family Pendulisporaceae; genus Pendulispora; species Pendulispora rubella. The sequence goes on along the minus strand of CP089983.1, from coordinate 9,150,874 downwards.
AGGGCCGTCCCGTCATTGTGGCGCATACTCTCCGGCGCGCCGTCGCGAGCTTCGAGCGCAGTATGCACCTCCTGAACCTGCTGCTCGTTCGACATCTCTTTCCAATGGGTCTTTTGCTCCGGCGTATCGAGCATGTGCAGTTGCTCTGCGAGTGAGCGCAGTCGGTATTCTCCGACCTGCAGCAAATCGGCGAGGTCGCGCGGTGCGTTCTCGGGCGTGTAGAAAACGTGGGCAGACACGGTCATGATGCCTCCTGAATGATGTTGATGAATGGCGCAACGGGACGTCGTGCACGTGCACAGCGCCCGCTCGAGGACGGTGAGCGTCAGGCTTTGCCCGACGTCCGCAAGTGCACAACCGATTGTCGACGAGGGGGGCCGGCCAATCGCGTTGGCTGGCAATCCCACGCGTAGGGGCAAAAGTCGCACGCGATCGACTCCTGCCGAGGGGGTGCTTCTCCACGGGCAGCATGCTCGTGGACAAGTCGGATCTTCGCCTCGGTCCCCGCCCAGACGACCGGGTCAAACGCCAGCAGGAAGGGGGCTTCGCTGGGCGTGATGTTGTCGGTGCCCTTGCAGTAATATACGAGCCACATCAGGGGTAATTCGAGCGCAGCCATGTAGGTATGCACCTGCTCGACGTGCTCCGGTTCCGGCGTGCGCAACGCCGCGAACTCCTCCTTGCCCATCGACTTCGTCTCGAGGCCGACGCGCACGATGGCAGGCCCGTATGCGTGCTCGCGAAAGACAAAGACACCATCGGCCTCCGACCAAATGTTCCACCGGGCGCAGAGCGGCTGGAGCTCCGGTGAGCAAAGCACATTGGCCTGAAACTCCACGATGAAGCCGTCGCCCGCGGGCGCGCCGGCACGGCGAAGCCGGCGCGTTCGGGCGGCCATACCCGCGAAGTCCCTCTCAATCATGGAGTGGATCGCTTTGCCGAGCTTGAATTTCTTCTTCCAGAACGGCTTCGTTGTCGGGATTTTCCGATGGTCGACCAGCGAGTAGAACGCCCACCGGACGCACCGACTTAGTTCGGACGAATGAATTCCCGGCGGACGTACGGAGTCATCCGGCTGAAATCGAATGTACTCTTCGTACAGACGGAACAGTTGTTTTGCGTCCTGGATTCGGGCGGCCACCTCGTCGGGCGGGCCCCAAAGATCGTCGATCGTGACCAGCGGCATGGTTTCCTCCCAAAGTGTCTGGCGACACGGACGTCGCTCCATGGCCGTTATTCCGTGTTCGGCAAAGCTCTTTCGAAGGGCTCGGATCCGTGCTCGGGGCAAACCAGAACTCGCCCTTTGACCTCAGGCTTCTTGCCGCACATGGGGCAGCCGTCCGCGGCCACCTTTTCGAGTTCGAGAGCGGCTCCTTGTTCCACGGCGAGTTTCTCCATTGGAAATGTTCCTTTCGGCGAGGGCGCGTGCCAGCACCCGGCCACGCGCAAAGCGCACGATGTTTCGTACATAGGGATATGGCACAATGTTGGAGGGTGGCTGGCGCGACGTGGACACGGAAAAGCGCCCGAGGCCCGCGATCCGGACCGCCGCCCCGGCCGCAAGCGCGTCGCGCAATCCATCGATGAACGCGCGGGAGATCATGCGTACGGTCTTGATCGGGACGCCCAGGCTGCGGGAAACCTCGCAATCCAGTGTCTCCTTGGTGACGAGCGGCGGCATCACCAGGGTCATCGCGCAACCTGCCGCGTAGCTCCCGGGAGGCGCCCGGCGCCGTCCAGGTGGAACCGGAGCGGCTCGCGAAATCGCGAGGGGGCCGGCGTCGGTGGGCCCGAAGTGGCCGCCTGCGGACCAACACCTCGAACGGCATCCCGCGCGAGCGGAAGTACGGCGGCACCATCGAGGAGTCGCCTGGCGATCCCCGAACCGTAGCGCTTGTCGAGGTCGGCCTTTGTGAGCCACGTCGTTACCCAGGTTGGTCGCATCCGAGCGTGCCGCTCGTAGATGACATCGGTGACCGCGTTCAGGGCGGAGTCCCGCTCACTTCCGAGCTCGTCGATCACCAAGATCGTGGCGTTCATGGAGTCGAGGACATCCGGAGCTTCGCCCTCGCCGAGCGGGTGCTGCGCGCGCGCTTTGGCAAGTTGGTAGGCACTCTTGAACCGCGCCCCACGCGCCCGCTCGAGGTCGGCCTCCGAAAGCGATGCCTCGACACCAACGCCGAGAACGTGCTGGAACATGGCGACCACAAGGCTCGTCTTGCCAGCACCGGAAGGCCCGAGCAGCGTCACTCGATCGGCCGAAAGCGCGTTCTTGGCGGATTCCACGGCCTCGGCGCCTACGAGCGCCCGAAGCGCCGGCGACTCCAGCTGAAAGCCAACGAAGCGCTTGGGCAGCCCCTCGCGGGCATCCTTCAGTTGAAGCCGGCGCGCGCAAACCTCGCAACGGATCGAACCGTCGGCGGGATTCCGGCGCTCGTCGGCAATGACACGCAGAGTGACATGGCAAGTGGAACATGCCGCCTCGCGATGCTGGCCCCCGGCGGGAAGGAACGAGGCGGCGCGCGACAACATCTCTCGGAATTCGGAATCCAGGCTCGGCGGTAATTGCAGATGGTCATAGTCTCGGTGTGTCATGAAGCTTCCCTTTCGTGTTTGAGCCAAGGAGCGGTGGGATCGGAATACTGCTGGCGCGGTGCAGCCGCGACGCTCGGAGCAGACGCCTCGCATAGGCTGCGCTCGTTGCACCATTCAACGAACTTGACCGGGTGAAACCCACGCTGGAATTGGGCTTTGGAGTGGGTTGCGATCACGTAAGCGACCGCTTTGCTCCGGAGCCATTCGATTTGCTGTTCCTCGCCGGCGTCGGGCGGCCCGTGGGCCCGAAGCGCGCGCTCGATGTCACGCCATGAGCGCGGATCGAATTCCGCGCACGTGGCGCTGGGGTCGCCCGTCGCCTGCTGCATGCCCGCAACGACCCCCTCGCGATAAGTCCCCAGAAGCATGCTGGGTTCCACGCGAAGCTTCCAGGGCGCTTTCACCGGCCCCGTCGCCCCCTTGGGGGGTAAGGGGGGTTTTTGATTCGGAGTGGAGAGGAGGGGAGAGGAGGGGGGTTCGTTTTGCTGCAGCGGGGACGCAGCAACGGAGGGAGCACTTGCTTCGACGTTGCTTCGCGGTTGCTTTCCCTTCCCTTCATCGATGCTGGATGCCCGCTTCGTCGCTTCTTCCGCAGGATGCGGCCTGCCCGCGACAGATGGCGGCTTGGGGTCCACCTTCCTTTGCTTTGTCTCCTTCTCTCCGCCAGTCCCCGTCTCCCGCCGGCGAGCTTCTCCCGAACGCAATCCCCCCTTGCGCCCGGCCTCCGCACGGACCGCGCTCAGTTCCGCACGCCGCTTCAGGACCTCGGCACGTGACGCGTGCTCGTTGAGGTAGTCGACCACTTCGAACCCCGTGGCGGTGCGGCGCCAAACGCCGTGTTCGCAAAGCTTCGCCGCGAGCCTGAGGTTGCGACGCCCCCTCCCTCGGCCAAACCGGCACACGGCAAGTTCTGGGATCTGCCCGTCGGTGAGATGGCGACCGCAATACGTGATCCCACAGGCGTACAAGCCGTAATGCTCCAGATCCCAGCCGGCCTCGGCGTAACGTGGGTCGTCGTCGAAGCGATCATCAAACTGCGCGTACGTCACTCGTCCCTCCGCACTCGTGAGCCGGTCCGCGATCGAAGGACGCGGGTGCTCAGCCCGTTCGCAAAACAAAGCGAAATCAGGAACATCAGCCACGCGCGATGAAGCATGTCGCGCGTGGCAAGCAATAGGGAAGCGCGGCTATGCGCATGCGCGCCCCTCGTCCCGCTCGAGCGGCGGCCCTCTGGCCGCTCGCCTATCCGTACGAGCGCGGCGGCGCCGTGCTCGGATCCACCAGCAGGCGCTCCTGCTCTTCCAGCGAGTTGGGAGCGAATGTCCTCTTCAGATCGAGCGGCCTCGCGAGACGCTGGAATTCGTCCGGGATGCTTCGGAAGGCGCTGACCTCGATGCCGAGGACGAACTTGTCCGCCCCCTTGGGAATGCGGGTGACGCGCAGGTCCGCGTCGAAGAGCGTCCGGCGTCGTGGTTCGGCCCGGCGTCGCGAACATTCGTCGCAACGAATGATCTCGTTCAAGAGGGCCTTCGTCCCGCAGCGGCACTCATGTGGCGTCTCCGTCAATCGGGCGATGGTGTCCGGAGGGTGCGTTGTTCCAGCCATGTCCACCACCGCCCGCCCGCACCGCACGCAGACCCAGGCGACGGAGCGCAGCTGCGAGTCACAGAGCGCGCATCTCGCACCGATCGCAGCGGCAAGGTTTCGAATCTCCGCAAAGTAGCTCCAGGGCACGGGCCAATGCACAGGGTGCCCGACTTTCGTCTGGGCCTTATGTACGCACCCTCCACATTCGGGTGCCGTGCACTTTTTCCATGCCATGTACGGCTTGCCGGTTCTCGTGCTGAAACGAACATGGCCTTCTTTGTCGACTTGTTCGACAAAGTGGTAGACGCCGTAATCGATGATCGAAAATCCATACTTGACGACCTTCGACACACTACGGTCCGACGTCCCGTCGGGGTCCGCCATCGTGGACATCCAATACAGATCGCATCCGGTGCAAGGCTCCCGGAGATCTCGATAGGATGCGCACGGCCCCGCACTGCAAATCGCCCCTCTCTGCGTCGCGAGACTGAAGTGATCGGTAAACTGCCAATATGGCAGTTCCGCGGAGTAGATCTCGACATTCGGCTCCCTGCCGCGCGCAAACCACTGCGGGTAGCGCCCTTCGAGGATTCGAATCGTATCGGTGGACTGAATAGGTGGCCGGTACGCACCGAAGATGTACGGGACCCTTCTGCCCTGACCTCGCGAGAGCCGCCCCGTGGCCGCGCTCCGTTGTCCGAAATTTCCGCCCACAAGCGGAGAGCGCACCTCTCCGCCGGCGAGTCCAAACGCCATGGCTCCTATCCTTTCTTGCAACTGTGGATGATCTCTCGGCCGCGCTCCCGGGCGAGCACGAGCAGTTCGAACGAATGGCGCGTTGCGCATGTTCAAGGTCCAAATCGCCATGATGTATCCCCAAACGGTATGGCTCTTGGTGGGCGGAACACATGGATGACCGCGACCGAGTGCAAGCGTCAACACAAAAGAAAATTGAGATGTCGATCACATATTCAGGTCATTACACATCGCTATTCTAGATTGACGGGACATCCCCCATGACATGCTCCATGAGCCCCGTCGCCATGTTGGCGGTCGCGACGCGAGCAGGCTCCACGTCCTCGGCCGCTTTCTCAAAGTGCAGGCGCGCAAGGTCCTGCTCCATCAGCACGCATAGCTCGGCGAGCTTGGAGACGACGTCGGGCGACCAGGCCTCGTTCGTGGTCCACCCGTGCGTCGCGCCACTGCCCGTGCTGACGAAGGCCGCTTTCGCGACGAGTTTCAGGCGGTCTTTTTCGAGAAAGCTGACCTCGATCTCGCCAATGGCTAACCCGTCGAACCGCGCGCGCCCTCGAATCATCGCACAATCTCTCCCGCGGCATCGAGGATCGAGAACGCGTCGCCTTGGTACTCGATCGCCTTGTAGAACGCCGTCCTTGCCGCCTCGTTAACCGTCTTTTCCCGCTGGTCGCATTCCAGTTCGACGAACACAGCCACCTTGATGAAGTCGGGCCCCACCACTTTGCTCAGGGTAAACGCAACCTTCGCGCGCGGCCCATCTCCGTGCGAGCAGAGGTTCTCCATGGGAATGCGCTCTTCCCGTACCGTGTGCGGGATATGTCCCCGACGCTCCGTCGTCACCTTGACGTTCATGGGAGCACGGCGGGTTTCGGGTTGTCGTACGCCGGCGAGGACTTTTGAACACGCTCGAGAACGTCGGGCGGCACTTGGTCGATCAGCGCTTCAAACCGATCGCGGTCGAGCTCGTACTCCACGGTCTGCCGGATGGATCCCCCAAGGCGTTTGAACTGCTCTTCCCCCAATTCGAGGTAGAGCGCGACGGCATCGTACTTTGTGGCGATATGACGGCATTTGAAGGGTCCGCACGAAGCGTGGTTCGGGCGAAGGACCTTGTCTGCCGCAATCAGCGCCGCATTGCGCTGTTCAACCAGCACACGAAATTCGTCAAATACAGGTCGGTATTCTCGTTTGAGCGCCGCAAGGCGCTCCTCCGCCTCCAGGAAGGCCATGACCTCGGGGACACGGAGCGGGTCAAGAACGATAGGTTTTGTCTTTTCCATGCAGCCAATTCTCCTTTGTGGCCCCCACGGCGGGGTCTTGTCGATGCAGGCGGCGCACGCGGAATGCGGCTCGGCGCCTGCGATCCATTTTCACCGGCGTGCGCACCGGCACGTGCACGGGCCCTTCTGCACGCGCCCGCGCCTCGACGGCAAACCGCCGGAACTCGGCGATGCTCTCGTCCCCCTCGGACCCGTCAAATTCATCGAGGAATGCAACTTCGACGGGGCGCAGTTGCACGCGAACGATCTCCGCTGCTGTAGGGCCCGGGTACTCCGCCGCTCGCCGGTGTACAAATTCCCATCCGTTCTCGACGGCAATCCGGAAAATCGCGAAGTCGCACGCGGGGTCGAGCGTCACCCATTGCGCCTCGAGGGTGGCGGCCTTTGTGGGATTGGCCTTGCCATCGACTTGGACAATGCGCCCCAGATACGTTGTCCGTGAGCTTGAGACAATGGCCCAGAGACCGCCGCGGCTATCCATTGGTTCTCTCCAGCCCACTACGATGCTCCCGAACGATCCCGAGGGGGAGAGATGCGTCGGCGCCGCCACTTGAGAGGCTGTGTGTCAAAGAAGACTCCGAGTGTGTGCGAGAGATTTTTTCCGGACGACCGGAGGATGACGGAGATGAGGAACGACAAAAACGATTCGCCCGCTGCACGCGTCTGAGGCACGGACAGAATGGGCGAACCGATCTGATTCGGCGCCGATCCGAACGGCTCGTCGGAAGTGGTGGGCATGATGTGTCGCCGATAGTCCGGGACATGCGGACGCACATTCTCTTGCTCATCATGTTGTCTCCATGCTGAAGCACCCGTAAGCGATGGCTGATACGGATCGTCGTGCGAATACGCGTCTCGTTCGTCACGTTCCTCATACGCGTCTCCCCCCTCGCGCCTGAAGGTCTTGGGTGGATACTTGTTGATCAATGGCCTACTCCTTTCGAGTCGGGAAGGCCCCTTCGTTTCCCTTATTCCTCTCGGCTACCGTCCGTTGCGCCGGTCGGATTTCGATTCCGGCACTTCGCGAGCGCGCATGCACACCGGTGGCCTTCTTCTCGACATCGATGACGATCCCCACGGAGAAACGCTCCGAATGGTATTCGCCGGGACGATGCCGGCCGCACTCAAACATGCCAGCGTTCCTTCGGCCGACCTGCGCGAACGGCTGCCCGATGACGTGTTCGCGCTCGTGCTCGTGGACGGTGGTCAAAGACTACGAAAGTTCGCGTGTGTCGACCGCGGCAGCACGATGGTCTCGACCATTTACTTCCTGAAGAACGGCCACAAGCTGCCCGACACCGCGCAGAAAACGGCGGCGCAGAACCTGGTGCGCGCCTCGAGCTGGTACGGCCTTCCCGTCCCGGAGCCGCTCGAGAAGCTCGCGCTCGGCGCGCTCACGGCATTGACCGCCGTTCCCGTTGTTACGGGCACCGCGAAACAGGTGCGCTCGAACCTAGGGGCGGTGCGCACGCTCGAACGAGCGGGGCACACCGTGGTGACGCCCGCGATGCGCGCAAGCGTGGTTGGACCGCCTGGGGGCGAATCGTGGAAGACCGGCGAGGCAAGTGGCACGGCCCTCATGCCTGTGAGCGAGCCGACACGGCCCGCCCGCCCGAAGACTCCGGTCGAGAAGACGGCATTCGGAGCAGCACCGGCGGCAGCGCTACGGAGCAATCCGGAGCGCGAGAGCGCGACGGGCGACCACGTCGGCGAAAAGGAAGCGGGCGTCTATGGGATTGGGGATCGGTACCCGATGCAGAGCTATGTCCAAGTGCAAGCCGCATCTCGCTATTTCGATGCGTTCCATCCGCGCTTTGCTCCCGACGAGCGTCACGCCTATGCGACCGCGCTGGTCAAACGTGCCGAGGCCCTCGGCATCGCCGTGAGCGACCTTGCGCGCAAGTATGGGTCCGCCACGTACGCTCCGTCCGAGGAGATCCTCGCGGCGCGCGATCTCCGCAAGAATGCGCTACCGGAAGAACGCCGCGAGACCATGTCTGGATTGCTCGACGCGCTCGTTGAGAAAAGGGCCGAGCTCTCCCCGGAGGCCTTCTGTGCCGCGCTTGAAGAGTTCGACCGGATGTCGGGGCTCGAGCATTCGCGGGGTATTCCCGATCCGTACTTCTCCACCTACGGGTTCTCGAAGCAGAGCGCCGCGCGTGAATTCACGGAGGTCATCGGCGCCGACTACGTGTCCGAAAACGACCTTCGCAGGCTCGCCCGGAGCGGGAAGCAAAGCCTCAGCGCGACATTCAACGAGGACTTCGTCGACGAATTCACCGCGGATCCGGTCGGGATCTTCAAGAGCCTGCCGCGCGCAGAAAAGGTTCTCCTCATGCGGATGGCGGCGGACACGGTGGCTGCGTGAAGGCTTCGTCGCTGACTGCGAAGACGATTTGGGATCGCGAGGACGCACACCCCATCGCGCTCGATACGCTTCTTATCGAACGGTACGGCGCCAACTGGCTTGCGTGGGAAGCCGAGACGCTATCGGAGGAGATCCAGAAAGACTTCGGGCCGGTCTCGGGCCTGAATTTCTCCAAGATCGAAGCTTGCAAGACGCTGCACCTCGTCGACACGTACTGGCAGCGCTGGGAGGTGTTTGTTTGGTGCACGATGCCGTGCAACTCCATGCCGCCGGACTTCCTGCTCATGCAGGTCCCGACCGTGGCGCAGGTCCTCGCAAGTGTCGATGCCGCCAACCGCATCCGCACCGATGTCGCGTTCAGCGAGGAGGTTCGGCTCTTCATGGCGAACGTGCATCGTCATGACGGCATCGCGCTCGCACTGCCCCCAGTATCTTTCGTCGAGCTCTCCCCGCACGACTTCGCGCTCTCCCCCGAGCAGGATGCTGCACTCAAGTCCGCATGGGCGAAACGGGATCAGCATCCACCGGACCCGATGGTTCGCGAGCAGATGGCTCGCCTCGTCACGGTATCCACGTACCTCGACGAGACCCGGGATCGGCTGCGCGAGCAACTCCATGCGGTGACCCATGCTGCATGAGCAAGCCGTCGCGGCATTCCACGAAGGAGTGAAGACCGCGGCGCCGGATATGCGCGCGCTCGTCGCGCGCTTGGCACCAGCGCTTGCCCCCATGCGCAGCCCTGATGGTCCTGGACGCGTCCCAAAACTGGCCGCACCCGACTTTGGTTCCCTTGTCGCCCGTGCGGCCCCCGTGCTGAAGAACGTTGGCAGTTTGGGCGGGGTCGGCGCCCTCGGGGGTGCTGCGACGGGCGCAGGCTACGGCATCCTGCGCGAATATGCCCGCGCTGGAGACGGGCCGAAGCGACGCGGCCAACGCGCCAGTCCCAGCCTTCAGCGCTTACTTGTCGAAGGCATACGGGGCGCCGGGACGGGGGCGATGGTCGGTGGTGCGCTCGGTGCGGGCGCGGGCGCGCTGGCGAGAGGCAACCTCTCGACCCTGGCCGACAGGGGGGATCCCGTAGGCGCCGCGGCCAGATTCGGCTTGAGGCAAGTGCACGGTTTGACGGGCGTCCTGCGCCCCGAAGAACTCGAGTGGGCACGCGGAGGCGCTTACGACGCTCGTCGGGCATTGCAGAAAGCCATCCTCCGCAGACCTGAGGGCCACGGGGCGATTCGCTTCGGGCTTGATGCACTGACCCAGCCGCCCATGGCCCATGGAGACAGCGCGGTCGGCCGTCGGGCCGCCGAATGGGGCGCCGCATTCAACCGGGATCTGAAGGAGCACGCCGAGGGTCTCGCGCAAAAGACCATGCGGGACCCAGAGGTTCGTCGGGCACAGAAGGCCTTTCGCTCTGCCGAAGATGCCCAGAACCTCGGCCTCACCAGCATCCCTGGCTACATTCGCGCAGTCCTCGACAAGAACGTCGGTCTCGGAAAGGCCGTCGGCACGAGCATTCGCGAGCAGTTCCACAATCAGCCCCGCGCGCTCACGACGCTCGGGATTGTACCCCCGGCCGTCGGACTCGCTGGGGCGATCGTGAACAAGACGCCAAAAGACGGGCAGGGGCGCGGCCGCGTTGAACGAGGTCTCGGCAGCGCGGCGGACCTCGCCGGCGGACTCGTCACCGGCGCGATGCCGATCGGTGCGGGCCAGCTCGTTTCCTCCGGCTTGCGACGCGTGGGAAGCCTGGTAGGTCGCGGCATCGACCGCCTCCATGCTCCGTCGAAGCGCCCCGCTACACCGCCTCCCGAAGCTTCGCCCGGGCAGAGCCTTCCCCTTGAGCGTGTGACAAGCGCTCGAGCGGCGAACTAGGCTCCGGGGCCCGCCGTGAGCTTTCTCGGTGGCGGTTTTGGCATGGCGACGGGGCCGGCGTCCGGCCTTCGATTTGCAACGACACGCGGGCGCATTCAAGGCAGCCCCGCTCAGGGGGTCCACTATCCTAGCCCCTTCTTCGATGTCGGTCACACGTATCTTCCCGTTACCGTCAAGCAACTCTTCAAATGGTGCAGATATTATTTTTTGACCAACCCGCTGATCAACGCGGTGGTCTTTAAGCTGTCGGAATATCCAATTACCGACGTCATCATCGACCACGACTCGCCGGGCGCACGCAAGCAGTGGACCGACTTCCTTCTCGACCATCTGGGTTTTCGCGCGTTTCAAGTCGAATGCGGCCTCGATTACCATGCGTACGGAAATGCCATCATCAGCCTCAGCTTCCCGTTTCAAAAGATTCTTTATTGCGTCCACTGCGACTTCCGCGAGCAAGCGTCCAAGATCCGAAGTCACTGGACCTTCACCAACTATTCATTTCGCCTCACCTGCCCAAGGTGCCACCAGATCGCCGACGCGCGCCCACATGACTTTTACTTAAAACACCCGTCAGGCATCAAACTCGTTCGATGGAATCCCGAAGACGTCGAAATCTCTTACAACGATATCACAGGCGAATACACCTATTACTATACTATTCCTGCGGTCATTCGGAACGACGTCGTGGTAGGTCGAAAGGACGTCGTCGAGTCCATTCCGCAGGTGTTCGTGCAGGCGATGCGCGAACAAAAAGGAATTATCTTCTCGAAGGACAACATCTTCCATCTACGCCGACCGACGCTTGCGACGCAAGACCGCGGCTGGGGCATTCCGTTGTTGCTGCCCGTTTTGAAAGATACCTATCATTTGCAATTGATGAAAAAGGCACAGGAAAGCATTCTGCTCGAACATATCGTTCCTTTCCGCGTTCTCTTCCCCCAAGCTGGTAGTGGAACCGCCGACCCCTACACCACCATCAATCTCGTCGATTGGCGGGACCACGTCGCAACGGAAATTGCGCGATGGCGACTCGATAACAACTACATCCCTATCCTGCCCCTTCCGATTGGCCAAGAGACGATCGGCGGGGACGGACGCGCTCTACTCCTAACCGGCGAAATCCAACAATGGTCCGAGCACATTATGGTGGGCCAAGGCGTACCTCGCGAGTTTCTCCTCGGTGGGCTTTCCTATGCGGGCACGAACGTGTCCATGCGCATGTTGGAAAATGCTTTTCTGGGCTACATTCTAAAACAGAAGAAGTTGCTCAGGTTCATCATCCAGCAGGTATCGGCCTACTTGGGCTGGCCCGAGGCAAGGGGCCGGTTTCGTCCCTTTCGCATGGCGGATGACCTGCAGCGCATGGCGTTCAATTTTCAACTCAATCAAGCACAGAAGCTTTCTGACACAACATTGCTCGCCACCTGCGACTACAATCAAGAGGACGAAAACGCGATCATGCTGCGTGAGGCGGATGTCCGGGCCGAGGCACAGAAAAAACAGCAGTTGGCCCTCGCGGCCATTCAGGGAGAGGCGCAGGTTGTCATGATGAAGTATCAAGCCAAGGCCCAACAGACCTTGGCCGAAGCGCAGGCCGCCCCCACGGCGCCTGGCGAACCCGGTTCACCAGTGGCCGAAGACGGCGCGGCTATAGGCACTGCTCAGGACCTCGCGACAGGTGCCGCGGCGCCCACGCTGGAGAGCGCGCCGACCGCCCAGCGCGGCCCAGTTCCCGCGGACTTTCTCGCCTCTGTGGGAAGCCAACTTGCGAGCAATCAGCGTATGCCCGTGACCACGCAAGGCGAGGTGACGACACTCAATGTCGACCTGCCGACCTACGCCGCGGCGCAAGCGCGCTTTCTCGCGCCGTTGCCGCCGTCGCAACAGGAAGCTGCGCTGAGCAACCTGCGCCTGCAAAGTCCCGAGCTTGCGGATATGGTCGCGCAAAACCTTCGAAGCGCGACAAACGGGAATGCGGTATCTAGCGGTGTCGATATGCGGCCACTGCCCGATCAGCGGCCGCCCCGCCGAAACGCTGCCCTCGTCTGAAATTCTGGGACGTCTTAAAGGACGTGCGCGACGGCGCCGAGAACGATCACGCCGTTTTTTTCAATGCTTTGACCACTTCGTTCAATTTGGCGGAAAGCTGAGCAAGCTGCTCTGATTCCGCACTTCGCGGAAGCGGAAGGTAGCCAACGGGCTGGACACCTTCCTGCGTCGGGCTCGCGCTTAGTTGGGCATTCAGCGCGTTCACGCCTTTCAGGGCTGCCGCGGCTGCCTGTTCCATCAACGCCTGCAGCGCGCGGCGATGCTCGTCAGCCTTGGCACTGTGCTCCGTGACGAGTGCGAGTTGTGCGAGCGCCTTTGAAAGAATATCAACCAGCTGATTCTGCGTTTCGACGACCCGAAGTATCTCCCCAAGGCCGCGCGCCCGAACGCGGCCGCCGTGCACCCCTCCGGAGAGAACTCTTCGACCTTCCCCAGCAAGCGCCGGTGGCGCGTCAACCAAAGGAGCCTTCGCTCGACCGCCAGAAACCGTCTGGGTCTTGAAGTGATCATTCAGAAGCGCCTCGAGCTCATCGATGCGATCGTCTGGGACGAGTTTGTCGGAAATGATCCGAGAAAGCGCGCGATGGGCGTCGTGCGGCCTCTTATAATGATGCTTCAAGAGTCTTTCTTTGAATCGCTGCGCGCTATCCTGAATAGGCGCTTCTTCCTTGCTCGAAAGTTTTCCGAATTTCGCAAGGATCTCCTGCAGCCCCAGTTCTTTTTCGGCGTCCGAGATTTCTTCGCTGCGCTTTAGGCCTCGGCGTGCATCTTCAGGTTTGTCGTACCGCTGGTCCTCATGCAGCGCTTTGAGCCATTGAGCATACGTACGTGGTCCCTGTATGCGGCCTGCCGTCGAGCGCCTCGGCTTGGGTACGCGGGGACCTAGGACCTCAATTGCTTTGGTGGTGCCCTCCCGACGTTCCGCTTCGGACAGGTCCAATTGCGCTAGCGAGTGGATTGCCGCCGTCAGCGACTTGTACACGCCCCGATTGAGGCTTTCGAGCCAGTGCTCGAGTCCTCCTTGACTCGGGGTGGCTCCACCCGTGTCATGCGACGCGCTCGCCCCTTCGTCCTTTCGCTGGCGAGGTTCGACGGGCTCGGGTTTCGCCGGCGATTCGACCGGCTCGGGTTTCGACTTGGTGGCCTTGGTCACACTGGCCTTGGTCTCGATGGCCTTCATCTCGGCTGCTTTCGGCTCGCGAGTCATTGTCTTGCCACCTTTCGCCTTGCCGGGCTTCGTCTTCGTCGGTGCAGGGCGCGAGGTAGCTTGCTTCCTGGGCATGTTCGTCTCCGTATGTACCCACGTCTATCTCGAACAGGAAGTGCGGACTAAGACACCACTCGGGTCGTCACTCGACATGTCATGACACTTGGCACAGCAACCAAGCATGTCCAGCTTCATGTCCATGGCACTTGGACAGACCACTTCCACCACGCCGAGACCGTACCGGCCGCGGCACAGAGCGTCAATGTCGAAAGTAGTGCCCAGTAATGATCCGCATCGACAAGCAGAGTGCGTGTCAGCAGGATGTCCGCACTGGTTTTCGCCCGCGCCAAGCTAAATTTTAAGGCGTTCTGACATACTGTGCGGAGTTGTTGGACACGCTGACTCCATCGCGAGAATGATTCTCATTCTCTCAGAGCAACTGGTGTGCAGAACTTAATGCACCACACAGCAAAGAGAGCTCAACCGTTCATCAGAGAGTGGCGCCGATCATCCGCGCGCGGCGCTCTCGAGCACCGGGTTCCGCTTGACCCTGTCATTTGGGAGCTGATTCAGCGATACGCACGTCTACTCAAGAGTGACTCCAAGTTGCGTCTCGGTCGCGCGCTCGGAGCGAGCCGCCTTCTGCAGATCATCGTGACGGACTTTTGTCTCGTGCATCATGGCGAGATGCTCCGGGACATGGACGAGGCCGAAGCCCGCGAAATTGAGCAGCGAATCGCAGCATCCTTCAAAGGCCGCGACCGCGCCCTCCTGGGGAGTGAATCCACCAGAGCCTCCGGCCGCCCCGCGTCTTCCGACTCTCGCCGAACTCGCGTCGCGAGAGGCGACGAGCGACGCGGACCATGAGGGAACAGCCCCCTATGGCCTTGCAGAGTCGCAGCAGGCCTTCGGCGACCGCAGTGGACTCTTTGAAGTCCTCCTGGGTGCTGAGCTCGAAACACTCCACCGAGACATGGAGCAACACGGCGAAAAGTATGACGCGAGCACGCGAGAGTTGGTTCGCGACTTGATGAGTCAACAAGACCGGAGGACTCTCTCTCACGCGGAAGGGGTCCTTCTCGACCTGGCAGTACTTGATTTCGTGCGGCCGTCCCCAAAAACGCGGGCCCCTCAGAAGCGCCCCGTACTTCCACGCCCCAGCACCAAGCGCGGAGACGCGAGCCCAAAGGTCCGGCCCTTCTGGTGGCAAGGTGGCTCGTCCCCTTCGGACACATGAGTGCCGAATTCCGCCGGGGACACTCGTCTCGTCAAGACATCAAAAGAGAGCGGCCCCACACTCGCGTGCAGGGCCGTCTGGGGTGTGGTCGACTTTCCTTCGGCCTATGCTTCGAGATCAACCAGACTCGCTGGTAGAGGCGTGGCGGGGGGAGAGACACGCGCGGCAGCGGGTCGGGAGGGAGGCACATGGCAACACTCCGAGGGAGGAGCTCCGCGGAATGTCTGGAGACAGACATACCCTCCCGACATGTCGCACGCAAGCGCGAATACGACGGACTACACATGTGTGGAGAACATAGACATGGCAACCCTACGGTGCGCGGGAAGCACCGGGGTCGCGCTCGTAGTAGACGGCAAATTTGTGTTGTCCATCGGGGGCGGCAGCCGGTGTGTACGTCCCGACTCCGTTGGTAACCTTAATCGTCCCCGTCGGGGGCACCAGTGCCGCACCATCCACGACCTCGTGAAGCACGACATATCCTCCGGTACGTGC
This sequence comes from Sorangiineae bacterium MSr11367, assembly GCA_037157805.1. Classification (NCBI taxonomy): domain Bacteria; kingdom Pseudomonadati; phylum Myxococcota; class Myxococcia; order Myxococcales; family Pendulisporaceae; genus Pendulispora; species Pendulispora rubella. The sequence goes on along the minus strand of CP089983.1, from coordinate 9,135,425 downwards.
CATAGGAACCTGCGATAGCTCGAGCAGTGAGCCGGCCGCCGGTGTCACGAACTCGTCCACGGTGATGGCCGCCTCCGGCCCAAGCGCCCGAGCGAGATCACTGCGAACGTCCATCACCTCCGCACTGACGCCGTGCGTGAGAAGGTGGGGCCGAAGAGCGCGGGCGCGCGACAAGAGCCCGGAGCCAGTTTTCGTTGCCTTTACAGAAGCCATTCTTGTCTCCTTCAGCGCGGGCCATTCTGCGGCACGCCGTACGCATTGACGTTCACGGGCAGCCGATAACCCAGGCTTTCGGGGTCGGCGCCGAACACTTGCGGTCGAGCCTCCCCGGACATGTGCTGCGTGGTCGCGCGAAGGCCTTTGGAAGCGAGGAGCCCGGCTCCGAGCGTGCCGCCGGCAAGCACCAGATTGCCTTTCGCTCCCAATCCCCCCGATAGCTTTCCCTTCGCTCGGGAGAGCCAATCGCCCGCGGGAGGCATCTTCATGGCGCCCGGAGCGCCGGTGAGTGCCGCCTCCTTGACGGCGAGCAACTGGACTGCGTCGCCCAGAATGGCAAGGGCAACCTCGGAAGAAAGGGGGAGTGAGGACATGGTGGATATCCTTGTCATGAGCCGGGGATCCCCGGGAATGTCGCGTTCGCACCGCCGGCATTCTGTGATGTCACTCCTGAAATGAGCGACAAAGCCGCAACAGCCACGGGGACGATGCGCTCAAATTGAATGGCCACTTGTTCTTGAATTAATACCCCTTGGGCATCGGTCGCCCACGAATGGTTTGGCAAATAGCAGGCCTCTGCGAAGACGGCGCCCAGTGTGTCGAGATTAATATCCCTTGTGTACATCAGCAGGCCAACGGGCTGCGCGAAGAGGTCGGAGGCGAGGTTGAGGTAAATATTTTCGTACCCCGGCGGTATCGCGACATCATGCGGATTCGACATGGCACGCGCGCCCGCATTCGGGAACAACGGAGGAACGAGCGTCGGCGGCAACAAGTCCTGGTAATACGCATACAGGACTCGCAGAAGAGACGGTCCGTGGTAGTAGACGCGGCCCAACCCGACCTGCCCAACCGTACGTCCTGCAATGAAGTAGCTTCTCTCGCTGCCTATTTCAAAAATGCGTGCAAACTGACGCGTTTGTGAAAGAGAGAAGCTCTGGACGATGCCCATGGGATAGACGATTTGATTGGCCGCCTGGCTTCGCCCCGAAACAGCGCCCGCGATGGCGGCTGCACTGCCAATGTTCGCCAACCTCGGGGGCCCAGCAGCCAGCATGGTAAATCCGGCCGTCGCATAGCGGCCGTCGTGCATCCCGGCTTGAACGTAGTTGGAGTAGGGAGCCCAATCGCTGAAATTCCCGGCCATCGAGGTGCTCCCTAGATCGCGATCGTGACGCGCAGATAGTTGAACGGATATGCAACTTCGAGTGTCGTATCGAGCAGGAGCCTGTCGGGCTCATCGGCGTCCTGAATCAAGTTATTCAGGTTCGCATCGAGGATGATCTCGTGCGCTTTGGCGAAATCGAACAGGCCCTGGATGACGTGGCTCAGGGAGTCGAGCAGACCTTGCGAGATGTTGAACCGCCCGATGAAATTCCGAACTCCAAGCCGGAGAATCTTCGCCATCATGTCGACGGCCTTCACAATCGAATCGGTACGCGTCTGGACCGATGTCATATCGGTCGTCAGCGCCATTCGTGCGGTCAGGGGCGCACCAGCGGCGTCCTGAACGATAACAATGTTGCCGCCACCGGCGACGATATCGAGCTGCTTCTCGGAGAAGTACCCGTTGGAACCGATGACTCGCGTGAAACCCGTGATCGGAAAGTTCGTAAATGATTGCTGCGGAGGTTGCGCCGCAATCATCCCGGCGACCGCCGCGGCGACATAGAATCCTTCGATCTGCTGCTCGACCCCCTGCAGGGTCACCGCGCACTTATCGGGAATCACTTGCCAGAAACGCCGATCCAACACCCCCTGCGCGAGCTGCTGATAGGTCAAGGCCATCGCGTCCTTGTCGGGCGATCCGTCGAGGCGCACGAGTGGGGCGCCGCGCACGCTCACCGCAAAGACATGCGAAATCAAGGGACCTGGCAGCGGGGTCACGGCATAGAACGCGTCGTCGTTCTCACCGGGGAGAAAGCCAGCGGTCTTCACCGTCACACGTGATCCGGTGACGTCGACGATCGCGTACCTGCTTCCGTCTCCAACGTTGAGGTAGATGCCCGCAGCCACCGCGACCGCCCCGACGGCGGTAATCCCCATGGCGAGGAGCAGAGAGCTGAGATTCGCGACGCTCGTATCGAATGTATTTGGCGCTGCGGCGCTATCGCCCGTGCCGGAGGCTACGAGTCGATCGACGCGCGATAGAGGACGCTCGGGATTGAAGAGGGTAATGCGCTCGCCCTTTTGCTCGGGCTCACTCATTGCGTCCACGTGAGCGCGAAATACCTGTCCGACCGTCGTGTTGTGGGTCAGCGGTGCGGTCGCGTACACCTCGTACGCTTCGAGAAATTCGGCGGCGCGGACGAAGGCCTCCACGGTTCCGTAGGGCTCCGCGCGACTTGCCGCATCGACCCCCAGGCCGGTCACCTGGGTCCCGGGCGCATTCAGAAGGGCGAGGTACAGCGCGAGAGCAAGCGGGTTTTCGGGGCTGATCGGGCCGAGCTCGTTCTCGAGAGTCGTGGTGTCGTCGTATCGAAGCAGGCCACCGTTCTTCCCCAACGCGGAAACGTCCCGGCGTACCGCTTTGTACGCGATGGCGATCTGCGTGCGCACAGGGGACGTGGTCCCCTGGATGTCGCGCACGAGATCGTTCTTGAGCGTGACGTTGCCGGCCGCATCGACCAGGAGATCGGGGGTGGGGCGATTTGGAGCCGGAAGGCCCGAAGCAAGCAGGTAATACGAGAGAGCAACGTTCGGACTCACGGCAATAAGGCGGTCCAGTTTCAATTGGTCCGCATTGCCGCCCGGGGCGGGCTGGGTGACCGTGCCGACAAGCGTTCCGCCTGCATAGAGCGCGTCGCCCGAACGCACGGGATAGGGCGATCCACGCACGCTCGACACACCGAGGCCGAGCGCGGCCAGCGCCGTTCCTCCTAAGACTTGGATTTGGCTCTCGATACCGAGCCGCGCGTTGGTCAGTACGAGATGTTGCGCGGCCGTCATGCTCGCGGTGAGAAGTCCTCCGCCCGCGAGACCGAACATCCCGTTCACCTGCAGGAGAATCGTCAGTGGGCTGTCAGCCCCCATGAACGTGAGGGTTTGCGGGCCAGTTCCATCGTCGACGGCGAGGGTCTGCCCATCGGGCACCATCGAAAGCGTGGCCGTGCCCACGAGCGACGCGGCCGTCGCCGGGGCCACGAAGTTCGCCCCCGGCGCCTGCACGAGGGGAGTGACCGCGGAAGCGGCACCGCTGTCGATGGCCCGAAGAGCCGGCCCGCCGGCGCTTGCGCCGGTGATGCCCAACACGGCGTGGGCGCTACCGGCGCCGAGCACGAGCCGTGACTGCGGACCGATGGCGATTGTCTGGAGCACCAGCCGGTTCCCGGCGTCGAGCACGGCATTCGCCACCGCGCCGATGACGGCGTTGATTTGCGCAAGCGCCGCGCTGGCCGAGGCAGGAGCCGCGAACGTGATGGTGAGCGGTGGATTGACACCATTGACGTTCAGAACGAGCGTCTTTTTGTCGAGCACTCCGCCTGCGCCGTATTGCAGCGTCGTCAGGTCGACGGTCCCGACAATCGACGCCGGTGAGCCGAGTCCTTGGCGCAAGAACGTTTGATCCCTGCGCACCTCGGTCAGCCCCGCGTTGCCGCCGAGAACGAGAAACGCCCGCACACTCGAAGCCTCGAAGGTGAGCTGAGACAGGTTCTTTCTCGGGTCTGGAAAGCTGGCCAGCGTGATGTTGGTGATGCGCTGGGTGTAGAAGCTCGCACCCGCATAAACGCGGTCGGCGCCCAACTGAAAGATGGCCAGCACTTCGGCGTCCGAGGCGTTCGGAGCCTGGCCCGTGGGATTTGGGCCGATCACATGAATATTCTGAAATTCGTTTGCGGCGACCGAGCGCAAACGCCACGTATTGCCGAGGACCTCGGCGGTGTATGCGGAGACGCCGGCCCCGGAGAATGCGGCGAGGACTTGGGCGACGACTTGCGCGGGGGTGAGTTGGACGCCGACGAAAGGAATGGCGAGGTTCGGTCCGCTATTCAACGAAACAACCAGGTGAAAGCCGTCCAATCCCGTGTACACGGCGGGCGTTCCCAGGGCCGGCGCCGCCGTGAATTGCGCGTGGAGAGGAACGACGGCTTCGCGGTTGGGCGTCCCATCCTGCGCGAGCGCGTCCACGATCTGACGGCACACGCCGATGCAACACGGGACGAGCGCGGGAACGTCGACCGTCGGAGATACCGAGCGAAACGTCTGGAGGACTTCCACGCCGGGGCGGGGAATCGATGCCGCCATTTCTGCACCAATCACACCTTGATGCGTTGATCAGGTGTCCTAACTGGCGGCGACTCTGGCATCGGCGATTGCCGTATAGGAATGGCCCGTCCGTTCATGGACGGCGGAAGCAGACCGGGTTGATTGGGCCGCACCGGGCGGATGTACACACGCACGGCGGGGTTTAGGGGGTGTGGCACGGTCGGCAGCGACGGCGGCGCACTGCCGGGCGAAGGGGTCGCACCGTAGATATCGGAGGCACCCGAGTAGTGCGGCGGCGCGTGTGTCTCGACCTCGAACCGATCGACGGGGCCCAGGGAACCCGCGGGAGGGAGAACACCATGCAGCTGCGCCCCAACCCCCTGCAGCACGGGCCGCCCGAGCGGCGTGACCTTCGTCGTACGGACGAATTGGAACGGGCATGTGACCGTCGTGACGACATATTCGTCGGCCATGTCCCCCGCAACGAGCGAGCCGGCCGGCGAAGGGCTGAGGATCTGCGGTGTCCGTCCGATATCGAAAAAGCCAGCCTGGAGGAGCAGATCGCGGTTTGCCCAGAGTTCCTCGGCAATCCACCAGGCAATGCGCTCACACTCGAGCGGGACGCGGGAAACGGCGTTTACGCTTATCGTTCCCGGAACCAACACACTCTTCTTTTTCGCGCCGGTCTGCGGCTCATAGACCAACACATCATCGAACCCGAGCGACCAAAACTGGACCGGACCACGTGTCACGGTCACGGCCGGTCGCTGGCCAAGGTTTGTCACATGGACGGGACTCTCGTCGGAGATGATGATCTCGGTCGTGTCGAAGTGCGGCTCCCAGTGGTAGTCCCCAACCTCTTGTCGGGCGAAGAGCCCCTGGATGAATCCGACAAACAGCGAGCGGAGGTGTTCGAGAGGGCTGTAGCGAAAACTATCCTCCGCGTCCCTCCCCTTTGGATTCGTCCGAGTCACCCGCGAGGGCACGATGCATATCCTCCATCTCCCGGGCCTTGTACATGCCGTACGCGACGCCCAGGCCGGTCCCAAGTACGGGAACGAGCGTGCGCCGCACCCCTGCGGGAATGGGAGCCCCGGTGACTCGCTGATGAAACTTGTCGGCGAGGACTCCGGCGCCCAGCCCGATCCCCGTGCCGCCCATGAAGCCTAGCGCCGGGACGAGGACGCTTTTCAGCGCCGCGCCGCGACCGCTCTTCCCTCGTGGATCCTCAGCGAGCTTGCAGATACAGAGGGCATCGCGCAGCGGGAGGTAGGAGAGCAACGTCGGGATCATGGCGTCGGACGTCGCCGGTACATGTGAAAGATCCTCTCGAAAGCCTCAAGATTGTTGGCATTCGCGAAGTTCTTCGGCGGCGACAGCCACAGATCGCGTAACGCCTCCTCCAGCCGAAGGGGAATCGCAAATTCGATATCTTTCGGCGGCACCTCGTGGAGCTCGACCTCCTGGTGAACGGCAGCCCGCAATTGTTCCGTCTGCGAAACCCGAACGACGCGCCAGCGGCGGTTTTCGCCCTCCACGACGACGTCACGCGGTCGAAGTGCGGGATAGTAGGCGAGCCGCGCCGTCGTATTCGACTGCTGCTGGGCCCCGGCCGCCGTCGTCTGCTCGCTCTTGGCCGACGGGTCGAATTGAATCCAGGTCTCGATCGGACTGAGGTACCCCCGAACGAAGCCCGTGTCGTAGCAAAGAAGGCAGCCGGACCGGCGCCGCTGTTGCAGAGTGGGATTCCAGCACTCGCAGCGCATCCCGAACGTGCGAACCGGCAAGATCCAACATCGCCGCCCTGCGAACTCGCGAAAGAGCAACGTCATATGCCTTCGGAGCTCGAGGGCGAGAAGGTCGGGATCGGGATCCTTCGAGACGGGTCCGACGTCGTGGACATCGCCCGACGGGACGTGCGCGATGCGCAGCTTGTAATAATAGCGACGCCATCGATGAACGACCTCAATGCGATCGTCGATGAAGACGTACTTGTCCGAAAAGGCGGGGCCAAGAGCTTCGAAAGGACCACTCGGTGATTCCGAGCGCAAGATCTGAAATCGGTAATCGAGAACATCCTCGGTCGTGGAACCGATGGCCCAGGAGACCTCATGGAAGTCGAGGTCCAACGACCGAACACGAAAGTCGCGGACCTCGATCAGGATAGGCATGACGCGGTCTCAATCACGCCGAGTCAGGCTTCTTGTAGCCTACCCGCGCACGGAGGCGCTGAAGCGCCTCGACACGAGTGCGCTCCTGGTCGCTGAGTTGGTCCATCGATCCCGTGCCGTCGAGGACAGCCCCCATTGGCTTTGAAATGAAGGGCCACCGTAGGATCTCCTTGGTCCCTGCTTGCTTGACCGCGCCGGCCGCGTTTTGCTGGATGGCGGCGCCCACGCCACGCGCACTTTCCGCCACGCGACCAACTGCGTTCGCCCATCCCTGCCCGTATGACTTGAGTGCATCACCGACGCCGCCTCCGGCGGCGACGGCGCGCCCCAGATGTCCGCCGGCGTGCCCGAGAGCTCCCGCCACCGCTCCAGCACCGAGGCCCTGGCCGAGAGCGCGCACGACGTGCCGTTGGCCGTGCTCATCGCGCTGGAGTCCGTGCGCCAGGCCTCCGATGGCCCCTGTACCCGCACTTACCAGCGTGGGCATGTTTCGCGGATCGCGAATGAAGTTTGAGGCGACGGGCGCGACGGCTTTGAGCGCGTTGGATGCCACAGGCCCGACCCCCTTGAGAGCACCCGTGAGTGCCCCAAGGGTCGATGCCTGCTTGCTCGCGCGTGCCTCATCTCCCTCCTCTTTCCCCTTTCCTCGGGGAAAGAGCGCTCGCCCAACTCGGCCCCCGAGGGGTTCCGCGACGTGGTGCCCAAGGAGCACGCCGGCGGGGCCCGCTGCGAGCAGCCCCACCCCCAAAGCCTTCATCGTTCGGCGCTTTTTCGGATCCTGCGCCCATCGCGGAACCGCGGCGTGCTTGGCCAGGATTCGCCCGGCCGCCTCCCCGGCGCGAACGATGTCCATCGCCGCAGCTGCCTTTCGGAAATCACTTTGCGCGAGCTCACGCCCGAGTGCGTCGGCAAACGGCGCCGTTACCCCAGCCATCTTCCCGACAGACGTCTCCCCCGCCTTCCCGGCAGCAGCGGGCTCTATCGCTTCCGTCCCTTGGGCGTCGGCCACCGGCGGCTCGGGAGGCTCGGGAGTCTGCGGCATGCTCGGAGGTGCGGCAGCTGCGGGCCCAGCGGTGATGCCTGCTTCCTCCTTCGCAAGCTCGAGCTCGAGGAGCCTCTTCTTGATACGAAGAGCATCCCGGGCCCCCCAGACGGCGTCCTGCACCTGACTTTCCATCCGGCGTTCCTTCTGCCGCTCGGCGTCCGCCATCTCGGCCTGGAGCTCCTCTTCCTCGAGGGCGAGGGCCTGCTCGATCAGCGGCGTGCCTCGAAACTGCGAGAGAAAGTCCCCCGCATTCGCGAGAACCTCGCCCGATGCCATCTTGCGAAGGTCCGCCTCCGGAAGCCGTTTAAGCAGGTCGATCGCGCCGCGCTCCTCGTGCCTTCGAGCCTCGTGCGCATACGCTACTTCGAGAAAGGTATCGAGCATCGGCTTGCCTCATATTTCTTTTGCGCGCCGAAGGGCGTCGGCCGTCCGCCGAATCTCCTTCACGATGCGGGGGCCATTGCTCGCCCCCATCGCCCCCCCCACGCCCGCCCCTATCATCACGGCGGCCCGAGGATGGCTCTCTTGAAATTCCCCGAGGGCGAGCCGCATCTTGGTCTGCGCGAGGTCCAACGATTGCCCGAGCGAGGGCTCGGTGCTTTGCCCCTCGATACGGTCGATCTTGCTACGAAGACCGCCAGTGTCGGGCCGATGTGCAGCGAACGCGCCTCCAAGTCCGGCCCCGACAAGCGCGGGTCCGAGTCGTTCCAGTGCACCGGAAAGCGCCCCCTGTTTAATGGACACCTGCGTCGTTCGCTTTGGCTCCCCATTCGCATCGGGGGAGGAGCGCTCGTGCAGATCGGCATCCCCCTCTGGATTGGGAGAATTCGGGGCTGCAGGCGGCGAAGGGGCCTGGCCGGCAGGCCCCGTGGTAGCCACCGCCTGGCCGGGCGCCGACGGATTACTGTTCATCGCAGTCGCGGCCGGCGCGCCCCCGCCCGCGCTGTCTGGCCCACCCGCTGGCGCCGCGGTCATCCCGGCCATGTCGGAAAGAGCCTGCGTGGTTGGAGGTTCTTGGCTCGCGATACCGAGGATCTGACCGCGCAACTGCTGGTAAGCCATCCGAAGCGCCGCGGAGGTCTGCTGCTCCTGGAGCACCTCATCCTGCGCCCTCACGGCGCGCTCTGTCGCGTCGGAAACCATATGCTGGTACTGCTGACCGAGGGCGTCAGCCTGCGCGAGCTGGGTTTGCAGACGTTCGAGCTCCGCGTCACGATCGGCGCCCTGCTCCTGCTCGGCCGCCAGCTGCTCGGAGATCTGCCGCGCCTTGTCGCGGTAAAAGGCGGCCGCGTTCTGTTCCTCGGCGGCTGCCGCGTCAGGCTCGTTCTGGAAGTACGTCGCCGGACTGGCCGCCGACCGTCCGAGTGTGTCCAGCGCGATTTTCGCAAGGCGCCGGTCCTCCAGGCTCGACCCCTTGAGGTTTACGAAGAACGCCGAGGCCTCCGCCAGGGGAAGCGCACCTCGCAGCGAGCGCTCGAACGCATCATGTGCCATTGTCACTCCCATGTGACGAGAACATGCGTCGTCTCGTTCACGCTGTAGCCCCACTCGTAGCAGGGCGGCGCTCCGCCTGCGATCGTTGAAGGCTTGTAAAAGCGCCCGACAACGCTTCCAGCTCGATCGAAACCGAGCAGGCCCTTGGCAACTTCGTCGTTTGCCGAAAGGGCAACCCCGTCCGTCGGCGTCTTCTCGAGAAAGAAGAGGCGGCCGCCGACCTGATGCACCGAAATGGCGTCGCTTTTGGATTCGATCTGCTCTTTGATGTCCGCAAAGCGCAGGCGCTCGGGCTCGGGCCCACGTGCGGGAGTGAACGTGACGGCAAAGGCCGGACGGATGAAGGTGAGAACTTGCCCGACGAGGCCGAACACCCCATTGGCAATGTTCCCTCCAAAGATGGCCCCGTTGAGAAACGACTGCGCTTCGAAGATGTCGGAAAATTTGTAAATGCGGTTCTGCGGCACGGCATCACCTCAATAGGCGGCATAGGTGGCGTTCACCGCCCAGAGCTCGCTGTGGACGCCGACGTTTGAAGGTCCGAGGATACTCTCAATATTAAGAGCCACCTTCACGCGCATCTTTTTCTGCTCGGTGATCGCTTTGAAATACTGCAGCCAGTTCATGAGCAATGGAGTCTTGTCGTTCACCCCCACATTGATTCCTCCATTGCTGTAATTGATGTGATTCCTCGTCTGAAGCTGACCGACGGACTCGATGAGCGACTCGATGGTCATCCGAAGCAGCAAATGATGTTGGTGCCTCTGCAGAAGATCGTCGAGAAAGAGATTGGTAAATGGCGGTGTCCCGTTAAAGTCGGAAACGGCGTCAAAAACAGCCCATGCGATCTGTCGATCGCTCGATTCTTCGCCCGACACGATCCGATTCAATTCCGGATAATCGCGTGAAAATGTGCGAACGAGCTGGACGAAGTCCTGCATCGTCTGCGACATACCGACGATTCCCGAGAGGGCCACGTCAGCCCCCCGCGCTCTTCCCGCCCTTCGGCGCTTCGCCCGCCACCGCGCCCACCGGATCCGTCGCCTTGGGCGGCTGCATGCGCGCCTGCGCTTGATTCGCCTTCGCTACCTGGTAGGCGGCGGGGAGATCCCCGACGGCACACGCCCCGGCGCTCACCAGGTGCTCGAGCCCGGACCCAAGCATGCGGGCATATTCCTCCGGGATATCGGCGCTCTCACCGGGTGCGAGCAGGGCCCGCCCCACCGCGAACGTCTGCGCGACGAGACCGTGCTGTCGGAGTTTGGGGGTGTCTACGTCGGTGAGGTTGGTCACTTTCATCGGATTCCTCGCTCTCGAGCTCCTCGCTTCGTGGTGGCGCCGGTGCGTCATCATCGTCCTCGGCGCCGCTGTCGGCGCTTCGGAGCAAGGCCGGAACGCCATCGCCGGCGATAGGGTCATCGTACTCACCCGGCAGCGCCGGTATCTTCTCTCCCCATGGGGGATCGCGTGCGATCGAATCCAAGGGCGGCGCCGGTAGCGGAGGCGAGGGCGGCAAAGGCTCCGCCGAAAATGTCTCGAGCTCCAACTTACGGCCGTCGAGCGTACGCACCTCGATATGCCCCTGGGCCGCCATCTCCCGAATCTGCGGCAAATGCAGTTCGAAATCGGCGTCCGTCATGACGAGCGTACGAGCCCGAAGCACGCGCAGATGGCCGATCCGCTGCACCAGCCGCGGGTGCGCGGGAGCTTGCGCACGACGTGTGCGTGTCTGGCGCGAACGAATCATGTTGTGAATGGCGTACGGCATCGACGTCAATACTGCGAAACTTGCGGAAATCGGAGCCCTTGTGCGACTCGGTTGTTCGCGGCCCCGAGCGCGTCTTCGGCAACGGGGATGAAGTTTGAAAGCAATTTATCCGCATTGGTGAGGGGGTTTGCGTCGGCGGAGTACAACTCGAGTTTACGAACAGCGGCGATATTAATCAGCGCCATCGCAATATCTTCCCACGCCTGAAAGGAAATCATGTTTGCAATTTTGTCGATGTAAAATTTGGTATTGTTCAGGATGTAGTATTTGCCAAAAAACTCAGGCTTTGTAAATATATACACATTACCTTGACGCAAAATGTCGGTCTTGATGCTACGAATATAGGACCGTCCCAATAGCGAGTTGTACTTGTATCCTTCAACCGCCGTTTCCGATTGAAGTCTGTCGCCAAAATCCTCGACCGTCCATTGCAGAATATCGTCCCAATCCACCTCGGTCATGAGCAGCCGCTCGGATCGGAGTCGATTGCCATCCAGCATCTTAAACAGCTGGACCAGATCGGGCCGCTGGATCGGCCGCGGCGTTGCGTCATTCACCCCAGCCGTGCGTGCCAACTCACCTTTTCGAATGGAAAACTCGACGGTCCCCCCGGCATTGGTGCTCGACCAATTCAGTGCGCGTGGAATGCCACCGTTGGCTTCCATTTGGAGCGCTTGAACGGCGGCTTCGACGTGTGAAATGAATTCTCGATCCTCAATTTCCTGAATATCTTTGACGCAATTTTCCTCGATTATCTTCGTAATCGGCATTTCATAGGCAAGGAGCTCTTGTTCTGTTTTTTGAAAAATCTCGCTCGAAATGGTAAAAAAAGGGACTTCGGCCCGGTCGCCGCGAATCAGCCTCGCCGTTGGCTGGCCCCGGAACGTCATGGCCATGGCACGGCTCTGCGGCTCGACATCGACGATTTTGACGAGGGTGTCGTGGTTGACGGACCGCTGGCAATCGGCACGCGTCACCTGCTCGGGGGGAATGATCTTCCGTGCAAACGATACTTCGCGCAGCTTGTCGCGGACGAAGCTGCCTGCGTATTCTGCGGTTTTCTCTTTGCCTTCGGTGGTACCCAGGCGCTGATTGAATAAATCGTTGAGAACTTGTGCCGGAACGCCCATGGATCGTCTCCTTGTCAGGCGCGCCAGCCCGAAATAAACCGGAGTTTCCCGCCATTGTTTGCGGGAAGCCTCGTCACATAACCCACGATCGGCGCAGGATCGGTGAGGCTCGCACCAACGAGCCCCGAGTAATTGCGCCCCCCGAGTGCGATCGTAGCGACTTTCAGCGGCTGCAACGGCGTCGTGATGGGCGCGCCGGCGAAGACCACTGCCGCCGAATCGAACACGCGCGTATCGAATTCGTATTCACCGCGCCATAGGATCGGCATTCGCGTCCCCGCAATCGCCTGAACGTCGTAGCGTCCTCGCTCAGCCCAAAGCGGGAAACTCCGCACTTGCGCCTGCGCCCCAGCGTTCGAAATGTCAGTCGCGCGCACGAGTTGGTAGCTCGCGTTCAACGTGAGCCATTCGCCGTCCACCAGCGCAAGGGCATTGAGTGGCTGCGCGAGGGTAGGATCGCCCAGCGGAAAATCCCGTCGCTGAATAGGAAGAACGTCACTAACGGGTTCGAAATTGATTCGTTGGATCGTCGACATGCGAATGCTCCCGGGCCGCTAGCCCACGCCCCCAACCAAAAATCTTTCGAAATCCCCCGCTAGCGCGCTGCCCTCGACGTCCAGCTGCGCGAGCCTTGCGCCCATATCTGGACTAACCAAGTCGACGGCCTGCTCGATCACCTCGAGGGATCTGCCTTCACCGGCGTCCTTCTCGAGCCGGTCGGCGAGCGCGGGCAAGCCGACGTCGAGGTGAATCCCCTTTTCGTGCATCGCACTCGCGAGCTTCTCGACGCGCTCGCGACGCTCCTTATGTGCGACCTTTTCGGCAAGCGCGCGGTTCTCGTCCACGAGCGCACGGATCACCGCCGGTGCCTCGCGCAGGACCTCCGAGATCTCGGCGTAGCTCAACTTGTTCATGCGTCACCTCGCGCGCCCTCGGCGGCAGGCGCCTTCAGCACGCTTTCGGCGAGCTTGTGCAGAAGGGCTCGCGCCGCTGCTGTTCTCGGCGATAGGATCTCCGGAGCCGACGAGATTTTGACGCCCGCGCGTGGCGTGTTCGCGAAGACGTCCTGAAGTGTCCTGTCGGTCGATGAAGTGAGCGCCGGCTCCGTCAGGTACTTGCGCAAATCCGTTTTACGGTTTGCGTAGGCCTGGCCCCTCGTGTAATGCGCCGACGATTCGTTGGAGGCGACGAGTTGCGTCGGGCCTTGGGGTGCGCCACCCGCGGGCTGGCCACCCTTCTCGCCTGCCGCACTGGTCTCCGGCGGAACGGCCCGCCCGGCCGAAATATGCGCGGGGTTAATCGCGTCTTCGGCCTCCTTGGTCCGCCGCGCGTAGTAGTCGACGAGGGAAGCCGCTTTTTCCCGCTCGTGGGCACGCTCGACCTTGGCGAGCCCTTTTTTGGCCTCGCTCATGCCCTCGCTCTCGGTCTCCTCGAGGTCCGCGCGCTCCGACGCGAGCTTGCGAATTCGGGCCGCAAGGGACGCTGTTTTTCCGCCTTGATTGCGCAGAACCATGCGCTCCCTGGGACCGGGCGGATGCTCGAGCGTGTTCTCGAGTTGCGTCGGTGCCTGCTCGGTGCGCAGCCCCTTCTGGAGGCCGGGATGCTCGGGCACTTGGTGGTGCGCCTGGCCGTGGTGCTCGGGCAAGGGGGTCGAGGCACGAACCTCACTCACCTGCAATGCGCCCGGCCCCTTGCCCGGCTCGACGAGACTCGCCCCTTCTTTGGACAGCTCGTCGGCGATGTACTCGAGCGCACTCGCGAGCTTCAATGCGAGTTCGGCCCTCTTTTCGTGCCCCTTGCACTCGTCCGCGCTCTTGCCGCAGGTGGCGCACGGTGATGCGGCGGCTTTCTCGCTGCCGGTACCCGACTGGCGAAGCGCCTCCCTCGTCACGTCGAGCCGCGCGAGGGACGAGCGCATGGCCGCCTTCACCATGTCCTGCAGCCGCGGGCGCTCGAGGGCCGCTCCTGCGCCGCTAGTGGGCAGCATTTCGAGCCCTCGTGGCGGAATGGACTTCTGTGCCGCGGCAATTGCGTCGGCGGCGCCCACCGCACCCGTGTTGACGCGCGAGTAGTTCGTACGCGGCGCCATCCCCCGAGGTCCGGACCTGCCCGGGGCGGGCGCGGGCCGGATCTCCGCCCGTGCCACAGGCGAGGTGGCCCCGTCGGACGCGGGCTCGGCGAGCTTCGATCGCCATGGCGTCACACCGCCCACTCGACGGGGTAGCCCGCCTGCTCGAGCAATTCGAGAGCGCGAATATCGATCGCGCTCTCGAAAGTCTCCGCCCGTGCAACCTTCACGCTGTCGGTGACGCGGTCGAGCGTGTAGAGCGCCTCGATGCGCTTCGTCGCAACGTTGGGATCAAATCCCGCGGCCGCGACTTTCTCTATGGCGCGCTTGAAGGCGAGGGAATCGAGCCCGGATGCCGTCTTCGGCGGCGGGAAAGGCGAGCCATGTGGCTTCTTCCGCTCTTCGTCCTTCTCCTCGTCGTCCTTCTTACCCCCTTTTTCCTTTTCCTTTTCTTGCTCCTCGGCTGCGGCCGCAATCTTGCGCAGCTCGTCCACATAGGCGTGGGCTGCCGTGCGCCCGAGGAGGTCAGACTGCGCGAGATCGCGCGCGGACGCGCGCTTCTCTTCCCACTCGCGAGCCGCACTGGCGGTCTTCGCAGCTTCGGCGCGCTTCTCCTCGAATTCACGCCGAGCACGCGCGGTCTGTTCTTCGTCCCCTGCTTGTTGCTGCGCGTCGCGTTTGCTCTCGGCGATCTTTGCCTCGAATTCGGCAAAGCGCTGCTCGAGCTCTGCGTCCGACAACTTCGCGAGGTCGATGCCTTGGTCCGCTGCGACTTTGCAGAAAAATTGGAGTTCCGCCTCCTTCTCGAGGCTCTCCGAGGAGGGGGTACCGCCGTCGGCGGCCGTCTTCGTGGTCCCATAAAAGTTCGCCAAGAACTCGTCCATGCTCATCGCGTGGACAGTCGCAGCGGCGTTTGAAGAAATAGAAGAAGGCGCGATGTCGCGAACGGTGTCGCTACATGCGTTTCAAATTCCGTCCGCCACCAGTACCCCGGCCCGCTCCCGCAAGCCCGACCCGCAGGGCCTCATCGGCCAACGAGGCTGCCTTTTCTCGAAGACTCCGGTCATCACGACCTTCATTGCGTCGAGCGCCCTTGCCTCGAAGATGCATCATGACCTTGGCCGTCTTATCCGCGCCGACAAAGACAAAACTGATGTCGAAGAAGTGCGGATAGTCGTTGTACACAAAGACCTTCTGCCCAGTCGGCAAGACAGCGTTCATGTGCTGTCGCGTGTGCTCGCAGTAATCGGCGCGCGTAATCGAAAGTCCCCGAATGCCATTTCCTGAACGTCTCTTGAGCTCGCGATGAACCTGGAGGACCGCTGCACCCGGATCGCGATGCACGGAGACGTCGAAGGATTCCTGCGCTCGGCCGTACGTATCCCAGTCGGTACAAATAGAGCAGAGGTCGAACGGTACCCGGCTCCCCATGCTGACGTCCGGGCATTGTCCACTCTCGAGCCGCTGCCACAGCCCCATTCCACCAAACGCCACGCACTTCGGTCGGTCGATGCGGATGACGAGCTCGACGCGTTTCATGCGATCGTTCCACGCCGCGAGCTCCACTTCGCCGTAACCACGCGTCGGGTCCTTGTTCCTGTGATGCAGGTACGGACACGCCGAATAGAATGTGGGAAACCCGAACGGCCACCCCCGAGCGATTGCACGATCCGCGAGCGGGTCGCCCGCCCAATTTGGCGGGCAGTGCATCAGACCGCGCGCCGGGAAATGGTCACCATTCACATTCGGGCCCCACCACTCCCCCGCCCCCAGGGCGTTGACCAGAACGTAGATCGCGTCCGCGCGGGGCGTGAGGCGCTCGATGAATCGGACTACTTCGCCGAGAAGGGCAGACTCAGCAGTCTTTTCGAAGTACGACTGTGCTTTTCCAAATAGCGGAAATGCTATTTCCCGTCCTCCCCCCCCGCAATGAAGAGATCTCTTCTCAATCACGTTTGAGGGTCGACTTCACGCCCGCTTCAAGCCCCCGCGCCATGGCGTCGTGAAGGGGGGAAGGCATCTTGTCGCGAAGCGACAGCGCATCGGTCAGGATCCCGCCGGGCAACGGACTATCGACGAGACGGCGCATGTACGACCCGCTGACGACCGGGTCCCGCGCAAAAGCCGGATTAAACGTCCGAAGCGAGGAATACAGGACGTTGAAGCGGCGCGGGTCGTTGTCGTGATGCGCTTGGAGATCGGGATTTTCGTCGAGCATCCGCCGAAAGTCGCGTGCCTTGGTGGCCGCGTCGAAGATCTTCGCCGCGGCGAGGGTGATCGCCGCCGCCCCGACGGTCCCCGCCGCGCCGGCGGCGGCGCCCTCCAATGCTCGCCCCATCGAGCCGGCAACCCGCCCCGCTCGATCGCCCCATCCGGAGGATTCCTTGAGAAACACGCGCACGGGCGTCTCAGATGCCATTTTCAATCTCCCAGGCGTGCTGCATCTGCTGCGTCGTCCCCGGGATATTGCGTAGGACGACATTCCCTGCGCTGCGCACGGCGCGCGCGGCGGGGCTCGGGCTGTGTTTGAGATGCGTGTAGGCTTCATTCGCGCCCAGGGCGAGGCCAACGTTGTGCGCGTTCTCGAGGACCTTTCTCGTCGCGAACTCCGCGCCGCCACCGAAAGCCTTCCCAACGAATGGACTCACCGCGTCCGCCACCGCCTCGGAACCACGCGCCGCAGCTCGGTAGGCAGACCCCATGACGGCGGCCTTCTTGACGAACGCGCTGATCGTTTCAAAGGCATGGCCGATTTCGGCTCGCGCACCACGAAGATGGGCAAGCTTCTGAAGGGCGTCGCTGAACTCCGCGAAGGTTGCTACGAGCGGATGCTCCCGGTTTACGACGCGATTCGACGCAGTCTTGTCGGCCGAGTTCAGCAAGTCGTCAGGAGAGAACACACCGTCGCGCACCAAGCGGGGCGCGACCAACTGGAACGCGGGGTCGATCCCCTCCCGCGACACGCTCGCCCACGCCTCGGCGATGTGCCCAAGCGGAACTCCGGATAGAGCGGCCTGCTTCACGTGTGCATAGAGCTGTTCGCCCAGATCGCGGTACATCCCCTCGAGTCCCCCAATCTGGGCCAGCACGTGCTCGTCGGCCGACGCGAGCTTGTCCCGCAGCTCGATGGCGTCCCCCAGTGGCCTTTCGAATGGGATAGACCCGCCATCGGTCCCGAATGCCGCCTTGAGTGTGCCTTCCCAAAGGGCCTCCCCCGAAAGACGGTCCGGCGGAGGCAAAACGTAATCGGAGAGCTCCGCTGCGGCGGCATCGACCGTCGATGCGACCTTCGCCGCATTCAGCTGCCGGACGATCGCATCAGGATCCGCGGGCCCGTTGGCGAAATCGACGACCCGACTTTCGGCGCCGCTCTTGTGAAACTGCGTCAAGAACGCGTCGATGTTCGCATGCTCGCATACGCGCCGGACGTGTTCGGGCGACAGCGCGGCATCTTTGACGATCTCGATCACCGCGTCCGCGAGCGAGGCCTGATCTCCGCGTTGAAAGGACCGTGCGGCCTGTTTGCCGAGCACCTCAAGGTCCTCCGCGCCGATGTGCCGCCGAGCGGGAGCGCTCTCGACGCCTTGCAAAAGCCCCAAAGGATCCGACATCGTCCCTGGGCTACCATGGCCGCCCAAAACATCGGAAGCAGCTGGGTCTCCGTCGAGGAAGCCACGGCCATGCTCAATCTGTCCGAAAACGGACTGCGTGGTTGGGTGCGCAAAGGCATTGTCCAGGTTCGCTATGAAGGCCGAAAACCGTACTTTCCGTTGGAGGAGATCTCGGCGCTCGCCGCCCTTCGCGGAACAAGGACCGACGTCGCCACCGGCATTCTGTTGGCCCAGCAAGCGCTCGCGACAACCCGGCGACTTGCCGACGAGGTCCGCGAGCTCCGCACTCTGGCAGGGCTGACGCGAAGACCACTCGACATGACGATCGAGGCCGCCTGCGAGCTCTCGAGCCAGGCCGAAGCCGCGATCCAAGAGGACGGCCCGATACCGGAGCGTGAACTTCGCGCGTGGGCTGACCGATTCCTGGACCTTGATGAGGCCTATCTCGGGTGGATCGCACAGGTCCTCCATTGCAATGAGCCTTGGAAGGTGTTTCTGGACCTCGGGGCGAGGCTCTCCGCACGCGCCGAGGTGTCCATGCGCCCCCGAGGTGGCGCGGAGGAGGGGCGGCTACATGCATGGGTCCACCTTGCACTCGCGCGCGACCACCTTCGGCGCGTGGCCTATTTCTACTGCCGCCAGAAATACGGCATTCGAGTCGCGCACCGTATGGTGGGCGACGATCTCGCCGAGCGCCTCCTTCGGCTCGCCGCGCACACGACGAAACCGGCCCGCCGCAAACGAGCGCGACGCCGTTCCCGCCCTCAACCCTGATACACGGGCCCGCTGTACGACGACCGCACCGCACCTCGATTTCGGTCCTCGCGCAGGGGCGCGATGATGTCGGGCCTTGGGACCAGAATCATCGATGCCAGAAAGCAATATAGGATCGCGTGAAAGGAATCGTCCGGTTTATCCGGCCGGTGCGAGTACTGCGTCATGCGCTGCGACACATTGTATTCGCTATAAATATTCAGCATATCTTGTGCGAACGGCTCCTTGAATTCGGGCCACCGCGGAAACTCAAATTGCTGCCGCTTGATCGCGTTGAAGATGTCCGACATCACCTCGGTACGCGAAACTTTCCAGCGTCGCAGCTTGGGATCGTGCTCCACCTTGCGCCGCATGCGCCCAAAATATTGGTACTTTTGGATGCGCTGCGGCCCAAACTTGCGCACGAGCTGGTCATTTCGGTCGAACCCCCCTCCATAATCCGTCCCGCAAATCGCGACGCGAAAGTAGAGGAGCATTTCAATAATCTTCACCATCTGAACGGGAGGATCGACCTCATCACGGTCAAATCGATGGAGGTAGAAAATGCGAAAGCGGGTCGTAATATAGGTACCCAATGCAAGCACGGTGAAGGAGTTCTCGCCCGTCCCCCAATCAATGCCAGCAACGATGGCCTGACCGGCCGATAAAGCACGGTACGTTTCGAGCGCCTCGGATGACATCCGAACGTCAGCGCAGCACGAGAGCATCAGATCCGCACTGGTGAGCGGGCGAAGCCCCGAATCGAACGAGACCCCCAAAACCTCGTTGTAAAATTTATCTCTCGGATATCGTTTGTAGTCTAATAGAATCTCGGCCCACGATTTCCATGGCACCATCAACTGCGGGATTCGAAAGCTCTCGAACGGAGCATCGGCCACCATGTTCGCCCACTGGGCGGCCGCATGCATGGGGTCGATCCGCCCGCCGCATCTCTCGCATATCAGGCCCTTCTTTCCAATATTCTTCTCGCCGAGGATATTCCAGTAACGCCCGCCCTCACCCCCATGGGCGTCGCAGGGGACGACCCATTCACCCTGAGTCGAGTGTTGCGCGCGGTAGTATTCGATCACATTGTCGAGACTCTTCGGCGTACCTGCATATACGTAAGCTTTCCATCGCTCGGGCGCGTGACTCGTGCACTGCTCGATGATCGGAATATTATCTGGCAATAGGTCTTGAAATTCATCGAGAAGAAGGCGCCAAGCCGGGATTCCGCGGGTCCTGTCGGCGTTGAGAAACGCGTATCTCAGCGTAATCTTGCTGAGATTCTTGAATTGCTTCTCGAAAACATTTTGCGCCAGCGCGGAACTGACGAACATCCGAAGGACTTCGCTCGTCTGCATCGGTTCCTTGATGCGGTCGACCGAAAATGTCTTCGTTTGCGTCGCCGACGGGCTGACGTACAGCGTTCGATGTCCGGCAACCAAGCATGAATGCGTGATGGCCGAATTGCCAAGAAGCGTACTTTTCTCGACCTGGCGCGCGCAAAAGAGAAGGATGCGGCGTGAAGGCGAGTCGTAAATGCGCCGCATGTGGCGCCTGCCTGCAAACGAAAACGGCTCGTACCCGAGGCCGTCCTCGCGCGGCATGCGGAACGCGAACGCGGCAAAGTCCGACGGCCGAATTCGCGAGACGTGGGAGACGTCACGTGCCTTGGGCGGGGCATTGAACGCTTCGTCGAAGGGCTCGGGCTCCGAAATCCACGCCGCCGCGTCTTCGTCCTCGAGGGTGGTCGGAGTCGACGCTGCGTCCTGGTCTTCGCGGCTCAATGAGCCACGAAACTAGGAGCGGGCTGCAGTGAATCCCCAGAGAGCCTCGAGGATACCGCACATGCTCATCATCTGGGACGCCTGGGGAGCGGGATCCGGGCCGACCGCGCGTCATTCGAGCGAGGTCCGCAAACGCTTTCGCGCGCGGTGAAGCCGGGAGCGGACGGCACTTTCGGTGAGCGCCAGATGTTCCGCGGTCTCCTGCAAACCGAGGCCCAGAATGTGATGGGCGACGAGAACGCCGCGATCGCTGTCGCATAGGTCGGCGAGTGCGCGACGCACATCCTGCCCGGGGCTCGCCGCGACGAAGGGGGCGTGGTCGGACGGACGCTTCGAAGCGGAGAGCGCCTCGAGCTCGTGGACTTCGAGGCCCGTCACAAAGCGTTCACGCAAGCGGCGCTCGGATCGCAAACGCATGAGCGCCTCGTTGGCCGTGAGGCGAAAGAGCCAGGTAGAGAACGCCGAGTCGCCGCGAAAGGAGTGGATGCACCGGACCACGCGCAGAAGGGTGACTTGCAGCACGTCGCGGCGGTCCTCCTCGAGCAAGGGGAAGCGACGAAGGTGCCGGTCGACATGCGGCGCGAGTGTCCGAACGAGCATGTCGAGCGCGCTTCGTTCGCCGGCTACGGCGCGCGCGATGACCGAAGGATCGAGGTGCGGCACCTTCGGCGTTGTCGAACCGGGCAACGGCGAGGGGGCCGAGTAGGCAGTACCTCCCACGCTAGCCAATGGGGGGAGTCGGCGTGGCCTCGAGGGCGGCGAGCGCGGCGCGAATCGCGTGCCGCGTTTGCGGCCCGACGACGCCGTCGACCACGCAATGGTGCTCGGGTACCGATTGGAAGTTTCGCACAGCCGTCTTGAGCTTGTCGGCGGGCCAGAAACCGAGACGACCGAGCGCCGACGCGATCTCGCATTCGGTCGCCAGGCACGGAGGCCGGTACCCGTCGACGAGGGACTCGAGGTTGCGCCGATAGGCGTCCAGGTTGCCCGAGAAGTATCCGCGGGACTTCAGGCCTTCGGCGTAGCCGACAACGTCCCCTTGGCGCGCGCACTCCAATGCCGAGACGTATCGACGTGCGAGCAGCGCCACGAACCCCTGAGCGCCTTCGTCGAGGGTTCGGTACGCGGCAAAGGCGCACGCAGGATGGTTGGGAAGGAAGCGGAGGGTCATCATCGGGCCGCCGTCGTCGGCGGCGAGCTCGCAGGGCGCGCCGGGGCTTGAGCGCGCAAGCGCGGCGTTTGCGTCTTTGCGCGGCAGAACTTCCAGCGTTGCCGCGTAGGTGTACAGCTCGGCGCCGTCCGCCTTGACGCCCCCGACGTTCCAGTTCTTGGACTTTCGGCCGTGGTCGGTCTCGATCGCGGACTGCGCGAGAAGAAGGCTGACGCCTTCGGCGTTTGGCTCCGTGCCGTCCAACTCGGACCACGCGCGCGAAAGGGCGGTTCGAAGGGATTCGTGATCGATGGGCGTGGTCCGAGGCGCCACGTACTCGCCGCGGGGCGCCACTATCGCACCAACGGCGGCACCGGGCCGCGCTGCGGGAGGGGATTGCGAGTCGGCGGCGTCGCCCTGTACGGCTTCTTGCGCTTGGTCCCGAAGTAGCCAAGCCAATGGTCGACGCCATCGTCCACGTAGCCTTCGAGGGCATCCCGTTGCTCATCGGGAGCACTCCAGCTGGATAGGATTTGGCTGCCGACCCGAGCCGCATCTTCGGCTCGGTCGGCGTGAACCTGAAACTGAGGAGGCATCCATTCGATCGCGGGGCTAACGAGGCAGGGGACGCCCTCGGCGACGGCATCTGCGGACGTGATGTTGAAGGTCTCGGTGGCGCTAAGTTGGATGTGGAGATCGCAGTGGCCAATGGTGTGGCGGAACTGTCCCCACGGTTGCCAGGGGATTTCTTTGAGATGCGCCCAGGGCAGGCCGGCGAACATCGCGCGAAGGGCGTCGAGCACGCCCTTGCCGTTCTCGACGCGTTCCACGCTGATGAGAAACTCGAGATCGCAATTGCGGTCGCGCGCGATGAGCATCGCCGCCGTCGCGTCGGCCGTGCGCATTTTGAGCAATCGGAGTGCGCCAAAACTCCCAATGCGGAGCAATCGGTGGTCGTGCGCGGTGGGGCGGCGGCGCCGCGGGCGCTCGAAGTCGTACAGGTTCGGGAGGTAAAGGCATCGGCCGGCGTAGCCTTGCTCCAACACGTGCTGAAGATGTTTGGTGTTGGCGGCGATATCGAAATTGGGGACGCTGTACTCGAGAATGAGTCCCTGGCGGATATCGCGAATCGCTCCCGCCTCCACCTGCAAAAATGACATGTTCGAGTGCGAGCGCACCGCGAACCGAACGTTCCGGAACTCGCCGAGCAGGCGCTCGAGCTCGGGGATAGGCACCCATGGAGCCTCGATGACCACGTGCGAGCAGGCCGGGTGCGCGCGCAAGCGGTCTCGAATTTGTGCCGGCGTCCAAACGCCGTAGGGGTGGATATCAACGCCGTGTTCACGAAGGACATTCGTGGTGTGGAGTGCTCCGACCCCGAGGCCTATATGGCACTGGCAATCCGGGTTTTCCTGGGAATTGAAATTGCGATAGAAGAGCAGAACGTGGGGGCGCGCCATGGCCCGTGGATACGGGCCACCATTTCCCTATAGGAAGGGCGCGCACATGCCGAGCCACATCGCCAAAGAGCACGGAGCGTGGTGAAACGCGCCCTGCGATGACTGCGACAGCGAGCCCTCGCCGGGTGCGTGGGCCGACACGTCTTGACTGGCTCGCGTCGCGCTATCCCCCGTGAAGGCGGGGGGAGGTCCAGCGCAAGGGCTCGGCGGCGACCATACGAGCCTGCTGGAGGTACCACCGCCAGAAGTCGCGACGGCGGTCGGCCAATCCCGCTTGCTCCCAAGGCGCGCCCTCGGCCGCTGCGATCGACGCCGCAAAGGCTGCGTCCCAGCCCCAGGGGTCGAGCTCATCGTCAGCCTTGCAGTGCGCGTATTCGGGATCGAGTCCGCGCTCGAAGATCGGGGTCTTAAGCGCGATAACCGCTGCTTGGCCCACGGAGGTGACGGAATCCTCCAAAGGATACTCACCCTCCAGGGTGGCAAAAAAATCATCCGCCAACGCGATGGCGTCATCCCGCCCGAGACGACCCTCGATGTACTCCCCAACGCTGGAGAGCAGCTTCTCGGGTGTCGTCTCATTCGGCCACTTGCTGCGCCACAGCGGAAGTACACGCGCGACCGCAGCGCTTGCAAGCGACGAGCGTCGGATGGCGCCCTCGCCAACGAGGACCAGGTTGCCTTGCCGCTCCACCGGTCCCAGGGCGAGCCATATTTGTCGGCGATGCTGCAGTGGGAGGGCTCCATCGGACGCAGCGCGCAGCGCTGCCTCGCCGGCGGCTACAGCCTCTTCAAGTTCGGCAGGGTTCATGGCGACAATCCTCGTTCGTCAGAAGGGTTTGAATTTGGGGTCGGTGGTGGTTGTACCATCGGGGTGGTGCATGGTGACCGTTCCGTCCGGATTGAACACGCGAGTCATTTTGGGATCCGTGACCACCTGCGGCTTGCCCATGTACTGGGCTTGCTGGCGGAAGAACTTTTGGCAGTCGGGGCACATCGGATGGGTCACGCCGAGCGGGGCACCCGGCTCCGCTACGGCCTGCTGTTTCTCAGCATGGCTTGCAAAGTATCGGCCGTGCTCACCATGATCGTTGGCGCCGCCGTTCGTCAGCGTATGGCCATTCTTGTCGCATTGTTTCCGGACGTCGTCGGTGCTCACATTCTTAACACCGCTCCCATCCTCATGCTTCCATCCGCTCTTGGTAAGGTCGGCTTCCGGCCCGTCCGCGGAGAAGCACTTGTCTTCGTTTCGGTCTTTCTTTGCCTGCGTGGCTCGCTGCTCCGCCAATCGTGATGCGGCGATCCTCTGCTGCAGATCATCCTCGGCGGGCAGAGCTTTCTCCTTGTTGGTCGACTCTCGTTTCGGTCTACCCTCCTCGTCTTCCTCCCCCGGTTTACCGTCTTTGCAGCCAAGGCCTCGGACGTCGACATCACGGAGCGGATTGCTTTCGGCGGCGTACGCATGCAGGTTGAAGCCACCGCGAATGCCGTCCGGATCGGTTTCGATAAACCGGCCCAACTCCGGTGAGTAGTACCGGAAACGGCAATACTGGAGCCCTGTCGCCGCATCAAAGTAGTGGCCCGCCCACCGTAGCGGCTGGTGGAAGTCGGCTCCGACCTCCACGTGCGCTGTTCCATAGGCCTCATAGCGCGCGCGCCAGACGACGTTTCCGCCATCGTCCTGAATCATCTCGGGCGCACCCAAGTGGTTCGCGAATACGAAATATCGGACACCGTCTTTCGGGTCTGCATGGCGGTCCGGGTAGTCGACAAACATGAGCGGCACGAGCGCCACCTCATCGGCGTACACGAAGACGCGCGTCATCCCTCCAGGAAGGACCTCCGCCGCGAGGCGATCGCCGTCCCAGAAGAAGGTCGTGCACTGCCCGTTGAAGTTGGTCTCGATGCGTCGTGAAAGAACATCGTATCGTGCCGTCCAACGTCCCCAGCCTGCGCCGTGGACGAGTACCAATTGATCAAGGGCGTCGCGACACAAATGCACGGCACCCGTCGGCGCACGACGCGTGCACATGTGTCCGCGATGATCGTATTCGAAGTCCGAGCCGTTTGCGCTGAGAAGACGATGGCGGTGTGTGTTGACGCTCTGAAGGCCGGGCGCGGCCACGAGGTCTCCGCCTGGGCTGTGAGTGAAGGTCCGTTTCACGCCCGATGGCAAGATCTCGGTGTCCAGACGATGCGCCGCATCGTAGGTGTATCGCGTGACACCTCGCGCGCTGTCTCGGATGGCCAGGACATCGGCCTCCCCCGAGCGATCAAAGTACCGCTCCCACCGTTTGTTCTCGTCGAAGTAGACAAGCTTGGCGAGGCAATGTCCGTGAGGATGAAACTGGGTGATTTCGGAGGCGCCGTTCGACATTTTTCGCCGAACGATTCCACCCCGGCAGCGGTGGATCTGGTGGCGTGCACCCGTTGGATCCACGATCTCGCACCGGTCCCGAAATCTCCACGCGTAGGTGGATACAAAACGGTCAAGCACGCGCACTTCGCCGAGGCGAGCGCCCTCAAACCGCCGCTGCACGCCCATCCCGTTGCGCGTGTCCAGGAGTCGCCGCCCCTCGTGATCCTGCGCGAAGGCGTACTGGTCTTGTCGGCCGTCCGCCGTCTCCACCCTCGCGGACCGGAGACGGCGAGCCGCGCTGTAGGTGAGATGGTGCGTCTCGCCGCTTGCAACGGACAGTGTGACCTTTCGGCCTTCGTCTTCGCGTTTCCAGCGAAGAAGCCAGTTGCCGAGTGCGTCGACCTTCTCTTCGAGCTCGTCGTCGGAGCCGTACGCGTACGTCTCGCGCACGCGACCGTCTCGTTGGACACCCACAAGGCGGTTTCGCAAGTCCCATGCGTATTCGCTCGTGACGCCGCTCGGATCGACGACCCGAAGCAATTCCTCGCGACGCGAATGCAGGAGCTCGGTGACGGCGCCAAGTGGGTCGGTGATCTCGCGCAGATGATTCCAAGACGCGCGCGTGAAGCGCCAGCTCCCGCCGTCGAAATCCGTGAAGCGCGAGGGAAGGCCATTGGCGTCGTAGCTCCAGGAGCGGCGGGAGCCGTCGGCGCGCTGGATCCAGAGCCGAAGTCCGTTCACGTCGCGCACGGTTGACTCGCTCCACCGCTCGGAAATGTCGAGGAAGGGGTCGCCCGATGAGGGAGGCGAAAGTGCGCTGACTGCGAAGCGCGGCAGGCCGTCGAGCTCCATGTAACGGCGTATCGGAAGACCGTGGGTCGCCGGCACGATTCCGCCGTACTCCCACTCGCGCGCCGTCGACGCGACGCGGTGGCCGGGCTCCGCGGGCGACTTTCCCAGCGGCCAGACCTGTCCCTTGGCGTCGCGGCGGGCGACCGCCTTTCCGTTCGGATCGCGAAGCGTGACGAGGGTTCGACCTGCGGGATCGGTCTCTTCAAGCAAGCGCTGCTCGGCATCGAGGACGCGCTGATGCTCACCGCCATATGGGTCGACAATGCGCTCCAGGAAACCGCTCGTGTGCTCGTAGACCCAGGGGCCACCGTCGGCTCGTACGAGGGTTGTTACGCCCGGGAGGTATTCGAGCCGGACTTCGTCAACGCCGTCTTCGCCGCCGGAGTGAATGCAGCGGCCCGTCGAATCGTATTCGTAGACAAATGCATATCCACGTTGATCCAGGCGGCGCGACAGGCGCGTCTGCGCGTCGTACTCGAAGACGAAGGAATGGCGATACGCATCGACACCGCCCACCAAGCGACCATGGGGGTCGTACTGGTAGGCAACGAGGGTGCGCTGCGGGGCAGTCGGATCGCTCGCGATCGGCGGGACCAGCACCAATGACGCGACATGCGGGGTTGGTGCAACTCGCCCATGGGGGTCGGGCAAATAAACCCATTCGACGCGAATCGTGCGTGCTAGACAATCCGTGCAATAAGCGAGTAGGCCGGCATCGTCGTAATAGAGCTTGGTCGTGCCTTCGGGACGCGATACGGCGGCAAGGCGCGCCGGCTGCGATGTTCGAAAGAACTCGAACTCCAGCACGTCGCCGTCCGGCTGGTGCAGCCGAAACCAATTGGCGGTCACGCGTTCAAGGACGTGTCCGCGCCGCGCCGAGCGCGCCCCATCGCTCATCAAGAGCGGAAACGCGACGCTCGTGCCGTCGAATCCCGTGTAGCGGATGCCATTGTCGATCGAAACGCGAAGGCTGCAATCGAAACCATGGGTATGGCCCCAACCGATTCCGCGGTCCCGGTCGTGGTTCGCGCTGCTGTAGTGCCGTCGAAATGCAAACGGTGTGGGCGCCTCGAGCCACACATCCCTCGTCGTATCGACCACCGCTCCGGTGATGACGTCGACGCTCACGGTGCTTTGCCCGTGGGGCAGGTTGTGCAGCCAACCGTACCCTCCTTGTCATCGTCTTTGGCCTCGGGCTTGTTGGGCTTGCGGCGCTTCATCAGCTTCTCGAGCAACAACATGACGGGGTCGGGAAAGTTGATCATTTGGAAGCCACCCACGAGCACCGTGGGCATTCCGACCATCATGACGCCCATCGACGGAGGGACCGCGGCGTCCTTGCCCATCGCCGCGGCGAGCGCTTGTGCGGCCGTGTCGACGGCCAGCGCCGCGGCGTCGAACCCCGCCGCCATCGCCGAGGCAGCCGCCATCTCCGGCCCGCCGACGCCCTCGGCCGCATCCATGGCATCGGCGGCCACGCCGGCCGCGCCAACGGCAGCGCCGGCGATCATCATCGCGCGTGCGAGTCCCCGGATGGGACCCCCTGTACTCGGGAGGCACGCCTTCGCGAGGTCCCCCATCCGCGCGGCGCGCATACCCGCGAAGAAGACATTGCTGCTTCCCATGAATATTTCGAACATCGGCATGATGCCGCAGCACGTGACGGCGAGGCCGAGATCTCCCGCGCGCGCCGCGGGCAATTCACATATGGCGACCTTGGGGGTGCAGCCAAGGAGCACGGGACCAAGACTGGGGAGTGGAACCGGCGCCGGCGTGGCAGGCGGCGTGAAGCTCGGTGGGTGAAGATGACCATGCGGCGGCCCCACGTAGAGGCAACCCAACGTGACCGCCGGCAATGAGGGATAGAGGGCGGCGAGGGGCGCGGTGACCATCGCGAAACCCGTGTTCATGAGCTCCAAAGGCAATCCGAGTAGACCCATCAGCCCGCCCGCCGCCTCCGCGAGCTTGCGGACGGGGTTCGGGGGTGGCGGAGGGGCTTCGCCCGGGGCGGGGGATGGCCCGCGGTCCGCTTGCGATTGGTAGCGCAGAGGCGAAACGGCATTGCTCACGACTTCTCCGAGCGCGGCGCCGTACAATCCGGGGTCGACCGCGTTTCGGGCGGCGTCGGTAACCGCCGCCACATGATCGGTCTCCCTCACATCGTCGACCGCCAGGGAGAGCGCTTGGATAACCGGATCGTCGCTCATGATCGGCTCCCGGATGGCCCGAGATTTCGGAGCTCCGCCTCGATAGCGTCGCGGCGATCGGTGGCGCCGACCTTGTCGTACGCCGCGCGCTGCCGCTCGAGGAGGGCGCGCAAGTGCTCCTCCGCCTGCACGGCGCGCGCGAGCGCGGTCCCTTCATCCCACGCCATTGCGGCTTCGGGGTACTGGGCGAGTTCGTAGTGGCACGCGCCGATGTTCTCGATGCACTGGATCTTCACGTGAACGTTGCGCATCGAATGGGCAATATCGCGGGCGCGCTCGTAGTACGAACCAGCCTCCGACCATCGTCGTTGCGATAGATAGAGATTACCCAAGTTCAAGCTCACGTTGAGCAGCACGGGGGCGGCATCCACGCGTCCGGGGTCGCTTTCCTGGCCCAAACGATACAGCGCCGGCGTCAGGGCGGATTCAAAGTGCCGTCGTGCCGACTCGGCGTCCCCGCCGCGCGCATAGACTTCGCCCATACCATTGATGGCCAGGGCATGCAGGGCATGTTGGTGCGTCTTTGCGTAGTAGCGGCTGGCCAGGCGATATTTCTCGAGGGCGGCTGGCAGGCGCGCGTGCGCGTAGTCGATGCCCGCGAGTGTGAGCACGGCCTGGACCCGTTCGTCGAGCGGGAGGTTTTTGTTGGCCGCCTCGTCTTCGAGGGCCTTTCGGATATCGTCGGGACCGAGTGGGGGCGCGCACCAATCCGCCGCATGCATCACGCTCGCAACATCGCGGAGCGCGGGCCGCGCGACGTCATCGCGGACCAGAACGCGCATGTGATGAAACCACACGGGGAACTCGTGCGTCATGAGCTCGAGCACGAACGCCCGATACCCGGCCGGATCGGCAATACTTGCCGGGAACAGGACCCATACGAGGTGCATCGTCTCGAGATCGGGAATCAGGTCGCGCGCGTACAGCATCAGCGCCCGCATCCGCTGTACCGGCGGGTTGGAGCGATCGCTGGCTTCGCGCGGAAGGTCCGGCCAAGGGGGCTTGGCTTCTTTGGCGAGGGCTTTGTTGGCCAGTTCGCGCCGGACGTAGACGCGATACGCGACGGCATCCACAAACGTGATGGCATTGCCGAAGTCATCGGCAAAGGCCCAATGCACATCCGCGCCTTCCTGATCGATCGTGTCGAGCATCTTGATCAGGAGGCCATTCGAAGCGTCGTTGGCTTCGACGACCAGAAGCCCTTTGTCGTCTTGCTCGACGAAGCCGCGCAAGCGGCCCACGAGATCGTGGATTAACGCTTTCATGGGGTTAGTTGATTTTTACGAGGGCGCCCACGACCTTCGCGATGGCTTTGGCCACCACGTCGGTCATCGGGCCTGTCAGCGTTGCCTTCGCAGGTTCAAGTTTGAGCGCGCTGGAGGCCGAGGCGGCTTCGACGGACTTGGGCCCCTTCATGCCGATGCTTCCATCCTTGCTGAGCCACATGGATGCCTTTCCTGCTCCGATCACGACCTCGTCGTCGGCAGAGATGGAGACTTTGCCAGCGTCCAGTGTGATGGAGCTCGCTCCGTTCGAGAGCACGATCTTGCTGGTGGTGGTCACGGTCGCCACGCCCGCCTCGAGCACCAACTTGGCGTCTCCGGGATGGTGAAGGGTGATCGACTGGCCGGCTTTGAGCTCGTAGGTGACGTCGATGGTTTCGACCTTCGATTGTGCGTGGTGCGTGTCGGCCAACTGAACTTTGACGTTCCGATTGCCCACCAGGACTTCCAACGTGTCGTCGCCGGTTTCAATGAGATGGGAGCGGCCTTTTTTGATCGTGACGTCCTCGCCTGCGCCGACGGTTTCTTTGCGATGCGCTCCAATGTCGATCGTCTCATTGGCGCCCGCGGTGACGGACCGATTGGCTCCGACCGTGATGCTTTGGTTGGCGCCCACCGTGCTGGTCTGATTCGCGCCCACCGTTTCCGCATGATTGTGAAGGACGACGGTTTTTCGGTCCTTCTGCGCGTGGAGGAAAATCTCTTCCTGGCCGGCGCGATCCTCGAAGGTTAATTCGTTGAACCCCTTTCCGCCCGGAATGGTTAGCGATTTGATCGTGCTCTTGGAGGCATCGCTGGGAAGGACTTGGGGCTGCGATTCCTGCGCGTTGTAGATGGCTCCCGCCACGTACGGCCGATCGATGTCACCGTTGAGGTAATGGACAATGACTTCGTCGCCGACCCGCGGCGGAAACCAGATGCCGCGATTGGCGGCTGCCGCGGGCGTCATCACGCGAAGCCAGCAGGAGCTCTTCTCGTTCCATTCGCCTTCCCGATCCCAAAAGAACTGGACCTTGACGCGTCCGAACTCGTCGACGAAGGGCGTGCCTTTCTCTGGCCCCACCACGCGCGCCGACTCCGACGGCGCGTAGGGTTGCGGGGGGCGCTCGGGACGGATCCGCGTCTTGCTGGGAATGCCCATGAACGTGCATGTGAAACCCGGGGCCTGACCGCCTTGGCCGGTATCGGCGAGGACGCCCGCCCGCTGGCCGCTCGACCTCAGCTCGGTGACCAGCAGCTCCTGATTGAAGGTGTCGTCAAGATGCTGCTGGACCGTGAACTTGCGACCGACCTGAAGACGCATGCAGGAACTTTGACCGTGATAGGCGATCGCCGTCGATCGCGACTCCTCGAGTCGAATGGCCGCGAGCGTCTTTCCCGGCTCGGTTGCATCCGTGTAGTCGCCGGGGAAAAGAAATACCTCGCGTTTCGGGGCGTTTTCGCCCGTGTGAGGAGCCTCGACTTCGCTGCGCGCCGTAAGATCGCCTCGCGACTTTTTGAAATCATAATCCCGCATGACGACCGAACCGGGGCGCAGGCCTCGAGCCCGGACGATGCTCCCCACGTGGTCGACGGTGACCGCCCCCCCCGTTTCCCGATAGGGCAGCTCGGGCTCTCCATCGATGGGCGCGTAGCCCTTGGGACTGTTCACGAGCATCACCTTGGCCTCGTCGGATGCGAAGTGAAACGAGATCCCCGCGTCTGCGAGGATTCGGCAGAAGAACGCGTAATCCGTTTCGTCCTTCTGGACGCGGTAGGGGCGTGGCTCTGGTCGGCGGTCCAAGCGCCATTCGAGCTCGATGTTGTGGGGTTTCACCAGCTCGGCCACGATGTCGTGAACGGGCATGTCTTGGAAGATCTTCGTATCGGCGGTGTATTGCAGCTCGGCGAGCTTCGGGACCACCTTGACGGTGATCAGCCGCTGCCGATCCGTCGAGCGGCGTGGCGTCACCTCCTCGACGATCCCGCGCACGGTCCGCAGGGGGGTGTCGTCGCGGAGGATCTGAAACTCGGCGTCTTCACCGAGGGTATCGTCGAGGGAGGGGATCACGTCGGGGTCGACGACCACGTCGACATCGAAGCGAAAAAGTTGCGAGAGTTTTTCATTCGCGCGAAAGCCGGCGACGACCAACGCGGATTCGCCGTACTTTCCCGCTTTGAGCTTGAACGAGATCGTGTCGACCGCACCCTCGAACATCGACATCAGGTTCTGCATGGCGCCTCATCCTATATTCGCGGATGGACGGGGGGCCGAGATAAAAGGTGCAACGACCGAGGGATGGAATGGGCGCGCGGGCACATGTATCCTCGTGGCCCTTGATGGCTGGTTGGCTTGTGCATGAACCGCTCGGTCCCATGCTGCTCGTGCGCAGCGAGGACGTGCGCGAGTACGCGGGATCTTCTCCGGAGTCGATTGCGCCGTGGGACGTCGCCCGCTGGCTCAGCCACAGCGGGAATCGGATCGCGTTGCTCGAGCTCCACGCCGCCCTGACGGGCGCCGCCCCGGAGAACGTGCTCTTTGCACATCGTGCGCAGGATGAAGCCGTCTGCCGCGCGATCGCGGCGGCCTTCGAGCGCCGGGAGCTCGTGGCGCTTCGGTTGCCGGCGCCCCAATTGGTCGCCAACTTCAAGAAAGAGGACCCTTTCAAGAAAGAGGATTCGGCCCGCCAGGACGACGAGACCTTCCTCTACAAGATGCGCCTGCACGACGAGAGGCACGGCCCCTGCGAGAACGTTGCCTACAAGCTGGAGCTCTCGACCGGTGAGATCGTTCGGGACAAGATGACCGGCGGCGGCGGGCTCCTGGAGCAGCGTCTTCCGAAACGGCAACACATGATTCGTGTGACGTACAAGCCCGCCGGATCGGACGTGGAGTTCGTGCGGGAGATCATGGTGGTGCCCGAGACGGTGACGGAAAGCGATTACGTGGCGCACCTTTGGAACTTGGGCTTCGGCTCCGACGAGCGGCGGGCCGTTCTGGCGTTCCAAGCCGCGCACAAAGACCTCACCCTCACGGGCAAACTCGACGACGCCACGAAGGCCGCCATCCAGTCCGCCGTGACCAACGATCTCCGGGCGGGAACGCGAGGATAGCCGATGGCCAAGTTTGAGGGGATCACCGCCGTGGCGCCCCAGTTTTTCTACTACGTTCTCATCGACGGCACGGACGCCGTGGACAGCGCGGCGTTCGGCGCGGAACTCGAAAAGAACACGGGGTGGCGAAACCTGTACGGTGAGTTTCTCGCGCGCGCGAAGAAAGATCCCCAGCGCCTGCACGATCCCGCGCATCCCTTTCTTCCGATCTGCCTGGTCGAGGCTGGCGGCAAGAAGATCGCCGTCGTCTGTCCGGGTGGGAGAAACGCCTACGGCAAGGATGCGTTCTGGATCACGTACCCGGGTAGGGATCCGAAGACCGGTGAACTCGATCCGGATGGCATTCGCGACTGGAGCGCCGAGATCCAAACCAAAGGTCGCCACACGGCGGCCGAGGAAAGCGCACGGTATACGCAAGATCTCTTTCTGCGGCCGCAGGTGGAGCTGGAGTTCGGAGGGGCCGGCGGAACGCAGGTGATTCCCCAATTGCCGGGGGGGCCCGCGTCGTCCAATGCGGTCCATTACAGCGCGGACCTTCTGTATTTTAGCTCGCATGGATGGCTCGGAGGCTTCGCGCGCGGCAACAGCATCGTGAGCTGGCAGTTGGCGAGCCCGCCCGAGGCGCGCGCGGCCTATACCCCCAGCGTCTATTTTTCGGTGGGTCGATACGCGGCCGAGGGGCGTGGCTTTGCCGGGCCGAAGTGGATTGTGCTTGCGCAGTGCTCCACGATCAACGCGGCCACGTGGGTCCTTTGGGCGCGGGTCTTCGCCAAGAGCCATCCGCACGTGCGAGGGATCTTGGCGTACGAAGAAGCCTCCCCGGGGGCAGACTCGTCGGTCAGCATCGCGCAGCGGTTTTTCCAGCACCTCAAAGACAAGAAGCCGTTTCTCGACGCGTGGCGGGCGGCCAACCAAACGCAGAAGTGGGCCGCGATCGTGCACAAGGAAGCCCTCGGGGATCGCCTCGATCTCTGGTCGCAGTTCAAGCCGCTCACGAGCGTGGAAACAACGGCGGACACCTTTAGCTATTACGGTTTTCT
Organism: Sorangiineae bacterium MSr11367; assembly: GCA_037157805.1. NCBI lineage: Bacteria > Pseudomonadati > Myxococcota > Myxococcia > Myxococcales > Pendulisporaceae > Pendulispora > Pendulispora rubella. The sequence goes on along the minus strand of CP089983.1, from coordinate 9,101,732 downwards.
GTCCAGCCACTCCGGGCGGCAGGAGATCCGGGACAAACCGCCGCCCTTCCGTCTGAAGTTGGAGTCCTCCCCGGATGGGCAGACGTTCCAGGAAGTTTCCAGCGCCAACCTCGACGATCGGCTGGTCGCGCGCTACCAGCTTGGTTGGGTCTACCGCGTGACCCTCACCGTGCCCAAAGGGCACATCGTGCGGGGAACGATGCGCTGGATCCACATCCGGCCGACCTACCCGGAGCAACCGCTCCTCGAAGAACTGTTTGCGAGCGTGTCCTCGCGCGCCCAGCACGCCGTCATCGGGATGAATCGGGGTGCGCAAACCTTGGACATCGCCGCCCATGGAACGCCGAGCGAGATCGTGTTCGAACTCTATGCCGCCCCGGATCAGATCCCGTCGCACCTTCACGACTCCCATTCGTACCTGTGGCCAAGCGTGATGCTGGAGACGAGCGCGGGAAAGGCCACCTACGATTTCACGACGACGGGCCTCGGCTATTATGGCATTTGGTCCCCGCGCCGATGAGATGGCCGTGGCTCTTCGTGGCGCTGCTCGCGCCCGCGTGCCGCACGTCGCCGCAACCTGCGGCGGCGGTGGACGCGGCCGCACCGGTCGCCCTGGATGGGGGCACCCACGCCGGACCGCTGCGGGAAGGCAAGGCGTACGATCTGCGGGATGCGGAGGCGGGAACGCGACGCACGATCGTGCCACCCCTCACGAAGGATCCCTGGATCCGTCTGGCGGCCGTCACTCCGCCCCCGGCGGCCTCGTTCTACGTGGAGGACGATGGGACCGCCGTGTTCCAGGATGGGGCGCGCGTGTGGGTCGGGCGCATCGAGCTGCAGGCGGTTCGCGACGTCGAAGAGGTTCTGCGTCGACATCGAATTTGCGAGCTCGCCAACACCGAGGCGACGCACGAGCGGCAGGAGTTCACGGTCCTTTCGCTCCACGGTTTCGAGTGCGAGGTGGCCTTGTCGCACCAGACCTGGCTGACGAACCCGCGGGCGCGGGCCGCGTACCAGGCCGTGCGGGGCCTGATGAAGAGCACGTGCGCCGACGCCTGCATGTCCCAGGATCTTCCCGAGCTCCGTGATCGCTCGAGCGGCGAAGGCGACGCGACGCCCATGCGCACCGGTCGGCCCTAGCGGCTCGGCAGGAGGGACGTCGGCGGATGCGGTCGCCGGGCGACGCCCGCGGGTGGCAGCCTCGCGCGTGGGGTGGGCACGATGGATCGCCTGCTTGCGAGCCGCCTTCCGTCATGAGAGCCTCGAACCATGGACGTGATGGTGTTGGCTGCCAAACCGACGACGCTGGCGGCCGTGCGTGGCGCGGGCGTGCACCTGGCAACCTTCGACGAGGGGGCGGCGCTGCGCCTGGTGGTGGTGCTGATGCCGCACCCGGAGGAGGGGGGCGAGCCCGGGATGGTCTGGGCGGTGCAAACCGCGCTGCCCGATGGCCGCTTCGACAGCGTGATGGCCGATTTGGAAGACGAAGCGGATTGGGCGAATCAGGATCGCGTGCGCGCGCTGATGGCGCTGACGAAGGAGGAGGAGGCGGAGCTCGATCGGATGGCGCGGGCGGCCGCCGTGGGGTTTGCGCGGGGGTCGGCCGGTGACGCGTGAGCGGCGTGCGCACGAGTGGTTGGGCGCCCACGTCCGGGAAGCGGCGGTAGGCCGGGCGCCGAGCCGTCAGTTGGATTCGTGGGGCGAGCCGTCGGGCAGCGGCGCGAGCCCCGCGAGGAGGCGGGCGAGGATATCGCGCAGTTGCGCCTCTTGCGCAGCCCCGAGCGCGGCAGGACCGGATTGCACGATGCGCGCGAGCGCCTCGGTCGCGCGAGGGACGAAGTCCGGCTGGCCGAACGTCTCCAGCGCGCGCAGGACAATCGGCTCGAGGCCGTCATCGGCATCGTCGGCGAGGCGTCGAGCGAGCCAGCGCAAGTAGTTGTGCAGATCGGGCGGCGGCATGGGGGTCAGGGCCGAGGGCGTACCACGCCGGAGATGGGGTGCGCCGGCGGAGCGCCGAGGTTACCATGGGAAGCGGGACGAGAAAGCGCGGAGGGTAGCGATGCGGGCCGGAACGCGGTGCGCGCGTGGGGGGCGTCGGGGGGCACGGCGCGAAGGCGCGAGGGCGGGAGCCGGCACGGGACGTGACGCGGTGACGTAACGCGAGTTACGCGACATTCCGCGTGCCAGAACGTGCCACGCGGAATTTGACATTGGGTCGAGGGCAGAGGGCGTCACTTTGAGACGCCCGGCGGCTCAGGCAACGCGCGGGCCCTTCGAGGATGACCGCTAATCCTCTACGCTCAGGCACGTGGACATCTGGCAATTGGCCTCAAATGGGGTTGTGACGCTGCTCGTAGGCGGAGGAATCTTTGCATGGGTTCGAGGTACGCTCGGCAGAGCTGTCGATGTAGCCCGTGAACAAGCCTTGGCGGCGCTAAGCCGGGCGCATGCAAAACTGCTCGCCGATGAGAGGCAAGCGTGGGAGCGTGAACTCGAGAAGCAGCGGCAGGAGTTCACCAGGCTGCTGGAAAAGGAGCGAGAAGAAGCGCAGCGGCGCATGGAATCGTTCAAGATAACCCTTGGTCTTGGCGCTGAAATCCGCCGACAGGTTGCGGCCAAGAGGGTCGAGGCGGCCATCAAGCTCTTGGAGGCCGGTCGGCCACTCTTTCGCGCAGCGCTGAACGGTCGCATCAACAGTCCTGAGGACCGACGATTGTTCCACGAACGAATCACGGAATACATCGCGGTGTTGGCCGACTGGGAGATCTTCTTCGAGACTAATACCGCAGCGTCCTTGACAGAATTCATTGGGCAGGTTTCGCGCGCGCACAACGATTGGGTTCATAAGAATGACCCCGACGCACTTGGGCGCGCGATGACCGCCTTGAGTCAGTTTGTGAATCTGCTGCGGAAAGAGATGTTCATCGATGCGGAGGCAGCAAGCGACCTCTCTGTCTCATCCCCCTCGGCCTCATAAGAGTACCTCCTGCGACATTTGGAGCTGAGGCGTTGTCCGGCGACGTTACCGCATGTGCGTCGAGTGCACGCGCGCCGGTTCGCACAGTTGAGCGCCGGTACCACATCTGACCTTGGGACCTCCCGTGATATCGTCGTACTCGCTTTCCAACGGGAGAACCCAACTTGGCGATCAGAATCGCGATGTTCAATCACAAGGGTGGCGTCAGCAAGACAACGACAACCCTTCATCTAGCGTGGATGCTTGCAAGAAAAGGAAAGAGGGTGCTGATGGTCGACGCAGACCCTCAATGCAATCTAACGGGGCTGGTGTTGGGTTACGAGGGGGCCTCGGAGTTTGAAAATTTTTACCAAACGCAGGCCACAGCGAACTTCAAGGCAGGGCTCGCACCCGCGTTCGAGTCGCAACCTGTCCCCTTATCCGCCGTAGCCCGCGTTAAGGTTCCGAAACGCAGCGGGCTTGAGCTGCTTCCAGGACATCTCGCGCTTTCCGAGTATGAGGTTACGCTCGGAATTGCGCAGGAGCTCACGGGATCGATTCAGACCCTAAAGAACTTGCCCGGCGCAATATCTCATCTGATTGATATGACGGCCGCGGAAATGGAGGCTGATTACGTTTTTGTGGATATGAATCCAAGTTTGAGTTCGATTAATCAGAATATCCTCATGACGAGTGACTATTTTCTGATACCGTGTTCGCCCGACTTCTTCTCGCTCTTGGCGATCGATTCGTTGGCCTCCGTGATTCCCAAGTGGTGGGGATGGGCCGAGAGAGCACATCAACTTCCGGTTCTCCGGACCGCAGCATATGCTTTCCCAACTAAGGTGCCGCGGTTTTTGGGAACCATTATATCTAAGTATAGACCTCGCGACGGCCGCCCGACAGTCGACTTTCAACGTTGGATAAATCAGATTAACGGCGCGGTTGGGGCCAAGCTTCTGCCCGCCCTGACGCCCGGGGGAATGCTTGTGGCACAGGATAAGTGTGACCGTGTTGGGCTCGATTTGTCACGAAACTTGGCTCTCATCCCCGATTTTAATACACTAATTGCAAAATCGCAAAAGGCGCGGACTCCTGTGTTTGCTCTAACAAAGAAACAAATAAAGAGAGGTGGCGTGGTCCTTAGAAAAACCATCGAAAATCGCAATGCGTTTAAGGCATTGTTTTCCGAGCTTGCCGACAGGGTTATTGGGCTGACGTCTTAGGCGGAAGACGGTCGTGCAGCGGGTCTTGGACCAATTTTTGGAGAATCTGACGAGAGTGCGCCTCCTGGGAGGATTGCACGCGTCACTCACGTCAACAACGACGGCTGTCTTGGATGTATCTGATTTGCTGCGGGCGCAAATTGTGTTGGCTATTAGCGCGTTCGACACGCTGGTTCATGAACTTACCCGTCTAGGGATGCTGGAGGCCGCCGCAGGGAAACGGACGGTCGTCGACACATTTCAACGGTTTCAGGTCTCCTTTGAGTCGGTACAACTGTCAGCTGGTGCAAGTACTCTTGATTGGTTAGACGCCGAAATACGACGAAAACATTCCTTTTTGTCGTTTCAAACTCCAGACAAAGTGGCGGACGCTATTCGATTGATATCGTCCGTGTCCCTCTGGAATTCTGTGGGGAGCCATTTGGGAAAGTCACCGACGGATATCAAGAAGGAACTCCAGCTGATAGTCGACCGACGGAACAAGATTGCGCACGAGGCGGACGGAGATCCCTCCTTCCCCGGAACTCGTTGGCCGATCGATCCAATAATGGTAAATCGCGCAATTGATTTTCTCGAGGCCGTTGGAAAAGCGATATTCTTGAGTGTGTAGGTCGCGAGGGTGGCGAAAGCTCGAAGTACCCGTGACTTAATACCGGCCGGAGCGACGTGCGTCACCATCCGCGATGTGGCAGAACTAAGTCCCATGTGTGGCCGCGGGAACGTCGATTACAGCACGGAGAAAATTCGGGAGACCTTCGCGCACCTGGACGATCTGGCGATCGGCTACGATCTTTCGGCGCCAAGGCTCAATCTTGCGCCCACGGACTCGGTTCCCGTCGTCCGTCGCCAGGATCAGCGCCTTCGCCTCGACGGCATGCGGTGGGGGCGCGATAAAGGCGCGGGCCGGGGTCCGGTGATCTGGGTGCGGTCCGAGACCGCCGCGCGCGGGGCGCTCGCGTCGAGGCAGCGCGGGCTCATCGTCTTTGGGGCGTGCTACGAGTGGAAGGGTCCGAAGGGGACGAAGCGCACGGCCTACGCGTTGCGCGCGCGCCAGGGCGAGCTCTTTGCGCTGGCCGCGCTCTGCGATCGGGCGGTCACGTCCGATGGTGGGGTCGTCGAGAGCTGTACGATGCTGACGCAGCCTGCGCTCGGCGCGTTCGCCCCGATTCACGACAGAATGCCCATTCTCGTCGGCGCGGCGCACTTCGGTGTGTGGGTTGACGGCAACGCGAGGACGGCGGACCTTCTCGAGGTTCTGCGGCGCGAGCAACAAGGGATGGCCGAAGCCCTCGAGGCTCGCATCGAAGATCCGGTGGAGTACGCCCGCGATCACGGCATGTCCAGAACGACGACGCCCGCACGAAAGCGGGCGTCCAAGGCGGATGATTCCGGGCAGGGCAGCCTCTTTTGACGTCCCACTCCTAATGCGCAAACCAGGCCGGTTTCCACGGTGGAGCGGGCGGGCTAGTTTTCATTGAGGTTGACCGGTTTTTTGGGCGTACCGTAGACCTTCAGGATGCCGCTAGGCGCCGACCCGACCTCGCACAGCTCGACGGCACCCCGTCGCGTGTAACCGTTGGCGCAGAGCCAGTCGACCAGCTCGTTTGATGTCGCGAATACGGGGGATATGGGACTCCCCTCGCTGACCGTTTCCCAGAGCTGCCAGCCCACACCAGGCGGTGGCGGCTCCGGTTCCCAGGCTTCGGCCTTCTTACGTGTATCGTCGTCCGGCCAGAGTTCCCCCTCGCCGGTGCAGACTTCGCAGAGGCCATAAACGCCCAGACGCTTGGCCCGCGTACGAACCAGGATATGCTGGTTGACGGTGTCGTGTCCGAGGCCCTGCCTTGACCATGCGTTAACCTCGCGCGCGGTCGGCACGTAAGGCGGGTCCTTCTTTACGTACTGCCCTTGCACGAACGTGTGCGTGAAGGCACCGAGACGGTCTTCGTCCACGAGCGCTTGGACCTCGTCCTGCGTAATCGCATTGACCCATCGTCGCTTGGGCTTGGCAAGGCCGTAGAAGTCGTCCGAGATCTGCTTCGTCGCAGGATTCAGGCCGGTGCCGCCGCAGGCCACGCAGTGCGCGGACCTGTAGGGGCAGAGGAAGCCTTTCCAAACTTTGTTGAGCGGCCAGTCGAAATCAAGTGGCACGCGGCGAACTTCTCTTCCCATGATGATTCTCCGATGTTTTCATATTCGTCGACCCATCGCTATGGCGATAGGGCGCACACTGGTCGTATCGGCTGCGATGAGCGCGCGGGTGAAAGGCGAGGCCATCCTCATACCGAAGTCCTGACATCTTTTCGAGGCGGTCGGGTTGAAGCGTCAGACATGCTCAAGAGAGCTTTCGGGAGTGGGGTGATTCCTGGGGTTTGCGCTCTGCGAGTGCACGGTGACGCTTGCGTCGGTCAAGCTCGGCAAGGCGTTCGCGGACGACCTGCCGGCCAATGGTGTGCGATTCGCGAAGTGCGCCGCGCGACGCTCCCCTTCGATCAAAATGCCGCAGCAGGGATTCAAGCTCCTCTCGATGCATGACTGCGATGCGATGGGTCCACTTTTCTCGCCAGAAGTCGTCGTCTGCACTTTGTCCGTCTCGACGAGGCTCGGGCAACACCTTCGGCTCTGCTTCGCTCGCGGGTTTGGTGCGCGCCGTCATGCCGGCCGCCTTCGTGCCCGGTCGCGCGCTTTGCGCGTTACGATTGACTGATCGAGGTCGCCCAAGAATAGGTCCGTAGACATGGCTTTCTCCGGGTCATTTCGAATGTAGAGGTTGAAGCGTCTATTGGGACGGAATTCCACCGCCTCGTGCGGCATCATGCCTGCGGTTCGATGGATCCATTTTTCTCGCAACATTTCATCGACCATTCCGTTCTCCTCTCCTCCTCGCCGAGGGCGTACGGGGTTAGCCCCCGGTTCACGGCGTCCCGGCACACGCGCGCGAAGGTCTGCGCGTAGTCGAGAGCTCGATCGTTGTGCTCCTCATCGTACGGCGTGACCAAGACCCAAAGGTCCTCGTGACGGAATCCGGACGCGCGTGCGCCTCGAGCATCCGCCGCGAATTGGGTGACCTCCGGCGTTGGCGTTGCAGCATTCGTGACGCTGGTTTGCTCGGCGGATACGACGAACTCCAAAACACGCAGAGCGGTCTGCCTGCTGAGATCATAAAGTCTTAGCTCCACATCAATGTCGCCGGAGGAGCTGCAGTCGATACGTATTCGCCGAACCTGCATGCTGCCATGGAATTCCACATTCACACTGCCGTTTTGCCGCTGCTCTCGACTGCTGTCAGGTAGCTCTTTCCGAAGCAGACGTGCGATCTCCTGCGCCGTACGCCAGATTTCGTCTGCAGCATCTTCTTCGGCGCGGACCCGTTCCAGGGCAGCAGGGTAAGCTGCGGTGAAGTCCTTAATCAGCCTTCGTTCGAGGTCGCGCGCGATCGCTGCTGGATCGCGCGCGGCACTGCACGCGACGGATCCGCGCACGCCATGGTTTGGGCGTGCGACGGCCGGATCGCCGAGGCGGGGTTTCGGCCATTCCGGATGAAAGATGACGCGTGGAGGGCGGTGGGTACGGTCGATCTCGAGCCAGAGCTGTGCGCCGTCCATGTCGCGTTCAATCGTTGCCCAATATTGTTCGTCCGACTTGGGTTTATTGAGTTTCCAACGTCCGGGGCCAGGGAGTTCTTCTGCAATACGACGAGCAAGCTCGCGGATGTCGGGGGTCGAAATGGATGTCATGGAGCCTCCTTCCCGCGGCGGTTTCGCCGCGGTCATGGCTCTTATTCCGCCCTGCATGATCCCGCTGCGAGAGGTGACTGGCAATTACGAGTGCGATTCCGGAATAAGACGAATGAAGGACATCTTCGTCCTTCTTCCAAAGGAGAAGACCATGAACCACACGATGAATTTCAATACGACGGACGAATCGGATGCATTGGAGGACGAGGCATTCCGGATGGTGAAAGAGTCGTTGCTGCTGCGTGCGATTCGCGACCATGCGGCACGCACGCTGAAAACGCACCCCGGCCCAGGCACGCGCGCATTCTTGGAGAACTTCACGCGGAACTTCGCCTCGGGCCTTGCGTCCGCCATATTCATGCGCCTCTCGACTCCCGACGGCCGTCGCTCCTCGTACCCTGCCTTCGAGAACTACGGGGAAGAATTCCGCGCATTGGACGAGCGAAGCGCCGGGTACGCGGAAAGAATCTTCGCCAGGTTCGACCGCGGTATCGTGCGCGCCAAGAGCGAGCGAGTTCGAGGGATTGCTGCGGTTGCCGCGCCCGTGTGCGCGGGCGCGGTCGCGCCGTGGTGCGCCAGGGTGAGTTTGCTGCGTGAGCGCATGGCCGCAAAGCGCGCGGCCTGAGCCGCGAGCAGGAGCACCCCTCAAGGGGTGCTCTTTCTTAGCTGCGTGTTCCATCCAAACCCCAAAGGGCGGTGGCGTGAACGCGAGGTCGGCGTCGCTCGGCGCGTGCGTGCGCCGGCGCAATCCTCTCGGACCAACCGTCGACGATCATCGTCAGCGGCCGTTGAGAGAAGAGTGTCTCGAAAGGCGCCGTCGGGTGCGTTCGGGCTACCGGATGCAGCGCGAAGCCCGACGACGTAGGGACCAACAGCACCGCGCCGCGGCCTGGGGACGATTGCGCCACGACCCCCATCCCTACAAGTCCGTCGCGTTCAAGGCAGCCCCGCAGGAGCTCGAAGTCGATTCCATCCGCGGCGGAGTACTGCGAGAGAAGCCAATAGAGCGGCGAGGAAGCTTCGGGCGGCGCGAGCTCGCGCTGCTCGGCGAAGCCCACGATGCGCAGCGTCGCCTTGTCGGAATTGACCCTCAGGGGTCGACCACGAGGGTCGCGGGCAAAGGTGTCGTTGGGACGTGCGAGCACGTCGATGACTCGCGAAGAGGATGGACGGTGCACGGAGAGAATGTCGGCCGGTTCCCAGCGGGCGTTGCGCTACCTCGGACACAAGCACCCACCTTCACATGGAAGGAGAAGGATTCCATGGAGTTGCATTCTCACCGAGCGGCCGAGCTTGACCCTGAACGGACGTATAGTATTTAACGACCGCGATGGAGTACTGGCGCAAGAACGAGCCGGCCAAAGGCTACCCCGGCGCAGTGGGAGGTTTCGCCACGCGTATTGGCTTTCTCGCGGAGCAAATGGGCCTCACCCATTCCGTCGAGATCCGCGAGGCGCGAACGGCCAACGGCCGCCTGGCATGGCTCTTCGAGGTTTTGGTCGTCGCGCCCGATGAACACGAGGAGAAGCGCCTCAAACAGCGGCGATAGAGGAAAGATCATGATGAGAGCATTCTTGTTCGGAGATGGCGCGCTGCTGGACACAACGGCCCACCGGCTTCAGCAACTCGCGGAACGACATGGCGTGCACTTCGTTCGCGAACCATCGCGCTTTCGCGTGGAAGCCGAGAAAGGTTCCGAGAAGGCTGCGGCCTTCAGCAAGGCACTCAAGCGCGACGCCACGTTTTACGAGCAGCTGGAGAAGGAGGCGGAACTCGTTGGCGGAGGGACGGAGGACGAGGACGATATCCCGTGGTAGCCGATTCGATGCAACGCGCGCGCCGTGGGAACTCCGGCATCAAGAATCTGGTGTGCCCTCGGGCGCTGGCGGCGCAGTCTCCTTCCCCAATCTCTCACCTTCCCAATTGGAAGGTTCCTGAATCCATGCTTGATAGAATTCGTGCTTATTGATGCTTGTTACCAGGTAGCGCAGGTAGGTCAGGCTGGTCGTGTTGGCAATTATGTCAAATAGGGGCATTGCACTTGGGCGAACGAGGAAAAAGTTGGGTGGTATTATTCCGCTATTTGCCCACTGGATAATAAGCTTGTGCCCGGTGCGGTAGACAAGAACGGACTGCTGATAGGCCTGCTTTTCGGCACCAGGATGCAAGAGGTACCGATCGCCAAACCGTTTCTCCGCCGCATTGAAATCGATATCAGAACTTTTCAGCGGATCCATCCAGAGAGGGCGGGAAGGAGATTCGAAGATTCCCGCGTCCTGCAATGTCGCAAGTTCGGCGCCCGAGAGCCTTGCGTCATCCGGGGCATCCGGGCCAACGATGACATAGACATAACCGACCGCGAGAAAAGAGGCAGCTTTGTGAAGAAGCTTTGCTTCGTTGACGGTTAGGTTCCGAAGCGTGTCGAGAGTCCGTAAGGGTACACGTGAGGGTTGGGCCACCTCCGCGGCAAGCAGCTTTCCCCAAAGCCGCTGGAGGTCCTCGCGGGAGACATCCTTCGCGTTCGCAAAGAATCGTTCAATCCAATCCGGGTCCACCGGCTCGTCGGATACGTGGGGCGGGAGATTGTCGGCCGCTTCCGCCGCAATCGTTATCAGATTTGCACGCCGGCGACCCTGCTGCTCCGTCTCCATGAAGCGTGCCGCAAGGAGCTCCGAGGGTTCGGCCTCCTCGAACACAACGTCAATGTCGAGAGGCTCTTCGGGTTTTGGCCGTAGCGCGGGTGCCTTGGGTTCTTGCAACTCGGCGAGTTGGGCGCTGTGTTGCGCCTGCAATCTCTCCATTCGGTGGGCGTAGGCCTGGCGAATCAAGTTCGCCTTCCCATCGGCGTACGCGTTGATCACAACGAGAAACGGGCGGGTGACGTGGCCCATGCCTGCGCTCACGACGTCCACCAGTTTTTCGAGCGGCTTGCCCGCGGCGGCCACTGCTTTGTTGATGGCATCTGGATCCATGGATCGTTAGGGAAGATACCAGAGTGGCAGTGGTCTTTCCGCCAGTTCACAACCTCAGCCGCGCGACCAGTATGTCCCGCGATGCGCCGGGACCGAGAGTCCGGGACGATGCCGTTGTTTCCTAGAAGGAGGCTACGGAATCTGCTTGATCGCCGTTTGCGTTGACCTCGTGATGGGTACAGGCCGGCTAGGCTGCCAGAGCCTTGGCGCCAGCAGCGAAATCTCCTTCGCCGCGCCGTCGTCGTCCACGTGGATCATCTCCTCCGCATCCAGCGCGGGAGAGAGTGTGGTGCCAACGACGCATAGATGGCTTTCGCCCTTCACCGATAAGAGGGGGGCTTTCGACCCCATGTATTGAACGATGCCACCAGAAATGTGCGCTCCCTTGATGCTGTCGAAGGCAAAGATCGCATTCGTCGGAGGCGTCGTGCAGCCTTCGTCGTTGACGATCGGATTGCGAATGTCGACGGTTGCGTTGGCGCCGCCGGCGCCGGAGAAGACCGCGGCGTAGTCCTTCCAGACCTGGAAGTTGGCGTCCTCAAGGGAGACGGAGGAACTGTAGGAGATAAAGCCAAGACGAGCCAGAATTTTGAGTTGTGAAAAATGGTTGACGCCCGACGCATCGGTATTCTCGATGCCATATTGGGCGATGATATCGATGTTTCGGCCCGCCGAAAAGAAGCAGTTGTTCTTCAGACGCATCGCGCCGCGCTGGGTGACGAACTTTAGATTGTCGTACCGCCCATCGGGCGTGAGAAAGATATCGAGCGCGCCCGATGCGAAGCCGAGATCGGACACTTCGACGTTCGTGATGATGGCCTTCATGGAGAGGCGGCGAATGGCGCAATAGAAGGGGCCGCTGCTCGTGGCGAGAACGACGAAGGAATCGGTCACGCGGTCGCCGTTGATCACGACGAGCGTTTGGCCCGAGACGAACGGCAGCTTCGCGTTCGGTGCCGCGAAGCGTTCGGGATAGACGACCTTGTTGCTGATGCGGATTGAATCAAGATCCCCGCCGGCCTGATTGAAAAATGCCCCTCCCGTGCATGGCCAGCCGTAGAACGTGTAGCCGACCACCACATTCTCGTAATCGCTCTGTGTAATGGCGCCCTTACCGGGTAAGGTGAGGGAGGCGATCGGCTCGTTGGGGCCCGATCCGGGGGCGTGCACGTACAACCGAATGATGGTGTCGGTCCCGGAGCCGTCGAATGTCATGGCGACGTGGTAGACCGTGTCCACCGCAAGGGTACCGTAAGGTGAAACGAGCGAGTGCAACGTCCCGTTGACCGTGACGTGCGCCACGATGCGGTCGGCAAGTTTGAAGACCGAGAAGGCCGTGGCGAAGGGATCGGTCGAGAAGAGCCGACCATACGAGCCAAAGAGCTGTCCCACGACCGCGACATCCGTGGGGCGGAAGAAGCACTCCGCCGTGAACTGCGAGAGGCCGTCGACCTCGAGCGACGGGCAATCACGGAGGTTCAAGTAATGATCGTACTTTGCGCCGCGGAAGTCGAGGGCATTGCCAGCCCCTTTGACCAACGATGGGGCGGTGGGAAGGGGTTCCAGCATGGGGCCGACGAGCAGGATCGGGCCGACGAAGCCGGTCGCGTGGAGCGTCGACAGGCAACGGCCTGCGCCACAAACACGGATGTTTCCGCGCGCGACACGGATGGGCGACGTCAGGCGATACGTTCCGGGGGGAAAGTAAAGGATGCCGCCCTCGTGTGGCACGGCTTTGAGCGCGGCGCGGATGGCGGCGGTGTCATCCGCCACATCATTGCCGACGGCCCCGAACGATTTCACGTTGAAGATGTCGCGGCCGATGGGGAGCAGCGGCGCGCTCTCGGTGGATTCCATGGTCGCAACGCTGGAGTGCGCCCCGTCGAGAATGGAATCGGGACCGGCGCACGCGTCTCCGACGCCACATGCTCAGGATGGTCTCCGCTCCAGCACGGAGCGACTTCGTCTCCACAAAACCACCACCACACGAGGCTCCCTTTCTTGGAGACCGCGCTTCGTCATGGCTCGACGCGCGATTTGACACCCGCTGCTTTCGAAGATGCGTTAGGGGCTAGCACATGGCACTCACAATCGAGGCGTCCGTCATCGGGCGCGCGGTCGCTGGTGAGCGAGCGGCGATCGATGCTCTCATTCGCGCGCTCGTCCCGCACCTGGAGCACTTGGTTCGCCGCTATCGTTTGGCGGACGATGAGCGTATGGATCTGGCGCAGACGGCACTATTGCAAATCGTCCATCGTCTCGAGGCGTTCCCTGCTCGTGAGAGTTTCTTGGGCTGGGTCTTTCGCATCACGGTCAACGAGGCGAGGCGGATGATGCGTCACAAGCGACGTGCACGCGCCTACTTCGTGACGGGATTCGATCTCGACGAATTGGACGCGCTCGTGGTGTCTCACGACCCAGGGACGAATGCGGGTGGCAATCTGGATGAAGCCGAGCGCAATGCCTGGATCCGTAGCGCACTTGGCAAGTTGCCCGAGCCAGATCGCGGGGTTTTCCTCGCATATCATGTTCTGGATTTTCATTTAAACGAGGTCGCCAAGGAATTCGCGCTTACTCGCGATACTGTTCGCATTCGTTTGGGGCACGGGCGCCGCTGGTTGTGCGCGTTGCTCCTGAACGGCACCTCAGACCTCTCTCGTTTGAGGTATTCCGCTGCTGCTTGCGGGTCCCCATGGTGGGGAGCTGGCGCGTTGCGTGCATAACGGATGCACGATCCGCCGCGCACCTCCCTTCCGCAAGGGAGCGGCCGCCTTTCAGTGGACCACCGCTGTGGCCGTGGGACGCTATGCGACGTCGACGACGCGCCAATCCAGGGTTGCGTTCCCCAGGGCATTCGTTGCCTTCGACGAGTCATACGGAATCTCGCTTGCAAGCCCGAGGCGTTCGGCGGCATCCCGGACAGCGTCCCGCGTCGCATACAGGGTGTCGTCCACGAAGTCCCAACAGTGAGCGGCGGATCGGCGTGACCACGCTTGGAGCATGAACCCTCCGGGGCCCTCGGATTCGAGACGTACGGGGTACGAATACGCGCGCGCGCCCGTTTCGTCCGCGTAACGCACGGACCGGCACTCCAGGTGGAGGCGATTGCCGGCAAGGTAAAGGCTTGCCCCCACGGCGATGAATGCCTTGCAGTCTGGCCGTCCAGAGTGGCCGCTGGTCTCGAACGAGTCGTCGTGAGACCGGAACGTTTCCTCCGTATCGAAGTGGTACCGACGTCCGCCGATCACAATGGAGTACCGGCTAAGGCAACTCTCGACACGCACGACGTCATACTCGCGTTCGAACCCGAATCGGCGACCTTCACCGGTTCGCAACGAGTCCACCAGACTCGAGGAGGGTCCACCCACCGCTTCCAAAGGTTCACGCATGTCAGCCTACTTTGCCGCAGCAGCGGCTTCGAAAGAGGCCCGAAGGCATCGAGATCCGAACGACGATGACCGGAGGACATCCACCTCCGGCCGCGAGGCACAGCTATCCGCTGCGATAGCTAATCAAGTTTCGTACCCAAGGAAGACTCAAAACGGATCTGCCCAATTTCGGACTTTTTCAGAAGGCGGTTCCTCTGAACAACCACCAAATGTTGCAAATCAACAATGTGACGTTGCGCTCTGCAACATCGCACTACCTCTCGTTCCTTTGCTCGCGCGGGTGAATTCGGGTCTTCGCCAAGCGCCGGCTACGCAAAATGTCGTCGGCGACCTGCAATGTGGACGTAGTCCGATGCGATGACAAGCGTCGATTTTGTTTACGTCGCTGTGTAAAGACGTTGCCCCTCGAACGTGCGGATGAGCGCGGCCCGCGAATTCACACCCAGGCGTCGCGCCGCCCGGCCGAGAAGAACGCCCACTGTCGAGATGGAGATCCCGAGCTCGTAGGCGATGCTCTTGTTCGAGTGGCCTTGCGTGGCCAAGGCAACGACTTGATGTTCACGGGGAGTAAGACGCTCGTGGGGGGCGAGCTCCGTGGCGTTGCAGTAAGCGACCACATACCGCCGTCCGTCGCCATCGAAGTGGTCCAGCAGTGACCATCGCGCCGCCACGAGCACTTTCCAGAGCGCAACCGCACGCTCGGGCTCACTTCGCCGTAGGCGCCCGCGCGCCCGATCCATGGCGACCGTTGCGTCGCGAAGCGCATCGCGCGCCACGCGCGTCTTTGCGCCGCCCGAAGCTTCTTCGATTCGCCCCGACGGGGATAGGACCGCCTCGGCATCGTTCGGCGAGAGCACCCGCCCGGCCATCGCGCGACGGATTCGCAGCGCCGCGACGACGTGGGCTCCGGCGCGGGATAGGCTCTCCTGCCGCGCTTTCGGGACGACGACCCGCTTATCGAAGTAGAGATTCGTCATGCAGCCGAGGCCGGTCGCGTCGCTGCTGTTCAACAGGAGCGAGTCGGCCAAGGAATACTGGTCTCGCGCCTCCACCGACGGCGAGTTCCAGAATTCCGGATCGAGGTCGCCGAACCATGCCAACGACCGCGATTGAAAGATGCGGATCGCTGTCTTGGGGTAGGACTGAATATGGCGCGCAACGAGCCCGCGCAGCTCTTCCTGCGTTGGTAAACGCTTGGCCTCGATGAGGCAGTTGCGCTCCATGGCGATCTGCGTCGGCCCTGACCTGCGATAGATGTAGGTGTGGACGCCGCGTAGCCCCCGCTTTGGCAGCACCGCGTGAAATCCGCGGGCGACACCTTCGAGCCATACACCTTCGTCTTCGTGGCCGAAATTGTACGCCTGCTCGATGAGCGTGACGGGATCGGAGCTTTTCGCTGTCGCAGCCATCGCCTGTTTTCTCAGCATCCCCATCGGCTCGAGCGTTCCTCCGGTTGCGGCCTTTCTCAGCGCGTCGATACACCTGTGCGTTGCTCGCGGCGTCGCGACGGTGTTGCGTGGTGCAACGTTCGCGTTGCGACATGCAACATTGCCGGGAGTTCTGCGGGGAACATGAGCCGCTCGGTTCGGCGGCAACGGCGGTACGAGACTTG
The DNA here is from genome assembly GCA_037157805.1 of Sorangiineae bacterium MSr11367. Lineage (NCBI taxonomy): Bacteria > Pseudomonadati > Myxococcota > Myxococcia > Myxococcales > Pendulisporaceae > Pendulispora > Pendulispora rubella. Next base: position 9,085,840 of record CP089983.1, on the reverse strand, counting down.
ACGCTTCGGGACGGGTCCGCCGAAGAAGGATGCGGAGCTAAAAGAGAGCGCCTTTTGGGCGGCGCTCTCGGTCATCACCCCTGCAACGACCCGCGGTAATAGACCATGGCTGTCGCGTTGAGGGCCCACTCCGAAAACGTCTCGGCCGCTGCGCGCACCCTTGGATGTCGAATCCGGCGTGTCCCCTCCTCGAGCAGCATGACAACTTTGTTCTGGCCGGCACGGTCGAACGACTCGTCGAGCAGCTGCGCATATCGGTCGAGTTCTTGCAGCCTTTCAGCAAACTTCTTGTCGAACTCCGGGTCGTTGAAGTCGGCCATGGCTTGCTCGACGTTGCGCTCGAGGACCATGTTGAACCGCTTCTCGAGCATCTTATTGAAGAATGCATTGAACATCGTTTTCATGGGAATCTCCTTTTGGAAGAAGGGGTTGCCCCTTCATCGTTCTTATTCCGGATTCGAAAACGAATTTGCGCGCGAATCGGTGTGCTCGATGCACCGCCCCTTTCTCAGAAGTTGATAACCGCCATGACGTATTCGGGCGTGTCGAGGGTCAGCGATTTCGATGGGGGCTCGTTGGGCGGCTCCTTTTTCTGTGCCGCTGCAGTCACCATGGCCGCGAATTGGAGTGCCACCTCGGTGCATACCTTCGCATCGACGCGGTGGCAGACCATGAGGCATCCCGACTCGTCCTGCTCCACGATGGTCCATCGTTTACCGTCGAACGCTTCGCCCGAAAGCTTCGGCAACAAGCGGCAAACGTCTGCTCGCGGAATGCCCGTCTCGGATGCGATGGTGTCCCAGCGCACGTTGCGCAGGGTGACGTTTCCGTCCACCGTTCGGGCCGTGAACTCCACCCGAATTCCTGGCTCCGCCGTCCCGAAGTCGGAGCAGAAAAGCGTTGGCTCCATCGGATCGGGTTCTTCGGACTTCGATATCGATTGTGCGTTCTGGACGTGGGTATTCATCAGCTCTTCGGTCATGGGCTCCTCCTTGAATTGTCGCTTTTGAACACCCGCCGACCAGCGCGTGAGGGCGTTGGTCGGCGAGTTCCTTGTTCCGTGGCCGTATCGGCCCGCTTCAGAACGTCACGCGAAGTGGCGCCGGATGCGGCTCCTCGTCCACCGACATCTGACCGAGTGCGCCATTGCCGTTCTTGCCCCAGCACCAGACCCCGTGGTCCGTGAGCACCGCGCACGTGATCTCGAGACCCGCGGAGATCGACGCCGGCGCATGCGGCAGCCCTTCGACGCGACGGGGAAGGACCGAGGCGGGAATGCCAGGAGACGGTGTGTCCGCGGGGGAGGTGCCAATCTCGCCGTACTGGTTCGAGCCCCAGCAATGGAGTGAACCACTTTCGAGCGACGCGCATGCGTGCGCATAGCCGACGCCGAGGGCGGTGGCGCGATCGCCGCTAGGTAGCGCGGCGGGTGCCGGAACTTCATCGACGACTTCCGGCGTGGGGCGTCCGAGCTGCCCGTAGACGTTGTTGCCCCAGCAGCGCACCTCCCCCGCGCGCGTCCGCGCGCACGTCGTCTGCCACCCGGCGCCGATTTCTACGACGTCGGTCAGGGCCGCAACGACGCGCGGGGTGACGGCGCCCGCCTCCTTCGGTCGGGTCGCGTTGCCCCAGCAAGCCACGGTGCCGTCATCGAGAAGCGTGCAGGCATGCTCGCTGCCAAGCGTGACCACCGTGGCCGTTCGGCCGGCGGGGAGTGGCACCGCCACGGGCGACCGAACGATCCCCGGAGCATCATTGCCGAGGAGGCAGTACTCGTTGCTCCCCCAGCAGTGTACGGCTCCGGCATTGCTCACCGCGCACGAGGTGGCGCCATTCGTGGCCACGGCGACGGAGGGAGGAAGTCCTGCGACGATTGCGGCCTCCGGGTGCGGCCGATCCGAAAGCTTGGCGCTGTCGGGACCGCGGCCGAGGGCTCCCGTGCGATCATTGCCCCAGCACGTCACGTCGCCATTCGCCGCGAGCGCGCAGGTACTCTGCGCCGCGTAGGAGTCAGCGATGCCCAGCGCGAGCCCGGCGGCCGACGGAATCGAGGCCGGGCGCGGAAAGGACACATCGGAGCCATCGAAGAAGAACGTTCCGTCAGGATACGTGACGACTTGCGGGTTTCCGAGCTCACCCGACCCATTGCTGCCCCAGCACCGTGGCTCGCCGCTCTCCAACACCGCGCAGACATGTGCGCCGCCCACGGCGAGCAAAGGGCGAAAGGGGCCCGCGTCACCGCCATCTCCGCCGTCCGGTGGCGGAGGAGGAGGAGGGGGCGGCGGTTCGCCATCGGGGCCCGCGTCCGGAATCGGTGTCGGTGGCGTTGCGGAGTCGTCATCGCACGCCGCGGCGCATGTCCAGGCCAAAAGCGTAAACGCCATTGCAAGCGATCGGATGAAGGAAGAACGGACATTGGATGCGGAACGGGGCATGAGAATCCCTTTCTTGGCGGGCGCTCAGCGCTCGCGCGATTGGCGATGGGAGAATCGATTTGCGGAGGGCGGTCGTGACGTCAGCTCGGCATTACGACCAAAGGCGTTGTTGATTCGGGTGGGCGGGCAAGAGGCGCGGGCGGCGCTTTGGGAGCATCAGCCGACCCATGCCGAGCGCCTCGAGCAGCGCCTTCGCCTGCGGCCAGAGGAGCACCGATAGGTGGTAGATGCCCGGAACACGGAATTCCCGCCGAACGAAGCCGTGAATGCTCTGGATGCTCGCGGAGCACGCGTTTGCGGCCGCACGGCAGTAGAAGGCGACCTCCCGGCGCTGGATCGCGGAGTCGCCAACGCGGGGCCCGTGCGCGACCTCTGACAGAAGCCGCGCCGGGGCCGGTGGTTCAGGGGCGCGCAATTCCGAAATGGCCTGCCGGTAGACGCGGATCATTTCGTCGACCACGGCGTCGGCTTGGGGCGTCCGCAGGCGCGTGATCAGCTTCAACGTGCCCGACTCCGTCAACCAGAACTCTTCCTCGATTCTTTGCGGCATTCCCACCGCCCCCGGTTGGCGCGATGGGAAATTGTCGGAAGACGGCGCTCGTTGGTCTGAATGGGAGTCGTTTCTTCGGGAAATTCCCACCGCGCCAATCTGGCGCGATGAAAATTCACGGCGAAAATGCTCGCCCTCGCGCAGGGCTCTCTCGGCAATGCCGCGTCGAATGTGCTTTCGGACGTCGCGCGGGCGAGAGAGACCTGCGCGCGCGCCGATGATGAGGTCAAGTACGGTAGGCTCGGCCTCTTTAGAGTCGGCGTGGAGTTCGATGTCGCCGACGTGAAGCACGATCTGGCTGCGCATGACGCGGAACATGTTGCATGTGATGTCCGTAATGGAAGACGTGCACATCATCCACGTCATGCGCACATGGGTCATCACATTAGCGTCCTTCCCGCAAACCCCGCCGGAATTCGGGAATACGGAACGTGAAGGACGCCCCGCGTCCTTCTCACCGAGGAGAAGACGCATGAAACCGATCGAGCAGCGGGTGTACGAGGCTTACGCCGCCGTTCTCCGTCGAAGTTCGTGGAATGTTGCCACCTGGGAGAACCTTCCCGACGGCACAAAGGACTCTTGGGACGCGATCGCGACCGTCGTTCGCGATGAATCGGGCGACCGTGACGCGAAGCTCGCCGCCGCATGGCACTGCGCACGCGACCTGGGCATGACGAATGTGCCGCGATGGGCCGACCTGTCGGACCTTCGGAAATCAGCTTGGAACGCGGTGGTGGATACCGTGTTGGAGGCCCCGCCCAAGTGCAGGGACTGCGGGGAGGAGAGCCTTTTTGCCAAGATTGACCCATGGGAACGGGGCCTCTGCTACGCGTGCTCGCGTGCAGCGCCCGAACAGAAACACCCGTGCGCCCAATGCAGAAAACGTAGCCACCAAGCCGCGAATCATCCGAAGCGCCTTTGTTACGCCTGCACGGCACATGTGACGTGACCGAGTGCCGTAGCGGCGTCCGCTTGCTCCGGGCGGGAACCGTTGTCGCCATCCCTCCCAAGAGGCCGGCGGAGGATTTTCGCGTCGACGCGAGAATGCCTCCGACATGGGCCTGGTCATGCCAAACGGTTTCTTGGGAACCGAAGTGTTCGGACGAAAGTGACCAGCCGACACGCTTATCCGGCGACTTATGTCATTCACATTGTGTCATGAACGATCCGCTGGCTAATGTGTCGCCATGATGTTGCTGGATGCTTTGCTGAACGATTTGAGGCGGCAATGGCTTGCCACGGCTGCCGACGGCGACGCGCGGGTCGCGTTCGAGAACCGACTCGATGAAATCAGCGAGAGCCTGCAAAGCGAATACATCGCGTACGCGTGCGGCGTGGAGACCAAGGCCGAGCAGGACCCTCGGATCGTCGCCTACCACGACGTCCGCGAATGTTTGAAGTGCGTACGCCGGATCGACCAGACGCCCCAGTGGCTGGACATGGTATTGCCCAAAGCGTGCCGCAATGCGTACCACCGCGAGATCCTGCGTCTCGCCGTTGCGGTGAGGGCGGCTCTCGGCCTTGTAGCGGGCCTACGACGCTACAGAAAGAGAACTGCTTTCCGGCAGTCGCGCAACGGGCTCCGTGGCATGAGGGGGCGCCGATGCTTCGGGCGCGGGGCGGCTGCGCGCTCGACGCGCTCTCCTTCTTTGCTCGCTCGCGAGGAAGGCCATGAACTCTCCAAACGGCATCCGCCGGAGTCGCGCGGACGTCCAACCCAGGCGGCGAGCGACGGCATCGAGAAGGGCCAGATCCGCCTTCACTCGGCTGTCGTTGGTTGGCGTTCGCTTTATCGGCGACGGTAGCGCTGTCGGAGGGGCCGAGAGCCGATCGTCCTTCAATGCGTTCGAACCCGCCGGATGGCGCGTATCGGAAGCACGGAGCAGGTTCGCAAGCTTCTCAATCGGCATCGACAGAAGCTCGGCGGGGGTCTTTCCTAGGCGACCGAGGTCTTCCGGGAGCCCTGCGTCCGTCTCGGTTGGTTCTCTCCCTCGTTCGTATCCCAAAATGGCCCCGACCAGCGTGGATCGCGCGGCTCGCGACGTACGCTCCTTCCGTAGGAGGGCTTCCGGGGCGATTTGCAGATACGCACACAGGGCATCCCGCGTGTGCTGCGTGGAGTGTCCCTTCTGCGCATTTCGTATCGTTTGGCATCCAAGCCCGAGCGCTCCGGCCACATCCCCAACGCTTCCAAGGGAGCGGACCAGCGCCTCGATCGCGAGCCGAACGGCATCGCACTCGGCGGCCGAGCATGCGCCACCGCTCGGCGTGGCCGCGATCACCACGGCCGGCGAAGGGACGCTACGGGCGCGTACCTCCGCAAGCGATACGGGACGCAGCTCTTTGAGCGTACGGCCCTCCCGGCGGGCGACGGTCTCCGTGCGAACGCGCTCCCGGAAGTAGGTCAGGTGGACATTGCAGTATGCGCGGTTTTTCGCTGCCGGTTCGTCGCACGCATTGCAGAGGCCAAGCCGGCGATGCTCGGCGCGCCGGTTTCGCTCTCTCTCACGCTGGCCGACGAGACACGGGAGGCATTTGGTTCGATTCTTCGCCGGCGGCGCGCCGCAATACTGACACCTTCCCTTCTTGTACGGCATGGCACGGCTCCTCGAGGTCCGCAGCACTCGTTTCGTGCTTTCCCTGCCGCTATGGTACGTGACGTTCCGCGAAGCGCAATATGTCGTTTATTGAAACGACATACGTCGCTTGACGAGGCGACACGGTGTTGTATTGTATGCTCGCCAGCGAAATGCAGAAGAGAGCGCGCAAATCGAAGGTTGTGAGGACGACGAAGGCAGCGTCCAAACCAGCAGAGAGGCTGGCCAGAAGGGAAAGACGTGCGATGGCGGGCGACCCGGACACGGAGCGAGTGGTGCTCGCCAAGCTCGACCCCAATGAGGTGGCGGTCCAAGTCTGCCAGAAGGTGATCGATCACCTGATGGTGTTCAAGGTCGAATTTCTGGACACGCTGAAGATTGAGAGCCCGCGAGCGGAGGAGCTTGCGGTCGGGAGCGATCCGGGAAGGACGGCACGATTGCTCACGATTGCGGCGCAGCGAGGACTTCCCGTTGGCGATTGGACGCATACGGGAATGCTCGCCGATGCGATGAACACGATGTTCACCGTTCTCTTTTCATCCGCCGACGGGCCCACGGCTGGAGGTGGGCTTCTCGATTCGCCCGAAGTGGAAGCCGAAGATGCAATGCGAGTCGTGCTCCTTGCGTGCAAGTGCCGAATCGCCATTGATCAACGGGGCGAGGTGACGCCCCGCGAACTTGCTGCGGTCGCAGGATGTTCTACACGGACCGTCCAGCGCGACATCGTGGAAGGGCTGCTGCGGCCCGTGAAGGGCACCCGTCCCCAGCGCATTCCGTGGGAGGATGCGAAGGCATGGCTGCTTCAGCGTGAAGTCCCGGGCTTCGTGGAGGGTGACGATTTTCTGAGCCGAATGGAGCGTGGAGAGGAGCCCTATCCTCGTCCTCGTGAACGAAGCCCGGAGGAGATCGCCGCCGCGCTCGGCATAACCGTCAAGGCGTTGCGCGCCGCGGGATGGAGGCCGTCGTGAGCTGCATCGCTCCGCACTTCAGCGCTCGAAGGATTCGTGATGATCCTCAACACCCGTCTCGAAAGGGGTCAGATATGAAAGTATCCGTCAAGGTCGGCCATGTCACCGAGGAGTTCGCGGGTGACGACGATGCTGACGAGAAGGAAGTGAGTGATCTCGACGCGTATGTTGCCGTCGATGTGACGGTCAACGGCAAGGATTATTCAGTTGGCTGCTGCGTTGGCATTTACCCAAGCGAGCAGGGGTCGGCGCGTCAGAGCGGCGCGATGAGTTGCTACGGGGGTGGCCCGACGGCGTGGTGGTCCGACCCGTCCGACTGCGACATGCTCGAGATGGACCACTACGACGACGTTCTTCATGCTCTTGAAAAGGCCGCCGGCCGTTTGTGGCGCGAAGTGGAAGCGCTGCGCGAGAGACCTGCGCCGCGTAAGCGTTCGTCTTGAAGGTACGAAAAAAAAGGAGGCTTCGATGCGCTATCAGCAGTTCCCGCCCCGGGTCTTGATTGGGCGGGATGAGAAGAGGAAAGACGACGTCGATATCGACGCAAGTGCTCGATATTGGTTCGGTGTCTCGCTGAATTGGGATGACGTTGTGGATTACGAGCATGGCGTGCTCGGCGTCGCTGTGGCCAAGGAGTTGCGACCGCTCGGCGTCCCCGCCCACCGGGAAGAACTCCGACAGCGATGGCACGTGGCGCGCGAGACGGAAGAGCAGCGGCGACTGCGCTCTGCGGCCGAATGCCCCATCGACGCGGAGGAATGACCGGCCCGCTTTGGTGGCTCCGCCCGCCAAGCGCTGCTGAGTCCGTGGCGCATTTTTTCTGAACGATGTTTGACAACCATCGGCGCTCGCGAGCCGATGGAAGCAGCATGAGCGAGAAAGAATCCTCGCGTGAGTTGATGTTCTGGATTGGCCAAGAGACGCGTTCGTTGCCGCCGCTGTTCTCCGCTGATTTCGCGCACGTGGCCGAATCGCTGCTTTTCCAAGGCGAGAAGATCGCCTGGTACGTTACGGAGCGGATGCTGCTCAGGGGCTGGTGGTTGGCCAACCGAGAAGTTGCCCATGCCGAGGGCGAAGAGGTCGGTCGGTGGGGCAAACCGGGGACGTGCGACCTCTCATCGGTTCCGACCGTCATCTGGGAACGGCGCCGCACCAGGGACGGCGAGGCTCCGTCGGCCGCGAGACGATTGCAAATCGCTACGGACGTCTTCGCGGTCATCGAGGAGTCCCTCGGCCGTGTACAGCGGCGCCTTGCCCACCCGCGAGCTTCGTCGGTCCACGGCTTCGTCCTTTGGCGGCTGGCCGAACGATATGGACGCGACACGGGCCAGTGGATGACGCACGGGTTTGCAGAAGGGATGCGCGAGGTCCCATGGGTGATCGAGCGGGTTCTGCACACGAGGTACATCAGCCTTTCCGAAGCCGCACGCGCGCGTCTACGTGCGGCGAGCCTCGACGACGACGTGGTTGCCCAATGCCTTGAGCGTGCGATCGTGGCACGAACGGAGGCGGACCTGTTCGACGAGGAAGGCGTATTCAGCGGCGACGGCCTGCAAAGAGACCCGAATGTCCTCCACTCCAGCCGCGGACCCGCGTGGGATTAGCGCTGCCGGAGGGAGTAATAAAGGTGGCGCGCACTCGCCCCCGCACGGCGCCAGGCAAGGAGACCCGTCGTGAAGATCGTCATTCAAGAGCTGAAGGAAGGCGGCCGCTCTTGGACCCGAGAGTCCAACGAGAGCGACCGAAACCTCGCAATCAATCATGTCGTCGCATCGATTTGGGGCAAAAGGGCCTTCTTCTGGCAAGACTCCGAACTTTCGTTTGGATACGGCCAGATCATGCGCCCGATTGGCGGAGACCATTCGACGAGCGTGACGGACAGGGTTCGGGTCGACGTGGAATAATTGGCCTGTCCCCACTCGCGTGGGGACAGGCGTCAACGTCGTTTTTTAGGTCCCGCATCTTCCGCCATGCGACAATCACGGGATGATTTTGGTGGAGATCCTGCTTCTCTGCGCATGCATCGCGACGCTCACCATGGTAGCTATTACGCTGCGTGCGCAGGCACGCCAGAGGGCGCGCGAGGCGCGTGCGGAGGAGGAGGCGCGGATGCGTCGTGCGGACGAGCTCCTGGAGCGCTTCGCGGAGAGCCGGCGCGGAATCGCTAAAGACGCGAAAGAGAGCGACTGCCCGGGAAGGGTCATGCCTTCTTAGCAGGCAGTTCCCAAACACACTGCTTCGGCTGCTTGTCCTTGCGCTGGGCCCAAAAAGTCGGGTGTCGCAGGTGGCCGCCGGTGGTTCGCTCTCGGTACCGCACCTCGACCACGAGCGTCGGCTGGGCCCAAATGGTTTTCAACGCCAGCTTCTTTGGCACACCTTCGACCATGGGCGTCTCGATGCGATTTTCTCTCAAAGCGCGCGCAAATTCCCTTCGCTGCTTGTCCTTCAGCCCCGTACTCACCTTGCCGGCGAAGACGAATCGATCGTTCTCCCACACGGCCAAAATCAGCGAGCCGACGACCGTGGTTCCGACCTGCGGGACGAATCCGACGACCGCAAACTCCTGGCGAGGGTCGCATTTGACCTTGAGCCATGCCCGCTTATTTACCCCGTACTTTGAACCCAACTGCTTGGCGACAATGCCTTCATATTTGCGTTTACGTGCGTGCTCGAGGAGCGCGGCAGGCGGTGCATCGGTCCATGGGGAGAGGACGATCGTGCCCGAAGGCGGTCGGACGCCCAGTAGCGCATGCAACGCCTCCTGCCGGACCTCCAACGGCTTCTCGCGCATGTCGAGCCGCCCGAGCCACAGCACATCAAAGACGAAGTAGGCGGTCCGGAGCCCCTTCGCGCTGGCGCGATTCTGGAGGAGGTTGAAGTCGGGAAGGTCACGGTCATTGATCGCGCATACCTCGCCATCCAGAACGCACGTTTGAAAGTTCATCTGGCGAAGGGCATCGACGATGGCGGGGAATTCACGCGTGTAGCCGACCCCTTCTCGCGTTCGCAATGCGATGTCGCCACCGTGGCAGTAGGCGACGACGCGGTAGCCGTCGAGCTTAAGCTCGCATCGCCAGAGTTCCGCCGGCGCGATCTCGTCGATCGTGGCTCCTCCCACCTCCTGTGGTTGGGGGGGAACCTTCTCGAGCAGGGCGGCGAGCCTCTCCGGCGTCGGTGGCTCCGCCGCGGGCCGAAGGGGGCGCATGCACCTTGGATGCCGCAGCCGCGCGCGCGGTGCAAGGCTGAAGCGTGCCGAGACTGATACCTATGCTTTGAACCGCGCCGCCCTGCTTCACACTTTGTGGCTTGCCAACGCGGGCGGACGTCCCGCATGCTGCACCTTGCGAGTCACGAAGCGTTCTGGCGTTCCGTGAAAAGGGCGCCGACGCAAGTCGGCGCCTTTTCTCTATCAGCGTTGCCGCGCGAGCCTCACGTTGCTCCCCACCGAAGTCAGTTGCCCTCCGGGCCGCCGTTCGTTGAGCCCACCGCAAGCCCGCGGCTAGAGAAACGATGCGTAGGCGAGCGCCCCCTCGCGGGGGCGCTCCTTTCCTAGGTCCTCGAGCTCGATCGTTCGTGTGCCGCTACTCGAGCACCCATGCGTTCTTCGTTTGCCCCTCGACGGGCTTGGAGTTCGACTTGTCCTCCAGCCATTCGATGGCGTCTCGGTAGCGGTCGATCATCCGAGCGCGATCGGGATCCCCGAACGTGAGCGCGCTGCGGAGCAGCTCGAGCATTTCATCCCTGGTCATCACTTCCTCCACGGTGGCGAAAGGCGCCGGCCCTTCGTCGGTAGCTCGCTACGGTGCCTGTTGCAAAATTTCGGGGTCCATCGCACCCGTGCCTACGGACGAAGCGTTCGGTCGAGCCGCTGATTCGGCGACGCGTGGCCGTGGGCGCGGGGCCAGCATGACGTCGGTGTCGTCGGCGTCAATCGCGACCATTGTCTCGTAGCCTTCGATCAATGCGTCGTTGCGACTTCGGAATGCACCGTCGAAGTTGGCACCCCTGAGATTCGCCCCCGAGAACACGACGGATTGGAGGTGCGCGCCGCTCAAGTTCGCATTCATCAGGTCAGCGCCCTCGAGGTTTGCACATCGCATATCGGCGCCGGAGAAATCGACGCCGGTTAAATCCGCATGGGCGAAATCCACAGCAAGAAGCCGCGCGCCAGCGAAGTCCGCGTGTCGCGCGGTTACGGCCCGCAGACTCGCGTTGTCGAGTCGGGCTCGAAGAAAGCACGCGTAGGGGAGATCCGCGCGCGCCATATCGGCGCCGCAAAGCACCGCATGCCCGAAGCCTACTTCGCGGAGTTTGGCTTCGCGAAGATCGGCGCCAACAAGATTGGCCTCTTGGAGGTCGCTGCGGTCGAGCTTGGCGCGATAAAGGTTTGCATGCGATAGGTTTGCGCCTGAAAGCGTCGCGCAGTCGAGACACGCATCACGAAGGTCGGCGTGCGCGACATTCACGCCCTCGAGGTCCGCACCCTTGAGGTCTGCTCCGCGCAGGTGGGCGCGGTCCAGCGGTATCTCGGGCACGAGTCCGCGTTCTCGAAGCCAGTTGGCAAAGCCCGTTACGTTGCCGCCGGCGCCGACCGAAAGCCACGCTTGCGCGAGCGGCGTCCATTCGATGGTGATGCGCCTTGGGTCACCTTGCATCGCGGCGATGGAATCGAACAAGCGCATGCCTGCCGTGCACGCGCCGTACGCCTGCAAGTCGGCGCGCGAAAGGATCGCGATGATCATCGTCTTCTCCTCGGAATAGAGCAGTCGGAAACGGCCAAGCGCTCGGCGCGAAGGCCGTTCGCAGGAAGCCCACTCGGCCACCTGCACCGCCCTTATTCCGCTCGCCGCATGGGACTACCTGGGCGGTCGCGGATCCTCGAAGCCCCACGACACGAAGAGAGCGCCCGCGGCTCTTGCCGGGGCGGGAGAGCGGAACGTACGCCGACGGTTACTGTTCCGATCGCTCGGAGGCTCGAGCGATCGTTGGGAGGACCCGGCAAGATGTCTCGCAACCATCCATGCTCTCGGGTCGATGGAAGCTGCATGAGCAAGAAGGACTCAATGCGCGGTTCGCTCTCCGTGAGGGTCCGCGTGACCGGTGAATTGCCAGAATTTGGCTCCAAGGAGTTCGTCCACAGGGCCGAGCGCCTCGTGAACATTGGACGCGCAACGGTTTGGCGCAGTGCGGAGTGGATGCTGCGCAAGGCGCGGCGTCTGGCCTGGATCGCAAGCGCCCGTGCCGAGCGTGAATGGCAAACCGCGCGCCTGTCGGGCAACGCCGAGGCATTCCCCGCGGTCGCCGCCGCACAGGCGGCCACCGATGTTCGGGAGGTCGTCCGGGCGTCTCTCCAAGAGGTTCAACGACGCCTTCGCCACGTTCGCGGCTCACGTATCGAGGGATATCTCTTTTGGCGGCTGGCCGAACGAAACGGGCGCGATCCGAACCCATGGATCGAATACGGGTACGCCGAAGCCACACGCGACCTGCAATCGCTCATTGAGCGGTTTTTATACGCGGGAGGCGTGATGCTCTCGGAAGACGGACGGGCGTGTCTGCGTGAGTCGTGCAACACGTTGGAGCTCGCCCGCCGATGGCTCGGCCGCCCCCTCGTGGCGAAAAGCAAGAAGGCTAGCGTCGAGAACGATGCGACGTCTCCGCCTCGACGGTCCAGTCTGCTTGATAACTGAACGTGTGCACAGTATTTTGAGGCATGCTCGCCCACGTTGCTGCCCTCGCCAGAGCCGCTGCCGACATCGAAAATGCCTGCAGAAAGCTGAATTTGCGCTTCATGCTCGAGCCCCGCCCGGAGAAATGCGTGCTGCGGATCGAGGTCCCGCTCAAACAGGTCGGGGAAGCCGTTCGATGCCTCGCCGGAATTTCCTAAGCCCGCCGCTGCCGGAGCTCTTTGCCGATCTCGAGAAGCTCAAGGCGCACGACTCGCTCCAGGACCGACCCGAGCCCGCGCAGGCGCGGTGGAAGTTGAACGAAAAGGACGATGCGGTCTTCGCGCTCGTGGTCCCAGCGAAGCATCCATTTGAGTGGGGGCGCGCCGAGCTTCCCGAAAAGAGCTTCCTCCAGCCCGGGCGCTATCCACGACCGCTTGATGCCATCTCCGATGAGGTTGTTCGTGTGGTGGAGCGACACAACATGGACGTCAAGCTCCGCGCGTGGTCCGTCGTTTCGCTCTCGAATTGGCACTGGGAGGTGAGGCTGATCATTCGCCGGCCGAATCCCCGTGAGCTACGCCGATTGAAAAAGAACTGGTGGGAATGAGACGTCGCCCGCGTTCGGGAATCGCCAGTTCGAGGCGTCTATCCAAGGACATGCTTGCGCACCGCGATTGGCGCATCCTCGGGCCCGCGCCAATAAGCGTCGATTTGAATCAGCTCGACTCGAGTCGCATTGCGGGGGCCGTAGTGCTGTCGCCGGTAGTGTCCGGGGATCAACATCTGGACCGTCGGAGAGGACCCGCCGCCATCGACGTACGCTTGCACGGCGGCCCGCACGTCCACGCGAACGTCCCGCCGCAGCTCGTACGTCCAGATCTTCGGCGGCGAGCCAGGCGGCCTTCTCCCTTCGCCGGCTCGATGCGTTGCCGAATCACGCTGGGCGGCCAATTCGCTTAGACGTTCCGGCGAAGACAAGTGCGCGCAGACGCCCAGAAAAAGACGGTCGATCATCGCAATGGCCCGTCGCTCCTGCGACTCGAACGACTCAAACCCTTCCGCGCTTTTGTCGAGCCCGATACTGTCGGCCAGCTCCTCCGGCTTGCGCAGTCCGAGGTGGAGTGCCCGCCATCCGCCGCTCGGCAGAACGAGCATGAACACGCGGTTGCCCCACCACTGGACTAAGGCTGACGCCCAGCACCTTTCCGGCGCATCATCGCAGGGGAGCAGCCCAGTCGGCAGATCCAATCGGAATGCTGGCCAAGGCGTCTGCAGGTCCGCGACCGTGGAGCGCGGCATCTTGCTGGCCATCATCGACGCGGCCAGGAGATCGTCCACGTGCACATGCGGAAACCCTGACCGGGCCCATTCGGCCGCCCAGCCGAGCATCGCGGGGCTGCCCAATGTCCCATCCCGCAGCATTGCTCGGATGGCCGCGCGGGAATCGGCGGATGCCCGGATCTCCCATCGAGGATCAATTATCAGGCGCGGCGTGCTGGGAGTCGTCTTGTCGGGCACGAGGCGCGCGTGCTCGCGAAGCACGGGGCCGAGCAGGGCGAGCCGCTCGCAAACGACCCGCGGTTCCATGGATTCCATTGCCGTATTCCTCCCCTCACGCGGTGCTGCTACGCCGCTACGGAGCGTATGCCTAGGAGCGTCTGGCGCAAGGCACGACGCCTTGGAAGTGAGGTCGACATCGGGGGTACCGGAGGACGTAACGGTCGAGCCCCAACGCGCGTGCGTACCCGTTTTCCCCAGCCGCGTCTCTGGCCGCGGATTGCACCGCGCAACGTCCAGCGTTGCACGATGCAACATCACGCGAGCACCTGCACGTCGGCGAGATGGAATGGTATCGTTGCAGCGGGAGCCATATTGATGTTCACCATTGCCGCAAAGAAGAAGACGAGCGTCGCGGAGCTGCGCACGGCAGGCGTTCTCCTGCGCCGTCGCGCCGAACGGTTCGAGGTCCTGTATCTCGCGCTGAGGATCCACGCGCACGCGGGGGAACCAGGTCCGGATGGCATCCCCTTTGCGCCGCTGGAGAATACCCACGACCAAGTGGTCCTTGGTGGTCCGGGCGATCTCGAGGCCGGGATCATGGGGATGATTGCGCAAGCGCATTCCACGTACCGCGCCATTACCCCGGTTTGGGATGTCTTTGGGATAGGTGAGTACGGCGCCCCGATTAGCGTTGCCGCGGATGTCACGGAGAACGAGGATCGTTGGCTCACGGTCGAAGAGGACCGCACCAATCGCGAGCGCATTCGCGAACTCCTCGAACCGTCATCAGCGCGGGCCAAGGAGCTCGCCGCGCAGGGGTGCCGGGAGTTCGCTGAATCCATTCGGAGCAGCCACGCCAAAATGGAACTCGAAGCCCTTGGTCAGAAGGGCGTATTCATCAGCGACCCTCACGGTAAGGCCTAGGGCTCGCGTAGTTACGAAAGAGCCGTCGTTCGCCCTAAGACAGGCCGCCCAATGCAATGGCCAACGCCATGTCGTCAGCACCCGTCGGAGCTCGCCCGAGGATTCGGGGCATTCCATTGCGCAAGAAGCCGCGAACCTCGGCGAAGGTTGCTGGTGACTCCCAGAGCGGGAGCCAGACCTCTCCTCGAGTCTTCTCGCCCTCCACGGCGGTCGAATACCCGGCCGGGATGTTCTCCGCGGTGAGGGCTCCAGCAGGGCCCCAATGGTGCTCCAAGCGGCGATGAGCGCCCGCGCCAAGAGCGCAAGCGCCCTCCATGGCAAGGACGAAGTCCCATGGATTGCGTGGCGTCTCCTCACCCTCGTTTGCCGCTTGGAGAAAGGAGAACGAGCCTCGGGGAAGGCTGTGCGCGATGGCCTCAAGACCGAAAGCATGCCGCAACCAGGCCGCGGCCTGCGGCCGAACTCCCGCGCCGGGGACGAATTCGACGGGCTCATTCCCTGAAGCATGGAGTATTTGTTCATGCTCGGTGGCCGCGGAAGGGTCAAAGAGCTCCAGAAGCCACTTCAAGAAATTCGTGGAGATGTCGAACCGGCCCTCATTTCCGCCTGACCCTAACAATGCCGGAAATTGAATGGATCCATCGTCAGCCACCTCGGTTGCGGCGGTCACCCAATCGAGGGCCGGACCGGTCCATTCGTTGTGGCACCGGCGAATGAGCCGTGCCTTTCCCTCGCCGTCTTGCGCTTTGGAAAGATCCTTCGTGGCGCCTTCGCACCAGGCAATCATTCGCCGAAACTCTTCGAAGCGGCGCGAGCCGCCTTGCTTGACGACCGCGAGTCGCGCGCGCGCCGCCGTGTCACCTGGGTAAAACCCACTGCCCCCGTTCCACGGTGAGAGGATCGGGGTCGGCTTGTATTCCTGACAGAAGAACACTTCGATGTCGCGCCAATTGGCAATTTGCCGCACGCGTTCGCCATGGATATTGATTCCTGGGGCCGTCGCCAGAAAACGGGGCGTGTCACCTTCAAACCATAGGCGCGCCTCGGGGTCCTTCTGCATCGCGACGACTCGGAGTACGCCGAGCGCACGAAGGTAGTGAAGCAATGAGATCATGGGTCGTCTCCCCTGTATTGAGTTGGCCGATAAATAAGCTTCGAGCGCTGCTTCCATCACCTTCGAGCGGCTCTGACCCCCGCGACGTGCGAGGGCCTCAGCCTCCTCCACGAGGTGGGTCGGCAACGTGAAGGAATAGACCTTGCGGCGACGAAGGTCTTGCGCGGTCGAGTACCACAGCCCGCCCGGCTCCTGGGTCGTACGCGGAGGCTTGCGCGGACTACGCACGGCGACGCCTCAGGAGTCTTCGTAGCAAGCGTCATCCTCGGGGGTGTCGATGGCGTCGAGCGTGATCCCATCGTGCGCGTAGATTTCGACATGACCGCCGACGGCGCGAGCTCGCGCACGGATGGCCTTTCGCAGGGCCTCCCCCTCCGGCCCCCCACTCTCCCACGTTCTCGTGTCCGCTTCGTCCAAGGTGATGTCGACAGCCGTTTTCTCAGCCATCCGTGGACTGTAATACAGTCTGAGCCCGGCGCAAGGGGGCCACCGCTTGAGGGGCGCTTGAGCCGCGTCAGGGGGGATGGATCCCTTTCGATGACGGCTTCTCGTGCGCAAGAACGCGTTAGGGCTGTGGCTGAGGGGTCGCCGCGATTCGCAAACGGGTACTCGAGGGCTTGACACGTCGCGCGCACAATCGCGGGATACGTCTCGTCATCAGCGACGCTCCAGATCGCGCTCCGCTATCCACGCAAGTATCGCAGTGTCAGCTCCTCCCACCTCGACGACGCGGCGGCCGTGCGTCATCACGCCGACGCTGTGCTCGGAATCCCAGGCACAGGCCAGCGAGTAACCCACATAGGCGACGCCGTCGGCGTGCACATTGTGGATGCTGATGCTGGTAAGCTCGATGAGATCACGGATGCTTGTAGCGTCGATCTGCGCCGGCATTTGCATTTGAAAGCCATTGTACTTGGCTCGAATTTTTGGGTACTCGAGCACAATCGCGTCAACGATCGCGTGTTGCATCGCGTCGGCATCATCGAGGATCGTGCGGTATGCGGTATGCTGTTCAGCGGTGATTTCGTCGTCGTCCTCGACCATTGCATCACCGCCGACCGAGACGCACACGTCGCCCTTGGACGGCTTCGCGCGTTTTCCGGCACGAAAGCCTGCCCAGACAGCCAACCTCACATCAAGCTCGCCCTCGGCTACCGTGAGCCGAGCAGGATTGTTTCGCATGTTCGTAATTTAGACTGTATCCCAAGTGCTACATCTCGTCTGCGCACCAGTTTGAGCAAGGGTCGCCACACGTTCAACGGTACCGCAGCCGTGCAGCGCGACGAAACCATGGGCTGGAACAAGCTTGCGCCGCACGGGGAAAGGGCCCCAGCCCGCATGGAATCTCGATTGGTGCGGCGCAGCGAGAGAACGGCGTCCGACGATCTCGGGGGAACCTGTCCGTACGCCGGGCTCGCTGGTACGCTCGTCAAATGCCTGCTCGTCGGATTCGCACTTCGTCGGATGCCGGAAGAACAAGGCGAGTCCTCGCCCAGGAGATCGTGCGCGAGTGGAGCGCGATCGTGATGAAGTCCCGCCGAGTCGGGGTGACGACGGCGAGAGGAACCCGCGAACAAAGCGAGCGTTCATCCGAGCACACTTGCACGAGAGCGTGGATAGCGTAATCGTAAATGCTAGGGCGGCCGGAATCACGATCAGCCGGGCGCATGTCCATACGGAGCGGAGGGTGGCGCGCCAGGCGGGCCTGTTGGTTGAGCGCGTAGTGCGCGACGACACGAAGCGGGCATTTATCCGTGCACGCTTGCAGGAGAGCGTGGACACCGTAATCGCGAATGCCCGAGCCGTCGGAGTGACAGTCAGCCGGCGTCTCGTGCATCGGGAGCGGTCGAGAGCGCGTCGGGCGGGCCTGGTCGTGGGGGCGCTGACGAAACCGTCGCCGGCGGCTGCCCCCACGCACAAGGTTTACGTTCATGACATCGATGTGCCCGGAGGGATTCAAATCGTCGTTGTTGAACGCGTTCGGGGCGCGACGCCTATTGTCGAAGAGGTGCGGGTCATCGTGGATGAAGGAACAGACCCGACCTACGTAGTCCAGCTTCTTGCCGCTCTGAGGACAGGTGATGACGACGACTGGAGCGTGATCGAGGGAAAGGGGTGCGACCCGACGTACTGGATGCGGCTCTCTCGGTTGCTGCAGAACAAGCTCGGATGCTCCGCTACTGTCCAAACGGAGGGGGTTCTCGAATCGCTGACGGAATGCACTTCAGGATGGGTTCCGGCGAAGCACTTTGTTGCCCCAAGCCATCGGCGCAATGCCGACGGCGTAGCCGAACAAGTCGGGCGCGTTGAACGTGCTACCGAGGACCAGGCGGGCGAGCATACTCCGCTTGCTGAGCGACGCAGGAATGGACGAGAGCTGGCCGAACTCGATCGCCCAACAAAACCCCAAGGCGACCGCGGCCGCTCGCCATGGAGCAAGGCGCGGGGCGATGGCGACGACTAGGGTGTAGATCAGCGAGCCATAGAGCGCGACTCCGGCGTATTTGGCGAACGCTCCTCCCGTCCATTTGCGAACTGCGAGCCCGACGAGCAGCACGATGACGGCTGCCAGGATGGCGACCGCGCGCCTCGAGGCCCACGCCCATCGTAACGGCTCCACCGATTTCATCCTTCGCGGGGAGCTTTCAGTTTGCGAATCGCTTCCCCTGCGGCGACCATGAATTCAAGCCGGAGGGCCTCCTCCTCGGCGGCGGCGAGGATGGGATATTGGAGCGCGTCCACCGCCTCGTCGCCAGCGGCCAATCGAGCGGCAAGCGGCGTGAGCTCGCTGTCATCGCATTCGTCCCGTGCCCATTTCGAAACGGCTTCGAGCGCCACGCCACGTTCGCGCTCCCACGCGTCGAGTTCCCGCTCCAATTGGGCGCGCTCGTCGCGGTTACGGACCACGTAGGTGGGAAACGGTTCCGTCGAGCGCTTGTAGAGCCCTAGGCGCCCACCTTCGAGTTCAAGCCAACGGCGATCCATGTGCAGCACGCATCATGGCGAAACCGGGAAGGTCCGACAAGCCTGCGTTCAGGGAAACCGGCCCGCGGAAGATTGCGGGCCCCAGGCCTCACTTTGCAAAGTACGTTGTCGCGCGCTTTTGCCCTTTGGTCTTCAGCTTCTTCGCGGCGAGAAGATCCTTCAGGGGTCGCGGCAACTCCTTGGCCTCCAGACCGAGCTCGGCCCGAATCTGCTCGGCGCGCAGTCCTTCGGGATGGGCTTTGAGCACTTCGATGATCTTGTCGCCGACGGCGCCAATCTCCTCTTCGGAGCGGCGGTGCAGGCGCCCGCCACGGCCGCGGGGGGACTTCGGAGCTGCTGCAACCGCTCCGCCACGCGCGGGCCTACCCGCGGCTGCGCGCGTCTTGGCCGCTACCGGAGTCGAGCGGGAGCCGGTGCCACCCACAATCTCCTCGAGGGAGGCGCTGCGCATGGCGGCGAGCACGCCCTGCGCGAAGTCTTCTGCAAGTTTATTGATTTGATTTTTGAGGTCCATAAACGGCGAACCTATCGATATCCCGTCAAACGTCAAGGGATACATAGGAATCTTGCGCCTGGAGATGCACTTTTATGACTCGCTCTCTCGTAGTCGAGCACCGTTGGACTGCATCGGCCAGAGCAGCGTGGATGTTGTGAGGTCGCGACCACCGCGCACGCGGCGCCTGAGGGACCGGCTTTCTGCGACAAAACCACCACCCGAGGTGGAGGGGCGCGGCTAGCTTTTATATTGGATCTTTTGCCAGAATATCTGATTGTGTACGACACGACCGATGAATAGATCATACGTCGTCGGCCCGACGGACGGGTCATCCCACGAGATCAGCGCGTTGCCGTCCATATGGCTTGTGAGATTTGCGACAACGGGGACAAAGCCCAGAACCTGCTTTGGATCATACGTATCGCTGCTGGTTCGCTCGATGCAGATAAAGAGCTCCGTGGAGAGGCCGTCGTAGAAGACATTGGAGAACTCGATGTGCACCGTTCTGGTTGGCCCGTAGGTGCCCGGGTTGATGATACGGATGGTGCCGCCCATCGAAACGTCCACTTGCCTGGCGTTGCCCTCGATGATCTGGATGCGTCGATACGGTGGCTGCATGAATCGCACGATTCCTACCGTATTGATCTCCGTGGCATACAGCGCCCGAAGCTGGCAGCTGCCATCGCCCATCAGCACCGCGCCTTCGCGATAGGTTTGGGCGGCTTGATCGTAGCCGCCCCAGATAAGGGCGAGGTCGTTGGCCGTTGCACCAGGGGCAAAGAAGCGTGCGGCGCGAGACACTCGGGGGTCAGGAATGTCCAATCCCAGTTGGCTGCCATTGGTCAAAGGAGGAGGGGACATGAAGACTGTCCCGCGCAACTTTGCACGGTTGGGCGCGCCGGCGCGCCGTTCCTGCAGCTCGGGAGCGCCATCAAAGATCCCGAATCGCGTGCGCACCCATTTCGCAAGCGTCGCCGTGGTCCCTGCCGCAAAGGCGGGGGGAGAACCGTCGAGGCAGAGAAGTCCCACCTGCGTTTGGTTGATCGTCGAGCCATTGGCGCCGTCGACAATGAACGAATGGACACTCCCGTCCGGAAACGCGAGCTCGAGCAGGTCATAACCCACGGCGATTGCCGTCTGCAGAACCGATGCCGAGGAGTTCGGATCCAGAATATTGGCGGCGAAGAATGCCGGCGGGGCGATGGTCGCAAGTGCACCCGAGAGTGCGACCGGCGTCCCGCTCGGGAGGTATGTTCTGAAGGCTTGCTTCAGCGACGCTTGGTTGGCGGCACTCACAGTCGGATTGGCAATTTGCTTTTCACCCGAATAGAACGTCGCAAATGTTGGCCCCAAGTTCTCGAGGCTCTCCCAGTCAGCGATGGTGTAGCGTCGTGTACCGAGCGCAACAAATCCGGACGACAGACCGCCCACGCGGCCGCCGGCGGGTCCTTGGGTGGGCGCATTGCTGTCTTGCGGATCGGCGATCCACAGGCCCTCGATGCCGTATCCGACGCCCGAGGCGTATCCCGCGCGCGCGGAAACATCGGTTCGGCCGAATCCGGTCATTCCCGGTCCATTGCGCAGGTACCACCCACCCGAGCCCGCGACATTGGGATTTCCCGCGCCGGGAAACCCCGGATACTGGCGGCTCGCCGCCGTGGACGATCGCCGATACCGTTCGTCGAGGCCTGATGCGGCGAGGTCGAAGACAGTCGACGCCCACGGTGCGTTGTACGGCTGATTGTTGCCATGTAGGGCACGAAGGAGCTGCTCGACTTGGTCATCCACCTCGCTGGCGAGGCGAATGCGGATGCTCGTGAGTGCGTCGGCCGGCATGTTGGCCAGGCTCGTGCGCACGCCGTAGTAGATATGGTACGTCGTGCCGGTTGGAATGGGCGGCGTCACCGTCAATGTGACGTTCCCAGTCGAGAACCCGCTTCCCGCGGCGCCTCCCTCGATGGCGGTGACCGTGCACGCGTTTCCGGAGGCATTGTCCAGAATGTCGTTCTCGTTGGCATCGAGGAGGTGAAAAAGATCTTTGAACGCTGCACCGGCGAGACCAAGAAAGATCCCGGGCCCGACGAGAACGAGGGAGGCAAGTGGCGCTGTCGTGGGCCCCGCATCGGCCGTGCGGACAGGCATCGCGAGGTCCCGACGAAACAGGTCGTCCAAGTAATCCGTATTTTCCGCGAGCGCTCGACTGGGTCGGTTGGCATTTGCCGACGTTGCGTCGTCGGAAAATGCGACGAAATACGTACCGGCGTTCGGTCCTCCGATCTTGGCCCCGTCCGCAAATGCAGGCGTGCCGGAGGCGCCGTTGTTGATGTAGTCGTGACTCGAGGGCAAGCCGCCCGCGTAGCTGGGTCGTGTCAACCGGTGGAATGAGGAGGGCATTTCAGAACCGCACCGTCCAGGCGACCTCGAGCTCGAATGCCACCGTCTTGCTGATCGTGTCGAAGGTGTCGTACGCGACCATCGTATTGTTGTGCGTGTTCGGGCTGACCGCGCCGGTGAACAGCCCGATCTCCGAAATGGGGACGCTCAGGAAAGGCGGGTACGAGATGTCCACCTGTTGAAAGAGCCTGCGAAACGTAACCTGCGTGGCCGTGACGTGGTCCGCCGGCGCCTGCACCTGACCGAGCCAGACGTCGAGGGCCTGGCCGGGGTAGGGGTCGGCCGAGCCCGAGATCCGGACCGGGCGCTCCAATCGGACCACCGTGGGGTCCGTGTCCACTTGCCCGTTCGAGCCCGGATAGGCCGTCAGAATGGGCGGTGCGTTGGCGACGGCCGGTGACGTTTGTCGCGTCCCGCCGACGCCGAGCCCCATGTAGCGAATGCGATCGTCGCGCTCCGGCTTGAGCGGCGTGAACGACGCATAGGCGATCAATAGCGCGAGGTACTCGCGACCCAGATTGAGCCAAATGTTGTGGCCAGCCCGCCGAGCGATGACCTTGCCCCTTTCCCTGGCCGTTAGGACGAGGTTGCTCCGCACATCCAGCACGTCATGCGACATGCTTCGGACTCAACGTGCGGCGTGGCAGCTATGGAAGCCCACCGCTCTGACATGATTCGCTACATGGTCTTGTGAACCGAGTACGTGCCGGCCGGTATAGGCGTGTCAAAGGCCCAGGGCACGTTCGCTCCTTGGCTGGATTGAAGCGGCATGTCGAATTCGAAGATGCTGTCGTAGGCTGGGGGCGTAGGCTGTGGGAAGGTCACGCGCGCAATGCCAAGTATGTCGTAATCGGGGCACAGCATGCCCTTATCGAATGCCCATGTGATGGGAGCACTTGGCGTGGGGTAGGGACTCGGCGAGCCCAGAGCCAAAGGTCTTTGGTCGTACTCGGACTTCCACCCGCCACCCGCGGGGCGTGGCTGGTCAAACATGGTATCGGCCCACGCTGTCAGCTCGCACACGCCCATGTCGAGGAGGAGCCGGCCACGCGCCAAGACCGTGTCCAGTACCTCCACTTCGGCGTCGCTAACGGGGCGGAAGACGACGAAGAGCGGCTTGGTGTACGTCGGCTTTACGCGCAACACGAACGCGCGAACGAAGAGCAGAGAGGAAAGATTGAATGCCGCCGCATCGACCCGTACCAGGAACGTAAAGAACTTCTCGACCTCATGAAACGCGCCCTGCTGCACGTAACCGCGAAACCAAGAGGGGGCTTTCACATAGTCGAGGACCTCTACGCCTTCGACGAGCGGTGCCAGGCTTTCGACGACGTCGCCGCGGGCGTAGCGCGTATTCGTCCTTGGATTGAGGGCTACCGGCAGGGAGCGGGGAAACGAATAACTACGAACGATCTCGGTCGATGCGAGGTCGCGTACCAGAATCCGTCCCTGCGTGGCCGAGAAGTCCGTTCGAATTTCCTCGATCGTTCCGGCCTCCTCCGCAAATGGCAACCCGAGAAGGATTTGGACCCCGATCCGAAGGTTGTGGACGGTGGGCCCGTTTGCGTAGGCGTACCAAAGCCCGCGCACGCTCGATAGGTAATCGACCGTGGCGGGGAGCGTCGACAGATCATCGAGCGTGAAGCCGGCAGGGATACCGAAGTTGGCCTCGATGGTGGGGCGATTGTCGAAGTAGGTCGTCTCGGCCCAGAGGCGCCCTGGGGCGGCCCCGTGCTGCCACACATCCGGCGCAGGCGCCGTGCCGGTAACGAAGCGAAGGCAGGGCAACCCGCGCCGCTGCTCGAGGAAATAGTCGACGTTTCGCCGGAGAACTTCGCTGTCGTCGGACGGGCGGATGCGCTCCTGCAGGCACGGGACATCGACCACGAGCGGATCGCGAGGAAGGAGAGTTCGCCGAGATAGGCTGCGAAAGAACACGCCGAACGCGGGGGCTTGGGCGATGTACGTCCCGACCGCGCTTAGATCGACGGCCAGTCGGTTCGGGGATTGCGCGGACGCACCCAAAACCGGAAGCGAAAACGCGACCGATGTTCGATCTGTTGCGACAACATCCACGGTGGCCACATCGCCTGCCGTTACGAGCGCGGTCCAGAAATCAATCGTTGTGGAGGCGATCTGCCCTGCGATGGCCCAAGATGTCGGTGCCGGGATAGGTACCGTGTCCAAGAGCGTGACGCGCTGAAAGGGCCATGGATCGGAAGGATCGTCGACCACGCGCGCAATCCGATAGGCCACGTCTCCCAGCGTCAGAAAGTCCCCCTCCGCGATGCCGAGGCCTTCGAGGCTTTGGTCGACGCGATACGAGCGTGCGTTGATCGCGCCGCCTTGCCCTGCGGGCAGGTTGTTGCCCGCCCCTATGCTAAAAAAAGGAGCCGTGCTCGATGCCGCCACTCGGATTGAATAAGGCGCGTCGATGCGCAGTCGTACGACATTGCTCGAGCGGCGAACGAGGTTTCGGACGCTGAGGCGACCATCGACGTGTGCGAGCGCAGCCTGGATTTGAGCGGCCAGCGCGTGCGGGCTGATGGCGCTTGTGGCTTGAATAGGAACGATGAATGGGACGGTGCTCTGCCCAAGCAGGAGATCGAGGTGCGTCCCCTCGGCGCCGAGGATGCCCGTTGAAGGGCAGTCGAGCGACTGAAGACCGCTCCATACAGGACGAAACGCAGTAAGCTCCGGCAGGGCTTCGTGCAGTTCAAGCTCGTAGTGAAGCCATCGCCGCTGGGTCGTTCTCTGAATATCCCGTAGGGACTTGCTGTATTCGAGTTGCCAAAGATTCAGGAGTTCGGCAGCGGCGGCCTGCGCGAGGCCCGTCCAATACGTTTCGATCCTCTCCGTCCCTTCCACAAGCGACCAAAAGTCCGAGAGCGCGTTCCACAGGAATCGCACGTCGGGGATGAGGCCGCGGGGGAAAGGGGATTCCGTGACGTTAAGGACCGTGACGGCCGGTGCGGAGTACGCCCCGCCGTCGAATACGGATAGGTCGAATTTGTAGAGCCCTGGAGCATCCGGATAGAAGGTCGGCGCGGCCGTCGTGGGGGCTGCGACCCCGCGTTGGCGGAGTATCTTGAACGTGCTGGGGCGTGCAAGGTTGTCGGGAATGACGTTTCCGTTCACACGTAGAAAGAAGCCGCCGCCATCCGTGCCGGCGTCGCGTATTGCATAGGGGACGCCACCCAGGAGAAGAACGTCACCGGTGGCGATCGGATCCACCGTATGGCTCTCGCCGACGGTGCTCGAGTAAAGGCGATCCGTGAAGCCCGAGGGAGAAATGGCCGGTACGCCATCGGTCCCCTGAATGACGTACTGGCTCGTGGGCGGCGCGTCGATGAGTCGCCACGCGTAGAGTAAGGGAACGCCTTCGGGATCGAAGCTGCCGGTGCCGTCGAGTTGGGCGATGGTGCACGTGCGAACCGCTTGATCCGGCCCGGCGTCGGCCCGCGGCGGGAGGTTGGGGATGACCAACCCGTGGCCAAGTCCGAGCTCGTGGAGGATGAGCGTGACGGGCGTCGACGCGGAGCCGCGCACGCTCAACATGGTTTGGTTCGGTGGCAGGCTGGCCATCGCGGCAGCCGAAAGAGCCGGCAGCACGTAACGGAGACGGTGCCCGAAGGTCCCGACTTCCACGTTCCTTGTGACGTAAATGTACGCCGTGCTCGTGGCTTCATCGACCGCGAGTCGGAAGGTGACCACGTCGCCCTCGTCGAAGAGCGCATCGCTTCCGGCGAGAGGCTGCAAGGGACCGTCGAGGACGAGATCGCCGGAGGAGGCGACATGGCAGGAGCCCGAGTAGGCCATGCCCGCCTTCGACAGAAATAAGCCGAGAACCGGACCTGTTGCATCGAAGATGCCGACAAAGGCATGCGTTCTGGCGACGGTCGCGAAACCTGCGGGAAGGGAGGTCAGAGTCGCCGTGCACTCCAGCGTTACCGAGGATGGGACGGGGACATGGACGTAGATTTGGGCCGCGGAGTCGGCGAGCGGGCCGCCGCTGCCGACGACGATATCGAGCGTCGCAGGCTCGACTGTGATTTGTGCGCCTTGCTCGACCGCCTCCACCTCAGGATGAGCGAGCAGGTCGGCCATGGGGCGTTGCGTCCCGAAGCTGTAGATGTCGAACGGGGGGGCGGTCGGGAGGCCGCTCGAGTCCGAATCGGTGGGGGGCGGCAGGCGAGGCTCGTTCGGCATCTTCGTTTCCTCGAGGGAGTGGGCTTTACCCGTCGCGCATGGTCTTCGTCGAAATCGATCCCGAGCTCGCGCGCCAGGCTATCGAGGGATACGAAAACGAGCTCGCGCCGGAAAAGAAGGGACTCGATGCATTTTATCGCCAGTTTCGCTGCAAACGATGCGGTAGCTCGTGTCGCAAGGAGATGAGCACGCGGCACGTTTTCAGCGCACCTGATGTGCTCGTCCCCCGCTCCCTCCTTCGCTGCGAAGCGTGTGGGATTCTTTTCGACCCACACTCCGGACTCGTGGTCGGCGGCATCAGTGCCGCTGAGTGAGCGACCTTACGGTACCGCCATGCAGTGCACGTCCGCCTGGATCGTCTGATTCTGAGTGCCATTTGCCTGGCAGACGTAGCCCGCGCGCTGGCCCGCGTCGGTGTTGTTGATAGGGCCCGTGGCGTAGACGGCTGGCGGGCCAATGTTCGGAGCCCCCGTGCAACCGCCGATGACCACCACGTCTTTCACATTGTCGCAGTAGGCGATGGCTTGGCCGGTTCCCAACGGACCGCCGAGTGCCACAACCGCACTTGTCCGGACGTACAGATTCGACTTGGTGACGGTCCGTCCCGCGGGGCCTGCTGCCCCGGGCGGGCCCGCAGGTCCTGGCGGGCCCTCGGTTCCGGGTTCACCTCTCGGTCCCTGTGGACCGGGACTCCCCGGCGCCCCCGCGGGGCCGACGGAGCCCGAAGGGCCTTGGGGCCCTGCGGGGCCGGCGACATTGCTTGCGGGACCCGGCGGACCAGCAGCGCCGGTTGGGCCGCCGGGGCCCGGCAACCCCTCTCTACCTGGGCTGCCCGCGGGCCCCTCGCTGCCGCAGGCCAACGCCATCGCACTGACCAGAACGAAGAAATATCTCATATTGGATCCCCTTTCACGCCCCTTATTCCGCGCCGTGCACGGAGAACGTCGGCCACGGGACCCAGTTGTTGTGTGCCCTTTGTGCCAAGACGCGCGTCGTCGGCGAACGGTTGGGACGCCTACGAAAGGCGACGCGCGATATTCAGGACGTCGGGAACGAATGCCGCGAGGTGGCCGGTGTTGAGGCGATCTCGCGAACGTTCCACCGAAATCGTCCGGTCGAAGTTGTGGATGACCGCGATCAAATCCAACGGGTTGGTTACCGACGATGCTCCGCGCCCAAGGACGATCTTCTCCAGAGCGCTCACCGTGAGCGCATCGTTCGGGTAGAGCTTTTGGATGTAGTCTCGAATGTCCGCGGTGACGATGCTCGCTTGCGAGCCTCCCACGTAGGAAAGATCGAGCCTAACAAAATACGGCACGAGGTGGCGCACGAGCGTGCTTTCGTTCACCACGCGCTCGGTCTCGGCGATTGCGAATGTTTGAACGTTGCTCGTGAGGGCTGAGCGCTCGTAGTGGATCTGCGCGTTTTGCCCCGAGAGCTCCGTGGCATTTTCGGGATCGTCCGAGACTCCAATCTCAAGGATGGATCGAGAAAGATGCAGGCGGGGCTGCTCGAGCTCTGAGAAGGAAAGGTTCGGATCGGCCGTGCTTAGGGAATAGCCATCGGCGTTGTATCCAGAAGCCGTCATCGGTAGATCGGCTTCGATGTTGTATCGATCTCCGCTGCCTTCCGAGATGAGGTCGATATCGAAGTAGTAGAGACCAGCCGTTCCACGTTGTGTGCTCATCTCGGTGGCGCAGATGCGTTGCAGCCCACGCCGCAGAACTCGAAATTGTCCGCGTGTGACGTCGCTCGGCAAGCGAAAGGAAGCGTCCACCGTGAGCTGCGACGGGGCAACGGCCACGATGGTGTACGTCCCCTGATGAGGGGAGCTGTCATTTACGTCTACCGTGGTGGGCAGTCCGAGGAGCGCGTTGGCCGAGCCGGACGCGCGAATCACGATCTCCGCATCCGCTTCGAACTCCAATTGCCCGCTGGCATTGATGCGGCAGATGGCTTGTCCCACGATTCGGTTGATCTGATCGGCCACCCCCTGTCTGGTCACAGCGTTGGACGGAATGGTTACTTCGTCGTGAACAAAAATGACGCTCTTGTCGAGGCCACCGTTGATGCTCAAAACGATGGATCGCGTGTGGAGATCGGGGACAGGGTCCGGGAGTGCGCGGGCTGCGATGATGGGGATATAATCGAGCACGAGCCAGTCGCCGGGCTCGATGCCCTTGCGGACGAAGTCGAGCGTTCCCGTCGTGAGCGTGCTGCCGCCCGCCTTGGTGCTGCCATCTTTTGGCTTGGTTCCGGAGGGCAATGCCGGGATCCGTTGGTACGTGCGAGTCGGGTCAGGGTGAAAGTCGAGCGTCCCGCCGTCCGGCCCGTGAACACGAAAGATGGCGTTTGCAGGAAACTCGATGGATGTCGGTTCCAAGAAATAGAGTCGTGCGGAACCGATGGATCGCGAGCCGATCTGCACGCGCCGGCCAGCCTCGGGAGCAAAGTCGTAAATGCCGCGGAGGCCACCGCCCGCGGTCAGCCGAAGCTCTCCGTAGAACCCTATCTGGAGGCCATCGAGGACCTGCGCCACGTCGGCCGTGGTATCGAGCGGTGGATGCAGGGTGGTCAGCGAAGCGAGCTCGGAGCGGATATCCGACGCGGTGTAAGATGAGTCGGGCCCGAAGATGATACCGAGCGCAGTTCCGCCGTCGACCACGAGGCCGGGGACGACCGGAACAAGACCGAGCCGCTCGCCATTGATGACAGTGGCGAGTCCCGCGACGCCTGTGGCGAGAGTACTCGCCTGGTTGATCTGGTCCACCAACGTACGAAGAGCGATGGGGTTCTGCCCCGAGAAGGTGACGTTGACCGCAGAAGGCCCTGCCCAACGAATGCTCAAGGAAAGCCCAGCGACATCCAAGGCGCCGCTGGGAAATGCAGGGCTGACAATGCCGAGGCGCCCGTCGGCGACATCGGCTTTGATTCCGTGCGCCAGATTGGCAAAGCCTCGACTTCGAATGTCCACAGGAGCCGCAAAGGGCACGTTCGTCCCGATGGGTTGGGAGGACGAATCAAGGAGCTCGATGCTTGCGATGCGTACAAACGGCATTTTGAGACCGCCGTCTGCATTTGGGCGAAATACGGCGTATTGAAGGTTCGATACAGTGGCTGAAAGCGGTCGATCGACGCGAACTTGGCGAAAAAGAGGTGTGAGCACTCCCGTCACGTTGTAGTCGCCCCGCACGGCGCCGTCGTAGATCCTCACGACATCGCCAGGTGCCACGCCGTAGGCAGAGAAGTCGACGCCGCCGGCGGTATCGAGGGTGTCTTGCCCTTGAACGCTCACCAAGTCGGACCCGGTGACTTTGGTCTCCTTCGGTTCCCGAAGGTCGATGTCAATCTCGTCCAGAAGGCGCCATCGAAACGCGCCAGGTGCGGTGGTAATGGCCGGTGTGATGGCAAGGACGGGCGACTGGCCCGAAAGCTGGATGACCGCCGTGATCCGGAACGAGCCCGCCGACGGCGGATCCATGACCTGAAGGGAAAGGGTCGTGCCAGCTGCCAAAATTCGGTATGTCGCATCGTCCGGGGCATAGGTGCTGCCGAGAACGAGATCTCCAAGCACAACGTGTCCCGCGTCGGCGACACGTAGGCGGCGGCCCGACAAGGCTGGCGTGTCGTCGACTACGTCCGTGAGGACGAGCGTTGCCGTGTCGAACGTGGCACCGCGGACTAGGATGTCCGTCGCGCCGCCGATGTGCACTTGGTTCGGAACGGACACGGTGCCGTCCTCGCTGTCCGGAAACAAGATTCCACCCGGCATGCCCGAGAGCCGGAGCTCTTGTTTGCGGAGGCTCCAGCACCGCTCCGCCGCCCCTACGCGGAGCACCTGCTCGTTCAGATCGAGCGTGCTGGGATCGACGACACGTTGGACGGTCAGGTCGCGCACCGCAGGGAGTGAGAGCGGGGGGAACGCATCGAACACGGTCAGGGTGAAGCCGCTCAGGACCGTGCCCGTGGGCCCGAGCAGTGCGGTGAAGTCGGGCGGGTCCAGTACACGGATGCGTCGCGAAAGGGGGTGATTCTCGCCGTCGGCAATGACGGCAAGGCGAAGGCCTCCGGCCAGCATCGGCCCAAGGCCGCCTCCCGTCAGCACGTCGCGCTGCATCTCCGCATCCCCGAACCCCACGACGGCGAGGCGGCTTACCTCGGCGAACGCGTTCCGGACTTTTGCAAGGATCCCTCGCTCGGTGACCAGACTCCTTTCCGAGAGCTGGCGATCCATGCGCGCGATGAAGTCTGTTGGGGTTTCGGCGGGCACGCCGAAATGGAATCTCGCCTTGTTCGTGACGCGCACTGCGGAAGCGAGATTCGCGACAGATATGAGCGAATCGGGCTCGATGTTTGAATCGGCGCCGGGCGTCTGGGCGATGACGTTGACGTCGAAGTAGTAGAGGGATTCCTCCACATTGAAGAGCATCTCCTCGGCGGAGAGCGACTGGACCTCCGTCGGAAGGAACTGCAAGTCGCTCTTCGACGAAAAAAAGTTCGCTGGCGACAGGGAGGCATGCTGCGGCTGCAGGAAGTAGACGCGCGCTACGCCGCGCGCGAACTCGCCACGGTTGAGCGTGGCGAAGAGGTTGGCGCCGAGGGCGTCCGCTTCATCGGCTGTGAGAACCGCAGGATCTCGAAACGAGAGGTTGTTTCGAATTCGAATATTCTCGCGGATCACGGGGTCCCAGAGGACGAGCGCGGCCTTGATCAAAAGGTCGGTGAGCGCGTCGCCTTCGCGTGTGGCGGCGTCCGGGAACTCCTGATTGATCTTGTCCCGCAGGAACGTTCCCAGATCGACGGTGTAGGGATCGGGGCCCAGTCGCCGCAGAAGCGCCTGCACCACCTGCACGTCCGCAGGAGAGCCGGGCGTGAGGTCCATGTTCGGGTCGAGCTCGGCCAACCGTTCGAGGAGGAAGGTTTCGAGATCGGCGAGGGACATCGCGACTTACACCGTCAAATTGGCGAGGGCCGCCCGCCCGGCTTGGGAGAGGAGCTCGATGGAGACGACGAGGGCCCCCTCGGCCTTGTTGAAGGCTGCGGAAACAACCCGAGCCGACAGCAGCCTTTCATCCCGCGAAAGGGAACGGTTGCCAGCCTGAATGGCGAGGATCTGCCGCTGAACGTTGCTCACGGCGATGATGAAGTCGGAAATGATGGCGCCCCCCTCGTCGCGCCCGAAGGTAAGCCCAAGGCGCTTGAGCACCCCGCCACCCAGCGCGGGCGCGAAGATGTCTCGACCGGGCGTGGTGCAGAGCAACTTGACGAAGATCTGCACGAGTCGAAGAATGCCCGTCGTCTTGCTCGCGGTCGTTCCAAGGCGAAAACGAAGAAGGCTTCTGTCGGTCGTCGTGAGCGCAGCGCTCAGTACGGTCACGGACGTGAGCGTGTCGTAGCGAAGGAGCTCGGGGACCTGCGCGATCAGCCGATTCGGACTCAACACGACGACATCGGGCGAGGCGACGCCGTTGATTCGAACCTCGTCAACGGCGCGAAAGTCCTTCCCGACCACTTCGATGCTTCGAGGGATGATCCCCGCGACCGGACGCACCGAGGAGAGGTCCACCACTTCCTGAGGGAATACGACCTGGAGATCTATGGCCATGGCATGTGCGCGGCCCCACGCCGCGTGGCCAGCCGCTTCGGGATATCGCTTACCGCGCCTGCTACGAGAAAAGGATCGTCCGGCGGCGGCGTGGGCCGGCGACCGGCGACGAAAGCGCCGCGCCTTATGCTGCGGGTGCGCGAGCCTTGAGGTCGCCGAGTAGGACGGCACGAGAATAATCGGGTTCATAGGTCACGATGACCGGCAGTTCGGCGCACCATTCGTCGAGCGTCTGCTGCAGGCGGCTTATCGCGTCGGGCGAAAGCCCGCCCGTGGCTCCTTCGTGGTGGGCCTCGAGCGCACGGCCGACGACCTGTTGGGCGTCGAGGCGGAACGTGATCGTCTCGCACGCCCACGCGTAGGGTGGAGCGTCCACGTTTGCCGCCGCGAAGCGTGCGTGAAGATCCGCCAGGCAAGCGAAGTACCCCTGATTGTCCCCTCCGAGCTCCGGGCAATACAGGGGGCCTTCGTAGCCCTCGTGCGAAACCTTCTTGGCGCGCAAGAACCGTTCCTTCTCCGTCACGGCGAGGGCTTTTGCCCGGCAGCCGGGGCACGGCGAAGTCGCCGCCCGCGCGCCACACGCGCAGACCTGTGCGCAATGCTCCGAGGCGTGACGTGCCGCCAGCTCCAGTGCGTCCGTTCGGTCTCGGAAGCTTCTTGGCGAAAAGACCGCGCCGCACGTTGGGCAGGCATAGCCCGCCGGCGTATCTTCGTGACCGCGAATTAGAACTTCGAACGGTTTGGGCACAAGCTCGTCGTAATTCATGGAGCTCCAGAACGCCGATGCGGGACCGGTGAGATTGCCTCGGAAATGAAGGGTTAGGAGTCGCTGGGAGCGTCCGACGGCGCGCCGGTGGACGGCAAGCCATCGGAAGGAAGCGCCTTGATCGCCTTCACCGCGGCTTCGACATTGGCGACAATCTTATCGACGCCGTGCAACGCGTTGGGGCGCGAGGTCGTGTCCGGGCCGTCGATGCGTTGCGTTTGCGCGTACATGGCATCCTCGAGCGTGTACGCGGCGAACGATTGGGTAGCCTGCTGCCCCGCCAGGGCTGCGCTCGCTTTGGCAAGATATCCGAGGATCACGACATTCTGATCCTGTTGATCCGCTTGAAGTGACATCCGAACCTCTCAGGCGTATCGACGGGCAACCAAAGACGGGCGGTGATGTGCTCGACGTGGATGTTCTATCCATGTCCGGTCGCCTCTGCAACTGGAAGACTGTACACACGCTGCTGTGCGTGGCTTCGACAAGCTCATCGCGCGACAGGGACACTCGTTCCCAACTTAGACGGAACATCGAGAACGACATAGACGCCTGGATGAGTAGTCAGCGAACTCGGCATCAGTTTCACTCCCGTGTCCGGTTCCTTCGACGAGTCGTCGTATCCTTCCGGCACATCACGTAGTGCGGCCGGATTTGGGTGGGTCCGTATCTGGTTCGTCGGAAGGGGGCCACTCCGGTGGAGCGCCATGGGCGCGAAGTGCCTGCCACTCGCGGCGACGCCCTTCCAGGTTCCTCCAGACGAAACCGAAAAATGACCAGAGGAATTCGTCCTCCGTGGCGAACACGATGTTCCGCTCGCGGGTGAAGGCGTCAAAGTCGTCGGACATGACCACCATCAAGTCCGCGATGATGCTGCGTTTCCGGGCGAGGGAGATGCTCCCCAATCGCTTGGCGCGGCCAGCGCTTTCGGGCGCACTCCGGTTGGATACTCGCGGACGATTCTTCTTTGGAGATGATGGGCGACTCATAATCCGCCCCCCCTTGCCGCACTGGAGAGTGGTGATCGTGCATTGAGCCATCTGCCCCAGACCCATCTGGGACGCAGCTGCCATTTGGCACCACGGTAGAGCATCGAAACATCCAAAGACATGCCGCTAGGCGTGCCTCCCTCGAGAACCATCTCCGTGGCCGCCAGCACGAAGCGCAGCTCCCGATGATGACACTTGCTCACAGTTGAAGCGACGACGTCAAATTCTATTTTCGATTCCTTTCAAATTGGCGGCCTATTTTGAAATAGCCCGCCAAGAAATGAATGATGCCCAGGCAGCGTATCGGCCCAAGGCGAAGAGCAGTTGCTAAAAAAAAAGGCGCCGCCCGGGCGGCGCCTCATTGCTATTGCACGTTCTGCGCAGCGGTCCGACCAAGCCACTGGCCGCGGGGGAAGTAGGAGCTGTGGGAAAGGAGGACCGGCAGAAGGCTCGTCGCTCCTCGCGCGCGACGGGCCTCTTTGCGCTTCGAGCGCGCATTGAACCCACCGCGTCCCTCCTTCCATCGGGCATGGAGGCCCTCCGGGTCGGCGTAGAGAACGAGGTCACGGTAGAGCTCTCGCCAGACTTGGAGGACCCCCTTAAGCGCATCCCTCGAGATCACGATATCGATGCATCGTTGATCGTAGAATCGGACGAACTTGCTCGGGCTTCTCAGCAATGCCGAAATTCGAGTCGGCTCGAAGTATGCCCGCTCTCCGTGCCATCGAACCCCACGTCCAAAGGTTTCTACCGCTGATTGCGCGAGGACGGCGTCTCGAGCTCCTTTGTCTCGCTCTGCGCGCCACGCCGCGCGGCGCGCGCTTGGCCATAGACTCCTTGCCACGTAGTCGTCGCATTCACCTGTGTAGCGCCGGAGGATGTCGGGCGCCATCTTGAGCAGAGGTGCCAAGGCATCCGCCCGCTTGGCTACGAACTCGCCCACGTTCGAACCCCCAATCTCGCCGTGCCGGAGCACGTGCAGCAACGCGCGGATCGCTGTCGGCGTGCCTCGCGGAACGGCGAACTCGTTGATGCGGGCGAAGAGCAAGGCCCGTTGGAGTCGTGTTGCCAGACGTTGGGCGATCTGTTCGTCGGGCACTTGCTGGTAACCGAGGATGTCCGCGGTCGAGAGCCCAAGGGCGAAGGCGAAGAAGCTCGCGTGCTTGGCGAGCAGCGCCCCGATGGCGGTGGCTTCGGGCTGCGCATTCCCGAGAGCTTCGTCGAGTTCTCGTAGCAGGGCAGGCATCGGTCGACGCCGGCGACGCTGCCTCATCTCGACGTCGTCCGCTTCTGAAGCTGCCTGTTGTTGCATCAAGGAACCTCCTTGAGGCGCGACGAAGGGGGCGCCTCAAGGTCCTTGTTCCGCGCGCGCGTATCGCTTTTCCAATCGCTTGGCGGCGGGGTGCTCAGTTTTTGAGCACTGCTCAATTCTTGAGCGCGCGCTTTTCGAACACTGCCCAATTCTTGGGCGCACGCTTTTCGAACGTCGTTCGATTTTCGAGCGTTCGCTTTTCGGGCACTGCGTCAGGTTGCGAGCGAACGTCCTTCGACGTGCCGCAGGGGATCTCCTGTGGGAACGTCGGCATCGCCGTCGCGCTTGTTCGCTCCGCGCATCGTTGGACCACGTTGGCCTCGTCGACACGCGGGCCGCTGCCGGCTCAAGTCACCGCGGACGTGGTCATCGGCATCGTGCGCGGTCCGTTCGATAGGCTTGCACGCGCTATGTTGTCTGTAACACAACGAAGAGCCATATTGTTGAAGAGCTCGATATGACGCGACTCTTCCGTCAATCTGAAGAGCTCCCTTATTTCTTGCCCGGCTTCTGACTCGGCGGAACGGTCGGCTCCGTCGCAGAGGGTTCCCTGCTGAGTTCGGTGAGGCGCGCGACCACGTCGTGTCGACCTGCCGCCATCGCCATCTCGAGTGCCTTCGCCAACGCGTCCTCGACGGGGTCGAACGTTGGTCCAACTGGACCAACAACTGGTCCAGTACCCCCAAAATCTCGGCTTTTCTCCGGGCTTTTTTTTGTCGTCGTTGGGGCCACGGTCCTCAGATTTGCCGAGAAATTCCTCGATATTCTGCTTCGGGTTAGGTTCAAATCCTACCCGCGCAACCGAGAAACTGTGTATCGCCCTCCTAGGTTCGCTGCGGAGGGCGGTTTGCATTTCTGCGCATCCCCAAGCAAAGGGGGCGCGCTTGTGGGACGAGAAGCAATTGGCGCGCGGTGGAGCAGCCTGGTAGCTCGTCGGGCTCATAACCCGAAGGTCGTAGGTTCAAATCCTACCCGCGCAACTATACAAACCCCGGCAAAACCGGGGTTTTCTCACTTAACTGGTCTTTATTCGCCTCTCGGGTAGGTGTCTCTTCGTGCCCATCTGACCGCGGGCAAAGTCCCTCAGTGTGACCTCGAGTCAGAGGCCGTACTAGGCGCCCGATGGCCACGTTGTTGCCGATGGTCGTTACGCCTGCCGGGGACGTCGACGGAGCCCCTCTGTCGCGGAAGCGTCGACGGCGCTGCGCATGAGAAGCGTCGCCGCCCTCGTCTCTCCGATGTCGCCGAGGAACATGGAGGGTAACGCCTGTTCGCTACGGTCGTCACTCGAACGAGGGTTGAACGGACGCGCGCTCTGAGACAAAGCCCGATGGCGAATCCAGCCGTCGGGCCTCATGCACGCGAAGAGGTTGCTGGGCCCGGCCACCCTCGACGGTGTGACTCGCGTCCTCAGGGACGCTAATCGACGCCGATGGCGTCCATCAGCATTGGGAAGGCGGTATGCAGTTCGCGCTGCCAATACGGCCAACTGTGCGTGCCGGGCCCATAGAGATGGATCGTGGCGTCGGCGCCGAGCGCGCGCAGCCTCTGCGCAAACGCGGTGTTCATGTCGCCGAGTAGATGTTCGAGCGAATCGTGGCCTCCTTCCGGCGGATCCAGTGGGCCAGGGTCGCCGTTTCCGGAAGCGATGTAGATGGGAATGCCGACCAGTCTATCGGCGAGATCGTAGGGGTTGTGCGCTTGCCAGATCGGGCGCTGGGCGACGGGGTCTCCCCATAGCGCGAGAGGATCTTCCCCCGCGCCCGATACAATCGATTGCACGAGCTGCGGGCCGCCGTCCATCCGCGAGTGCACGATGCCGCTGAACGAAGCGGCCGCGCGAAACATCCCCGGGTGTCGAGCGGCATACGAGATGGCGCCGAAGCCGCCCATCGAAAGCCCCGCGATCGCGCGGCGGGCTCCCGCATGGTAGCCACGCTCGAGAATCTCTCGCACCTCGACCAGATGATACGTTTCCCAGCGCGGAGGACCTCCTTTGGATTGGTTCCACCAATCGGAATACCAACCTGCCTGGCCCGCCTCGGGCATGACGACGAGTACGTCGAGATCCGCGGTCAGGGCGGCGATGTCCGTCTCGCGCGTCCACGACGTGTAGTCGTCGCAGCAGCCGTGGAGCAGGTAAAGCACCGGCCACGAGCGGTGCGGCGCGCCCCAATGTTTGGGCAGCAGCAGCCGTGCATGGCTTTGGCCTCCCAGTGCGGGCGACACAATGGTGAGATCCACCATGCGTGCGTCGATGCTCCGTTCCTCGACCACGCGTGCCCCATGGCCGTACGCGGGATCGGGGCCGGCGCCCGCTTCGAGTTTGCTCGATTCGGTATCGACCGGGGAGCTCTCCGACGCGTCTCCACAGCCAGGTAGCGACCAGAGCGAGAGTGCGAAGACTGCCGTTGCCGTGATGTTCGACCGTCTCATCGTCGATATCCTTTCTCGTGCAACATAAGCGTTTACCATACGAAGTATTCACGACCGCATTCGAGTTTTACGCAATTTTCGCTACGTCACGATTTTGTGCTTTCCCTCGCGCGACTTCCGATTCGTACAAGCGCGCGAGCGCGTCGTAGAGCACGAGCTCCTGCTCGCGATGTTTTGCGCGTAGCACGCGGTTGACGTGCATGTGTGCGTGGCTTGCGGCCAAATCCACGATGGACTGGCACAGGTCGCCCGCGCTCGCGGCTTCGCGAAGCCGCGCCGCGACGGGCTCGATGGCCGCCGTACGAACCTCCAGCACCGCGCGGCCAGGCAATGCAACCTTGTCGGCGGCGGGGCCGACCAGCGCTTCGAAGTGTCGGCGGGCGCTCCGAAACTTGAGCCCGAGCCGCCGTTCGAACTCCACCGTCGCGCGGAATTCGCGCGCGAAACGATCTCGCTGGCGGCGCGCCCACTCGAGCCTCTCGGTCAGACTCAAACCGAGATCGAGCAAAAGCTGGTGGGTTCCGCAAAGTGCCATGTCGCACCGGGTCGGGCCGTCCTCGGAGGTCGGATCGCAGATGAAGCTGAGAACCGCGTCGCTGTCGATGGAGAAGAGTCGTTCGGATAGGTCGATCCCGAGGGATCCTCCGTAACGCTCGACCTCGCGATCGTAGGTGTCGATCTGCACCCGCCAAATCCGTCCGTCGGCGAGCAGCGGCGCCGCCAATTCGTGCAGCGCCGGCAAAAGCTCGCCCAGGAGCCGCCCTGGGTCTCCGCGGAAGCGTACCCGTAGGTGAAATTGTGGGTCGAAATACCGAAGGAAGAACCACCGATCGGCGAGCCCGCGCGCTCGTTCGCGCAGCGGAGCGACCACCTCGCGCAGCACCGCGTCGGCGGTTGTCGTGCCCGTGTAGAGCTTCGCGTACAGCCATTGCGTGCCGGGGGCGAACGTCCTCTGCGTATCGATGGGGGACGAGGGGAGGACTCGGAGCGGCGCGACCGCGCCTTCGTGAGTGGGGGCGAGCCGGGTGAACGGGACGATGATTTCGTGGGCGAACGAGCCTTCGGGCCCCTGAACCGCGTGGGAGTCGAGGGATAGCTCGACGAGGCGCACCGTGTCTCGGTTCTTCACGAGCTGCGCGAACGACTCCACGTGGAGCGCGCTCTCGAAATCCACGGGGAGGACGTTGTCGTGGTCCGACAATGCGGCCCACCGCGGGACGCGGAGACGGGTGCGCAGAGCACGTAGTGCGTGAAACCGGTCGGCCGGTGAGCTGCAGTCCACAATCGGCGCCAGGTCGGCTCTCTGCAACGTCCAGCGCGCGGGGCTCAGCACGATCCGACCGCGCCGAAGCCGCGGCAGAAACGGCGCCGCGCCCCACGGGGCCCATGAGAATCGCGGTGTCCGCCCATCTTGTGCGGAGAGCGCCGCGAGGAATCGATAGATGGCCAGCGTCGATCGCGAATGATTGTGGGCGCTGGTCATGCGCGGCACCACTTCGCGCCCCAAGCGGTTGGAGCGGAGAAGGACGCGTTCGCCCGCGACGGATATCCGCAGATCCTCGATGGGGATTCGACGATCGTCGTTCGAGCCTCCCGAGCCGAGGTACACGATTTCCCAATCCCGGAGGCGGGGTCGCGTCACCAGGTTGGCGGCACGGCCCGATGGCAAGTGCACGATCTCGGCGAAAACAGCATCCGCGCGCAGGGCTTCTTCTTCGCGAAGATGGGCTTCCACCTGCTCGCGTAGGGCGGCATCGCCGTGGCAGAAGCGCCCGAGGTACGTGGCGCCCGACGGGCCATCGAGGCCAGTCACGACGAGGCGAAAATCGCCCGTGTCGAGCGCCTCGGTGGAGGGCGCGTGGAGGACTCCGAGCAGCGCGAAGGCGTCCGGAAGCCGCTCCGAAGAGGGCTCCGAGAGCGCCTCGACGTCCTCGTCGGATAGCAGCCATTCGAGTGAGCCGCGTCTCACCGCATCGTCGATGCCGCGCGCGAGATACTGCTCACGTCTGCCGTCACGAGCCCATCGCGGCGGTGGGCGGGTGGGAAAGACGAGCCCTTCGAGTAGCGGCGAGGGTTCCCCGGTCCGGAACGGGTCGACCGGATATCCGATGCCAATCTCCTCGTCGAGCACCTCCACGAAGGGCACTTCGCGCGTGCCGTATCGCTCGCCGAATGCTTCGCGGAAGGCGCGCAGGCCCGTCTCTTCGGCCTGTCCGACTCGAGTCAGAAGCTCGACGGCACGGCGCGCCTCCGAGACGACCAGCGGGCCGAGCGAAGCGTTGGCGTGGAGTGGCTTGTACATGTCGACGTGAAAGAGCGCGTCGAGGTCCTTCGGTACCGCGAGTGGTTCCAATGCGGCGTTGACGGCCCGGTATCGCTCGGCCGAAAGCCCGAGGCCGTCCGCGTCCATCTCGTGGAGCTGCTCCTCCGCACGCACGAGCGCGCCAATCTCGGCTCGTGCCGCCGTCGCGCGACGGAGAGTCTCGATGATGTGCGTGAGCGGATCGGCTCCCGTCACCGGGGGCGCCAAGTCGGGCACGAGCACCTGCGAGGCGACCAGCTCGCGAAGAAAATCATGGGCTTCGTCAGGCTCGACCTCGGAATCGTCGGCGCGGAGAGCCCGCACCAGGTCCTCGACGCGCGCGCCGCTGCGGGCGCGGTCGATGGTGGCGTCGAGATGGGGACTGCGCTCGAGGGAGATCAATCCGTAGTGCCGTGTGCCCGTGGCCGCCGACGTGCGGAGCTCCGCGAGCCGCCATTGCTTCCCAATCGCGTAGAGCCCCGTGCTCGTGCGCAGGCGCAGGTCTTCCCATCCCCTGCGTTGCCGCACGGTCTCGCACGCGGCGTCGAGGTAGTGCACATCGAGCCGCGTGTGCCGCCGATACGAACCGCGGGCTTCCAGCGCAAGGTTCGAGCGGCTGCCCATCACACCGACCGAAGTCCCGGAAAATAGGCCGAACGGCGTAGCTCGTGCGGCCATTCGGGCCACGTAGCGGAGAATGATTTCGGCCACGCCCCGCGCCCGAGGGTCCAGCTCGTCGCGCAGCCACGCCCGAACCGCGGCGTCGAGCGAAGGGGACGCAACGAAGAGTGCCTCGCGAACGACCGCATCCGTACGCACGAGATGTCGCAACGCCGCGACCGCGGACGCGCGATCCGCGGACAATGTGGATGAGAGCTCGCTCGCGTCGTCCGGTACGTGTGGCGCCTCGATATGCCCGAGGTCGAAAAGCGTAGCCAGCGGCAAAAGGGGCGAGCGCATGACGAAGAAGCGCGCGGTCTGCCAGCGCGCGTCGAGCGACGCGGAAGGAACGGTCATCCTGCACACCGTTGCAGATCGTATTTCGAGTCACAAGCAATTGAACCTGTGCGGGAAGGACGCGTAGCGTGAGGGCAACCATGACGACATCCTTTGTGGCCGCACCGGCTGGACCGGCGGAATCCGCGGGCGAGCTCCTTTCGTTGACCGGGCTCCGCGCGATCCTCGCCTGGTGGGTCGTATCGTTTCACTTCGTACGGGATTCGCTCCCCGAGGGGCTCGGAAAAGCGATCATTTCAGGCGGCTACGTGGCCGTGGACGTATTTTTCGTCTTATCGGGTTACGTGTTGATGCGTCGTTATTCCCGTACGGTGTTCACGGGTGCGAATATAGGACGATTCTACGTACGGCGCTTCGCGCGAATCTATCCGCTTTACGCGCTGAGCCTGATCGTGGGGGTCGCGGCGGCTTGGAAAACGGCAAAGGGTGACCTGGCGACTTCGGAAGGGCAGCTGCGTATCCTCGCGGAGGTGCTGCTGCTCAACGCGTGGACGCACATCGCGATGTTCAAATACAATTTTGCCGCGTGGTCGCTCTCGGTGGAAGCGCTTTTCTACGTTCTGTGTCCATGGCTTCTCCCCGCACTGGCCCGCCTTTCCATCCGCCGCGCTTGCGTGCTGCTCGCGCTGGGTTGGTTGGCCACCTTGATTTGGCCCGCGATCTACACCGTGCTCGATCCCGATCGGTTGAATCACCCGTTGGCCCTCGGCGACGAAGTGAAGGGCGCTTGGTACATCAGCTTTTTCCCGGTGCAGAGGCTTCCGGAGTTCATGGCAGGGGCCCTGGCCGCCAGGTTGCCCTGGAAACCGCGTCGCGCCGCACCGCTCGCGGCGTTGGGGCTCGTGGCGCTCATGGTATCACCGATGCCGTTCGTCTTTCTTCGTACCGGCTTTCCATTGCCCCTCATCGTGCTGCTGGTGATGGGGACGGCGGGGTGGGAGCGCGGTCCGCTCGCATCCAAAGTTTGCGTCGCGCTCGGGCACGCGAGCTTCGCCACGTACATTCTGCACTGGCCATTGCTCTTTGCCTGGGCGCGCTTCGACTCGGCCATATGGAATAGCCTCGCGCACGTCTTCATCTACATGGGATTCTTGTTGGTGGCGTCGCTCTTGGCGTTTCGTTTCGTCGAGGAGCCTATCCGGCTGCGCATCACCCGCTGGTTGACGCCAGCCCCGGTCGGCGTGCGTCCGCGGGAGGTGGAGACGTGAGCGTGAGCGCCGGGGCTTTGCTCCGCCTTCGCCCGGAGGTGGCCTTTCGCTTCCCGAGTCGCGACGTGGTCGATGCCGTCGTGGGCGGCGTTTCGAGGCGAATCGACGAGACGGCGCATCGGGTGGCTATCGAATTCGCGTCCCCTCGCTCGTGGCGAGACGTCTACACGGAACTCGACGTGGACGGAGAGGATCGTGATTTCGAGGACCTCGTTCTCGCGCTGGTGGCCAAGGGCATTTTGGAGGAGTTCTCGGAGTCGGATGGCCCCTCGATAAGCTCAATTTTGAATCGCGCCACGTTTCCCAAGGGGCATCTCTCGGACGGGGTCGGGCGGGCGATCGCCGGGGGCCGAGCGGTGGTCATTCCGCGTGCATTCGACGACGCGTTCGCAGAGCGTGTGTACGATGCACTCGAGGCGTGCGCTCCGTGGCAGCCCTACGAAGCGGCCGAACCATTTTTTCACTATCGTCACCACAACGTTTACGACACATCGCGCTTTCCGCCGGCGCTCCTGGAGTGCAAACGCATTCTTGGCAGCTCGGCAACGAAGGCGCTCATGGCGTCGCTCACCGGTTGCGATTGCAGCGGCCCGCTCCAGATTGGCGCGGCCATGTACATGGCGGGTGATCATTCGCTTCCGCATACGGACGCCGTCGGCCATCGCACGGTGGCGTACGTGTGGCATTTGTCCAAGAATTGGCACCCCGCGTGGGGAGGGCACTTCGTGTGGTGCCCGAGCGGCGCCATGGTGAACCCCGGGTTTAACAGCCTGGTCATCTTCAAGGTGAGCCGCGACTCTGTGCACTTCGTGTCCAAGGTGACCGCGCGCGCTCGTGGCAGCCGTCTCGCGGTCAATGGCTGGTGGCAGGGGGCCGACGCGCGATGGGAGGTTGCGAAGCACGAGTCCTTCACGCATCCGCCCATTGCGCCGGGCCGGTATGGTCTGGCGACGGAAACGATGAAACGCCAAGACGTCGTTCTCCTGTGATGCACACTCGTTCGTGGTCGTGAGGCATACCGTGGCGCATTACGCTTTGTTGTACA
This sequence comes from Sorangiineae bacterium MSr11367, assembly GCA_037157805.1. NCBI lineage: Bacteria > Pseudomonadati > Myxococcota > Myxococcia > Myxococcales > Pendulisporaceae > Pendulispora > Pendulispora rubella. Next base: position 9,043,319 of record CP089983.1, on the reverse strand, counting down.
CCGTCGATTCTTCGGTCCGAAGCCAGCTTCAAATGGTGAATAGCATGCGCTCTGCCCGCCATTACGATGCAGCGGCGGAGATTCACGTGGCGTGTTTCGGAAGTCTCTCTCCGCTCCTCGCGGCCACGGCCGACGACGTCGGCGCCCGCGTCCATCGATACGATGCGGAAGATCCAAAATGGATGTTCTGGCTCAAATGGATCGCCGTTCGGCGGCTCCATGAATGCCTACCCGAACACACCATCCTCATGGACAACGACACCTTCGTGCTCGGCGCTCTCTCGGATTTCGTCGATTGCCATGCGCGTCACGACATATGCGGCCGGCTCGATCCAGGTTGCGAGCGAGGCGCCGAGGAGCGATGGGTGGGGAACACGCGAATTCGGCCGGTCATGTGGTGGCCCACGATGGACGCCATATGCTCGGCCGTGGGAGCGCGCCCGCTCGATATCATCAATGTGGGCTTCGTATTGTTCGCCAATGGTTCGATGCGCAAGTTCGCCGGCGAGATTGACTCCATGTACGAGCTCGAGGAGCTCTGGCGCCTGGGCGAGTTGCCGTATCCGTGCGCGAACCGGCGGATCGTCGATCAAATCGCGGCGACCATTGCCGTGGGAATGCTCGACGCGTCGTTTCACCCCATTTCGGAGCTCGACGTCCCTTACTTCTTCGAGGTTGCGGCCGAAACCGGCGGTGGACGCAGGCCGGTGGTCGTGCATACGTGGGACGCGTGGTATCGCGACGCGCTCACGCGTTACCTCGGTCCGCAGGCTCTCGCGTCCTTCGATCAGCATTGCGCCCAGGGCGTCGGCACGAGCGTCGAAGAAACCGAAAAAGACGAGAGGAAACCGTAGGCCGTGCCATCATCCGTAAATGGGAAATTGCGCGGTCTTGCCCGAGGTGCACTCGATCCGGGCCAGCAGCAGGCCGACGTTGCCGCGAAATAGGCTTTGCGGAGAATCTTCGCTCGTCCATTCGAGCTTCGCGGCTTCGAGCCACGTGCGCGTTCGCGACAGCCATTCGGGGGCATCGACGGCACGAGCAAACTGCGCGAGAACGAGCGCGTGGCCGGCGGCACCGCAGCAGATGCTGCCGTACGCGCTCCTCGACTCCCAGAGGCTTTGCGCGACGCGATCCATCATGTCGCGGTCTTCGTCGCGGCGGGACAGCTGCCACACTTGGACCCAGGCCAGCAGATGCCCGCCGAGCCCATTGCACCAGCTGAGTACGACTTTGTCTCCACCCGCGCATACGGGCCAGCGCAGCCCGCGGTGTGACATCATCGCGTGGGCTCGAAACGCCTCGGTGAGCTTCTCCACCTCGGGCACCATGCGGGCCGAGCACGCGGCGGAGACCAGCCCTGCGAAGCCGTGCGCGAACCCCAACGACCGCCCGGGCGCAATGCGCGCCCCGCGCCTGAGTGCCCGCCCCATGATCTCGTCGCGCAACGCGGCGAGGCTCGCCTCGTGGCCCGCGCGCAGCTCGATCAGCCGGCAGGCCGCGATGCCGACACCGAGGCTTCCGAGGTGCACGTCCAGGGGCCTTTCCAACCGACGACTCACGTCGATGAACCGAGCGACGGCATTCGACGTGACCGTCGCGTCGCCATAGGCGTTCGCGATGAGTGCTTTTGTGAAGAACAGACCGGGTTCGGCCGCGGAGACCGACGTGTAGCCGACGGCGCTCCGTTCGATGCCCATTTCGCTCGACGTGAACGAGTCGGCGCCCGACACGTGCTCCTCGGCGAGCGTGATCCAGGCTCGGGCGGCTTCGAGGAGGCTTGGATCGTCGCTGACGATGGACGCTCGCCACAGTGCGTAGGCAATCCCGCTCGCTCCATGCGCGAGAGAACAGCGCGGCGGCGCGAGGCCGAAGCGGCGGAGGCGTTCGGAATCGAGCCCGAAATCGTTGCGCAGGCGTACGACCGGGTCGACGGACCGTGCGATCGAGGGGGCGTTCATTCCGTGAAGAGGGGGCGAAATAGCAGCATGCTTCGAATGGATTTCTCGAGCTCGACGATGTCGCTCTGCTGATCGCGGATGTCGTCCTCGTCGTACGTGTGTTGGAGGCGGCGCACGATCTCCTCGTGCGACAGGGCGCGCACCGTGTATTCGAGCACGTCGATGCCTGCGCTGTCGAGCGGGAGGCCAAGCACGTTCGGCTCGCTGTCTCCTTCCAATTGCGTGGTCGCCATTTGGCGCACCCATCGTGCGACGACGTCCAGCGGATCGTGCTCGGGATACCGGCGCCTCACCAGGTTGAGGAGATTCTTCCGATCCGGTGCGTTCAAGAGCAGCGCGAGAAAGAATCGATGCTCCGCATCCCGTACCTTTTTTCGCCGGCCCACGATCAAATGGAGCCGGCGGTCCTGCTCGAACACGGCCTCCAATCGTTCGACGAGATGGGCATCGCGAGCCCGTGCGTCTTCCAGGAGGGCCTCGAACGAGGCCTTGGGGGCCGCTTGGTGGGCGGCGCGAAGGAGCCGGTACGTGGTGAGTGCATCGGCCCGAGCCAACGCCTTTCGAACGATGGCGGTCGCCTCGGGGTGCTCGCTTTCGTAAAGCAGGACGAGGCTCTGGACTTGGCGTTTCAGCTGCTCGCCGTTGAAGGCCGAATCGTGTGCGAGGGACGGTTTGGAATAACTGTATTGAGGCGTGGCCGAAGGCTCGGAAAACGTACGTGCCACGATGGTCACAGAGGGCCGGTCGAGATGGAAGAGCGAGTGAATGAACCGGTCTCCCGACTCGATGGGGCGCGTATCGCCTTTCTCGAGCAATTCGATGTCCGTGAGACGTAAACTTCCCGATAAGAGTCGCTCCGAAAAGCGTTTGTCGAGATGGAACGCGTAGCGTGCGTGAATGCTAGAGCCGGAGAGAACGTGGAACGCGCCCGAAAAGTTGTGTTGATGAATGGCGGTCGTCCCGTCCACCCAGAAGAGCGCCTCGATGTAAAAACGTTGCGCGCAAAACACCGTGATGGGAGGGTCGCCGAAGGCAATGTCCAGATTGGGCTGCCTTGGGAACTCCCCGGTGGTGAGCGTCCACTCGACGATCTCGTCCGGCGTCACGTTCTTGGAGGGGGGACGCTCCGACAATGCGATGCGTGCGATCCGAGGAAAGGCCGAAACGTCGTAATTCTCGGCCCGCCATGCGCGATCGATGTCGCCGCCCAATTCACGAAAAAATAGCATCGCCACCTGCCGCATACTCGATGGAAACGGGCCGGCGCCGAGTTTTGGTGCGACGCCGGCCCAATCTATCTACTGCCGCGCCAAACGACTACAGCGAACCGCCGAATTTGCCACTCATCGTACCGCCGGGGCACGGAAGGTCCTCGCCAATGTTCAGTGCGCCGAGCTGTGCTTCCTCGAGTTGACGAACATTCAGCTTGTTGATGGCCAGGCGTGCGCGAATCTTCTGCTTGGGTGCTTCTTTGTTCGACGTTTGCATTGGCGTCTCTTTCGATAAGGGGGCGGCCAGCACAGGGCCGGCAACCCAATGGGGTGAGTAGATATTGGTTACCTTGATTTGTGAGTCAATTCACACGCGAGGCCAGTTGAACGAATGGTCTCATTTTGTCGATTGGTGGCGCACGGAACAAACTCGCGACGTTGCGAATTTCTCGAACGTCTTGCCATTTGCCCCGTTTGATTCGAATTTCGCATCGTCATGATGCCAGACGCCGATGCAGAGATGCTGTCGTTGAATCCGAGTCTCGTTCTTCGCGTGGAATGGGAGGTGCGGCGGAAGGACCGCGGCCGCACTCGGTTCACCATGCGGTTCCCGGACGACGTTCCCCTCGTACAGTGGCTTCTCGGCACGCTCCAGGCCGCCCACGCAGGAGAGGGTGGGGAGCGCGAGGTCGAGCTTTCGAGCGACATTCTGGACGCCGCGATCGAAAAGGGCTTGCTCGTCGCCGAGGACGCCCTACCTGGGGAGGAGTCCTCCTTCGCGTGTCGATTGGATCCCGCGCTGCTCGCGCTCGTGCCCGAAGAGGACATGATCGCCCTTCGAACCGCGTGTGAGGAAACGGGTATCGTGCTCAATCCCGCGTGCTGCATTCAGGAGACGGACGACCCGCCCCAGGACGAACGGGTGCGGCTCGGTGCGGCTCTGTGGGATCACCTCGGCGGCGATTTCGCCCAAGAAGGTCGGCTCGAAACGACGGCGCGGCGGGGACTGCCCCCGTTGGAGACGTCGTACCGGCTCTGGGTGCCGCATCCCTTCACAGAGGCCATGCAGCCCGTCGATATGGACAGAAGCAGCTCGGACGAGCTCCGTGCAGGGTCGATCGATTGCGAGAAGCTGGCTGCCGCCACGCGCGACATGCTTCTCGCGACCCACGTGCTGATTCCGAGGCCGACCGATGAGAGTCGCGCTCGAGACGCGGATCGCATCGAACGGCTGCGCGACGGCCTGAAGACCGACGGATACGTCGTCGTCCGAAACGTGCTGAGCCCTCTCCAGGTCGCCGCGATGCGCCGGCACTTTCGCACACTGCACGCGTCGGGTAACTTCACATCGTACGAGGTACCCTCGCTTGGTGCGCGGGACGGAATATATTGTGATTTCGTATCCGTGCTCTTTCAGGATCAGCTCACGCGGTTCATCGGTAAAGTCGTCGACGAACCGATCAAGCCGTCGTTCACGTGGCATTTTCATTACCGCGATCGCGCGGTGCTCACGCGGCACATCGACCGTCCGCAATGTCGATGGAACGTCTCCCTTGCCGTCGACAGCAACGCCGACGCGAGCAGGGCGGGCGCGTGGTCGCTTCATTTCGAGACCGACCAGGGCGCGCACTCGGTGCGTTTGGGACCGGGCGACGCCGTCGTGTACAGCGGTACGGACACACCGCACTGGCGCGAACCTTTGCCCGAAGGGCACACCGCAGGTGTCATATGTTTGCACTACGTATCTGCCAATTTCGACGGTTCGTTGCGCTAAGGCGCGACGAAACGCAACGATTTCGAGTCCATCGTCAGGGGCGCCGGCCCCGCGGGAAGGTCTCCGCTGCCGCTCCTCGAGCTCGACGTGCTGACTACGACGTGCTCGTCAGAGCGTTACGAGCCATTGAGTGCTAAGTCCATCTAGAACATGAATTCCGATACGGTGCTTTTCCTTCGTTCGGACGTCGTATTTCGCGTCGTGGGGCCGGAGCGGGTGGAGGCGACGGTCGACGGCGTTTCGAAGCCGATGCACATCACGATGCACAAGATCGCCATCGAGTTCGCCGCGCCACGATCGTGCCGAAATGCGTACGAGTCGCTCGAGGTCGATGGCGATTTGCACGCGTTCGAGAGGTTGGTCCACGCGCTCGTCGCGGATGGCATTTTGCAGGAACCGGTGGACGATACCGCAGCAGGTTCGATCGAGACGCTCCTCCGTCCCGGCCTCTTCGACGATCCTGGGGTATGGCCGCGAATCGGTCGCGAGATCGCTCAAGGGCGCGCTGTGGTCATTGCGTCGGCTTTCGAAAAGGGCTTCGCCGAGCGCGTCCACACGGCGCTGGATCGGTGTGCGCGATGGCCGTCGCAGGAAGCCGCGGAGCCGTTCTTTCACTATCGTCACCACGCGCTTCACGATCGCGGTCAATATCCGCCGGAGCTTCTCGAGTGCCATCGCATCTTCACGAGCCGGGCAACGCGAAGGCTCATGTCGGAAGTGACTGGCTCCGATTGTGCGGGCCCTGCGCGGTTCACCGCCGCGACGTACCTGGCGGAGGACCACACGCTGCCACACACCGATGCGCTCAATAACCACGCCATTGCCTATGTCTGGCATTTGGCGAAAGATTGGAAGCCGGAATGGGGCGGACACTTCGTCTGGTGCCCGAGCGGAGCCATCATGAGCCCCGCGTTCAACTGCCTCGTCCTGTTCAAAGTCAGCTCGGAGTCGCTGCACTTCGTCTCCAGCGTTTCGCCCCTTGCCCGCGGCGTCCGGGTCGCGGTCGGCGGGTGGTGGCAGAGCAGGGGAGAACCCTGGCAGGTGACGCACGAACACCTGGTCGCGGGAAACACCCAAGTCCGACGCGGCATCTACGGTCTTCCCACGCAGACACTCGAAGCGGAGGACGCGAACGGCGTGGTCTTGCTCTGACGGCGTCGTTCCGAGTCGGCCTCGCGTTCGAGGACCTTGAGCTTATCGGCGACCGACTTGGAGCCGTTGCCCTCGGCGATGAACTCTAGGAACTTTTCGATCTTTTCGTTCCGGTGCTGACGATTCAGGATCGACACAACTGGGTTGCGCGTTAAGGCGGGACGATCAGCTCGAGATAGGGGGGCGCGGCTTGGATCCGGGAATAGTCGTTTTCCAAGATGACGACGTCGTCTCTCTTATCGACTTCACGGAACCCAGCAAATTTGTACGAGATGTACATCATCCGATTTCGGGCCGTCGGGACGAAATCTGCACGGAGCTTGACCCCCGCCGCGCGCGCGCGACGGATGATGTCGTTCAGGAGCACGGTGCCGACGCCGCGCGAGACGACCCGACACGACATCAGCAAGAGCTTGAGCGCCCACACGTCACCGGAGCGTTCGACGAGCGAGAGCCCGATCTTCCCGTAGGTACCGTATTTGTCGTCGAGACCCGCGATCAAGAGCTCGTGGTCGGACGATAGACGGAATCGATCGAGCTCCTCGTAGGAGTAGGTGTAGCCGGTCGCGTTGAGCTGGTTCGTGCGAACCGTCAGCTCCTCGGCGCGTTGCAGATCCTCTTGTTTCGCCGCCGCCACGGTGAAGCGCATCTCGAGCGAGGCCAGGAACTCGTCTGGGCTCCCCGAGTGGGCCGCTTCGACCTCCTTTCGCGTGACGTCCGCGAGGTACATCCGGCGTCGCATCCTCGAGTCTTCGGTCAGAAAAGGCGGGGTCATCTCGCGCATGAGCGGAATCTTCGAAACGTCGGCGGCGTCGATGCAGCGCACGTTCGGCAACGCGAAGCGGACCTCGTCTCGCTCGAACGGCTGGTCGTCGACGAACGCGATGGTGTCGAGTCCGATGTTCAGCGCCTCGCCGATCGCGCGGACGGAGGTCGACTTCGCGTTCCAATGAACCTGCGGGTAGAGGAAGTATTCGTCGAGACCGAGCTCGCGAAGCTTCGCCATTGCGACGTCGGGCTCGTTCCGACTGGCGATCGAGTGGAGAATCCCCCGCTCGTCCAGCGTGCGGATCACTTCGACTACCGCGCCTCTCAAGTTGACGCTGCGATCCTCGAGGAGGACACCGTCCCAGAGCGTATTGTCGAGGTCCCACACGACGCACTTGACGTGCTTGTCCTTGCCGCTCGGCGCGTCGCTACCGGCCTTGCTCAAGAGCGCCTCCCTGCTGCGACGTCGACGCCGCCCGCCCGCAATCGAGCGCCGTCGCCGCGACCTGGGAGATCCCGAGGCCCGGGCGACCAACGAGCTGGTCTCGCGAGACGCGACAACCATCGATCCTGAGCCTCGCTCGCCTGCTCCAGAGCTGAACCCGCCATCACCTCGCCTCGCTCTCCAAAAATCACCCAGCGTCGGACCGTTTGCGCTCTACGAATCGACGCATCGCGCCGATCGATCTGAAGTTGTCGAGCTCGAGGTCCTCGTTCTCGATCTCGATCTCGAAGCCATGCTCCAGGAACGTCACGAGCTGGAGGGCAAACATCGAATTGACGAAACCAAGACTGAAAATGTCGTCGTCGAGACCGAGGGTTACTCCCGGAAAGAAACGGGTCAGGTACGCGTTGATCTTCGTCTCGATGGCATCCATTGGCGCCCTCACTCGTAGCGGTAGAATCCGTGTCCGGATTTGCGTCCGAGAAGGCCCGCGTCGACCATCTTCTTCAGGAGCGGGCACGGTCGATACTTGTCGTCGTTGAAGCTCTCGTGGAGCACCTCGATCGAGTACAGGATCGTGTCGAGACCGATGAGATCGGCGGTCTCGAGCGGGCCCATCTTGTGCTCGAAACAGGTCTTGAAGATCCGGTCGACCTCGACGGCTTCGGCGACGCGATCCTGGAGGAGGAATACCGCCTCGTTGATGGTCAGCATCAAGACGCGGTTCGAGACGAAACCGGGTGAGTCTTCGACGACGATGCAGTCTTTCCCCATCTCCGCCAGAAAGCGCTTGGCGGCTTCGAGCGTGGCCGGCGTCGTGTGGTAGCCGCGAATCACCTCGACCATTGGCTTCATGGGCACCGGATTCATGAAGTGCATGCCCACGACCTGCGCCGGACGCTTGGTCGCCGAGCCGATCTTCGTGATCGAGATCGCCGACGTGTTCGCGGCGAAGACTACCTCCGGTTTGCAAATCTCATCGAGCCGCCTGTAGACGTCCTTCTTGATGTCCCATTTCTCCGTGACGTTCTCGACCACGAAGCTCGCCGCCGAAAGCGCCTGATAGTCCGTCGTATACGTGACGCGGCTCGTCACCTCGCGCGGATCGATGGCGGGCTTCTTGAACAGGGCGACGGCGCGCAGCCCGTTCTTCATCTCCTTGCGCGCGCGCTCGAGAACCGCGTCGGAGACGTCGACGACGATCGCGCGATGCCCCGTCTGCGCGAGACTCTGAGCGACCCCGACCCCCATCACGCCTGCCCCGACGACGCCCACGGTCTCGTAGTGCACGTTTCCCTCCACGATCAGGGCTCCTTCCGAACGGCGTAGAGATTGTAGATGTTCGTACCGACGTAGAGCTCGTCCTGTTGCACGATGACCGAGAACCCGCGCTCTACCATCCGCCCGCGAAGTACCTCGACGCGACCGTCGGCGTCGTGTGCCTCGAGGACGATCTGACGGATCTTCGGCCAGTCGTGCTCGTCGATCCCGTCGATCACCTCAGCCTCGCATTTCTGAACGTCGATCTTCATCAGATCGATCCGCTCGACGCGATGCTCCTGGATGACGTCGCTGACCCGGCGAAGCTTTGCAGTGACGACCGTCGGCTGAAAGCGGACGTCGAGCAGCTCGCCCTCGACGTGGGCGATGGCGTCGGCCTGCACGGCGCCGCCGAGGCGCCGCTCGTTCGCGATGATCGACTTGAGGTTGTGCTTCTCCTCGACCGCGTCCGCGTGGAACGACGACATCCCAGAGCTGCGGGGATAGAACGTGAACGACGCTTCCCTGGCGACGTTCGACAGCCCGTAGTTCAGCGTCGTCGCTCGAACGCTGTGCTCCGCGACGTTCTTCTCCAGGAGCGCAAAGGTCTCCGGCGCCGGCTCGAAAGAGAAGAGGCGCACGCCCTTCGCTTCGTGATGAGCAAAGAGCGTGAAGAGCCCGATGTTCGCGCCGACGTCGAACACGCAGGCACCGTCACGAATCGTGATGCCGTGCCTGACGTACGAACGGTGGGCGAAGATGTCGTCGTAGAAATGACGTGTCTCAGCCTCGTTCTGGTGGTTGACGACGAAGCCGTTCGACAGCCGCAGTCGAGCATTCGTCGCGGGCGTCGGGCGCGAGACGAGGGGCGCCTCCGGGAGAGCGTTTGGATTGAAACGAAGATCGTCGATCGCCTTCGCCATCGATCGCAGCGTCGGGGCGCGGTACACGAGCTTCAACGAAGCGTTCACGTCGAAACTCTTCTGGAGGCGCGGAACCAGCTTCGTCGCGGTCAGCGAGTTGCCACCGAGATCGAAGAACGAGCTCGCCGACGTGATGTCGGCTCGGCGAAAGAGCTGTCGCCAAATCTCGAGGAGTCGGCGTTCGGTCGCGGTCTCGATCGCGGCCTCGGTGGCGGGAGGCTGGGCAGCGACGCTGGATGCCGCGACGCTCGGTGCCCCGCTTGGAAGGGCACGAGAGGGGAGTCGACTCCACTCGACGGCTGCGCCGTTGACCCAGAGCCGGCCGATGCCCTTCAGGAGGACGGCCATGTCCGATTGGCGATCGTAGGCGTTGCGCATCATCGGAGCGACCACGCGCGCGCCTCCGGCCACATCGGGCGACGCGATCACGATGCTGCTCAGGGTCTGACCTGGACCTGCTTCGACGAAGACGAGATCGGGCTGCGCGGCGAGCGTTCGTAGTCCTTCGCTGAAGCGAACGGGCTGCGTGAGATGGGTGGCCCAGTAGCGCGGATCGACGGCCTCCGCAGGTGTGATGAGCTTCCCAGTGACATTGGAGGTGTAAGGAATCGTGGGCTCTGCGAGCTTGAACGTGCGCGCGAGGGCCGTCACGCGATCCGCGAGCGGTTGCATCATCGGGGAGTGAAACGCATAGGACGTCTGAACCCGACGGCCCGTGATCCCGCGACCGGCGAGCAGCTTCTCGAACGCCTCGATCTCCTCGTGGGGACCGGCTACGACGCAGAGCTCCGGCCCATTGACCGCGGACACGGCGAGCTGGGCTCCGAGCAGCGTGCGGACCTGGTCTTCGGGCAGGGCGACAGCCAACATCGCGCCCGGGGGAAGCGTCTCGAACAGCTGCGCCCTTCGCGCGACAAACGCGAGCGAGTCCGCGAGGCCGATGACGCCGGACAGGCAAGCAGCGACATACTCGCCGAGGCTGTAACCAAGCATCGACGCCGGCTGGACGCCCCACGCGATCAGCAAGCGAGCAAGCGCGTACTCGACGACGAAGAGAGCCGGCTGCGCGATCCGCGTCTCGTTCAATCGCCGCTCGTTGGCGGTCGGTGCACGACCGTCGCGCCCCAGCATCCTTCGAAGGTCAACCCCCTTCGGAACCGCGGGCGGAGCCTCGCTGGTGTCGCGCGCCGGATAGAGGACGTCGCGTAGGTCGAGCCCGAGCTCGGGTTTCAAGATCTCTGCGCACCGATCGATCTCTCGCTTGAACGCAGGCGCGTGCCGATAAAGCTGCTCCCCCATGTAGAGGTGTTGATCGCCCAGTCCGGGGAACATCAGCGCGACCGGACGACACCGCGCAGCGCCCACCGCGACCGGGCGCTCGACCACGCTTGCCGTCCGCGAAGCGTCGAGCAGGTAGGCGGCGCGGAAGTCATCCGGGTCCGCCCCATAGACCCCAACAAGCCCGGTCTCGGGCAAAGCCGATGGTTGTCCTCGCACGATCTCGAAGCCGGCCTCGATGCCCGACGCCGTCGGCCCGCCCAGCAAGGCGAGTATGATCCTTTCCTTCGGCACGGACGCCGGCGCGCTCACCGACGGGTTGGTGGAGCTCTCTTGCAAGGCTTGAACGTAGCTTTTGTCTTCCCAGGTTCGCACCAACAACGAAGGCGCGTGCTCTGGCGCGTCGTGTGAGGCCGGCGCCTCCGCGGCAATTGGTGTGTCGATCGTGTCGAGAGCAACATCGCTGAGCACAATGCGGTGCTCGATCGGCGTGCGCATCACGGCGACCTGTAGACGGTCTGCGCTGTCCGCGCCGTCCACATCCGCGTCTGTGGCGACGATGGCATGAGTGGCTCGATAATGCGGGATCGCTCGAGCCCACGTCGTCGAACCACACGCAAAGGCATCGGGGGCCATCGAGATGGCGGTGGTCCCGCTACAGATTGGCACGATCAGATTGAACACCAGACCGAGATAGCGATGGTGCGGCACCAAGGACACGGAGACGGACTGATTCGTGTAATTCCAGGTCTTTATTTCTGCATTGGCCTTTTCGACCAGACTCTTGTGGCTCAGCGGAATGAGCTGAGCGTCCCCCGACGAATCCGGCGTAATCCAGTGCGTGGCGATATCATCCGGGTCCACGAGAACGAACTGGAATGACTTCTGATGCTTGTCCCACAGATCCTCGAGGGTCAATAGCTCGGTCTTCTCCAGCGAATGCTGAAGGACGCTCTCTTTCGTATGACTGTCACACAGAACGGTCAGCCCGTCCTTCGACGTACGGGCAGCGAGCCGGATGCCACGCAACGTAGAATCGATCTCAATCTGATCTCCCGCAGGGATGGGAATGACGACGATGCCGGACAAGACGCACGCATAGTAGGCGACGGCAAACTCGATGCCCGTCGCGTAGGCCAATGCCAGCTTCTCACCCTTCCCGAAGCGCCTCTGCAAACAGGAGGCAACGTTGAACACTCTGTGCCTCAATAGGAGAAAGCTGATTTGATCTCGAACCTCGCCATTCTCGTCGAGATAAATGTACGCAGGCTTCCTGGCATTGCGTACCGTTTGCCACGTGAAGTAGTCCCTCAAGGTCAGTGGGACGTTCGGCCCAGCTTCGCCGCAGGCGATACCTTCGATCTCGACGTCGAGGTCCGACCGACAAATGTCTGCATGCAAATAGGCGATGCGGCGCTTCGGAAAGTGCTGTTCGCACATTTTCCTGACCGCAGCAAAATCGTGAGCGTGCCGAATATAGACCTTTACGGAGCCCAGGTTGTACGCGCCGTGCTCGCCGTTGATTCCGTATGCGTTCAGGTTGGTCGCGGAGACGACTCGGTTGATGTTTTCGATCGAGGTCTCCACCTGTCTCGCGATGTCGCCCCGGTTGACGCTCTGGTAGCCGAGAACGGCGGCAGTGCCGGAGACGAAGATGTGGTAGCCATCTCCAACCCTATTTCTCGCATAGGTGGCGCGCGCAAAGCTGGGCGATCTGGGCCCGTAGTGTTCTGGATAGAGATAGGCGGGGGTTTGCGCCGGATTCTCGAGGTGGATCACTTCCTCGGCCTTCTTCGCCAGGAACACGACCGCGACGTCCCCGCCCATGCTTCCTATCCCGGTAGCGGCAGGGAACAGGGGATCGGCCTGCGAAAAGTGCCGCGAGAACGCCTTGCTCCTGCCGGAGCAGAACACCTTGTAGCGCTCGTTGCCGTCTCGATCGGGCTGATTGACCGCCGGGACGTAGTTCCATATTCGGCATATGGCTGTGTAGGCCAAGCGCCCCAGCAAACGAAGGCTCTCCAAGTAGAGCCGCTCGGTCTGCGCCTCCAAGCCGCCGTCGTTCTCAGTAAAGGCGGCCGCGACGAAGATGTACTCACCGTCGTGAGCGCACGTCACCGTACCCGGGGATTCAACGCGCACGGGGTTCGAACTGTACCATATTTCGGCGACGCTCTCGTCCTGTGGCCTCACCATCTGCGCGTAGATCCGCGGCACTTCCACGGGGAGCGGCCAGGGCTCAGCCTCGGCCTTCTGATAGATGATCGCCCCGAGGATGCCCTCCGCGCTGCGCAGGGCCCTCATTTCGTTGAGTGTGATGATGCGGGATCGGAGGGGGCTGGGATTTTGCATTCAAGGCTCCAGATCGGCGTTCAACACGGTGGTCGCCCCTGCGCTGAAGGGATATCCGATGCTGTTACCTAGTCCGTAGGCGTCAAACAGCTTGGAGCTGGACAGACAGATATCGTCCTCATTAGAAGCAGATCGCAACCGCCGCGCTGTCGGGCAATAGCAGCAGAACGCGGTCGTCGACGCGGACATCGAGCTGCCTCGATGCATTTCCCATTCGGTTCGTCGCGCCAATCGAGGCGCCATAAGTCCATGCTGCTTTCCCATGAAGCAATGCGACTCTATCGGCGCGTCCGGCCGTGACGTTGTTTTCTAGAATGGAGCTTACGTTCATGTTTCCGATCTCGGCATATCCACTCCCGCGAACGGAACTCCTGCGAATCCATAAGCCTCGGGGCCCGCGGGAGCAAGGTACCGATCCGCGCCACGCCGCTCCGATGGCGCCAGTGGCACGATGCGGCTCGTCTCACCGACCCACGCGAGGGACGCCGAGCTTTGACCTCCAACTCGCACAACTGGGTTGCGCCGTGCCGTACTGCCCCTATGTTCCCAACGATGGGGTCCCCTTCGAGCGATCGTGCTAGACGCTCGCCCGGAGGTCCGGCGCGTCGAACCGGCCCACCCCCATCCGGTGAAATGCCGGTGAAATGCCGGTTCGTTCAGGAGACGAGCGCATGACCGTTGTCGGAATCGAGGCGATGAACATTTTCGCTGGGACCGCGTGCCTGGATGTGCAGAAGCTGGCCGAATACCGCCATCTGGACACGAGCTAGGTTTCGAAATCTGCTCATGCTGAAGAAGACCGTCACCTTGCCCTACGAAGACCCCGTCACGTTCGGGATGAACGCAGCCAAGCCGATCGTCGACGCGCTCAGCGACGAGGACTGCGGCAGGATCGAAATGATCATCGCTTGCACGGAATCGGCTTTTCGATTTCGGGAAGTCATATGGATCCGGCTGCTGCGGAGTTTTTCAGCGGTGTCGTGAACAAGGAAGGTCAGGAGTGCCTGCGACGGTTTGGGATCGATGACGGAATGCAGCGACCCTATGAGTTGTCGATGCAGGAGTACATCAAGGAGTACCACGGGGAGTATCAATGGCTTTCCTGAGCCGAGCGGCGACCTATGAAACACTACGCGTTCGATTCGAGGACGATATTTGCTATATGCAGATCTATCGCCCCGCGGCCGACAACACGATCGACGATCGGCTCGTCGAAGAATGTGCGCAGGCGCTCGATACCACATGACCCTGACGACGCAACCGATCTTCGCCGAAAAGGCGCACGCTTGGGGGCTGGTCGATGCCTTCGAATCGAACAGTGAAGCTCTCCTCAGGAAGCACTTGCTGCGCCTCCGGCGCCTGTCCAAACCATCCATCGCTCGTTACAAGACGTACATAAACGGCTTGAACGACACGTTGACCGCGCTCAAGCCGCACGCGGTCGCGGCCAACAAGGCCGTGTTCTCCGACGCGAACAACCTGGAGAGTATCGCGCGATACGTGACGACGGGGAGGTTTCCCTGAGAGTGACGGCACCGGCAGGGTCGAGCGCCGCCGTCGCGCGCCGGCACCCGTCGAACGTCCGCTGCAGGAAGGGCAAAGCGACATGACGTGTTATCTCTTTCCAGGTCAAGGTTCCCAGGCCAAGGGCATGGGCGGTGCGTTGTTCGATGCGTACCCGGACTGGACCGAGCAGGCGAGTGACATTCTCGGCTACTCGATCAAGACGCTGTGCCTCGAGGATGCCGACAAGCAGTTGGGGCGGACGGAATACACGCAGCCAGCGCTTTATGTGGTCAACGCGCTGACGTATCAGCAAAAGCTAAAGGAGACCGGGAAGGCTCCGGATTTCGTGGCTGGCCACAGTTTGGGCGAATACAACGCTCTGCAAGCTGCGGGGGCATTCAGCTTCGAGCAGGGTCTGGAGCTGGTGAAGACGCGGGGTGAGATGATGAGTCGCGCGCCCAAGGGCGCGATGGCGGCTATCGTCGGGCCTTCGCCGGAGGCGGTCGCCCAGTGCCTCGAAGCCAACCATCTGAGTTGGGTCGACATCGCGAACGCCAACTCGCCCAGGCAGACCGTGATTGCCGGGTCGCTCGACGATCTCAAGATGG
Organism: Sorangiineae bacterium MSr11367; assembly: GCA_037157805.1. Classification (NCBI taxonomy): domain Bacteria; kingdom Pseudomonadati; phylum Myxococcota; class Myxococcia; order Myxococcales; family Pendulisporaceae; genus Pendulispora; species Pendulispora rubella. The sequence goes on along the minus strand of CP089983.1, from coordinate 9,028,081 downwards.
CGCAGGAGGCCATCGAGGCGATCCCGGGAACGTTCATCCCTCTGAACGTGAGCGGTGCCTTCCATTCGCCCTACATGGCTCAGGTCGCGTCGGAGTTCGAGAAGCACCTTGGCCTCGTAGAGTTTTCGCCCCTGCAAATTCCGGTGATCGCCAACGTGACGGGGGAGCCCTATCGGCAAGACCAGATCAGCCGCTATCTGGCGAAGCAGATCACCCACCCCGTGAGGTGGCTCGAGAGCATGCGGTATCTGCTCGCGCGGGGCGAGACGGTTTTCGAAGAGTTGGGCGTGGGCAATGTGCTGACGAAGTTGATGGTGGCGATTCGAAAGGACTTCGGGCCGGTGGCTTCCACGAACGCAGCGAGCAAGGCGAGACCGATGGCAGCGGCGGACGGGAGAGCGGCACCAGAGGACAGGTCTGCCATCTCGCGCAAGAACGCCAACATCAGCTGCTTTGTCGTCGGCGAAGGCACGCTCCTGATCTTGTGTGCTCAAGAGCTCGTCAAAGCCTCGTGGGACATTCGCGGAATCATCTCGCCAGACCCGGCAGTGCACCGCTGGGCGCAGGCCCATGGCGTGCCTTGGTTCTCGACAGCAGCCATCGATGTCTTGAACCGAAGCCGTTATGACTATCTGTTCAGCGTCGCAAACCGGGTGATCTTGAGTGAAGAGATTTTATCCACACCCGCGAAATGCGCGATCAACTTCCACGACGCGCCATTGCCGAAGTATGCGGGGGTACACGCAACGTCCTGGGCCCTCCTGCATCGGGAGCGGGAGCATGGGATCACATGGCACACGATGGTGCCTGAGATCGATGGAGGCGAGATCCTCAAGCAGGTTCTCTTTGCCATCAGTCCAAAGGAAACAGCGCTGAGCCTCAACGCGAAGTGTTTTGGCGCCGGTGTCAAAGCCTTCGCCGAGATGATCCCGGAGTTGGTCTCGGAGAAGGTCCATCCGAGGGAGCAGGACTTCGGTCAGCGTAGCTACTTCACCCTCGTGCAGAAGCCCACGGGAGCGGGGATCCTGTCCTGGCAAATGGATGGGGAAGAGATGGAGGCGCTCGTCCGGGCGCTCGATTTTGGCGGCTATCCCAACACCCTGGCGACGGCGAAATTGGCCATCGAAGACGGCTGGGTGATCGTGGACAAACTGGAGGCGCTCTCGTCCTCGACGTCCGAAGCCGCCCCCGGAACCGTCACGGCGATCCACGATCATGAGCTGACGGTCGCCACTGCTTCTTGTGACGTCGTGATTCGGCAGCTGCGAACGATCGACGGCGAGAAGCTCTCCATCTCCGGCTTCGTCACCCGGTTCGGTCTTCGCGAGGGATACCGCTTTACGGACGTGAGCTCTGATCGAAAAAGGCAGATCGCGACTTTGGCGGAGTCCGTGGCGAAGCGCGAGAAGTTTTGGAGAGAACGCCTCGACCGCGGAAGGCCTCTCGAGGTCTCGTCAGCGAGGTCGGCGCTGGCGACGGCCAAGAATGAAGTGCGGTGCCACGATGGCCTCCTTCCGCTTGCCGAAGTGGAAGCCTTCTTGAAAGCTCATGAGAGCTGGCGCCCGAGTGGCTTTCTGATCGCAGCGTACGTGATCTATCTGTCCCGCGTTTCGGTTGCGAGAACGTTCAGCATCGGTTTCATGCACGCGACGCTGCGCGATGAGATTCACGATCTAGAGTCCTTTTTCGCCCACCCTGTTCCCTTGGTGGTCGACGTCGACGTCGACGCCCCGCTGGCAGCGGCCATTGACGACATCCTGGGTCGGCTGCAATCGTCGAAAGTCGGTCGAAGCTACCTGCGCGATCTTGCAGCGCGACATGGCGGCGCTTCCCGCGCGCGACTTGCCGTTGTCGTCGAGGAGGCGAACCCCGAGGAAGCTCCCGGGCGCGACTTTGATCTGAAGTTCCGCGTCTCCGAGGCGGGAGACCACTGCCGCTGGTTTTACAACCCCGAAGTGATGGCTCGAGGGGACATGGAAGCCATTCACGACGGCTTCTCCGCGTTCCTTTCGGCGTTGATGCTCGAGGTCAGGGGTTCAGTGGGGGCGCTTCCCGTCCGAACGCACCGCCGTTGGCTCGGCGTTGGATTGTCGGGACGGCACCTGGAGCGGGACAAGATCGAAGCAAGGGCCATTCTGACCGATCTCAAGGAGAAGCGGATCTCGCACGACGAAGCGCGGCAAAGATTGGAACAGATGCGGCGTCGTAGCAGCGCCCCACCATCGCGCTCTTCGACGGCCGACGTGCGCTCCGATGGCGTCAGACGTCGGAACGATGGGGCGACGGATCGCATCCTCGAACCCGTCGCTGTGGTCGGGATCTCTGGAAGGTTTCCCGGCGCCAAGAACATTCATGAGTTCTGGGAGAACTTGCAGAACGGAATCGACAGTGTCGAGGAAATCACCAGGGAGACTTGGGATATCGATCGCATCTTCGATCCCATGCCCGGCAAGGCAGGGAAGATCTACGCCCGTCATGCGGGCTTCGTGGACGACGTCGACCGTTTCGATCCGTTGTTTTTCAATATCTCTCCGAAGGAAGCGGAACGGATGGAGCCCCAGTACAGACTCCTCCTGCAAGAGATCTGGAGGGCGGTCGAGGACGCCGGTTACAAGGCAAGCTCGTGGTCGGGCAAGAACGTGGGCCTCTTCGTCGGCGGAAGCGTTGGCGACTACTCGGGCGACCACGTTCAAGTTCCCTCTCTGGAGTGCAGCAGGATCGCCTATTTGTTCGATTGGCGAGGGCCATGCATCTGTCTCGAGACTGCGTGCTCCTCGGCCTTGGTTGCCGTCCACGAAGCTTGCCTTCACATCGCAACCAAGCAGGTCGAGATGGCGGTGGTGGGGGGCATGAACCTGATGGTGACCCCCAATGCCTACCGATATCTATCTAGAACCTACGCGCTATCGGCGAAAGGAAAGTGCTTTTCGTTCGACAAGCGAGCGGACGGGACGATCTTTTCGGAGAGCGTTTGCGCCATCGTCTTGAAGCCGTTGTCGGCGGCGCTCTCCGACAACGATTCGATTTATGGTGTGATCCGGGGCTCGGGGATCAACTACGACGGGAAGACCAACGGCATTTCCGCCCCTAGCGGCAAAGCCCAGATGGAGCTGCAGACCGGGATCTACCGGCAGTTCGACATCGATCCGGAACGCATCACGATGGTCGAGGCGCACGGTACCGGTACGACCTTGGGGGACCCCATCGAAGTGAATGCCTTGGTCAGCGCATTCAAACAGTTTACGTCGAAGAAGGCGTTCTGCGCCCTCGGTTCGGTGAAATCGAACGTTGGGCACACGGGGTTTGCGTCCGGCCTGGTGGGAATGATCAAGGCCCTGCTCTCCATCAAATACGGAAAAATCCCTGCGACCATCAATTATGAAGAGCTGAATCCTGCGATATCACTCCAACAAAGTCCGTTCTACATCAATACGACGCTGAAGAACTGGCCGGCCGGCTCACGCGTTGCCGCGATAAGCTCCTTTGGCTTCAGTGGAACCAATGCTCATGCGGTAATCGAGGAGGGCCCGGCAGGGAACGTCAGCGCCTCGGACTTGCCCGACTTTGGAGCCGTCGGCCCGATCAGGATTGTTCCTCTGTCGGCCAAGAATCGAGAGCGACTTCGGGAGGCGACGAAGAACCTTCTGAAGTTCCTTCGTGAAAGCAGGACCTCGCGGACGCGGATCGATCTTGCAGATCTTGCTTACACGCTTCAGATCGGTCGGGAGGAGATGCGCAGCAGGGCGGTCTTCCTCGTTCAGAGCCTGGATGAGCTGATGGATCGTCTGGCCGCCTTTGGCGACGCGGAGGCCGATGCTTCGCACGGGGTGAGGTGGTTTCGAGGGGAGGTGACCAAGACCGCTCGTGGCAATGGCGACCGTGATCAGGTTCGGAAGTGGCTTCAGGAGGAAGAGCTCGTCGAGCTGGCGAAGTCGTGGGTGACCGGAGTCCCTATCGACTGGGCGCTGCTCCACCGGAACGTCGACGGTCGGACCGCAGAAGCGGGGAGCATGCGCGGCAGGTCCAGGCGAATCAGTCTGCCCACGTATCCGTTCGCCGAGGACCGTTACTGGAGAAGGAGCACGACGAGCCTGAGAGAGAGCTCCGCCGCGGAGCTCGAAGCCTCGGAGGCGCAGAGCTCCGAGGTCGGCACCATGCTCCTGCGAACGGTGTGGGAAGAGAAGGCCGCCCGTCCCGCTTCACAGCTCGAGCCCGCGTACGCGGAGCCCCATGTCTTCGTGTGCGGGTTCGATGAAGACCTGCGAGGGTTGCCGGGCGATTTTGCGCCCGGCACCCGCGTTCGAATCGTCGACACCCGGTCGTTCGACCAAGCGAGATCGTGCGACGCGCTCTTCGAACACTGCGCGGTGGCGCTGTTCGAGGCCATCCAGGAGATCTTGAAGACACGGCCCAAGGGTAAGGTCCTGATCCAGGTGGCCGTTCCCGGTGATGGCCCCAACCGGGTCCTTGCCGCGCTGTCGGGGCTGTTGAAGTCGGCCCAGCTGGAGCACCCGCGGCTCGCCTGGCAGGTGATCGCCCTCGAGGGCGACGGAGCCGCGCGGGAGCTGTTCGACAGGCTGCGAGAAAATGCGCAGTCGGCAGAGGACCGACAGGTCCGCTACCACAGCGGGAAGCGTTGGGTTGCATCGTTGGCCGCCGCAACCGTCCCTGACGTGGAGAGTTTGCCGTGGAGGACCGACGGCGTCTACTGGCTGACGGGGGGCGCGGGTGGACTGGGCCTCCTCGTTGCTACCGAAATCGCGGAACGGATCCGCGGGGTGACCTTGATCCTGACGGGTCGCTCGGCATTGAGCCCGGAGCGCAAGGCGCGCATCGCGGCGCTGGAGAAGCTCGGTGCCCGGGTCGTCTACGAGGTCGTGGATGTCTCGGATCGACACGCCGTCGAGGCCCTCGTCGCGTCCATTCAGAGCAGATTCGGCGGGCTGCAAGGGGTCATTCACGCGGCCGGCGTGCATCGCCGCAACCACATTCCGAAGAAGAGCACCGCAGAATTTCGCGAAGTGCTTTCGCCCAAGGTCGGCGGGCTCGTGAACGTGGACGAGGCGACCAAGGGCTTGGACTTGGACTTCTTCGTCATGTTTTCCTCTGCCGCGGGGGAGATCGGGAACGCCGGGCAGTCGGACTATGCGACCGGCAACGCGTTCATGGACGCCTTTGCCGAGTACCGCAGTGCGCTCTGCGGAGCCCACCAGCGCAGTGGCCGCACGCTGTCGATCGACTGGCCGTTGTGGAGGGATGGCGGCATGAAGCCCGACGAGGCGACTGAGCAGATGCTGCGAGACAAAGTCGGCATGGTGCCGATGCGGACCACGTCCGGTATTGCGGCGTTCTATCGATGCCTGGCTTCGAGCGAGTCACGCATCATGGTCGTGGAGGGACTGCTCGAGCGCATGAAGCAGACGTTGCTTCCACCGCTGCGAAGCAAGGCCGGGCCTGGACCCGGCGCAAGGGCGGAGCCCGCGCGGATGGATCGCCAGCACGCGGAGTTGCTTGGCAGGATCCAGGAGAGCCTCATCCAGGCGATCTGCGAAACCATGAAGCTCGAGGCGCAGGACTTGGATGTCGAGAGCGAGTTGAGCGAGTACGGCTTCGACTCCATCACGCTCACGGACCTCGCCCATCGGCTCAATCGTCGGTATGGCCTCCAGCTGACCGCCGCGATCTTTTTCGACCATTCTACCATCGGCGATTTCGCGCAGTATCTCGTGGAGGAGCATGGGGGCGCGTTCGCGCGGCAGCTTGCCGTGCCGATGCTTGCCGTGCCGATCCAAGCGCGAGGCGACGATGAACCCGACGAACACCTCGAAACTTCGAGAAGCCGCGACCGGAGCACCCCGATAGCGCGTCATCCCATGCCCGCAATGGATGACCGGCAACCCATCGCCATCGTCGGGATGAGTGGGAAGTTCCCGATGGCCGCGGATCTGGATGAATACTGGGCCAACCTGCAAGCCGGTCGCGACTGCATCGAGGAGATCCCGAAAGAGCGCTGGGATTGGAAAGCAATCTACGGAGATCCGCAACAAGGAGAGCACAAGACGAAGATCAAGTGGGGAGGGTTCATCGACGGCATCGATGAGTTCGACCGACAATTTTTCGGCATATCGTCTCGAGAAGCGGAGATCATGGATCCCCACCAGCGACTTCTCATGACCTATATCTGGCTCGCGCTGGAGGACGCAGGATATTCGGCCGCCAGCATCTCGGGGAGCCGCACGGGAATCTTCGTCGCGACGGCGAGCAACGGATACGACAGCCTGATCGCTCGCTCCAAGCTTGCCGTCGACCGCTACAGCGCCACGGGCATCGCGCCATCGATGGGCCCCAATCGTATGAGCTATGTCTTGAACATCCACGGCCCGAGTGAGCCCATCGACACCGCCTGCTCGTCGTCCCTCGTGGCGATACACCGGGCGATCGCCGCGATCGAACGGGGTGATTGCGACCAGGCGATCGTCGGTGGAGTCAATACACTCGTCACGCCGGATCCGTTCATTCGGTTCGACCAAGAGGGGCTGCTTTGTGAGGATGGTAGGTGCAAGAGCTTCTCCAACCGCGCGAATGGCTATGTGCGGAGTGAAGGGGTGGGCATCCTATTCTTGAAAAGACTGAGCGATGCCGAGACCGCAGGTGACCATATCTATGGATTGGTTCGTTCGAGCGGCGAGAACCATGGCGGACGAGCCATTTGGCTTACAGCGCCCAATCCCAAGGCTCAAGCCGACTTGCTGGTTCAAGTGTACAGGAAGGCGGGTATCGATCCCCACACGGTGGGCTACATCGAAGCGCACGGTACGGGTACGGAGTTGGGTGACACCATCGAGGTCAATGCGCTGAGGACCGCATTTGCCGAGCTGTCTCGAGAGAGCGGAGGTGGCGAGATGGCCGGCCCGCACTGTGGCATAGGTTCCGTGAAGACGAACATCGGCCACTCGGAGCTCTCCGCCGGCGTGGCCAGCGTGATCAAGGTGCTCTTGCAATTCAAACACAGAAGGCTGGTGGAGAGCCTTCATTGCGAGCAAATCAACCCGAATATCGATCTGCGAGACGGTCCCTTCTACATCGTACAAGAGTCGCGACCGTGGGAGGCTCTTCGTGACGACGCGGGTGAAATGCTGCCGCTTCGCGCAGGGGTGAGCAGCTTTGGCTTCGGCGGTGTGAATGCTCATGTCGTCCTGGAGGAATACAGGGCGGAGCCAAGGCATCGCGCGAGCGTCGGCGCGACGCTCGAGGCTCCCGATCCGGCGGTCGTCGTGTTGTCGGGCCGGAGCACGGAGCGCGTGCGAGAGTATGCTGGAAAGCTTCTGCGTTTCATTCAGCGCGAGGCAGGTCCGGCTTCCAACCTCCGTCTCGAGGACCTTGCTTACACACTCCAAGTAGGGCGGGACGCGATGGAGGCCCGCTTGGGCCTCCTCGTCCATTCGACTGCAGAGCTGGCAGAGCGACTGCAGCAATTCGTCGACGGCAAAGAGACGACTCTTGGCCTCTATTCTGGACAGGTCAAACCGGACAGAGAGATTTTGGCAGTCTTTGGTTCCGATGAAGAGCGTCGGAAGGCGACCAGCGAATTCATCGAAACCAAGAAGTTCGGCGAGCTTTTGGACGCGTGGGTGCAGGGGCTCGATGTCGATTGGAGTCGACTCTATGGCGAGCGCCGACCGCAGCGTATCAGCGCGCCTACCTATCCGTTCGCGAGAGAGCGGTACTGGATAGAGTCCGAAAGGCCGTCGGTGTCCGATAGCGTGGGGGCGGACACCCGCCATGCACCGCCCTCGGACGACGTCGCGGCCTCCGTGAAGGCCGGCCCCCACGCGGGCGTGGGTGAGCCGAACTTTTCGCATGGGTGGGCACGAGAGCTGAGCGCCATGGATGCGCCGCGCCGTGCAGCGGCGGTGATGGACGCGGTGCGCGCCGAGCTCGCGCGTCTGTTGTCGCTCTCGAGCGCCGACGCGGTGGCCCCCGATCGTCCACTCGGCGAGCTGGGCCTCGACTCGCACACGGCCCTTCAGCTCCGCGATGCGCTCGGCAGACGCGTCGGCACCACGCTGCCCGCGACCCTCGCCTTCGATCACCCGTCGCCCGCGGCGATCGCCAAGTTTTTGCTCGACCGGGTACTCTCGACAGCGAAACCACAGTCGACCCTTTCTGCGGACGATTTGCTTGCAGCACTCGATCGATTTGATGCCTCTGTCTCCGCACGAGATCTTCCCGACAAGCTCCGTACGGCCCTCGCGACAAAGATGAATTCGCTCCTCTCGAACTCGGTGAACGTCGCTTCCGCGCAAGCCGATGCCGCCTCTCTGCCCAATCGCATCATCACGGCGGATACCGAAACGCTCTTCGAGCTTCTCGACAATACGTTCGACATTGGAGCGGGCAATGGGCACGGGTAGCGAGCAAAACGAAGCGCGCCTCCTCGACTATCTCAGACGCGCGACCCTGGCCGGCACCACTCGCGCCAATTCCTATTCGGTTGGCGCGATGCACCCCAACGCCATCCTTTGACCGGTAGATAACTTCTGATATTTCCAGGATGACCAATGACCATCAGTCAAACCGAGAGAACGCCTAGCATCAGCGCAAGCCGGCGAGACGTCATACTCGACCGCCTGGAGGACGACGTTCAGGCAAACCCCGACGCTTTGGCCTTGGTGATGTTGACGCTCGACGGTGAACGTAAGCGATGGACTCGTGGTGCCCTCTGGGAGGCGGCTCGCCGTGCGGCTGGAGTACTGGCCAAGAACGGAGTGCAGCGAGGCGACGTGTGCGCACTGATATTGCGCCACCATCCTCTCTTTGCCCCATTCTACCTCGGCGCGAGCATGCTCGGAGCATTGCCAACCGTACTCGCGTGGCCAACTCCGCGATTGCATCCCGACAAGTTTCGAGCCGGCCTTTCCGGAATGGCGCGAAAATCGGGCCTCGACGTGATCATCACCGAGCCCGATTTCCTTCCAATACTCGAACCGCTACTTGAAGACTCGACGGTACGTTCGACCATTCTGGCGGAAGAGGACCCCACCGTCGCCGGCCAGAACCGCGTGTTGGTCCCTCCATCGTCCCCCTTTCTTCTGCAACATTCCTCAGGCACGACGGGACTACAAAAGGCCGTCGTGCTCAATAACGAAGCAATTCTCCGCGATCTCGATGGGATGGCCAAGAGAGTGGGAAGGCCCGACGACGTCCTCGTGAGTTGGGCGCCGCTCTACCACGATATGGGGTTGGTCGGAAATTACCTCTATGCGTTGTGCATGGGCCGCCCACTCTACCTCCTCGACCCCATTGATTGGGCCACGCAGCCAGCCTCTCTTCTCCTTGCACTGAGTCGCTATCGCGGGACGCTAGCCTGGTTGCCCAATTTCGCGTTCGCACACCTGGCACGTCGAGTGAGCGACGCCGAGCTCGACGCTGCGAACGTGAGGCTCGATTGCGTGCGAATGTGGATCAGTGGCGGAGAGCCGGTGCGTTCAGGCAGCATCAGTGCCTTTGTGAATCGCTTTGCCCGGTGGGGCGTCCGGCGAAATCAGATTGGGGTTGTCTACGGCATGGCCGAAGCAGTGCTCTGCCTCAGTGTGACACCTCCTGGTGTCGAACCCCGGGAGCTGACCGTGGATCGCGTTGCACTCGAGCAGCGCGGCCAAGTTCAATTGGCCAGCGACGGCTCGAGTGGAAGAACGTTCGTATCGTGCGGAATTCCACTCGAAGGCGCAGAGGTTCGGATCGTGGATACCTCTCGTCGGTCGCTCGATAGCGACACTCTTGGCGAGGTGGCGCTCCGAGCACCGTTTCTCTTTGCAGGCTATCATCGCAATCCGGAACGGACGAGCAAGGTGCTCGATGATGGGTGGCTGTACTCGGGGGATCAGGGATTTCTTCACGAAGGCGAGATCTACATCCTCGGCCGGAAGGACGATCTCATCATCATTGCGGGCAAGAACATCGCGCCGGAGGATCTCGAGTACGCCACCGGTGAGGTTCCCCAAGTTGCTGCGGGCCGCGTGATCGCGTTTGGTCTCGAGAACGAGAGCTCGGGAACGGCAGAAGCGCATCTGCTCGTCGAGCCCGTGCCCAGCGCCTCGGACCTTCCCGCGCTCGCGGCAGAGATCACCGAAGCCGTTGCAGCGGCCACGGACGTGACCGTCAGCGGCGTTCACTTTGTGCCCCCGCGTTGGCTGATCAAGTCTTCCGCCGGTAAACCAGCACGTCGTGAGAATATCGAGCGCTTCGTGAAGGGTGAGCATAGGGGCGCCTTTTCAAAGGATGCCTCTCAGGCCGACACATACGCTGAGCCGCAAACGCAGGACGAGAAGGATCTCGCTGAGATCTGGGCACATGTCCTAGGCGTCCAACGGGTGGGACGCAACGACAGCCTACTCCTACTCGGCGGAGATTCGTTGAAGGCAGCGTCCATTGCCGCCCTCGCCGCAAAGCAGGGCTTTGCAGTGACACAACAGCAGATCGTCAAGTATGGAACGGTTGCTCGTATCGCAGCCGCCGTGTCTCGTTCGCAGGGCGAAGCGCCACAAGCAAACGTTGGCTCCGTAGGGGCGTTCGGATTGTGCCAGCTGGATAGGCGATTCGTCGAACGATTGCGACAGGAGCACGATATCGTCGACGCGTATCCTTTGAACGACGTGCAGGAGCAACGCTTGTTCCTTTGGGTGACGAATAAGACTCTCCCATACTGGGTGGAAACCATATCGTTGACCATCCGGGGCAAATTCGATGTCGTGAAATTTCGGGCTAGCTGGGAACGCATTGTCGAGCGCCACGACGCGCTTCGTACGAGCTTCGTTTGGGACAACGTTCCCCGGGCGCATCAGATCGTACACCGTCGAGCTGCTTTGGCTTGGAAGGAGCTCGACTGGACGCAGATGCCAAAGGACCGACAGGCGGCCGCCCTCGAGGCTTTGATGCAAGAAGAGGTCGGACGGCCATTCGACCTTTCACAGCCATCGTTGTTCCGAATCGTCATCGTGCGCGTCGCCGCCGATCGCATTGTATTTCTATCAAACTGGCATTTGATCACGTTGGACGGTTGGTCGTTGGAGATACTTTTGCGTGAAGCCTTCCAAACTTACGAAGGTCTCGTACGTGGAAGTGAAACCTCATTGCCGCCGAGCATTTCCTTCAGAGATTTTCGCGCTTGGGCCGAGCAACAGGATTATTCTGCCGGCATCGCTTACGCGGGTAACGCAGCCAAACGGTCGACCGCCAAGCCAAATCGTATCGAAGATTTCGTCGCGGCTGCTTTCGACAAGATGCCGAGGTTTTCGTTCGTCCCGCTGTCGGTCGGGCGCCTGAGTTCTCGGAGCTGGGGAAGGCTCCCAACGCTGGAGCGAGCCGTTGCGTCGGCTGACTTCGAAAAGTTCGCGCGGAACGCCGGCCTCACACTGAACACGCTACTCCAGGGGGCTTGGTCCGTGATGATCGCGCGCGCAAAACGAGAGACTAGTACGTGGTTGTCGACAATCCATCATGCACGCAATCCGTCCGTGACCGGCGTCGACAACATCGTGGGGCAGATTGCAAACCCTATTCTCTTTCTTGCCGAGTCGGCCGATCAGTCTGTCGGCAAGTGGCTGGCAGCCATGCAGGAACGTTATTTGGACGTCATCAACTATTCAAATACGCCTTTGGGTAAGTACGTCCCATTCTTCAAGAAACTCAGTAACGTTCACCTGTACGACAGCCTCGACTTCCTGAGGACGTGGCATGGCAGATCTCTTGGTGAGGATTGCGTCGTCGAAGTAGACAAAGTTTCAGCGATCATCCCCAACGTAATAGACACGATCTTTGCGCCGCATCGCCTGGGTGACAAACTCGTTCTGTTATTCGGACACAAGCTGAGCCACGTCGACGCAACCCTCCTTCTCGAACAGTACGAGGCGTTGTTGCGCATGATTATCGTCGATCCGGATCGCAATGTTGCCGATCTCTTCGTCCAATCGGTCTTCGAATCGGAGACGCCACTCATCTCATGAAGGGTAGCGAGCAAAACAACGAAGCGCGCCTCCTCGACTATCTCAGACGCGCGACCCTCAAACTCCATGGCGCTGAAGAGCGCCTGCGCCGCATCGAATCGGAACGCAACGAGCCGATCGCCATTGTCGCCGTGGGTTGTCGCTACCCGGGTGCCGTGCGCGATGAGGAGTCGTTCTGGCGGCTACTGGACGAAGGCATCGACGCGGTAACGGAGGTGCCTCTCGAGCGGTGGGACATCGACGCTTGGTACGACCCAGACCCCGACGCGGCAGGCAAGATGATCTCGCGTTGGGGCGGGTTTTTGAATACCGCCGAGCTCGAGCGGTTCGATGCACCTTTTTTCGGCCTCTCGCCCGGCGAAGCGCGGAGTATCGATCCCCAGCTGCGGCTGCTCCTGGAGACCAGCTGGGAAGCGCTCGAGCGGGCCGGCATCTCGCCCGAGCGGCTGATGGGCTCGGACACCGGCGTCTACGTGGGGCTCAGCTCGACCGAATACCAAGTCCGCGCGATGGCCGACATCACCCGCGCCGATGCCTATTCGGGTTTGGGCACTGCGCACAGCGCAATGGTAGGCAGGCTGTCGTATTGGCTTGGGCTCAAAGGGCCCGCCATGGCCATCGACACCGCCTGCTCGTCGTCGCTCGTCGCCGTGCACCTCGCCTGCCAGGCCCTGCGCTCGGGCGAATGCAGCCTCGCGCTGGCCGGAGGCGTCAACGTCACGCTGGGCCCCGAGAACACGGTTTATTTGAGTCGCCTTCGCGCGCTCTCGCCCACGGGGCGATGCCGCACGTTCTCCAACGACGCCGACGGCTACGTACGTGCCGAGGGCGCGGGCATGGTGGTGCTCGAGCGCTTGTCGGATGCACGCACGCACGGCCACGAGGTTCTGGCGCTCATCCGCGGCTCGGCCGTCAATCAGGACGGGCGCAGCAGCGGGCTGACCGCGCCGAATGGTCCCTCGCAGGAAGCGGTGATTCGCGAGGCGCTCGCGCGCGGTGGGGTCGAGGCGTCTTCGGTGGATTATCTCGAATGCCACGGCACCGGCACCCCCCTTGGAGATCCCATCGAGGTGCAGGCCGCTGCCGCGGTGCTCGGGCAGGGACGCGATTCGGACAAGCCGCTGGTCTTGGGATCGGTCAAGAGCAACATCGGCCACACGGAGGGAGCGGCCGGCGTCGCGGGCATCATCAAGGCCGTGTTGGCGCTGCGGCACGGACGCATCCCGAAGACGCTGCATGTGGCGGCTCTCAATGCGCACGTGCCCTGGCAAGGCCTCCCCGTCCATGTCGCGGCCTCTGCGCTCGACTGGCCGCGCGGTCCGATGCCGCGCCGAGCAGGCGTCAGCTCCTTTGGGTTCGGCGGCACCAACGCGCACGTGGTGCTCGAGGAGGCACCGGCGCCAGACACGACCGACCAGCGTCCCGGCGACACCGACCCCCATGCATCGCACGGGTTCGTCCCGATTCTCCTTTCCGGCAAATCCGAACTCGCCCTCCGCGCGCAGGCCGAAAAGCTCCGGGATTTTCTCGATGCCCATCCCGACCTCGACCTCCTCGATGTCGCCTACTCCCTCGCAACTACTCGCGCGCACTTCGAACACCGTGCGGTCCTCGTCACCCAAGACAAAGGCGATCTCCGCACAGAGCTCGACGCGCTCGCGGGAGGAACGCCATCGGAGGCTACCGTCGCGGGACGGACGCTCGATCGCCTCGGCAAGCTCGTCTTCGTCTTCTCGGGACAGGGATCTCACTGGCCAGGGATGGCGCGCACGCTACTCCGCGAGGCAAACGTATTCCGCACCGAAATCGAGCGCTGCGAGCATGCCCTGTCCCCTCACGTGGATTGGTCGCTCATGGCCGTGCTCGAGGGGAGAGACGGTGCCCCATCACTCGAGCGTGTCGATGTCGTCCAGCCGGTCTTGTTCGCCGTCATGGTCGCGCTCGTCGCCCTCTGGCGTTCATTCGGTATCGAGCCAAATGCGCTCGTCGGACACAGCCAGGGGGAAATTGCAGCGGCTTACGTCGCGGGCGCACTCTCGCTCGAAGACGCCGTCAAGATCATCGCCCGACGGAGCCGTGCCCTGACTGCCTTCGTGGGACAGGGGAGTATGGCCGCCGTGCAGTTGTCCCTCGCCGAGCTCGAGCCCCTGCTCGACCCTTTCCAGGACCGACTCTCCATTGCTGCCATCAACGGCCCTAGCTCGATCACCATCGCCGGAGAAAACGACGCCGTCGAGACCCTCCTGCAGGTTTTGGAGTCGAGGGGCGCCTTCGCCCTCAAGTTGCGTTCGGCGGTCGCCTCTCACTGCTCTTTGATGGAGCCCCTTCGTAAAACTCTCTCGCATGATCTCGCGGAGATTCAGCCACGGAAGGCTCGCATCCCGCTCTACTCCACCGTCACGGCATCGCCCATCGACGGCGTCGAGCTCGAGGCGAGCTACTGGTTCGACAACCTCCGACGCACCGTCCGCTTTGCCGATGCGGTCGAGCGATTGGTTGCCGATGGGCATCGCTTCTTCGTCGAAGTCAGCCCTCACCCTCTCCTCATGCTGCCTCTGCAAGAGACGCTGCACACGGGTGAGCCTTCCTGCACCGTGGGCTCGCTCTGGCAAGACGAGGGTGATCTCCACCGCATCCTTCTTTCTCTCGGCGAGCTCCACGTTCACGGCTATGGCGTCGACTGGACAGCGTTTTTGCAGCGTCTCGGCGGCCGACGCGTGGCGCTGCCTACCTACGCGTTCCAACGCGAGCGCTACTGGCTGGACGCAGGCGCAAGCCGAAGCGCCGATGTCGCTTCGGCGGGGCTCACCGCCGCCGAACATCCGATGCTCGGCGCTGCCGTGGCGTTCGCGGACGGAAACGGGTTCCTGTTTACTGCGCGCGTGTCGTTGTCCGACCATCCATGGCTCAGCGGACACGTCGTGTTCGGCCATGTGCTTCTACCCGGCACCGCCGTGCTCGAACTCGCGCTCGTCGCCGCGCGCCACGTCGGCCTCGAACGCGTCGAGGAGCTCACGATCGAAGCCCCGCTCCTCCTCTCTTCTTCCTCCGCCGTCCGTCTCCAGCTCTCCGTTGGCGGCCCTGGCGAGTCCGGCCGACGGGCCTTGACCCTCTATGGTCGTGAGGAGCGTCGCGACGAGCGAGAGGGAGACGGTCCTTGGACCCGCTTCGCCACCGGTACCCTCGCACCGACGGAGGAGCCGGTCTCCTTCGACATGGGGACTTGGCCGCCCCGAGGCGCCACCGCGCTTCCCATCGCCGGCCTGTACGAGCGCCTGCGCGAAGCGGGCGGTGACTACGGTCCGGAGTTTCAGGGTCTACGTGCCGTCTACGAGCGCGGGAGCGACCTCTTTGCCGAAGTGGTCCTGCCCGAAGCCGTCGCCAAGGACGCTCCCGCGTTCGGCATTCATCCGGCCTTGCTCGACGCGGCCATTCATGCTCTCTCGGTGCAAGGCATCCAGGAGGGGAGCGCTATCAGGCTGCCCCACGCGTTCTCCGGCGTCACGCTCCTCGCCACGGGCGCCACGACGATACGCGTCCGGATCGCCCCGAGCCCGGAGCAAGGCGCCTTCTCGCTGGACGTCGCCGATGCCTCAGGACAGCCCGCCCTTCGCATCGAGGCGCTGACCACGCGCCCCGGCTCGGCCGAGCAGCTCCTCCAGTCGAGCACCGACGCGGGGCTTCTGCGTATCGAGTGGTCCGCGCTGCCCGCGACCTCGAGCGAGTCAAGAAGCACCGATGCGGCCGATGCGTATTGGGTCGTCCTCGGCGACGACCGCGTCGGCCTCCGTTCTCTCCTCGAGCCTCATCTCCGCCAGGTCGACCACCATCTCGACCTCGACGCCTTGAAGGCCTCCCACGACGGAGACGGCGCTTGGCCCGATGCCGTGGTGGTGCCGCTCTCGTCCAAGACGGAGACCACCGACCTCATCGCAGCGGCGCATCTCGCCACCGAGCAAGCGCTGACCTTCCTCCAAGCATGGCTCGCCGATGACCGCACCGCGAGGACGCGCCTCATCCTTCTCACCCACGGCGCCGTGGCCACCGCGGGCGGCGACGTCGACCTCGTCCATGCCCCCCTCTGGGGCCTCGTCCGCTCCGCTCAAAACGAGAACCCCGACGTCCCGCTCTTCCTCGTCGACTCCGACGACGATCGGGATTCCCGGCGCGCACTCGCCACCGTCAGCCATGCCAGAGAGCCTCAGGTCGCCCTTCGACGAGGGCACGCCTTCGTCCCGAGGCTCGCCAAGGTTCCGTCCTCCACGACCCCATCCTCTTCGTCGTTCGCTATCGCGCCCCAGGGCACGGTCCTGATCACGGGAGGGACGGGCACGCTCGGCGGGATGGTGGCGCGACATCTTGCGCGCACGCATTCGGTGAAGCATCTGCTGCTCGCCTCTCGACAGGGCCCGAAGGCCGAGGGCGCCCTCGCGCTGAAAGCGGAGCTCGAGTCGCTCGGCGCCGAAGTCACCCTTGCGGCGTGCGACGTCGCCGACCGTCCATCGCTCGAAGCGCTCTTGAAGGGGATCGCGCAAGATCACCCGCTCACCGCCGTGGTGCATACGGCGGGCACCCTCGATGATGGGCTCTTCAATTCCCTCACCGGCGAGCAGCTACGCTCCGTCTTCCGCGCGAAGCTCGACGCCGCCGTCCACTTGCATGCGTTGACCGAACCGCTCGAGCTCGCCGCCTTCGTGCTCTACTCCTCGGCGGCTGGCGTCCTCGGCTCGCCGGGGCAGGCCAACTACGCCGCTGCCAATGTCTTTCTCGATGCGCTCGCCGAGCACCGAAGGGCGCGAGGACTCCCCGCGCTCTCGCTCGACTGGGGATACTGGCAAGACACGAGCGGATTGACCGCCCGGCTCTCCGCTGCCGACCGAGAGCGCATCGTGCGCAGCGGAATGCGCAGCGGGATGCGGCCCATCACCGAAGCGGTCGGGCTCGCGCTGTTCGACACCGCGCTCGCTCGTCCTGAGAGCTCACTCGTCGCCGCTCCGTTCGACACCGCGGTCCTCGCCAAGCAAGCGGACGCCTTGCCGACCATCTTCCGAGGCCTCGTCCGAACCCGGCCGGTTCGCCCCGTCGCCAACAACGTCGCCGCGGCGGCTTCTCTCGAGGAGCGGCTCCGTTCTCTTTCTGAAGCCGAGCGCGACGCTGAGCTTCTTAAGCTCGTACGCACTCAGGTCGGACTTGCCCTCGGCAAGAGCCCAGACGCCATCGACCGAAGCCGCCCGTTCAAGGAAATCGGAGTCGACTCGCTGACGGCGCTCGAGATCCGCAATCGCCTCGCGGCGGCAACAGGTCATCGTCTTCACCCAACGCTGCTGTTCAATTATCCAACGCCGAACGCGCTTGCTCAGTTTTTCATCGAAGAGCTTGCGGGACTCGTCAACCAGCGGCCGAAGTCTCTCGTGCCCGTCATCTCGAATTTCAGCGATGAGCAAATTCGCGCCGCAATCGCCGCAATCGCCACTATCCCTCTCGACCGACTCCGACAAGCGGGGCTCGTCGATACGTTGATGCAACTCGCCAGCGAGCAGAAGATGGCTGTCGTCCAGCACGGAGACGATCTGAAGGCGATCGCGACGATGAGCGCCGCGGAGCTGGTCCGGTTGGCGCTCAGCGAATCGAAGGACAACGCCGGACCAACCAATGAGTAATTCAGAAGACGATACCGTCAGAGCCCTTCGCGCCTCCCTCATGGAAGTGGCGCGCCTGCGTCAACGAAATACCGAGCTCGTTCTGGCTTCGCGAGAGCCGATCGCGATCGTCGGGATGGCGTGTCGGTATCCGGGTGGTGTCGATACGCCCGAAGGTCTCTGGCGCATTTCCTTCGAGGGCAAGGACGCCATCTCCACGTTCCCAGAGAACCGCGGGTGGGAGCCAGAGTCGCTCTACGACGTCGACCCCGACGCCGCGGGAAAGAGCTACACGCGCGAGGGGGGCTTTCTCCACGATGCGGACCACTTCGATGCGGCGTTCTTCGGAATCGGCCCCGGCGAGGCGCTTACGCTAGACCCGCAACACCGCCTCTTGCTCGAGACTTCTTGGGAGGCCTTCGAGCGCGCGGGCATCGATCCCGCGTCGCTATTGGGGTCGCAGACCGGCATCTTCGTCGGAATGAGCTACACCGGCTATGGCGCGGCCGTCGGGCTGGCCGACCCCGACGGTGACGTGACCGTGGGGAGCCTCACGAGCATGGCGTTGCGCAGGCTCGCGTATGTGTTCGGCTTGCAGGGGCCCAGCGCCCTCGTGGACACGGCCTGCAGCTCTTCTCTCGTCTCGATCCATCTCGCTTCCCAGGCTCTTCGCCAGGGCGAGTGCTCCCTCGCACTCGCCGGAGGTGCCTGCGTCATGGCGGCGCCCGGCGCGTTCATCACGTTTAGCCGGCGACGCTCTCTCTCTCCTAGTGGACGCTGCAAAGCCTTCTCCGCCGAGGCCGACGGCATGGGCCTCAGCGAGGGCGCAGGCATCTTGCTTCTGGAGCGGCTCGCTGACGCGAAACGCAATCGCCATCCAATTTTCGCTGTCCTCCGAGGGTCGGCTGTCAATCAGGATGGCAAGAGCCAGGCACTCACCGCTCCCAACGGACCTGCGCAGGAACGCGTCATGCGCCAAGCGCTCGCGAATGCTGGCATCTCCCCGGCAGACATCGATGTCATCGAGGCCCACGGCGCCGGGACTCCGCTCGGAGACAGTATCGAGGCTTGGGCGCTCCAGAGAACGTACGGAGAGGTTCACTCGAAGGACAAGCCTCTCTGGTTCGGGAGCCTCAAGTCCAACATCGGAAATGCGTTGGCCGCTTCAGGAGTCGGGGGCCTCATCAAGATGGTCCTCGCGATGAAGCACGCGGCGGTGCCCAAGACCCTTTACACGGACCATCCCTCTCTTCAGATCGATTGGCCGTCCGGATCCATCCAGCTGCTCCGCGACTCGGTACCGTGGCAGGCGAGCGGTCGCCCGCGCCGTGCCGGCATCTCCGGGCTTGGCATGTCAGGTACCAACGCTCACGTCATCCTCGAAGAAGCGCCCCCGCAGGAAGCGTCTGCGCCGCCCTCGGGCCCGAGAGCCGCCCCCCTTCCGATCCTGGTCTCTGCTCGAAGCGACGCGGCACTCCGCGCCCAGGCAAAGCGTTGGGCGGAGTGGCTGAAGGAGCATCCGACCGAGCGGCTTCGGGATGTGGCGTACACCGCGGCATGCCGTGGGCAGTTCGAAGCGCGCGCTTCGATCCTCGTGCGAACCATCGAGGAAGCCGTGGAGGCGATGACCGCGCTCGCGGAGGGTCGGTCGCATGAGGCCTTGGTCCAAGCGCAAACCGAAGAGTGTGGGAAGGTGGCGTTCGTGTTCCCGGGGCGGGGGGCGCACTGGGAGGCGATGGGCAAGGCGTTGCTCGCGGAAAGCCCCGTCTTCGTCGACGCGGTGACCGCATGCGACACGGCCTTCCGCGCCGCGGGCGACATCTCCGTGCTCGCGCTGCTCCGCGGCGACGGGGTGGCCGATGGTCACGCTGTCGATCGCCAAGACCTGGTTCAGTCGGCCTTGTTTGCCATGTACGTCGGCCTCGCTGAGGTATGGCGCAGCCTCGGCGTGCAGCCTGCAGCCGTGGTCGGGCACGGCCATGGTGAAGTAGCGGCAGCCGTGATCGCGGGGGCGCTGACGCTGGAGGAAGGAGCTCGCATCGTCGTCTCGCGCGGTCGAGCGCTCCAGCGGTGCGGCGAGCAAAGCGCGCTGGTCGCCGTGGAGCTGCCCGCCGCCGAGGTGCTCGACCTCATTGCGCCCTATGGCCCGGCCCTTTGGATCGCCGCGGTGAACAGCAGGAGCTCGACGGTGATCTCGGGAGATGCAGACCTCATCGACGAGATACTCAAGGAGTTGGGTGACCGAGGTGTGACTTGCGGGCGGCTCGACGCCGCGTGCCCAGCACGCTCGCAGCTGGATGCTATTTTGCCAGCGCTCGATGCGGATCTTTCCAAGCTCACCCCCAAAGCAAGTCAGGTGCGGTTCTACTCGACGGTGACGGGGGGCATTCTCTCCGGAGAACAATTGAACGGTGCTTATTGGTGCCAAAATCTTCGTGACCCGGTGCGCTTGGATCGCGCGCAGGAGCAGCTCCTCCTCGACGGATACCGCGTCTTCGTCGAGGTGAGCCCGCACCCCGTACTGGCGCAACTGCTGACGGACGGGAGCCGCGACGCGCGCGGTCTCGTCGTAGCGAGCCTCGAGCGGGACGCCGGCTCGTCGTCGGCGTTGCTCCGAGCGCTTGGTACCTTGCACGTGCGCGGATACCCTGTGGACTGGAAGCTCGTCCTCGGGGGTGAAGACGTCCGCCTTGTGGAGCTACCGACGTATGCCTTTCAGCGCCAACGTTACTGGCTTGGGACGCATCCGCCCGCCGCGAACGTGGAAATGAGCACATCGCAAGCCGAACAGACGTCTGGGAGGCCGTGACCAGCAGCAGGGTGGATGGCCGAGCATCTTCCACCCGCGACACCGAGCAGCCTCCTCCATGGCGATCTTCATGGTGCGAAGCTTCTCTTGAGAGAGCGTGAACGCGATGCTGTCGTCGGTTGGGAGTGCGCGCAATCGGGCGATCCCGCGTACAAGCTGGCTGTTGCCGTGCAAGGCATGGCCCGCTCAGTTAGCACGGCCCGCATGTTGGAGGGATACGAGCGAGCCGGTGGCGGCGCGATGCGTTGCGAGCATGTGACTTTTACGAGCTCGCCCTAACGCCGCGATGCCCAGCAAGAATTTAGATGCTCATGTGGGCCGCCTCCTGATGCTCATCGGCGGGCGCCTCGTGCTCGCGCTCGAGAATCGAGGCCAGCCTGTCCGCGGTTTCGAGGAGGACGAGGGCGTCGATGCGGTGGCGGTATCGCAGAACTGCGCCGGCGACGATTTGCTCGTCGCTGCAGGCGAGGGTCTCGTCGACGCACACGATGATGTTTTCGAGTCCCGCTTCGCGGAGGGTTCGCAGTTTCGATTCGAGGTATTCGGGGGTGTAATATCCGACGATTTCGACGAGAATCTGGCGGTTTCCTCGGGTGAGCGTGAAGTCGGGAAATGCGACGTGTCCGCCGATTTCGAGTGCCGTTGTCTCTCGCGCAATCGTCCAGGAAGAGATGCGGCGGACGTCGCGAAGAAGGTGCCGCTCCACGAGGCTGTCGACATCTCGCGGAAGAGCGTGCGTGGAGGCGATCGGATCGCCGCTGTTCGCGAGCAGACGCGCCTCGCGACCTCCTTCGATGCTGCACTTGGCTTCGAGTGACCATCCGGGGGTTGCGATTGCGGCGGGGACGAACGTCGCCAACGCGTGGCCATATTTGGTCGTATGCCGCAATACGGAGAGGGGGCCGGAGAGGGTCAATCGCAATCCTGCTGCGTCGTTCGCGTAGGTACAGAGCAGTTTCTTCAGGCGTGCAAAACGAACTACGCTTCTCACGTGGGAGCGCGCATGGATGACGACCTCGGTGGCGCGCAGCAGCAGACCTTGAAGTAGAGCCAAATTGTAACGTTGAACGAGCTCCGCGGGCGAAGGCATCGGAGTCGGAGGTTGGAGACGTCGTTCGGTGGGGCGATCTGCGAACAGCGAGTCAAGGATTCGTTCGCGGGACAATCCAAGCGCCGCCGTCGCCGCGAGGAGCGCTTCGTCGCGCGTTCGCGACGTGGCCGCTATGTCGAATACGACGCTTCGTAGCCGCGACGGAGGTAGGGCCGCGACCGACTTCAAGGTCCAAGCGCGCGAACAGACGTGCCGGAGGCCGTGGAGCGTTCGCCGTGGCACCCGCGCCGTGCGCGCGATTTCGGAAAGGCGCGCCGAGAGTGCGTTGTCTACGTCGAGTGCCTTTGTCCCGACCAGGGCATCGAGATCGGTCATCACCTCGCGGACCCAGGGCTCATCGCGCGCCGTGAGGTATTGCGGAACGAGCTCGCCACCACGGAAGCTATAGACCAGCAGCCGCGCCGGCAGCATCGTGCCTCCTTCGCGCGCGAGCGCGCCGATCATCGATGGTTCCGGCGGTAACGAGCTCGTAAATCAAGGCGCGCTTGCCCGGCGCGGGGCGCAAGACTCGGCCAATCCGTTGAATATGCTCGCGGCGACCTAACCTTCCGCCCAGGACGATTCCGACGCGCGCGTCCGGAACGTCGATTCCTTCGTTGAGTACCCGTGCGGAAACGAGGGTTCGATATCGGCCATTGCGAAAGCGTTCGAGAATTTCGTCGCGCTCCTTGCGCTGGGTCTCTGCGGTGAGGAGCGGAACCAAGTGTTCGAACGAAATGGCGTAGGCATCGTCCACGCTCGCCGTGAAGACCAGCTTTTTGTCGTCTCGGTGGCGCGTGAGTAGGATCGCGCAAAGGTCCTTCTTGGCGCGAGGAAATGTAGCCAAGGCAACGGCGCGGCGATAGTCGGCGAACACCTTTCGACCTTCCTCGGAACGGGCCATCGCTCGAACGAGCCCGCTCCAATCCAGATCGGGGTCTGCCCTTGCGAGGCAGCGGCGCATTTCCGCGAAGGGGCGGTAGAGTCTCGCGTACTCGCTGGCCTCCTCCGCGTCGAGATGCACGTGAAGACGAATCAGCTCGAGATCGGCGAGATGCGTCCCGAGCAGCGCACGAATGCTGACTTCGCAGACCGTCGGACCGACGAGAGCGCGAAGGCATGCGTCTCCGGGACTGCCCAATTCGGGACCTGTTGCCGTCAACCCAAGGCGGATCGGTGCGATGCACATTTCGAGCGCCTCGGCGCGTATTCCTCCTGCAAAGTGATGGACTTCGTCGACGACGAGGGCTCGAAAGCGATCTCCGAGCATGTCGAGGCGTCGGTAGGCGCTTTCGAAGGTCATGACGGAGACGGGGGTGACGCGAAAAATGCCATCGCTTACGACCCCCACGGGCCCGTCATAGAAACTCCGCAACTGCTGCACCCATTGCTCGACGAGGGCGCGCGTGGGGCAGAGCACGAGGGAGGATACGCCAGCGCAAGCCAACGCAGCGATGGCCACGAGCGTTTTGCCACTGCCCGTAGGCAGCGACACCACGCCGCGCGACCCGAAAGCGTGAAACGCTCGAAGGGCGTCTTGTTGATAGGGGCGGAGTTCGGGCGTGCGCCATGGCGACACCGGAAGATCGGACTGCGGTCCCACTCGGTCGTCGAGGACGAGCTGCGACTCGGCGGCCAATGCCACGATGTCCCAGTACCGATAGGCCGCACACCGAAAGCCCTGGACGCGTTCGTCCCAAACGACGCCAGGCATCCCCGCTGCGGGAGCACCGCGGAGGCGCACCGTGCCGCGGTCGAAGTCGATGCGAAGGATGTCCATGGCCGGCGGTCCAAAGCGAGGCGCATGCCGAGCCCGCACCTCGCTATTTCTGCGAAAGTCGGCGTCGATGCCCTGTCCCGGACGACATGACCGGTGTCCCGGACAGCTTCGCCGCCCACGGATTCTCTCGTCGATCAGCGCTTCGAGCCCGTTCCACGCCGATTCTTGCCTTTTGCGCGTGTGTCGAGCTGCTTCGTTCGCGCCTTCGCGGCAGCGTCCTTCTTCTTTTGCTTGGCGAGCGCTTCGGCCTGCTCGCGGTTCGAGCGTATCTCCTTCGCCTTGGCGCAAAGGTCCCCGACTCGCCGTCCAGGTCGGCGTTTGGGCTTCTGCTTTCGGAATTCGCGATGCAGCGCGGCGCCGAGTGCGAGCTCCGGATCATCGACCGCACGCGCAAGCCACTCGTCCTTCGCGCGAGGATCGAGTCCCATGACCCAGGCCCGGAACGCAGTCTCGTCGTCGCCTTCGGCGGTAGCCGTCGCGGCGGCCGCGAGCAGATCCGCGTCGACCCGCAGGAACTCGACGAGCGCCGATTGCGCGGCGGTGAGGTTGGAGAGTCCATCGCGCACCGGTGGCTCCATGGCGTCGTCGTCGACGTCGCCCATCTGGACGGCGAGAAGCCACGCAAGATAGGCGGGACGGGTATCGCCGCGTAACAGCTCGGCCCGTATGGGGGCGATCGCGGCGAGTGAAACCGAGTCCTCCTCGTAGTAGTAGTCCGGTTCTTCGTCTTCGCTGTGCAGATCGAGAATCAAGTGCGCGCCGGCGCGGCGTGCCCGTGCCGCGTTACCGGTAAAGTACGCGCGTAGGCCGTTTGGCTCGAGGCCCTTGGCCGGGATGCGGAGCATGAGGCGATGGGTGCCCCAGTTTGCAAAGTACATGTATGCGTCGAAGTATCGTTCGACGAGCTTCTCGGGTTTCGCCTTCAGATCACCCCAGTGGTACTCGTTCTTGAAGCGTGTGCTCGTGATCTCTGCGCGCGTCGAGATCGCGCGCAGGTCCTTCATCTGTTGCGCGGTTAGCGGCCGATCGAGCGCGATGAATTCGTGGCATTGGTACTCGCTCATGCTTGTCAGCGTTCTACTACCACCGAGCGCCGCCGTCAGCGGTGCTCTCGCTCGGATTGAGGCTCATTTCGCTCAACATAGGCCAGGTGGTGGCCGAAGAAGTCGATATGACCGATCATGTCCGCTCTTCCCCCCTCCTCGCCGTGCTGCTGCCGTTGGCGCTGCTCGCGTGTTCGTCCGATGAGGCCTCGAACAGCAGCCCCGGCGTAACCACCGTCGCACCCCATCTGGACCATGGGCCATCGCCAAGGTTCGAGATCGTGATGAACTCCCCCAGCCCGAGGGCCAACGAGAGGGTCCAGTTGACGGTCAGCAATGTCGCCGGCATGCCGCCGATAAGTGCAAGATGGAATTTCGGCGATGGCCAAACCGGGGTTGGCGTTACCACCGAACATCAGTGGGCAGTCGCGTCGCCCACCCCGTACCTGGTCTCCGTGACCGCCACGACATCGGACGGCCAGCAGGGGACGACGTCGAAGGCCGTCACCGTCCAAAGCGAGTAAGCCGGCAAGGGGACGTCGTCAGCCGCCCGTCCTTCGCACGAGGTGACGGGCGATGACGTTGCGCTGGATTTCCGAGGTTCCGTCGTAGATTTGAAATGCTTTTGCATCGCGCATGAGCTTTTCGACGGGGAAGTCGCGCATGTAGCCATAGCCGCCGAAGATCTGCACGGCGTCCGTACAAATGGTCATGACGCTATCGGCCGCGAATGTCTTGGCGCAGGCGAGTAGCTCGGGGGCGGCTTGTCCGATATCGACGCCCCATGCGGCTTTCCACATGAGCAGGCGCCCCGCTTCGAGGTTCATGGCCATTTCGGCGAGTTTGTGGCCAATGGCCTGATGTTTCCATATCGGCTGCCCGGAGGCCTGTCGCTCCTTTGCATAGCGAACGGATTCCTCCATGGCGCGTCGGCCGACGCCCAGGGTTGCCGCGGCGGTCCATGGGCGTGCGCCTCCAAAGGCCTTGGTCATGATGGCAAGGCCCTGTCCTTCCGCCCCAATTCGGTGCGATGCCGGGATGACGACTTCGTGGAGTTCGATTTCGCCCGTGTCGCTGGCGCGCTGTCCCATCTTGTCGAACACCCGTGCCACACGCAGGCCCGGGCTTTCGCGCGGAACGATGAAGGCGCTCATGCCCGAACGGCTGTCCGACCCCGGCGTTTTCGCGAAGAGCAGGAAAAAGGCGCTCTCGGCGACATTCGATATCAATGTTTTCGTGCCATGTAGGACGTATTCATCTCCCCGGCGCGTGGCCGTCGAGGCCATCGCACCGAGGTCCGAACCCGCGCCCGGTTCGGTGACGGCGAGGCTGCCGAGTTGGCCTTCGACGAGGGCGCCTAGCCATTTGCGGCATTGCTCCTTCGTCCCGTCGGAGATGATGGGGAGCGAGACGACCTCGTTGATGGTGAATGCGTTGGCGACTCCTCCGCAGCCGTGCGCGATCTCTTCCACGACGAAGCAGCCTTCGAGGACGCCGTGGCCGAGCCCACCGTAGCTCCGCGGAACGCAGATGTTCCGCAGCCCCGCGGCGCGTGCGCGTTCGAGCACGGTCCAAGGAAACGACGCCTTGGCATCGTGATCCTTGGCGACGGGGTCGATTTCACGCCGTGCGAAGTCACGGGCTTTCTCTCGCAAGCGGAGTTGCTCGTCGGTGAGGGCGAATCCAATGGCCGTCATGCGTCTCGATTCCTTGTGATGCGCGCGAAGTCTGCAAGGCTCGAGCGCAGACTTGCCTCGGGGGCCGTCGGGCGGATGGCGATGATCGGTCCTACCTGCACGTGTGGCGGGAGCGCTACGACCCATGCGACCATCGCGGCAATGTCTTCCGGGCGCAGAATGCTCGCAGGCGAGAGGCCAATCGCGTTCGGCGAAAACGAGAGCTCGGTCGAAACCCAGCCGGGGCAGACGGCGATGGCGTGGACGCCAAACGCCCGATTCTCCTCCGCGATCAATTCCGTCAGCCGATTGAGTCCGCATTTGCTGACGGAATAGGCGCCCGTCTCCGCGACGGGCTCCAAGGCCGCCTCGGAGCTGACGTTGACGATCCATCCGCGCCGTCGCTCACGCATCTTTGGAAGCACGGAGCGCGACAGAAGGTAGGGGGTGCGCAGGTTGAGGCGCAGATTCAAGTCCCAATGCTTGATGCTCATTTCGTGGATCGGACCGCGACGTACGACCCCGGCATTGTTGACGAGGATATCCGGTGCGCCCAACGCGCCCTCCACCTCCGCGAGGGCACGCTGGAGCGCATTGTCGTCGGTCAGATCTGCGTATGCTGCGAATGCGCGCCCGCCGGAACGCTGGATGTCGTACTGCACGCGCTCGAGCTCTTGTTTGCGGCGTGCGATGAGCCCAACGGCCACGCCGGTCTCGGCCAGCGACTTTGCAATCGCTTCGCCAATGCCAACGGATGCCCCCGTGACGAGTGCGACGCGGTCTTCTCCGCGGTTCATGGTGCGTCTCCGAGAGGCGGAATTCGCCCGAGGACGAAGCCGCCGTCGACCTTGACGACTTCGCCCGTCACATAGTCCGACGCGGGGCTCGCCAGGTAGGCGATGGGGCGCGCGATCTCTTCCGGCTCGCACAAGCGTTCGATGGGCATTCGGGCGATCCAACCCGCTTGAAAGCGTGGGTGGATCCACTCGGCCATGGGGGTCCGAACGATGCCCGGCTGAATGCAATTGGCCCGGATCCCGTGCCGAGCCCACGTGCGGGCGAGGCAGCGCGTGTATTGCGTCATGGCGGCCTTGCTCGCACCGTAGCTTTCGAAATTTGGCACGATGACCGCCTCGTGGGCGCCGATCGAGCTCACGGAAACGATGGTCCCTGGGCGCCGGCGCTCGACCCACGAGGCGATGGCTGCTTCCGAAGCTCGGACGAAGCCATCCAAATTGACGCCGAACGTGCGCTGCCATCCTTCCTTCCCGGTATCGCCGGATTGAAGCGGCATGTACCCCGCCGCATAAATGAGACTATCGAGACCACCGAGCTCTCGCCATACGCGCTGCACGGCGCTTTCGATCGCCCCGGGTTCGAGAACGTCGCCAGCAATCGCCAATGCCGTGCCCCCGGCCGACGTGATCTCGGACACCACCGAATCGAGAGCATCAGTCGAACGCGCGACAATCGCGACGGCTGCCCCGCGTGCGGCGAGCTCCAAGGCCGTCGCCCTGCCAATTCCCGAGCTGGCGCCGAAGACGATGGCGGTCCGGCCCTGCAGGAGGAACGGGTTCGAACCCACCGGAGCTTGCACGCCACGCTCGGGAGGTGGGCTTTCTTGCGTGGGGGTGGCCTTGCTGGGAGCGGGGATCGGGCAGAGGCCGAGCCCTCCGCTCAACGACAAGACCTGCCCCACCATGGCGGTGCAGTCGTCGGACGCCAAGAAGAGAAGGCTCGCGGCCAAATCATCCGAATGCGCCGGACGCCGAATGGCGAGGTAGCGATAATAATCGCGCTCCGCCTCGGGGGGTAAGCTGTGGCCCGCGAAGGGCGCATACCCCAAGGCAATCATGTTGATCAGGACCCCGCGGGGGGCAAACTCGGCGGCGAGATGACGCCACCAATGAAGTTCGCCGGCTTGGAGGGCGGCCTGCCGAGCGCCCGCTGACGAGAAAACCTGGCGGCTTTGTTCGGTGGTGACGAGAACCATTCGGCCGCGACCGCGGCGTGCCATGGCCGTGGCCATCGCGCGAATGCGCGCGCGGGACGGCTTCGACGAACGCGTGCGCGGCCCGAAAGGGCCGTGGAATGGGCTGAGAGCACAATAGAGATCTGGGACGGCCTCTCCGGCCGCCACGGCCATGCCCGAAGCCTGGAGGCTCGCCCGTACGGAACGGCCGAGCGTCGACTCGGCATCGTCGATGACCGCCGTGCGTCCTGCGACGGAGGAGAGTACGGGCGCTCTTGGGAAATTCATCACGATTGTCCCCGCGCGTTCACCGCGTTCGGAAGAGGGAATGCCCCATCGAAATCGAAATTGGGCGTGGAGGGCACGACGCCGGCACCATATGTCCGCATGTCCGTGAGCGCCTCCTCCGGAGAGAGCACCGGAGTGACCGGCAAATCGGCGTCCGTGAGCAGACGGAGCCAATGTTCCCGCGGAGCTTGCGCAAAGCACTCGGCGAGCTTTGCTCGGCCCTTGGCCAAGCCAGGGCCGGATGTCTGGTAGCCAATGCGCTCGAGATCGGAAAGGCCGAGGACGGCCATGAGCCGATCCCAGATCCAAGGCTCCTGGGTCGCGATGGCGAGCCATTCGCCATCGGCGCAGCGATGCACGACGGCCGCGTGCATGGTCCCCAATGGGGTAATCGCTTCCCCGGCCTGGAGCTGAAGGCCTTCGAGAAGCAGCGGCGCGTGCCCGTAGGCGCAGGCGTGCTGCATGCTCAAATCGAGGTATTTGCCGCGATCAGATTGCTCGGCAAAGTGGGAAATGACATGGATTGCGGCCATGATTCCGGCGAAAATATTCGCGAGCGGCGCGATCGGAAGCATGGGCTGCACTTGATGCAGGTAGCCGTGCAGCACGCCGCTCAATGCTTCGCAGTTGATGTCGTGTGCCGGCCGATTGCGCTCGCGACCAAACGCCGATATCGAAACGTACACGAGCTTTGGATTCAGGAGTCGAAGCTCGTCGTAGCCCGCCCCGAGCCGCTCGCACACGCCTGCGCGAAAGCCGTCGATGAACGCATCTGCGCCCTGCACGCGGGCTCGAAAGTCGTCGCGGTCGCGCGCCTGCTTCATGTCCAAGGAAATGCATTCTTTGCCGGCGTTCAAATAGGCAAATAGGCGCGGGTTGAACTGCCGCATGGCGTCCCCCTGGGGTGGTTCGATTTTGACCACGCGCGCCCCGAGATCCTCGAGGACGCGTCCCGCGTAGGGACCGGGTATCAACTGCCCGAACTCGATCACGGTCCGGCCATTCAAGGGGCGTTCGGTCATGATGCGCACCCCATGGGCGGTATGCGTTCGATGAGCACGCCGGTGGCGTCCCCTCCGGCTCCTGCCGATACGACGATCGAATACCGTGTTTCGAGTGGTATGGCGGCGCCCACGATCGGCTCGTCCTCGAGCTTTCGGTACGGTTCTTGGCAATTGACGACCGGCGTCACCACGGCGTGCTCCATCATGAGTACATTGCTCACGAACTTGATCAGCGCACTCGGCCCCGCAATATGCCCGAAGGCCGCCTCTTGGTTGGTAATTTTTAGACGGGTATCATCGCCCAAACGCGAGCGGGCTCCGGCCATCGCGTCGATGAAGAAGTCCTCGATGTACCGCGTGCCTTCGCAGAGACTGTTCATAAAGCCCACCTGGCCCAAATCGATGTTCGCTTGGTCCAATAGACCTACGATGTCTTGGCTCACGTTTTCCGGAGGCCCGGAGGCCATGGGACTGCGCCCATTGCTGCGCGAGGATCGCGCGTACAGGCGCACGCGGGGGACCCCAGCCTGGGGCATCTCGCCCAGGTCGTCCGACTCGAGAACGACGGCGGCGGCGCCTTCACCGGGGGCATTTCCGTCTTGCAGAGCGTCGTGCGGTCTCACCGCGCGAGGGTCGTCGGACAAGGTCGATGGCCGATATCCTTGCTTGCTCGTGTAGCAGGTACCGGACAAGAAAACGGGATCCAGGCAATCGTCGGCGCCCACGATGATGGCCCGATCGATATCGCCGACGCGGAACATGTCATGGGCAACTTGCAATGCACGGGCGCCCACGTTGCAACTGCCTGCTATGAGAAGGGTGGGGCAGGAGAGGTCGAGTACATTGCAGATGATGCTGGTGATGCTCGCCGGCGTGCCCCCGACCCAATAATCGATCCCCAGCTCCTGATGGCCACCCCGCGCGTAGGCGTCGAAATAGCGATGCACATGGGCGAAGGTGAACTGCAGCGACGCGAACACCAGCACGGTGCGTGGATTGGACAGCTCGGCGGACGTCAGCCCCGCGTCCTCGATCGCGCGCAGCACGGCGTGCGCGCCGAGCAGTGCGGCCCGCGAATAGCGCTCATTCTGTTGCTTCGTGATGCCCAGGGATCGAACGGGGTCGAAGCCTCTCACCTGGCCGGCGACTCGGAGCGGCACCGCGTCCGAATGGAACGACGAGAGGCAACAGAGACCATTGCGCACGATGTGCCAGAACTCAGCACGGCTTTCGCACATACCTTCCGGTCCCGGGAGGGCGAATCCCATTCCGCGCAGTCGGAGCGGGGGTCTTGTGGCCAATGTCACGGATGCCTCGGAGGGGAAGATGGTGCGTCGTAGCGTCCGAGCAGCAACGCGGTGGCCACGCCGCCAACTTGGTAATTGAGGCTCAACGCGTAGTCGAAATCATGGGGCCGGCAGGTGGTTCCCGCTACGGGATCGAATGGTAGGATCGGATCCGGTTGCTCGCAGCCGGCCGTTGGGCAGATACGTTGGCGTTGCATCATGAGGAGCGTCGCGGCGGCCCCGATGTTCCCGAGCGGTGAGCCCGAGTGGCCGAAGCAAGCTTCTTGGCTGCTTACCAGGGGATGCTGAGCATGCTCCCCGAAGAGGGTGCGCATGGCATGGCTCTCCACGATATTGAAAAGCTTGTCGCCCTCCGCACCGCCATTCACGTAGCCGATTCGATCCCAGGGCACGCGACGCGCGACACATCGTTGCGCCGCGGAGACGATGCCGCTGCCGTACATATCGAGTGCCATGGCACTCGGCAGGGCGCTGCGTGCAGTCGCCTGGGCCAGAATTTCACCGTAGATCGCGGCGCCTCGTCGGAGCGCGTGCTCCTCGCTCTCGAGCACCAAGGTTACCGCGCCTTCCCCCATGTTGTAGCAGTTGGCTCGTTCATCGTAGGGGCGCATCTGGGAATCGAAGCGAAACGCCGTGCGCGGTGGTGTTGCCCCTTCGCGCGGGCGCTCCGGCACGCGTTCGGCCACGGCCGCGAGCTCGTAAAAGTGGTCGGCGCGTGCGAGATCGAACCAATCGGCCCCCGTGACGACGGCCACGTCGACCTCACCGCTCACGATGAGATTTCGTGCGATGCCAAGGAGAACGTTCGACGAGGCGCAACCGCAGGCAACATTGAACGTTGGGCCGTCCGTTCGAAGCAGTGCCGCCTGCACGTTGGCCACGTCGGTCGGAGGCGAAGAGATGCCAAGCCGCACGAACAATCGACGCGCGTCCTCGGGCGTGATGGTCGCGGGATCGGCCTCGACCCCCTCCAGATAGCTGTTGACCGAGCTCTCGATGGAGACCTTTGCCGTCAGCACGGCGGCGTGGCTTAAATCGCCCGCGCGCCAATCGAATCCCGCATCGTTGGCCGCCTCCTGCATCGCGGTGAGCCCGTAGAAATGGACGCGGCTGTAATTCGCGGCGTGCCGCGAAGATATTTCGGGAAACCATTGCTGAAAATCGGCCACGGATTGAAAGATTTGACCGTAATAACGACCATCGAGCCCCAAGCAGATCCGAGCATTGGAAATGATATCCCAGAATTGCTCTTTGGTTCGGCACAGCCTGCGATCCGGACCTGGGAGGCAGAATCCCATCCCGGTGACGACGGCACGCCGTCCTTTCACGGAGTCGGGTGGTTGCATGATTTCATCCCTTCGTGCGGCCATCGGATTAGATGGCTCCGCCGTCGACATTGATGGCCTGTCCGGTCATGGCTTCGGCGAGGGGCGACAGGAGAAATGCGATCATCTTCGCGACCTCCTCCGGTTCGACCATTCGCCCGAGCGCGGTGGTGCGAAGGGCGCTCTTGACGTACCGCGACCAGGTGAGATCCGGCGGACCATGATGACGGCGGATGCTGTCGACGAACGATGCCCCGTATTTGGACGGGTCCTGCATGGTATCCGTATTCGTGAGGCCAGGACATACCGCGTTGACGCGGACCCCGAAGCGAGCCACCTCCCATGC
Organism: Sorangiineae bacterium MSr11367; assembly: GCA_037157805.1. Classification (NCBI taxonomy): domain Bacteria; kingdom Pseudomonadati; phylum Myxococcota; class Myxococcia; order Myxococcales; family Pendulisporaceae; genus Pendulispora; species Pendulispora rubella. Next base: position 8,995,797 of record CP089983.1, on the reverse strand, counting down.
GAGTGATTCCATGAGCCCGAGAACGCCGAACTTCGCCGCGCAATAGGCCGAGTTTGCGGCCAAGCCCCGCTTCCCCACCACCGACGATATGAACACGATGCTGCCCCGCCGGAGCTCCATCATGTCGGGAACCACCAAACGTGCGATGCGAAAGCTGCTGGTGAGATTCACGTCCAAAGTTCGAAGCCATTGTTCTTCGCTTTGTTCGCACAAGAACACTTGGCCTGGGGCCGCCCCGGCATTGCTCACCAAAAGATCGATGGCTCCCCATGCGTCGCGTACGGCGTCGTGCGCCCGCGCGAGCGAGCCCGCATCGGTGACGTCGCCGGCAGCGACCATGGCCTGCCCGCCTTCCTCCACGATCCCACGCTGCACCTGCGCGAGGCGCTCCACGTCGCGCGACAGCAGGGCAACGCGTGCTCCTTGGCGGGCTAGCTCGCGGGCCGTCTCGGCACCGATACCACGGCTGGCCCCCGTGACGAGGGCGACCTTTCCTTCGAGTAAACCCGGCATCATCGTAATCCTTTGTTCGTCGTGTGAACGCGAGCGGGTACGCCACCGCCATGAATCTCCAACACCGTGCCAGTGACGTACGCATGGGTGGCTGCAAAAAATACGGCTTCGGCGATTTCCAGTTCCGTCGCCCAACGACGCAGCGGCACGTGGTCGCGAAGGATTTCCATGTAGAGCGCGTGGCTCGAATGTTTTTCGCATTTGTCGCGAAGGGCCTGGCCATCGATCACCCCAGGGGCCACGGCGACCACCCGGACCCCATGCTCCGCGAGCTCGAGCGCCCAAGACCGGGTGAGGGAGACGACGGCGGCTTTGGCCGCGGCGTAGGCCGATTGCCCGAAGGCGCCCTCGTACACCGCCGAGGAGATATTCACGATGACACCCGGACTGCGTTGCGTGAGCATCGCCGCAGCGGCTTCGCGCCCGCACAAGAACACGCCGGTGAGGCATAGATTTATCGTGCGCTCCCAGTCGGTGAGCGCGTGGGTCTCCACCGAACCGGTTTTCGTCGTCCGCACGAGCCGGCGCGATAGGTTTTCGCCGGCGCTGTTGACACAAAGGTCCAATGGGCCGCCGAGGGCCATGGTCCGAAAGAGCGCCTGGACGGACGACTCCGAGGTCACGTCGGCGACGACGCCATGGAGGCGAATCCCATTGGCGCGTGCCTTCTCGCACACGCTTTCGAGCCGACCTGCATCGCGGGCGGCGATGGTGACGTCCCAGCCACGTTGGCCGAGCAAAAGAGCCGTCGACAACCCCACACCGCGGCTGCCGCCCACGACGACCGCGCGAGAAGCGCGACGGCCGCGACCCGCAATGGCGTCGCTTGGATTAGAGTCGGAGGAGAATGGCACCATGATAAAACCCTGCTCCAACGGCCGGTGCCAGGATGAGATTTCCTCGGCGAATGACACCCCGATGGTGGAGATCGGAAAGGACGATGGGAATGGATGCACTCCCCGTGTTGCCGCAGGTCGTGAAGTTCTGCGCGATGCGCTCGGCCGCGATGCCCATGCGTTCACGCACGCGCTCGCGAATGGCATCGGTGCCGGGGTGTGGGATCATCCAATCCAGATCGCCGACGTGAAGTCCATTGCGCTGGAGAAGCTCCTCGGCCGCTCTCGCCGTGCGATCCGGGGCATACTCGGCGAGTTCGACTTTGCTGCGTATCCAAGGCTCCGGCGCGCACGACGTGATGAGGTCGGCCAGCTCGCCCTCCGAGTGGAGGCAGGTGTCGATGATGCCCGATGTCGTTTGGTCGGACGGGTCGGATCGTTCCAAGACGACCGCCCCGGCGGCATCGCCAACGACCATGAGGGCTCGTGAACCGGGTTTGACGCCGCGTGAGAATTGGTCCGAGCTTACGACCACCGCCCGGTTGCACATGCCGGCTTGCAAGTAGCTCACGGCCGTCATCACACCCAGGACGAACCCCGTGCACGCGCCGCAGACATCGAATGCGAGTGCTTTCGTCGAACCAACTTTCGTGGCAATGCGCGGGGCGAGCTCGGGGACGTGGCGTCGCGACGTCCAGTTGGACAGCACGAGAAGGTCGATGGAGTCGGCGCGCATGCCTGCATGTTCGAGGGCCATGCCCACGGCGCGAGCGGCCATGACCTCCACGGTCTCGTCTTCGTCGGACCAACGGCGAGAGGTAACGCTGATTCGACCGAGAACCGCCTCGTCGACGGCGTGGCCCTGCGAGGCCAGCGAGGGAATCAGCATGTCGTTCGTGACGACCTGCTTCGGCAGGTAATGCCCTAGACCCCGAATGACGACGCGATGGGATGCTTTAGCGGCCATTCGAGGGACCCCCGGCGTACTGAAACAACATGGCGCCCCAGCTGAAGCCCCTGCCGATGCTCACGGTGAGGATACGATCGCCGGGTTTGACGATACCTTCGCGCACGTGCTCCGAAAGACAGCTCGGCGCTCCTACGCTGGAGGTATTGCCTCGCTTGTGCAAATTCAGCAAAACTCGATCCCATGGTAGTTCGATGGCGTCGACCACCTCACGAATGAGATTGATGTTCGCTTGGTGCGGAATGAACCAGTCGATATCCGTAGGCACGAGGTCGTTGCGCGCGAGAAGCGTGCGGCTCGCTTCGATCAGCTTGCGCGGACCGATTTGGCCGATCTGCTTCCCATGCATGATCATCTTGTCGTTCTCGTCGATGTCGAAGGCGTCGAAATATCGGCCGTCCGAGTTCAAATGGACGTCGAGGAGGCCGGAGGTGCCTTCGGTGGTCTGCCATACGCCCGCCGCGGCGCCACCGCCGAACAATACCGAGTACTTGTAATCGAAGTTCAAAATCGGTTTGGGATTCTCGGCGCAAACGACGAGCGCCGTGCGCAGGTTCATGCTGCCGAGCACGGCCTGCGCGAGCATGCTGGCGTACAGGAACCCCGCGCACGCGATCCCCTGACAATCGAACACGAACGCACGGTGCGCACCCAGTTCTCGTTGAAGCGGGGGTGCGATATCCATGTAACCGTTCTTGAGCGACGACGGATTCGATCGCGGTCGCGAGGTCGATGTGGTGCCGATAATGAGCTCGACGTCGTCCACACCGAGGCCGGCGTCCTCCAGGGCCAGACGAGCCGCTTTTGCGCCCATCTCGACGTGCCGCTCCCGGGTGGGGTCAGGCCAGTGCCGCGTCTCGACACCGGTGTTCTTGCGGATCCAAGCATCCGTCACCTGCGAACCCTCGAGCCGCTCGAAGAATTCGTTGCTTACTGGCTCGCCGGGAAAATAGTGCCCGATGCCCGTGAGTGCGACCGCTGGCCCCTTCAAGCGCGTGGGCAACGGCCCTCGTAGTCGGTCAACGTTCATCGTCGATAGACTCCTTCTGCGTCGATTTCCCAGATCAGTGCCCGTTCGTCGTCGCGGATATCCGCTTCGGTCGACACCGATTCCACCGGCAATGGCCAGTCACTCCAACGCTCGACGCTGGCGCTCGGCGTGGCCTCGCCCTCCGAGCCCACGGGAAGCCACGTGGACAGGCTCAAAGGCTCTTCGGGGGTCGTCCGTCCGAATCGGCCGAACGGAGTGACCACACCGAGCACGTTGCGTCCAGGGCTCGTGGTGTAAGCAACCTCACGCACCAACCGATTCTTTCCTTCGCGCGCCACGAGTAGGCAATCGACGGTGGACGCAATGTCGTTGGCGCCCCCGGAGCCGATGATGTATTTCCCCGTGTTGGTGCGCGTGGAATTGATGTTCCCCTTGGGATCGATTTCGCCCGCTCCCAGCACGCCCAAACATTTGCTCGCCTGGCCCGCCACGTAACATCCGAGTATCTCTGCAACGCCGGCGAGCTGCTCGCAGTGCCCCATGTGCAGCTGGCTGAACAAATAGACGTCACCCGGGTGCGGATCCATCCCATAGAATCCGAGCTCCGCCAGCAAACGGACATGCACCCCGCGGCGTTCGAGCTGCTTGGCCGCGACCCAAGCTGCAATGTGCGATATCCCGATACCGGCCAGGATCGTTTGGTAATCTCGCTCCAGAACGAGGTCGACGATCTGGCGCGCGGCCAGCGCGATCAGCCGCTCGGCCACGGTGGGCTCCCCCTGGGGTGCCGGCGCGGCTTTCCTCTCCGGCACGGCCGACAGCGCGTGCAACCGCTCCTCGCCGAGGTGCGCGAGGTACGCGTCATGCCCACGAGGCGGAGCGACCCAATCGCGGAACCACGCCTCCGCGTCGGGTGCGGTTCGAAACCGTTCGACGATCTCCAGGAGCGCGGCATAGTCGTCGCGGTAACTGGGGATGTCACCGATGCCGCACGTGCGCAGTGACTGCGGGTGCGCCCCGAACCGCGCTTCGCACAGACCCACGACCCGGTGCCCCGGCACGAGGACACGGTCCGCATGCGCATCGATCACCGCCCTGGGGACGATGCGCTCGACCGATGCAATGACGCCCCCGCGGGCAGCGAGCGCTCCCCAGTGGCCTTCCCCCGTCGGCGCACAGAGGAGCACGTTCCCACGGTCGTCCGCGCAGACACCATGCACCAGCGTGAGATCCGGCGCGAGGCTGCGCAGCAGCGTGATGGACTCCGATGGCTGGGCCGGATCCGGAATGGTAAAGAGGACATCTTCTTTGGCTCGTTCGAGATCGCTACCCACGAGCGAACGCGTCACCGCATACTGCGAGCCGAGCGCCGCGGCCATGAGGCGTTGTACGAGGCTCAGAATGGACCATTGTTCGAGAACAAATGGCTTGCCTGCGAGCAGGTTCTGATAAATGCGATTGGGTCGCGGCGACGGGTAATTGTCGCCCGCGAAGCAGGTGATCGCCCGCTCGATGACGCCAGCCAATGCGAGGGCATGCCCGCTCCCCTGCAGCGCCGTGGTGCTGATGGTGAATCGTGGATTCTTGTGGCGAAAGTTGCGCGCCAGCGCATGAATGAGCGCGTTCGGGCGCGAGGGGTTGGTCGCCAGATGAAGATGCATTCCAGGCTTTACGTGCGCCTGGACCATGGCATCGACATCGGCGTGAATTTGCGGCAAAGACGAACGAGTGTTCATTGCGCGGTTCACACCTTTGCAGTTTTGAATGATGTGTCGAGGACGCGATGCACGATGGCGCGTCCGATGGTTTGATATTGAACTACGGTACTCGTCAAATCAAGTCGTCGAGGCGATTAATCACGCCGTCCCCATTCCGACGACGGCGGTCTGGCTACCGAGGCCGAAGGACAGAGACAAGAGAAGATCGACGGGGACCTGTCGGGGGCCCTCCGTGATGTGATCCCAATCGCAATCGGGATCCGGGGACTCGCAGTTGATATTTGGGCACAGCGTCTGCCGATGAACCATGAGTGCGCTGGCGGCAAGATTGACCACGCCCGAAGCGCCCATGGTGTGACCATAAATCGGTTTGATCGAGCTCATGGGGGCCCATTGCGTCCGCGGCGTGCTGCCGTAGAGTGCGCGGATGGCCCGGCCTTCGGCCATGTCGTTGTACCGCGTGGCCGTGCCATGGCCGCAAAAATAGTCCACGTCCTGCAGCGGGCGTCCCAATGCGCGCATCATTTCCTGCAGAAACGCCGCGGTGACCTCGCCGGTCAGGTCCATGCTCGTGGGATGATTGGCCTCACTCATGCTGCCGACACCGAAGATCTGCGCATAAATGCGCGCTCCGCGGGCCCGCGCGCGATCCATGCGCTCGAGGGTGAGCACCACCGAGCCCTCGCCGAATGCGAAGCCGGTGCGACGAGCGTCGTAGGGCTTCATGGCCTCGGTGGGATGTTCCGTCGCCGTGCAAAGCAACTTGTTGGCGGCATAAATCTGCAACATGGGTCGGAACAGCGGAAACTCGTACCCGCATACGAACATGGCGTCGGCGCGATCTTGCTCGAGCTCGTTGATGGCGGCATTTACGGCCTGATATCCCCCCACGCAGCCGCTGCTCAAATTCATGATCAGGCCGCGGATACCGCCATAGATGGCGGCCATGGCCGAAGCCGTACACGGCAAGCCGGGGAGCATGTGATGCGCCTCGAAAGCGTGCTCGCCCCTGCTTTCGGCACGAATACTATCGTACCACCACTCCATCGTGCTGCGAGAGCTGCACGATATTAGCCCGAGACGCCCCGGCGCCACGTCCTCCCGTCTCAGGCCCGCGTCGTGGCGGGCTTGCTCCAATGCCGACATCACCACGAGGATCTCGCGACTGTATTTGGCGGCGTACTTCTCGGGCAGCTCCGGCAGAAAGCGCCGGTGGTCGAAATCGCGCACTTGAGCGGCAAATTTGATGGAAAAATCGCTCGTATCGAATCGATCGAGGTAGCCTATCTGGGACTTTCCATCTCGTACATGCGACCAGAACGTGTCGACCGAGGAGGCGTTGGGTAAGACGACTCCTATACCGGTGACCGCGATGGCGTTGTCCTTGGAAACGGGATGAAGCAACATGAAATCTCCGGGCATCGTTCAGAGGCCACGCTTCGTCGAGGCGCGAATCGGGCCGATCCGAGATCAGGGAAGGGCGCGCATTAATTCGATAATGGCGGCAAAAATGTCGAAATGGTCCTCGGTCCGTTCTCTGGCGCGAATCTCCAGGACGGATAGAACGCAGGCACGCGAGTTATCGCGTGTTCGCTTTCGTCAACGGACGGAGCCTCGCGCGATGTCATGAAGACGATGTGCCATTGCTGCAAAGCTAATTCGTACGCACGATGAGTGTTTGTATGGGGCGAGGCGCTGGTCAAGGCGCTTCGATTCATTTCGGATCTCTTGGCGACCAAATGTTCAAACGACTTGGACCAAATTCAGTCCAGGATGGCAGCTACGTACGGACGTACATGCCAGTCTCGTGGAGCCGAATTTGGCAATGAAGATGACATCATTGCCACCGGTGTCAAACGTCAAAATCGAAGATCATCTTCGATTTAAGTCGAATAGAGACGAGCTCAATACGCCGTTGCGTTACTACCGGTCGGTGCAAAATTGCCGAATCGAACGTAGCCTCGCGCGGGAAGGACGGCTGCATCCATCGCGCATACGAGCCGAGATTCAATGTGCCATTGGTATCCTGCACCCACGAAACCGCATCACTGCCGCGGCCCGCGCGCGCACACGTCATACGATCATGGCCGACTCACGGTGAACGCCGCCGCGTTCACCCGCCAGGCTCCCATGGACGAATCGCGCCTTTACGTCGCAACGCGCGCCCTTACCGCCAATGGCACGTTCGTCTCGACCCTCGAGGATTGTGCTACGCGTCGGACTCCTGGTGCTGTCGTTGCCATCCTCTCCGCGCCGCCACTCCCCGTGTCCACCGCATGATGTGGGCTGCCCCCGAACGGGTTGCGGAAATCGGACGCAGCTATGGGACGCAGAACGGCATCGTTCGTTGCACGAAAAGTTGATCGGAATCTGCCGATCCCTTCGCACCCACGTACACCACGCCCTCCTGCCGACGACACGTCGACCGTTCACGCGTGTCGTCCGCGCAAACGCAAACCGGACGGATGGCGGCGAAGTGAAGATTGCCGTTGATCGTTACTTTGTATTGATGATGCGCGACATCGAATTCACCGTCGCGTTTCTCGGACCCATCAACTCGCGCCAATCGTTGCCCGAGAGGCCCTTACATTTCCCACGACTCGCAGTCGACGCGATCTTCCTCCGTGAAGGCGGTGCGTTCGGGCAACTTTCCGACGGCGACCAATTGGGCAACCAGCGCCTTGGTACGCTCGAGGAGGCGTGACCGATGCTCCGGGCGGAAAGGGGCTTCTCGGCCAAGGAAGTTCCACATGACGCCGCAGGAACTCATGATGTCGTTTTTGTCGAACGGAGGAAGTTCATCGAAGCTTCGGATCATGGGCTGTCCGGACCGCCTGGCCTTCTTGGCATGCGATCCGGGGACGAAGAACGTCACCACGTTGGCGGGGCTCCGCATGTCCGCAATCCACGCATCCACGGTGACCGGTGCGCTCTCCAGCGACGGATCGATGACCATTTGCTTGCCGTCGATCTGAAGCATCGGTGCGACGTGGTACTCCCATTCGACGTCTTCGCTCGGTCGCAAGTCACCTTCGGCATACAGCGCGCTCGATGGAATCTTCTGGGCCGCGAGCTCCATCGCCATGTAGAGCGCACGCTCGTTGCAGCCTTCCTCCTTGTATCCGAATGGCAAGTAGTCGACCCCTCGTACGATGTCGAAGGCACGCGCAGCGACCTCGGGCGAGACGACGGCACGCTGCCCGATGTGTCCGGCGCCTTCGGACGGCTTCTCCGGCGATGGCGCGACGGTGCACGCTGACGTGCACAGCATCAGAACCGCGAGCGATACGCCCGGCAAACCTCCACCGCGTTGGATCGACATGGTTTTCCCTCACCATGCCTGACGCGTGCTTTCCCCATTTGGTGCACGAAAATCAGCATTTCCTCAATAAGAGCATGAGCGTGTCGGCGACCGTGGCCGCGAGACTGTCGGCGTTGTCGACGAGTCCTTCGCTCTCGAGGGGACCGTCGAGCCAAAGCACGCTCGCTCCGTGTACGGTCGACCACGCCAGCAGGATGAGCGGCCGCGGGTCGCCCGGAGGAAGTGCGCCCTCCGTCTGCGCGAGCGCGATGGCGTCCGTGAGGAGCGCGAAGGCCTCGTTGACGTCGGCGCGATCGATGGTCGACTTTACCTCGGGCCGAAACATGATGCGAAAGTAGCCGGGATGTTGGAGCGCGAAGCGGACGTACCCTCGTCCGATGCCGCGGAGCCGTGCTTCTCCTGTTTTCTCGCCGGGGCGCGGCACCGTCGACTCCGCGTCCTCTTTCATGGACGCGGCGAGGAGACCGAAGCCGTCCGTGGCGATGGCCGCCAAAAGCTCTTCACGATTCTGGAAGTGGTGGTAGGGCGCGCCCGACGACACACCCGCCTTCTTCGCGATCGCGACGAGACTCAGGGCCTCGACCCCCTCCTTGTCGACGACCCGGACGGCCGCGTCTACGAGGGCCCGGCGAAGATCGCCATGGTGGTAAGTGCCTGATTTCTTTGCGATTCGAGCCATGCCCTCGAAGTATAGCGCATCGCCGATCTTGACGGTTCTTAGATCTGATCTAAGTACATCTTAGATTGATGACGGAACTGGAGGATGGCATGAACGCAATGAAGATCGGGACGGCACTCATCACGGGCGCGAGCTCGGGCATCGGTCTCGAGCTCGCCCGTTTGCTCGCGGCACGAAAGCACGACCTCGTGCTCGTGGCGCGCAATGAGCAGCGGCTCGTGCAGCTCGCCGAGGAGCTGCATACGGCACACGGCGTCGCCGTGACGACGTTTGCGAGCGATCTCGCCCGCCAAGGGGCCGCGCAAGAGGTCTACGACTTCACGAAGGGGCGCGGGCTCGAGATCGAGGTGCTCGTGAACAATGCGGGGGTCGGTCTGTATGGCGAGCACTCGGGGCTGGGGCTCGAACGTGTCGACCAGATGCTGCAGCTGAACGTGACGACGCTCACGGAGTTCTGTCGGCTCTATGCACCGGATATGAAAGCGCGAACGTCGGGCCGTATTCTCAATATCGCATCGACCGCCGCGTACCAGCCGACGCCGTTTTTCGCAGCATACGGTGCGTCGAAGGCCTACGTGCTGAACTTCTCGGAAGCGCTCGCAATGGAACTCGTCGATCATGGCGTCAGTGTGAGCTGCCTTTCCCCCGGCCCGACCGACACGGGCTTTTTCGGTGAGATCGATCAGAACGGATTGGAGATCGCCCACTTCGCGAAATCCGGGCGCCATGATGCTCTCACCGTCGCGAGGACGGGGCTCGAGATGCTCCTCTCCGGCGAACTTTCACGGATCGTCGGGACGAAAAACTATTGGCGCGCCGCCGCGGGGCGATTCGCGCCGCGCTCGATGGTCGCGAAGATCTCGAAGGGCATCATGCGCTCGGCGATGGCGCGCCCGCCTGCGAGCGGGTGACCCTCAACACGTCAGGCAGTGTGGCTGCGTCGCCAGCAGCTCGCCGGTGAAGGCGTCGACCAGAAGCCGCTTGCCCACACAATGCTCGAGCGTTGACCCCACGCAGCAGAATAAATCGCTCTTGAGAAGCTCGGGCGTCACATTGGTTGGAGCAAGGTAAACCTCGACCGCGCGCACGCGATGAAGGCTTGCGCTCGCGTCGAGGTAAAAGCCCTCCTCCCCAATCTCCACCTCGTCGTTGCTCGCAACGGCGTAGGCTCCGGCGTCGCCTGGAAGGCAACGCGAATACGTGCGAAATGGCAATTCACGTCCAGGAACGGAGGCGCGCACCTCCGAGCCATCGAGGCAGCCCGGGCCTGGAGCGGTGCCCGCGGCAACGAAGTCACCATGCAAATACACGACTTGGTTCGTCGCGGTGACATGGACGACGATATCTTGTTTTGGCTCGAACATTCGCTCGCCCGAATACGACGAGGGGTAGACTCGGACGATCTCGCGATTCAATAGATTGTCGTGCTCGCATTTGCCGGTGGCATCGACGGCATCGAGTTGCGCCAATTCGGGCGGGCGCTTCGTCGGATCGGGGCTCGTGAGCGCGCGCAGGATTTGGGCGCAACGGGTCCCGGAACCATCGAGCAGCAGCGGGAAGCTCGGCTCCACGCCGCGTTGGGCCGAGACGACACACGCCGCCGCCGGATAGTCCCGCATGCTGCACCGGCGCGGGTCGGCCGAACTGTTCGCGTGCGCATCACCATCGCTTGCTGCACCATCTTCCGTGGCCGCAAGGTTTCCCGGAGCCCGATCGGGCGTTGCCTCATTGGTGCCGCACGCGGCAATGACCAGGAGTGAAGGCAGCCAATAGCTCTTCCTCATGATTGTCCCTCTTCCGGCAAGGTCCAGCGCGTCAGTTCCGCATGGACATCACCGGGGCCGAATGATGAGAAGCTCGCGAGGCCGAGATGGTTGCATCTACCACCGATGGCGCCATACCGGAGCGAGCAGGCCTCCGATCTCGAAGAGCCGTCGAGTGCGCCGGAAAAATCGACGAAGTCGCGAAATGCTCACGGAAGCGGCGGCGTGGCGATCATGTAGATCTGCGTGCCACGCTCGCTCGCATCCGGATCGCCATCGCTCGACTCGAAGGCGATGAATCGGCCGTCGGGCGACCATGATGGGGCACCGTCGTATCCGCCATGTCGCGTCGCGCGAATGCGGCGGCTGCCGTCGCGCGAGATGATGAACAAATTCGCATGCTCCAGGTCCCCTTCATTCGACGAGTAAACGATGTGCATTCCATCGGGTGACCATGCAGCGTCGGTATCGTCCGCCTGCGAATGGGTGACGTTTTTCAGGGAACCACCGTTCGGGTCGATCGTGTAGATATCGAAATTGCCATTTCGGGCCGATTGAAAGAGGATGCGATCGCCGGCAGGCGACCAATTGGGCTGTCGGTCGTTGCCGCGGCCGTTCGTCAGTCGAACGAGGCCGCCTCCATCGGTACCCACGCGCCAAATCGAGGCATGCTTTTCGTCGTCCACGCGGTGGGATTCGAAGACGAGGGATCGGCCGTCGGGCGAAATGGATGGCTCACGCGCTTCGGCGCCGCTTCGTCGTGTGATTTGGGTGCGCTGGCCGGTGGCGGGATCGAGGAGATAAATTTCATCGTGCACCGCCACGTCGGAGCTCAAGGCAACGCGGTGAAGCGAAGCATTCCAGCATGCCCCTGGGAGATTCACGTCTTGCGCTTCTGCCTTGTCCCACCCGAGTGGTGCCCCGTCGGTGGCGGTGACGCGGCCGACCATCGCGAAGCCTTTGTTGTACCCTTTGACGAATCGGGTGAGCACGAGCTCGCGCCCATCGGGCGACCAACACGGATTCTGCAAGCTTCCGCCGAGTGGAATGGGCAGGCGGCGTGCGCCGTCGCTGCGCGTGAGGCCCGCCGCCTGATCTGTTGGAGGCGCTGGCGTGCTCGTGGGGGGATTGGCGTCGTCCTTCGGGGTCGACGGCGAGGCGCGATGGCATGCCGCGGTCAGCATGGCCATGACCAACAGGGTGCGCGTCGATGGACGTGGGCTGTGCTTCCGTCCCGAGCGATGGAGGTGCCGGCTCATCAGCATGATTCCAGGCCGATTCGTTCGATGAATGGCCTCCCGTTCCTTGGCCGCAACATTCCCGCAATGTACGCGTGGTTTCCTGAAGATGTGCGTCCACAGAAGAGCAACGGTGCCACACTCACGGGGATCGATTCGGACACCTTCGAGCTGCGTAGCCGGGTCGTCCATGGATACAAGCGAGCCTATCGCATGGCGGGGCGGGGCCCGGCCGTGCTCTTCATTCACGGTATCGGCGATGACTCGTCGACGTGGCTGGACGTCTTGGCGTCACTGGCCGGCGACTTCACGGTCATCGCGCCGGACCTGCTCGGCCACGGGGGCTCGGACAAGCCACGCGCCGACTACTCCGTAGCCGCCTACGCGTCGGGCATGAGGGATCTGCTGACCATCCTCGAGATCGAACGCGTGAACATCGTTGGTCATTCGCTGGGCGGCGGCATTGCGATGCAGTTCGCCTACCAATTCCCGGAAATGTGCGAACGGATCGTGCTCGTGGGCACCGGCGGGCTCGGCCCCGCGGTGCATCCCTTGTTGCGCCTGGCCGCGGCGCCGGGGGCCGGCTTGATGCTGCCGCTGATCGGCTCGGCGCCGGTCACCGCTGCATTGCGCGTGTTTCGCGATCTGCTGCGCAGCACCGGTGGAATCCGATTTGGCTCGGACATGGACTACGTCGCGACCAAATACGTACGACTCGTCGAGTCGAGTTCGCGCCAAGCCTTTCTGCGCACGTTGCGCTCGGTCGTCGACTGGCGAGGCCAGGTCGTCAACATGCTCGATCGCTGTTACCTGACCGACGGAATCCCGATCATGATCGTCTGGGGCCGGCGCGACCGCGTCGTGCCGAGTGCACACGCGGTTCGCGCGCACGCGGTCATGCCGAGCAGCCGTTTGGAGATCTTCGACGAGGCGGGGCACTTTCCGCATCACACGGATCCACAGCGGTTTCTGCGGCTCCTGCGGGAGTTCCTGATGGAGACCCAGCCCGCGCGTCACGATGTCCGGCGCTGGCGCTCCCTCTTGCGATCGGGCGGTGGCATGCGAGCTGCCGGCCGTGAAGTCCTCGACCGCTCGACGGTCTCGAGCGGTACCTAGAGGATGCCGGCGAACCTCCGCCGCGGTGTTGGAAAAAGCCGTTGATTTACTTTCCTATTTGGGAAACTATGTCCTCTATCGGAAAGGAATGCACATGGAAACTCCGACCTTCACATCGAGCGTGCACTACCAGGACCCCAAGGCCGCGCTGGCGTGGCTGGAGAACGCCTTCGGCTTCGAGGTGACGATGGCCATCGATGGGCCTCCGGAGGCCCCGGCGATGTGCCACTACGAGATGAGCGTCGGCGGGCGCGGGCGGATCATGATTGGCGGACAATGGGAAGAGACGGTGAAGAGCCCCAAGAGCTTGGGCGGCGCCAATACGCAGGTCGTCCACGTCATGCTCACGGGCGATCTCGATGCGCACTGCGAGCGTGCGCGCGCGGCGGGGGCGCGAATCCTCGCCGAGCCGGCGGATGAGTTCTACGGCGATCGCCGGTACCGCGTTGCGGATCTCGAGGGGCACCGGTGGTCATTCTCCGTGCACGTGCGCGATGTGTCGCGCAGCGAGGCCGAGGCGGCGCTCGGTCAGCCGATCGTAGCCAAAGACTGGCCGTGAGCGTGCGGGTCAAACGGATCGACGACGCATTCGCCGCGCTCGCCGATCCGGCCCGGCGTCGGGCCGTGGAGCTGCTTGCGCAAAAGCCGCGACGCGCGGGCGAATTGGCCGGCGCGCTCCAGGTCTCGCCCTCGGCCATGAGCAAGCACCTGCGCATCTTGCGCGATCGGGGGCTGGTCACCGAGACGCATCCCGCGCACGATACGCGCGTGCGCATCTACTCGCTGCGATCGGCGCCAATGGCGGATCTGAGGGCATGGCTCGACGCGGCCGAGCGCGGATGGGCCGAGCAGCTCTCCGCCTTCGCCGAGCATCTGGAGCGGAAGCCATGACGCAGCAGGGGCAAGCCTCGCGCGTCCTCTTGGCGATTCGGGTGAACGCCACGCCGGCGCGGGCCTTCGCGGCGTTCACCGAGGAGATCGGGCAGTGGTGGCGGCCCAACGGCTTGTTCGAGTTCCGGCGCGGACGGAGCGGCGTGCTCTCGTTCGAGCCGGGTTCGAATGGCCGTCTGATCGAGACCTACGAGGACGGTACGATCTTCGTCATCGGTGAAGTGCGCCTCTGGGAACCACCTCGCCGCTTGGTCGTAGCCTGGCGTCAGGAGAGCTTTTCCCCCGATCAGAGCACCGAACTACACGTCCGGTTCGAGGAAGCCGGCGAGCAGACGCGGGTCACGGTCGAGCACTTTGGCTGGGACACGATCCCTCAACGCCACGCCGCACGCCACGGCTTCCCCCTGGGGGCCTTTCAGCTCCGCTTTGCCGAGTGGTGGCAGGTCATGCTCCGCAACCTGCGCGACCGCGCGTGAGCCGTCTTTTTCGCCAAAGGACACACGCCGTGCCGAGGAGGAGCCATGAATGGGCCCGACGAAGCGGATCTGCGCCCACCAGGGCGGCGGCGAACACGCCTGACTTTCACGCCCATGCGAAATCAGCATCGTCCCGGTAAAGGCGAACAGCGCGAACTTCATGATTGGAGTCAGCCGACCTTGCATCCACGCACACCTGGCCCACCATCAAGACACGGGCATTAGGCTCGTCACGTGCCGGTAGCCCACGCCAGGGCCGCTCATGCCAAGCCATGCACGAGCGGCTCGGGCGCGAACCCTCAGCGCGACGTGTTTTCGCGTAGCGTCAAGTCGCCATGATAGTGCAATGAGTGTGTAAGCATGGGCGATTCACTCGACAGCGGCTGCGGCTGCGCGGCGGGCACGTTGATGACATTCTTGATCTGATCGTACTGCGCTTGCGAAATGAGGCCGGCATTGAACAGGCGCAACGCGTCGTTGGCGATGTTCGCGAGCAGCGGCTTGTTGCTGGCAACGGCTTGCACCTTGGCCAGCAGAGCGCTCCACGACGGGCTGCTGTAGTTGGTGACGTAGTAATCCAAGCCCGTCGGATTGGCGATCACGGCCGTGCAGCCCGGCAACTCGATCTGCTTGGCGTTGGCCGACAGTTCGATGGTCTTGCGCTCTTGCAGCCCATTGCCATGAGCGAGGGTCAAAGGAATATTCCATTTCGACGCCGGATACGCATTCTGATTCGGGAATGCCTCCTGCTTGATCGATACATACGTTTTGTTGCCCGTGCATTGGGCGTCGATGGTCACCAGCGGCATGCCGGTTTGGCGGATGAAGCTGTCGCCGATGTCGGCCACCTTCTTGCCGCTGCCCTGCTCGAGCGAACTCCATAGCCGCGACGGCGTGGCGTTCCCGAAGCCATAGTTCTTCAGGTAGATCTGGAGGCCCTTCTTCATCCCCTCGGCGCCGAGATAATTCTCGAGCATCTGCAAGATGTAGTTGCCCTTCGTGTAGACGAAGATGCCCGGGTTGATGAACCCGAAGGAGCCGGCATCGCTCAGGTTGCGCTGCACCGGCACCGCCGTGCTGCGCACGTCCTCGCGGAAGACGTTGACCTTGCCGTTTGCATAATCCGTAAAGGTTAGGTACTCGGGGTGGAACTCGATCACCGTGCGGTTTCCGAGCCAGGTCGCGAACGATTCGTTGAGCCAGACGTTGTCCCACCAATCTGGCGTCACCAGATCGCCGAACCATTGGTGCGCGATTTCATGGGTCACGACGTAGACCGCAAAGGGGGAGGGCCGCTCGCCGGGCTTGGTCAACACGGCATTGGCGAATTCGAAGATCGCGCCCCAGTTTTCCATGCCGCCAAAGCCGGTGTTGGGCTTGTTGTCGTAGCTGTCGTTCGCCGTCACCGTGTCGAACTTCGTGAACGGCAGCGGAATGCCCGTGTACTTGTAATAGAAGTCCATCGACTCCTTGGTCCACTGCATCGCAAAATTGGCCCAGGAGGCGTGGCCGGGTGGCGTGAACCAGCGCAGGTGCACTTGGCTCCCATCCAGCGGGCTCGTGAAATTATCCTCGAGCGTATCGAACTTGCCGCCGCCGAAGAAGAGAAGATACGTCGGCATCGCCGGCGTCTTCTCGAACGACACCTGCTGGTAGCCGTCGGGCAAGGGGATGGGCGTGTTCGGTGCGCCATTGGACACGGCCTTCCATTCTCCCGGCACCTCGGCGGTGACCTCGAAGGTCAGGCGGAAGGCGGGTTCGTCCCAGCCTGGAAACCATTGGCGCGCATAGTTCGTTTCGCCCTGGGTGACGATCGCATCGCTCGTTACGCCATCGGGTGACGCGAGTCCTACTTTGAAGATGCCCGTGGCGGCGGAGCAAAGCGGATTTCGTGCCACTTCGTCCGGCGGGCAGTATTCCGCATCGGAGAACTGGATTTTGCCATCCCACTCCATGTGCAACTGGTACTTGCCCGGGCCAACCTGCCCGTCACCGAGGCGCAATTGGACGAAATCGCCCTGTGTCTGCGGAGTCGGGATCAGCGGAATCACCTTCGACGCGTCGGACAGCGCACGCAGGGTCGTGCGGCCTTTGGCGAATTTGAGGTCGCGCGCTGCGACCGTGATGGCACTAACGGGCTCGAGCACGTCGATTTCGACGTCTGCCCGCCCGGTGAAGGTCTTGAGTGCCGCGTCGGGGCGGAACCACAGCTTGTAGTTCTTCGGCCAGATCGTGTCGGGCATCTCCATGGGCTTGGCCGACTTGTCGATCTTGGCGACATTGGTACTTCCTGGCGTGGCCGGGCTGTCGGGGCGCGGCGTGTGGTCGCTTTTGTCGCCTTGCATCCCAAGGGCGGGGGCGTCATCCCCAGTGCTGCACGCGGCCATCGGGGCCAGCGCCATCGTACCGATCGCGATATTCGTGATGACGGGTTTGAAGACCGATTTCATGGCTTCCCTTCCTTGTACGTGTGACAGCGTTCACGCGGCACGCCGCATGAATCGCAAAGAAGCCCCCTTCGGTTGTAGGGGCCCCATGGAGATGATTTCTAGATCGACGCGCACGAAAAAATGCGCGCCCGCGAGAAGGTTAATTCGCTCTTATTGTATTTGCGGTATCCGCCGAACACGAACCGTTAGAGATGGATACACCGCCGGCTCGTGGCTCGCGTGCACGGCGACTGCGCGTTGCGAATTTGACGCTCGCGATAAGCGAAATCATTCCGTGCGTCTTCTGCCATAAGCTCCCTCCGAAACGTGAGTTCGTACGAGGGGCCGACTTAATTGCACCTTATTTCCGGATTGCGCTTTTGTCCGGGGCGCCCTGATTGCGAAAGAGCACGAACAGGGCAGGCGTCGGCTTGGTGTCCGTGTCACATCGGCGTCGGCCGGGACGGATTTACTTGGTCGATGACAGATCGACGTGAAGGCAATCGATCGCGAAGTGGACCGGGCCTCCGTACGAGGCGCGCACGGAGCGGAGGACACCCTCGCTCCCCTTTTCGATCGAGGGCGGGATGTGGCTCAAAATCAGCGACTTGACGTGCGCCTTTGCCGCCACGTCGCCGATGCGCTTCGGCGGCGTGTGCAGCGCGTAGAGCGAAGGTGGTGAGCCAGGGGGATCGGGCACCGCGGTGTCGTAAACGAGGACGTCGGCGCCGGCCGCGAGCTGGATCAGGTTGTCGTTCTTCGACGCGAGGTCGCCCGAAACGACCAGCGAGTGGCCTCCGTGCTCGATGCGGAACGCGACCGCGGGGACGTCGTCGTGGTCCACTGCCACGGAGGTCACGTGAAGGTCCGGCTCGCGTAGCACCTCGTGGATCGGCGCGCCGGGATCCGTTGGCAAATCCACCGTCGTGAGCCGCAATTCATTGCGGAACTTGGGCAGATACGCGAACGCGCCGCGTGCGCCGAGGAGGCGGTCCACGAACGCGCTCGTACTCGGGTATTCACCGCCACCATCGGGACCGAAGAATCGGAATGCAAGGGGCTCGTCGTAGGTCAGGTCGCGCGACTTCACGTAGGCGGGTAGGTCGGCGCTGTGATCGATGTGGAGGTGCGTGAGCAGGACCGTGTCGAGGCGACGGTAATCGATGCCCAATTGGCCGAGGCGGAGCACCGCACCGGGGCCTACGTCGACGAGTACGCGTGCGATGCCATCGACCAAGACCACGTAGCTGGATTCTGCGCGGCCGAAGCTCCGCGGACCGCCCGAGCCCAGCACGATGAGCGCGAAGTTCGCGGACCTAGGGGCGGCGGGCGACGTGCACCGAGGGGAGTCCGCTCCCCCGGCCGACGCCGCACCCTGCGACGCGGAACTCTGGGGAGCACGTGCGCACCCCAGCTGAATCGAGACGAGCGCAATCGAGGTGAGGAGCACGTGGCGCATGCACGCATTGACGTAGCATGGCGGCGTCGTGATCGTCCATTTCTGGTAATACAATAAGTGCCGCAGTTGCCCAAGTCGAGACGAACCAAAAGCAATGTGGCCCTTCTCCATTCCTCGATGTCGATGGCTTGTTGTTCACGAGCAGTGGCGAGTTCATTTGGAAAGGCTCGGAGTCGTCGAACGTCACGAATGGCGGATCCATCGATGAAGCGTTCTTGAATCTCCTGGCACGTGTCCCGGCCGTCTTCGCCGAAGGAGCCGACCGCACCCGTCGAAGCTGCGACGAGGTGAGATCCGCGCCTTCACTGCATGGGCGATCTCCGTTGGACCTGCTGACGAGGCGCGACAAAAATGGTAGGTAGGCGCATGGTCGACAAATCCGTGCCGTCGCTCTTCGAGTGGATGGGAGGGATGCCGGCGCTCGAACGTCTCTTCGATACGTTCTACGCCCGCGTGCCGAACGATCCGATCCTCGCGCCCGTGTTTGCGAAGATGTCGCCTGCGCATGCGAAGCATGTTGCCGCGTTCGTCGGGGAGGTCTTCGGCGGCCCGCGGGTGTACAGCGAGCAGTTCGGCGGGCATCCGAAAATGATCCTCCACCACGTGGGTCGCGCGCTCACCGAGGAGCAGCGCGCGCAGTGGATGCGCCTTTTGCTTCAGTGCGCCGACGAAATCGGCGCGCCGAGCGATCCGGAGTTTCGCTCCGCCTTCGTCGCGTACATCGAATGGGGAACCCGGCTCGCCGTGATCAACTCGCAGCCGGGCGCAGACGTGAGCGGCGAGGCGCCCATGCCAAAGTGGGGTTGGGGCGAGGCAAAGGGCCCGTACATCCCCGGTTAGCCGCCATGGCTACCCCGTCGCGAGGCGCCAGCCGGCGGCGACTTCGGCATCGAAGCGAAGCCGGCGCTTGTCCGGCTTGCCGGAATCGAGGGAGGGCAGCTCGGCGAGCACCGTGATCGTCGCGGGGACGTATCCGGCCGACAGCGCCAGTGCGACGTGCTCGCGCAGCGCGGCGGGGTCGAGCCTGCGGCCCGGCCGCGGCACCACCGCGGCATGGATGTGCTCGATGTTGTCCGCGTCGGCCACGCCGTAAACGGCTACTTGCGCAACGGCGGGGTGAGCCAAAAGCACGTTCTCGATCGTGGTGGGGTACACCTTGATCCTGCGCGTCGTGATCATGCCGGCCAGGCGATCGACCAAATAGAGATATCCCTTGTCATCCAAGTAGCCAATGTCGCCCGTGTGCACCCACCCATTGCGCACCGTCCGCGCCGTCAGTTCGGGGTTGCGCCAGTAACGATCCATCATGTTCGGCGAGCGCACGCAAACCTCGCCGGGTTCTCCGAGCGGCAGATCTTCGGCCGTGCGCGGGTCGCGGATGGCGACCTGCACCATCGGCAGCGGACGCCCCACGGTCCCCAGCAGCCTTGGATTGGAGTGCTCCGAAGGGCCGAGAATGCTAATGCCCAGGGTTTCGCTCGATCCGTAACTCTGCATGAGCACCGGACCGAAGGCCTCGACGGCTTGCGCGACCCTACGGGGCGAGGCCGTGCAACCCGTGTAGACGATTTGCCGCAAGCTGGACGTATCGGTCGTCGCGCGGGCTGGGTGGTCGACGAGCTGATACAATTGGGGCGACGCCAAATAGAGATGGCTGACCCGGTGTTTGGCGATGGCCTCGAGTACGCGGGCGGTGTCGAAGCCCTCGTGGAGTACGACAGTGCCATCGGAGGCCAACGCACCATCGGCCGTGAAGGCCCCCGATTGCCCGAGTAGGGTGGTGACGAGCATGGTGGGCTTTTGGCCGTGCGTCCTCATCTGCTCCACGTAGCGGTGGAGCGTCGCGAAGTCGCGTTCAATCCCCTTTGGGCCGCTGGTGCTGCCGCTGGTGTATACCACCGTCGCGGTCGTGCCGGAGACCGCGCTGGTCAGCGAGAATGGCTCGCTTTCTCTGGCGGCGGACAGGTCGACGATGCCTGCTCCGCCTCCGCCTCCGCCTCCGCCTCCGCCTCCGCCTCCGCCGAACGCCGCGAGCACGGGCGGGACGGCCATGTGCGCGATGATTTGGCGCGCGCGTTCGACGTTGGAGGCGTCGACGGCCAACAGCGCGCTGCCACTTTCGGCAAGGAGTTCGGCCTGCGTCTGCACGGATATCTCGTCGAGCGGATCGACGGCATTGAGCGACTGCGGTTGCAAAACGGTCGCCCCGAGAAGGTTTGCCGCGTAGCGCATGACGAGCATTTCCGGGTTGCTGCCCGTCGTGAGCAACGTCACCGTACTCGTAGGACCGATGCCCCTACCGCGCAGGACCGAGGCGGCTGTCGTGACCGCGCGGATGAATTCTGCGGCAGTGACGCTCCGATCCCGCCACGACAGCACCGTGCGGTTCGGATTGGCCGAGAGCACCGAAAGAATCGTTGCCACGTAATGGTCACTGGTCTGCATCGAATAGACCCCCGTGTGTGATTTCGATCTGGCGGGTACGAGCGCAGGTTCAACTTTGCATGGTCGGTGCCAGGCTCCGGATCGCCCTTGTCCCAGGAAACGAGCAGAAACATCGCGCAACGTCGAAGCGAGTGGACGCGCTCGTCCTGCACCTTGGACGGGATCGGCCGCGGGTTGGATGCGGATGACCTTCAGGGTGCCGGAAAATCCACATCACCGATTGCAATGCGCCTCGATGACTTCCTCGAGCGCGTCGGAGAATGGTGGAAGGGACTGCCGATATGAGCACTCTGTGAGAAATGGTCGGCAGCATTCGCCGCGACGTCGTCTCGTCCAGGCACGCGCGGGCATACGAAGATGTACGGGCTCGTCGTCCCGCATTCGCCGACCACGAAAGCATTGAGTCGATCCTCGTCGCACGTGTCGCGTCCGTGACGGAGAATGGCGTGCATTGACCTGGAGAATCGGCTCACCGTTCGCTCTCAGAAAAGTTCCGTCCCGACCTACGAAGAGTGTTTCTGTCGGCGAATAGAAGACCGTGTGGTTAAGACTTCTGCAATGCGTACCTTGAAGTTGCGCATTCATTACGTTCTATACACGACCTGCCGAAGGTCGATTGCTAACCGGTACCAATTGCACGAGCGTTAGGATGGTATCTCCTTCGAACCATCATTTCCCAGCGGGCGCCCTCGTGCCCGTCATGATCTTATCGGTGCAAGTCGTGGCAAGACACGACGTATTTTGATGTTTTGCGACATCGATTGGCCGTCGTCGCGATCAATGAACATGCTGTCGATATCCACTGATTTAAGGGATAGTCCCTCTTTGGAGACAAATTCGCAGCCTCGGCCACAATCCATCTTCGACGGCTTCAAGCCCGAGAAACGCACTTGATCGTAACCAGGCGAGGCTCGTACTTATTACGCATCCCACGCTGAAAATCATTTGGCCGTGCACGGAGTAAGTAAAATGAAAGGAATGTCTATGTTTGTCTCAATGCGACTCGCCTTTTCTACGATGTTGTGTATGTCTCTTGTCACCGGTTGTACCGCCGGCACCGACGAGGATCAGCCTGCGCTGACAGAACAAGTGAACTCGACTTTGGAGGGCCAGTCGATTGTTCCTGCTTCGCAGCCCGTTGCAATTCAGGGAAGTTTCCAAAATAGTTGCAGCGCCACATTTGCGCGTGTGAGTTGTGGCCTTCACTATTCTGGATTTCCCGGAGGGGCTCTCTATGTGGATGTTGACGAGGATGGGTCGAGTACCCGAGGTGAAACTTGGACGTTGGTAGCCAACGGACAGGCAAATTGTTACGGAAACTTTACTGCCGCGGATCCATTTCGGTCGTGGGTGTGCTATCCTCCGGCCGGTAATGGCGACCTGGTTGCCACGAAAGGCGCATTCCAATCTGAGTACGTAAGGGTTCATTGGTGAGGCGCCTGCTATTCTGACACATGCGAGTAATCTCGCCGCTGCCGCGGTATTGCTCAACGGGGCGAGCCGTGCGGCGCTGTACCTCCGTCCAACCCCGCATTCCGCCGAGAGTGCAGGGTTGGGCGTTGGCGACCTCTGTTGCTGTAGTTGGATTCACGAGCGAATTGAGGAAACCGGACAGTCTACTCTGCCGCTAGACGTTTCTTGCTGTTTGCTCCTGAGCCTGCGCTCCGTCTGCCGACTGTGGGCTTTGCTGTTTTGTGGACCAGCGACAGGATCCGACCCATGTTCCCCCCGGTTGGACGGCTCGTGGCCGGCTTCGACGTGGGAAGGCGGCACTACAGGTCAGAAGTGGCGTGTTCGCGGAGGTCGAGCCACTTCATAGGATTTCGACGTAGCCTTCCGTTCCGTGTACCCGAATTCGCTGCCCGTTCTTTATCAATTTGGTGGCGTTTTCCACGCCAACGACGGCGGGGAGGCCATATTCGCGCGCGATAACCGCACCATGGGTCATCAATCCGCCCACTTCGGTCACCAGGCCCGCGATGGACACGAACAATGGCGTCCAGCTAGGGTCCGTAAAGGAGGTGACCAAGATATCTCCTTTTTCGAGGTCGGCATCTTCCAGCTGCAGGATGACACGCGCGCGCCCCTCAACGACCCCGGCAGACACGGGCAGACCGACGAGGGCCTCCGCGGGAAGATTCTCCCGCTTGTACGTACCTGCAATGATTTCGCCATCGGACGTGATGACACGGGGCGGAGTTAGCTTCTCGTAGGACGCGTGCTCCGCTTTTCGCGCGCCGATGATCGAGTATTCGAGTGTATTCGTGCGGACGACTTCCTGAAATTCTTGGAAGGTGAGGTAGTAAATGTCTTCCTTCTCTCGAATGACGCCGGCCTGCACGAGTCGTTCGGCCTCTCGTAGGAGAGCCTGTTTGTAGACGAAGTAGCGGTTGACGATGCCGTATTTGGGATACTCGCGGTAACCTATGAAATTGCGGATTAAATCGATCCTTCGTTTCGTTTCCGCGACTTTTCGTTCACCGTCCGGCAGCTGCTTCAGCCGCTCCAACACCTCCCGCTCCTTCGCCAAAGCCTCCTGTCGCCCTTGCTCGAATTTTCGATGGCTGGCGTTGGGTTCGAAATTTTTGATGTTGCTCAGAATCATGGGAACGAGTGTCGCCGGCTTCTCGCTCCAACGGGGCTTGGTGATGTCGATCTCTCCGGGGCATCGGATCCCGTACTTGGCCAGCCAAGCCGTGATGGCATCTCGGCTTTCCCGTCCCCCCTCGAACTTCAGCAATTCATCCATGAAGCCGTCGTCGTTCACGTGGTGGAGATAGTCGATGACCTCGGGATAGGGACGGATCGCATCCGCGACATCCATGAGCTCCAGACCCATTTCCGAGGTAATGTTGTTGGGGACGGACCGAGAAAGCGTGTCGGCCACGTTTTTCTCCCCCAGCCAATCGTTCAAATTGTCATTGATCCATGTCGAAGCCTCGATGGCGGCCATGAACACCGCCGTGCTTCTGGGGTCGGACAGGATTTTCTTCGATTCCTGATTGTCGTCCAGGATGAAATCGAACAAGTCCGATCCGGACTTCGTTTGGATCTCATTCGAGAGTTTCTCGACCGAGGCTTGATTGCTACGGACGAGACTGGCGACGATGGTCGGGTCGGGGTCGAGTTGTGGCGCTTTTGGACTCGGGGGCGAAGCGACTTTACCGTGTTCGCCGGGGCCCGATGCTTTTTCATCGCTTGGCGGCGGCTTGATGAAATCTCCGCGGTCCATCAAGGCAACGATGGCGTCTTTGATGAGAGGATCGTGTTGTCCCATGGCACGGACGAGAATCTCTCTGCCAGCGGGTGACGCCAGGTTGGACGTGATGTCGACGAACAGCCGCCCGCCCGCTTTGAGCATGGGGCGAAGAGCTTTGAGCTGAAACAGGGACAGCCCCAATGGTTTCATGGCGTCGGTCATCATTTGTTGGTGGCCGACGGATAGATAAACGCGATTCTCCTGATCGGTTGCTTCGGGAATGGGGAACAGGGTCGTGATGGGACGGCTCTGGACGATATAGAAGGTATCGTCCGCCAAACACCATTCGATGTCCTGGGGGCGGCCGAAGTGCGCTTCGAGCTTTCGGCCCGTGTGTCCGAGCTGCACGATCTGCTCGTCCGTCAGCACCTGCCGATGCTGGCGCTCGGGTTCGACCGCCTGTTCTTTCGTTCCACCGCCTTTTAGGGCATGAATGGCCAGCTTCTTCGTGGAGATTTTCGTGTCGATGACCTTGCCGTCACGCACTTTGTAGATATCGGCGTTCACCAGGCCGGAGACCAAGGCCTCCCCCAGGCCGAAGCTTGCCTCGATGGACAACACCTTCCGATTCGAGGTGATGGGGTCGGCCGTGAACAAGACTCCTGCCGCCCGCGGGAAGATCATCTTCTGAACGACCACCGCCAGGTGGACTTTGGCGTGCGCGAAGCCATTTTGAAGGCGGTAGTTTACGGCCCTCTCGGTGAAGAGCGATGCCCAGCACTTGCGGATGTGCTCGAGGATGGCCTTCTTTCCGATGATGTTCAGATACGTATCGTGCTGGCCGGCAAAGGATGCCGTTGGCAGGTCCTCGGCCGTTGCGCTGGAGCGGACCGCGTAGGCATTTTCTTCTCCGAGCCGGGAGAGAAGGTGCGTGATCTCTTCATCGAGGTCGTCGGGGATGGCGATTCCTTCGATGACCCTGCGAATCTCCGCGCTGAGTTCTCGGATCTCGGTCCGGTCTTCCGCCCGTAGAAGCGATAGTCGCTCGAGCCGTTCGCGGATCGACGACGTTTCCCCCACGGTCCTTCGAAAGGCCTCGGTGGAAATGCAGAAGCCATCGGGCACGCGTATTCCTTCGATCTTGGAGAGCTCCCCCAGGTTCGCGCCCTTGCCCCCAACGACCATGAGGCTCGTTTTGTCGACGTCGTGAAAACCAAGCGCGCCCGCAGCGATCTTTGTCATCATGGCCGATGACTGTGCGGCATGACCGGGGGCTTGCGGCAAGCCCCTATCTCTGGCATAAGTTGGAGGTGGAAGGAGCCGGGGGCCGCGCTCCTCCGCTCGTTGCGTGCCCGTCCCTACCGGAGACGGCGGCGCGCCAACATGCAACGCCTCGTCGCCGCGAGGCAGGTGGGCGCCCGAGAGAGCGCGTGAGACGAATCATTTGCCCTTGTCGGGATATCCAACGTCCAATGTCCGGGCGCGCGACTCCAAAGTTTCTTTGGCGATAGCCCATAGTCTTGATGCCGAGCTCCCCAATGCTCGCTATCCGAGTGGCGGCTCGGTCAAGGTCGCGGTGAGCCTACGGTAAACGTGCGGACGTCGTGGGATTCTGAGCGTCGGCGGGCGACCGTGGGACGTTCTCCGAGAGGATCCGGTCGAACGTCCCACGGCTCATGGCATTCGAATCAGAGGGCGCACAGGTAAGTGACGAGGTCTTCCTTTTCCGTCGTCGAGAGCCGAGTACCTAGAATGAGATTGAAGAACTCCACGGTATCCTCGAGGGTGAGAAGTCGGCCGTCGTGGAGATAGGGAGGCGTGTCCTTGATCCCGCGTAGGCTGAACGTCTTGATCGGACCGTCGTCCTTCGTTTGCTGTCCGTTGACCAGGCGGTGGTTGAAGAATCGCTCAGCCTGGAGGTCGTGCATGGAATTGTCGCTGAAACCGGTGCCGTCGTGGCAAGTTGCGCATTTGGCTTTGCCGAAGAAGAGACTTTCGCCGCGCAATTCAGCATTGCTCGCACGATGGCGGTCGAGTTTTCCGAAGACGTCCAGATTCGATGGCGGAAAGTCGATGATGCGTATCATTTCCGCCATGGCGTGAACCTGCGTCGCGCGATCGAGCGTGTTCACGCCCTTGCGGGCTGCCGCCTCGGGATCTCCGTCGAAATAGGCCGCCCGCTGCTCGAACTCGGTGAAATCCTCTACGCTTTCCAGCCCTCGCTGGGAGCCGAAGATCTGTTGAACGTTGGTCCCGCGGAGCGCAGGCGTATCGATGCGGTTGCGCACGGCCTGGGGACGAATATCTCCCACCAGGTGAAATGCGCCGTTCGTGGATCCATTGATGTGACAATCGAAGCAGGAAACGCCCAGGCTCGGACGCGCGGAGCGTCGATCCGTGGTCAGGTTGAACTGCGCCTGGGCGAAGGGGGTGAGCAAAAGACGCAGTCCGTCGAGCTGTTTCGGATTGAGAATGTCCTTGAACAGGACATAGAAATTCTCCGTGGTGATCAATTGCCCCTGCGAGACGTCCCCGAGATCTTTCCGCGTGCTCAAGAACACGCCCGCGGGGAACTCGGCCAGGAAGTGCTCCGGAATGTCGAAATCCAAATCGAAACGCTGGAGATCTCGCCCGGTCTGCTGTTTGAGATCGGCGATGGTCGACGCCGGAAACACCATTCCCCCCTCCGGATGATTCACGTGGGGTAGCGGAAAAAAGCCTGCCGGGAACACATCGGCGGCTTTGATGGCCGCCGGCGACATGGAGGCGAGCTGCTGCCAAGTCACCCCGGCTGGGAGCTTGACGCGAATTCCCGCTTGTGCGGGCTTCCCGCGCGACATCTTGCAGGAAGAGGAAGGACGATTCGACAAATCGTAACGCATATCCAGCAGAGACAGCTGCCGCTGTACGATTTCCGGTTTCAGGCTCACGGCATTGGCCATGAACTTGGCGAAGTCTCCGTTGAAGTCAGCGAGTGTCGGCGGCGGCGCCGTGGGATTCGGGAATACACGATCATATATGGAGCCCTGCGCGTCGGAACCCGTAGTGGCACCGTCGCTGCATGCGGCAAGGACTGCGGCGAACAGCAGCGAAGAGCTAACACCGAGCAAACATTTCATGCTGCCTCCTGATGGTGAGGTCGGACGCTTCGGTTGCATCTTTCCAAAACAAGGCAAAGCCGTGTCGGGACGGAAGGCTTTTCAATGTGATGGAGATGTTGTCTTGGCAACACTCACGTTCGTTCTATTTCATGAGATCACAGCGTTTTCAAAATTCCGCCCAATAGCTTGTATACGTCACTGATCGCAATTTCATGAAGCGGATTCTGTCTTCTGTGATGCGAGTCTCGGCGAATACAGTCGAAGCGTTCGCTGGCTAAGCTGTATTTGTTCATTTGCTTTCGGTGTAATTGATATTGAATACCAAATGCGACTACGCCTCATCGGTATGCTCCGAGCCGTCGTTTGTCGCCGGAAAAGCGCCTTCGGACGAGAGCTTATCGGTGACACGGCGGCGCGTTCGTCGTGAAGGCCCAGTCCGGCACGCGCTGAGCCATCTTCGATGGCGTCCCGCGCTTCGGGCCGGTGAACGATCGCTGCGCGACTATTTGGCGCGATCCATCGCCAAGAGCACGCTGGTATTCGGGTCGAAGCCGTGGGCCGCGTAGGTCGCATAGGTGAGCTCCTGGTCCGGCCGGAGCATCTCACCCCGTTTCGGATCGTCCGGTAGTCCCATGCTCCATTTGAACGATAGCCCGCCGCGAAGATGCGAGTGCTCGAGTTCGAATGTCAGGTTATCGATGAAGCAGTTGGCCGCTTGCGCCGAAGGAACGCCCAGGACGGTGGCCCCGTGTGCACGAAGAACGAGCACCGCGTCGAAGCCGGCGCTGTACGTGCGAGCGGACGTGAGTACGACGACGCGCGGCGACCAGGTGCCGTTCCAAGTTCCTTCGCCATGAACTTTGGCGAACGTGGGAGACTTCGCGACCTCACCGGCGTATTCACGCCTCCGCCGCGCGAGCTCTTCGCCGCTGGGCGCGCCATGAAAGCGCTGCCAGGCGCGCTCCTCGGTGAAGTCGAAGTCGCCTATTTGGAACGTGGGGGATGTGCGTGCGCGCACCTTCTCAAGCGTATCGCTGGTATGGTTCGCGAAATAGAGGGCCGAGTAGCGCGGCACCTGATACCCGCGGTCCAATGCAAGAATCGTATCGATTGGATAGAGAAAATACTCGAGGATGGCGGCAAAGAGAGAATTGCCGCCCTCGTTTTCACGCAGATCGACGACGAACAAGGCGGTCTTCTTCGCCTTCATTTCCGCAAACAACGTTTGGAGTGTTTGGGTGACCGACGGAATACTTTCCAGCTCGCGCTTCTCCCTGGCGTACCCTGTTGCCTGCCACACTTCGAACGCCTCGCGGTAGCGCATGGCCGAGTCGAGCCGAAAGTACCCAATTCGATGCGCGTCATCCAGAAATCCCGAGGCCATCGCCGCCGAATCGCGGGGCGGAAGAACGACGCGGCTCGGCGGTTCGATCCGCGCCCCTGGCGATTGGCGGCTGATGCGCACGTCCACCGACGCCGCAGTTCCGTCGGCCAGGCGCAGATCGAGATGCACGGAATCGCCCAGCGGCGCGCGTTCGAGCAGGTCCACGAGCCCGGCCGAGGAGCGCAACGCGTCCGTCAGGTGCCATAGGTTCGTGTAGACGTTCTCGTAACCTCGACGTGTGGCCATCCGCTCCGCCAGCATGGCCACCGGCACACCTTGAATCGACGTTACCGTTGCTCCGAGCACTTTCTGCTGGTCGGGCGCGTACACGGCCTGGACGACCACGCGTTCTTCGATGAGCCCGAGATCGACCCAGACGCGGGTACCGATATCGCTATCGCGTTCCCGGAGCTGCGTGTGTCCATCGCGCACTTGCGCAAGAAGGGGACGCACCAGCCGCCGAAACTCCTGGGGCTCGATGCCCGAGGGCGGGATGGCGGCCTCCGCGAGCTCGAATCGGCGTCGAAATGCGACGACTCCGCCCGCTCGCTGATAGGCGTCAGGATGACTCTCTTCCAGAATCGCGCGCAGCTGCCGAAGGTCGGCGCGCGCATCCTCCTCCGAGAGCATCGCCGGCGACGATGGCGGGCGCGCCGAATTCGTCTGGTGCGGTGTCCGAGCCACCGGTGCCGGTCCGCACGAGCCCATGCAGATGGCCAGTGCCGCGACGGTCGGTATTCGAGCTTTGATGGAACCTGCGCGCATCGCGTGAATCGTACAACTCTCCAGGTGCCATGGTAAGCTATCGCGCCCAGAGCGGTGCGGGATACTGCCCCTTTGCGGCGGCGGCGCGGGCGACGGTTCGAATGTAGTCGGCGTGCGGTTGGAGACGAACGCCGTGGCTCCCGCGGGGCAGGCCCTCGGCGTCGATGGCGCCGAGCGTGTTCGTTGCGATGACGAAATAGCGTCCCTTTGCGAAGGCTGCTTGCGAAAAGACGCCGGAGCCGGAATCGCCCGAGATGGATGCGCGGCCGTAGGACATGAGCCCAGGTCGGACGTCGAACGTGTGCGACGAGAATTGGAAGTAGTCGACGATCGAACAGTCGCCGAGCTGCGTCGGTGCGCAGACGAAAGGAATGGCCTCGAGCTTCCGTCGCTCGAGATTCCCATTGTCGTACTCGATACGCGTGCCCGTCTCCGTATCCCAGCGGGCATGGATGGCCCCGCGTCCGACGATGGCAACCGAAGAAGGCGGCCGTTCGGCGACATTGGTGAAGAGGTCGACGCCGGCCGGCCTGACGCCGGTGACGTTTCGATCGAGTGTGAGAAACGCGAGGTCGTCGATGCAGCTGTTGTTACCGGACGGACCTTCGGACGATTGAACGGTGTACCATTCCGCTCCGGGGCGAAGGACCGTCGAATCCGTGGTGACGTGCATCGATGCGTTGATCAGCACGCCATTGAAGGCCGATCCGCAACTGTCGTTCGGATCCACGGCCACCATGCGCTCGACGCAGTGCCGGGCCGTCAACACGAGGTTCGGCGCGATCAAGGTTGCACTGCATCGCGTCGTATTGGCGCCACCCGTCGGGCACGATCCATCGGCTTGGAGCGGTCCAACGCACAGCCCGACTGCAAAGGGATGATGCGGATCGAGCGGTGCACCGACGAGCGCCCCACGTTGCTCCCCCATCGATTCGACATCGTTTTCGCCGGCGGCGTTTCCACATGCGGCCGCCATCAGCATCATCCCAAGCGCGAATTTCTTCATCCCCGTTGTCTACGGAGAACCCTCCCGTTTCATTAGGCTCGCGGCGCGTAGCTTGGATTCGGCGTCGGGCCACACCCGATCGAGCCATCGGCGAAGGTCCCGGTCGATGGCGAGGTCGTGCAGGATGCGCGCGGCCTCCTCGCTCTGCGGATTCGCATCGTCGGTCGTGACGAGGGCGTCGGCCAGCGTCTCGACGGTGATGGGCAGCGGGAGATCGTGGGTGCGCTGCATGGCGAGCTCCCGCGCCAGCGGCAGATGTCCACGCCGCACCGCTTGCAGCAGGCGAACGCCAAGCTGGAAGGACCCCATGAGATGAAACGCCGCGTTGACCTTCTCGATGCTTTGCAGCGTCGCCGTCGCTTCGTCGTGGCGTCCGAGTGCGGCCAGCGCCGTCGCGCGTTCCCCCAAGAGCGACGGCACCAGGATTTGCCGACCCGTGGCGCTGTCCGTGCTGCGGCTCAAGCCATGATCGCATTCGTCGATCGCTTGCTCGAACTGGCCGCATCGGGCGGCCTGTTGCGCGAGGTGCAATCGCGCCTGGGCTGCGAAGAGCGCGAGGGGGCTCTTCACCATCGTGCGAAGCGACGCTTCGGACGATGCGAGATCTCCGTCGACCCAGGCCCGCGTGGCATGCGTGAGCTGGCGAGACTGCCGGTCACGGTACATTCGGCCAAGGACGATGATCGCGATCACCAGCAGCAGCAAGGCGAGCTGCAGGTCGAAGGAACGAAACGGTTTGGCGGATTGGCCGCCGACGTAGACGCCCATGATGCCGACCAAAAAGGCGAGAGGGCGCAACCATCGCTGCGCGAAGGACTTCGCCACGGTGCGCTCCGCCGCGGCCCGTGCTTCGCCCGGAATGGCCTCGAATTTTCCCGGGTTCGCGGACGAGAGCGGATTGGCCGCGGGGGACTCTTCGCGTTGGGCGATGGCGCGCTGCATCGCGCGCACGATGGCGCGCTCGCGGGGCGTGGCAAAATCGAGGAGCAGTTTGCGCTTTTCATCGATGAGGACCGCCGCTTCGTCGTACGCGCCGTCGCGAAATAGCAGAATGACCTCGGCGAGCGTTACCCGCGAGAGCATTTCGGTACTGGCGAGGGGGCCCATTCGCACCGCTTGGGCGTCTTCCCGCACCATCGCGTGCTCGCTGCACATCGCCGCGGCCACGGCGCGAATGCTGCGGGCATTGAGCTCCATGGACGTCTCCTCGGTGCGACCGAGCCAGGCGTATGGCCCTCCAATGGCGCGCGAGGCATGTTGGATCGCGCCCTTCGCATCGTCGCGGTAAAGGGCAATTTTGGCGCGGTAGTTCGCAATGGCACGCAAAACTTGTCCATTGCGGGTCGATGCCGTGTCGAGGATGGCCTCGGCCTCGTCCAAACGGCCGCGTGTGATCCGATCGTACGCCGCGCCCAGGAATTGCCCTGCCTCGCCGATGCGTAAGAGCCACGACCCCAACGCGATGCCGAGCGCGGCCATCACGCACATGGGCCAAGAATCCGTGTTGCCGCGCCTCAAGATGGGAAAGATGCCGAATACGAAAAAGACGGCCCCTCCGACCTGCATGACGAGGGCAAAGCGCCGAACGGGGCTCGGTGGCGCCTTCAACGTGCTGCTCATGCCAGGAGGAATCGCATGTTTCGCAAAAAAGACAACGGGGTGTCCTTGCGAAATCGCATATCGCCATTTCGACGTAGCGCGGGCCTATTTTGGATTGAGCAATACTTGCGCTTCGAGCTGGGGTTCGGCGCAATGACCGCTGCGAGCGTGCCGGCCCCGGACTACTGCTCGCCCACGGGCGCGCAGGAGGCCGGCTGCGTGCCGGGGAGACGGCTCGGCGTTCGTGCGCCGTTGAGCGTCTCTTTGAAGATGGCGCCCAGGTCCATCCCGCCTTGGGAGGTTACCCACGTGTAGTCGGCAGGGAAGGCTGCGCGGACCTTGCGGCGTGTGTTGTCGGGGTATTGCGCTTCGTCGTCGAGGAGTCCCTGGACCGACAATTTGGTCCCTCCGTGCGCGTGGCATCCGATGCAGTTCGTGGCACCGTTGCGCGCTTCGCGTTCGATGTACGGATTGCTGGCCCAGGTCCGAACGGTGGTCGCCTCGGGGGGAGGGGCCGGCCGGGCGCTGCGGAGCGCGCTCGCGAGGGTCGGAGCGGATTCCGCGTAGCTGCTGCCCGGATCCGGATCGTCCTCGTCGTAGGCGGTGGTGACCACCATCTTGTAGTGCGACCACGGCCCGCCGAGTGCGCGGATCGACTCCGGTCGATCGGCACCGAAGTCGAGATTCGGTTGCTCGGACCAGAACAGGGATATCCACACCCAATCACGGAGTTCTTTGGTGAGGATATGAAGCGCAGTGAGGCGCTTCCTCTCGGGGCGCGGTTGCCCCGACGACGCGGTCAGCGCCCGCATCGTGTAAATCGCATCGGGCCCCGGCGGCGCGATCGCGCGCGGCGCGGGCCACGTTCCGGCGGCCAACATCGATTGGATATCGGTGGCCGATGTGTCGTAGGCCGGGAAGGTCGGCCCGTCGGGCTCCCATCCGGCTTTGATCACCGCGGCATCCACCGGAAATTCGGATGTCATGCAGCGGGTGTGATTTTCGGTAGAAAGGGGCGGTTGCGTCAGCGGCATGGTCTTGCCCACGCAGCCGGCCAGGGTTCGATAATTGCGCAGCACATGGCTCACGAAGGCAGGGCTCATGAGCACCCGCGTGTTTCGCCCCAGCGAGCTGACCCCTTCCGCGTCGCTGAGCTCCGCGCGACGTGCCTTGTACACGTCGCGGTTCCACGTGCTCAGATTCTTCGGCCGTTCTTCGGCGTTCCAACGAAACACCGAATCCACTTCACACTGTCGAAAGTCGCGAACCTGGGCCGGATCTTCCACCTTCATTCCGACCCAGAGTTGATCGAACGCGGCCACCACGTCGTTCTTGCCGTACCACGTTTGAAAGCGCGGAAGGACGGCCGAGACGTCCGGATCGTCCGGATCGAGCTTGGGGGCGGCGATGGGCACGGGGCTCAGCACCTTCTCCACCACCCGCCAAGCGAACTCGCGCCGCGCCTTCATGGACGCCGTAAATTCGCTCGTTCGGGTGGACGCTTCGGGATCGCCCGGATACCGCTCGGCGATTCCAATCAACATCCGATCCTCCGGCGTCACCTCTTGGATCTGCTGGCCGACCTCGTGATCGGTGCTCGTGGCCCCGCACGCCGCGGCGGCGGAGGCCGCGAGTACCGTGCCAAGAACGGAGAACGACCCAAACGAGACGAGATGCCGGAGGGATCGGATCATACCGTCACTCGCCGCGCACGATGCGAGCGGCGAGGTCGCTCGCGAGGATCGATTCCGCGCCGGTGTTCGCGTCGCGCACGAGGAAGTAGAGCCATCCGTCGTTGCGGAAGTGGGGATAGAGCGCCCGAACGTTCGCGGGCATCTTGGTGATCTGGTAATGCGAGCCCGTCTTCAAATCGACGATCACGATGTCCGATGCATTGGCGTTGATGGAAAGATGCGTGTCGCCTTGGGCTGCATAGGAGTGCACGGCGATGAAGCGCTCGTCGAACGAGATCGCTGCCTTGCCGCCGAGCAAGTCGACCGTCGCCACCGCCCGCGTGTGGAATCCGTAATTCGGTGCCTCGGGCGTGGGGCGCACGGTTTCGATGACGCCGACCCGATAGCCAATTTGCTTCGTCCCGTCCGTCAACCGGCTCGCGTAGAGCCCACCGGTGGGGGAGAGCATGAGATCGCCCTCGTTCGGGTGGGCCACAGTCACGCCCGGCTTCGGGTCGTAGCTGCCGGTGCTGCCGAGCACCATCGGCACGAAGGTCGAGTTTGCGCTCGCACCGAACGGAGCTCCGATGTTGCCCGACCCCGGATCATTGGTGTGATCGGTGGGGCTATTGGCCACGACGTACTCCGAGCCGCCTTCCAGCGCTTGGCCGATGCTCTGATAGACGTTCGTCGATACTTTGTTGCAGCCCGCTTCGGCGAAGGTCACCTCGCCGAATTCGTCTTCGGACATTCCAACGAGGATGCTCTGCTTGCACGCCACGATGCCGCCGGTCGGGCCGGCGCCGGCATAGCTGAAACCATCATTGCCAGGGAAGAAGTACGGATCGTACGGCGCGCCGACGGGGATGTCGGGATTGATGAAGCCCTTCTCGACGGCGAACAAATCCATGATGCGGCGGCTGGCGCCGACATAGCGACCGTCGCTCGAGCTGCGCACCCAATACGATGTCTTGTTCGGGAGCTGTCGGACCACCTTGAGGGCTTGGGCCGCCGGGAGGTTGTTGCGCGCGTCGCTGATCGCCTCGTAGCGCGGATCCGAGAAACATCCCGAGCCGTCCTGCGTTCCTTGGCAGGAAAACATGGTGATTCCGGCGTTGATGTTCGCCTTCTTCCAGGACGGGCGCGGACTCCCGCCGTCGCGGGGCACCCCGGCGAGATCGTCGACGTAGTCGCGGAGCTCCTGCTCGTAGGTATCGTTCGGGACGGGGGCCGGCCCGCCGTCCTCGGCGTTCAGGGTCTGTGCGCTGGTCCGTGACGGACCGGGCTCGTCGCCCGACGCGGCGCAGGCCGCGAACAAGGCAACCGCACTGGTGGACATAAGAACTCGAGTCAAAGGATGACGAAGCAAAGTACGCATTGAATTCAACTACCTCGTTAGGAGAAAATGGGGATTGAGGAGCATGGCGGTAAACATCGCCTCCACGCGCGTTTTTCCGGCTGCCTGGGCGTAATCCGGACCGGCGAAGAAGTCCGCGAACGCCGTGTCTTCCTCGGGAAGCTCGTCGTCGACCACCGCGTGGAAGAGCGCGCGCGCCGCTTCTTTCTTCGCCGCAGCGTCCCCTTCGAACGTGCACGCTGCTGCGATTTTCGGCGCCACGTTGCGATGGAGTTTGGCCGCCGAAGCCGGAGCACCCGAGACACCGGGGAACGTGACATCGACGGTTCCTGGCGTATCGCAGACGCCGCCCATGCCTTTGGCAAAGCTGGCGATGACTTGGTGCCAGAGCACGAGCCCGAACGGATTGGGCTCGCCACCCTGGAACTTGCTCTGCGTTCCCGCCGTCACCCATTGCCCGAGGAACGCGCGGAGCTTTCCGACGTCGTCCCCCGCGAGCTTCTCGATGGTGAAGCTCTGTGTCGTGGGCGCTTGCGGATCGAAGAGGCGCGTCTGCAGCGACTTGTTCACCAGCGCCGTCCCGCGAATGTCGCCTACCGGGATACCGGCGGCCGCCTCGGAGGTACCGACGCTTTCATCCGCGCCAGCCCCCCGCTGACACCCTGCTGCCGCCATGCCACTGCAGGCGAGAACCGACAACCATACGAATTTCAGTCCAAGACGAAACATGATCGTGACTCCTCGTTCACTCGATGCTGTTTCGCTCGAGCCACTTGTAGAGAATGGTTTTCTCGCCAGCGTCCATGCCGCCGGGAGGCATCGTCCGCATACCCGGTTCGTCGGGATCGCCGGTGGTGATGTATTGCATGATCCTGCGGAAGCTCTTGTTCTTCGTGAGCTTGTTCCCGTTGGGATCTTCGTGGTCGAAGCCGTAGGTGCCGTCCGCGAGCTGCACCAATCCGGTCAGCTTCACCCGCAGGTGCGCCGCCTGATTGATCTCGGAATGGCAATTGACGCAACGGGTTTGGACGATGTGATTGACTTCGCAGGGAAGCTTCTCCGGTCCCTCGGTGCATTGCCCGCCTACGCAGTCGTAGCATTTGCCGCGCTCGGGGTCGGACGTGGAGAAGGTGCGGCTCGTAATGAGCTTGCGGATGATCGCCTTCACCTTCGCGCTCGAGCCCGTGCCCGGCTTCAAATCGGCCTTCACCTCGGCGAGCCACGAGCCGTCGTAGACCTGATTCGCACCGAGGAAGTACTCGGCCATGCGCCGCACGAGGCACGAACGAACCTCGGGCGCCCGCTTCATGAAGCCCCACATGTCCGAGAGCTTGTTCTCGGTGGGCCTCCAGCTGTCGTGGAGCGTGTTCGGCGCTTTGTTGACGCCGACGATCCAATTCCCGTCTTTGCGCCAATTATCGAGATATCCCTCGTAGGACGCACCGGCGAGCGACGTGTCGTCGTCGAAGAAGTAGGTCGGCTTCCCTTCGTAATTTCGCCCGAGCTTGCCGTTGTAGCGGAAGAGGCCCGCCGTCGGGTCGAGCTTGTAGTGGCAGGCTGCGCACTCGGGTGCCGAGCCGTGTTTCCCTTCGGAATGGCCGCCATCCGACGATGGCACGGCGAGTGGCGTGAGGTCGTCGCAGAAGTACGTCTTCCAGATGTAGGACGCGCGTCGGCGGTTGACGTTCGTCGACGAGTTCTTGGCGACTTCCCAGAAGCCGGACTGGGTGAAAGGCGTCTGGGGCGTGAGCGGTGCGATGCCGGTCACGTTCACCGAGAGGGTTGCGATGTCGCTCACGTTCGTCACCGTGGT
This sequence comes from Sorangiineae bacterium MSr11367, assembly GCA_037157805.1. Lineage (NCBI taxonomy): Bacteria > Pseudomonadati > Myxococcota > Myxococcia > Myxococcales > Pendulisporaceae > Pendulispora > Pendulispora rubella. The sequence continues at coordinate 8,959,057 of CP089983.1, read as the reverse complement.
AGGTAGCGACGCGGCCTGTGCCATGACCGCCTCGAGCCCATCTTTGAGCGCGTCCAGCTTGGTTACGAGCTGCGCGGCGGTAACCGTCGGGTCTTGGCAATCGCCATCTGCCAGGGGAGCGAACCACGTCTCCCGAACGGCTTGCGAGACGAGGCGATCGAACCCCGCACCGTCGAGATACGGGCTGACCCCGAACGCGTACCGGGCCTCGAACCCAATCGAACTACAGGCCTGGTCCTTCGCGCCCGAGGCCGCGCTCGCGCGCATTTGCGCGACGGCGTCCCGCACGCGCTTGAAGTTCGCCTCGCGCGGATCGATGGAGGGGTCCTCCCCGAACGGAGGAACGGCAGGCCGCATGGGCGAGATGAAAAATGGCTGCGCCGCCGAGTAGATATTGAAATAGTCGCCACCGGTAACCATGGCGCGCGCCCCGCTGATGGCCTGGGGCATGGCGTAGACCGAGGACGAATACACGCTGCGCGCCGGGTCTGCCGGAGAAGGCTCCTTCAGCTGCTCCGCCGGGCGACTCAGGTAATAAAGATTGAACGCGAGCATCGTGTCGCCGAAGCGTGGATCGGCCATGAACCGGTCGAGGATGGCGTCCTCGCTCAGGGCCATGAGCTCGTTCATGTCCTCGTCGGGCCCGATGCCCTCGCCATTGCGAAGGACCTCCGCGGCCTTCTTGATCCACGCCCGCTTGGTGAGCTGGCCCTCGGCGAGCCCTTGCTCCGCGGACGACGTGGTCACCTGTGACTCCGCGTCCGGCTGGCTGCTACAGGCCTGCGCCGAAGCCGCGATGCCGAGACACAAACACAACCCCAAAGACCCGCGCCGCGCGCGGGAAGCGAATAGACCAGTCATGATTTTCGTCCCTCTGGATCAACCGGGAATGGTTTGAATCGGCTTTCGAAGCGACGTGAGGATGGGCGCTTGGTTGCCGCCCACTCGGAACTGCAGCTGTCGGTCGATTGCGAAGATATCCATCACCGTATTGGCTACCGAAGAGAAGTTCAGATAATCCGTGGCTTGGAACGTTGCCGGCAGGTCGCTGCGGGCCTTCATGGTTGCAAAGTCGAACGGTTTGCCCATGACTTTGCGGAGTGCCATGTTGTTCGTCGTCCCCTCGCGGGCGAAGTGGGCGCCGGAGACGTTCAGAATATTTCCGGCGTCGTCGACGTCGGTGCAGTCGCTTTCGCCCAGGATGAGGCCACCGCGGATTCCATTGCCCGCGAGAATGACCGTATTCGACAGCGGGTTGTGATCGGTACCGGTATTTCCCACGTCGCCGCCGAAGAAGGCGGCCGAGACCATGGTTCGGGCGAACTCGGTGTGGATGCACACCGTGGTGACATCGAAGAACGACGGGCTTTGCGGATCGTTGGGGTTGACCCGCGTCGTTTTGAGAAGCTCGAACACCGTGGCGAGATTCTGCGTCACACCCGGCGCGGTCGTGCTGCTTCCCGAACCGAGGCTGCCGCCGATCAACTCCATTTGCGGCCCCGTGGCGCTGTCGGCCCCGTGAACGTCGAGGATGGGGTCCCGATTGTAGACGAGCGTCGCGGCCGATGTGACGCCGGAGCGGAAGTAGTCGAACACGATCGCGAGGCTCGCGAGCACGTCGACCGTCGATGGGTCGGCCGTTCCGGTTGCGCGCTGAAGTGCGGTCGACAGCGAGGGGGCGCTTCGCAGCGCCGCATGAAGCTTCTTCGACCCTTGGGAGAACATGCCCGACCCTTGGGCATTGGCCAGCTGGCGCTCCTGGATATGGCGAATGAGTGCCGAGTTCTCCTCGATCTTCGGTCCGTTGGCGAGGGCGCGACCGATGCCGTTCGCTTCCGTCCCCCGAAATTGGATGCTCTTGCTGAAGTTGGCTCCGGGCGTCGCTCCGTCCGGGAAGAACCCGAAGAGGACCGATTCGATCGGAAATCCCGATTGCTCTCCCACCATCGGCAGGAACGAATCGAAGCCTTCATTCGACTGATTGGTCGTCGCGTACCGTGCGTTTTGCCCGTGCCCGTCGGCGTCTTTGCTCATCAGAACGCCATTCACGACCGAGAAGTCGGGCCAATGCGCCATGAGCGGATTGACCAGCGATGTGCGGAGGGCCTTCGTGCCATTCGAGCCCTCCATCTCGATGCGCGCAGCATCGACCCCGACAGGGATGCTCCGCACGCTGTTCTTGTGGAGATAGTTGGCGTGACGCCCCTTGTCGGTCATGCGCAGCGAGCGCGCGTCGAACAAATAGCTTCCGTCGACGCCACCCGACATGAGGATGTGGAGGAAGAAGTGCCGGGGCGCGGCAGCTTGCGCGATGGCCAATTTCGAGAACGGGAGGGACGCTGCCACGGTGGAGAATGCCCCGAGCTGCAGGAGGCCACGCCGCGTCATTTGGCGCATGGATGTGCCCGCTGGCCCTTTGGAGCCAAAGTTACGCATTTCAGTCCTCTCTAAGTATTAAGTGAATCGAACGAATCAGAATTCCATAGCTATCAGTACAGCCCAATCATGTATCGCCCGCTCTAACAAGCAAGAAGAATCTAGATATCCGAAGACGCCAAAATGAAGTTGCGCAACATTCGTCTGCAGAGATGGTGCTTCCACCGCCCCAATATGAAGACGATCGTCGTTCGGAACTCGCGCAGACTTTCTTCCCTCTGGCTCGCAAAGATATCGCGAATGTCGTTCCGTTTCGGTGTGTGCGGCGGTGCGACTCGCGCCAACGGGCGGGACCGTTGTTCCCGGACGTCCTGCTGGTCGGTGCAAGAGCAGGAATAAACGGGCCCGATGTCCAATTGCGACACGCAACGCAATTGGACGACGTGGGGCTGCTCGCATGGCGCGTCACGAGATAGCCATGGGGCCGACGGCGGTCCCTCCCATCCAAATTTCATTGTGCGGGAGACACGAACACAGAAGTCGGGCAATGGCGATTGTTCCCCCTCGGCAATGGCTCGACCGCCATGGCGCGCACGAACGCCAAGCCGCTCGGCACCGGAGAACAAATGTCATTCGTCGACAAATACTCGCCATACCGTCTCGTCGTGGACCGCGAGCGGGTGGCCTGCGTCTTTGTCGAATTTGTCGAGCCAGAAATGAAATCTGTCCGTCAGGCGAACTTCATAGTCCGTTGTGTCTCTGGCCGGTTGAGGCCGAGCGCGTCGGCGAGCCTCGTGATGATCACGGCGCGGTTATCGCGAACCTTCGACAAAAGGCGCCGGTTGGCAACGGACAGCCGTCCACAAGCCTCGGCGAATGATGCAAGTCAGCAGCACGCGCAGACCTGCACCCCCGCCGAAAGGCACTCCTACTTCAGAGCTGGGAAGGTAACGGACGCACTGCGGGCACTAGGCCCCTCAGTGGATATGGTCTGCACGGTGCCCGTCGCGCCGAGCTTCGCCGCTGCTGCGTTGTAATCGCCATTCGCCGCGGCAAGAGCCGCCTTGCATTCCTCCTTTGTCTTTCCGGTCGCCTTTCGGAGATCGTCGACGAGTTTTGCATCAGCCATGATATGCCTCCTTCGAAATCTGGGATTGCCGGACCGTCATGCGCGACCCCCTCGTGCATAGGCAGCAACGCTATTTAATGTTTAACGCCGAGCAGGTGACCGAGCCCGAGGGTGTGCACGGCTTCGTTGAGGTCCACCCCGCGGGTCGTCGCTACGGACTCGGGCTCCCGGAGCACCACCAGCGCCGCGTTGTAGTCACCGTTGGCGGCGGTGAGAGCTTTCTCGCATTCCTCCGGTGTCTTTCCGGTAGTCTTCTGGAGATCGTCAACGAGCCTTGAATCAGCCATGGTGTGCCTCCTTCAAAACGTGAGAATGCCGCATGTGGAGCTTCCCCTGGTGCAGGCGAAATCATAACTCGCCGCCGAAACCTCCGCGTGAGGCATGGTGCCACGCGTGCGATGGCGAATCGCTGCAAACTGGACAGCAACGGCACGGGCGTGCGCGGGCGCACGTCCAGCCATAGCTGTTACGACACGCTGGCGAACTGACCGGAAAGAGCGGAGAGCGCGGAGAGACGTGGTATGAACCGACCATGGCCACATGGGCGGGTGCCATCGTCGAGACGTGCGGGCAACGCGATTTTGCGTCCATCACCGCGAAATACGGCGTCACCGTGACGGGAGACGTGACACCGCGGCTGCTCATCGAGGGTGACTTGAGGATCACACGCGGCCTCGGTCCTCCGATTTTTGCCGAGGCGCTTTCACGCGATCTTCAGGGGACGGTCATCGCATTTTTCGTCCAGACGGGGGCCAGCGTCGCGCAGATCGAGCATTGGGAGAAGGGTGAGCTCGTACGCAAGTTGGAGCACTGGGAGGCCGAAGACCGGGCAGGCTGGGGCACCCAAACGGGAACGCCGCAGGTTTGGGAGGCCTCGTACTTCTTCGACGATGGAGAGGGCACCGCGGACGACGCAAGGTGGCCGTCGAACTTGCGCGATGAGCTCACGGACGACGAGATGGCGCGCTACGAGCATGCGCGCGCGATGAAAGATGCGTCCAGCATCCTGGACCTGCTCTCCGACGGCTCGCCCCGGTCGATTCGCCGTCTGTGCCTGCACTTCGGCGTCGACCCCGATACGCCTGGCGCCCGTTACACGCCCCCGCCGAGTTGGAGGCTGCGGATTGTCGTGGCCGCCGTGGCGGCTCTTTTCGTGGGCGCGATTCTGGCCGCGGCGCTCTCCCGCTGATCACGCGGCGCGTTGGGCCGCTCTCGAGCCGGCGCGCCGCGGCATTCGATCAGGACCGCAAACGCGAAGAATCCCGCGCGTCGGGGGACGGGCGGGCTGAATCGGGGCTGCACAGAAAGGGGCGCCGGCGTGGGCGGGCGGTTAGCGCTCCTTCACTTCGGCTGGTAGAGCGCCAAGCGGAACTCGAGTCCCCAGACTGCAAGATGGCATAGTTGAGGGGGATGCATCTCGGACGCGTAGGGTTCATGCCCATGTGTAGATGCGGATATCGGTCCAATCGGCCCACGGGGGATTGTTGCGATATCTTCGAGTGGCCGTTTGTGGGTCGGACATCTGAATCAGGGCCACTTTGCGATATCGCGAGTCGCTCGAAGGTTCTGGTATGCGACGAAAGTCATAGAGCGGAATCGCTCGTCATACCATCTATGCCATAAATCTCGATTCGAGCGACGTTGTAGCCGCTCGCACGTGAGCGCGTGCAAACGCTCCAGCAGATCACCCTGAAGGGCGAAGGCGAGGCCGAGGGAGAATGGCGCGCGACGAAAGTCGTGCGCCGCGTAATCGTGAGCGATTGGGCGAGCTGATCAATGAAACGGCTCGGAAGAGAGCAAGCCGTCGACCATCCGACGCATCGTTGGTGCGGCGTAACCGGCGGGCATCAGGCCGGGCGCGGCCACGGCAATGCGGTATGCGCCCTCGATGGCCGAGAGCAGCACCGCCGCGATGGCGCCTGCGTTCTTCGTGGTGCGCCCGCTCTCTTTCAAGCACGTGCGCACCCGATCGCTTGTTCGCTCGAACATCATCGAGAGTGCGCGCTCATAAAGCTTACGTACGTCTGGCTGGCGAATGGCTTCGGCGCCGAACACGACCCAGGAGGCCATGGCCTTTGGATCCGCATCGTGGCCCACGGCGACGTACGCATCGATGAGCGCCATCAGCTGCTCGCGCGGAGCATTGCCAGCTGCCTCGATTCGAGCCGTCGCACGGGCCTCCAGCTGCGCCGCGAGCGTTTGGAACGCCTCCACCAGAATCGCCTCCTTGTTCTCGAAATGGTAGTGCACCAACCCCGGCGCGAGCCTCGCCTCCCGAGCGATCTTCGCGATGGTGGCGCTGGCATAACCTTCGCGCCCCATCACAGTCAGTAAAGCGTCGACGATTTGCGCGCGCCGTTCACGGGTGTTCGGAGGTCTTCCCACGTTCGAGGAATATAGCCGGCCTGCACGAGGGATGCTGTTGTCACGCCGCGGCCCGCCAGGTAGGCGGCGCTTTTGTCCGCGTAAACCCGCGATGCAGGACCGTCAACCCGAGGACGACATTCGGCGCCCCGAGCCTTGACGCAGCAACAGTCCCTTTCTATTGTTTGGTCATGCGACCAATAAATGTCGCCTGCTCGGCGGATGGCATTTTTTGCCTGCTCAACGGTGCGAAATGCCTGTGAACCGCTCGAAACTGAGCAACGGCGACCTCCGAGAGTTCTCAGGGATCGATCACATATCTGCCGTGGCCAACGCGGCGATCTCCGCGGGCATCGGCGCTCTCATTTACTTCTACGTTCCCGCAACGATGGTCCACTACCACTACGTGCTCGGGGTCGTCCTGGCGGCCGTTGCGGCGTCCGCCGCCACCCGCTACAGGCTTCGAATATCCAGCGACGGGATCGAGTGGTCCGTCTTCCTGGCGTGGATTCTGCCGATCGAGCGCCGTCGATACCTGCTGGATGCAAAAATCGACATCTATTGGAGCCTCGAGGCAACCAAGCCGGAGGGTGTTTGTGTCCGTCCGGTTCGGATCGGGGCGGACGAGGAGGAATCGTCCTGCTTCGGACAGTCATTCAGTCAGCCGGCGATCGCATCACTCTACGAGTGCGCCAACGACGCGATCCAGCAGGTACGGAACCTGTTGCCACCAGCCCCCTTCGAGGTGCGTTGCCCGCTGCTCGCGGAGAATGCGACCAAGCTCGATGTGCGTGGCGCAAAGCGCAATTGGCAGGGGCGACTTCTCGAGGCGAAAGTCGTCAGCGATCTCGCGATTGGAAAGCTCCTGCTGCCTTCCGGAACGCTCCTGCTGTTCAATGGTGAGGAATACCTTGACCCGCGACGGCAAGATCTGCTCGTTGCGGCGGTGGCAAAGAGGTCGCTTCGCCTTCCTATCGGGATCTCTGTATCGTCGAATACTCGAATCACATTCACACCTTTGGGAAAAATCAACTCCGTGCACGGCGCACTCGGCGCCATCGTCCTCGACGGCTTTCCAATCGATGGGAACGAGACGATAGGCCTGGATGCGGACGGACGCGTCAGCTCCTTTACCCTGGGGGCCGCCACGCAGTTGGGTGGTTTGACCCTCGTCGCGGGAACTGAATTTTCGACTTGGTCGAAAGTCTTCGACCGAAGAACGACCTGGTGTTGCACGATCAGAGGCGCATTGCCGTTACCGGACCTTGTTCTTGGCCCAGGGGATTCGGTCGTTTTCGACAAAGCCAGCAAGCTGCTCGTTCAGATTTGGCCCAAAGGTGAACGTGTCCTCGGCAGCGAACGGCTTTCGGCTGGGCTGGTCGCGGTTCATGCCGACGGCCGGATCGACAGGAAACGAGCTCGAAAGACAGGCATTCTGCGGTGATGATTCGGGCTGCCGATCAAATGTGGTCACTCTGCTTTTTCGGAGCGCGCGGTCGCCACGAACTCGGCGAACGATGCGACGCGGCCGTGCAGCGGCACCACGCGCTCGATATCGAGATTTCTCGATGCAACGGCATCGAGCAGGCGTGAGGCGAATGGATTGGTGCGGGCCGGCCCTTGGGAAGGGCGCGGTGAATAGTCGTCCACCTCGACGAGCAAGCGTTGAATTTCCGGCGTAACCGGTAGTTCGCAGCTGCCCTCGTCTGCATCATGGCGACTGGGTTGGAGGACTCGCACCGTTGACCGTCGGTGACCCAGGGGCTTGCGGTGCCCCCGCCGAGAGGCAACGGCGTCAAAACTTGGTACCAATCAGAGAGAAAGTCGGCCGACTCGAACTCGACGCTCATCCGTCTTTGGCGCGGCGGAGGCTTTCATCGCGTTCCTTCTGTTTTTCATCCCAGATTTGGCGCAAGTCCGCTTGGTTGCGAATGATCCGTGCGTCGAGCGTAAAGGCCCATCGTTCGCCGGGGTCGGCGGGAACGGCCTGCAAGGCGCCGACGAACGGTCGATGATCGCCCACGGTCACCGTCATTTTGCGCTCGAGCCGTCGCGTACTCGCGGGCCCGGTCGGTTCGGTGAGGAGCAAGTCCAAGTCGACGTCGATGTCGTTGCGGGGGGTGATGGTCGCGGTGACGACGAGCTTCGTTCCAGGAATGCGATCCGTGCCCATCGAGAGGCTGGCCCGATGTCCATCGACCGCCATGATGTGCGGGGTGGAGACGAGGGTGATGCGCGGGTCCTCGAGCCGAGTGGCCAGCGTGCTTCCATCGTCCGGGCCGGGTTGCAAACCGGGGAAATCACGGTTCACGCGGAAGACCGCGATCTCGACGAAGACTTGTTTCTTCTGGTCCTCTCGTGCTACCGACCCGCTGCCCGTCAAAGCCGCGGCTTTCGCAGGTGTCTGCGGTGAATTCGTGCCAGCGCTGCAGGACGCAAGTCCACAGCATGCGAGCAGGATGAGTGCCGAGAGGAAGCGGGTGATGTTCACACCCCGATGAACTGAGGTCATAGCCGATCCTCCAAGCACGGCACGTGCCGTGTGCGAATGGCGCCAATATTTGCGATTCATCGAGAAACGGCTGCACCGCGACCCACTGCGCCTGACAGATTGTCGTCGGGCGATACGCCATTGGTCAACGTGGCATTTTGCGCTTTGTCGAGAAGAGGAAGAGAACCGTCACGACGCCATGGTTGCGTCAGTGGCGGAGAAGTGCCTCGTTCGAATAGCCGCCTTCGCGGCGGTCGCCGTCGACCAACATCCAGTCGAAGAGCTCTCCTTCGTCGAAGGTGACACGCTTTCCGGCTCGTAGGTCGTTCTGGTACGCGCTGTCATTTGCCAGCATGCCCGTGATCTGCCCGTTTTGCACGGCAACGACGGCCACCCACATGAACTCGGAGCCACCGCCTTGCTTGGGGAAACCACGCTTGACGAGGAGCTTCCGCGTCGGTGGGAGCTCGCGGAGGAATCGCTCCCTCACATCGGGCCACTCGCGGACGGCGCGCTCGTGAGCTCGTTTCAATGCATCGTCTCCGGACGATGGAACGACCGGTGCTGGAGCGGGAGGTATCTCCAAGAACTCGTCCAGCATCTGGTAGTACCACTCCCCGAGCTCACCCGTGAACGACGCGGGCGGGCGGATCGTGATCAAGGGCTCCATCGCTCCACGCCCTTTCCCATCGAAGGAGAGTCCGACTCTGGTCTTGCCGCCCGCCGCGCGGCCCCCGCCGAACGCGTCGACCATATCGTGTTGTGTAATCGATATCTCGGAGGGAATGACGATCTCCGCTAACGTATGTCCCGATTCGTGCTGCTGCTTGAAAGCTCCGAACAACACGCGGTGCGCAACGGCGTTCATGACGACGTCGATGGAGTCCAAGTTCGGCGGGACGGAGCGCATCTCGAGGTTCGGTAGTCCAAAACGTTTCATCCCGCACGTGGTCACCCACATGGCGCCATCATCCGAGTCCGACATCGGGCAAACGATATGCTTGGCGATGGCCGCGCGTCCGCCCGCGGGCAGTGGCTCCTCGATGTCTCGAATCGGGAGCAGCCGGGGCCCTTGAGGATCAAGAATGACGCCGTCGAGAGCGGCGGCCAGCCCCTTGGCCATCGCCAACGAGCCAAAGACGCCCAGCGGCGGATACCAGAATGGAGTGTTGCTCTTCACATGACCACCCGATTCGACTTCTTCGTCGAGGCCTACCGCGTCCTTGCCCGCATGGTCAGCGCCGTGCCCAAGGAGAACGTGCAAACCCTCGCGACCTACGCTCCGACGGCTGCCCGGTCCGACCGGGCGGAGGCGGCCACGAAGATCGTTCGAACGTAGGCTCGTCGTCATGGCGACCAATGGACGCCAATCCTGCCCAATGATGGTCCCAATCACGCGGGTTTCTTCGAGGGGTCCACGATCGACGTGATGCGTCAAAATAAGGCTAAGGTAACCGGTGTCAATAACGCTTGCCAATGTACCGATACTTCGTTAGCCATAACAGATGGGGCAGGCTGTCAAATGGCCAACTGTATGACGATCTCACGCTCGTTGACCGGAGAGTAGTTCGATGCAAGACGCCGACGCGATTCGGAATATCGGTGCTCGCGAAAAAACGGGCGCACAAGTGTCTCCCGCCGGAATCGGCCAACAGCTCGGAGCCTTTGCTCTCACCGTTGGGCGTTACCGCTGGACGATCTGTTTCATCCTCTTCCTCGCCGCCACGATCAATTACGTGGACCGGCAGGTCATCGGGGTGCTCAAGCCCGACCTGACGAAGCTCTATGGCTGGAGCGAAAAGGACTATGGCAACATCGTCTTTTGGTTCCAGGTGGCGTACGCCATGGGCATGCTGTCCATGGGCTGGCTCATGGACAAGGTCGGCACGAAGATCGGCTTCGCCATCGCCGCCACGATATGGGGACTCGCCGCCACGGGGCACGTCCTCGCCACGTCGGTGGTCGGCTTCAAGATGGCCCGGTTCGGCCTTGGAATCGGCGAGGCGGGCATGTTTCCCGCCGCGGTGAAGGTGATTGCGCATTGGTTCCCCAAACGAGAGAGGGCCTTTGCCATGGGCCTTTTCAATTCGGGCACCAACGTGGGCGCCATCGTCACCCCATTGATGCTCCCGATGATCGTGCCTGCGTTCGGCATCGGGGCGTCGTTCGTGGTGACGGGTATCTTGGCGCTGCTATGGGCCGGATTGTGGCTGGCCAAATACCATCCGCCCGAGGAGCACCCGAAGATCAGCGAAACGGAAATGGCGTGGATCAAGAGCGATCCTGTGCCGAACTACCCGAAGATTCCGTGGGTGCGCCTGCTGCCGTGGCGACAAACTTGGGCCTTTGCCATTGGCAAATTTCTCATCGACCCGATCTGGTGGCTCTACCTGTTCTGGGTGCCCAGTTTGCTGAATCAGAAGTACGGCCTCACCTTGAACAAGATCGGCCTTCCGCTGGTCACCATCTACCTCATCTCCGACGTCGGTAGCATCTTCGGAGGCTGGCTCTCGTCGACCTTCATTCGTCGCGGATGGACCATCAACCGATCGCGGAAGGTCGCCATGATCCTCTGCGCGTGCCTGGTGCCGCCCATCGTCTTTGCCGCCAATGTGGGGTCGACGTGGACCGCCGTCTTGCTCATCGGCTTGGCCACCGCCGGTCACCAAGGATTTTCGGCCAATCTATTTACGCTTACCTCCGACTTGTTCCCGACCAAGGCTGTCGGATCGGTGGTCGGATTCGGTGGCATGGGCGGAGCGATCGGCGGCATCTTCATTGCGCAATTGGCTGGCACCGTGCTTCAGGCCATGGGGCCCAGTGGCTATTATGTCCTGCTTCTCCTGCCGCCCATGGCGTACACGCTGGCCATTGTCAGCATCCACCTGTTGTCTCCGCGCCTGGAGCCCATTCGGAGCGAGGAATTGCCGTCGGGCAGCTGAATGGGAATCGCAGCCGGCATCGCGTGCGGGCGATGCCGGCTCGGCGCCTTTACGAGGCGTCTCGAAGGACGGCGGCGGCGCGAACCAAATCGGGCGTGTCGAAGCCTTCGGTGAAACGACCGTGCACCGCCGAGAGCAGCGCAAACGCCTCGGCGCGGCGGTCCCGGCGAATCCATAGTTCGGCGAGGGTCGTCGCCGATCGGAGCTCCCAGGCCAGGGCGCGCTGCCGCCGCGCGATCTCGAGCGAGGTTTTCAGGACGGCTTCGGCCTCGGAATCCCGCGCGGCATCGCCCCGCGCGAGAATCCGCGAGGCACGGATGCGGAGCAGCTCGGGGGTGGACCATCCTGCGCGGCCCTCGTCCGCGCGCGCGAGCACGGTTTCGCTTGCGAACGACGCATCCATCGTCGCCATGATTTCCAGAAGGTGCGCCCCCACGTTGGGCTCGGGGAGCGGATTCACCTTTCCCTGCAAGATGGCCTGATAGCTTTCCGCGTAGGTCTGCCACATGACCATCGAGTGCTCGAGAGAGCAGGTGAGAAGCGACGCCGTGTACTCCTCGGCCGTAGCGCGGTCGCCCGTCCAGAACGCAATGGGAATGGCGCCAATGGCGAGGGAAAAGCACAATGGGATGGCTTGACCGAGCGACCGCGATAGCTCGACCGACTCGAGAACACGCTCGCGCGCGTGGTCGGGAAAGCCTTGAAGCCAGAGAACGAGGGCGAGCATCTTCCGCGCCCCGGCTCGCACATCGTGTTGGACCCCGCGATGGCGAACCTTGCACGTCGGACTGCTCGCATGCGCGAGCAAACGCTCCACGTGGCTGCGTGCCGCTGCCTGGTCACCCGAGTAGTGAAACACGAGAGCGGCCATTCTGCGATAGGTGAGCGAGACCCCCGGATCTTCGAGCTTCGAGGCCAGGGTGGCGAATCTCTCCAGTGTCGCGAGAGACTCCCAATAGTCACCGTTGTGCGTGAGGCAAACGTGCAATCCCCAGAGTGCGCGCAGTTGTTCATCGACGAGCCCTGCGCGCTGCGCGGCCTCGAGCGACGCGCGAAAGGCAATGGCCACGGTTTCCATGCGGCCGCTCGTATGAAATGTCGTGTGCCCGAGCACGTCCCATAGGCGAACCGAAATGGCGGGATCGATGAAAACGGTGGCGTTGGTGAGCCTCTCGAACGTGCTCTCCAGGCGTTGCCCATATTCGTCGAGCAGCGAGAGGGAAATCCAAAGCAGCGAAGAATCGGCCATCAGCTTCGCGCTGATCGCCAGATCGCCGGTCTCGGAGGTCGCCCATTGGAGCGCGCCGCGAAGGTCATCGATCAGGTGTCGATGCCGATCGGCCCAAACCTTGGGGTCCGAGCCCTCCCATTCGAGCTCCGCGGCGTGAAGCGCGGAGAGGACGTACTCCGCATGGCGGGTCGCAGCCCCCTCCCATTGACCATCGCCCACGGCCGCCAGCTTTTCGGTGGCAAACGCGCGGGTCGTATCGAGCAATCGATAAAGCGGCACTTCGGCGCCGATGTCGGCGGTGACCAACGATTTGGCAAAGAGATTGGAGAGGTACGTCAGCGCACGCGAGCGCGCCGCTTCTTGGTCTTGCCCAACGGCCATTCCTGCCACGGCGACGGCCCCGTCGGCGGTGAAGGCGCCGCGAAAGACGGAGAGCTTCTGCAGCATGGCGCGCTCCTCGAGCGGCAGCAGGTGGTAGCTCCAGTCCAGGGTGGCCGCGAGCGTCTTGTGACGCGGAAGGGCCGTTCGCCGGCCCTGGACCAGCACGTCGAAGCGGTCGTCCAGGCGGGCGGCGATCTCGCGCAGGCCGAGCTCACCGACCCTGGCCGCCGCAAACTCGATGGCGAGCGGCATCCCATCGAGCCGGCGGCAGATCGCCGCGACGATGGGCGCGTCGGCATCCTGCAGCTCGAACCGGCCGGCGCCTGCCCGCGCCCGCTGAACGAAGAGGTCCACCGCGGGGTACGCGAGCGCGTCGGCCGCGGTCAACCCGTCCGCGTGCGTGGTCGTGGGCGGTGGAGCCAGGGGCCGAAGCCGGTGCGCCCATTCTCCGGTTGCGCGCAGGACTTCGCGGCTGGTGGCGAGGATGCGGAGCTCCGGAAGGTGCGAGAGCAAGGCCTCCGCGAGCCGCGAGACGGATTCCACGACGTGCTCGCACGTGTCCAACACGAGGAGCACTTGCTTTCCACGCAAATGGGAACGCAGGCCGGCGAGGGGATCGCTCGCGAGCACGCCGATACCGAGCGCCGAGGCGATGGTGCTGGCCATGAACTTCGCGTCGGAAAGCGCCGAGAAGTCGACGAAGCAGATTCCATGCGAAAAACGCGGCAGACACCGTTGCGCCACCGCGATGGCCACCGTCGTTTTGCCGATGCCGCCCGGTCCGGTGATGGTGACCAGGCGCTGCTCGGCCAACGAGTCCGCGAGCAGCGTGATCGTTTCACTGCGCCCGACGGTGGTGGCGATCAGTGCGGGCAGGTTGTGGGCGGCACCCTCGTTGAGGGCAGGCTCCGCGCGCGATCGGTCCCATCGCGAGACCGGCATCGTAAAGCGGTAACCTCGCGAGACCGTCTCGATGGCCCGGGGGCCCTCGCCTCGGGCCAGCGCCTTGCGAAGGATGCCGATTTGAACGCGCAGATTCGTCTCATCGACGACGACGTCCGGCCAGACGCGCGCCATGAGTTCGTCGGCGGTCACGACGGTGCCGGCATGCTCGAGCAACACGCCGAGGATGTCGAATGCGCGGGCTCCGAGGCGAACCGGCTCGTCCGCCAAGAGCAAGGTGCGCGGCGTGGGATCGAACCGAAAGGCACCAAATGCGTAGCCGGCGCGGCCCGACTTCCTTTGCTCCGACGCCAAGCTGGTTTCCACCGTCGACCTCACCCCTGGGTTTGGAGTCTACCGGGATGTGCTTCAGGCGCCAATCGTTCTGCGGCTGCGTCCATGCATGCAATGCAGTCGGAATTGTTTACTTAATCGCGGATTGGACAACGGACACGAGCGATGGGGGGCAGGGTTCGCTACATGAAGCCATCTCGACCAGTGTCCCGCGCAGACGCGCCTTCGCGAACAGCCGACCGTTCAGCGATTTCGGAATAGCCATTATGCAGGCGCGCATACGCCGCGGCCCGCTGTACCCTTGCTCCTCGCAGAGGAGCGAATCCCGTGTCGTTCGCGCATCCATATCGTCCAGAGCGGGCTCTCGCGCGCCTCCATCAGGTGATCCAGGGCAAGTACCGCATTCGCCGGCTGCTCGGGATCGGAGGTTCTTCCGCCGTGTATGCGGCCACGCATCGCAACGGGCACGAGGTGGCCATCAAGTTTCTCCTCCCGCACCTCATCGGCGACGCGGACATGTACCAGCTCTTTCGTCGCGAGGCCTACGTGGCGAACCGTGTCGGACATCCCGGCACGGTTCCGGTGCTCGACGACGACGTCGACGAGCACGGGAGTCCTTTTTTGATCATGCCCCTGCTCGAAGGGGAGACCTTGCGCGCCCGATGCAAGCGCGCGGGCAACCTGCCGCTGGCCGAAGCGTGTCTGTTCGTGGCCGACACGTTGGACGTGCTCGCCAGCGCGCACGCCAAAGGCATCGTGCACCGCGATATCAAGCCGGAGAACCTCTTTCTCACGCGCGCGGGTGATGTGCGCGTCATGGACTTCGGCATCGCGCGGCGCGGAGATGCCAACGCGACGTTCACCTTGGCGGGACGCATCGTTGGAACGCCCGCCTTCATGCCGCCCGAGCAAGCCATGGGCGACAAGTCGAACCTCGGTCCGCACAGCGATTGCTGGGCGGTGGGCGCCACGCTCTTTTACTTCTTGTCCGGGGAAACGGTCCACGTGGCCGACACGGCGGGCGCCTCGCTGGTGGCGGCGGCCACGCGGCATGCACGGCCGCTCGCCTCGGTGGCGCGGGACGTACCGTCCGAGGTGCAAAGCGTGGTGGATCGGGCGCTCGCGTTCGAGCCCGCGCGCAGATGGGCTTCGGCGCGTGACATGCGTGACGCGCTCGTCGCGGCGATGGAAACCGTTTCGGGCGAGAGCATCGCGGACACGCGCGCACGGGTGCGCGCCTACGTCGTGGCGGATCTGGCCGGGGCGGAGGACGATCCCCACGACGAGGAAACCCAGCTACCTCGATTGCGTCGCAGCGACGATGCGGAATCCAACTTGGGTGAGCCGGAAGGGCGCATCGTTTACTGCGGTGATGGGGTTGCGGTCGCGCAGTTCGGTGCTCTGTGCATCTCCATTTGGCTCGGTGGATGGCTCGGCGGGAGTTTCACGGTGGAGCAGCCGTTTCTCGCGGACGTCCTGCGCGATCGGACGGTTCGCATCGGATGGCTCTGCGTCTTGGGCGCGAATGTCAAACCGGACGAGGAGTCGCTGCGGCGGGCATCGGCGGATCTCGAGGCATATGGGGACCAGGTCCAGTGCGCCGCCGTCGTCATCCTCGGCGATGGTTTTCAATCCGAAATGAACCGAAGCACGTTTTCGGGCATGGCCGTCATTCTTTCGAATCGCATGCCGGCGGCCACGTTTTCGTCGATACCCGCCGCACTGCAGTGGTTGGCGCGCCATATGGCCCTTGGCTCCGTGGAGAAGGCCGAGCGCTTCATCGACGATGCGAGCCAACAGCTCCAGCGCACCCGCATCTTGGACGCGCGATCCATCGATTTGTCGCTGCCGGGCGGGCGCGTCTTTCACGCCGTCGAAGGCTTTGCCACCGGCCAATTGGGACGGGTGTATATCTCCATTTGGGAGCGCGGCTCGTCGGATATCGTCGTCGATCCTTACATGGGAATCGAAGAGGCGATGCAGCGTGAACCGGACGGCATCGTGCTTCTCTGCATCGTCGGGTCGGGGGTCGAGTCCTCGGAGAGCTCGACCCGCCGGGCGGTGGCCTCGCTGGCCTTGCACGGCGAGGGCATCCGATGCGTGGCCCTCGTTCACGACGGCGAAGGGGCCGCGAGCGATTTCTCGGAGCGAATCAAGTCGGGCGTGTCGCTCATCGTTTCGAACAAACTCCCCATCGAGCGATTTCTCAGCATCTCCGCAGCCATCGCATGGATGACCCAGCAGGTCCCCATCGGGGCCATCGAGGAGACCGTCGAGCGGATCGAGCAACTCCGGCGTGACGTGGCCAGCGCTCGCGCGAGGTGACGTCGCGTTCACCGCCAGCGCGCGTTCGCCTGCTGGGCGAGCGCGCGCTCCTCGGCCGTCGCGTGGTCTCGGTCCCATGCGAGAACGCGCGGGGTCATCAGTCGATGCCAGAGCGGCGGGATCATGGCGACCACGAGCGTGGTGAGGTATCCGCCGATCATCATCGGCGCATTCGGGTAAGGGCGAAGGTCATGGTACGGGACCTCGCCTTGCGCATGGTGATGCGAATGGCGCGTCAGGTTGAACATCGTCCACGAACTGATTCGGCGGTTGGTGTTCCACGAATGGCGTGGCTGCACGGGCGTGCTGGGATCCCGCACGAGGCCGTAGTGCTCCATGTAGTTCACGATCTCGAGCAGCGCCTTACCCCACAAGGCGCATGCGACGAAGTAGGCCGCGGCCACGGCGCCACCCATGCTCCACGCGATGGCGACGAGCACGACGCTCATCGCATGGCCGCGTAAAAAGGCGTTGTGCCACGAAACGTGCGCCAACCCCTTTTTCGAGAGGCGCTCGGTCTCGATGTTCCAGGCGCTTCGGTTGCCTTGGAGGGTCGAGGCCAACACATGGAAGTACACGTTCCGACCGCGCGGCGCCGTCGCCGGATCCTCGAGGGTCGAGACGTAGCGGTGGTGGCCGTACACGTGCTCGATGGCGAAGCTCGTGTCGAAACTGAAGGCGAGCAACCCGCGCCCCACGAGCATCGACAGGGAATCCCACGTGCGGTGCGTGAGCTCGTGCGCCGGGATGGTGCCGACCATGCCGATCATGAGCCCCGTTGCGACGGCCCCGGCAACATGATGCCCCAGGCTCGTCGCCGCACGCGCCGCGAGAACGTCGTAGCCCGTCCAGGCGGAGACCCAGCGCCCGAAGCCCAGAGGATCGCCCGAACACACGCTCCACACCGAAGAGAACACGATGAGCGCGAGCAGCGGGAGTGCCAGCCAGAGCTGCGCGGTCAAAATGCTCGGATGGCGAAACGTCGGCGTCGATGTGTCGTCGCCGCTCACGGCATCGCCCACGAGGTAAAACGCGAGCACGGCGGCGAGACCCGCGCTCACGAGCCAACCGCCGGCGAGCAGCACGGCCACCGCGAACAGCCCGACGGCGTGGAAGAGGAAGTATTTGAGGTAGTGGAATACATCGAGCACGCCCGGGGGTGAGGCGTCGGCGCGCGTGGTGAAGCGATCGAAATGGACGTGCTCCTGCGAAATGCCATTGGCCATGAGCACGGTGACGGCGGCATCGACCATGGCTGGCGGCCCACATAGGTAGGCGTGTGCATTGGGCGGGAGCAGGGCAGGGAGCTCGTCCACCACGCGCCCTCGCTTTCCCGTCCAGCTCGCGTTGGAGGAAGCCTCCGAGAGCACGGGCACGAAGCGGAAGCTGCCCCGCCACGTCGCCTGGAGCGCCTCGATCTGGTCGAGTGCATACAAATCGCGCTCTTCGCGCGCCCCGAACAACAAGGTGACCGGTCGCGTGTCACCCACGGATGCAGCCTGCTGCAACATGGCGAGGATGGGAGGCAGGCCGCTTCCACCGGCGATCAGCACGAGCGGTGCGTCGCCGTCGCGCAGCCAGAAGTCCCCGGCGGGGCCACGGAGCCGCACGGACAGCCCGCGCACATCGTGATCGTGGACGAAGGACGAGAGCTGGCCGCCCGGCACTTTGCGAATGTAGAAACCGACGACGCCGCTGCCGTCCGCCGGGGTCGCGAAGGAATAGGAGCGCACGACGCCCGGCAGCTGCTCGAACGCCAGCTCCGTGAATTGCCCCGCACGGTAATCGAGCGGCTCGTCCAGCTGCACGGCGAGGCGGGTGATGTCGTGGGTCACCGCGTGCCGTGCGACCACGCGCCCTGCCACGGTCCGCCTCGCCGCGTGCTTCGCCAGCTCCACGTCGATCCGCACGTGGGTCTTCGGCACGCTCTGGCAGGCAAGGATGTACCCCTGCGCGAGTTCCTGCGCCGAGAGCAGGTACCCCGTC
Organism: Sorangiineae bacterium MSr11367; assembly: GCA_037157805.1. Taxonomy (NCBI): domain Bacteria; kingdom Pseudomonadati; phylum Myxococcota; class Myxococcia; order Myxococcales; family Pendulisporaceae; genus Pendulispora; species Pendulispora rubella. The sequence goes on along the minus strand of CP089983.1, from coordinate 8,940,596 downwards.
TCGGTCAGCTCCTTCACCTCGCCTTCGACGAGCCTGCATTTGCAGGTGGCGCAACCCCCGACGCGGCAGCTGTTCGGGAAATCGATCCCGCTCCGAAGCGCCGCCTGGAGGACGGTCTCCTTCGGGCGAAGTGTGATGAGCTGATCGTTGATCCGGGCCGTTTTCGGTGTGGCCGTCGCTCCGCTCGCCATCGTCCCTTCCTCCCTCGACGATGGAAGATAGTTCGGGCCGCAGGTCATTTCTTGACAGCCACGGGTCATTTCTTGACAGTGTCGGGGACCCCCATGGTCCCCAGCCCCGAGCTCGCGCGGTTCTCGATGCCGGTGGCCTACCTCCGTCAGGTCGCTGCGCAAGTCGAAGCACTGGGCCTCGATGTCGGCGTCTGGCTGATGCGCTCGGGCCTCACGGCGGCCGCGCTCGACGATCTCGAGCTCGAGGACCTCCCGTTCGACCTGTTTCGGAGGCTCATCGTCGATGCCATCGCGCTGAGCGAGGAGCCCGCGCTCGGTCTCCTGGTGGGCCAGCGTCTCCAGGTGCAGACCCACGGGGTCCTCGGCTACGCGGCCCAGAGCAGCGGCTCGCTCCGACAAGCCCTCGGACTCTTCGAGTCGTTCACGCGCACGCGGATCTCGCTCGTCGACATCGAGGCCGACGGGCGTCGCGACGAGACGCGCGTGCGACTGGTCGAGCGGCGCGACCTCGGCGATGTGCGGCGCCCCGTGCTGGAAGCCGTGAATATGGCGGCAAAGAACATCCTCGACGCGATCTCCATGGGCACGGCCGCGATTCATCTCGTCTCATTTCCGTTCGAGGCCCCGTCGTACGCGAGCTTCGCCGAACGACTCTTTGGGTGCCGCACCCGCTACGGCGGTGCCTGGGCCGGCTTCACCATCCCGAATCGCGTGCTCGACGTGCCCCTGCGGGCCGCCGATCCACTCGCGTTTCGTGAGGCGGTGCGGACCTGCGAGCGGGAGCTCGAACGCCTCGCGACGACGGAGACCTTCGCGGGCCGCGTTCGACGCGTGCTTCTCGAGCACCAGAACGGATTTCCGTCGCTGGAGGTCACCGCCCGCATTCTTCACGTGACGCCCCGAACGATGCACCGGCGTCTGCTCGACGAAGGCACCAGCTTTCGCGAAATCCTCGAGGATTTACGCCATCAACTCGCCAAAGAGCATATGAAGGCCGGCCGCTTCACACTGCAGGAAATTGCTTACAGACTGGGCTATACCGACTTTGCCAACTTCCGCCGAGCCTTCAAGCGCTGGGAGGGCGTGGCGCCGACGGTCTATTGCACATCACTCCGAACGCGAAAGCGTGGATAACGAGCGCCTCCGTTCGGATCATCGCGTCATCTTGGACCGCCACCCATTCGAGGGATCGCTCATCCAATGAGATGTCCACGAGACTCGAGTGGCCCGGCTTTCCACGAGTTGGGAACTCTCCGTACGATTCGAGATGGCGGAAAGATTCATGCATCGACGAGCACTGTGCTTGGTGTCGTGCGCAACGCTGCTTGCCGCGCTCTCTGGTTGTACGACGAGTGCCGAGGGGCTGGTCACGGAGGAGGAGCAGGAACGTCGTCCGGCCGTGCTCCTCGAGGGCGATCAGGCCGAGGCGAGCCCTCAGAGCGGATACCGCGTTCCTGCCGAGTACGAGCCCGTTCGCGCCGTGCTCATCACGTGGCGAGATTACACCGACATGTTGGGCCCGATCGCCGTCGCGAGCGCGGAGGCAGGGGCGCAAGTGCTGGCGGTGAAAGGGCCGCCCTCGATTCCGGGGGTTCCCGCGCAGCAGTACCAATCGCTCGACTACAACACCAACAGCGCTTGGGTGCGCGACTATGGGCCCGTGGGCATCAACGAGGGGACGCAGTCGCTCAGCATCGTGGACACCCAGTACGGTGTGCGTGCCCGCAACGTTGCGGACGATGCCATTCCGTGCAAGCTCGCCGCGACGCTGCATAGCCCCTGTTACCGCACGAACCTCGTCTTCGACGGCGGCAACTACATGAGCGATGGCCGGGGCAATGTCTTTTTGACCCGAATGATTTACACATGGAATTCGGGCAAGACGCGCGAAGCCGTCGACGAAATGCTCAGGACGTACCTCGGCGCGCGGACGATTCATATTTTCGATTACGCCGCAGGGCCCGACGGCCGGCCCGCCGATCAAACCGGTCACATCGATATGTTTGCCAAGTTGGTTGGCGAGTGCAAGGTCATCGTTGCGGAGACGTCGGACGAGCCATTCCAGTCCGCGACGGAGAAGGCGGCAGATTATTTCCGCGGGCTCGAATGCGGCGCAGGGCGCTATCAAGTCACTCGCGTCAAGGGGTGGGTGAGCCAAGGGACTTGGTATACGTATACGAACTCGCTCATCGTCAATCGTTCCGTCATCGTGCCGTTTTTCAACGACCCCGCGGAAAATGCCGCCGCCCAGCGCGCCTACGAGTCCGCGATGCCGGGCTATCGCGTGGTCGGCGTCAACAGCGAGTCGAGCATCGGCGACGGCGGCGCCGTCCACTGCCTGGCGCGCGAGCTTCCGCGAATCGTGCGGCGCTGACACCGCTCGAATCCGTTCAGGTCCCTTGGATGAGGCGGTCGGCCAAGGTTGGATTGAAGATTCCCGCCGGTGTGCTGGGTGCAATGCCACACTCGCCGTCGGAGTTGCCGGGCACCTTGAGCCAGAGGAGCGCGTCGGCGCCGCCGCCGAATTGCGATACGGCTCCTAGCTTGCGTCCAGGCGGATTGCACCACTCGCCATTGGAGCCGTTGCCATTGCGGCTGGTGTCGACCACGAATGATTTCGTGTAGCCGTATTGGCTGGAGAGAGAGCCATTGACGCTTCCACCGTAAGCGTTCGATTGGCTCGTCGTCTGATAGTTCGATACATTGATGGCGAACCCGCGGATGTTTCCGATTCCCGCCGCATGGAGGCGCGTGGCCATGGTGGGCGCGGCGATCCATGCTGCGTGGCCTGCATCGAGGTAGACGCGGGCGGAGGGCGCCTTGTCGCGAAACATCTCCGTGGCGTAGCGAAGCAAGTCGGTTCGGATCGTTCGTTCCGTGTCGTTCGGCAAGCAATCGAGCTGCGCGAGGGCGTCGGGCTCGAGGACCACCATGGCGGGTCTGTCGCCAACCCCCGCGGCAAAGGTCGCGATCCACGTTCGGTAGGCGCCCACGCTGCCGGCACCGCCGCTCGAATGGCCACCGCAGTCCCGGCCGGGAATATCGTAGGCCACGAGGATGGGCCATTGATTGTGCGATGCCGCGGCGCCAACGTAGCTCGAGACGGCCGCACCGATGTCTCCGCTCCAATTTCCGAACCACCGCGCCATGGGTTTGGTCGAGATGTTCGCACGGATGCTCGCGGCACGGGAATCCGAGCCATGGGCGTCCACCCAGATGGCCGGATTGGAATTTGGATCGACGTAAAACCCCGAGGGAGCCGCCGGCGCCTCCACGGCATTCGGATGCAGGAGGTTCGCCTCCTCGGCGTTCTTCGGTTCGGCGTTTTCGGCGCCCGACCCGCCGCAACCCACGGTCGACAGAAAAATAGAGGCGGCAGCCATCCTTCTCGATTTCATGGTCCGTTCCCTCCGCGGGTTGGGTTGCCGTGTTTCATGGAATACCGAGCATAAGTGGGTGCCATTCCCGCGTAAACTGGTTCTCGAAACGGGTATCGATTTACGCATTGCGCTCCTTCGTTTTGCCCATTTCGAATGAGTAGAGTTGCATAGGAATGCGGCGGAGAAACGGAACGCGGAGGCGCATTTCAGTGATGGGCGAACATTGCTCGCGTAGAGCGAATGGTGCTTGCGTCGATTTCGCGAGACAAACGGACTATCGCTGTGTAAGCCATGACCTACGACTGAGCGCCTGCTCCCGGGTTGCGTCGTTTTGGACGCGCGGGGAAGTTTGGAGGCGAATGGTTCACGGCGTTCCGGGATCCATCGAAGGATCCGCCCACCGCGGACGTCGGTCTTTGACTCGATGATCCAGCAAACAACGGGAGGTTTCCCCGATGCACCATTCGTTGAAGAAATTCGTTCCCATGGGTTTGTGCCTCATTGGTTCGGTGACAATGATGGGTTGCGCAACCGCAACCGACGAATCCAATGCCCCCGAAAGCGAGATCGCGGAAAGCGAGAGCCCCATCATCGGCGGCGCCATCGACCAGGGCGATCCGGGGGTCGTGTTGGTGCGTTTCGGCCGTGGAAGCTATTGCACGGGCGAAGTCGTGTCACCGCACGTCGTGACGACGGCCGCGCACTGCGTGAAAGGTAAGAGCGGTTGGACCGTCGATACGACCTACGACGGCAGGGGCACGCGCCGTACCGTAAAAGAGGCGTACTATCATCCGAGCTATTCGGGAACGCTCGGTAAATACGATGTAGGTGTTCTGATCCTCAACGACGCCCTTTCCGTAACGCCCATTCCGCTGAATCGCCGAGCGTTGCAAAATTCGGATATCGGCAAGAACGTCCGCATCATCGGCTACGGCGACTCGACCCTGGACGGCAATGGCTACGGCAAGCGCCGTCAGGCCACCGTGAAGATCGTTTCGTTCGCAAGCACCTCCGTGACCATCGGCAACGTCCGCACCGACGGCAAAGTTCAATGTTACGGAGACTCCGGCGGGCCTGCGCTTCTCTCGATCGATGGCGTCGAGCGCATCATCGGCTTCGACTCGGGGAACCACTCCGACGTATGCGACCAAGATGACCTCAACACGCGTGCCGACACCACGGTGGGCTTCATCGATCCGTACATCGAGAAGTATCACTGACGTAGTTCTGCGGGCCAGGGACGACTGCACGGGCACGGGCACGGGCACGGGTACGGGCACGGGCACGGTGTACTAATTTTGTAGTGAGGGTGAAGTCTCTCAGACCCAAGCACGTACCGCCGAAAGGTGGTTCGTTCGCCTAAAGGATGCCCGCTGCGGCTCGTAAAGAACGCACAGGGGTCGAGCTCAACCTGTGCGTTGCTTCGTGCGCGCGGCGGGAGGCGAGCTTTTGTCCTTTGGGAGAGATGGCATGGGAAAGACAACGCATTCTAGGGTGGGAACGTGGACGTTGATGTTCGTGGGGCTCGGCGCGCTCGGTGGATGTGCCTCGATTGGAAAAATGCTTGGCGTGGGCCAGCCGGATGCCCTGAAGGGTGACATCCCATTCCGCGTCACCAATCCCCCGACACCGGTCGGCCGGAATTTCGCCAAGCCGGTCAAGTACAGCGTTTGCGGATTCGTGGTCACCACGCCCGACGGGGAGATTCACAACAATTGGTTTGGCGGCATGGCAGCGCCCCCGCCACAACCCGGTGAATCGAAAGACTACAAGATCAAAGCCGGCGTCTATCGAATCCAGGCGCACGCCTGCACCGGGGATCCCAAACATCTGCACGCCGACTCCAAGGGACAGATCGATATCGAGGTCAAACACGCCATGGAAGTCGTCATCGTGGCCCCGACCGGCGAGCCACGGGCCGAGCCAACGGCGGGGTTCGACGTGCGCGTGCTGAAGACGGGCGCGTGGAAAGAGGAACAGACCCTCTATTGCAGCACCGACAAATGGGGCAAAGAGGTTTGCACCGAGTAGGAGCTCGTGGGGGACTCCCCCCGAGCTCCTCGTGGCGCTATCGGCACCCTCTAGCACTGCGGAAGTTGATTGCACCGCTTGAAGCACGCATCGTGATCGCTCGGCGCCCCGTTGGTGCAGCCGTCGAAGCAGCGGTTGCGGTCTTCTTCGCACGCGGTTTTTCGCGCAGGGGGTGTCGTGTGGCCCATCGGTACTTTGCTTTCTTCCTGAAACCATTCATCGGGTAGGGATGATTTGCAGGCACTCGTTGCGAGGGTAAGAAGGAGCACGACCTGTGCTGCGAAATGCGTGCGAGGCCTGGTGCGACTCAATTCGGTTTCGTGGTTCGCGGTCATACCGAGTCCTTACGGGACCACTGCTCGTTCCTTTAATATGGAGAATCGTCATGTCGAATTTGCAAGCTACGCCCGCACAGGGAAGTGTCGGACTCGGTTTTCTGGCGGGACTTTTCGGCGGGTGCCTGGGCGCGGGTCTCGTTTATGCCCTGGCCAAAGGGCCCGATACGAAAAAAGGCGCGCTCTATGGCTTGATCGCCCAGGTGTGCATCGGCTTCATCTTCGGGTTCACCTTTACGTCGAAGCTATTGAAATAGCGGCGGGGCCTTGCCGCGCTATTTCCCCTCGGCGGGGAATCCGATGCGGCGCTGCTGCCAATCGTCCCACAGATCGAAGGCCTTCAGTTCGTCGACCGTTTTCGTCTTCACGAGAATCTGGTCCACTTCGGCTCGGGTTAGCTGGCCAGGTAGTGCGTCGCGCGTGTCGGCAAGCCACCAGGTCAACACGGCCGCGATGGCGGCGTTGCGTTTGGCTTCCTTGGCGTCGACATAGTCGAATACGTCGGAGGACGAATGAAACACGGGCAAGTACGGCTTGTCGTCCTGGATGGCGACCAGATTGGAAACTCCGCTCAGCATGAATGGCAAGCTGTCGGTAATGAAGACACTGTCCACGATATGTGAATCGGCCGTGAATTCGGGAAAGACCGACAGTGCCTTGAGCACCGGTGCGCGCAGTTCGGGGCGGCCGTTCAGCACGAAACCGGAGGTCCGCCCGGAGCCCACGTCGAACGTGATGGAGGCCACGTGCTTGGCCATCTCGGCCTTGTGGCGGGCGACGTAGCCCGAAGAGCCCCACATGAGTTGCTCTTCGCCCGTAAAAAGAACAAAGCGGACGGTGCGCCGGGGGACGAGCTTCAGTTCGTGAAATGCACGCGCCACGTCGAGCACCAACGCGGAATTGACCCCATTGTCTTCCGCGCCGGTGCCGAGCGCCCAGCTGTCGAGATGGGCTCCGAGAATGACGACTTCGTCGGGCGCTCCGGAGCCGCGCACCTCGGCGATGACGTTCTCGGATTCGAAGGCAGGACCAATGTGATTGGTCACTTTGACGCGCAATCGAACTTGCGATCGCTGGAGCAAGCGAGAAAGACGCGCCCCCTGTTCGCGGGATACGAGGACCGCCGCGGGGGTGAGCGGTTTCGAACCGAACCCCATTCGATGCTCGTAGAAAAGCCCGCGCGGTTCGGCGGACTGAATGATCAATCCCGCAACGCGCGCCCGCGTGGCGGCCTCCATGAGCGGGTGCGTACGAACGTACTCGGAAAAGAGGTCTTCCACCGTTTTGGCCTCTTTGGTGCGCAGGAGCAGAAACGCGCCGGCCGCTTTGGGACCGAGCTTCGCCAGTGCCTCCGGCGTCCCGTCCTCAACGTCGAGCAAGGGCGCTTCGACCGACGGCAGCGAGACGGTTCCCGGGGACGCGACCGCCTCGATGGAGAAGCTATCCGGCGCCGTTTCGACCACCTCCGCTCGCTCCGGCAGCCACAAGAAAGGCGCACGGAATTTCTCCGTTCGAACGGTATCGATCCCCATGGCTCGGAACTTTTGCGTCGCCCACTTCACCGCCCGCTCGGCGGCGGGACTTCCCGTGATGCGTCCGCCAATGTTGTCGCACAATTCGCTCAAGTCGCTCATCATCGGCGTCTCGCCGTCGAAGCGCCGTTTGAGCACCACCCGCGGATCGCGTTCATCGACGGGCTGGGCCGACGCGACGACGGGGGCAGATGCCGGTGCACTCTCCCCGACGGCGGCCGTCGCCTCGACAGGGGGTGGCCCTTTGGGCGGCGACGATTGTGCACACGCGCCGAAGATGCTTATCGCCAGGACAGGAACCACGAGATCGACGGGAACGATTCGCATGAGGACCTCACCACGAGGCAGCGACGAAGCTGCGTATTGAACCAACATGCATGGTCCCGCGCGCGCCTTCGTCTACCTCTATCTTGGCAAGATCACCCAATACGATCGTACGGTCGATACGATGCCGTGCTCGTCGGATTGATGCGATTACGCGTTCCGGAATACCAACTTGTCCTTCGACACGGAGGAATCGAATCGAACCGCCAAGACGCCAAGGTCGCCAAGGTTTGAGAGGATCGTGAAGCGGCTGCTCCGCTGTCGCTTGCATCCATCCAACCTTGGCGCTCTTGGCGGTTCGACTCGAGCCCCGACGGAGCATATAGCAAACTCTTCAATGAAATCGCAAAAGTCCTTTGGCATTTCGCGGGGTTGCGTGAAGACCCCCAACGTATGGTTGACGGATGGCGATGCACTACAATATGTTGCGTTCATGTTCGGTGCCCCGAGAGAACCTCGGGGCTGAAAAGGGAACCCGGTGCAACTCCGGGGCTGCCCCGCAGCGGTAAACGAGAACGATCTCCACGACATGCACTGACCCCCGGGTTGGGAAGCCGTGGACAGTAGGGAAGCGGTCACGGCCGCAACGCTCGAAGCCCGAAGACCTGCCGACCGTGCGGTTCCCAAAGGAAAAATGGGTACCGGTTTGACCTGGAAACCTCGAGGGGAGGTCCGAAGGTCCGGATAGACGGTTTGCACCGGCTATTGGGTCCTCGTCTGCCCTCGAGTCGATGAGCGGTCAGGTACCGCTCGCGAACGAGATCGAGGAGGCGACCGATGCTGAGTGAAGCGACCCCGAAGAGCAACGGCCCGGCGCCGTTGCGAGCGAACCGTCCGAGCGCTGCGGCCGAGTACCCGCAGACATCGATGCGCGTGAAAAAGCGCAACGGCGCGAGTGAGCCGGTGGAGATCGACAAGATCGTTCGCGCGGTGAACCGGTCTTGCGCGGGGCTCGTGGAGGTCGACGCGCTTCGCGTGGCCACCAAGACGATCAGCGGACTTTACGACGGGGCCACCACGCGCGAGCTCGATCAGCTCTCGATTCAAACGGCGGCGGGGCTCATCGTCGAGGAGCCGCAATACGCGAAGCTCGCCGGCCGGCTGCTGGCCACGTACATCGAAAAAGAAGTTCGCAACCAGGAGATCCACGCCTTCTCGCAGTCCGTCGCCACCGGACACCGCCTCGGGCTGGTCAACGATCGGCTGCAGGCGTTCGTCGCCGCCAATGCGCGCAAGCTCAATGATGCCATTGCGCCGGAGCGCGATCGCGAGTTCGAGTACTTCGGACTGCGCACGCTCTACGATCGCTACCTCATCAAGCACCCGCAGACGCGGCTGGTGATCGAGACGCCGCAGCAATTTTTTATGCGTATTTCCTGCGCGCTGTCGGAGACGGTGCACGAGGCGCTCGACCTTTACCGACTTCTCTCGACGCTCGAGTACCTCCCCAGCTCGCCCACCCTGTTCAATGCGGGCACCCGTCACGAGCAGCTCTCCAGCTGCTTCCTCCTGGACTCGCCGCAAGATGGGCTCGAGGACATCTACCAGCGCTACACCGACGTGGCGATGCTCTCGAAGTTCTCGGGCGGCATCGGCTTGGCCTACCATCGCGTGCGCTCCCGCGGTTCGCTCATCGCCAGCACCAATGGGCATTCGAACGGCATCGTCCCCTGGCTGAAGACCCTCGATGCCTCGGTGGCGGCCGTGAACCAGGGCGGCAAGCGCAAGGGCGCATGCTGCGTCTACCTCGAGCCGTGGCATGCCGACGTGGAGTCCTTTCTCGAGCTGCGCGACAACACCGGCGATGAGGCCAGCCGCACGCACAACCTGAACCTCGCCAACTGGGTGCCGGATCTCTTCATGCGCCGCGTGGAGGCCGACGGCACGTGGAGCCTCTTCGATCCGAAGTCGGTTCCCGAATTGCCCGATCTCTACGGCGAGGCGTTCGAGCGCCGCTACGAGGAGGCGGAGGCCCGAGGCTTGGCCGCGAAGACCGTCAAGGCGCGCGAGCTCTACGCGCGGATGATGCGCACGCTCGCGCAGACCGGCAATGGCTGGATGACCTTCAAGGACAAGTCCAACCGCGCGTGCAACCAGACCGCGCTGCCGGGGCGGGTCGTGCACCTCTCCAACCTTTGCACCGAGATCCTCGAGGTGACGAGCTCCGGTGAATCGGCCGTTTGCAACCTCGGATCGATCAACCTCGGGCGCCACACCGTGACGGGGCCCGATGGTGCGGTGTCGTTCGATTTCGACAAACTTGCCCAGACCGTGCGGAGTGCCGTCCGGCAGCTCGATCGGGTCATCGACCTCAATTTTTATCCCATTCCGTCGACGCAGGCGTCGAACCTGCGCTGGCGACCGGTGGGGCTCGGCCTCATGGGGCTGCAAGACGTGTTCTTCCAGATGCGCGTGCCCTTCGACGGCCCGGTAGCGCGGGAGCTCTCGCGGCGCATCTCCGAAGAGATCTACTTCCACGCCCTGACGACCTCCGTGGACCTGGCCGAGGAGAAGGGCCGCCACCCGGCCTTCGGCGAGACGCGGGCTGCCCGGAACGAGCTGCAGTTCGAGGCGTGGGGGGTCGTGCCCGAGGACACGCAGCGCTGGGCGGACCTGCGCGCGCGCATCGCCACGCACGGCTTGCGCAATTCGCTCCTCTGCGCGATTGCGCCCACGGCGACCATTGCCTCCATCGCCGGCTGCTACGAGTGCATCGAGCCGCAGGTGTCGAACCTCTTCAAGCGCGAGACGCTCTCCGGCGACTTCCTCCAGGTGAATCGCTACCTGGTCGCCGAGCTGCAGGCGCTCGGCCTTTGGAACGAGCGCACGCGCTCGCGGTTGAAGCTCGCTGAAGGCTCCGTGCAGTCCCTCACGGAGCTGCCCGAGGACGTGCGGGCGATCTACCGCACCGCCTGGGAGATCCCCATGCGCTCGCTCATCGACATGGCGGCCGACCGGGGTGCGTTCATCGATCAGAGCCAGTCGCTCAACCTCTTCATCGAGAACCCGAACATCGGGCAGCTGTCGTCGATGTACTTCTACGCGTGGAAGAAGGGGCTGAAGACCACGTATTACCTGCGCTCGCGGCCGGCGACCCGCATCGCCAAGGCCACGGTGGAGACGGAGCCGGAGCCCTCGGAGAACCACGAAGGCAATCCGCGCGGCCAGGCCGGATGGACCCCGCCGCCGCCGGCGACCCGCAGCGCCGACACGGCCGCCGTCGTGTGCTCGCTCGAGAACCCCGAGTCGTGCGAGGCCTGCCAATGAGCGCCGTCAGCCGCCCCGCGCGCCTGCTCGATCCCGGTCTGTGCCTGACGCTTCGGCCGATGGCGTACCCCCGGTTCTTCGAGATGTACCGGTCGGGCATCAAGAACACGTGGACGGTCGAAGAGGTCGACTTTTCGACGGACACCGCGGACTTGAACAAGAAGATGACCGACGCCGAGCGCCATCTGATCAAGCGCCTCGTCGCGTTCTTCGCCACCGGCGACTCCATCGTGGCGAACAACCTGGTGCTGAATCTGTACAAGCACATCAACGCGCCCGAGGCTCGGATGTACTTGTCGAGGCAGCTCTACGAAGAGGCATTGCACGTTCAGTTCTATCTGACCTTGCTCGACACGTACGTGCCCGATCCGGACGACCGGCACCGCGCCTTCGCCGCGGTGGAGAACATTCCGTCGATTCAGAAGAAGGCCGCATTCTGCATGCGATGGCTCGACTCGATCCAAGGCCTGGATCGGCTCGAGACGCGCGAGCAGCGCAAGCAATTCCTTTTGAATCTGATCTGCTTTGCCGCGTGCATCGAGGGGCTGTTCTTCTTCGGGGCCTTTGCGTACGTGTACTTCCTGCGCTCGCGCGGGTTGCTGCATGGCCTGGCCGCGGGGACGAACTGGGTATTCCGCGACGAGAGCGCGCACATGGCGTTCGCCTTCGAGGTCGTCGAAACGGTTCGCCGTGAAGAGCCCGGGCTCTTCGACGCCGATCTCTCGGCCTCCGTCTACGAGATGCTCGAGGAGGCGATCGTGTGCGAGACGCAGTTCGCCGAAGATCTCCTGGGCGCCGGCGTGGTGGGCATGTCCGTCCGCGACGTGCGGCAATACCTGGAGTTCTGCGCGGACCAGCGCCTCGCCACGCTCGGTCTTGCGCGGCGCTACCAGGCCAAGAACCCATTTTCATTCATGGATCTCCAGGACGTCCAAGAGGTCACGAACTTCTTCGAACGACGCGTGTCGGCTTACCAGGTCGGGGTGAGCGGCGACGTGGTGCTCGACGCGGCCTTTTGAACGGCGGCCGGGCTCCCACGTCCGTTTAGGCCACGGAGTAAGGTGCGAGGTGGCGTTCGTTCTCGTCGACGACGAGCTTTCGGCCGATGGGCGGGAAGGCGCGTTGCGGGCAGGCCGTGCGCTCGCACACTTTGCATCCGGCCCCGATGGGCGTGGGGGCGCTCGGATCGTCGAGGGCGAGTCCCTTGGAGTATACGAGGCGTTCGGCGTGGCGGACGTCGCATCCGAGGGCGATGGCGAAGGTCTTCTCCGGGGCGGCGTATCCGCCGCTTCCGTGTGAGACCGTTCGCGCGATCCAGAGGTACGTACGGCCGTCGGGCATCTGCGCGAGCTGCCGGAGGATGCGGCCCGGCTGCGCGAAGGCCTCGTACACGTTCCATAGCGGGCATGTGCCGCCGACGCGTGAAAAGTGGAAGTTGGTCGCCGACTGGCGCTTGGAAATGTTGCCGGCGCGATCGACGCGAATGAAGAAGAAGGGAACGCCCCGCGCGTTCGCCCGCTGCAGCGTGCTCAATCGGTGGCAGGTGACCTCGAACCCGACCCCGAAACGCTGCCGGAGCAGGTCGATGTCGTAGCGCAGGCTCTCCGCGGCCTCGAGGACGAGACCGTAGGGCATGATCAGCGCACCGGCGAAGTAGTTGCCAAGCCCGATGCGCGCCAGCGAGCGCGCTTCGTCACTCGAGAAGCTGGTCTCGTCGACCAGGCCCTGGATGCTGCCGCCGAACTCGAGAAATGCGAGCTGCGTGGCCATCTGAAAGGCGCGCTGGCCGGGGGAGAGGTGGCCGGCGAGCAGCAGGCGGCGCGTGCGTGGCTCGTACCGGCGTTGCGGGGAAGGGACGTCGGGGGCCTCTTCGATGTGCACGCGGTGGCGCTCGGTGAGGCGCGCGGCGAGTCCCGTGGCGACGTCCCCGATGCGCAGCCTCGCCTCGACGAAGAGCTGTTCGGCTGCGGTATCGAGCTCCTCGACGTGGTTGTGGCGCGCGGCGAAGAAGTCGCGAACCTCTTCGAAGGGCATGCGCGGAAGCGATGACACCACGTGGTGCGCATCGCCGAGTCGGTCCGCCATGGCGTCGGCCCGATCGACGGTCTCCCGGAGCCTTCGGTGCATCGTCACCAGCGCACGGCCGAGCGCGGGCATGCTGCTCGCGAGTTGGCGCAGCTCCGCGGAGGCGATGGACGCTTCGGGAACGGCCGAGGAGAGGGCTTCTCGCATGTCGGCGATGAGCCTCGCCTCCTCTTCCTCGGAGAAGACTTGCACGTCGACGCCGAACACCGCGCTCACCTTCACCAAGACGGGGACGGTGAGGGGGCGCTCGTCGTTCTCGAGTTGGTTGTAGTAGCTCGCCGACAGCCCAATCGCGCGCGCGGCCGCGCTCTGGCTCATTCCACGCTCCTCGCGAAGGCGGCGGAGTCGGACGCCCATGAACGACTTCGACATCCAGAAGGTCTATCGCAAATTTCGCAAATTCGCAAAATACATACGCAAAACTACGCAATTTTTGGCATGCCACTCATGTTCGTGATGCGTATTTTGCAAATATAGGAGCTGCGCAAACCATGAAGACCTCCGGCGAACGCTTTCGAGCTGCGATCCTCGACGAGACAGTCCTGCAAGTGGTTGGCGCCATCAACGCCCTCCACGCGCTCTTGGCCCAGCGTGCGGGCTTCAAGGCCATCTACCTGTCCGGCGGAGGCCTCGCCTCCGGCTCGTTGGGGGTGCCCGATCTGGGCATCTCCACCTTGGACGATCTGCTGATCGACGTGCGGCGGATCACGGACGTCTGCGAGCTTCCTCTTCTCGTCGACGTCGATACGGGCTTCGGCCCCAGCGCGTTCAACGTCGCCCGAACCACCCGCGCCGTCATCAAGGCGGGGGCGGCCGGGATGCACATCGAGGATCAAGTGGGGGCCAAGCGCTGCGGGCACCGCCCCAACAAGGAGATCGTCTCACGCGAGGAGATGGCCGACCGCCTCAAGGCGGCCGTCGATGCACGCACCGACGCGAGCTTCGTCATCATGGCGCGCACGGACGCCCTCGCCGTCGAGGGCGAAGAGAAGGCCATCGAGCGCGCCATCGCGTGCGTGGAGGCGGGCGCGGACATGGTCTTTCCCGAGGCGATGACCCGCCTCGATCTCTACCGCCGCTTCGTCGATGCGGTGAAGGTTCCCGTCCTCGCGAACCTGACCGAGTTCGGCGTGACGCCGCTGTTCACGACGTCCGAGCTCGCGTCGGCCGGCGTGTCCGCGGCGCTGTACCCGCTGTCCGCCTTTCGCGCCATGAACAAGGCCGCCGATCGCGTTTACCGGGCCATCCGCAACGACGGAACGCAGAAGCAGGTCATCGATTCGATGCAAACCCGCGCCGAGCTGTACGAGATCATTGGTTATCCATCGTTCGAGCAGAAGCTCGACACGCTCTTCGGAAAGGGAAAGCGGTCATGAGTGCGGAGCTCAAACCGAAAAAGTCCGTGGCCCTCTCCGGTGTCGAGGCCGGAACCACCGCGCTCTGCACCGTGGGCCATCGCGGCAACGATCTGCACTACCGCGGATACGATATTTTGGATATCGCCAAACATTGTGAGTTCGAAGAGGTTGCGCACCTCTTGATCCACGGCACCCTGCCAAACGGCGCCGAGCTCCATTCCTACAAGACGAAGCTCCACGCACTGCGCGGACTCCCCGCGGCGGTGAAGGCCGCGCTCGAGCAGCTTCCCTCGTCGGCGCATCCGATGGACGTGCTTCGCACCGGCGTTTCGGTGCTCGGTTGCAACGAGCCCGAGAAGGACGATCACAACGCGCCGGGCGCGCGGGACATCGCGGACCGTTTGCTTGCCTCGCTCGGGTCGATCCTCCTCTATTGGCACCACTACGCCCACAACGGCCGCCGCATCGACGTCGAGACGGACGACGACTCCATCGGTG
Source organism: Sorangiineae bacterium MSr11367 (assembly GCA_037157805.1). NCBI lineage: Bacteria > Pseudomonadati > Myxococcota > Myxococcia > Myxococcales > Pendulisporaceae > Pendulispora > Pendulispora rubella. The sequence goes on along the minus strand of CP089983.1, from coordinate 8,925,595 downwards.
GACACGTTTTGCACCTGCTGCACGGGAAAAAGGCGCCCGTCGAGTGGACGCGTGCCATGCACACGAGCCTCATTCTTTATGCGGAGCACGAATTCAACGCCTCCACGTTCGCCTGCCGGGTCGTCGCGGGGACGGGGTCGGACATGTATTCGGCCATCGGCGGCGGGATTGGTGCGCTGCGAGGGCCGAAGCACGGCGGGGCCAACGAGGTCGCGTTCGAAATCCAGAAGCGGTATGGCTCCGCCGACGAGGCCGAGGCCGACATCCGCCGCAGGGTTGCGAACAAGGAAGTGGTCATCGGCTTCGGCCACCCTGTCTACACGGTGGCCGATCCGCGCAATCAGGTCATCAAAGAGATCGCGCGGGCGCTGTCCAAGGCCGCGCGCTCGATGCGCATGTTCGAAATCGCCGAGCGCGTCGAGTCGGTGATGGCCGAGACGAAGCGGATGTTCCCCAACCTCGATTGGTTCAGCGCGGTGAGCTACCACCAGATGGGCATCCCCACATCGATGTTCACGCCACTCTTCGTGATCGCGCGCACCACGGGCTGGTGCGCGCACGTCGTCGAGCAGCGCCAGGACAACAAGATCATTCGGCCGAGCGCGCGTTACGTGGGCCCGGAGAACCGCGCCTTCGTCGCCATCGAGAACCGCCCCTGACCGAGGAATTCCATGAACCTTCATGCGTCCAGCCACCGACCGCCCTTCGATTCCGTGATGGTCGACATCGTCGACTACGTCTTCCGCGGGGAGGCTCCCAGTGCGCTCGCCTACGAAACGGCGCGGCATTGCCTGCTCGACACGCTGGGCTGCGGCCTCGAGGCGCTCGAGTACCCCGCATGCACCAAGCTGCTCGGCCCCATCGTGCCAGGTGCGGCGGTGGCCGGTGGGGCGAGGGTGCCCGGTACGTCGTTTCAGCTCGATCCCGTGCAGGCGGCCTTCAACCTCGGTGTGATGGTGCGCTGGCTCGACTTCAACGACACGTGGTTGGCGGCGGAATGGGGGCACCCGTCGGACAACCTGGGCGGGATCCTGGCGACCGCGGATTGGCTGTCACGAACGGCCGTAGCGGAGGGTAGGGCGCCGCTCACCATGCGCGATGTTCTCACGGCGATGATTCAGGCCCACGAGATCCAGGGCTGCTTGGCGCTGGAAAACTCGTTCAACCGGGTGGGGCTCGATCATGTCGTGTTGGTGAAGGTCGCGACGACCGCCGTCGTGTCGCGGCTGCTCGGCCTCTCGAAGGAAGAGAGCCTGAATGCCGTGTCGCTGGCTTGGGTCGATGGCCAGAGCCTGCGAACCTACCGCCATGCGCCGAATACGGGCTCGCGCAAATCGTGGGCTGCCGGCGACGCGACCTCGCGCGCTGTGCGGCTCGCGCTCCTCGCGCGCACCGGTGAGATGGGGTACCCGTCGGCCCTGACGGCGAAGACCTGGGGATTCTACGACGTGTCGTTCCGAGGGACGCCATTCGAGTTCCAGCGCCCCTACGGCTCGTACGTCATGGAGAACGTGCTGTTCAAGGTCTCCTTCCCGGCGGAATTTCACGCCCAAACTGCGGTGGAAGCCGCGATGGCCCTTCATGCGGAACTCGTTCGCCTGGGCAAGGGCGCGGCGGACATCGAGCGTGTCTCCGTGCGCACACACGAGGCATGCATCCGGATCATCGACAAAAAGGGCCCGCTCGCGAATCCGGCGGATCGCGATCATTGCCTGCAATACATGGTTGCGCTGCCGCTCCTCTTCGGACGCCTTACGGCCGCCGATTACGAGGATGGTATCGCGGCCGATCCCCGCATCGATGCGTTGCGGGAGAAGATCCGCTGCGTGGAGGATCCCGCGTTCACCCGCGATTACCACGACCCCGACAAGCGATCGATCGCCAACGGGGTCACGGTGACGTTGAAGGACGGGAGCACGCTGCCGGAAGTCGTCGTCGAATACCCCATTGGGCACAAGCGCCGTCGGGCGGAAGGCATCCCGCTGCTCGAGCAGAAGTTCCGGAGAAACCTCGCGCGGCGTTTCGGAGAAGTCCAACAGCGTGAGATTCTCGCGATGTCCCTCGATCCGAAGAAGCTCGAAGCCACTCCGGTCCACGAATACGTGGATGGGTACGTCCAGCCGGTTCAATGAAGTAGGTCGATCGGATCGAAAGCGCCAGTCCAATTACCGTGTATGGAGCACGCTCGACGCCCCCCCAAGCGTGGATTGTGTACATGCAGACTGCGCTTTTGTGGCGGCGACGCACCTCTCGGTAACCCGTATCGAACGCGCCACTCGACGAGACAAGTGCGTCAGTTCTTTTAAATGATTTGCTGTGAGTTCGAGAGAAGATAATACCCGTCTCGCCCGGGGGGGTGGCCGCGATGCGGTCGTAAAGGAATATGGACTTCGATGTGATGGTTTCGCACGGCGAGGCGATGCGGTTTCATCTGCCCGAGATCGTTCGACTGGTTCCGCTCATGCGCCATACCGATTTCGAACGGCTCGAAAAGGCATCGGACGAATGGGCTCGTTCGCGACTGGGGTTCGCGCTGCGGGAGGATGGGGCTATGGCCTTTTTTCTGGCATGCCGCTACGCGATGTGGACGTGTTTGTGCTTTCCCCTGGGCGACGCCCAACGTGTCCGCGACTTGTGCGATGCAAGTCAGTACTTTTTCGTGATCGATGACGATTTCAGCGATGCATCCCGACCCAAGGGCCGGGAGGGCGAGCCAGCGATCTTTTGCGAGTTGATGGCCGTACTCCGCGGCGAGTCCGTGGCAAAGGATCGCGAGTACATCCAAGTATTGCGCGAGGTGTGGTCGCGCCTTCGCACCAGAATGCCGCTGGCGCAACAGACGCGCTACATCGAAGCCGTGCGCGATTTCTTGCGTGGATTCGCCGTCGAGGTCGAGGCTCGCCGAAGTGGAACGTGTTTCAATTACGTCGATTACATGGGGCTTCGCCGCGACAGCGTCTCGGGTAAACCTTATTTTATCCTGGCCGAATATGCGATGGACATCGACCTCAGCGAAGAATTTGCCGCGTATCCGGAATTGGACGCCCTCAATCGAACGGCGCTCGACCAACTCATTTTGGTCAATGACCTCTTTTCGTTTCGCAAGGAATACTTCGCCGGCGATTCGATGAATGCCATTTCCGTGCTCCGTCGCAGCGGAGGGCTCGACTTGCAGGGCGCAGTCTCCGTGGTCTGCGACACGGTCAACGATTTGACGCGCCAATTCGTCCACGACCGCGATCGGCTTCTCTCCAGCGACCTTGGGCGCCGACCGCACGTGCGCGCGTACGCCACCGCGATCGGGCAGATCATGGCGGGAAATCTCCATTGGTCTTTCCTGACGCCAAGGTATCACGGTGCCGGCTACACGTGGAATCACGTCACGACGGGGACCGTGTTGCTCGACCGCGAGCGAACGACCTTCTTGGCATCCTCGAGTGGGGAATGACGGATACCGTGGTTCCCAGGGCTCCGGGCGGGATTCCCGTTTTCGGACATGCCCTCTCGTTGGCTTTGCGGCCGCTGCAGTTCGTACAGTCGCTCCGTGCCCATGGCGACATGGTGAAGGTGGCCTTGGGGCCCATTCCCGTTTGGGTGGTCAACTCCCCAGCGCTCATTCACCGTATTCTCGTCACCGACGCCAGCCATTTCTGCAAAGGGCGTCTCTTCGACAAGGCGCGCGAGGTCGTTGGCAATGGTCTTGCGCTGAGCGATGGCCCCTTTCACCTCGCGCAGCGCCGTCTGGTGCAGCCCGCGTTCCACCGTGAGCGCCTGGCGAGCTACGTGGACATCATGCGTGAGCAAACGATGGCCATGACCGACGGGTGGCGGCCCGGTCGAACCATGGCTATCGACGAGCAATTCAACGAGCTCGCCCTGGCCATCGTCAGCCGTGCCCTGTTTCGTTCGGAGGTAGGTCGCGAGGCCGTCGAACGCGTGCTGCGCGCGTTGCCTGTCGCCACGGAAGGGATGGTGGCCCGCACGTTGCTGCCGGTCGACCTGCTCGAGCGGCTTCCAACGCGCAGAAATCGACGCTTCCAGGAGGCCGTGGTCGAACTTCGCTCCGTCATCGATGGTGTCGTTTCGGCGTACCGTGTCGCGAAGCTGGATCACGATGATGTCTTATCCATGCTTCTCGCGGCGCGCGACGCGCAAACGGGGCAGGCGATGTCGCCCGAGCAGATCCGCGCCGAGGTCATGACCATCATGTTGGCCGGCACGGAGACGGCCGGTTCCACGTTGGGTTGGCTGTTCTACGAGCTGGCCCGGAATCCCTCGATCGGGTCGGCCGTTGGCTCGGAGATCGAGGGTGTTCTCGAGGGACGCCCCATCACCGCGAACGACCTACCGCGCCTCCCGTACACCCGCCGTGTTCTGAACGAGACGCTGCGGTTGCATGCCCCCAATTGGATCCTGATGAGGCGCGTCGCTCACACCGTGGACCTGGGCGGCGTGCGGCTCGCCCCGGGGGCCGAGGTCATGTTTAGCATCTATGCATTGCATCGCGATCCCGCGCTGTACGCCGAGCCGTCGCGATTCGACCCGGATCGGTGGCTGCCGGAGCGGAATGCACCGCGAGATGCTTATATTCCTTTCGGCGGGGGCAATCGCCGATGCATCGGTGACCAATTCGCCTTGATGGAAATAACGACGGCCGTCGCGACCATCGTGGGTCGGTGGAGGTTGCGCTTGAAGCCGGGTTGCCATGTTCGCGAAAGGGCTCTGGCCGCACTTCGCCCGGACAAGTTGCCCATGATCGCCGAACGCCGCGCTTGAGTGGACGGCCTCCCCGTCCTTGATTCTTTTACCTGTGGACCGAATATGGTTCTTCGATTGGCCGAACACGAGTTCAATGAGCTTTTGCAGTACGACGTTGCGCGGGAGGGCTCCGTCGCCGTGCGGCTTCGCGACGGCCTTTGGGAACCTGCGGCGAACTTTCTCTCGCGTCCGAGCAAAGAGTTTCGCGCGCGCCTGGTCGACTTCGGCTGGGAATGGATCGGTGCCCAAGGCCGAGCCCCGGAACCGCTGCGCGCCGCGCTGGAGGCGTTGCACGCGGGGTCGCTTATCATCGACGACATCGAAGACGACGCCCCCGATCGCCGCGGTCAGCCGGCCCTTCATGTCGCCTACGGCGTTCCCATGGCGCTCAATTGTGGCAATTGGCTGTATTTCGCAGCATTGCGCATGCTGCGTCGCCTGCCGTTGGCGGTGGAGGCCGAGATCGACCTGCAGCACCGGTTCCTCGATACGTTGGCCATGTGCCACGCCGGCCAGGCGTTGGATATCTCGGTTCGTCTGAGCGAAATTCCAAAGAACGATATTCTTCCATTGGTGACCACCACCACACGGTGGAAAACCGGCGCGTTGATGGCACTGGCGGCATCCGCGGCCGCCGTCGCCTTGCGCGCGTCGAAGGAAAGGGTCATCGTCCTTCACGACTTCGGATTGGCGTTCGGCACGACGTTGCAGATGCTCGACGATTTGGCGACCCTCACGAAGCGCACCCATCGCGCAACCCGGTACGAAGATCTGCAGCTCGATCGCGTGACGTGGCCGTGGGCGTGGCTGGCCGAGACCGTCGACGCCGAAACCTTCGATGGCTTGAGAGCACGTGCGGCGCGCGTCGCCGCCGGCCAGGACGATCCCGCCGAGTTGGCGGAGACGCTCTCGACGTTGGTCGCCACGACGGGCCGCGCGGCAGCTCGAGAGCGGCTTGCGGCGGAGCGCGAGAAGCTCCGTGCGCTCGGAGAGGGCGCGTCCGCCGTCGTTGCCGCCTTCGAGGTGGAGATCGAACGGCTACTGGCTTGCTACGATTGACGATCCGCTGACGCCACAAAGCGATATCGATGTCCGCGTTGGTTCGAGGCCATACGCTTTGCTGGCAATGTACAACTCGAGTGCAATCCGAGAAAAGGAGGCCACGGGCGGTTGCCACGCTAGAGGCCTGATGCAGTGCACTGAGTCAATGATGCGATGCTAGACTGTGCCCGTGGCGTCGCGCGGGGGCGGTCCTAAAGCTGTGGTCTCGAACGTGAGTACGCCTGGGGTGCCCGGGGAGCCGGAGCATGGGATCATGAGCGATCCCGCGATGCTGCGCACCGAGTCGCTCATGATTCGGACCGATGCGCACCTCCCTCGCAGGGCCACGCCCCCCGCGTTCCTGCAACCGGGCCATGTGGTGGACGGCAGGTACCACGTCGAGAAGCTCTTGGGTATCGGAGGTACCGCTCGGGTCTGGCTCGCGCACGATACGGTCGAAGCGCGGCGGGTCGCCCTCAAGGAAATCGAAGCGCTCCCGAGCTTTCGCCTCGACGGTGTCGAGGAGAGCACGCTCATGGTTCGTCGCGAATTCTTTGCGATGAAGCGGCTGCGGCACCCGTGCACGCCCAAAGTCTACGACTGCGGCGTTCTCCCATCGGGCAATCGCTACATCACCATGGAAAGCTTCGATGGGGTCGACGTCAACGCCCGCGTGCGTGAGCGGCCGTTCCAGTCCAACGAAGCGTTCGACTTGCTGATGCGCATTGCGCAGACATTGGCATTCATCCATGCGCGGCTCTTCGTGCACTGCGATATCAAGGCCGACAACATTCGCCTGCTGCCGACGGGCGACATCAAATTGATGGACTTCGGCCTGATGCACCAACTCGGAACGCCGACCGGGGGACGCCTTTGGGGAACGGCGGCGTACATCGCGCCGGAATGGCTGGTCGGAAGCTCCATCGATGGCCGGGCCGATCTGTATTCGCTCGGGGTGCTCGGGTTCTTCGCGGTGACCGGGCAATACCCCTTTCATGGGATGACGGTGACGGAGATCCTGCGCGCGCACCGGGACCAAGAGCCGCCCGCGCCGTCGTCGATCGTGCCGTCGGTCGATCCACACCTGGAACGCATCGTCTTGCGTTTGCTGTCCAAAGATCCCGCGCAGCGATACCTCACCGCGAACGCCTTGATGGTCGCCCTCGCCGAGTCCAACGGTGCGGTGTCGCTCGAAGAGACGCTGGGCTCCCGCGCCAGCTATCTCCATGTGCCGACGGTCGTCGGGCGCAAGCGCGAATCGGCGCGCTTGGTCGACGCATTGCACGCCGCGGAACGGGGGGATGCGCGCGCCGTGTTCATTGCCGCCCCCGCGGGCACGGGCAAGTCGCGCCTTTTGTCCGAGCTGGAGCTCCACGCCAAGCTTTCGGATTGGACCGTCGCCTTCGGACAATGCCACGCCGAGGGCCTCGCGCCGCTGACCCCGTTGAAGCACGCCCTGCGACTCCTTTTGCCGATCACGCCTGCGGAGATGCTCGAGTGTGTCCGCGAGCCGCTCGCCCCACTGCTCTGCACCGAATACACGAACACCGAGAACTTCGCGCGCGCGCCGACGGAGGCGAAGCTGATCGTGTTCGAAGCGCTTTCCCTATGGCTCACCGAGCTGGCCAAGGTGCGGCGCTTCGTCCTTTCCTTCGAGGACCTGCACTGGGCCGACGATGCCACGATCGAGCACTTGAACGTCATCGTGAATGCACTGCACGGAACGCGCGGCTTCTTGTGTGCAACCTTTCGCTCCGACGAGCTCACGCTCTCGCCGCTCTATCACACAGTTTTTACGGGTGCGGCCGACATCTTGAACCTTGGTCCGCTGTCGCACGGGCACTTGCGCGAGTTGGTTTCGCTGGCCTTGCCCGGCTTCGAGGTGCCCCGCGCGTTCATCGACAATCTGTATGCCACCACCCGCGGCAATGTCTTCTTTGCCACCGAATGCCTGCGCGCATTGGTCGAGCAAGGTGCGCTGAGCCGGCCCAGTGGCCAATGGCATGCCCATGCGGATCTGGGGACCATCGCGTTACCGAGCAGCATCGGGGAAGTGATTCGCCTGCGCCTCTCGACCCTGTCGCAGGACCAACTCGAGTTCCTGCGCCGAACCGCGCCGGCGGGGCGTGTGCTCGATATGACGCTTTTGCGTGCCACGGTGGAGTTGAGCGACGAGAAGCTCTTTCTATCCTTGGAGGAGGCGGTGGAGCGTCAGTTCCTGCAGTACGCGGACGGGACGTACCACTTTACGCACGATACGGTCCACGAGACGATTTACGCCGCCACACCGGCGATCGAACAGCGCACGCACCACGGCCGGATTGCCGAATACCTCGATCGCACCGTGGGAAGCACCCCGGAGGGGGCCCGGGCGGTGGGGTACCATTTCGCGCGTTCGCTCGAGCCCGCGCGATCCATTGCTCCTCTGCTGTTTGCCTCGCAGCATCTTCTGGCCAACAGTGGCATGCTCGAGGGATATCGCATCCTCAAAGAGGCCGAGGTGCTCCTCGAAAAGCACCGCCAATATCCCAATAGGACCGAGCTCCAAGTGGTCACCTTGGGAAAGCTCATCGAATTCAGTTACCTTTGCAACACGCCTGAAACGTTCGTGTTCGCCGCAAAGCTTTTTCGCTACTGGGACAGCATGCTCGATCTCCGTGCCGCGCACGAGCGTGTGCACCAGCTGATGCTCTCGGATCCGAAACAGGTGCTTCGCGAAATTCGAGTCCATGCCAATATGAGCGCAGAGGAAGCTTTTCTCAAGCGCGCCGAATATCGAATCTTGCAATGTCTGGCGCTGGCCGTCATGGGCCGCACGACCGAATTTCAAACGGAGCTCGCGCGGGTCGACGAGGAGAACGCCAAGGACTCGCCCTTCCGCGCGGCGGCGCACATCACCAAAGGCGGGGTGACCGTTCATACCGGACATTTCGTCGGCATCGTCGAGGAAATGACCGAGCACTTGACCGTGCTTCGCACATTTCGCAAAGAGAATACCGGTGCGCAGGCGAGGCTCTATTGGGCCCTGTCGGCGGGCAGCTACATCTTGAATCTCATCCTGGCGCTCATGGGCAGAGAACTCGACCCGCGCGCCACGGCGGACGTGATCGAGATTTCCGATGAATTCGGTATTCCGGAAGGGCGCCTTCACCACCACTTTTCGCTGCTGGTGCGCGCATCGTTCATCGGGGAAGCTTCTCAATTCGAGCAGTACCATGCCAAGATGAGCGACTGGATTCGCCGCCTGGGCAATCCGTCGCTTCCCGAGCGCAACCTCACCATCTACGCGCCCGTATACTACTTGGAGCGGTGCGAAACCGAATCGGCCGCTGCCATCATCGAGCGGGGCGCACAAATCAGCGAAAAGGTCATGCCAGGCGACGACTGGCTCAAACTTTACGTCGCGGTCTACCGCGGTTGTCTCTTGGTGCTCCGCAAAGAGTACGATGCCGCGCGCGCCGCGCTTTCGAAGGCCATTTCGGCGGCGCGTGCACGCGATTTTCGCATGGAGACCTTCGCGCTGGTCTACCTTTCGCGATTGGAGCAGGTGCTGGGGCATGGCGATGCCGCACGCGAAGCCGCCCAGCTTGCGCTGGCCCGCGCCACCGGTCCGGTTCACGCGAATACGTTCGACGAGATCCTGGCTCGGCGGGCGCTCGGTGCCGCGCTTCCCGGTGCAGCTGGCGATCACCAGATCGAGATGACCCGTGAATTGGCCAGTGAATCGGGCAACGTTCTCCAACACGGTATTGCTTTGCTGTTGCTCGCCGAGCGTCGCGCTTCGGGCCATCGCGGGGGAGCGTATGCGCTACTGACCTTGGCTCAGAAGCATCTGAGGGCGGCCGGCGCAACCGCATGGCTCGAGAGAGCATCGCGCCTTCACGACTCGTGGCGTTGACGGGAACCCAGTGGCGGAGCACGCGATGGTTGGATATCCTCGATCCGTGACAGACCAAGAGCTCGAAACGGATTACCTCGTGATCGGCGCGGGCGCGGGGGCGATGGCGTTCACCGACGCATTGCTCGCGCATTCGGATGCGACGGTCACCATCGTCGATCGTCGGCACGCCCCCGGGGGCCATTGGCTGCATGCCTACCCGTTCGTGCGCCTTCACCAGCCGTCCGCATTCTACGGTGTCCATTCGGTGCCGCTCGGCGAAGACGCGCTCGACGTGATGGGGACGAATGCGGGCTATTACGAGCTATCCGGCGCGGACGAGCTGAGGGCCTATTTCGCGCGGGTGATGCAGCGCCACTTTCTTCCCACCGGGCGCGTTCGATACTTCCCCATGAGCGAATACGTCGGGGAGCATCGCTTCGTCTCGAAGCTGACGGGAACGTCGTGGCACGCGCGCGTCCGGAAAAAGCTGGTCGACACCACGTACGTCGAGGGGAGCATTCCCGCGACCAGCCCGCCGCCGTTTGAGGTGGCCGAGGGCGTACGCTGCGTGCCCGCCGGCGAAATCGCCTACCTCGGCGATCGCCCCGAGCGATTCGTCGTCGTCGGTGCCGGCAAGACCGCGCTGGATTCCTGCGTCTGGCTCCTCGAGCAGGGCGTGGATCCTTCCGCGATCCGCTGGATCAAGCCGCGCGATTCGTGGTGGGCCAATCGCCGTTTTCGGCAGCCGCACACGATGCTTCCGGAGTTTTACCGCGGCATCTCGCTCCAGCTCGAGGTCATGGCGCGAGCATCTTCGGTGGAGGAGCTCCTGACGGATCTCGAGGCGGAGGGATACTTCCTTCGCATCGATCCGCAGATCGTTCCGACGATGTGGCGTGGTGCTTCGCTTGGCGAGGCCGAGGTCGGGTTGCTGCGCAAGATCACGGATATCGTCCGCATGGGGCATGTGCGCAGGATCGAGCGCGACGAGATCGTTCTGGACCAAGGGCGTATCAGGACGAGCGCTCAGACGGTGCACATCCACTGCGCCGCCAGGGGGCTGCGGCGCCTGCCGCCCCGTCCGATTTTCGAGCCGGGGCGCGTCACCGTTCAACCCTTTTTACTCGGCTTCGTGTGTTACCAATTCGCCATGCTGGCCGTGGTGGAGGCCACCATCGCCAATGACGAAGAGAAGAACCGCCTTTGTCCGGCCATTTCCTATTGGAATGTCAATCGCGACTATCTGTCGGCGTTCCTCGCGACCTTGACGCACGACCGCGCGCGCAAGGCCTACCCAACGGTCGCCAATTGGGCCAAGTCCACACGACTCAACCCCATGGCGGGCCTCGCGCAATACCGAGAGGATCCGAGAGTGATCGAAGCGGCCGAGCGCATCGCGCGCGTCGATCGAACGGTGGCCGCCAACTTGAAGAGGCTCATCGATTCCGACCAAGGTTGATGGAATCGGGTATACCTGCCGCCGAAATCCGTCCCTCCTGTTAATTGGCTCGAATTGAATGAATTTCATGACGCATTGGCGCGTCTGTGGCAGGTTTTATAGCTGAGCTTCCTTGACGGATTCGGGAGTGCCATATGTTTTCTTTGGAAATAATATCCGCCTTCCAAATATCGAAATCGCACTTCTACGTATCTTACGGGTAGCGGCAAGCGATTGCCTTGCAGAGAGTCCGCAGGGGCCGTCCGCCGTCTTCAATCCGTGGAGGTTACGCGACAATGGCAAAGAAAGTGCTTATTCACGCGCTCGGGGCAGCGTGTACGACGTTGGTGGTCGGCTGCAGCTCCGGGGCCGAAACGATGAATGACGAGGCGCCTTCTTCGGGGACTGCGGCAAGCTTGGCAGCTGGCCCCATCGACCCTGGCGCAAAGGCGAGGAGTCCGGAAACGAATTTGAACGCGTATCCAAAGCTGCCCCGCACGGCGAAACGAAGTGCGGAGGCGAGCGCGGTGGCGCATTCCGATGCTTCGGCCGCGGTCGACGTGGTGAAGGTCGAGACCTTGGCCGATGGCTCCACGAGCTTCACTATTTTCGATCCCGCGCCCGGGGTTGCCCCCGAGGCGCTGGCCGAGTCGCTGCGCCAGAGCAGCGGCAAGGACAGCGTGCGCGTCCTCCGGCACGAGTCGGCTCCCGCGGCGACGTTGGCGCCCAATGATTGCCAGTACGGGCAGGCCCACTCGATCACGTGTCCAATCTCCTATTGGACCAACAATGGCTGGGGGCATCCCCAGGTGGGATTCAACGATCATTCGGGCTCCGGCTGGCCGACGGACAACGCCGTTTACAAGTGGAACCAGGTGCAGGGGCTCGACAGTCTGTACAAGTGGAATGCCTGCCCATCGGGGGGCGGGACCCATTGCGTCAACGTCTACTCGGGCAACTACGGCGACACGGGTTGGGTCGGACTAACCCACTTCGTCTCCGGCCCGGGGGCATTCGCCGATGGGGGCACCAAGGTCGAACTCAACGACTACTACGCTCCCAACACCTTCACGCGAAACTGTGTGGTCACCCACGAACTGGGGCACGCGCTCGGCCTTGGCCACAATGACTGGAGCGGCGACGTCATGTACTACGTCGCCAACCGAAGAGAGGATATCGGCGGCGAGAACCGCGCACTCCTCGAATCGATCCACTCCGTCTATCGCTGACGAATTTTATCTTATCTTATGAAGTTCTTTGGGTGTGGATTCATCCATTTCGATGGATCCGCACCCAACCTCGTTGTGAGCAAAGTCTGCTCATGATGCGCAGCCGCGGCGCAAAATGATGTTGTACGATCGGAGCGACGCCGGCGCTCATCTCGATTGCGTGGGACTGTGCGTGTGATAGGGAGTAGAAATGCGCAACGCTCTAGCAGGGTGGCTTTTTTCTTCGTGCGTGTTCGCGGGCGCCGTCGTCGGCTGCAGTGGCGAGGGCGAGCAACCGACGGCCGTCGAAACGGCCTTGTCGCAGGGGCAAAGCCAGCCAGCCAGCCAGCTGGCGGCCGCTCCGGCGTACGTCGTGCTCGACGTGCCCTACGTCGAGCAGAAACCGGAATTGCCTCGGGGATGTGAAGTCACGTCGCTCGCCATGCTGTTGAACTACCTGGACGTCGACGCCAACAAGATGACGCTGGCGTCCGAGATCGAGAAAGTTCCCTACTGGGTATCGAACGGCGTTCACGGCAATCCTTACGACGGATTCGTCGGGGATATGTACGACAGCAGCAAGGACGGATTCGGCGCGTACCACGGGCCGGTCAAGCGTCTCGCCGACACGTATCTACCGAATCGGATTCGCGACCTTACGGGAAATACCTTCGATTCGCTCCTCACCGATTACGTCGGAAAAGGGCGCCCCGTGTGGGTCATTACCAACGCAAGGTTCGTGAAGCTCGCGGACTCGCAATTCGAGACGTGGCACACGACATCGGGAGACATTCGAATCACCTGGCACGAGCACTCCGTGGTCATCACGGGGTTCGATACCAACTACGTCTACATCAACGATCCGCTCGGCGGCAAAAGCAAGCGTCTGGGCAGGCAGGGATTTCGCGAGGCGTGGGAGCAAATGGGCAAGCAGGCCATCTCGTACGACTCGTCCAATGACTGCTTCGTCCGGAGCGACGGCCGGTTGCATTGCAACAACGTGGGTGGCTCCTCGATGTACGCATCGACGACCAGTTCGAGCAGCGTCGTCGATCACCTTCGCACCACCTACAGCTGGTTCGACTGCTGGGGAACGGGCGAACGGCACGCCGGCGGCAACACGACCTGGTACCACACGCAGGGCGACGACAACGCCAAATGGGGCTGGATTCCGGCCGTCAATCTGAATACCACCTCCGCCTTCGACGCCGATCCGAGCGCGCAAGGCCTTCAACGGTGCCAGCCGTAAGGCGATCGCGAACGCGCGAGAACCCTAAAGCCGGTGGCGGTCATCCCGAGGAGCGTGAAGAACCACGCTCCAAGTGCCACGTAGACGAAGACTCGAGGGATCGCAATCAGGTACGGCGCGTCGATGGCCTGTGCGAGCCGCGTGGTGCATACGGTGTACATGCCGAGCGGGAAGACGGCCCCCCAATAGAGCGGGTCGTACTGGATGGGGAACTTCCGAACGACGTGCCGCCAGAGGCCCAGGATGACGAGCATCGGAATCCACCACGAGGCGGTCGCCCACCAGAAGATCGTGAAGCCTCGGACGAAGGGGAGTACCTGCTCGAGGACGGGCGAGTACGGGGCGGCGGCGACGAGCATCGTGCCCCCGAGGGTCGCGATGGCGGCAGCACCCATGTTGATCCAGTACGGCGGCGCGAGGTCGTTGGGGCTCAGCGTAAAGAACGTGTACTGATAGAAAATGAGCGAGATGATCCAGATGTAGAGCATCGAGCCGCCGAGCCACATCGCGAGCGAGAGCAGGAGCGCCTGCGGCGCGTACGTTAGCCGCGGCGCGAGCTGCGCACCGAGCACACGGACCGAGTGTGACGCGACGACGATGAGGAGCCAGCCGCCGTGGATGCCTTCGGCGAGTGCGGGCTTCTCCGACTTCACCGTGAGGACGGTGATGATGGTGTAGGTGAGCACGACCCACAGCATGATGCCGGCGAACCAAAGCCGGACTGCGATGGAGAAGAGGCCGGCGACGACCAAGGATTGCGAGCCGAGAACGCACGTGGCGGCCACCATGGTAAAGAACCCCACGGAACGGCCGTGGTGGAGGACATCCGCGACGACACGATCGCGATGCCAGACGACGCGCGCGATCGTCAGCGCCCAGAGCGTGACGTAGAAAATGACGTTCAACGGGTAGAGGGCGGCCGCGACGATGCGCAGGCCTAGGAGGTGCGCGGCGATCGATACGATGCCCGTCGCCATGACGAGTGCGAAGTACGCCGGGTGCATCTGCGCGAGGGCGGACGCGGGTTTGGTGTCGGCGCTCATACTGTCCTGGGACACCCCGAATCCGTCCGGGACACCTTCGGCGTGTCGATTGGGGCTGATTTTCGAGTGAGTTCGATGGCACTGAGGGTGCAATCGACCTCGTTCATGAACACGGCTTTTGCGATGGATAGCGTGGGCGACATCTTCGAGGAGCAGGAAGCAGCAACGCCGCTGGCGGATCGCTTCGCGGCGTTGCGCGGGCTCCTGAGCATATCGACGGAGTTGGCCGTCCCGTGGCGTTATTACCAGGAAAAGATGGCCTCCCGGCTCGAATTCATGACGCAGGGACGATGGGGCAATAACGCGACATTCGACGCCGCCCTCGAGGGTGCCATGAAACGATCTGGTCTAATCGGTAGGCCAACACTGATGTTGACGTGTCATCTTGCGGAATACCGATTTTGGCATGGAATACGAATCTTTAACTCGAGGACAGGTCTCTTCTTTTTCGACGAGACCATCGGACAGGGCCTTTTGGGGACCAAGGACAACCTTTCCGGCAGCCCGACCGACCTTCTGCGCTTCTAGGCAAAGAGCTCTGCGATCGTATGGACCGCGTGCTCCGCTTCCGCGTGGTCCGGCTGCGCCGTGTCGTCGGCGAATCCGTAGTAGTCGTCGTCGCCAATGACTTGAAAGACGAGCCCGTCACGCCTTGGTACGAAGGATACACCTCGATACAAAAGACGATAATGAATGTCGGGTTGCGGCGCCGTGCGAGCCACTTGTCCGCGCACGGGCGTCAACGACGGATCGTCGAAGAGTGCGCGAGCGCCATACCCGGTCGCGTGGATGAGGGTCTGCTCGCGAATTTTCGCAAAATCGTTTGGCGTATGAAATTCAGCGATTTCGACCCGGCCGCCCGCCGAACGGAAATCTTGCATGAGCATCTGAGAATACCCATGAATATTGAACATCAGCTGAGCTTTACGTCGTAGATGGTGCGGACCCAAGGTATGGGTGCCCGGAGGGAAATCGACGCCCGCCGGGGTGAGGTCGCTCAGCAATTCGTGCTGCAACTCGGCAAATGCGGGCCTCCCGTCGGCTTCAACGCGCCGGCGTCTCGGCCCCGGATCATCCGAGACGAAATAGCTATCGATGAATTCGACCGGCGTACCAGGGAGTCCCAATGATTTGTGATGGATTCCCCACGATGTGCGTGCCATCTGCTCCCACGATTGCTTGAATTCGGCCGTTGCATGTTCTTCGAAGCAGATTCGCGAATCGGGTGTCCAGAGCCCCGAGGCGAAGGAGGATGGCACGTGCGGCGGCAATTCCTTTGCATAAATCGTGACCTTTGCCCCCGCCCGTTGCAGCAGCAGCGCCGAGGTCAGACCCAACGCGCCGCAGCCCACCACGGCGATTTCCCGCTCGCCGCTCGACATGGCCTTGTCGACGGCGATGGCGCTCGACCCCCACGACAACGACCAGCCGCTGCCGCCGTGCCCATAATTGTGGACCACGGTCTTCTGCCCGATTCGTTCGACGTCGAGCCGTGGGCCCTTGGCGCGAAAGGGACGCGTGCACACGCTGATCTGCGAAATTCGATCGACGCTGGCACGTATCGGCCTGAATCCGATCTCGGCAGGTCGCCGGGCGACGGGGCTCCCGCCGCACCCTGGAAGCGCACCTATGGCCATGACGGCGCCGGCACGTGCCAGCAGCTGACGGCGCCCGAACTTCGTTTGCAAGGATTCACTCATCGATGGTTGAACGCGGTAACGCGCGTACGCCATCGAGCGATTCCACGGAAGTTCGCATCTCGAGATGTGGAGGGGGCAGTCGGGATGATACGTTCGCCGGATGCGTGTGCTCGTCCTCGCCCTTGGCTTCACCTTGGCTAGTGCGTGCGCACGACCACCACAGGCACCCACGACGACCGTTCTCGCCGCAAAGCCTTCTCCTTCGAGAGGTACCCGGGACTCCTACGCAGGGAGCGAGGCCTTGCAGGAGTTGGTGCGGATTCCCTCCGGGACGCGGAACGTGGCGGGGGTGGACGCCGTTCAAGAGCGAATGGCCGCCGACCTGCGCAAGCTCGGATTCTCGGTGCAATTCCAAGCCAATGCGCAAGGCCCGTCGGGCAAGCTCATGGTGGCCACGCGGCGTGGTGACGACGCGCGATACATCACGTTCGTGACCCATGCCGATACGGTTTTCGAAGACGGGAGCTCGTTCGAAGTCACGAGCGATCCGAGCATCGCCAAAGGTCCCGGCGTCATCGATGCCAAGGGTGGAAGCGTCGTCGCGCTGCTCGGCCTCGAGCGATTTCTGCAGAAGAAGAGCAAAGCGCATTATTCGCTTCGGGTGGTTTCTTCCCCAAACGAGGAGACGGGGTCTTCGGGCTTCGTGGAGACCTTTCGCCAATTCGGCCAGGATAGCGTCATGGTTTTGGGCTTCGAGCCTGCACTCGACGACGGGTCGATCATCGAGAGCCGCCGCGGAGATCGCTGGTACCAGATTCGGGTGGAGGGCAAGGAGGCGCACGCCGGCAGGGCCCACGCCGATGGCGTGAACGCTTGCCACGAGCTTTCGGTCAAACTCGATCGCATCCAGCGTTTGACGAATTACGCCCAGGGCGTTACCGCCAGCATCGGGCGCATGGAGGGGGGGCAGGACAAGTTCAACATCGTGTGCGGCTGGGCGTCGGCGAAGGTGGACGTGCGATTCGCTACGCCGGAATCACGGGACGAAGTCCACGAGAAGATCGGCAGTATCCTTCGCGAATCCATCGTCCAGTCGGCATCGGGCCAAGCCGCCGCCACGTCGTTCACGCTCGCCGACGATTGCCCGCCGCTCGCCTCCAATGCTGCTTCGAAACGTTGGATCGAAACCTACTTGGGCGTGCTCGGGACCATCGAAACGACCCCCGCGGGTGCGAGGCGGTCCGATGGCGCGGCCGACGTGAATTACTTTGCGGCCAAGGGCACCGTCGTCCTGGATGGCCTCGGTCCGCGCGGCGGTAAAATGCATACGCGCGACGAATACATCTTTCTCCCGTCGCTCGAGAGCCGTGCGCACGCGTTGAGCGAGTTTCTCTTCAAGGCGGACGCGGCACAGCGCTTCTGAACCCGAGATAGCCTCAAAGCTCGATTTGGTAGCGAGCGGGATCGTTTCCGTGCACCCGGACGACGATGCGTTCCTCGGTGAGGCGCACGACGGCATGGGAGGCGCTGGGCCGCCCCGGGGCGTCGTCGTCGAGGTTTTCGATCAGACTCTGAATGGTGACGTAAGGAATCCCGCGGATGACGTCGAAGTGATTCCGGTGCAGATGCCCGTTGAAGATGGCGCGCACCTTCCGACTCTCCTCGAAGATGCTCCGCAGCTCCGCGCGCTCGGCCACCAGGGCCAGCTCGGGCCGCCCGGAGAACCAGCGGGAATCGTCCAGGTCCTGCTCGCTCGCGCTGTGATGCATGAAGACGATGGTGGGGAGGGACGCCCTTTGGAGATCGTCGCGCAGCCAATCGAGTTGCGCCTTCGGGATGCGAATATCCTGATCTGTTCGCTCGATGGTGTGAAGCACCACGAGGTGCCAGCCTCCGTGGTCGAGTGCGTAGTAGAGCGGCCCCTCGTGGCGCCAGGTCTCGACCAGATCTCCGCGCGTGAGATTCACCAGGTCGTGATTGCCGGCCACGTTGAGCAGCGGCGCCTGTGCCTTACGCAGGATCGATTGGCATTCGGCGTACCGCACCCGATCGGCCTCGCGACTCTCGTCTTCGATATCGTCGCCGAGGTTGACGATCAGGTCGGGCTGGATCTCGCGGTTCATCCGATCGACGAACGCTTCCGTGAGGGCCGCCGCGTGGTGGGTCAACTTCCGGAGCTTTCCTCGAAAGTGAGCCTCGGGGCCGAAATGCAGATCGGTCACGATCCCGAGCGTCAGAGTGGGCATGGGGGAGAGTTTAGACGTAGCGTGTGATACGAGAAATAGGATGAAAGCCGTGAGGTCATCATGCGTCCGATCTTGATCGGTGCCGGTCGCGGAAGCCGGCTCGCCC
Source organism: Sorangiineae bacterium MSr11367 (assembly GCA_037157805.1). Classification (NCBI taxonomy): domain Bacteria; kingdom Pseudomonadati; phylum Myxococcota; class Myxococcia; order Myxococcales; family Pendulisporaceae; genus Pendulispora; species Pendulispora rubella. Next base: position 8,906,986 of record CP089983.1, on the reverse strand, counting down.
ACATGACGGAAGAAGTCCCGAAGACGCTGGTGGAGGCGATGGGGCGCCCCATGCTCGACTGGATCCTGGAAGCCCTTGCCGAGGCCGGCTACCAGAAGCGAGATATCGTCTTCGTCTGCGGCTACCACGCCGACGTGATCCGCGCGCGCTACCCCGAGTTTACCTACGTGGAGAACCGGAACTGGGAATCCAACAATATTCTGCTGTCGCTATTGTGCGCGCGCCAGCACATGGCGGAGGGCTTTCTCTCCTCGTACACCGACATCATCTACCGGGGCTCGGTCGTGAAGAAGCTGGTCACCTCCCCACACGACAAGGTGCTCGCGTGCGATACCGATTGGCGGCGCCGCTACCGGGATCGGACCCAGCACCCCGAGACCGACGGCGAAAAGCTCCGCGCCGACGGTGACCGCATCCTCGAGCTCTCGCGCACCATCGAGCCGGAGGCCGCGCAGGGAGAGTTCATCGGCGTGACGAAGTTCTCGCGCGAGGGGGCAAGGGAGCTGCTCGCCGCGTTCGACGCGGCCGAGGCGCAATTCGCCGGTCAGGTAGGGCGCGTTTGGCGCGAAGGCCGAACGTTCGAGCGAGCTTACCTCATCGATCTCTTCCAAGCGATGATCGAAAATGGGAGCGCATTTCACCGAGTTGACACACACGGAGGGTATATGGAGCTCGACACACTCGAGGATCTGTCGTTTGCCACCAAGTGGTGGACGGAGTCACGATGAGCCAGCCCGTGCTGTTCCCGACGACGGTGGTCGGATCCATGCCGCGCCCCCTCTTCGTGAAGGAGCTCTTCGACGAGTTCCACGAAGGCAAGGTGAGTGACGCCGAACGCCAGCGTCTCCTCGACGAATCCGTGCCGCTGGCCATCGCCCTGCAGGAGACGGCGGGGGTCGACATCGTGAGCGACGGCGAGTGGCGTCGGTTTTCCTATGTCGGGGTCATCTCCGACGTGGCGAGCGGTTTCACCCGCGGGCTTTCCGGCGAGAAGCGCGATGGAAAATACTGGCACACGGTGACGGGGGAGGTGACGCCGGGCAACGCGGGCATCCTGGCCGACCACGCTCGTTTTGCCATTGCGCACAGCCGCCGTCCCGTCAAAGTCGCGCTCCCCAGTCCGTACCTTCTCAGCGTGCGGATGTGGGACGAGACGGTCTCCAAAAATGTGTATCCTACACGCGAAGACTTCGCCCGCGCGATCGTGCCGATCCTGCGTGCACAAGTCGAGGCGCTCGCCGCGGCCGGCGTCCACACCGTGCAGCTCGACGATCCGCACCTTTGCCTCTTCGTCGACCCCGAGGTGCGAAAGACCTTTGCCGACGCCGATCGGGAGGCCATGCACTGTGCCTCGCTCATCAATGAGGTCTTCGCGGGAATGACCGGCATCGTGAAGGCCGTGCATCTTTGCCGGCGAAACAAGGGCCGGCAGGGTTGGATCGGTGAAGGGTCGTACGATCGCATCATGGGGCCTCTCTGCGCGCTGGACGTCGACCAGCTCATGATGGAGTTCACCATCCCGGCCGCGGGCGACATGCGCTGCCTGCGCGATTTGCCGACGCACTTCCGGATCGGACTCGGCTGCGTCGACTGCCGGGGGGAGGTCATCGACACGCCGGAGACCATCATCGGTCGCGTGGAGAAGGCCATGGAGCACGTGGCCAAAGAGCGCTTGGTGCTCGCGCCCGATTGTGGCTTCGCCCCGGGCAACGCGGCCGATATCCCGCTCGACGAAGCGTATGCGAAGCTTCGCAACATGGTGAAGGCGGCCGAGGTACTGCGCGAGCGGTACGCGTAAGATGCCCGAGGTTGCGCTCGACCAGATCCACAAGCGCTACCCCGACAGCCCGGGCGCGGCGCTCGCGGGCGTGAACCTCGACGTCGAACGCGGTGAGTTCGTCGTCATCGTGGGACCCTCGGGGTGTGGAAAGTCGACGACGTTGCGGCTCATCGCCGGGCTCGACGAACCCGACGCGGGCACCATTCACGTGTCGGGGAAGAACCTGAAGAACGTCGCGCCGCAAGAGCGGGACGTGGCGATGGTCTTTCAGGGCTACGCGCTTTACCCGCAAATGACGGTCGGCGAGAACCTGGCGTTTCCGCTGCGCATGCGCGGCGTGGCGAAGCCGGAGCGCGCGAAGCTCGTGCGCGAAGCGGCGGAGCTTCTGCGCATCGAAGCGCTCCTCGATCGGCTGCCGGCGGAGTTGAGCGGCGGCGAGCGCCAGCGCGTCGCGATGGGGCGGGCCATCGTGCGCAAGCCGAAGGTGTTTCTCTTCGACGAGCCGCTTTCGAACTTGGACGCCGCGCTCCGTGCCGACCTGCGCGTCGAAATCGGCGCGCTCGTGCGCCGCCTGGAGGCGACGGTGATCTACGTGACGCACGACCACGTGGAGGCGATGACCCTCGCCGACCGCATCTGCGTCATGCAGGCGGGGAAAGTCCTTCAATTCGCATCGCCGCGCGAGGTGTACATGAAGCCGAGTACATCCTTCGTGGGCACCTTTCTCGGCTCGCCGAAGATGAACGTGCTGCACGGGACGCTCGACGGCGACGCCTTCGCCTGCGGACCGTTTCGTATCCCCAAGCCGGCCGGTACGCGCCTTCGTGAGGTCCACGTCGGCGTGCGATCCGAAGACGTGCGCATCTCGGAAACGGGCCATGCGTTCGAGGTGGTGGCCGTCGAGCCGCTGGGGGCCGAGACCCACCTGCTCGTGCGCCATGGCCAATGCGACATGCGCGTGCGCTCCCCGGGGTTCGATGCGCGCAAACGGGGGGATACCCTCGGGCTCGAGCTCGATCCGTCGCTCGTTCACCTCTTCGATCCCGCGAACGGCGGGGCGCGCGTCGAATGAGGCGGCGCGCGTTCTTGCAGGCGCTTTCGGTGCTCCCCTCTGCGGGTGCGGCGTGGGGCTGCCGACGAGAGCCGGCGCGGAAAGACGGACGAACGATCGCGACCCTTTGGTTCAGTTACGGCGGCAAGAACCGCGAAGTTTTGCTCGATCTGGTGAAACGCTTCAACGAGAGCCAGCCTTCGGTGCGCGTCGAGGCGACGTTCCAGGGCGACTACTTCGAGGCGCTCGCCAAGCTCCGCACGGCGCTGGCCGCGAAGGTCGCACCGACGTTCAGCCATGTCGTGGGGGAGGTCGTCCCGTACCTCGCCGAAGCCCAAGTCTTGGAGCCGCTCGACGGCTACGAAGGCGCCGAGGCCATCGCCTTCGTTCCCGCGCTGGCGCAGTCGGGGGCGTACCTGCGCGAGCGAACGGGAAGCTCCCGTTCGCTGGTGGCGATCCCGTTCAATCGTTCCACGCCCATCATGTACCTGAATGGCTCGATTCTCGAGAAGGAGGGGCTGAAAGCTCCGCGCACCTGGGACGAGCTCCGCGAGGCGGCGCGCGCGCTCACACGACGGGGCGAGGGCGCGCGATGGGGGTACGAGGTGCCCATCTCGTGGTGGTTCTGGGTGGCGATGGTCGGACAAGCCGGAGGAACCCTGATGGGCGACGATGGAGACCCGACCCTCGGCGGTGAAGCCGGAGAAAAGGCCCTCGCGTTTTGGCAACGCCTCGTTCACGAGGACAAGGTGATGCGGCCGCCCCCGGGTCGCGACTACAACGCATGGCAGGCCACGAACCAAGATTTCCTCGCCGGAAAGGCCGCCATCACCTGGACCAGCACGGCCTTTCTCCGTTACCTCGAGGAGAACGCGCGCTTTCCGGTGGTCGCGGCGAATCTGCCTTACGACGTCCGCCCTGCGGTTCCCACCGGCGGCACCTTCTTCACCGTTCTGCGCCAGGCGCCCCGTGAGGAGAAGGAGGCGGCGTGGAGCTTTCTCCGCTGGATGTGCGGCGCCGAGCAAACCATCGAATGGGCGACGCGCACGGGCTACCTTCCGGTCACCGAGCCCGCCGTCCAGCGATTGCGCGAAACAGGGTATTACGCGAAACACCCCAACGACGAAATTGCCCTTTCCCAGCTCGCGCACGTGGAACCGTGGCCGTGGGCCACGGAGCTTTTTCGCATTCAACGCGATGTGGTGGAGCCTCGTCTCGAGCGCGCCGTCTTCGACGGGACCAATGCCCGCTCCGTCATGTCCGAAGCCCGTGCCGTGGCCCGGGCGCGGGTGGTGAGGTCCCGATGAGGGCGCGCACGCCGAGCTCCCCGTGGATCCTGCTCGGTCCCTCGCTGGTCCTGCTCGTGGTCTTCGTGGTGTTCCCCGTGGGGCTCGCCGTGTACGAAAGCTTCTTCCAGTGGGATTTGCTCACCGACCCGATTTACGTCCAAATCGACAATTACCGCGCCCTCGCCGAGCGGCGTGAGCTCCTGCACCTGGTGTGGCGAACCCTCTCGTTCAGCGTGATGGTCGTCGCGGGGGCGATGAGCCTCGGCTTGGGCCTCGCCGTGCTCCTCAATCGACGAGGGCGTCTCTTTGCGTTTGCACGTGCCGCGATTTTCAGCGCCTACGTCGTGAGCTGGGTCTCGGTGGCGCTGTTGTTCACCTGGTTGCTCGATGCGGACCACGGCGTGTTCGCGGCCATGCTGAAGTTCGTGCATCTGCCCCGCGTTGGCTTCTTGACCGATCCGAATACCGCCCTTGCCACCTTGGCTGGGGTGACGGTGTGGAAGATCACCGGCTACGCGCTGGTCGTTTTCCTCGCCGGCCTCCAGAGTGTTCCGCCCTCGCTCTTGGAGGCCGCGGCGCTCGATGGTGCGGGGCGTTGGTCGCGGTTTCGATTCGTGGTGTGGCCGCTCCTTCGCCCGACGGCGGCATTCGTGGCGACGACCAGTTTGGTCATTTCGTTCCAGACGTTCGACGTGGTGCGGATCATGACCCAAGGTGGCCCGGCGAATGCGACATCGCTTTTCGTGTATGCGATTTACGAGCAGGTCTTTCTCGATTTGAGCATCGGCAAGGCCAGCGCCATCACCGTCATCTTCTTCGTCGTGCTGGTGGCCGTGGCGAGTCTCCAATTTCGCTTCTGGTCTGCGTCGGCCTCAGCCCGCGCGCGCGGCGAGAGGCGCACATGAACCCGCGGGCCAGTTACCTCGTTCGCATGGGTCTCGCGTGCGCGGCGGCCTTGGTTTGGCTCGCACCCTATGCCTGGATGGTCACGACCTCGTTCAAGCCGCTGTCCGAAGTCCTTGAGCACCCCGCGGGGCTCGTGCCCAAGAGCCCCACCGCCGCCGCCTACCGCGAAGTATTCAGTGCGATCCCGGTCGGGCACTACATGCTCGTGACCTTGGCCATGGCGGTCTCCATCGCCTTGCTGCAGATCGTCCTCGCGCTCCCGGCCGGCTACGCCCTCGCGAAGCTCCACTTCGCGGGGCGGCGCGTGGCCTTCGGCCTCGTTCTCGCGTGCCTCCTGGTGCCCGCGCAGGTCACGTTCGTGCCGGTATTTCTCTTGTTCGCGAAGGCGGGCCTCGTCAATACGATGCCGGCCCTGGTGCTGCCCTTTGCGGTGAGCGCGCTTGGAACCTTCATGGTGCGGCAAGCCCTCGCATCCGTACCCGACGAGATCATCGAAGCGGCCCGTCTCGACGGCGCATCCGAAGCGACCATCATTTATCGCATTCTCGGTCCCGTCCTTGCGCCCACCTTGGTCTCGCTCTTTCTGGTGAGCTTCGTCTTCCATTACAACGATTACTTTTGGCCGCTGGTCATGACCACCAACGACGACGTTCGCACCTTGCCGCTCGGTGTCGCTCTCTTGCGGGAGCAGGGCACGGGCATGCGATGGCACATCGTCATGGCGGGCAATGTCATCTTGTCCTTGCCCGTGATGGCCCTTTTCGCAGCGGCCCAGCGCCACCTGGTGCGCGGCGTCGGCGGCCGCGCGTAAGCCGTTAGAAGCGCCCCTCGACCAGGGCCGCGCCTCCCGTGACCGTGAGTCGCAGGCGCGGTGGTTCGCGTTCGACCCGTGTGCTTCGCCAAAAGAGGAACCCGGAGACCCCCAGGGTCACGATGCCCGCCCCGAGGAATAGGTCGGTGAGGAGCGCTTTCGTCTTGAGGGAATCGATGCGCGACTGATCGTGCGGGGCGCACTCGTTTCGGTTCGATCCGCAGTCGCGGGTGAGGTCGTCCGAATCCCCCATGGCCGTCAGGCCGAGGATGCCCCCCACCGCGGCCAGTGCGAGACCGGTCCCGCCCAAAATGTAGGACGCGGTTCGTCCGGGCTTCGGTGGGGGCGGCGCCGGTTCGAGCATCACGGAGGCCACCATCGTTCGCTTCTCGCCATCCTCGAGCTCGATGGACCTCTCCCAGACTTCCTTGCCCTGCCGGATGCGGAGGCGATGCTTCCCCGGGTCGATGGGGTAGCTGGCTTTGTCCAGCGGCATCTTTTCATCGTCGATGAGAACCTCGTCGATGTGCGCATGCTTGGGCGTGCGTCGCTCGATGGTGAGCGTGGCGATGCGCGCCTTCAGGGTGGGAAGTTCGGTGGCGGCCTGGCTCTTGGCCATGACGAACGCCTCCGGCGCATCGGCTGCGAGCTTGGACCCGACGATGCCTTCGAGCGTGGTGCTCGCCTCCACGACGTGCCCCAGCAGCGCTTGGCAGTGGGCGACGCGAAGCTCGATGGTCGGAGCGGGAAAGATGGCGTCGGCTTCCTTCCACAGCCGAATGGCGCGATCGCACCGGCCCGCGGCAAATTGCGCATCGCCCGCGCCCGCGATCGCGCGCGCCCGGGCCCGCGGATCCTCTTGCGGGGAGGGCGTTTGCGCGTGGACGGGGGCCGACAGGAAGACGAGTGCGGCGCCCAAACGAAGAACGGTGCGCGTCATATGCCGAGCGGGGGAAGGGTGAAAGGAGACGAAGACGACGGCGAAGGAGGTCGAGGTGGCGGTGCGGCCGAGCTGGTCGCTTTGCTCGTGGCGGACGGCTCGGCGGGGGGCACGTCGCGCGGTGAGCGACCGCGCCCTTTGCCCGCACCGGCAGAAGCCTTTGGCGCCGGCGACGTGGACGCTGCGGCGGACGCGGACAGTGCGGCCTCGCGCGCCGAAGCCGAAGGCCCCGGCGCCACGGGCGCCACGGGTGCAGGTTGCGTCGTGCTCGCGGTCATCGTCGGCATCGCCGATGGCTCGCGGGAAGGCGGCGCTTCCTCGTGCCGCCGCATCCGCAGAACACCGAGGACCCCCACCGTCACGAGTGCGACGGCGGCCAACGCCGCCCATGCGCGTGACGGTCTGCGCCGTTCGATCACCGGCGCCGGGAGAATGGCCTTGGCCAATTCGGTGATGGCCCGATTCGGATCCGCAAATCGATCCGCCGCTTCGAGCGCCGTAGCCCGCTTGAACCACGCATCGAACGCCGCCGGTACATCCGGATGGAGCTCGTGCGCCGAAGCCGACTTTCCGAGCTGAATGTTCGCGAAGAGTCCGAGCACATTCGGCGCGCTGAAGGGCGTGGATCCGGTCAAGCACTCGAAGGCCACCACCCCGAGCGCCCAAATGTCCACCGACGGTCCCATGTTCTGCTGGCGAATCTGCTCGGGCGACATGTATTGCGGCGTGCCCACCAACCCGTTCGTGCGCGTCAGGGTGCGACCCGCCTGGACGGCGAGATCTTCCGGGGTCACCGATGACCGGGCCTCCTCCAGGGTGCCAATCAGCTTGGCGATGCCGAAGTCCACGACCTTGACCTCTTCGCCGTGGTCGTCGCCTTCCTCGCTCACCGTGAGAAAGATATTGTCGGGTTTGAAGTCGCGGTGAACGATGCGCAACGCGTGGGCGCGGGAAAGTGCACGCGCCGCTTTTTGCAAGATGATGACGGTCGTTTCGGCATCGAGCTTGCCAGTCCGCTCGAGGCGTTTCGCCAACGTTTCGCCGTTCAGCAGCTCGAGCACGAAGTAAGGGTGCCCATCCACGGTTACCCCGAAGTCGTACACGTGCACGGCATGCCGCGAGTTCAACTGGGCGGTGACCTGGGCTTCGACGAGGAAGCGGTCGCGCGTCTCTTCCTTCTGGGCCAGCGCACCGGAAAGGAACTTGATCGCCACTTGGCGCCGCAGCGATTTGTCTTTTGCGCGCCAGACCTCGCCCATCCCTCCGACGCCGATGCACGCCTCGAGTTCGTAGCGCTCGTTGAGGGTCGCTCCGATGCTCGGCTCGAAGGCCTCGGTTGCTTGTGCGGGCGCCATCTTCACGGACACACCGAGTTGGTGCATCCACCATGAGCGCATACTTTCTTGCAGGCGCCGCAGTTCTTATCGTCGTTCGTCAGATTGACGCAGGTGTTGTCGCAGTTGGTCTCACCTTCGCCGCATACGACCACACAGTTTCCGTTGTCGCACAACTGATCGGATTTGCACGCTTTGTTGCACCCGCCGCAGTAGTTCGGATCGTACTTCGTGTCGACGCACGTGCCGAGTCCGCAGCGGGTGAGTCCGTAGAGCGCGCAATTCCCGCTCAGGCACTTGCCATTGATGCACACCTCCGCGCCGGCGCAAGCGTGCCCGCACGTGCCGCAGTTTCTCGGGTCGCTCTGGGGATCGCGGCACACGCCGTCGCAGGCCACTTGGCCGCCCACGCACCCGGATGCGCACGTCCCGCGCGAGCAGATGGTGCCCTTCTCGCATGCCTTGCCGCACGTGCCGCAGTTGGAGGGATCCGACGCGGTATTGACGCACGACGAATTACAGAGCGTCGTTCCGGCGGTGCACTGGGTTCCGCAGCTTCCCTCTGAGCAGACCGTCCCCGATGTGCAGGCCGAGTCGCACGTGCCGCAGTGATTTCGGTCGAACTGCCCGTCGAAGCATGCCCCGCTGCAGGCGAGGTAGCCTTCCGGGCAGTCGACCGTCGTCTTGAAGTCGCCCGAGTGGGTCACGACTTCGCACGCGGTGATGCCCCAAACCGCGAATGCCACCGAAAGATACCGGGAGAGCGCACGGCTCATGCCCCGATACTGTAGTCGGGATTGGGGCGGTCGGGCCACTTACTCCGCGGTCAGACCATGTACGCGCATCACGCGAAGGTCACTGACGTGCTCGCAAGGCCTCCAGGCCCTGGGCCCGCGGCGGATTTCATGCTTTTTGGTGGGATCGAGTGGTTCTCACGAAGGTGAAGCGAGCTACTTGAAGTATTTTTTGCGCTCGAGATTCTCCGGCGTGCACATTTGCTCGATCTGCGACTTGAGCTCTTTGGCCCTTGCGTCGCCCTTCACCTCCTCATCCTCGATGTAGGTCATCGCGCGCGTTCCCATGTTGCAATTGCTCGTAAAACCAGCCCAATAGAGTTGTTCGAAACTGCGGTCTTTCTCTTTCTGGGCTCCGAGCATTTTGTCATAGGACTCTTTGATGCTGGCGACGTGACGTGCCAGCCCGACCTCGAGTTCGCAGAAGACATGAATGTCTTTGAGTAGGGCTTTCCCTTCGGCGGATTTGTCCTTTTTTACGTCGTATTCGACCCTGGCCAAGTCGAGACAGTCTTGATGGGCATTCTCGTTACGGGCGTGCTTGTCCTTCGCGTCGGCCAGCTGCTTCTTGACCATGTCGACGACCAGCTTGTTGCCCATTTCTTCGCCGAGTTGCTCGGCCTTCTTCGTAAGTTCGGCATCGCTCTTTCCGCAGCCCGGAAGGAGTGTCAGTGTTGCGAAAAGACTGGTGGCGAGAAGAAATCGGTCCACGGTCATGATGAGTGCCTTCTGCTTTCGAGAAGTGTTGCTAATGATCGTATTCATTGCCCGACGGGGATTCGATTGGGCGTTCTGCAGCTACCTTACGCAGCCTCGATCGAACATCTCCCTCCTCGTCGACTGGGAAGAAATGTTTCCCTCGTGGCGCGCGATTGGCGTTGCAGTTGATGATTAAAATATAAAATAGTGTCGAGGAAGGGTTGGTCGAGAATGCCGTAGGAAGACGACATGGCATTTCGATTTACGGAGCAGCATGCGCTGTCTCTCATTCGTCCGCAGTTGTTTCCGGGAGAGCACCTCCTCTTTCGTATGCGCGGGGTGCAAAAACCTTGGTACAGCCGCATCCTCGCGAGGGCGGGCTCGCTTCTATGGCGCAACTTTCTCGTGGTGGGAACCAACCAACGCGTTCTTCTCCTCCGGCACCGCTCTCTGCTCGGCGGGTATGCGCTGATGAGCGTCGAGGGGCACGCTTATGGCGATATCGATTTCATGAAACTCGGTTGGGGCCTCTTCACCAAGAGCCTCAAATTGCGCCTCTCCGGTCAGCGACTGTCTCGAAAAATCGTCCTCGGCCGATTCTGGATGGCCGGCAACTTCAATGAGGCGGCAAACCTCGTCAAAGCTTGGCAAGAGCAGCGGCGAGCCCTCGCTTCGGGAGCCAGCCCTCTGAGCCTCGTCGGCCGAAACGCGGCGTAATCCGAGGGGCGGGGCTATCCCCCGGACGGCGATTGCGCGGCTGCGCGCGCGTAGAGACTCGCCGCTCGTTCGACTTCCCCGCCGAGGGCATAATGCTCCGCCAGTACGCGTAAATCGTTTTCTCCTCGCGCTTGGAGGAACTCCGCTGCTGCGCGGTGTCGCGCTTTCAAGGCTTCGTCGGTGAGCAGGCTGTGCGCAGCCTCGCGCACCAGCGCGTGGCGGAAGGCGTATTCGGTATCGCCGCGCAGGCGGCTCGTGACGCATTTGACGATGAGGTCGCGATGGCCGAGTTCCTCCAGGCATTCGTCGACGTTGGGCGCCGAGGCGCGCTCGCCCAACAGGGCGACGATGCCGCTGCGCCAGAACGTGCCGCCGTAGACGCTCGCGGCGCGAAGCACCCGTCGCAGCGCGGGTTCGAGGTTTTGCAGCCTCGCCTGGAGGATCGCGAGCACGGTGTCCGGCATGCCATCGGATGGGGCGTGGGCGACGTAGCGGATCAATTCCTCCAGGAAGAGCGCATTGCCCGCGGCGTGTTCGACGATTCGGGTCACGAGCTCCGGCGCCGCATCGGCCCCGAGAACCAGGGTGACGAGCTGCGCGCTCGCCCGCTTGGACAATCCGTCGAGGTGGAAGTCCTGCCGTTTGCGCTGGGTCCAGAGCCTGGGAAACACGTCATGGACGTCCGGCCTGGCCAGCGCGAGAACCATCACGGGCTTGTCGTGGCAGTCGCGCAAGGCAGCGTCGATGAGGCGCAAGGTGGGGCCGTCGGCCCATTGAACGTCTTCCAGGACCAAGAGCACCGGATGGGCGCTGGATTCGGCGCGCAGGTACGAGATGAAGCTGCTCGTTGTCTGCGCAACCATCTTGCGCGGATCCATGCGCGCCTGCCGGAGCTGCGGGCTTCTCTCGGAAGGGAAGGCGATTCCGCATAGCTCGCCGAGCAGCTCGGTGACCCATTGGGCTTCGCGCGCGGGCACATGGTGCCGCACACGTTGACCGAGTTTGTGCTGCTGCGCCTCGAGGTCGTCTCCATCCCGCGCGTCGACGAGGCGGCGCAGGGCATCGGCAAGCAGCGCATAGGGTGGGCCACCACAGGTCGGATCGGCCCGCCCGATCCACACGTCGGCCCGGTGGCTTCGTTGCACGCGCCGCACGAATTCACGCCGCAGGCAGGATTTCCCCATGCCCGATGGCGCCGTGACGACGGCGAGCCGCGCGACCGAATCTTCGCAGCATTCGTCGAGGAGCAACTGCAACTCGGTGAGCTCGCGGTCTCGGCCCACACAGGCCGCGGGCTTGCCGAGAAGAAGACGTGCTTCGTCGATGCCCAGCTCGGACTCCAAGACGTAACACCCCGCGTACGGTCGTTTCGTCACGTGAAATTGCGCGTCGAGCAGGTGCGCGCTCATGCTGTCGAGCCAAATGGCGTGCGAGGTGTCGTTCGCGTACGCCCCGATCCGCTCGACGTCACCGAGCAGCGTGTCCGCGCGGTCCAACACCTCGCCGGTGAGCAAGTGATTCTCGACGACGATGCTTCGGCCGGTGGCAATCACCATGCGGTGCAAGGGGAGGTGCTCGCGCAGAAAGATCGCGCACCGCGCGGCCTGCGCGACCTGATCGCTCGCCGTTCGGCGCGGGCTTTGGGCGATGGCGACCACCATCGAGCCGTCGAGCAAAATCTCGACGTGGGCATCGAAGCGACCCCGGAGCGCGTCGCCCAGGGCCCGCCGCTGCAATCGGCGGCTCGTGCCTTTGAGCACTTCCTCTTGCGTGGGCAGGTTCGTCACCCGCTCCTCGACCACCAAGAGCATGCTGACCAGCTGCAGTTCGTCCTCGCACGTGATGTTCACGTTGCGCTCGGCATGCCATTCCGGCGCCGATACGTCCGACAGCGCATCCAGCGCCTTCAACTCGTCGAGCAGCGCGCGCCCATCCGCAGGCCGCTGCCGCGGATCCTTGGAGAGCATGCGCCCGAGCAACGTGTCCAAGGCTTCGGGCAAGGCCGGCCGAACCGCTCGGAGCTTCGGATAATCGTCGAACACCAGGCTGGCCAACACGACGGTGGGGTGGCCATTCGGAACCGGAGTTCGCCCCGTCAGGCATTGGTAAATCACGCACCCCAGCGCGAACACGTCGGCGTTGGGCCCGACATCCCGGTCGCCCCGCGCTTGCTCGGGGGCCATGTAAAGCGGCGTGCCGAGCGCAATGCCCGCGGCGGTCAATTCGGACGCCACCAGCCGCGCGACACCGAAGTCGAGCAAGATGGGTGAATCCGGCGCGCCGTTGCGAAGGAAGATGTTCTCCGGTTTGACGTCCCGATGAACGAATCCGCGGCCGTGCGCCGCAGAGAGCGCGTCCGCCACCCCGCGAAAGAGCCGGAGGGTATCGCTCAGCCGGAGGCCGGAGTGTTCGAGGCGATGGCCAAGGTCTTCGCCATCGAGCCACTCCATGGCGAGGAAGGGGTGCCCGTCCGGTGTGACGCCGTGATCGACGTAGGCCACGATGCCCGGGTGCTGCAGCTGCGAGAGCATGTACGCCTCGCGGGAAAATCGCAGCAGAAAATGCCGATGGTTGCCAAAGGACGGGAGCACTTTGAGCGCGACCGTCGCATCATCGCGCGCCTGATCGCGGGCGCGGTACACGGTGCCCATGCCCCCTCGGCCAGCAACGCGCTCAACGATGAACCGGTTGGCGAAGACCGTTCCGGGCACGAGTTCCGAGCCCATAGGATGAGTTTTCCCCCTTTAGGTAAAGGTGTGAATATCACATCCTGTAGGTGCGCGCGAGCGAGCTCACGATTCGAGGCGTTTGGATGCCTCTTCGAGCACGCGCCGGCTGGTGGCGTTCTTCGTGAGGTAGCCCATCCGCACCGTCGGATCGGCGATGGCGTCGGCGCGGATCCGCACCTGTTCGACGGCGCCTTGGAGAAGTTGGTTGGCCCCGGCGTCGTCGCCCGAGGCGGCGTACGCTTCGAACGCCGCGAAGCGGAGTCGGACTTCGGCAAAGCCACCACCGCCGAGCTGATCGAGGTGGGCCAACGCCACGTCCGCGTGCGCGCGCGCTTCGGCGAGTCGGCCGCTGCGCAGCAGGATCGTCACCAGTGCCGCATCGGCGTACGGACGAACGACGATGAAGAGGGTCATCAGCGAGAGCGCGCGGCGGGCCTGTCGTTCCGCGGCCTCGAAGTCACCGCGTTCGAGGAGGATCTGCGCAAGGACGGAGTGGCCCTGACCGCGCAGGCCTTCGTCGCCCGCCTGGTCGTCGCACACGTAGCTTCGAAGCAGCTGCTCGGCCTCATCGCGTGCGCCCTCGTCTTCCCTGTCGACCAGGGCCATCGCCAGCTCGGTGGTGGCGATGCCGGTGGTGATCCGATCGCCGTCCACGAGCGCATCGGCGCGTGCACTTCGGAGCATTTCCTCGCCGGCGTCGAGGCTACCCATATGGGCGAGCGACGCCCCGCCATAGGCGCGCGTATGCGAGAGAAGTCGCCGATAGCCGATCGGCGCGAACGTCGTTTCGGCACGTGCGGCGGCCGTCGAGACGGACCAGGGATCGCGGGAAAGGTACCAGCTCGCGTGCGCGCGCGTGTAGTCCGACACGGCGCGGGCAAAGACGTTGTCGGTCATGGCGCTCATCTCGTCGATGCGGGCCAAGTAGGTCTGGACCTCCGCGGGATGCCCCATCCAGGTCATCATGGCGACCAGAACGCACAGCGCTTCGAAGTAGACCCCGAGGGCTGCGAGTTCGGGATCCGTCGTCCGAAGGGTATCGCCCCAGAGGATCACGTCGTCGTAGCGGCCTTGGGTGGGGGCGGCCCCGAGCATGGTTCCCACGGCGTAGCACCAGTCATCGCTCCCCCGGCGCAGCAACGGGAGCGCTTCGGAGACGCAGGCGTACGCCTTCGCGAAATCGCACTCGAACAGGAGCGCGCGTCCCTGGGCATTGTGGAGCGTGGCCAGGAGTTCACCCGTGGCACCGCACGCGATGCCTCGCTCCGCGAGCTGGGTCGCCTCCCGCAGATTGGCAAAGTCGGCCGCCTTCCGGGCCGCGCGCGCGTAAAGCGTGGCCGCTTGCTCCATCTCGTGGCCGAGCGCATGGTGTTCGGCCAAAACGGAGGGATCGCGTTCGCCCATGGATTGGAGAAACGCGGCCGCCGCGCGATGCCCTGCCTCACGGTCCTCGTCGGTCAACAGGCCGTGGGCCGCCTCGCGCACCAGGGCGTGGCGAAAGGCATATTCGATGTCGCTCAGCAGCCGGGTCGTGCTGTTCTGGGTGATGAGCTCGCGATGGACCAGTTCCTCGAGGCGCTCGTCGAGGCTGGCCATCGAAACCGACTCGCCGAGCAAGGCGAGAACGCCGCCGCGCCAGAACGTGGCCCCGTAGACGCTCGCGGCGCGGAGCACCCGTCGCACTTCGGGCTCGAGGCGCTGCAGCCTCGCCTGGAGCATCGCCAGGACGGTATCCGGCATGCTGTCGGAGGGGCCCTCCGAAACGAAGCGGATCAACTCCTCGAGAAAGAGCGCGTTGCCCGCCGCCTGCTCGACGATCCTCGCCACGGTCTCCGGGGCGACGTCGGCCTCGAGGGTTCGGCGGACGAGCTGTTCGCTGGCGCGCTTGCTCAACCCATCGAGCACGAAGTCCCGACGCTTTCGCTCGGTCCAGAGTTTCGGATACAGCTCTTTGACCTCGGGTCTGGCCAGCGCCAGAACCATCACGCGCTTGTCATGGCAGTCGCGGAGCGATGCATCGATCACGCGCACGGTGAGCGCGTCGCTCCAATGCAGATCTTCGAGGACGATCAGCACCGGATGGGCATCGCATTCCGCGCGCACGAACGCCACGAAGGCGCCCAGGATCTGCGACACCATCGCGCGCGGATCGGCGCGTGCGAGCATGAGCTTCGGGCTCGTTTCCGAGGCGAAGGGAATACCGCAAAGCTCGCCTAGAAATTCCGTCACGAACGCCGCTTCGTCGGGTGGCACATGCCGTCGCACGCGCTCACCGAGTTTGCGTTGCTGCTCCGCGAGATCCTCGCCCTCGCGCACGTCGATGAGGCGTCGCAAGGCATTGGTGAGCAGGTCGTAGGGCGCTCCCGCGCGCGTCGGATCGCCGCGGCCGAACCAGACGTCGACCCCGTGCACGTTGTTGTGGTGAACGCGGCGCAGGAACTCGTGGCGCAAGCGCGATTTGCCGATCCCGGGGGCGGCGATCACCACGGCGAGGCGCGCCACGGATTCCTCGCAGCAGTCATCGAGAAGCAGCTGCAGCGCCGTCAATTCGCGCTCGCGGCCGACGCACGGGGTCGGCTTGCCGAGCAGCGGGCGCGCCTCGTCGATGTCGAGCTCGGAGTCCAAGACGAAGACGCCGGAGTCCGTGTGCCTCAATTGAAAGCGCGAATCCAGCAGGTGCGCGGTCATGTCGTCGACCAGAATGCCGGGCGAGCTGTCGCGGGAGGTCAGCGCCTTCGTCGTCGAGCGATGGAGCAGCCCGTTGGCGCGATCGAAGACCTCCCCGTTCGGGAGGTGCTCTTCCGAAACGATGCCCCGGCCCGTGGTGATCGCGATGCGCTCGCCGCCGCCCAGCGACGACGCCTCGGGCGAAGCGAGGTTCTCGCGGAGAAAGAGGGCGCATCGCGCAGCCTGCGCGGCCTGATCGGTCGCGGTCATGCGCTCGGTTTGCGCCAAGGTCACGATCATCGACCCGTCGCGCATGACCTCGACGCACGCGTCGAAGCGACCTCGGAGCGCGGAGGCAAGGCCCTGACGCCGCATCCTCAAGAGCCGTCGGGCCGTGTCCTCTGGGAGCTCTTGCAGTTCTTGCAGCAGCTCCTCCTGGACCACCAAGATGACGCTGACCAGCTGCTGCTCGATGGAAAGCGGGATGGCGACCTGGGTGATTTTCTCGGGCGCCGGTTCATCTGAAAACGATCCCAGTGCGTTCAGCTCCTCGAGGAGTGCATGGGCATCCTTGGGGCGCCGCGCGGGCTCCTTGGCGAGCATTCGCTGGAGGAGGTGGTCCAGCGTCTCCGGCATGCTCGGCCGGAGGGTGCGCAGTTGCGGAACATCGCCGCGCAGGATGCGCGCCAGCACGACGGTGGGGTGCCCTTCGTCGGGAAAGGGCGTTCGCCCGATGAGGCACTTGTACATCACGCACCCCAGCGCGAAGACATCGGCGCTGGGCCCGATGTCTTGATCGCCGCGCGCCTGCTCGGGGGCCATGTACAGCGGCGTCCCCACGGCGACGCCCGCCGCCGTCAGGTCCGACGCCGGAAGCCGCCCCACCCCAAAGTCGAGCAGGATGGGGACCTCGGGACGCCCATCGCGGAGAAAGATGTTTTCGGGTTTGAGGTCGCGGTGCACGAACCCGCGCCGGTGCGCGGCGGAAAGGGCATCCGCCGCGGCACGGAACAGATGCACGGTCTCGACCAACGTGAGACCGCCGTGGTCGAGGCGTTGTCCGAGGTCTTCCCCTTCGAGCCACTCCATCGCGAGGAAGGGATCGCCTTCGGGGGTCACGCCGTGATCGATGTACGCGACGATGCCCGGATGCCGGAGCTCCGACAGCATGTACGCCTCGCGTGAAAATCGCTCCCGAAATGGCTGACGCTGCCCCGGCGTGCGAAGCACTTTGAGCGCGACCTTTGCACCGTCGCGCCGTTCATCACGCGCGCGGTAGACCACGCCCATGGCTCCTCGGCCGGCCACGCTCTCAACCGTGAACCGATCCGCGAAGACCATTTTCGGAGCGAATTCCGGATGGCTCATGGCGACGGCAATTCCAGCTTACACGGCGTGGACGCGACGTGATGGTAGCACGCGAAACGCATGCGACGTGGAGCTCGCCACTTGGGTTGACCTACCTACCGTCAAGCCTCGCATCGATGGGAGTTGGCGCGTGCGGCGCGTCGACGAAGCTCGAGTTCGATGCAAAACTCCGATGTGGGGGCGAGACATGAAGTCTGAGTCTCGAAGGCGTTTTCTCTCGGCAAGCGCGGGTGTGACCGCGGGCCTCTTCGGATGGGCCCCGCGGTTTCGCATTCCCGTGGCCAGCGCGGGGTCCACGCTTCCGGCGCCCCCGGGCTTTCCGCCAGCCATTTCACTTTATCAGCAAGCCTATCAAAATTGGTCGGGCCAGATCTTCGTCGACGGGGTGTGGACCTGCGCCCCAACGGATGCGGCCGATGTCGTGACCGTCGCCAATTGGGCTTACCAAAACGGGTACCGCCTCCGTGCCAAGGGAATGGCGCACAATTGGTCTCCGCTCCTCCTCCCGAACCGCGCGGACGTGTCGAAGACGCTCCTCGTCGATACGACCGCGCACCTCACGCACGTCCGCGTGGACACGGCCGGTGCGGGCAAGACGGTGACGGTGGGCGCGGGAACCACGATGGACCGATTGCTCGAACAGCTCGAGGCGCGCGGGCTGGGTTTCGCGGCCATCCCGTCGGCCGGTGATCTCACCGTGGGCGGTGTGCTGGCCGTGGGCGCCCACGGCGCGTCGGTTCGTGGGCGCGGCGAGTCTCCCGTCGCGGGCCAGAGCCATGGATCGCTCTCGAATGCGATCCTGTCGCTCACCGCGGTCGTTTGGGACGACGCGCAGAAGCTCTACGTGTTGCGCACCTTCCGGCGCGATCATCCGGACATCCGCGCCTTTCTGGTCCATCTCGGTCGCACCTTCGTCACCGACGTGACGTTGCAGGTGGCGAGCAACGCGCGGGTTCGCTGCGAGAGCTGGTACGATATTCCAATCGGTACCGTGTTTGCGCCGCCGGCGTCGGCGGGGCCGCATTCGCTTGCGGGGCTGGTGGAGCAGTCGGGTCGGGTCGAGGTCATCTGGTTTCCGTTCACCGCCACTCCCTGGATCAAGGTCTGGTCGCTGGCGCCGGACAAGCCCTCGATGTCGCGCGAAGTGCGGTCGCCGTACAATTACCCCTTTGCCAATGCGCTCGATGAACGAGCATCGAATTTTCTCGAGGCGATCAACGCGGGCAATGCCGCGCTCACGCCGCTCCTCATGAATCTCTTCATGGTGCTGGCCGCGACCGGATTGGCCTTTACTGGTGCGCGGGACGTCTGGGGATGGTCGAAGGACGTGATGCTCTACGTCAAGCCGACCACGTTGCGGGTCGGTGCCGCCGGATATGCCGTTGTCACGTCACGAAACAATACGCAGCGGGTCGTTTGGGAGTTGTACGAGGAATACCGACGGCGGATTGCTGCTTATCAAGCAAAGGGCCAATTTCCCATGGCCGGCCCACTCGAAGTCCGCGTGACGGGGCTCGACCACGTATCCGAAGTTCAAATGCCCGGGGCGCAACCGCCCCTTTTGTCGAGCAGCCGCCCGCGCCCCGATCATCCGGAGTGGGACACGTGCATCTGGTTCGATATGCAGAGCCTCCCGGCCATGCCCCATGCCGACGCGTTCTACGCGGAGATGGAACGATGGATATGGGCGAACTATTCGGGCAACTACGCCACCGTCCGGCCGAATTGGCCCAAAGGATGGGGCTTCACCCCTGCGTCGGGTTGGGCCGATAGGACCGCGCTCACGCGCTTCATCCCCGACTCTTTCCGAGCGGGACAATCCCAGGGGGACGATTGGGACACCGCGGTGGCCATCCTCGACGCCTACGACCCAAATCGGATTTTCGCCAACGCCTTCCTCGATACGCTCCTTCCGTAATCGAGCACCGCCCTCATTTGTTCGTCTGCGCAACGGTCTCTACCGACTGTTTCGTGGGCGGCCCGCTGCGGCAGTCGGGGGCGAAAGGGGGGGCGCGGCATTCGCAATTCGCAATTCGCGAATCGCGAATCGCGAATCGCGAATCGCGAATGTGCCGAACCCTCCATGGGCTGGCCCCGAGCGTTACGGATCCCCGAGAAAAATACCGTGCGCGCGCGATCGTCTGTGGTGCGAGTGCGCTGAGCCGTGCTCGCCGGGTCACGTTTCCGGATGGTACATATCTGGTACAGACTGTACCGAAATGATGGCGCTGGAGGGCAGACTCGCTCGTGCTCGTGCTCGTGCTCGTGCTCGTGCTCGCGGTCGTGCACGTGTTCGTCTTCGGGCACGGGCACGGGCACGATCTTTTGGAATCGGCAGATGCGAGCCCCGAGCGGCGATATCAAATATAGCCCGACAACGAATCGAAGTTGCCCCTCGAGAAGCGCTTTCTCGCGACCTCGAGTACGCGTCGGTTGATGGCGTTTCTCGTGAGAAACCGCGTTCGCGCGTCGCGATCGTCGATGGCTGCGGCGCGGATGGCAATCTGCTGGATCGTTTTCTCGAGGAGCTGGGCGGCGGCAGGGTCGCCGGCCTTGTCGTAGGCCTCGAATGCGGCGAACCGAAGGCGCACCTCGTGAAAGCCACCGCCGCCGCGCTGCTCCAGACGCGCCAATGCCCCATCGGCGTACGCGCAGGCTTCGGCGACCTTTTCGGCGCGCAGCAAGATCTTCACCCGCGCAGCATCGGCGTAAGGGTGGGCCACGACGAGGTACGTCAGCATGCCAAGTGCCTTCAAAATGTGCCGCTCCGCCGACTCGACCTCACCGCGGTCGAGCAGAATTTGCGCGAGGATGGCGTTGGCGAATCCCTTGAGGTCCTGATCGCCGGCGTGATGATCGGCCACGAAGCTTCGAACCATGGGCTCGGCTTCGTGGATGGCTTCGGGGGTCTCTTTGTCGACCAGGGTCATGGCCAACATCGTCGTGGCCACGCCGCTCGTCCATCGATCGCCGTCTTGCAGAGCATCCTCGAGGGCGGCTCGGAATTGTGGTTCTCGGGTGTCGACGCTTCCCAAGTGCGCGAGCGAGGCTCCTCGGTAGATTCGCGCGAAGGTGACGCTGCGCCGGGAGTTCGCCATTTCGAGCAGGTCCTCCGCGCGGGCGGCGGCGAGCGATGCCGCCCAGGGATCGCGGGAAAGGAACCAGGCCACGTGGGCGTGCGAATACTCGCGCAGACCTCGGACCAAGACGTTGTCGGTCGTGCCGGTTACGTCGTCGATCCGGGCCAAGTAGGTTTGGACCTGCGCCCGCCGCCCGAGAAATGTCAGCATGGCCGTCACGAGGCGCAGCGACTCCACGTAAAGACCGGCCGTGCCGGGCTCGGGATCCATGGCACGCAGGGTGTTACCCCAGAAGAGCATCTCCTCGTATCGATTGAGCGGGGCCCCCACCGCTGCGATCATCGTTCCCACGGCGTGGCACCAGGGGGCGCTGCCGCGGCGCAACAAAGTGAGCGCTTCGTGGACGCACTCGTAGGCCTTCACGTAGTCGCACTCCCACATGAGCGCGCGCGCCTGGGTGCCGAGGAGAATGCCCAAAAGCGCGCCCTGCGGACCACACGCGATTCCGCGCTGCGCGAGCTGGATGGCCTCCCGGAGGTTCACGTAGTCGAGGGCCTTGCCCGCCGCGAGGGCGTAAAGACCCGCCGCTTGGCCCATTTCATTGGCGAGCGCGTAATGCTCGGCCAGCACGTGGGGCTCTCGTTCGCCCATCGATTCGAGAAACGCGGCCGCACTGCGATGCCCCGCCTCGCGGTCTTCGTTGGTCAGCAGGCTGTGCGCGGCCTCACGCACCAGGGCGTGGCGGAAGGCATATTCGGTATCGCCGAGCAGGCGGCTCGTGTTGCTCTGCGTGATGAGCTCGCGCTGGAGCAACTCGTCCAGCCATTCATCGATGTTGGACGCGGAGACCCGATCGGTGCCGAGCAACGCAAGGACACCACCCCGCCAAAACGTGGTGCCGTACACGCTGGCCGCCCGGAGGACCCTCCGCAATTCGGGGGTCAGGCGCTGCAACCGAGCCTGGAGCATGGCCAGCACGGTGTCGGGCATCTCGTCGGATCCCCTCTCCGCGACGAAGCGAATCAACTCCTCCAAGAAGAGGGCATTGCCCGCCGCCTGTTCGGCAATGCGCGTAACGAGCTGTTGGGAAACGTCCGGCCCGAGGACCCGCGTGATGAGCTCCACACTTGCGCGCTTGCTCAATCCGTCGAGGTAGAGATCCTGCCGTTTGCGCTCGTTCCAGAATTTCGGATAGCGGTCGTCCACCTCCGGCCTGGCCAGCGCGAGAACCATGACCGGCTTGTCCCGGCAATCGCGTAAGGCCGCGTCGATGACGCGCATGGTGAGGCCGTCGCCCCAATGCAGATCTTCGAGGACGATCAGCACGGGATGGACATCGCACTCGGCCTTCAGAAAAGAGACGAACGCGGCGGTGACCTGCGCAACCATGGTGCGCGGATCGGAGCGCGCGAGCCGGAGGGTCGGGCTTTTGTCCGAAGGGAAGGGGACCCTGCAAAGCTCGGCCAGGAACTCGGTCACGAACTCCGCTTCGTGGGCGGGCACGTGGCGCCAAGCCCGCGCGCGGAGCTTGGTTTGCTGCACCGGCAGCTCTTCGCCCTCGCGCATCTCGATGAGGCGCCAAAGGGTGTCGGCGAGCAGACCGTACGGTGTTCCCGCCCGCGTTGGATCGGTCCGCCCGAACCAGACGCCGGTGGCTTGGTTGCGCCGCGCATAGCGCACGAACTCCTGACGCAGGCGCGACTTGCCGATTCCCGGCGGCGCGATGACCACGGCGACGCGCGCCACCGAATCTTCGCAGCATTCGTCGAGAAGCAATTGGAGCTGGGTGAGCTCCCGATCGCGGCCCACGCACGGAGTCGGTTTGCCGAGGAGCGGGCGCGCCTCGTCGGTGGTGAGTTCCGAGTCCAAGACGAAGGTCCCGGAATCCGTTTGCCTCATTTCGAATCGCGCATCGAGAAGAAGCGCGGTGATCTCGTCGAGCCGGATATCGATGAGGCTATCGTCCAAGTCGATTTGCAGAGGGCCACTCGACCGATTGAGCAGCGTGCTGGCGCAATCGAACATCTCCACGCTGGGCACGTATTTGCCCACGACCTTGCTTCGGCCGGTCGTGATGAGAATGCGCCGGCTGGGAGGGGGGGCACCGAGCTGCTCGCGGAGAAAGAGCGCGCAGCGCGCGGCTTGGACCGCTTGATCGGTGGCGGTCATGTGCTCGGTTTGGGCGAGGGTCGCGACCATGGAGCCGTCGCGCAGAACCTCCACCCGCGCACCGAAGAGCGTGTGGACGGTATCGCCGAGGGCCCGTCGCTGCGAGCGCTGGCTGGGCACGCCGGACTCGTCGGATTCGTCGGGCAGCCCAGGGGCATCGGCCGACCGCTCTTCGACCACGAAGATGACGCTCACCAACTGCAATTCATCGACGAGCGGCATCGGCTGCGATCCCGACCGCGACCTTCGTGGCGCCGGCTCGTCCAACAGAGACCCCAGCGCGAGCAACTCCTCGAGCAGCGCGTGCGCGTCCTTTGGCCGCCGCGACGGCTCCTTGGCGAGCATGCGCTCGAGCAAGAGCTCCACCTTTTCCGGCGTGGCCGGACGGAGCGTCCGCAGGGGCGGAAAATCATTGAGGAGAATGCTGGCGAGGACGACCGTGGGGTGCCCATTCGCCACGGGGGTGCGTCCCGTCAGGCACTTGTACATCACGCATCCGAGCGCGAACACATCGACACTGGGGCCGACGTCGCGTGCGCCGCGCGCTTGCTCCGGCGCCATATAAAGAGGTGTTCCGACGGCGATGCCTGCGGCCGTCAGGTCGGACGCCACCAGCCGCGCCGCCCCGAAGTCGAGCAAGGTCGGCGAATCCGTGCTTCCGTCCCGGAGAAAGATGTTTTCCGGCTTGAGGTCCCGATGAACGAATCCGCGACGGTGCGCGGCCGAGAGCGCGTCGGCCACCCCGCAGAACAGCTTGACCGTTTCCCCCAGCGTCAGGCTGTGGTGATGGAGGTAATCGCCGAGGTCCTCGCCGTCGAGCCATTCCATGACGAGGAAAGGCTGCCCCTGCGGTGTGATCCCATGGTCGATGTACGCGACGATGCCGGGATGGCGAAGCTCCGAGAGCATGTACGCTTCACGCGCGAATCGTTCTTGAAAATAGCGATGCCCATCGAACAGATGCAGCACTTTGAGCGCGACCGTGGCGCCATCGCGCTTGCGGTCACGCGCACGGTAGACCACGCCCATTCCCCCGCTGCCGGCAACACGGTCCAGCATGAATCGGTCGGCGAAAACCGTACTGGGCGCGAGCTCCCCACGCCCTAGGACCCCCTTGGCCATTGGTATTTCTTTAGACTACCTGCGCAATTGGCTCAAGCAACCTGGCGCGTGTTCCCGAGGCGCAAACCATTGGACTCAAGCGCTGTGGAGGCCGTGGCGGTTTGCCACGCGATGGCGTGCCTCGTTCGCTTGGCAGACGCCGTGGCGAAACGGCGCTTCGTCCGAATGGGTGATTCAATATTTCAATTTGGCGTATCCGGGATTGATTGCCATTTTGGATCGGAGTCTTGAATCGATTCGAGGCCACGCGAGGTTGCCTGACAATCCATCCGCGCACGCGCGGGCGAACTCGATGGGCCGATGTTAGAATAGCGCGGTGATCGATCCCGCCATGGTGCGCACCGAGACGCTGATCTCGCGCAGCACGATACGCCCTCGAGGTGGCCCGACCCCCACGTTCCTGGAGCCGGAGGACGTCGTGGACGGTCGGTACCACGTCGAAAAGCTCCTGGGGATCGGCGGAACCTCTCGAGTCTGGCTCGCCCTCGATGCCGTGGAAGGGCAGCGCGTTGCGCTCAAGGAAATCGAGGTGTTTCCAAGTTTCAACCGCGACGGCGTCCAGGAGAGCGCGCTGATGTTTCGCCGCGAATTCTTCGCGATGAAGAGGCTGCGGCACCCCTCGACACCCAAAGTCTACGACTGCGGTGTCCTCCCATCGGGCAATCGGTACATCACGATGGAGAGTTTCGAAGGGGTCGACGTCAACGCCCGCGTGCGCGAGCGGCCTCTCGATTCCAGCGAAGCGTTCGATCTGCTGATGCGGATTGCGCAGGTCCTCGCGTTCATCCACGCGCGGCTCTTCGTGCACTGCGATATCAAGGCCGACAATATTCGCATGCTCCCGACCGGCGACATCAAATTGATGGACTTCGGCCTGATGCACCAACTCGGAATCCCCACCGGGGGACGCCTCTGGGGAACGGCCGCGTACATCGCCCCCGAGTGGCTGGTCGGAAGTGCCATCGATGGCCGGGCTGATCTTTACTCCCTCGGCGTGCTCGGGTTCTTCGCGGTCACCGGGCAGTACCCCTTCCATGGGACGAATGTCACCGAGCTCCTGCGCGCGCACCGGGACCAGGAGCCGCCTGCACCGTCCTCGATCGTGCCGTCGATCGATCCGCACTTGGAACGGATTCTCCTGCGTCTGCTGGACAAAGATCCTGGGCAACGATTTCTCACGGCGAATGCGCTGATGGTCGCCCTCGCCGAGGCCAACGACCGGGTGTCGTTCGAGGAGCCGCTCGGCTCCCGTGCAAGCTATCTCCATGTGCCCACCGTCGTCGGGCGCAAGCACGAGTCCGCACGCTTGGTCGATGCGTTGCAGGGGGCCGCACGGGGTGAGGCCCGTGCGGTGTTCATTGCCGCCCCCGCAGGCACGGGCAAGTCGCGCCTCTTGTCCGAGCTCGAGCTTCACGCCCAGCTTTCCGATGTGACGGTCGCCCTCGGGCAATGCCACGCCGAAGGCCTCGCCCCGCTGACCCCGTTGAAGCAAGCCTTGCGGCTGCTGGTGCCGATCACGCCGGCGGAGATCCTCGCGCGCGTTCGCGAGCCGCTTGCACCGCTGCTCACGCCCGAATACGCGAGCACCGAAGGCTTCGCGCGGGCGCCGGCCGAGGCGAAGCTGATCGTGTTCGAAGCGCTTTCTCTGTGGCTCACCGAGTTGGCCAAGGTGCGGCGCTTCGTCCTTTCCTTCGAGGATCTGCATTGGGCCGACGATGCCACGATCGAACATTTGAACGTCATCGTTCACGCACTCCACGGCACGCGCGGGCTGGTGTGCGGGACCCTTCGGTCCGACGAGATAAGCCGCCTGTCACCGCTCTATCGCACGGTTTTCGCGGGCGCTGCCGAGATCTTGAACCTCCGTCCCCTGTCGCACGAGCACCTGCGCGAATTGGTCTCGTTGGCCCTGCCCGGCTTCGACGTCCCCACGGCGTTCATCGACAATCTGCACACCGCGACCCGCGGAAATGTCTTCTTCGCCACCGAGTGCTTGCGCGCACTGGTCGAGCAAGGTGCACTGAGCCGGCCCGGGGGCCAATGGCACGCCCATGCCGATCTGGGCACCATTGCGCTGCCGAATAGCATCGGGGAAGTGATTCGCCTGCGTCTTTCGACCCTGTCGCAGGTCCAACTCGAGTTTCTGCGGCGAACCGCGCCCGCGGGGCGTGTGCTCGATATGACGCTTCTGCGCGCAACCGTGGAGCTGAGTGAAGAAAAGCTCTTTCTCTCTTTGGAGGAGGCGGTGGAGCGTCAGTTTCTGCAATACGCAGGCGGGACGTACCACTTTACGCACGACACGATCCACGAGACGATTTACGCCGCCACGCCGGCGCTCGAGCGCCGCGTGCACCACGGGCGGATTGCCGAGTACCTCGATCTCATGGGGGGCAGCACCCCGGAAGGCGCCCGCGCGGTGGGCTATCACTTCGCGCGCTCGCTCGAGCCCGCGCGTGCCATCAAGCCGTTGTTGTTCGCGTCGCAGCATCTTCTGGCCAACAGCGGTATGCTCGAAGGATATCGAATCCTCATCGAGGCCGAGGCACTTCTCGAGAAGCATACCCATTATCCAAATCGAATCGCACTCCAAGTGCCCGCTTGGGGAAAGCTCATCGAAGTCGGGTACAACTGCAACACCCCGGCGTCGTTCCATTTCGCAGGAAAGCTTTTCGCGTATTGGGAGAGCACCCTGGACCTCGAGGCGGGGGGCGAGATCGTTCGCATGCAGATGCGCACCGAGCCGAAGAGGGTGCTCCGGGAAATTCTGGTTCATGCGAACATGAGCGCGGAAGAAGCTTTCCTCAAGCGATCCGAGTATCGAATTTTGCAATGCCTGGCGCTGGCGGTCATGGGGCGCAAGGCGGAGTTTCAAAAAGCGCTGGACCTCGCCGGCTCGGAGAATGGCAAAGATTCACCGCTTCGGGCCGGAGCCTTCATCACCAAGGGAGGGCTGACCGTCCACACCGGGCATTTCGTCGGCATCGTCGAAGAAATGTTGGAGTACTTGACCGTGCTTCGTGCGTTTCGCGCGGAGAAGGCGGTGGCGCCGGAACGGCTTTTGTGGGCCCTGGGGATTGGTAGCTATTTCTTGAATCTCAACTTGGGCCTCATGGGGCGAGCGCTCGACCCGCGCTCGACCTCGGACGGGATGGAGATTGCGACCGATTTCGGTATTCCGGAGATTCGCATTTATCATCTGTTTTCGCTGGTGGTGCGCGCATCGTTCATCGGGGATGCGTCCCAATTCGAGCCGTACCATGCCGAGATGAACGACTGGATGCGGCGGGTGGGCAGTCCCCCGCTCCCCGAACGCAACCTGGCCATCTACACGCCGGTTTACTATTTGGAGCGGCGTGAGACCGAGCTGGCCGCCGCCATCGTGCAACGTGGCGCGCAAATCAGCGAAAACGTAATGCCCGGCGACGAGTGGCTCAAACTCTACGTCGCTGTGTACCGCGGTTGTCTCTTGGTGCTCCGCAAAGAGTACGATGCCGCCCGCGAGGCGCTCTCCAAGGCCATTACGGCGGCGCACGCGCGCGATTTTCGGATGGAGACGCTCGCATGGATCTACATGTCCCGATTGGAGCGGATGCAGGACCATTCCGACGCCGCCCGAGAGGCCGCGGAACGTGCGCTCGCACGGGCGACCGGCCCGGAGCGCGCGAATCCCTTCGATGAGATTCTGGCTCGGCGTGCACTCGCCGCCGTCCTTCCCGGCGCGGCCGGCGATCGCGAGCTCGAGGCGGCGCGCGATCTGGCCGATGCATCGGACAACGTCCTCCAGCACGGCATTGCCTTGTTGAGTCTTGCAGAGCGCCGAGCGTCGGGCCACCGCGCGGGCGCCTGCGCGCTTCTCGCCTTGGCCCAGAAGCACTTCACGGCGGCAGGGGCGACTGTCTGGCTCGGGAAAGCATCTCGCCTTCGCGACTCGTGGCGTTAGCATCACGTTCCGGATCGGAGAGCCGCGCCGTTCCTGGAACCAAGAGCGAAAGGCCTGCGGCGAGCATTACGGCCAAGCCGCACCCCACCAACACCGGTTTTTCACCCAGCCACAGAAACAGGTAGGGAAGCCCGGCCAGCCCCACGGGCGCCAAGCCATACGAGACCAAGAAATCGAGCGCCGATATCCGTCCGAGCTTTTCCGCCGGTACCTCGCGCTGCAAGGCGGTAAACCAGGGAATATTGAACAATTCGATCCCCATTCCGCCAAGGGCATAGGCCGCGACAATCAGCCACGCGCGATCCCCGACCCACAGCGAGAGGGGCACCAGCCCGAAGAGGCTCAATCCCGCGAACGCCAAGGTGCCTGGATGCCGCGGTGTCCAGCGCGCGAGAAGGAGCGCGCCGGCGACGGCCCCCGCCGAATAGACGCCGGGAGCGATACCCATCATGAGATCGCCGCCAAAGTGTTCTTGGCTGACTTTGGGCAACATCAGCTTGCTCGCGGCCTCCCCGCAGGCAAGCCACACCACCAGCGCACCGAGGCCCGTGAGAAACCACCGATGGCGCAGGGCCTCGGCAAATCCTTCTTTGTAATCGGCAAACAAACTTCGTCGTGGCGGGGTAATGGCGTTCTTGGTCGCGTCGGTCCGGGCAGGTCGGAGCAGAATCGCCGCGCCGGCGGAAAGGAGCCACAACGCGGCGGCAAGTCGAAACGATGCGCGACCTCCGCATCGGCCATAAAGCAGCACGGCGGCGGTGGGCACACCGGTCAGGCAGATGCGCATGCTCAGTGCCGTCGCGGCGTTGGCCTGTTGGCGCTCGGGCTCCGGCACGACATGGGCGACGGTGGCTTGATAGGCGCTGCGGTAGACGCCTTCGCCCGTTCCCGCGAGCGCGGCGCACGCGCAGGCGAGCCATAGTGCCGAATCGAACGCGGGAACCACCGCGAGAAGCGCACAGCCTCGGAGGGCGCTGGACGCCACCAGCGCCCAGCGTCGCGGAATGCGATCGACCAGGAGCCCACCGAACAGAGCTCCCACGAGAAAACCCGCCGTGGTGGAGCCCAGCACCAACCCCACGGCGGTCAGCGCGCCCTGCGTGTGGAGCACGTGCAGGGTCAAGAAGGTGGGCAGCATCCCGGTGGCCGCGGCCGAAGCCGTGTATCCCATCCAGGCGAGACGAAAGTCGCGATGGCGCAAGACCCCGAACACCGCTCATCCCGCCCTTCGCAAGGTTCGCCGCGCCGTCGGCGAATCGAGCTGCTCGGCCAGCTCACGGCGGTAATTTGCGCAATCCACCTTGGGGTTCGTCGAGAAAGGCGTGAGCGAGGCCGCGCGGCGACGCAGCCCATCGAGCGAGGTGTCGGTGCTCATCCCGTGTTCGAGGAGCCATCGCTCGTCGAACGCCGTTTGCAGGTAGCGCTCCCCACGGTCGGTAGCAAGGAAGGCAATGTGTTCTCGCGCGCTCGCCTTCATCGCCAGACGGCAGGCGACCAAGAGTGCGGCGCCCGTGGAGACACCCGCCAGCACCCCTTCGGCACGCACCAAGGTGCGGCACGACACGAAGACGTCTTCGTCGGAGAGCAGATAGACTTCGTCGACGGCGGAAAGGTCGTCGAGGTTGTCGGGCGTCCAGCTCAGTCCGACACCAGGCGTGAGGTAGCCATGAGCCTCGCCACCGAACACGGTGGAGCCTCGCACGTCGACACCCACCACCTTCACGTGGGGGGCGAAGCGCCGCAGGTACCTGGAAATGCCGCCGAGCTGCCCGCCGGTGCTGACCGTGCACACGACGGCGGAGAGGCGCGAACCCATGGCTGCCAGCAACTCCCGGGCGGTCGACTGATAGTGCGCTTCGCCATTGAGCGGATTGAAACATTGGTCGGGGCGGAACGAGCCGGGGATCTCGCGGTGCAGTCGGTTCGCGTAGGCGATGCGGGTCTTGTGGTACGAGCCGCTATCGTCTTTTTCGTCGACCACGATGACCTCGGCCCCGAAGGCCGCGAACAGGCTGCGGTTCACGGCGCTGATCTTGGGATCGACGATGGCGATCACCCGGTAGCCCCGCGAGGCACCAATCATGGCCAAGGCAATGCCGAAGTTTCCGGACGACGACTCGATGATCGTCGCCCCACGTCGAATCAGCCCGCGTTCTTCGGCATCGCGGATGATGTGCCACGCCGCCCGGTCCTTGACGCTGCCACCGGGATTCGCCGATTCGAGTTTTGCGACCAGTCGCCCTTCTCCACACATCGTGAGGTTGTCGAGCCGGACGACGGGCGTATTGCCGACGGAGTCCAAGAGACCCGGGAGGTTTGGAAACGCATGGGATCCGCCGTGCTCGTAGGGCATGGAAAGGCCTCCAAGAGCTTCTTCGTGTCAGATCCCGAACCTGAACGCCCTGCGGCATGATGTCGCGCAGCGACGCACGGTGCGCACGGCGGGTGCGCAAAACGCCGCGCGGTGGGCGAACGTTGCTCGTACCGGCAGGTGTCACCATGGCATGTTGCGCGACCACGAGTTCGGCGGCCGCAAGGATGCGAGCTCGAGGCAGCGCAAATGATGCGCCTACATACGAATTCCTCGCGGTCTGCACGGTGCTGCTGGCGTCCCGCTCGTGTTCACCGGTTCGATCGACGGCACATTCCGAGGCGGCCTGCTTCGTGCAATGTCATCGAGCATCGCAGGCGCGCCCGGGGGACCGGGGCTCGTAAGGGTGCCGATGAGGCCCGCGGGGTTCGACTCCCCGGCTTGCGACCAAGTTGACAACTTCATTTGGCGGCACGGCGGACACCCCTTCGGGGGTCGCGCCGTGCCTCTTCTTCGCATCCGAGCACCACGCCGTAATTGCAAGCGACGAAAGAATCGCCGCCACAGTTGCATGGGTTGGCGGTTCCCCCGCAGCCTGGCGGTTCCGGCTGGGACGAATCGTACGAGATGCGGTACGAGTCCGGCAAGATCGTCAAGCCTTTGGTCTGAGGCCCCTTCGGAGAGAGGAGCGACGAGGCTCCCGTCGTATCCGAGGTGGTGGAGTCGAACATCAACGAGCCTCGATTGAAATTCGGATCTCCATCGGGCATCGGTTTGCCGTTGAGCGTGACGTTGGCCGAAATGCTGACGGGTTTCATATCGAGATCGACCGTCGTATTTTCGATGACCGGAACGTGCCCCAGCAAGCCGGACATGCAGGGGACGGCCGGCGGCGTCGGGCCGTCGCATGTGCCGAGCCCCGAGATCGAGATCGAATAGATGCCGGGCAGCAGAGTCTCCGAGATCGAAATGGGCCCCCCCGACGGATCGAGTCCTGCGGTGGTAAAACCCCCGTCGTGAAGAGACCACATGAGTCTGCCGCTGTACTGTCGGTTCGGGGGAAGGTTCTGTCCCCTCAAGGTCAATCGGGTGGTGAGCTGCACCGTGGGGATGTTCACGATCAAGTCCCGATCGCCGGTGATCTCGAGCTGCGGGACCACCGCGCCGCCCGCCCGTGGAAGAGGCAAACGATCCGAGAGCACCTTCGGGAAATAGCGAATCGCATAGGTTCCGGGCGAAACGGTCAGGGTGAATGACCTTGGGCCGCCCATGGGCATGAGCAACTGGCTGCTGCTGCCCGCTGCGCCTTTCAAAAACAGATATCCTGCGTCTTCCGCGTCCGGCAGGGGCGCCCCGTTGAGCGTGGCCTGAATTTTGAGATGGACCGCACGGATGTCGATGTCGATCCTTCGGTCCTTGTCGAATGTGACATTCTCCGCGATGCGCGTGGGAGCGCACGGCATGGGCGTATAGGCCGTGCCGTTGCAGGGGGCCGGATAGGTGAGCTCGGGTAGATAATCGATTGAATACGTTCCGGGAACCACCGCAATGTCGAGGCTCGCGGCACCCTTCGTCGGAAGGCGAAGCGCATAATTATGGGGTAGGAAGTCTCCGAACATCACGCCGCCGCGATCGCTCTCCGAGTCGGGGAGGGGTTGCCCGTTCAGCGTGATGTTGCCAGTAATGCGCACCGTGGGAATGTCGATCTCCAATCGACCATCCTGCATGAGCGGCACACCGCTTCGCAGCGTGGTCGCGAAGCACGGATAGGGGTTCGATGGAGTCGAAGGCGAACAAGCATGGGGGCGCATCGTGACGTCGTAGACTCCCGGAATCATCGTCACGTGAAACGCGCCGTTGGCCTCGGGAATAAAGTCGATACCGCCCACGAAAATTTGAGGGCGAAAGCCACCCGAGGGCAGAGGTTTTCCATTCAGTGTCACCGTTCCCGAAATGGTGACCATCGGGATATCGATGTGCAGCTCGTGCGGGCCATCTTGGAGGAGTGCGACGCCCCGCTGAAGCACGCCGAACGCGCTCGGGAAGTCGGGTCCCTCTACCGTGTTAGGTCCCGGATCATACGAAATGTCGTAAATCCCCGCGGCGAGCGTAATGGCGAATGTCGACGTGACAGGCATGTAGTACGACGCGCTCGTCAATGGATCACGAAACACCAACTGGCCGCGCCGGGAGGCGGGCAACGGCTTGCCCCGGAGGGTCACGGTGCCGGTGACGTGAACGGTCTTGATATCGATCTCCAGTCCCCCGTCTTCCCGAAGCTCGATGCCCTTGCAAGCCGGCTCGGGGCTCGGGTCTCCGGCATCGGAACCCGCGTCCGCCGTCCCGGTGTCGCCCTCGCCCCCATCGTGCGTCGAGCCGGAGTCCACCGTGCCTGCGTCGTCGCCGCCCCCGTCGGGTATGGGCGTTTCCGGTGCAGGGTCGTTGCACGCGACCCCCACGATGAGCGCGAACACCAGTACCAGGAGTCCCCAGAGCGTGAATTGTTGGCGGTTCATAGGCTCTCCGCATGGAGATTGGCGCCACCGACGCTTTTCCGTCACCGTGCGCGGAATAAAGCGACAGCGTCGTGGCGGGATGTCGACGGTCATCCATTGGCGCAAGTTGTCCAAGTACATCGATTCGATGTGGGTCGAGCATCGTCGTTATCGCCGAATTGGTGTCGTCAGCGCAGGCATCGTGAATGCGACGTGGCATTCTACGGGCCACCGATGAGGACGAGGACGAAACAGAACCTAGGTACGCCCGCCGCGCCGGAGAGTGCAGTTGGGACGCTGACGGACGGTGCTCGTCAGGCGTCGGACCGGCCTCGCAGCGACCCGCTCAAGCCCACGAGAATGGAGACCACGGGCCTGAAGCCCGGACGAAGGCTCGGCGGAATGACCCAAACCCGATTCGAGCTGATCGAGCCCCTGGGCACCGGCGGTATGGGGGTCGTGTTCGTCGCGCAGGACACCGTTCTCGATCGAAAGGTGGCGATCAAGTTTCTCACGCGCAAGGACCTGAACACGGCCGAGGCCTTGGAGCGCGTTCAGCACGAGGCGCAGGCGTGCGCGCGTTTGAACCACGAGAACATCGTCCGCATGTTCGACATCGGGCAAGACGACGGGCACCCCTTTCTCGTGATGGAGCACCTGGAGGGCCATCCCCTCGACGTCATCATGTCCCGCACCCGCGAGACGAATGACGCGGTCATCGATGTCCGGCGCGCGGTTCGACTCATGATCGACGTGGCGAAGGGATTGTCGCACGCGCACCGGGCCGGAATCGTGCATCGCGACTTGAAGCCGAGCAATGTCTTCATCACGAGGGACGGAACGGCAAAGATTCTCGACTTTGGTGTCGCGCAAATGACCGCGGGGAGCGACGTTGCCGGCGCGCATTTCCTCGGGACGCCCCAGTACATGTCGCCCGAACAATGGCGTGGCCAGGTTCAAGATGGCCGGACGGACATCTGGGCCGCGGGGGTGATGTTCTTCGAATTGCTCACGGGCGTTTCGCCGTTCGCCGGCAATCACCTCACGGAGTTGCGCAACACCGTGCTCTCGTCGGACCCTTCGCCGTCGCTGCGCGGGGCGCGGCCGGAGCTGCCCGAGGATGCGGAACGAATTGCAACGCGTGCGCTCGAGAAGGAGAAGGATGCGCGATTCGGCAGCGCAGACGACCTGCTGGACGCATTGGTCGCGTTGGAGGTGTTGCTCGTGCACGCCCTGCGCGGACAATCCAGCAGCATGACGGCCGCGGGGACGTCGAGCTTTCCGCGGCGACGAACGCCCAGGCTCACGGCGAATGCCGAGCGGCGTCAGATAACCGTCATGGCTTGCTCCCTTTCGCACGCGACGTCGACGGAGGTCCTCGACGACTCGGTGGGCGAATTCTTCGAGGCGTGTGCCACGATCGTGCGCCAGTTGGAGGGCACGATCTTGTTCTCCTTGGGCCGACAGGTCGTGGCGTGCTTCGGCTTTCCCAAAGCCCACGAAGACAGCGCCCAGCGCGCGCTGCGTGCAGCGTTGCTGATCGTCGATGCCTTTCGGCCCGACGGAAACGAACACGCGCGGGGCGCCTGCGTGGGGGTCGCGACAGGTCCCTGCATTCCGCTGACCGTGGACCCAGATGCGGCGCCCCCGAGGATGCAGGGCGAGGTGCTGGACGTCGCGCAATCGCTCGAACGCCATGCCCAGGCGAACGAGATTCTCACGGAACGGGCAACGCAGATGCTCGTGCAGGGCGCCTTCGAGCTTGCGCAGCTCGACGAGGTGGCCGCCAACGATGGCATGGCGCCACGACCTTGGTATCGCTTGTTGCGGCGAAAGGAGAACCGGATCCGCTTCAACCCGATTGCAGCCGGCAACGTCACGCCGCTGGTGGGGCGCACGTCCGAGCTCGATCAACTGCGCAGCCTCTGGGGCTCCGCGGCCAGCGGCAAAGGCCAATGCGTATTCATCGTGGGCGAAGCGGGAATCGGTAAGTCGCGCTTGCTCGAGCAGCATCTCGAGGGTTTGGCGACGGAGGAACACAGGTTGGTGCGGTGCCAATGCTGGCCCCACTCCCAGAGCAGCCCACTGCAGCCCATCCTCGAAGGGCTGGAACACTCGATGGGGTTGGATCCGAATGCCTCTCCGCTCGAGAAAGCGGCCCTCCTGGGGCTTCCCATGCAAGATGCGGCCGCCCTGCCGATGTCGCAAAGCGCGAATCTGCTCAAGCACCAGATGCTCGAAGCCGTCGTCGGCTTGTTCCAGCGGCTGGCCGAGCAGGAGCCCTTGCTGCTCGTGGTCGAGGACGCGCACTGGGCTGATTCCATTACGCTCGATTTGCTGGAGCGCTGGCTATCGGGGCTCGCGGGGGTGCGGGCCATGGTGCTGGTGACGGCGCGCCCCGAGTTTCAGCCGCTCTGGGCGCGTTCCTCGCTCCTGCATCACTTGGCTCCGCATCGACTTTCGCCGAGCGAGAGCGCTGCCATGGTCGGCTTCGCCGGTCGCGGGCGCCATCTGCCCGCGGCGATCGTGGAGCAAGTCGTACAGCGCGCCGACGGCGTCCCACTCTTCCTCGAGGAACTCACCTACAGCGTGGTGGACGCGCTCCAGAAGGGCGGAAATGAACCGTCGTCGTGGGTCGGCGCGGTGCCTGCGACCCTGGAGGCACTCTTGCGCGCCCGCCTGGATACCTTGCCCGAGCCCGGACGGGAGTTGGCGCGGGTTGCCTCCGTGCTGGGGCGTGAGATGAATTACGATTTGGTTCGGGCCATGTGGCCTCTGTCCGAGGAATCACTCCGGATAGGTCTTCTCCAGCTCGTCGAGACGGGGATCTTTCGCCCCATCGGGCCGGTATCGCGTGCGACCTGCAGGTTCAAGCACGCCCTCGTGCAAGAAGCCGCGTACCAATCCCTGGTCAACCAAGAGCGGCAGGAGCTGCACCGGCGAGCGGCCGAAGTGCTGGTTTCGCAATTTTCTCGAATTGCCGAGCAAAACCCGGAAATCGCGGCCAGGCATTTCGCCGAGGCGAAGCGCCCCGAGGAGGCTTGCGTGTACTTCGAGAAGGCTGCGAAACAAGCCATGCAAAGGTCGGCGAACACCGACGCGCTCACCCACTATGCCCGCGCGACGGCGCAACTCGATCTGCTTCCACCGACGTCGGCACGCGACCGGCGCGAGCTTTTGCTGAAGGCCCAGCTGGCGGGCGTGTACCTCGCCGAGGATGGACTCGAGTCGGACCGCACGAGGGAGACCCTTTCGCGGATTCTCGAGCTCGCCGAGAGGTATGACGGCGACGAACACGCATTCTGGGCGCTGTTGTCCTTTCAGCAGTTGAACCACGTTCGGGGCGAGCATCGCACCGGTCGCGATTTGGCCGCCAAACTGATCGCCCTTGCCGAGAAAACCGGGCATCAGGGCATGATCCTCGCCGCATACACGGCGACGGTTTCGACCGCTCTCTCCTGCGGCGACCTCACGGCGGCTCGCGACGACGCGGAGGCGGGGATACGGCTCTACGAGGCGCAGGCGCAAGGAGCGATTCGTGTCCATATGGGCGCCGACGTCGGCGCCATTTTGCACATGTACCTTGGTTGCATCTTGTGGCTGTTGGGCGAGCCGGACCAATCGATTTACCATTCGCAAGAATCGGTGCGTATCGCGCGCAAGTACGATCATCCGACCAGCCTCACGATACGGTTGCTCCTGCTCTCCACGTTGCACGATGAACGCGGTGAATACTCCGAGGCGCGAAGTCTTCTCGAGGAAGTCTTGCACCTGTGCGACGAGTACGGCCTCCATTTTCTCCGTACCGGCGCCGCGGTCGTGCGAGCGTGCACGCAAATCGAGTGCGGTGAGCGTCAGGGGGTCGACGAGCTACAAGCCGCCTTGGCCCGTCGAGCATCGATGGGCGCGAATCTCGCTTTCACGCGCTATCTTTCCGTGCTTGCCCAGGGACAGCTACAAATGGGCGCACTCGACGAGGCCATGCTTTCGATCCATCGAGCGATGGAGATCTCGGAACGGCGAGACGAACACTATTGCGATCCGGAGCATTTCCGCGTGAAGGGCGAAATATTGCTCGCCATGGGCCCGGAGAATGCCGATCATGCTGCCCGGGTCTTCGAGCGTGGCCTCGAAATCGCGCGCGCCCAGCATGCCCGGAGTTGGGAATTGCGACTTGCGTGCAGCTATGGTCGTTTGCTCGCCGGCCAAGGGAACACGTCCAAGGCAAAGGGGCTTCTTGCTTCGGTTCTGTCAACCTTCACGGAAGGTCACGGTACCCGCGACCTCCGTGTGGCGCACGCCCTGCTCTCCTCCTGGATGGCATCGCCGGATTCATGAACGCGCGCCGCCGTGACCGTGGCGGGAGGGCGCGACGAGGCCGATGCGCCGTCCGAGATCCGAAGTAAACACGCCATCCGGATCGTATTTCGCTTTCAGTTCGAGCCATCGATCCATATTCGGGTACATGGCGCGGAACGTGGCGGCGTCGAGGAACGAGTCCTTGCCGAGGTAAACGCGGCCTCCGGCATCGAGCACCATCGCATCCAGGCGCTTCAGCAGGGCCGGCGTGTTCCTTCGAATCGGAAAATCGATGGCGAACGTATAGCCTTCTTGCGGGAACGAGAGCACGCCGCCGCTCTCCTTTCCGAGGCGCTTGAGAACATTGAGAAACGGTAGCGCGCCCGAGGAAAGGATCGCCGTCAAGATGTCCCGCATGCGCTGCAGACCATCGGTGAACGGGATGACGAATTGATACTGCGTAAAGCCCGTGGGGCCATATCCGCGGTTCCAATGGGCCAACTTGTCGAGCGGATAGACGAATCCCTCGTAGTGGGCAATCGTCGATGCGTGGGCCTGGATCTGCTGGACGACCGCGTTGACGAGTCGAATGCTCAGGCGATTGAGGGTGAACGATGGCAACTCGAAGGGGACGGTCAACCGCGGCGAGCCCGAAACACGTAGCGGGTCCGATGCGAAACGCGACGGCAGATCGTCTCGGGTCGCGTGATCTCCGACGACGAGCACACCGCGCCCCAGTCGGGCACCCGTCGCAAAGACGTCGAGCGACGCGACCGAATAGGGAAAGGTGTGATCGTGTTCATCGAGGGCGGCCATCATGGCCTCGAGGTCGTTGACCCGAATGGCCTTCTGGCGAAAGTACGTCGTCTCGATCTTCGTCAGTCGGAGGGTTGCCGTAAGGATGATGCCTAGCAAGCCCATGCCGCCGAAGGTGCCCCAAAAAAGGTCCGGATTCTCGGTGCGGCTGGCCGCGACGATCTCGCCGCTCGCGAGCAGAATCGTCATCCGGTCGACGCAGTTGCTGAAGCTGCCCTGCGCGTGGTGAGCCTTTCCGTGCACATCGTTCGCGATGCAGCCGCCCACCGTGACGAACTTCGTCCCGGGCGTGATCATCGGGAACCAACCCCGCGGGGCGAAGTGCCGCAGGATGTGCTCCAAGCTCACGCCGGCTTCGCACTCCAACGTGCCGGTGGCATCGTCGAATGCGATGTAGCGATTGAGCCTCGTCGTTCCGATCACGCGCCCGCCACCGTTGAGGGCGGCATCACCATAGCTGCGCCCGAGCCCGCGTGCGATGGTCCCCTCGCGATCGATCCATGCGGAGACCTGCGCTTCGGTTTCGGGCTCACGGAGCACGCAATCGGCGCGCACGTTTGCGCCCCAGCCCGCCAACCGGGTCATCCATGGGGTCGTCGATTTTTCTCGCAGTGCGAGGCTCGTGTTCCTTTCCATACCTATCGGGTCCGCAGTGTAGTCGCCTGCATGCGCCCCCGGCTAGACGCTCTGGCCGCGCGCCCTTGGAGGGGACTCAGCCGTTGGCGCGGAGTGCGCCGTCGAGCAAGGTGCTGCGGTAAATCGCGAGGTCGCCGGAACGTGGGGGTTCGAGGGCGAGCCATGGGCAAGGCGGCAGCGGCAGGTCCACGCAGCACACACGGATCGTTCGCGTGCGCGCAATGGACTCGAGGGCGGCCAGCACGTTCGCCAAACGTTCGCCACTGAATGGACAATAGAGAAAAAACACCGAGCCAATCGTGATGCAGCCGGTGAGCTCCGCCGCGTCGCCCTCGATGCACGCCACGCGAGGCACGCGCAAGCGCGCCGCGAGATCGCGTGCGGCGGCCACGAGCTTCGATTGAACTTCGATGGCCATCGCTCCGGCCCCGGTGAGCAAATGCACGAACGCGGCGGCGCGTCCCAGCCCTCCGCCTACATCGACGAACACGTCCGAGGCCTGCACGCCGGCCTGCTCCACCACGCGCAGCAGGGTATCGACCGAGCAGGGTAAATAAGGGACGCAGCCCGGCGGCAAGTCCGGGCCGTCGTCCGGGAGCTCGGAAAGCCCGAAGACCAAGTCCAGCCAGGCATCGCGCGCGTCGGGCGGAACGCTCAGGAGCGACGCACGAAACTCCGCAGGATCGTGCGCGCCGCCTGCGATGCGCGAACGAATCCTCTCGGCATTCTCGCGAAGGCTCTCCTCCATCGACGCCGAGCGTATCGCACGCCCCCCGCGCATGCTGCAGCAAGATGGCCCCCCAAAGAGGATTTCGAAAAATCGCCCCCTGCCGATTCAATCTCTACACGATAGGCGCGCTCGTTGCGAGACTGGTTGTTTCTCGAGCCATGGCTAGCTTCCGCGCCTCACCAAGGAGGCGCTCCCATGGAAGACCTCAGCATTTTGTTCGGCCGCCCGCAGGGTGGGCCGGATGCCGATGATCGGTTCGAGCTCGAAGCCCTTGCCGCCGAGGAACTCGGCATCGAATCCTTTGCCATTCCGCTCGATTTCGTCGTCGACGGCGACGCGGATCGCGCCTTGAGGCGCCTTCCGCGCGCCGACGGTCGTACGTGGCTTTACCGCGGATGGATGTTGAACGAGGAGGAATACACGGGACTCTACGAGGCCATGGGAGAGCGTGGCGAAGAGCTCGTGGTCGATCCCGAGAGCTTTGCCGAGGCGACCTACGCGCCCAACTACATTCCTCTTCTCGGAACACGCACCGCGCCTGCGCGCTGGACGGAGGGGGAGAGCATCCGCGAGGCATGGGAGGTCGCGCAGGAGCTCGGCCCGCCGCCTTGGATCGTGAAGGACCACGTGAAGTCGGCCAAGGAAGCATGGCATCGCGCGTGTTTCGTCCCGGAAGGTGCAGACTTCGAGGACTTCGCCACCATTTGCGAAAAGCTCGTCGAGCTTCGCGGCGATCGCTTCGAACGCGGGTTCGTGGTGAAGAAGTACCTCGAGCTTGCGACGCTTCAGGGCTGGACGCCGGAGCAGCGTCGGGTCACCGACGAGCACCGCTTGGTCTTCTGGAACGGAGACCTCGTCGCGCATGCTCCGTATTACGACGTGGACACGGAGCTCGAAGCGCCCGCACAGTTCGGCGACATCGGTCGAATCCTGAGCTCGCCGTTTTTTACGGCGGACGTCGCGAGGCTCGCCTGCGGCGGTTACACGGTCCTCGAGATCAACGACGGCGGGTGCTCGACGTGGCCCGAGCAAATGGATCCTCGCGATATGTATCGTGCCATGCTGCGTCGAGGCTCATCTCCGGGACTGAAGACTGACCACTGAAGGCTGACTACTGAAGTGAGCCTCAGGGCCCGCGTTCCACCATGTACGTCTGA
Source organism: Sorangiineae bacterium MSr11367 (assembly GCA_037157805.1). NCBI lineage: Bacteria > Pseudomonadati > Myxococcota > Myxococcia > Myxococcales > Pendulisporaceae > Pendulispora > Pendulispora rubella. The sequence goes on along the minus strand of CP089983.1, from coordinate 8,867,146 downwards.
CGGTACTTGGGACCGCGGTGGATCGTGTAATAGAGACGGCACTCATCGGGTGATATCCAGAGAGGGCGCTCCGCAATGGGCGAATCCACCTCAGGTGCTACCACGATTTCCGGCACACCGGCCAGGATCGGCGAATTCCAGGAGTTGAGGTCGTCGGACACGTTGTCTCGATGGGCTACCCATACGGCGACGTCGCCCTTGGTGCCTTTTCGGGACGACGAGAAGTAGAGATGATGGCCATCGGCGCTCAGCACCGGATTGTCATCTTGGGTGTTTCGGTCGTTGATCCCGACGGGAGCGGGGTTTCCCACGCCACCATCCGCGGTCATGCTCGCGACGTAAATGTCCCAGTTGTTGTTTCGAAACGAGGCAAACCAAAGCGTTCGACCATCCGCGGCGAGGAAGGGGGCCCACTCGTGGGCATCGGAGTTCAGCGGTCCCAATTCCCTTAGCTCGCCAAAGGCTTTCGAGCCGTCAAGCCATCGAGCGGCGAACAGATCATATTGTTTTTCCTCACGGTCGCTGGCCGCGAAAACCATGAGGCCGTCCTTCTTGGTCAACGTCGGATTGATCTCGTGCGCCCCGGCGTCGCAACACCCCAGCGCCTGTGCCGGTCCAAAAGGTCCGTGGCCTCCATCGCGCGCTGCGACATAAAGGTCGGCGATCCCACCATCGGGATAGCTCGAGAAATAGATACGGTCTTCCTCGGGGGTCAACCACGCCCCCCATTTGAGGCCATCGGGCGTGAGATCGACCCGTACCGGGGTGCGGAATGGCTTGTCGTAGCCGCAGGGGCCCGTGTCCGCCTGCTGCGCCGCGTCGGGGCCTCCGGAATCGGGCCCTTCGGCATCCCGTCCTTCGAGCGAGAGGTCTTCGAAGCCGAGAATTCCCGCACACGCCAGGAGTGCGCCCGAGAATCCCGCGAAGACAGTCGCCATCCATTTCCCTACGTTCACCCAGCAGTCCTCCGTTACCGATCAATCTCGCTGATGTCGCGAACGAGCACAACTCCGAGGAATGGACCGGCTCGCGCCCATTGCCGAATCGAACCGTAGACGCCAAGGACGCCAAGAACGATGACGCGCTGAAGCTCTGCTCTTTCCGAAACCCATCCTTGGCGCTCTTTTGGCGTTTTGGCGGTTTGACACGATCGTCACCCTCCTGTGAACCGAACAGAGCTTTCTTCTCGTGCGTGGATGTTGCTCATATGACTCCATTGGCACGGGGCGATGAGCGTTGAATGGTGCGCCAATCGATGGGAACGTGGAGACGCGAATTCACTCCCACGACGCGCACGCGCGCCATCACCTTGGTGACGTCATGGCACTTACTTTTCTAAACCGTCGAAACCTTCACGGTATTACTCCGATTACCGCGTTGCTTGCCCTGGCCTGCTCGGCATCCTCGGGGACGTCGCTGGGCGATCCGTCGCTGGTCACGGTGGCGGAGGAGAGCGGGTTCACGCGAACGGGCCGATACGACGAAGTCGTGCGGCTTTGCAATGAGTACCCTCGGCGCTACCTCGAGCGCGTTCGCTGCTACAAATTCGGCGACACGCCCGAGGGGCGCCCCATGCTGGCCTTCGTGGCCGGCGCGAAGAACACGCTGGAACCGGCCACTGCGAAAGACCGTCCCGTGGTGCTGGTGCAAGGAGGCATCCACGCCGGCGAGATCGATGGCAAAGACGCCGGGTTCCTGGTGCTGCGCGACATGCTCGATGGCGCCGGCGACTTGGGGAAGATTCTGGACAGCGTGACCGTGGTCTTCGTGCCCGTCTTCAACGTCGACGGCCACGAGCGCTTCGGGCCGAACAATCGTCCCAATCAGGTTGGGCCGGAGGAGGCGGGTTTTCGCTCGACGGCGCACAATCTCAATTTGAATCGCGACTACATGAAGGCGGAGTCGCCGGAAATGGTGGCGATGTTGCGTTTGATGCACAATTGGGATCCCATTCTCTACGTCGACACGCACGTGACGGATGGAGCCAAGTTCGAGCATGACGTCTCCATCGATGTCGCGCCCCGCCTCGGCGGAACCGAGGAGCTTCGGGAGCATGGCAAGAACTTGAGCAATGCGATGCTCCAGGCACTCTCGAGCACCGGGCATCTCCCCATCGACTTTTACCCGACGCTTCTCGAGACGGACAATCCGGCGTCGGGTTTCGGCGTGCAGCTCTATCCACCGCGGTACAGCCACGGCTATCGTCCGCTCGACAACCGTCTTGCGATTCTCGTGGAAACGCACTCTTGGAAGGATTATGCAACGCGGGTCAAACTCACCAGAGAGCTCCTGGTGGGTTTGCTTCGCGAGACGACCGCCAAGGGCCGCACCTGGCTCGACGCGGCGCATGCCGCCGACGGGCGAACGACGGATCGACTGGCCGGGACCGAGGTGCCACTCGCCTACACGACCACCGATCATACGGTGACCTTTCCGTTTCGCGGTTATGCGTATCAGCGCGTGCCGTCGGAGATCTCGGGGATGCTCTGGACGAAATACGATCCAAGCCGGCCGGAGATTTGGAATGTCCCGCTCCACGACGAGATCCGCCCCACGGTCACCACCCGGGTTCCCGCCGGTGGCTATGTGGTTCCCGCGGCGTATGCCCAGCGCGTGGCGGAAAAATTGGACGCCCACGGCATCACGTATGCACGCGTGGAAAACGGGCGCCGTGCCCTTCCGATGGAGGTGTTTCGCGCCGACGAGGTGACGACGGGCTCCCGACCCTCCGAAGCGCGACAGACCGCATCGGCCAAGGGCAAATGGGTGCCGGAGGCGCGCGACGTGCCCGCGTCGTCCCTGTTCGTGCCCATCAAGCAAGCGAAGGCGATGGTGGCCGTGCACCTGCTCGACCCGCAAGCACCCGATAGCCTTTTTGCTTGGGGCTTCTTCAATGGGCACTTGGAGCAAAAGGAATACATCGAGAACTACGTCATCGAAGACATTGCGCGGCAGATGCTCGCCAAGGACCCGCAGCTCAAGTCGGAGTTCGAGGGCAAGGTGGCCAGCGACGCGGCCTTCGCCAAAGATGGCGCGGCCCGCCTCGAGTTCTTCTATCGACGCACCCCATATTGGGACGAGCGCTATCGGCTGTATCCCATTTACCGCGTGGAGCAGGCCCCTTAGCCGCGCGATTCAAGGGACGACGTCGGCGGTGCGTGGGTCTTTCAGCAGGGCTCGGAAGGCCGTGAGCTGTTCGCCTTTAAGCTCCCACGAGCCCGTCGGCGAGTTGAGGCTCGAGTCGAAGGCCGCAAGGCCGACGACTCGGGCGCCTTTGCCATCTTGATTCGAGCCGGCGGCGTGGTCGTACCATGCGCGCACCCGTTTGCCGGCCGCCGCGTTCGTCCCTCGCATGCCCCATTCGGCCACGCCGACATCGACGCCGCGGTCTTTGGCCCATTGCCGGACCTCGAGCCAGGTACCGTCGACCAGCGTGCTCTCGTCTTCGATGTAGTGGTCCACGCCGAGGAAGTCGTAAATGCCCGAAGCCCACCACTCGTTGGGATTGCGATGCGATGCCGGATTCCACGTCCATGTCATCAACACGGGGGCCAATGCCACGTTTTTGACGCCGACGGCGGTCATTCGCTGGCGTACGCGCCGGTTCATGGCGAGGTGGCCCGAAGGTCCCGCCGGATCGTCCGGCTGGTGCACGCCACCGCCGCCCTCGGGCTCATGGTGGATCGTAAGCCACACGGGCCCACCTACCGCCTTCAGCGCCGAGAGCATCGCATCGATTTCGCCATCGTGCTTGCCCGCGCCCATGTCGGCCCATGACGGCGTTTTGACCGAGACCCACGGCAGGCGGCTATGGGAAAGGTCGTCCTTGACCGTCTGGACGAGGGCTCCGGTTCGTTGGTTCCATTGCCAGAACGTGCGCCGCACGGCGAGCGCATGACCCGCGGGCATTTCATGGCGTGCCACGGGATCGCCATTGCCACCGATGCTGGCCCCCCACACCAACTTTCCGGCCGGTGCGCGACCAGGATAGGCTGGATAGGTCGCCGCAAGCGCGTCCGACTCCGCCGAACCATCCACGTCCGCATTCACATTTGCGTCGGACTCGGACTCGGACCCGCCACATGCCATGAGCGCCGTGCCGAGAATCACGATTGCAAACGAACCCGTGAGCCCAGTCATGCCTCTGGCTTACACGGCGATAGCCGCGTTGTCGCGCGAAATCGACATTGAGCAAGTGTTGCTCAATCACCGGGCGGAGTGAATCCGTTGCATGCAGCGCTCGTACTCTTCGGCGCACGTCATGCGACCGGGGTCGTGCTCACCATGCAGGCATGATTTGTATTGATATTCGCAACTCGAAGCGCGCTGCTTGTCCACGTCGCCCTGCTGGTCGCGTAGCTCTTTTTCCGAAATGGGCTTGGACATGAGCTGCATCGTTATCGGGCCCGTGCCCAAGTCGTGGATGTGCGTCGCGTCGTCGGCGCTGCCCCAGGTGGCCTTAAGATCGAATTCGCTCTCGACGTTCTTTTGAGGACATCCCAGCGAGCCGACCCCGCCTGGACCATGCACCCCCGGCCCGCCGTCCGAGGCCGTTCGGCCTTCTCGGGAAATGAACGAGAGCCCCTTCTTGGCGTGCGGAGAGAAGCTTGCCCCGGATTCGAGGCGCACGACCATGGTGTAACACCTGCCGCGCCGCAGCTTGTGGTGCGACGTCGTGAATCCGTCCAGCTTTCGGGTGACGGCGGCGCCCTCCTTGACGTACCCCTCGGTGTTCTCCGCAATGAAGGCTTCGCGCTCTTCCACCGAATGTTCGAATTCGGGTTTCGAATACTCGGGTTTGGCTTTGTCGGCCGGCGGCGGTGTGTCATGGCGCGCTGCCGGCGGGGGAAGGGCCGTTGCGGAAGCGGTTGGCGCGGAGGAAGAAGGTGGGGGCGCGTTCGATTGGCTCGAAGGATAGGGAAATAACACTCCGCAGCCAATGGAGAAGCTCACCATCACGAGCCCGATCGATTGTGCCCAACGTAATTTGCGATGTTGCATGTTGGCGCAACCATCGCAGCGATCGTGCCACACGGCCGGAAAGGCGAAATGCGGATCGTTTCAGGCCTGCCCCGCGCCGTCGTTGGGGGCTCGCGTGCCCCGTGTTGGGTTCGTGCGTACCCGTCAGCGAACGCAGCGCACGCCGGCGACGGTGTTGCTCCAGCCCGGTGAGGAGTGACCGTCCACGAAATCGGTCAGGATGTATCCGTCGTGCGACCGGCGGTAGGTGCTGCTCCAGAGCGTCGTCGTGCCCTGCACCGCACGATCGAATACGCGGTACCAAATAGGTACCTCGGTCTGCGTTTCGTCGATCAACGTTTGAAGTTCACGCGCATTGGGAAGACGGTAACCCGGTGGCCGGAAACTTTCGCAACGATGTTTGGCGTCGGCGAAGCTTTGCTTGGGGGCCGTGCCCCTTTCCCAAACGAGCCCCGTGCGCGCATCCCGCACCGTGGCTTGGCCCTCCAGTACCGTGAAGCGCGGCTGGGCGTTGGAAACGTTCCCCGCGCGCACGCACCGGAAGGGCAGCGACTCGCTCGAAGTGTACTCGTCGTAAAACCATGACCATCCCGTGAAAGGGTCGGTGGCCCAGCGCGCCGCCGTTCGCCGCTCCACGACGTACGGGGATATGGTCCAATGCAAGGCATAGGCAGGAGCGGCCGGGAAAAGAACCGGATTGACGGCGGGCGCGTCCTCTCCGAAATCGAAGAGGCTCACCATCTCGATGCGGGTTGGCAGCCGCCAATCGTGGTAGCCCGCGAGTTCGAGCTTCGCGCACACGCGGGGTGGCTCGGGCCATATCTGCCGCGGTTGCCCCTCGATTTTCCGCTGCCACATCAGCCCGGTGGTCTTGTCCAGAACGGTATCGTCCGTTACTTCGTAATTGGATGGCGGCGGGGAGGCGACGGGGAGGAGCCACTGAGGCTCCGTGCGATCGATGTTCAGGAGGCTAGTGCCATCAGCGCCACCGTCCCCGCCGTCATCCGAGCGGCTCGCATCGAATGGCACATCGGCATGGTCGCCGCCGTCCATGTTCGGTGCGAGAAGCGGAGCATCGTCCTCGATGCCGAGAATGGCACGGCAATCGACCGTGGCGGCGACGACGCCGAGCGCAGTCACCAAGATTCCCGCCGTTCGTCGTGCGCGGGACGAAGGAAGAATATGATATGGCACGCCGTATCCTACGGGGCCGCCGGTCCATTCCTTCCTCGCGCGGTTCCATGGCCGTATGATTCAGAGAATTACTAACTTCATCGAGCGCGTCACTGGACAGCGAGGAAACCGCGTGCGCGTCGTTGGCGCAACGGAGCCGCTCGTTCGGGCGCGGATGGTCACCCTGCCCACGGTCGGCGTTCTCGTTGGAGCCGATTCCTCGTGCGAAGTGCGGCTCGAGGATCCCGCGGTGTCGCGCAAGCATGCGACCATCGTTCCCGTCGCCGAGGGATTCGAGGTGAGCGATCTTGGTTCCCGCAATGGGACATGGTTGGACGGCGCCCGGATTACCCGTGTGGTCGCGCCCGCCGGGGCCACACTGGGAATTGGCAATTCCCTCGTCCAACTTCTCCCCGAGGAGGATTCACTCGATATCCCTCCCAGCGAGGCCACCTCCTTTGGAGACCTCTTTGGATCGAGCGAGCCGATGCGCCGCATCTTCGCCATTTTGGAGCGCGCCAGCCGTTCGAGTGCGCCCGTTCTTTTGCTCGGCGAGAGTGGCACGGGCAAGGAGCTGGCTGCGCGTGCCCTTCACGCGAGCAGCCTCCGTCGCGGTGGGCCATTCGTCGTGTTCGATTGCGGTGCCGCCAGCACGACGCTCATCGAGAGCGAGCTCTTTGGCCACAAAAAGGGCGCCTTCACGGGTGCTCACCGCGATCATTCCGGCGCGTTTGCCGCCGCGCACGGCGGTACGTTGTTTCTCGACGAAATAGGGGACTTGCCCCTGTCGGTGCAGCCGAAGCTCCTGCGCCTCCTCGAGCGCAGCGAAGTCACCCCGCTCGGTGCGCGTGCGGCCGAGCGTTACGACGTACGCTTCGTGGCGGCGACGCACCGCAATCTGTGGAGCGATGTCGGTGCAGGGCATTTTCGTGGCGACTTGTATTACCGACTTGCCGTCGTGGAGATTCACCTCCCGCCCCTCCGCCAGCGCAAAGACGATATTCCCCCGCTCGTGCGCGCCCTGCTTCGGGCCAATGGTGCGAGCGATGCGGAGGTCGGGGGGCCGCAGCTCGAGCGCCTTCTTCGTTATGCATGGCCGGGCAATGTGCGCGAGCTTCGCAATGTCATGGCGCGCGCCGTGGCGCTTGGCATGCCGGGGGCCAAGTTTGGAGATATGCCCATTCTCTTGCGTACCGATGGGGCCACGCGGGAACCGATTGCGCAGGCGGATATGCCCTACATCGAGGCCAAAGAGGCCCTGCTCGCGCGGTTCGATCGGGACTATTGCGCGGATCTCTTGAATCGCTCGGGCCCCAATTTGTCGGAGGCCGCGCGCATGGCCAAGATCGAGCGCAAATACCTGTACCGCGTCCTGGAGCGCGCCGGAATACGCCCGCGCGATACGCAGGGAGACGAATGATCGCGGCGGGCGACGTGTTGGAGCTCGACTCGGTGCCATACCGTGTGGGCAGGGAGCTCGGTCAAGGTGGCACCGGGGTGGTCCATGAAATTCACCGTGTGGACGATCAGGGGGTCGAGCCGCTGGCCATCAAAGTGTTGCGCCCGGACATCGACATTTCCGAGCGCGAGCGGGAGCATTTTCTCCTCGAAGCCGAGCGAATGCGCCGGGTTCCGCATTCCGGGCTGGTGGGTGTTCTCGGTGCGGGCACCCTGGTGGATGGTCGCCCCTATTTGCTCATGCCGCGCCTGCGCGGTGAATGCCTTTCGGAGCGCCTGGAACGTGGGCCCTTACCGCCCGAAGAGGCCATTCGCATCTTCGCGAAGCTTGCGTGCGCGGTGCATGCCGTGCACGCGGCGAGTATGATTCATCGCGATATCAAACCGGAGAACGTATTCATCGTCGATGGCAATCCGGTCCTATTGGATTTCGGGATTGCGCGCGACATGCATGCGGCGCGTTCGACGACCACGGCGGAAGGCCGCATTCGCGGTACGCCCGCGTACATGGCCCCGGAGCGATTCTTCGGCGAGCCGGCGAGCGTGGCGTCCGATATTTACGAGCTCGGCGTGGTGCTCTATTTCATGCTCGCCGGCCATCTGCCGTGGAACTCGGGAACGGACGTGCGTCAGCGCCTCCATCCGGCGAGCCCGCGCCTCTCGGGCGTTTCGCCCGGATTGACTGCTACGGTGCTCGAGGCCTTGTCCACGAGGCCCGAGGCCCGCTTCCCGGATGCCGAGGCGTTCGCGGCGCGGGTCGAGGCCGTGCGATTCGATATCGATGCATCCGATTCACCGGACCGGCTTACCGTGGATATCGCGATACCGGTGTCGAAGCGCACGACCGTCGCTTGGACGCCGCCTGCTCGTGAGTGGCGCGGCCACGGAAGGGTGGCACTTGGCGTGCTGCTCCTCGCGGTGCCGGCCTTTGCGGCCATGGCCATGACCGGGGAGCATGTGGCGGTGCCTCTCGTCGTCACGGAGCCTGCGGAGCCCGCCGCGCCGGCGTCCGCGGTGGATGCCGCGGTTGCGAAGATAGAATCGGCGGCGCAGGCCGCGAGCGCGCCGCCGTCGGCCCCCGAACCGCCCAAGGTTGCTCGTCCCACGGTTCGCGCGCCGGCCGCGTCGGCGCGTGCACGCGATGACGAGGTGTACTTCGAGGATCGGAGATGAATGCCTTGCGAAGGGCCTATGCCTGCATACCGTTGATTCTTTCGTGCGCGGCCCCGGCCTACGCGGGCGACACTCCCGCGCGCGATCCCATGGCCGCCGAAGCCGCCTTCAGCGACGCGCGCAGCCTCATGAAAGAGGGGCGCTTCGAGGAAGCGTGCCCGAAGCTCGAAACGAGCCACCGACTCGATCCTGCTCTGGGAACCTTGCTCAATCTCGCCGAATGCTTCGTTCGCACGGGCCGGACGGCGAGCGGCTGGCTGAACTACCGCGAGGCCGCCGCCATGGCGCTCCGGCAGGGCGAAACGAAGCGTGAGGCCATTGCCCGCGAGCGCGCGCGCGGTTTGGAGCCACGCCTTTGCCGCCTCGTCGTGCATGCCCCCGACAGCGTCGAGGAGCTTCGGCGCGATGGAGTTCTCGTGCGTCGCGAGGATCGCGATCAGGGAGTCCCCATCGATCCCGGCACGCACGTCCTCGAGGCGACGGGACGCGGGTTTGCGCCGCTCGTCGTCCACGTCGAGATCGTTGGCGTGGGGCCGACCGAGGGCGCCTGCAAGCCGGTGGTCGTCGATGTCCCGGCGGAGCTCGGCGGCAGCCTCCCGGAGCCGGAGCCGCCACCCGTTTCGATCGAGATCGTGCCGCCCGTTTCTGCGCGCCGTGAGCCGGCGGCGCCGCCACAGGCTTCTCCGCGTTGGACATTGCCGCACACGCTCTCGGTCGTCGCCGCGGGAGCTGGGCTCGTCGCCCTGGGGGTCGGGGCCGGATTCGCCCTCGATGCGCGGGCCACGGAGCGCGACGCGGATGGCCTTTGCCGCGCCGAGGGATGCACGCTCGAAGGCCGCGATCGCCATGCCGACGCTGGACGCTCCGCCGATATGGCCACGATGAGTATCATCGCCGGCGCCGTATTCGTCGTTACGGGCGCCGTCTTATGGTTGACCGCACCCTCGCTCCACCGATCCAGTGCACCACCGAAAACCGCAGCCTGGCATTTCTGACCGGCCCCTGGGCTGCTCGGGTCAGGCCTCCACGGGAGCTTTCTCGAGCTGCGGGGGGCGGCCGAGCAGACCGAGGGCGCGAAGCACGATGAAGGGGTGAAAGAGCGAACTCGGCGCGCGGAGCAGGTGCCCGACATGAAGCAGCGCTTCGAAGGCAGCGGTGTCGTGCACGCTCAGGCGCGCGAGGCGCGCGGAGTAGCCCAGCGCGAATCGATGGACGAATCGCGTGAAACCGCCGACGGACATTTGCGTGTATGGTGCATCTGCCACCGTAGCGGCCATCCACGGGATTTGCAGTGCCTTGCCTTGTTGGGCGTAGAACGACTTGGCAAAACCGGGGGCCAACGGACCGCGGGCGTGGCGGCGGAGTTCCGAGGCGAGGACGGTGGCGGCCATCGCCGCCGTCGACATGCCATGGCCGTAGATAGGATTCAACGCGCACACGGCGTCGCCCAGCACGATGAAGCCCTCGAGCGGGCGCCGAAGGCGATCGTAGCGGCGAAGGCGGTTTTCCGTCCTGCGGTATCCATGAATGGGTGAAAGCGGCGTGGCATCGCGCAGCGCCTCATGGAGATCCGGGGCATCGAGGGATGCGGCGAACCGCAGAAAGCCCTCTTCATCGGTGGGCGGGTGGTCGCCCGCGTACCCGCTGAGGGTCACGTGCCAAAGGCCGGACTCGTTTGGAAAGATGGATCCCTGACGTCGATCGGGCGGCGTCGGGTGAAGGATGAGGCCTTTCCACGCGGGGCGCGCCGCCGGCGGCCGATAGAGGCGGCTCGCGTAGCCCATGGAGGCATCCACGTGAACTTCTTCCGGTGTGCTCGCACCGAGCGCCGCGAGCCATGCCGGGGCTTTCGACTCGCGGCCGCTCGCATCGACGATGAGCGCGCCCTCGAGCACGTCGTTCGAGGGCGGACCCTCGTCGGGCCGCCTCTCGATGCGGACGCCGAGGGCTCGTCCTCGGGTCGGATCGCAGACGAGCGCGCGGACGGTGGTCCGGTCGAGGATGCGCACCCGGGCATCGCTGCGCACGCGCGCGCGGACCTCGCTTTCGAGCAGCGGCCGGCTGCACGAGAAGGTGGTGACCCCCCTCGGGTGCTGGCGCTTCCATCCGCCCGTGTGATGCCAGCGCACGTCCGTGCCCCAGTGAAGCGTGGGCGCTCCTCGGGCGACGAGCGATTGGCTCAAGCCGGGGAACAGCGACTCGTAGAGGAGCTCGCCGCCCTTCAAGAGGACGTGGTACTGGCGGCCCTGGGGAACCCCGATGCGAAAGTCGGCACCTTCGGGGAGGCGATCGCGGTCGAGGAGCACGACCTCGTCGAAGTGGTCCAAGAGGACGCGCGCCGCGGCGAGGCCGGCCAAGCTTGCCCCGATGATGATCGCGCGCCCGCTCGCATTAGGCGACGGCATGCGCGCCAACGGTTTTCTCGGCGGGGGCGAGCTTCTGCGCCACCAGGCCCAACGCCGCGCCGGCAAGGAGCTCCTCGAAGAGCGACTCGAGCATCCAGTAGAAGAACAGGACATCGGGCAGGTTGAACATGACCGTCCAAAGCAGGATGACCATGGCCCCGAACACCCAGAGCAGGGCGCCGTACTTCACGCCCCGCAGCCACCCGGGGCCCTTCAAATACGCGCGCAGCCAATCGTAGACGCCGGCGAGCACCAACCCGCGAACGAGCCCGGTGCCGAGCGCCCGCGGGAGCAGATTCCCTTCGTTGGGGTCGAGGAATCCAGGGCGCCAGAATTGGGCGTGGGCCTTGTAGATCGGCGCCAGGATGCCGGCGTGAAAGAGGGGAACGCCGAGGATCGTAGAGATGAAAAAGACCACGGCGAAGACGACTCCGCCGATGACGACTATCTTCCAGTTCATGTTTCTTTCTCGAGGGTGAGGAGCCATTCGTGAATGGTTCGGGCGGTGGTGTGGGCGTGTTCGGTCAAGACGGTGAAGTGGCTGCCCGGAAGCTCGGCGGGCGTGTGACGATGCTCCCAGTGGGAGCGCCAATCACCGCTGCCCGGTAGTCGTTCGTCCTCCATGCCGGGCATGGGCTCTTGGACCCGGACGAACAGCGTGGGGCTCGAAAGCTCCTCGGGCTGCCAGTCTTGGAAAAGGTCCGTGTAGCAGGGGAGGGCGGTGAACTCCTCGTCGGTGCGCGGGATGGTGGGGAGCCCGCCCAGCCATGCACGGCGAAACACCGATCCGATGCCCGGCGTGACGTCGCGTATCAGGTACGTATCGAGCAGCACGAGGCCTCTCGGAACGACGCCGATGCTTTCGAGGTGCGCCGCGACCGCGTGCGCCACCCATCCGCCGGACGAGTACCCCACGAGGACGAACGGCGCGCCGCCGGCGCAGCGGACGATGTTCTCGGCGTGGGTTCGGACGACGGTCGCGCGATCGGTGGGCAGCGTCTCGCCTTGGGTGAAGCCCGGATTGGGAAGCACCCACACGTCGCGTTCGGGCATCGCCGGGGCGAAGCGCGCGTATTGGAACGAACCCGTGGGCGGTGCAATGGTGGGAATGCACAGCACCGACGATCGCGTGCCACCGCCGGCGAGTTTGATGGGGCGTGCGACGTCCGTGCGCGCTGGGGCTTTGGCCTCGCGGGCGCGGCGGATGCGAGACGACAGGACCACGAGCTCGTAGCCGAGATCGAACTCTCCGAGCTCGCTCAATTTCTGAACGTTCGCGGTGAGTGGATGCTCTTGGGCGGCGTTCGCGGGCGCCGCCTCGGTGCTTGCGGCGGGCATCCGCTCCAATACGCGGTCGGTGATGGCATGGGCCGTCGTAGCCTGGAAGAGCAGCGTGGCCGGCAGCGCGAGGTCGAGAGCGGCACCGAGGCGCTGACGGATCTCGATGGCCATGACGGAGTTGAGGCCCAGCTCGAGCAAGGAGCGCTCGGGATCCAGCTCTTCGTGCGAGCGCAGCCCGAGCTCGACGGCGATCTCCTCACGGACCCGTTCGAGGACGGCGGCACGCCGGTCGACGTCGGAAAGACGCGCCAAGCGGTTCCGAAGCTCGGACCCGCCCCGGGATGCGGAAGCGCGGGGCTTCACCAGGCCTCGAAGCAGCGCGGGGACGGGGGCTCGTGAGCGCTCCAAGGTTGCGCGCATTTGGTCGAGATCCAATGCCGCGGGCACCGAGAGGATCTCCTTGGCGGCCAGCGCGCGTTCGAGCAATCGCACGCCCTCGGCCGTGGAGAGTGCGCCCATACCGGCGCGCGCCAGGCGCGTGACATCCGCGCCGCTCAAGTGCGCCGTCATGCCGCTGCGTTCGGCCCAAAAGCCCCAGGCGAGCGAGCTCGAGGCGAGGCCCCGGGCACTGCGGTGATGGGCAAGGGCGTCGAGGAACGAACTGGCGGCCGCATAGCTGCTCTGTCCGGGCACGCCCACGATGCCTGCCACCGAGGAGTAGACGACGAACCAATCGAGCGCGAGGCCGCGCGTGGCGCGGTCGAGGTTCCAGGCCCCGGTGACTTTGGGGGCGAGCACACGCGCGAAGCGCTCCGGCGTTTGGCCGCGCAGGACGCCGTCGTCGACCGCGCCCGCGCAATGGAAGACCCCCCGCAAGGGCGCATCCGCGGTCGCGATCGTCGCGATCAGGGCCTGCACGGCGTCGAGGTCCGTCACGTCGCAGGCCGCGATGCGCACCGCCGCACCGAGCGCGTCGAGCTCCTGTTTCACCCGGTCGGCGTCCTCGGACGCGTCGCCGCGACGGGACGTGAGGACGAGGTGCGACGCACCCTGCTCGGCGAGCCAGCGTGCAGTGCACCGTCCCAAGAGTCCGAGGCCGCCGGTGATGAGGAACGTGCCCCCAAGCGGCACCTCGGGCAGGCCGTGCGCGTCGGCGGCCTCGCGATGGCGAAGCAGCCTCGGAACCAGGAGATGCTCGCCCCGGATCGCGATCTCCGGTTCATCGTCCGTGGCGAGCGCTCGAACCAATGCAGGCGCCATCGTGGCGGCGTCGTCCGAGGCCCCGAGATCCACGAGGCGCAGGCCGAGCTCGGCGTGCTCCTGGCGCACGCTGCGCGCAAGGCCCCAAAGGGGCGACTGCTCCAACGCCGGCACCCCGTCGTCGTGGGATGCCGCGACGGCACCTCGCGTGATCCACACGACGCGCTCCGCGGCCTCCGGGCGAGCGAGCCGCGTTTGAAGCTCGGCCAGCACCTGCTCGACCAACGAGGTGGTGCGCGCGGCGAGATCGGTGTCGGCAGGGGCGGCCTCCGGCCAGATGCGGAGCACACCGTCGAAGCCCTGAACGGCATCCGCGGCGACGCTTTCGACGTGAAGGCCGGCCTCCTTCAGGGCCTTCGCCAGGGCGCGATCGCCTGGGGTTCCGTCGCAGACGAGCGCCCAACGGTCCGACAGGCGACCCTCGGCCGGCGTCAGCTCCTGCCAGGCCACGTGGTACCGGTGACGATCGGCGGAGGTGGCACGCCGCAACGTGGCTTCGTCGACGCGTTTCAGATGCAGCCGACGGAGCTCTCCGATCGACGAGCCGTGGTCGTCGTACAGGGTGGCGTCGAGGCATCGCAGATCGTCCGCGTCGCGCGAATGCTGCAATCGTGCCCAAAGCGCGGATCCGCTCTTGCCCCACGCGCGCCATGCACCCAGGGCAAACGGCAAGAACACGCCGCGTTGGCGCGGGTCGGCCTCGTCGTGCCAGAGGCCCGCCGCGTGCAGAATGCCATCGAGAAGGGCGGGGTGGATGCCGTAGTCGCGCGCACTTCGTCGCGCAGCTTCATCGAGCTCCACGCGAACCCATCGCACGACGGAACCATCGGGCGTCTCTTCGCGCCATGACTCGCGCAGTGTCCGAAAGCGCGGACCGTATTCGAGCCCGTATTCCTGGAGAGCGGCATAGTACCCGTCGAGGGATTCGCGCTCGGTGCCCGGCGGCGCGCCGCGCGTGACGGCGGCCGGTGGAGCGTCGGTGGCCGGTTCCAAGCGACCTTCCGCGTGAAGCACCCATGCGACTTCCTCGAGGGCTTCGGAGCGTCGTGCGCCGTAGATGCGAACGCGGGCGGCATTCCCGGTATCGAGCGGCGCGACGCTCACCTGCAGGTGAACCTCGCCGGTCGGTGGGATCACCAGCGGCGTATGCACCACGACGTCGGCAAGCGCCGCGTCCTGGAATCGCAGGGTGGCGTCGGCCGCGGCGCGGGCAAGCTCGAAGAGGCCGGCGGCGGGAAACAACGTGGTGCCCCGCACCGCGTGATCGCGGATCCAGTCCGGCGTCTGGTGCGACACGGTGGTATCGAACGTCCACGTGCCGGTGTCGGCGGACACGCTCTTCGCAGCCAGCAACGGATGCTCGCCATCGGCCAGGGGGAGGCGATCGGACTTGGCGGCGTCGAGCCAGTAGCGCTCGCGCTCGAAGGCATAGGTCGGCAGATCGGCACGGCGTGGCGCCCACGGTCGAAAGAAGGCATGCCAATCGAGATGCCATCCGCGCGTGTGCAGCCCGCCCAGGGCGAGGAGGAGCCGCGTGAGATCGCCCTCGTCGCGCCGCAGCGAGCCGACGACGGCGGCTTCGACCTTGCGTCCCTCCAGGATTTCCTCGATGGCCAAGGTCAGCACGGGGTGTGGACTGACTTCGACGAAGAAGCGATGTCCATCGTCGAGGAGTCGCTCGGTCGTCTCTGCGAAGCGCACGGTATGGCGAAGGTTGCGATACCAGTACGAGGGATCGAGCTCCGCACCGGAAACGACGGCGCCCGTGACCGTGGAATAAAGGGGAACGCGGCAAGCGCGCGGCGCGAGGCCGACCCAATGCGAGAGCAACTCGGCCTCCACGGTGTCGACGTGGGCGCTGTGCGAGGCGTAGTCGACCCGCACTTTGCGGGCGAAGACGCCGGCATCGCCGAGCGTGCGAACGAGGGCATCGACCGCGGCGGCTTCGCCCGAGATCACGGTGGCCTGCGGGCCATTGACGGCCGCGATGGCGAGGCGCTCGCCAAAGGGTTCGAGGTAAGGGCGGAGCGCGTCGGGGCTCAGCGTGACGGCCGCCATCGCGCCCTTGCCCGCGAGCTCGATCAGTGCGCGGCTGCGGAGGGTGACGATTTTGGCGGCATCGTCGAGCGACAAGGCGCCCGCGACGTAGGCCGCCGCGATCTCGCCCTGACTGTGCCCGATCACCGCGTCGGGCTCCACGCCCAGCGATCGCCAGAGGGCGGCCAGGGACACCATGACCGCGAAGAGCGCGGGCTGCACGACATCGACGCGGTCCAAGGAGGGCTCGCCGCCGCGGAGGACATCGAGCAGCGACCAATCGACCCACGGCGCGAAGGCGCGCGCGCACGCTTCGATTTCCTCGCGGAAGACCGACGACGATTCGAGCAGCGATTGCGCCATCCCTTCCCATTGCGAGCCCTGCCCCGGGAAGACGAAGACGCGTTTGCCCACATGCGTGGCCGCCCCGACGACAGCGCCCGCCAGCGGCTGCCCGTGCGCCAGCGCGGTGAGCTGCTCCATCAGGGCATTCCGGTCGCGGGCGATCATGGCCGCGCGATGCTCGAAGTGCGTCTTCGCCGTGGCGAGTGAGGCCGCGATGTCGACGAGGTCGAGTTCGGGATGCTCTTCGAGGTGCTCGCGCAGTCGGCGGGCCTGCGCGCCGAGGGCGGCCTTGCTCTTGGCCGAAAGGAGCACGGGAAGAGCGCTCTCGGGAGCGTTCGCGGGAGCGGGAAGAGCTCGCGGCGCTTCTTCGAGGATGACGTGCGCGTTGGTGCCAGAGACACCGAAGGAGGAAACGGCGGCGCGCCGCGGCCCTTCGCCGCCGCCGTTCGCGATCCACGGAACGGGCTCGCTCGCGAGGCGGACCGCGCCGGAAGACCAGTCGACATGGGGCGAAACCGCGTCGGCGTGCAGCGTCTTTGGCAAGAGGCCGTGCTGCATGGCGAGGACCATCTTGATGATGCCGGCGACACCTGCGGCGGCCTGGGTGTGGCCGAGGTTGGACTTGATGGATCCGAGCCAGAGAGGCTGCTCGGGGGAGTGGGCCTGTCCGTAGGTGGCGAGAAGGGCCTGGGCTTCGATGGGATCGCCGAGTGGGGTTCCCGTTCCATGGGCTTCGACGGCGTCGATGTCGGCGGGGGTGAGGCGAGCGTTGGCGAGGGCTTGCCGGATGACGCGCTGCTGGGCGGGGCCGTTGGGGGCGGTGAGGCCTTGGCTCTTGCCGTCTTGGTTGACGGCGGAGCCGCGGATGACGGCGAGCACGGGGTGCCCGAGGCGCGTGGCGTCGGAGAGGCGCTCGAGCAAGAGCATGCCGGCGCCCTCCGCCCAGCCCACGCCGTCGGCCTTGGCCGAGAAGGCTTTGCAGCGCCCATCGACGGAGAGCGCGCGCTGGCGGCTGAATTCGACGAAGACCGCGGGGGTGGCCATGACGGTGACACCGCCGGCGAGGGCGAGGGAGCACTCTCCGTGGCGCAGCGCCTGGCAGGCGAGGTGGAGGGAGACGAGCGAGGAGCTGCACGCGGTGTCGAGGGTGACGGCGGGGCCCTCGAGGCCGAAGGTGTAGGCGATACGCCCGGAGGCGACGCTGGGCGCACTGCCGATGCCGACGAAGCCCTCGAGGTCCTCGGGCGCACGCGAAAAGCGCGCGGCGTAGTCGCTGTACATGACGCCGACGAAGACGCCGGTGAGCGATCCATGGAGGGACGACGGCGGGAGGCCGGAGCGCTCGAGGGCTTCCCACGAGGTCTCGAGCAGGAGGCGCTGTTGGGGATCGATGGCCAGCGCTTCGCGCGGACTGATGCCGAAGAAGGCAGGGTCGAAGTGATGGGCGTCGTGGAGAAAGCCGCCTTCGCGGACGTAGGAGGTCCCCTTTTGATCGGGGTCGGGGTGGAAAAGCTGCTCGAGCGTCCAGCCGCGATCCTGAGGAAAGGGAGAGATGGCATCGGTGCCCGCGAGGAGGAGTTGCCAGAGCTCGGAGGGACTTTGGACGCCGCCTGGGAAGCGGCAGCTCATGGCGACGATGGCGATGGGCTCGTCGGTGGAGAGGGAAGGCGTTGGGGCGAGGGCTTGGTGCGCGGCGGCGCGGCCGAGCAACGCGTGGCTCAGTTGGCGTGCGAGTGCATCGGGGGTGGGATGATCGAAGAGAAGGGTGGCGGGCAGTTGGAGGCCGGAGGCTGCGGCGAGGCGATTGCGCAGCTCGACGGCCAAGAGGGAATCGAGTCCAATCTCGTGGAGGGGGCGAGTGGGTTCGATGGCGTTGGGCGAGGGGTGACCGAAGACGGCGGCAATCTCGCCGCGGACGAGGTCGAGCAGGAGACGTTCGCGTTCGGGGAGAGGGAGCTCGGCGAGGCGCCGGGCGAGGTTCGTGTTGGGGGCGGACTTGACGCGTGCGGGAGCGCGGACGTCGAAGCGAGCGGGGACGAGGGAGGCCTCGGGGCGGGTGAGTGCGTTGTCGAAGAGGGCGAGGCCATCGCGCTCGGAGAGCGGGCGCACGCCGAAGCGTTGCAAGCGCGCTCGCTGGGAGTCGGAGAGGTGGGAGGCCATGCCGGTGGGCTCGTCCCAGTAGCCCCAGGCGAGGGAAAGAGCAGGAAGGCCGCGAGCCCTTCGGTGGTGGGCGAGAGCGTCGAGGAAGGAGTTGGCGGCGGAGTAGCTGGCTTGTCCGGCATTGCCGAGGACGCCCGCGAGGGAGGAGAAGAGGACGAAGAAGGCGAGGTCGTGATGTTCGGTGAGCGCGTGCAGGTGCAGAGCGGCATCGACCTTGGGTCGGAGGACGAGCTCGAGGCGGTGGGTGTCGAGGTCGCGCAGGAGGGCGTCGTCGAGGGTGCCCGCGGTGTGGAGCACCCCAGTGAGCGGATGGTCGGGCGAGATGCCGGCGAGCAGGCGCTGGAGCGCGCTCTTGTCCGAGGCATCGCAGTCGGCGATGGTGACGGACGCGCCTGCGGCGGTGAGCTCGTCGCGGAGAGCTTCGGCGCCGGGGGCGGAGAGACCTCGGCGAGAGGTCAACAGCAGATGGCGCACGCCATGGTGGGCGACGAGGTGACGGGCGAAGCGCGCGCCGAGGGCCCCTGTGCCGCCGGTGACGAGGACCGTGCCGTCGGACCGAAGGGGACGTGCCTCGATGGACGCGGAAGTCGGTCGTGCGAGCTTGGGCACCAACGCGACCCCGTGTCGCAAGGCAAGCTGGGGCTCGGCGGCGGCGAGTGCGGCGGGCAAGGCCTGTGCGGAGGCGTCGGAGCCATCGGTATCGAGAAGGCAGATGCCCCTGTCGGGATGTTCGGCGTGTGCGGAGCGCACGAGGCCCCAGAGCGGAGCATGGTGCAAATCGACGGATTCATCCTGCGTGGCGACGGCGCCCTGGGTGAGGAACACGAGGCGGCACGCCGCGAGTCGCTCGTCGGCGAGCCAGGCCTGAAGGAAGGCGAGCGCCCGGGCGGTGGCGGAGCGGGTAGCCTGCACCGCATCGTTCTCCGCGTCGGCCACCCACGGCACGATGACCATCTCTGGTGCCGGCGCCCCTCCATCCAGAGCATCCCGGAGTGCTGGCAGATCGGCATAGGCCCCGTCATGCCCCAACCAGGCCGCCGCCGGCGCGGGAGCGCGCATGGCCAAGGCGCGTGCAGCCCAATCGAGCCGGAAAAGCGCATCGTGCAGGCTCGCGGCGGCACCTTCGAGCTGCGCCCTCGACACGACCCGCGTGTGCAGCGCCTCGACGGAGGCAACCGGCTTCCCCGTGCCATCGGCGATCGCAAGCGAGATCGCGCCCTCGCGTTCCACACGAAGGCGCACGCGAAGCTCGGAAGCACCTTCCGCGTGCAACGCCACACCCGACCAGGAGAAAGGAAGGAGCACGTCGCCCACCTGCTCCGAGCGCAAGGCGGCAAGCCCATGGAGTGCGGCGTCGAGGAGCGCGGGATGGAGACCGAACCCACTCGCCTCGTGCGCGAGCATCTCCGGGAGGCGGACGTGGGCAAAAAGCTCCTCGCCGCGCACCCACGCGGCCGCAAGCCCTCGAAACGAAGGACCATAGACCAAACCGGCCTCGCCGAGGCGCTCGTAGAGGCCCTCCACGGCGAGCGGCTCGGCGTCCGCGGGAGGCCAGATGCCCATGTCGACGAACGACGGGGGAGACGCCGCGGCAGGATCCAGAATGCCCGTTGCGTGCCGCGACCAGGAGGAATCGGCCTGCTCCCGTCGCGCATGGATGGACAGCCGCCGGCGCCCGTCCGAATCGGCCGCGTCGACGACGAGCTGCAGGTGGAGTGCGCCTTCGGCCGGCACGACGAGCGGTGCCTCGAGGGTCAACTCGCCCAGCCGCTCGAGCCCCACGTGGTGCGCAGCGGCGTGCGCCATTTCCACGAAGGCCGCACCCGGAAGGAGAATCGTCCCGAACACGGCATGATCCGCGAGCCATGGGTGACTCTCGAGGGAGATGCGCCCGAGCAAGAGGGATCCATCGCCCTCGGCGAGGTGAACGGCGCCCCCGAGAAGCGGATGGTGTGCCCCGCCCAGACCGGCCGATGCCAGGTCCTCCATCTTGGGCGGTGCGAGCCAGTAGCGCTCACGCTGGAAGGCATAGGTGGGGAGCGGAATGCGCCGAGGCGCAAACGGTGCGAAGAAGGCACCCCAATCGACCTCGGAGCCTCGAGCATGCAGGCCCGCGACGGTGGCACCCAGCGTTTGCAGCTCCGGCCGCTCGTCCTGGAGCGCGCTGGAAAAGCTCGCACGGGCCTCCTCGGCGAGACCGAGTCGAGCCATCGTCGCGAGCACGGCGTCGGGCCCCAACTCGACGAACGTGGAGACGCCTTCCGCCTCCAGGGTTCGAACGCCGTCGTAGAAACGCACAGCCTCGCGCACATGCCTCACCCAGTGCTCGACCGATCCGAGCTCCTCGGCCGTGGCCCGTTGGCCGGTGAGGTTCGTGACGATGGGAATGCGCGGCGGCCCGAACGAAAGCCCGCGGACGACCTCTCGAAACGCATCCAGCATTCCATCCATGTGGGGCGAGTGAAATGCGTGTCGGACCCGTAGGCGCGCGATCTTCCGTCCCATCGCTTCGACGCGGCGCCCGAGCTCGAGGACGACCTCCTCGTCCCCGGCGATCACGGTGGACGAAGGGCCATTGACGGCCGCGATGCTCACGCGGTCCGCGTTTCCTTGCAGCAGAGGGCGCACCTCCTCTTCGGACGCCCGAAGAGCGAGCATGGCGCCGCCGGGCGGCAAGGCTTGCATGAGGCGGGCGCGCGCCGCCACCAAGGTGCACGCGTCCTTCAAGGAGAGTACGTCGGCCACGTGCAGGGCGACCAGCTCGCCGATGGAATGGCCGAGCAAGAAGTCGGGGACGATGCCCCAACCCTCGAGCAACCGAAAGAGCGCCACTTCGAGCGCGAAGAGCGCCGGCTGCGTGTACGCCGTCTCGTCGAGCCGCGCGGCATTCTCGGAGCCCGGCTCCGCGAAGAGCACGGCGCGCAGGGGAACCTCCAGGTGCGGGTCGAGCTCCGCCACGACGGCGTCGAGCGCATCGCGGAAGGTGGGAATGGCCTCGTAGAGGCCGCGGCCCATGCCAGGTCGCTGACTGCCTTGACCGGTGAAGAGGAACGCGAGCTTGCCGGCACTTCGCGTGTGGCCGAGCACCGCGCCCGGTGGGAGCCCACCTTGGGCCAGCACGCCCAAGTCATGGCCGAGCGCTTCCCGATCGAGCGCGACGACGGCGGCGCGCCGCTCGAAGTGCGAGCGCGTGGTGGCGAGCGAGTACGCCACGTCGACGAGCGAAAGATCGGGGTGCGCGTCGAGGTGCTCGCGCAGATGCCGGGCCTGCGCCTCGAGGGCCGCTTCGGATTTGGCCGAAAGGAGGAAGGGCACCGGAGCGGGCACGGGAGCGGGCGCGGGAAGAGCGCGCGGCGCCTCTTCGAGAACGACGTGCGCGTTGGTGCCGCTGATGCCAAAGGACGAAACGGCGGCGCGCCGTGGCCGGCCGTTCGCTATCCATGGAACGGGCTCGCTCGCGAGGCGGACGGCGCCGGAAGACCAGTCGACGTGGGGCGAAACCGCGTCGGCATGCAGCGTCTTGGGCAAGAGGCCGTGCTGCATGGCGAGGACCATCTTGATGACGCCGGCGACACCCGCGGCGGCCTGGGTGTGGCCGAGGTTGGACTTGATGGATCCGAGCCAGAGAGGCTGCTCGGGGGAGTGGGCCTGGCCATAGGTGGCAAGAAGGGCCTGGGCTTCGATGGGATCGCCGAGTGAGGTTCCTGTTCCATGGGCTTCGACGGCGTCGATGTCGGCGGGGGTGAGGCGAGCGTTGGCGAGGGCTTGCCGGATGACGCGCTGCTGGGCGGGGCCGTTGGGTGCGGTGAGGCCTTGGCTCTTGCCGTCTTGGTTGACGGCGGAGCCGCGGATGACGGCGAGCACGGGGTGCCCGAGGCGCGTGGCCTCGGAGAGGCGCTCGAGCAAGAGCATGCCGGCGCCCTCCGCCCAGCCCACGCCATCGGCACGCTCGGAAAAAGCTTTGCAACGGCCATCGCGGGAGAGCCCGCGTTGTCGGCTGAACTCGACGAACGCACCTGGCGTGGCCATGACGGTGACACCGCCGGCGAGGGCGAGGGAGCACTCTCCGTGGCGCAGCGCCTGGCAGGCGAGGTGAAGGCTCACGAGGGAGGAGCTGCAGGCGGTATCGAGGGTGACCGCGGGGCCTTCCAGGCCGAAGGTGTAGGCGATGCGCCCGGAGGCGACGCTGGGAGCGCTGCCGATGCCGACGAAGCCCTCGAGGTCCCCCGGTGCGCGCGAAAAGCGCGCGGCGTAATCGCTGTACATGACGCCGACGAAGACGCCGGTGAGCGAGCCATGAAGCGAAGCAGGCGGGAGCCCCGCACGCTCGAGGGCTTCCCAGGAGGTCTCGAGCAGGAGGCGCTGCTGGGGATCGATGGCCAGCGCTTCACGCGGACTGATGCCGAAGAAGGCGGGGTCGAAGTGGTGGGCGTCGTGGAGAAAGCCGCCTTCGCGGACGTAGGAGGTCCCCTTCTTGTCGGCGTCCGGGTCGGGATGGAAAAGCGCGTCGAGGTTCCAACCGCGATCGCGTGGAAAGTCGGAGACGGCGTCGGTGCCCTGGACGAGAACCTCCCAGAGCTCGGAGGGGCTTCGCACGCCGCCCGGGAAGCGGCAGCTCATGGCGACGATGGCGATGGGGTCGTCGGTGGAAAGGGAAGGCGATGGGGCGAGGGCTTGGTGCGCGGCGGCGCGGCCGAGCAACGCGTGGCTCAGTTGGCGTGCGAGTGCATCGGGGGTGGGATGATCGAAGAGAAGGGTGGCGGGCAGTTGGAGGCCGAAGGCTGCGGCGAGGCGATTGCGCAGCTCGACGGCCAAGAGGGAATCGAGTCCAATCTCGTGGAGGGGGCGAGTGGGTTCGATGGCGTTGGGCGAGGGGTGACCGAAGACGGCGGCAATCTCGCCGCGGACGAGGTCGAGCAGGAGACGTTCGCGTTCGGGGAGAGGGAGCTCGGCGAGGCGCCGGGCGAGGTTCGTGTTGGGGGCGGACTTGACGCGTGCGGGAGCGCGGACGTCGAAGCGAGCGGGGACGAGGGAGGCCTCGGGGCGGGTGAGTGCGTTGTCGAAGAGGGCGAGGCCATCGCGCTCGGAGAGCGGGCGCACGCCGAAGCGTTGCAAGCGCGCTCGCTGGGAGTCGGAGAGGTGGGAGGCCATGCCGGTGGGCTCGTCCCAGTAGCCCCAGGCGAGGGAAAGAGCAGGAAGGCCGCGAGCCCTTCGGTGGTGGGCGAGAGCGTCGAGGAAGGAGTTGGCGGCGGAGTAGCTGGCTTGTCCGGCATTGCCGAGGACGCCCGCGAGGGAGGAGAAGAGGACGAAGAAGGCGAGGTCGTGATGTTCGGTGAGCGCGTGCAGGTGCAGAGCGGCATCGACCTTGGGTCGGAGGACGAGCTCGAGGCGGTGGGTGTCGAGGTCGCGCAGGAGGGCGTCGTCGAGGGTGCCCGCGGTGTGGAGCACCCCAGTGAGCGGATGGTCGGGCGAGATGCCGGCGAGCAGGCGCTGGAGCGCGCTCTTGTCCGAGGCATCGCAGTCGGCGATGGTGACGGACGCGCCTGCGGCGGTGAGCTCGTCGCGGAGAGCTTCGGCGCCGGGGGCGGAGAGACCTCGGCGAGAGGTCAACAGCAGATGGCGCACGCCATGGTGGGCGACGAGGTGACGGGCGAAGCGCGCGCCGAGGGCCCCTGTGCCGCCGGTGACGAGGACCGTGCCGTCGGACCGAAGGGGACGTGCCTCGATGGACGCGGAAGTCGGTCGTGCGAGCTTGGGCACCAACGCGACCCCGTGTCGCAAGGCAAGCTGGGGCTCGGCGGCGGCGAGTGCGGCGGGCAAGGCCTGTGCGGAGGCGTCGGAGCCATCGGTATCGAGAAGGCAGATGCCCCTGTCGGGATGTTCGGCGTGTGCGGAGCGCACGAGGCCCCAGAGCGGAGCATGGTGCAAATCGACGGATTCATCCTGCGTGGCGACGGCGCCCTGGGTGAGGAACACGAGGCGGCACGCCGCGAGCCGCTCGTCGGCGAGCCAGGCCTGAAGAAAGGCGAGCGCCCGGGCGGTGGCGGCATGGGCGGCCTGCGCCGCATCGTCCTCCGCGTCGGCCGTCCACGGCACGATGACCATCTCTGGTGCCGGCGCTCCACCATCCAGAGCAGCGCGGAGCGCTGGCAGATCGGCATAGGCCCCGTCATGCCCCAACCAGGCCGCCGCCGGCGCGGGAGCGCGCGGGGTCAAGGCGCGTGCGGCCCAATCGAGCCGGAAAAGCGCATCGTGGAGGCTTGCGGCGGCACCTTCGAGCTGCGCCCTCGACACGGCCCGCGTGTGCAGCGCCTCGACCGATGCCACGCATCCGCCCATCGCATCGGATATCGCGAGCGAAATGGATCCCTCCCGCTCGACGCGAACGTGCACGCGAAGCTCGGAAGCCCCCGCGGCGAACAGCGACACCCCCGACCAGGAGAACGGAAGAACCACGCCGTCGTGCGATTCCGCCCCGGCGACCGCATGGAGCGCGGCATCGAGCAGCGCCGGATGGAGTCCATATCGCCCGGCATCCCCGGCCGAGCCATGCGGGAGGCGGACCTCGGCGAAGAGCTCCTCTCCACGCGTCCACACGGCGGTCAGCCCTTGAAACGACGGGCCATAGGCCAACCCGGCATCCGCGAGGCGATCGTAGAGACCCTCCACGGCCCGGGGTTCGGCGCCCGGAGGCGGCCAGTCGCTCATGCCCACCGGCGGCCGTGACACCGCGGCAGGACCCAGGACGCCCGTCGCATGCCGCGACCACGATGCGTCGGCCAGCTCGCGTCGCGAATGAATGGACAGATGCCGGCGCCCGGTCTCGTCGACCGCACCGAGCGCGAGCTGCAGCTGCACGGCTCCCTCCGCGGGGACGACCAGCGGTGCCTCCAAGGTCAACTCGTCGATCCGGTCGAGCCCCACGTGGTGCCCGGCGGCCAGCGCCAACTCGACGAACGCCGTACCCGGGAAGACCACGGCGTCGAACACGGCATGGTCGGCGAGCCATGGATGGCTCTCGCGCGCGAGGCGCCCCGTGAAGACGACGCCACCGCCCTCGGCGAGGGAAACGGCCGCACCGAGAATCGGATGCTCCATCCGGCCGAGCCCCGGCGAAGAAACGTCGGCGCTCGCGCCCTCGGTGGATTCGAGCCAGTAGCGCGCGCGCTGAAACGCATACGTGGGGAGCGGAACGACCCGCGGAGCCAAGGGGGCGAAGAAGCCCTTCCAATCCACCCCGTGCCCGCGGGCGTGCAACCCGGCCATGGTTGCCGTGAGGTTCTGGAGGTCCGATTCTTCCTTGTGGAGTGCACGCAAAAAGACCGCGCGCGCCTGGCCCGCTTCGGAAAGGCCGAGTTGGGCCATCGTCGAGAGCACGGCGCCGGGCCCCAGCTCGACGAAGGTGGCGACGCCCTCGGCCTCCAGGGTCCGAACGCCATCGAGAAACCGCACGGTCTCCCTTGCATGGCGCACCCAATACTCGGCCGACCCGAGCTCGTCGTTCGGCTTGCCGGTGAGGTTCGAGAGGATGGGGATGCGCGGCGGCTCGAAGGTGAGGCCGCGAACGACATCCCGAAACGCCTCGAGCATGCCGTCCATGTGCGGTGAGTGGAAGGCGTGGCTGACCCGCAAGCGCGAGGTGCTCCGCCCCATCGCCTGGACGTGCTGCGCGACCTCGAGGACCGCATCCTCATCGCCCGCGACCACGGTGGACGCGGGGCCGTTGACGGCGGCGATGGCTACGCGGCCTTCTCGTTCGCGGAGCAAAGGACGCACCTCGTCTTCCGAAGCGCGAAGTGAGATCATGGCGCCGCCCTTGGGCAACGATTGCATGAGACGGGCGCGCGCGGCGACCAGGGTGCACGCATCGGGAAGCGACAGCACGCCGGCCACGTGGGCAGCGACCAGCTCCCCGATGGAATGACCGAGCAAGAAATCGGGCACGACGCCCCAGCTTTCGAGAAGCCGAAAGAGCGCCACCTCGATCGCGAAGAGCGCCGGCTGCGTGAACGCCGTCTCGTCGAGGCGCGCGGCGTCTTCCGAGCCCGGTTCGGCGAAGAGAACCTCGCGCAGGGGACCCGCGTCCATCTGCTCGAGGACCGCGTCGAGCGCATCGCGGAACGCCGGAAACGTCTCGTAAAAGACGCGACCCATGCCGGGGCGCTGGCTTCCCTGACCGGTGAAGAGAAACGCGAGCTTGCCGCCCGCGTGGGCATCGGCGAGCAGGGCGCCGGGCGGAACGCTGCCTCGTTCCAACGCGCCCAGGCTCTCGCGGAGCGTTTCGCGATCGCCCGCGACGAGGGCGACGCGCCGCTCGAAGTGCGAGCGATGCTCCGCCGCGGTGTACGCGATGTCGTGCATCGACGCGTCGGGGTGCTGCCGGAGCCACTCGGCCCACCGCCCCGCCTGCGCTCGCAGCGCCGTCTCGTTGCGACCCGAGAGAACGATGGGAAAGCTCCCCCACCCCGACCCCTGCGTTGAAAGTCGGCCGCCGCGAGCGGCGGACCTCCGGCGTGGGGGGGAGGGAGCCCTTGCGGGCGCGTGTAAGGCCGACGGCACTCCAGGGCTCCCTCCCCCTCGGAGGTCCGCGGCTTGCCGCGGCCGACTTTCAACGCAGAGGGAGGGTTGGGGTGGGGGAGGCTCTTCCAAGATGACGTGGGCGTTGGTGCCGCTGATGCCGAAGGACGAAACGGCGGCACGCCGCCGCCGGCCGTGCGGGGCTTGCCACGCCGGCCCTTCGACGCCGCCGTTCGCGATCCACGGAACGGGCTCGGTGAGCAGGCGGAGCGCGCCGGACGACCAATCGACATGGGGCGAGCTCGCATCGGCATGCAGCGTCTTGGGCAAGAGGCCATGCTGCATGGCGAGCACCATCTTGATGACGCCGGCGACACCCGCGGCGGCCTGGGTGTGCCCGAGGTTGGACTTGATGGATCCCAGCCAGAGCGGCCGCTCGGAGGAACGATCTTGCCCATAGGTGGCGAGAAGCGCCTGGGCCTCGATGGGATCGCCGAGCGTGGTTCCCGTACCGTGGGCTTCGACGGCGTCGACGTCGGCGGCGTGGAGGCGAGCGTTGGCGAGCGCCTGCCGGATGACGCGCTGCTGGGCAGGCCCGTTGGGCGCCGTGAGGCCTTGGCTCTTGCCGTCCTGGTTGACGGCGGAGCCGCGGATGATGGCGAGAACGGGATGCCCGAGGCGCGCGGCGTCGGAGAGTCGCTCGAGCAAGAGCATGCCTGCGCCCTCCGCCCAGCCCACACCATCGGCGCGCTCGGAAAAGGCCTTGCAGCGGCCATCGCGCGCGAGCCCGCGCTGGCGACTGAACTCGACGAAGACCGCCGGCGTGGCCATGACGGTCACGCCACCCGCGAGGGCAAGGGAGCACTCGCCGTGGCGCAGCGCCTGGCAGGCGAGGTGAAGGCTCACCAGGGAGGAACTGCACGCGGTATCGAGCGTGACAGCGGGCCCTTCGAGGCCGAAGGTGTAAGCAATGCGCCCAGACGCGACGCTGGGAGCGCTGCCGATGCCGACGAAGCCCTCGAGCCCTTCGGGCGCGCGCGTCAGCCGGCTCGCGTAATCGCTGTACATGACGCCGACGAAGACGCCCGTGGGCGAGCCATGAAGGGAGGCAGGCGGGAGTCCCGCGCGCTCGAGCACTTCCCACGAGGTCTCGAGCAGGAGGCGCTGCTGGGGATCGATGGCCAGCGCCTCGCGTGGGCTGATGCCGAAGAAGGCGGGGTCGAAGTGATGGGCGTCGTGGAGAAAGCCACCTTCACGGACGTAGGAGGTCCCCTTCTTGTCGGCATCCGGGTCGGGATGGAAAAGCGCGTCGAGGTTCCAGCCGCGATCGCGCGGAAAGTCGGAGACGGCGTCGGTGCCCTGGACGAGAACCTCCCAGAGCTCGGAGGGGCTTTGCACGCCGCCTGGGAAGCGGCAGCCCATGGCCACGATGGCAATCGGCTCGTCGACCGACACCCCGGCATGCTGCGCCGGCAGGATCTCCGCCGAGCGGCCGAGCAACTCGGTGCCCAATTGGCGTGCGAGCGCCGCGGGCGTCGGATGATCGAACAAGAGCGTCGCTGGCAGACGCAAGCCACTGGCCGCGCCGAGACGATTGCGCAGCTCGATGGCCATCAGCGAATCGAGACCGATCTCCTGCAGCGGGCGCGCCGGCTCCACCGCGTTCGAAGAAGCATGGCCGAAAACCGTGGCAACCTCGCCGCGCACGAGATCGAGCAAGAGGCGTTCGCGCTCGTCCTCCGCCATCTTCGCGAGGCGCCGCGCGAGCGTCGACGTCGTGCGCGAGGCCTCCGGTCGTGGCGCGGTGTGGCCGACGAGCCCTCGAAACAACGGCGGCAGCGCCTCGGCCTGTGCGCGCAAGGCCGCCATGTCGAAGCGCGCGGGAACGAGCGTCACCTCGGACCGTTCGAGGGCCCGGTCGAGGAGGTCGAGCCCCTCGTCGGTCGAGAGCGCGCCGATGCCGTAACGGGCGATGCGCTTTCGGTCGGCATCGGTCAGATCGCCCGCCATGCCCCCGCCCGCGGCCCAAAAGCCCCAGGCGAGCGACGTCGCCGGCAGGCCTCTCGCTTGGCGGTAATGGGCCAGCGCATCGAGGAACGCGTTGGCGGCGGCGTAGTTGCCTTGCCCCGGACTGCCGAGGACCCCGGCGAACGACGAAAAAAGCACGAAGGCCGCCACGTCGCGTTCTCGCGTCAGTTCGTGCAGATGCACCGCCGCGTCCACCTTCGGGCGCAGCACGTGCGCGATGCGCTCGGGCGTGAGGGAGAGGACGACGCCGTCGTCGAGGACACCCGCCGCATGGACCACGGCCGTCAAGGGATGCTCGGCAGGAACGGAATCGAGCAGTCGCTCGAGCTGATCTCGGTTCGCGACGTCGCACGCGTGGAGTGTGACCTTGGCCCCTGCGGCGGATAGCTCGCGGAGCAGGGATTCGGCCCCGGGCGCATCGTGGCCTTGCCGCGACACCATGAGCAGATGCCGAACGCCGTGCTTGCCGACGAGGTGCCGCGCGACGATGGCGCCCAGCGTCCCCGTGCCGCCCGTCACGAGCACCGTGCCCTCGGGGTTCAGGGGCCGCCGCGTCTCCGAGGCCCCCGACGCCGCCGCGCGAACGAGCCTCGGAACCCACCACGCACCGTCACGCTGCGCAAGTCGAGACTCTCCGGCTGCGGGCAGACGTTGCATCGCGGCCAGCGAGAGGTCGCGATCGTCGACGTCCACCAAGACGATGGCCCGCTCGGGATGCTCCGCCTGCGCCGCCCGAACGAGGCCCGCGAGCGCCGCACCCGCCACGTCGACGACGTCCTCGCCGCTTCGGATGGCCAGCGCGCGCTGGGTCCGGAAAACGAGCTTGCACCCGGCAAAGCGCTCCTCCCGCAGCCAGGCTTGCAGCACGGCGAGCCCGCGCTGAACCGTCGCATGCACCGCCTCGATGGGACGCGACGGATCGCCGCATTCATCGACGACGATGACGTCGGGCACGCCCTCGCCCCGGGCGAGCGAGGCTTGGAGATCTGCCCAGTCGGTGTACGAACCTCCGGGCCCCACGAGGGCCCAGCCCGAGGCCGGCGCCAAAGCTTCCCGGTGGGCGAGGGGCACCCAATCGACGCGATGGAGCGCATCATGGCGCGAGGCGAGCGCGCTGCGGATCGACTCCGCCGACGCGGGCCGCAGGAGCAGACCCTCGATGGACGCCACGGGCTCGCCGGCGCCGTCGGCGAGGGCGAGGGACACGCGGCCGTCGTGGACCGAGATGCGCGCACGCAGCGCGGGAGCCGCGGTCGCGTGCAGCGTCACCCCGGTCCACGAGAACGGGAGCATCACGCCCGTCCGTCCTTCGGCGCCTCGTGCGAGAACATGCAGCGCGCCATCGAGCAACGCGGGATGAAGAAGGAATCGCGCCGCATCCGGCTCGGATCCCTCCGGCAGGCCCACCTCCGCAAACAGCGTATCGCCATGCCGGAATGCCGAACGCAGGCTGCGAAAATGAGGCCCGAAGGAGAATCCCTCCTCCTCCATGCGCCCGTAGAAGTGCTCGAGGTCGAGCACCACGGCGTCCGCCGGCGGCCACTCTCGCAGATCGAACGAGGCCGTGGCGACCGCCGGACCGAGCGTGCCCGTGGCATGGCGGGTCCACGGCGCGTCGGACACCGCACTCTCCGGCCGCGAGTACACCGCGAGGGCTCGCCGTCCATTCTCCTGCCGGGCGCCGACGGCGAGCTGGAGATGAAGGGCCGAGGTAAGAAGCAGCGGGCTCTCGATGGTCAGCTCGTCGATGTGCTCGAGCCCCGCCCGGCGTGCGGCGACGAGCGCGAGCTCGACGAACGCCGTACCGGGCAAGAGCACCGTGTCGAAGACGGTGTGATCGGCGAGCCAGCGAGGATCGTCCGGCGAAAGGCGACCGGTGAGCAGCACCGCGCCCTCGGCGGCGACCGAAATCACGGCACCGAGAAGCGGATGGTCGGCGGAGGCGAGACCCGCGGAGGCCATGTCGGTGGGCGCGGCCTTGGGCGGGTCGAGCCAATACCGTTCGCGTTGGAACGGATACGAAGGCAGCGCCGCGTGCGGCAACGCCAAGGGCCCGAAGAAGCCGGCCCAATCGACGTGATGACCGCGCACGTGCAAGCCCGCCACCGCGGCGACGAGCGTCTCGACCTCCGAACGATCCGCGCGCATCACCGACGAGAAGGCCGCGCGCTCACGGACAGCCTCGGAGACGCCGTCGTGCGCCATGGCGGAAAGAACGGCCTCGGGCCCGAGCTCGACGAACGAGGTGACGCCTTCGGCCTCGAGCGCACGAACGCCGTCCGCGAAGCGCACCGCATGCCGAACGTGACGTGCCCAGTAGTCGGGGGAGGAGAGTTCGTCGTGCCCGAGGCGCTGGCCGATCAGGTTGGAAACGATCGGAATGCGCGGCGGATGGAAGGTGGCCCGTGCGGCCGCCTCCCGAAACGCCCCGAGCATGCCGTCCATATGATGCGAATGGAACGCGTGGCTCACCACGAGCTGCTTGGTCTTGCGGCCGATGGCCTCGAAATGCCCCGCGAGCTCGAGGACCGCCTCGCGATCGCCCGAGACGACCGTGGCCAGGGGGCCATTGACGGCCGCGATCTCGATCCCCCGCCGCTCCGCGAGCCGCGCTTGGACTTCCTGCTCGGAGGCTCGAAGCGAAACCATGATCCCGCCCGTGGGCAGCGATTGCATGAGGCGCGCGCGCGCCGCCACGAGCATGCACGCGTCCTCGAGCGTGAGCACCCCGGCCACGTGTGCCGCCGAGAGCTCCCCGATGGAGTGGCCGAGCACGAAGTCTGGTTGAATGCCCCAGCTCTCCAGCAGGCGGAAGAGCGCGACCTCCAGGGCGAAGAGCGCCGGTTGCGCGAAGGCCGTTCGATCGAGCTGCGACCCTCGTGCCGCGAAAAGGACGTCGCGCAACGGATGCTCGAGGTGGGGGTCGAGCTTCGCGCAGACTCCATCGAGCGCCTCGCGAAAGACCGGGTAGGCCTCGTAAAGCGCGCGCCCCATGCCCGCTCGCTGACTCCCTTGACCGGTGAAGAGGAACGCCAACTTTCCCCGCCCCCTCGCTTCGCCGCGGACCGCGATCGAGCCTTGCCGAACGAATCGATCCAGCGCATCCCGAAGCGCTTCCCCATCCGCGACGACGAACGCCGCGCGCTGCTCGAAGTGTGTCCGCCGGGTGGCGAGGGAATAGGCCGCGCCGGTGAGCTCCTGCTCGGGATGCGACGCGAGGTGCACGCGCAGCCGCTCCGCCTGCGCACGCAGCGCGGCTTCGGACTTGGCCGAGAGAAGAATGGGCAGAGCGGGAGGGGGAGTGGGAGCGGGAGCGGGAAGATCGCGGGGAGGCTCTTCCAGAATGACGTGGGCGTTGGTGCCGCTGATGCCGAAGGAGGAAACGGCGGCGCGCCTCGGCGCTCCGTTGGCCTTCCAGGGGGCGGGCTCGGTGAGGAGGCGGAGTGCGCCGGACGACCAATCGACGTGGGGCGAGGCCGTATCGGCATGCAGCGTCTTGGGCAAGAGGCCGTGCTGCATGGCGAGGACCATCTTGATGATGCCGGCGACACCTGCGGCGGCTTGGGTATGCCCAAGGTTGGACTTGATGGTCCCGAGCCAGAGAGGCCGCTCGGCGGAACGCGCTTGCCCGTAGGTGGCGAGAAGGGCCTGGGCTTCGATGGGATCGCCGAGCGTGGTTCCCGTGCCGTGGGCTTCGACGGCATCGATGTCCGCGAGCTCGAGGTTGGCGTTGGCGAGGGCTTGCCGAATGACGCGCTGCTGGGCGGGCCCGTTGGGGGCGGTGAGACCTTGGCTCTTGCCGTCCTGGTTGACGGCGGAGCCACGGATGACCGCGAGCACGGGGTGCCCGAGGCGCGTGGCCTCGGAGAGGCGCTCGAGCAAGAGCATGCCTGCGCCCTCGGACCAACCCACGCCGTCGGCCCTCGCGGAGAAAGCTTTGCAGCGGCCATCCAGGGCGAGCCCCCGTTGCCGGCTGAACTCGATGAACGCGCCCGGCGAGGCCATGACGGTGACGCCGCCCGCGAGGGCGAGGGAGCACTCGCGATGGCGCAGCGCCTGGCAGGCGAGGTGAAGGCTCACGAGGGAGGAACTGCACGCCGTATCGATGGTGACCGCGGGCCCCTCGAGGCCGAAGGTGTAGGCGATGCGCCCGGAGGCGACGCTCGGCGCGCTGCCGATGCCGACGAAGCCCTCGAGATCTTCGGGGGCGCGCGTCAGCCGCGCGGCGTAGTCGCTGTACATGACGCCGACGAAGACGCCGGTGAGCGAGCGTTGGAGCGAGGCCGGATGGATGCCTGCGTGCTCGAGCACCTCCCACGAGGTCTCGAGCAGGAGGCGCTGCTGCGGGTCGATGGCCAGCGCCTCGCGCGGACTGATGCCGAAGAAGGCGGAATCGAAGTGGTGGGCGTCGTGGAGAAAGCCGCCTTCGCGGACGTAGGAGGTTCCCTTTTGCTCGGGGTCGGGGTGGAACAGCTCGTCGAGCTTCCAACCGCGGTCCTGGGGAAACGCGGAGATGGCGTCGGTGCCCTGGACGAGAACCTCCCAGAGCTCGGAGGGGCTTCGCACGCCGCCGGGAAAGCGACAGCTCATGGCGACGATGGCGATGGGCTCCGACGATGCGCTGGCAAGTTCGCGGTTTCGTTGCCGCAGGCGCTCGACTTCTTTGAGCGATGCCCGAAGTGCTTCGACGATTTTGTCCGAGGGGTTAGCCACTGCACGTGCTCCAATCGTGTTTCACGAAGTCGGCGTCGAAGGAGGAATCAAACTTCATCGAGTGCCATCCGAACGAGATCGTCGACGTCCATCGCATCGATGCGCGATAGGTTGTTTTCTTCGGGTGCCTGCGGTGCCGCGCTGGCCTTCGCGAGGCGCAGCAAGCCCTCGAGGAGCCCTGCCTCGCGGAGCCGCGCGATGGGGATGGACGCCATGGCCTTGCGGAGCACCACCTCGTCCGGCTCGGCGAGCGTCTCGGGTTCGCCCCAGAGATCGCTCCGCAGCCGCTCGGCGAGGGTCTCGGGGGTCGGGTGGTCGAAGAGCAGGGTCGCGGGGAGGCGCAGGCCGGTCGCCGCGCCGAGTCGATTTCGAAGCTCGACGGCCATGAGGGAGTCGAGCCCGAGCTCCTGCAGCGGACGGGCCGCCTCGATCGCGCTGGACGAGGCATGCCCGAACACGGCGGCAATTTCCCCGCACACGAGATCGAGCAACGCCTGCCGCCGCTCCGTCTCGGTGAGCGGTGCGAGGCGCTGCGCCAGGCTGGGGCCGGCGACACCGTTCGTGGCGCGCCCGCCCGTGCGAACGAGCCCGCGGAACAACGGGTGCATGGCCTCGGCGTGCCCGCGCAGCGCGCGAAGATCGAAGCGAGCCGGAACGAGCGAGGCCTCGGTGCGTGCGAGCGCCGTGTCGAAGAGGGCGAGCGCGTCGTCGGTGGAGAGCGCACCCATGCCAAGCCTCGCGATGCGCTGGAGTTCCGCGTCGCCCAGGTGTCCGGTCATGCCCGTGCGCTCGGCCCAGTAGCCCCACGCGAGGGAAAGCGCCGGCAGACCCCGTGCCCTCCGATGCTGCGCAAGGGCATCGAGGAACGAGTTGGCCGCGGCGTAGTTGCCTTGGCCCAAACTGCCGACGATGCCCGCCAGCGACGAGAACAGCACGAAGAAGGAGAGATCGAGCCCGCGCGTGAGCCGATCCAGATGGACCGCCGCATCGACTTTGGGTGCAAAAACGTGGTCGATCTTCTCGGGCGTGAGGGAGAGAAACACCCCATCCTCGAGCACACCCGCGGTGTGGATCACGCCGGTGAGCGGGTGCTCCGGAGCGATCGTGCCGAGCAACTGGCCGAGCGCACCCTCGTCGGCGACATCGCACGCCGCGATGGTCACGTGAGCCCCAGCGGCGGTGAGCTCGCGCTGGAGCGCCTCGGCCCCCGGCGCCGAGAGCCCCCGGCGCGACGTGAGAAGAAGGCGCCGCACCCCGTGCTTGGCGATGAGGTGGCGCGCGAACACGGCGCCCAGCGAGCCCGTGCCTCCGGTGATCAGCACTGTGCCTTCCGGACGGAGAGACGGCACCTCGGCGATCTCCCGAGGACGGAGCCGAGCCAGTCGGGGGACGAGCACCTCCCCGCCGCGCAGGGCCACCTGGGACTCCCGGCAGAGAATGGCCCGGGTGAGCGTCTCCCACGATGGATGCGACCCGTCCCGATCGAGCAGGGTCACCGATCGGTCGGGGTGCTCCGATTGAACCGTGCGCACGAGGCCCCAAAGGGGCGCATGCGCCAGGTCGGCGACCGCGTCGTCGGGCCGTGCCGCCACCGCATGCCGCGTGATGAACACGAGGTGGCACGCCGCGAGTCGTTCGTCGGCGAGCCACGCTCGAAGCCACGCGAGCGCCCGTGCGGTGACCTCGCGTGCGGCGGATGGCCGTGCGGTGCCTTCCACGGCACTCCACGGAACGAGCACGATGTCGGGCGCCTGGTCCCCGCGGTCCAGCGCGTCCCGGAGTGCATCGACATGAGGGTGCTCGATGAGGCGAACCGAGGACGCCTCGGGTCTCGAGAGCGCAGCATCCTCTCCGACCAAGGCCCATGTTCCGAGGAAGGGCGGCGCCGGCGGTTCGCGAAGCGTCGACCACTCGACCTGGTAAAGCCCGTCGTGCCCCGCAGCGCGCGCACCTGCAAGCTGCTCCTTGGACACCGCCCGCGTGTGGAGCGCTTCCACGAGGGCCACGGGCTCGCCCGCCGCGTCCGCGAGGGAGAGCGCCATCGAGCCGTCCGCCGCGCGCCGAAGGTGCACGCGAAGGGCCGACGCTCCGCGCGCGTGGAGCGTCACCCCCGACCAGGAGAAGGGAAGCTCCACGTCGTTCGTCTGCGCCGCCGCGGCCAGCGCGTGAAGGGCGGCGTCGAGCAGCGCGGGATGGAGACCGAAGGGATCCGCGGCTTCGTGGAGACGGACTTCGGCAAAGAGATCCTCGCCGCGTTTCCAGAGGGACAAGAGCCCCTGAAAGGCAGGCCCGTAATGGAGCCCGATGTCGGTGAGGCGATCGTAGAAGCCATCGAGCGCCACGGCCTCGGCGCCGGGCGGAGGCCAGTCCCGCAGATCGAGCCGGGGTGCCGAGGCGGCGGGACCCAAGCTGCCCGTGGCATGGCGCTGCCAGGGAGCACCCTCGTCGGAAGGCCGCGAATGCACGGTGATTCCCCGGCGCCCCTGATCGTCGGGCCCACGGAGTTCCACCTGGATCTCCACCCCGCCCTTGGGCGGCAGGACCAACGGAGCCTCGAGCGTCAGCTCGTCGAGGTGCTCCAGGTCCACGTGGCGTGCGGCCTCCAGGGCCAGCTCGACGAACGCCGTGCCGGGCAAAAGCACCTGCTCGAACACGGTATGGTCGGCGAGCCACGGATGGCTCTCGAGGGACAGGCGGCCGGTGAAGAGAACGCCATCGCCGCCCGCAAGCGAAACGGCGGCGCCCAGCAGCGGGTGGTCCGCCGCCGTCCATCCGTTGGCAACGACGTCCTTTGCCGCCGGTGAGGGGGTGAGCCAATGCCGCTCGGGTTGGAAGGCATACGTGGGCAGCGGGACCCGGCGGGTGGTGAAGGCGGCGAAGAAGTTCGTCCAATCGACCTCGTGCCCGCGGACGTGCAACCCGGCGATGGCCGCGAGGAAGGTGTCCGGATCGGATCGATCGGAGCGGAGCGCGGGAAGGAAGGCAGCGCGGTCCTGGGACGGCTCGGAGAGACCGTCGTGGGCCAGCGCCGAAAGCGTCGGGTGGGGGCCCAGCTCGAGAAAGGTGGAGACACCTTCCGCATCGAGGACGCGGACGGCATCGGCAAAGCGAACCGCGTGACGGACGTGGCGGACCCAATAGTCGGGCGAGGAGAGCTCCTCGTGGGAGAGCACCTGACCGGTGACGTTCGAAAGAATGCGCAGGCGCGGAGGATGGAAGGTGAGGCCTTCGGCCACGCGCCGGAAGTCGTCGAGCATTCCGTCCATGCGCGGGGAATGGAAGGCATGGCTGACGGCAAGGCGCTTGGTCTTGCGGCCCAGGGCTTCGACATGGTTCGCGATCTCGAGGACCGCCTCGAGCTCTCCCGATACGACGGTGGAGCGCGCGCCGTTGACCGCGGCGATGTCGACGACGTGTTCGCGGCCCGCGAGCCGGGGTCGGATCTCGGCCTCCGACGCTTGCAGCGAGACCATGGCACCGCCCGCCGGCAAGGCCTGCATGAGGCGCGCGCGCGCGGCGACGAGGCGGCACGCATCCTCGAGCGAGAGCACGCCGGCGACGTGCGCCGCGGTGAGCTCGCCGATGGAGTGCCCGAGCAAGAAGCTCGGTACGACGCCGCCGCGTTCGACGACCCGGAAGAGGGCCACTTCGAGCGCGAAGAGCGCCGGCTGGGTGAACGCCGTCTGGTGGATGCGCGCCGCGGGCTCGGGGGCCTCGGCAAAGAGGACATCGCCCAGGCGCACCTCGAGATGGGGATCGAGGTGGGCGGACACTTCGTCGAAGGCCGCGCGGAAGGGAGGCAGGCTCTCGTAGAGGCCGCGGCCCATGCCAGGGTACTGGCTTCCCTGTCCCGTGAAGAGGATGGCCAGCTTGGCCTGCTTGCCTGGCGTCCTGGCTTCGCCGAGAACGGCCCCGGGGGCACCCTGGCCTCGTGACAGAGAGTCCAGCACGCCGAGGAGTCCTTCGCGATCGCGGGCGATCATGGCCGCGCGGCGCTCGAAGTGCGAGCGGGCGGTGGCGAGGGAGAACGCGACATCGGCGATGGTCAACTCGGGATGCGCGGCGAGATGGTCGCGGAGCCGCACGGCCTGCGCGCGAAGGGCTTCGTCCGTCTTGCCCGACAGGAGAAGCGGCCATCCGGTGAGCAAGGACGCGGGGGCCTCCGTCGTTTCTCGGGGAGCCTCCTCCAGGACCACGTGGGCATTGGTCCCACTGATGCCGAACGACGAGACGCCCGCGCGCCGGGGCACGCCATCGGGGCGGCGCGGCCACGGACGCAGCGTATCGACGACGTGAACGGGGAGGGCCTCCCAATCGACGTGCGGATTGCGCGGCGACGTGTAGAGGGTCGGGGGCAGAGCCTCGCGGCGCAGGGCCGCGACCATCTTGGCGACGCCGGCGAGCCCCGCGGCGGATTCGAGGTGCCCGATGTTGGTCTTGACGGCGCCGAGCAGGAGCGGCTGCTCGGAGGAGCGGCCTTCACCGTAGACGGCGGCCAAGGCTTGCACCTCGATGGGATCGCCCAGCGACGTGCCGGTGCCATGGCACTCCACGACGTCGACATCGGTCGGGCCGAGGCCGGCGTCTTGGAGGGCTGCCCGCAAGACCTTTTGCTGCGAGGTGCCGTTGGGGGCCGTGATGCCATTGCTCGCACCATCGTGGTTGACGGCGCTGCCTCGGAGGACCGCGAGCACCTCGCGACCTTTGGCGCGGGCATCGGAGAGGCGCTCGAGGGCGAGAACGACGACGCCCTCACCGCGGCCATATCCATCGGCCCGCGCGGAGAACGTCTTGGAATGGCCATCGGCCGCGAGAGCCCGCGTGCGGGAGAGAAGCACGAAGCCTTCGGGGGCGACCATGATCTGCACACCCGCCGCGAGCGCCAGATCGCACTCGCCACGGCGGAGCGCCTGGGAGGCGAGATGAAGGGCGACCAGCGAGGACGAGCAGGCCGTGTCGACGGAGAGGGCCGGTCCTTGGAGCCCCAGCGTGAACGCCAGCCGTCCGGCCGCAAACGACGAGTGCGTCCCCAACGCCGCATACGCCTCCGCCTCGGCGCTCGAACTTTGGAGCAGTTCGTATTCGCTCGGGCCGATGCCGACGAAGACGCCCGTCGAGGAATCTCGAAGCGAGGCGGGAACGACCCCCGCGTCTTCCAGGGCGCTCCACGAGGCCTCGAGCAAGAAGCGATGCTGCGGGTCGATGTGCTTGGCCTCGCGCGGGCTGATGCCGAAGAAGGCCGCGTCGAAGAGATCGATGCGCTCGAGCAAGGCTGCGTGCTTGACGTAGCTCTTTCCCTTTGCGTCGGGATCGGCGTCGAAGAAGACGTCCGCGTCCCAGCGCTCCAGGCCAATGGGCCCCACGGCATCGAAGCCCTGCTCGAGGCGGGTCCAAAAGCCATCGAGGTCGACGATGGCGCCCGGCAAGCGCAGGCCCATGCCCACGATGGCCACCGGCTCGTCACCGCGGTCGTGCGTCATCGTCTTTGGTTTCTCTCGGGTCGAGGCCGCGCGGCCGAGCGCGGGCGTGAGCGACTCGTGCAGAAAGACGGCGAGACGGTGGGGTGAGGGGTGGTCGAAGGCCAAGGTCGCGGGCAGCGTCAATCCGCTGGCGCGCTGCAGCCGCTGGCGAAGCTCGACGGCGGTCAGCGAATCGAGTCCGAGCTCGGCGAACCCCGTGTGCGCATCGAGCCGCGATGCCTCGGCGTGGCCGAGCACCGTGGCCGTTTCGGCCAAGACGAGATCGAGCAATGCCCGATGGCGCTCCGGCTCCGTCCGCGACGCGAGGAGTTGCCCGAGCTTGCGCCGCTCGCGGGCGCGCCCCGCGTCAGCTGGCCGCGCGCCCTGCACCAACGCCGCGAACAGCGGCGGAAGGTCGTCCGCGTGGGCGCGGAGCGCCACCAGATCGAAGCGCGCCGGCACGGCCAGGGCATCGGGCCGCGCGAGGGCGAGATCGAAGAGGGCCAGGCCGTCGGCCGTGGAGAGCGCCCCCATCCCGAGGCGGGCCATGCGCTGGAGATCGGCGCCGTCGAGGTGGGCGGTCATGCCCGTGCGCTCGGCCCAGTAGCCCCAGGCCAGCGAAAGTGCGGGAAGCCCCGACGTCTTGCGGAGTTGCGCCAGGCCGTCGAGGAAGGCATTGGCGGCGGCATAGCTGCCCTGGCCCGCGTTGCCGGTGATGCCTGCAATGGAGGAGAAGAGGACGAAGAAGGAGAGATCGAGATCACGCGTGAGGTCGTGCAGATGGGAAGCGGCGTCGATCTTGGGCCGGAGGACGCGTGGGAGCCGCTCGGGGGCGAGGGAGAGCAGAAGTCCGTCGTCGAGCGCGCCGGCCGCATGAACGACGCCGGTCAGAGGATGCTCGAGGGGAATGGTCGCGAAGAGCTGCTGGAGGGCCGCCTTGTCGGCGACGTCGCACGCGGCGATGGTGACGTGGGCGCCGGCCGCCGCGAGCTCGGCTTGCAGGGCGTCGGCCCCCGGTGCTGCGGGCCCTTGCCGTGAGGCGAGCAGCAGATGGCGAACGCCATGCTCGCGCACGAGGTGCTTGGCGAAGAGTGCCCCGAGCGTTCCGGTCCCGCCGGTGACGAGCACCGTGCCTTGCGCGGAGGGCGCATGGGGCACGGAGAAGACGACTTTGCCGACGTGTCGGGCCTGTCCGAGAAAGCGGAAGGCATCCTGGGCCTGGCGGATGTCCCAGCAGGTGATGGGTAAGGCCTGGAGCTCACCGCGTTCGAAGAGTTCGACGAGGGCGGCGAACATCTGCTGGATGCGGTCGGGCCCGGCGTCGAGAAGATCGAAGGCCTGGTACGCCACACCGGGGTGGTCCGCGGCGACGATGACGGGATCGCGAACATCGGTCTTGCCCATCTCGACGAAGCGGCCACCGAGGGGGAGCAGGCGGAGCGAAGCATCGACGAACTCGCGCGCGAGCGAATCGAGGACGACGTGCATGCCGCGGCCGTCGGTGGCGCGAAGGAATTGCGGCTCGAAGTCGAGGGACCTGGAGGAAGCAATGCGTGCATCGTGCACACCGAGGGAGCGCAGCGTGCCCCACTTGCCGGGGCTAGCGGTGGCGAAGACCTCGGCGCCGAGGTGACGGGCGAGTTGGACGGCGGCCATGCCGACGCCGCCTGCGGCCGCATGGACGAGCAAGCGCTCCCCGCGCTGCAGATGGCCGAGGTCGACGAGCGCGTAGTACGCGGTGAGAAAGACGACCGGGATCGCGGCCGCCTGGGCGAAGGACCACCCGCGCGGGATGGGGGCGAGCATGCGATGGTCGGCGACGGCGATGGGGCCGAAGGCGCAGGGGAACAAGCCCATGACGCGATCGCCGGCGGCGAGGCGGGAAACGCCGGGGCCAACCTCGAGGACGATGCCGGCGCCTTCGAGCCCGAGTTCGCCGGCCTCGCCCGGATACATCCCGAGGGCGTTGAGCACATCGCGGAAATTGAGACCGGCGGCACGAACCGCCACGCGCACCTGGCCGGGCCCGAGCGGCTCGAGGGCGTGAGGCGCCGCCACGAGGGCGAGGTTCTCGAAGGTTCCCTTGCCCGAAATGTCGAGGCGCCAACCCGCGGTGCCCGGCGGAATGGTCAGGGCGTGATCGGCCCGAGGACGCGCGAGCCTTGGCACGAACGAGACTCCCTGGCGGCGCGCGCATTGCGACTCGCCCGACGCGATGGCCGCCGCCACGGTCTCGTCGGAGGCGTCCTCGTCGAGGTCCAAAAGGACGATGCCGCGCTCGGGATGCTCGGATTGAGCGGTGCGCACGAGACCCCAGAGGGCGGCTTGCGCGGCATCGAGCATGCCGTCTCCCGCCACGACGGCGACGGCGCCGCGCGTGACGAAGACGAGGCGGCGGGAGTCCGAGCGCGCTTCGGCGAGCCAGGTCTGAAGACGAACGAGGGCGCGCGCCAGGACATCGCGGACGCCACCGGAGGCATCGAGCCGGACGCACTCGACGTCGAGCGCGGGCGACGCAATCTCGGGCAACGCCGTCCAATCGAGCTGAAAGATCGCATCGTGGCGAACACCGCGAAGCTTCTGCGCGGAAGCCGGCCGCGTATGCAACGCCTCGATGGACACCACGGGCTCGCCCGTGGTGTCGGCGATCGCGAGCGAAACCGAGCCCCCAGCCCGCCGCGAAAGCCGCACCCGCAGCGAGGATGCGCCTGGACCATGCAGGCTTACTCCCGTCCAGGAAAAGGGGAGCGTCACCTCGGCTCCATCCCCGAGTGCCAGCGCATGGAGGGCCGCGTCGAGCAGCGCAGGGTGCAGGGCGAA
The DNA here is from genome assembly GCA_037157805.1 of Sorangiineae bacterium MSr11367. Classification (NCBI taxonomy): domain Bacteria; kingdom Pseudomonadati; phylum Myxococcota; class Myxococcia; order Myxococcales; family Pendulisporaceae; genus Pendulispora; species Pendulispora rubella. The sequence continues at coordinate 8,825,337 of CP089983.1, read as the reverse complement.
GCGAGAGACGTCCTCGCCGTCGGGCAAGCGCGTCTCCACGAAGAGATCCTCGCCCTGCGTCCAGGCCGCCGAGAGGCCGCGAAAGAGAGGGCCGTACGACAGTCCCGCCGCGGCGAGGCGTTCATACAGGCCCTCCAGCGCGATCTCCTCGGCGCCGGCGGGAGGCCATGCGCGCATGTCGAAGGACGGCGCATCCTGGGGCCCGAGCGAGCCCGTTGCATGACGCGTCCAGGCCACGTCCGCGCGATCGGCGCGGGCGTGCAGGCTCCACGCCCTGCGCCCGCCTTCGCCGGCCGCACCGAGGGTGAGCTGCACATGGACGGCTCCTTCGGCGGGCAACGCGAGGGGGGCTTCCAAGGTGAGTTCCTCGATCCGCCCGAGCCCTACGTGACGGGCCGCGACCAGACCGAGATCGACGAACGCGGTACCCGGCAGGAGAACGGTTTCGAACACGGTATGGTCCGCGAGCCAAGGATGGCTCTCGAGGGAGAGGCGCCCGGTGAAGAGGTAGCCATCGCCGTCGGCAAGGGGCACGGCGGCGCCCAGCAGCGGATGGTCCGCCGGGGCGAGGCCCGCGGAGGCGACGTTCGCGTGTCCGTCCGGGGGAGGCTCGAGCCAATAGCGTTCGCGTTGAAACGCGTACGTGGGAAGCGGAACGGGCCGCGGCGCGCGGGGGCCGAAGAAGGCATTCCAATCGAGCGTGTGCCCGTGCACGTGAAGGCCGCCGAGCATCGCCACGAGGGTTTCCACCTCCGGCCGCCCCTCGTGCAGTGCAGGCAAGAAGGCTGCGCGGTCCTGGGCCTCTTCGGAGAGGCATGCCTGGGCCATCGCCGAGAGCACACCGTGGGGCCCCAGCTCGAGGAACGTCGAGACCCCTTCGGCCTCGAGCGTCCGCACGCCCTCGAAAAAGCGCACCGCCTGCCGCACGTGCCGCACCCAATGCTCGGGAGAACCCAGCTCCTCGGCGCGGGCGCGCAGCCCCGTGAGGTTCGAGACGATGGGAATGCGCGGTGGGTGGAACGACAGCCCGCGGACGACGCTTCGAAACGTATCGAGCATCGCATCCATGTGCGGCGAATGAAACGCGTGGCTGACCGCGAGCTCCTTGGTCCTTCGGCCCAGGGCCTCGAACTGCCTCGCCACCTCGAGCGCGGCCTCACGATCCCCGGAAATGACGGTGGCATGAGGGCCATTGACCGCCGCAATGTCGAGCAACGACGCGCGTGACTCCAGCCGCGGGCGGACCTCGTCCTCGGAGGCCTGCACCGCAATCATCGCGCCCCCGGCCGGCAGCGATTGCATGAGCCGCGCGCGCGCCGCCACGAGCGTGCACGCGTCCTTCAGCGAGAGCACACCGGCGACGTGCGCCGCGACGAGCTCGCCGATGGAGTGACCGAGCAAGAGATCCGGCACGACGCCCCAGCTCTCCATGAGTCGGAACAGCGCGGTCTCGAGTGCGAAGAGGGCCGGCTGCGCAAAACCGGTCTGGTCGAGGCAATCAGCCTCCTCGAAAAGGACATCGTGCAGCGGCCGCTCGAGATGCGGATCGAGCTCCGCACGAACGGCGTCGAGGGCGTCACGAAAGACCGGAAAGGCTTCGTAGAGCGCGCGCCCCATGCCGGCGCGCTGGCTGCCCTGCCCCGTAAAGAGCACGGCAAGCTTTCCGGCGTGCTTCGCATTCGACGCTACCAACGCTGCCAATTTCCTCTGCGCCTCGTCACGATCGCGCGCCACGAAGGCGGCCCGCACCTCGAAGTGCGAGCGCGTGGTGGCGAGCGCATGGGCGACGTCCGCGAGACGAAGATCGGGATGCGCCTCGAGGTGCACGCGGAGTCGCGCGGCCTGCGCGTCGAGCGCCGTTTCGGAGCGGGCCGAAAGAACAACGGGGAAGCACCCCCACCCCGACCCTCCCCCTGAGGGGGAGGGAGCCCTTGCGGGCTCCCCCGGTGCCTGTGAGGCAGACGGAACTCCAGGGCTCCCTCCCCCTCCGGGGGAGGGTTGGGGTGGGGGTGCCTCTTCCAAGATGACGTGGGCGTTGGTGCCGCTGATGCCGAAGGAAGAAACCGCGGCCCGCCGGGGGGATCCCTGGGGCTTCCAGGGTGCGGGCTCGGTGAGGAGGCGGAGTGCGCCGGACGACCAATCGACGTGGGGCGAGGCCGTATCGGCATGCAGCGTCTTGGGCAAGAGGCCGTGCTGCATGGCGAGGACCATCTTGATGATGCCGGCGACGCCTGCGGCGGCTTGGGTATGCCCAAAGTTGGACTTGATGGTCCCGAGCCAGAGAGGCCGCTCCGCGGAATGCGCCTGTCCGTAAGTGGCGAGAAGGGCCTGGGCTTCGATGGGATCGCCGAGCGTGGTTCCCGTGCCGTGGGCTTCGACGGCATCGATGTCCGCGAGCTCGAGGTTGGCGTTGGCGAGGGCTTGCCGAATGACGCGCTGCTGGGCGGGCCCGTTGGGGGCGGTGAGACCTTGGCTCTTGCCGTCCTGGTTGACGGCGGAGCCACGGATGACCGCGAGCACGGGGTGCCCGAGGCGCGTGGCCTCGGAGAGGCGCTCGAGCAAGAGCATGCCTGCGCCCTCGGACCAGCCCACGCCGTCGGCCTTGGCCGAGAAGGCTTTGCAGCGACCATCGAGCGACAGTCCGCGCTGCCGACTGAACTCGACGAACGCACCCGGCGAGGCCATGACGGTGACGCCGCCCGCGAGGGCGAGGGAGCATTCGCCGTGGCGCAGCGCCTGGCAGGCGAGGTGAAGGCTCACGAGGGAGGAGCTGCACGCGGTATCGATGGTAACCGCCGGCCCCTCGAGGCCGAAGGTGTAGGCGATGCGGCCCGAGGCCACGCTGGGCGAGCTCCCGATGCCGAGAAAGCCTTCGAGATCTTCGGGGGCGCGCGTCAGCCGCGCGGCGTAATCGCTGTACATGACACCGACGAAGACGCCGGTGAGCGAGCCATGAAGCGAGGCCGGATGTATGCCCGCGCGCTCGAGCACTTCCCACGAGGTCTCGAGCAGGAGGCGCTGCTGGGGGTCGATGGCCAGCGCCTCGCGCGGACTGATGCCGAAGAAGGCCGGGTCGAAATGGTGCGCGTCGTGCAGAAAGCCGCCTTCGCGGACGTAGGAGGTTCCCTTCTTGTTGGCGTCGGCGTCCGGGTGGAAAAGCTCGTCGAGCTTCCAGCCACGGTCCCGAGGAAATGCGGAGATGGTGTCGGTGCCCCGGACGAGAACCTCCCAGAGCTCGGAGGGGCTTCGTACGCCGCCCGGGAAGCGGCAACTCATGGCGACGATGGCGATGGGCTCGTCGTTGGAAAGGGCGCGTCGTGGGGCCGGGCCCGCGCCGGCGTGCACGGAATGGCCGAGCAAGTCGGCCGCCAGTTGGCGTGCGAGCGCAACGGGGGTCGGATGATCGAAGAGAAGCGTGGCTGGCAAGCGCAAGCCCGTGGCCGCGGCGATCCGATTGCGCAGCTCGATGGCCGTGAGGGAGTCGAGGCCGATCTCCTGCAGCGGCCGCGCGGGCTCGATCGTGTCGTGCGATGCGTGGCCGAACACCGTGGCGACCTCACCGCGGACGAGATCGAGGAGCACCCGCTCGCGCTCGGATTCGGAAAGCGCCGCCAGACGCTGCCGGATGGCGGAGCTCGCCGCCATCCCCGGGCGACGTGCGACCGTGCGCACGAGGCCTCGAAACAACGGTGGAAGCGCATCGCCGTGTCCGCGGAGCAAGGTGGCCTCGAAGCGCGCCGGAACCAGCGATGCTTCGGTTCGGCCGAGCGCCACGTCGAAAAGGGCAAGCCCTTCTTCGGCGGAGAGCGCGCCCATCCCCAAGCGCGCCACGCGCTGCAGGTCGACGGCACCGAGGTGCGCGGTCATGCCCGTGCCCCCGGCCCAGTGTCCCCACGCCAGCGACACCGCCGGAAGCCCTCGCGCCTTGCGGTGGTGGGCGAGCGCATCGAGGAACGCATTGGCCGCGGCATAGTTGCCTTGGCCGGAGCTGCCGATGACGCCGGCCAGCGACGAGAACGATACGAAGAACGCGAGCGCATGTCCTCGCGTGAGCTCGTGCAGATGCAACGCGGCCAGGGCCTTCGGCCGAAGAACGCGTTCGAGCCTCTCGGGGGTCAGCGCGAAAAGCACGCCGTCGTCGACGGCGCCGGCCGCATGCACGATGCCCGTGAGGGGATGCTCCGGCGGGATCGAATCGAGCAGCCGCCGGAGCGCCTCTTCGTCGCCGGCATCGCAGTCGGCCACCGTCACGCGGGCGCCCGCCGCCGTGAGCTCGGCCTCGAGCGCCTCGGCCCCCGCGGCCGAGCGCCCTCGGCGCGATGCGAGCAGGAGATGGCGCACGCCATGTTTTGCAACGAGGTGGCGTGCGAACAGGGCACCCAGCGCACCCGTCCCACCCGTGACCAGGACGGTGCCCTCGGGGTTCATCGGGACGGTTTCGCCGGCCGAGGCGCGAGCAACCCGCACCAACCGGGGAACCCGCATCTCCCCGTGCCGCAAGGCAAGCTGCGATTCACCGGAGGCGATGGCCGCCGGCAGGGCGCTCCACGAAGCCTCGGTGTCATCGAGATCGAGAAGCGCCACACTCCGATCGGGGTGCTCGGATTGTGCGGCACGCACGAGACCCCAAAGCGCCGCCCGTGCCAGATCGGGGACGTCCTCGTCGGGCCGGGCGGCGACGGCGCCGCGCGTGACGAACACGAGACGGCGGGATGCAAGCCGCTCCTCGGCCATCCACGCCCGAAGAAGCGCGAGCGCTTGGCACGTCGCATCGCGTACGGCGGCCGCCGTGGCATCCTGCGCGGTGCCTCCGAGGCTTACGGCGACGACCTCGGGAATGGGGGCCCCTGCCTCGATGGACGCCACGAGGGCAGTGGTATCGACCAGTTCGGCGAAGGAGCCCGCTGCGATCCCCGCGGCATGCTCCGGCCGTGCAACCCAATCGACACGATGGAGCGCATCATGGGATGCGGCGCTGCCGAACGAATCCCGCGAGGCGATCCGCGTGCGCAACGCCTCGATGGAGGCCACGGGCTCGCCCGAGCCATCCGCGATGGAGAGCGCGATGGCCGCCTCGTCCCTCCGGAGGTGCACGCGAAGACGGGACACCCCGGCCGTGCGCAGCGACACCCCGGCCCACGAGAACGGCAGCGGCACCTCCGTGTTCTCCGGCGACGCATCGAGTGCAAGCGCGTGGAGCGCACCGTCGAGAAGCGCGGGATGAAGCGAGAACGCGCTGGCGTCCTGCTCCAGGAGGTGAACCTCGGCAAAGAGTCCCTCGTGCGATCTCCACGCGGCGGAGAGCCCTTGGAAGCTTGGACCATAGAGAAGCCCCGCGTCGGCAAGGCGCTCGTAGAGTCCCTCGAGCGCGATTGGCTCGGCGCCCGCGGGAGGCCACGCCCGGAGGTCGAACGCGAGCTCCCGCATCTCCGCGTCGAGCGTGCCGGTGGCATGGCGGATCCAGGGGGCATCGTCCGGCTCGGCGTCTTCCCGCGAGTGCACGGTCAGGCGTCGCTGGCCCGATCCATCCGCAGCGCCGACGGCCACTTGAAGGCGGACGGCGCGTTTCGGATTCAGAACGAGCGGCGCCTCGAGGGTGAGCTCCTCGATGCCCCCCGCGCCCGTGCGATGGGCGGCGGCCAGGGCCAGCTCGACGAACGCGGCGCCCGGCAGGAGCACGGTGTCGTAGACGGCGTGATCGGCGAGCCATGGATGGCTCTCCCGCGAGAGCCGGCCGGTGAAGAGAAACTCGTCGGCCCCCGCCACGTGGACGATGGCGCCGAGAAGCGGATGCTCCGCCGCGGTAAGGCCTGCCGCGCCGACATCGCCATTCGGCGTGGGCGCGAGCCAGTAGCGCTCTCGCTGGAACGCATACGTCGGAAGCGGCACCCGGCGTGCGGCCAAGGGCTCGAAAAAGCGATTCCAATCGACGAAATGGCCGCCCCGATGCAAGTCCGCCGCGGCGGCCACGATCGCGTCCACCTCGGGCCGATCGCCCCGCAACGCGGACGCGAACACGGGATGGCCATCGCCGGATCCTGACCATGTGTCTTGCGCCATGGCCGAGAGAACGGCGCTCGGTCCGAGCTCGAGGAAGGCCGACACGCCTTCGGCCTCGAGCGTGCGCACGCCCTCCGCAAACCGCACCGCATGGCGGACGTGGCGCGCCCAATAGTCGGGCGAGGCGATCTCCTCGTCCGAAAGCCGCTGCCCGGTGAGGTTGGACAGAACGGGGATGCGCAGGGGCTGGAACGTGATGCCCGCCGCCACCCGCCGAAACGCCTCGAGCATGCCTTCGACGTGGGGCGAGTGGAACGCGTGGCTGACGCGGAGTCGTTTGGTCTTGCGCCCCATCGCTTCGACGTGAGCCCCCACCTCGAGCACTGTGTCGGCGTCGCCCGAGATGACGGTGGCGCGCGGGCCATTCACGGCGGCGATGTCGATGCGGTGTTCGCGCCCGGTGAGGAGTGGGCGGACTTCGTCCTCCGAGGCCTGGAGGGAGAGCATTGCGCCGCCGGCGGGCAAGGCTTGCAGGAGGCGGGCGCGCGCGGCGACGAGGGTGCACGCGTCCGCAAGGGAAAGCGCGCCGGCAACGTGGACGGCCACGAGCTCGCCGATGGAGTGGCCGAGCAAGACGTCGGGCGTGATGCCCCAGCGTTCGACGAGCCGGAACAGGGCCACTTCGAGGGCAAAAAGCGCGGGCTGCGTCGAACCCGTGGCGTGCAGCCGCGTGGTTTCCTCGGGGGCGAAGAGCACGTCGTGCAGCGGCGTCTCGAGGTGCGGATCGAGCTCCGCCGAGATCGCGTCGAGGGTCTCACGGAAGACCGCGAACGCCTCGTAGAGCGCGCGCCCCATGCCCGCGCGCTGGCTCCCCTGGCCCGTGAAAAGGAAGGCCAACTTGCCGGGCGCCCTGGCATCGCCGATCGGATGCTCCCCGCGCGCGAGCGCGTCGAGCGACTCCACGAGCGCGGCGCGGGTTTCGACGACGAAGGCCGCGCGCCGCTCGAGATGCGCCCGCGCGGTGGCGAGCGAGTACGCCAGATCGACGAGCGCGACCTCGGGCTCCGCCGCGAGGTGCATGCGCAGCCGATTCGCTTGCGCCGCGAGGGCCGCCTCCGACTTGGCCGAGAGAAGCACCGGCAAGGCAGCCACCGCCGCCACGGGGGCGGACGTCGGAGCGGGAGCGGGAAGGGGCGCTTCCTCGACGATGAGGTGCGCATTGGTCCCGCTGATGCCGAACGACGAGATCCCGGCCCGCCTCGGAGCGCCATTGGCTTTCCAAGGCATGCTGTCCGAGAGCAAACGGACCGTACCCGGCGTCCAATCGACGTGGGGGGAGGGCGTCTCGGCGTGCAGCGTCTTCGGCAGAAGATCATGCTGCATCGCCAGCACCATCTTGATGACCCCCGCCACGCCGGCGGCGGCCTGGGTGTGCCCCAAGTTGGACTTGATCGTACCGAGCCACAGCGGTCGCTCCTGCGAATGCGCCTCGCCGTAGGTGGCGAGCAGGGCTTGCGCTTCGATGGGATCGCCGAGGGTGGTGCCCGTGCCATGCCCCTCGACGACGTCGATGTCGGAGGGTGCCAGGCCCGCGCTGGCGAGCGCCTGCTGGATGACCCGTTGCTGTGACGGACCATTGGGGGCGGTGAGGCCCTGGCTTTTGCCATCCTGATTGACCGCGGAGCCGCGGATCACCGCGAGCACGGACCGTCCGTGGCGTCGCGCGTCGGAGAGGCGCTCGAGCAGGAGCACGCCGGCACCTTCGGACCAGCCCGCGCCATCGGCCTGCGCGGAGAAGGCTTTGCATCGGCCGTCGACGGCGAGGCCGCGCTGGCGGCTGAATTCGATGAACACGCTGGGCGTGGCCATGACGGTTACGCCACCGGCGAGCGCAAGGGCGCATTCGCCTTGGCGCAACGCCTGGCAAGCGAGGTGCAGTGCGACCAACGAGGAGCTGCACGCCGTATCGATGGTGACCGCGGGCCCTTCGAAGCCGAAGGTATAGGCAATGCGGCCCGAGGCCACGCTGGGCGAGCTGCCGATGCCGACGAAGCCCTCGAGATCGTCCGGTGCACGCGAAAGTCGCGCCGCGTAGTCGCTGTACATGACGCCGACGAAGATGCCCGTCGCGCTGCCAAGGAGGGACGAGGGCGAAACCCCCGCGTGCTCGAGCGCCTCCCACGATGTCTCCAGGAGCAGTCGCTGCTGGGGATCGATGGCCATGGCCTCGCGGCGGCTGATTCCGAAGAACGCCGGGTCGAAGTCGTGCGCATCGTGGAGAAACCCACCTTCGCGAACGTACGTGGTGCCCTTTTGGTCCGGATTGGGATGGTAAAGCTCGTCGAGCTTCCAACCGCGGTCGTCCGGAAAGGAGGAGATGGCGTCGGTCCCCTCGACCAAGAGCCTCCACAGATCGGACGGGCCGTGCACGCCGCCGGGAAAACGGCAGCCGATGCCCACGATGGCAATGGGCTCGTGGCTGGGCGCTATGCTGACGGCCACGGCATGGCCAACCGGCGTCCGCCGGCCCGAGATCTCCGCGCGCAGCCGGCCCGCGATGGCGTGGGGCGTCGGATGGTCGAAGACCAGCGTGACGGGCAAGCGCAGGCCGGTCATCGCCGTGAAGCGATTCCGCAGCTCGATGGCCAACAGCGAGTCGAGGCCGAGCTCGCGCAAGGGCCGGGCAGGGTCGATGGCCGAGGGCGAGGCATGCCCGAAGACCGTAGCGACTTCGGCGCGAACGAGGTCGAGCAGCACCCGCTCCTGCTCGGCCTCCGGCATCGCGGCCAGGCGCTGGGCGAGGAGCCTCGCCGAAGCCGCCTTGGCTCTCGGCAGAGCGCGCACGAGCCCCCGAAGCAACGGGGGCAAGCTGTCGGCCTGCCGGCGAAGGGCATCCCGATCGAAGTGCGCGGGAACGAGCGTGGCGTCGGATCGTTCGAGGGCGGCGTCGAAGAGCTCGAGCCCTTCCTCCGGCGTGAGCGCACCCATGCCGAGGCGCGACATCCGCTGCACGTCCGCCGCGGTCAAGTGCGCCGTCATGCCCGTGCGATCGCTCCAGTAGCCCCACGCGAGCGAAAGCGCCGGCAGGCCCTGGGACGTGCGATGATGGGCCAGGGCGTCCAGAAAGGTGTTCGCCGCGGCATAGTTGGCTTGCCCCAGGCTGCCAAGGAGACCGGCGAGCGACGAGAAGAGCACGAAGAAGGACAGATCGAGCTCGCGCGTGAGCGCGTGCAGATGCAGGGCAGCGTCCACCTTGGGCGAGAAGACGCGCTCGAGCCTCTCGGCGGTGAGCGCGAGAACGACGCCATCGTCGAGCGCCCCGGCGGCGTGAACGACACCGGTGAGCGGGTGCTCGGCCGGAATGGACGCGAGCAGCGTTTGGAGCGCGCTTCGGTCGGCGACGTCGCACGCGGCCACGTCCACGTGGGCTCCGGCGGTGGTCAGGTCGTGCACGAGGGCGTCGACGCCGGCCGCCGAAGGACCCTGGCGCGATGCCAGCAGAAGACGGCGGACACCGTGCTTGCTGACCAAGTGCCGAGCAAAGACACCGCCGAGGCTCCCCGTTCCACCGGTGATGAGGACGGTGCCGTTCGGGCGAATCGGGGCAAGGGCCGGCGAGCCCGCGGCCCCGGCCCGGACGAGCCGTGGCGTTCGGAGCGTCCCGTTGCGCAAGGCGAGCTGCGCTTCGGAGGCTGCGAGGGCCGCCATCGCATCGCGCGCCGAGACGTCCCCGTCGACGTCGAGCAGGCCGAGGGCTCGATCGGGATGCTCGGATTGGGCCGTGCGCACGAGCCCCCAAAGGGGAGCATGCGGCAAATCGAGGACGTCCTCCCCGGGCCCCGCGGCGACGGCGCGGCGCGTGAGAACGACGAGCCGGCCGGATGCGAACCGCTCGTCGCCGAGCCATGCCCGAAGGAGCTCGAGCCCGCGAGCCGCCGCCTCGTGGGCGGCCCGTGCAATGTCGGTCGCGGCCTCGCCCGTCCACGCGGCGATGAGAACCTCGGGGGCCGGCTCGCCGCGATCGAGCGCGGCGCGGAGATCCCCGACGTCGGCGAATCGCACCGTGGCGTTCTCCAGCTCGGGTCCGAACGCGCCTCCCTCACCGAGCAGCGCCCAGCGAAGCTCCGGCGCCGCCGCCGGCTTGGCGAGTGCAACCCACTCGACGTGGAAGAGCGGTCGCCCGCGAAGGTCCGCCGGTTGCGGCAGCCGCTCCGCCGAAATCGGTCGCGTGATCAGCCCCTCGATGCTCGCGATGGGTTCACCGGCCGCATCGGCGACGGCCATGGCAATGGATCGCCCGTCGCCTTCGGGGCGGGAAAAGCGCACGCGCAGGGACGAGGCCCCCACGGCATGCAGGCTCACCCCCGTCCACGAGAAGGGAAGCGCGATGCCCTGGGCGTCCGTCGCTCGATGGAGCGTGAGCGCATGCAAGGCCGCGTCGAGCAGCGCGGGGTGGAGGCCGAACGCGCCTGCCTGGGCGGCGAGCGCCTCCGGCAGGTGGACTTCCGCGAACAGCTCCTCGCCGCGCGTCCAAACCGCAGAAAGACCCTGGAACAGAGGGCCGTAGAAGAGCCCTCCGCGGGCCAAGCGCTCGTAATGGCCCTCCGTCGCCAGCGGCTCCGCACCCGCCGGGGGCCACGTGCGCAGGTCGAACCCGGACCCAGGGACGGCCGGCCCGAGCACGCCCGCGGCATGGCGCGTCCATGCGACGCCGGGCTCGATGTCGTCGGCCGAAGACCCGGATGGCCGCGCGTGAACGATCAGCGGCCTGCGCCCCGTCGCGTCGCGGGCGCCGAGCACCATTTGAAGCTCGACGGCGCCCTTGGCCGGAAGCGTGAGGGGCACCTCGATGGTCAGCTCCTCGATCCGATCGAGGCCGACCTTCCGCGCCCCGAGGAGCGCGAGCTCGACGAACGCGGTTCCCGGCAGAAGGACGGTGTCGAAGACCGCGTGGTCCGCGAGCCAAGGCTGGCTCTGCACCGACAGCCGCCCGGTGAAGAGCACCTCGTCCGCGTGCGCCGAGCTCACCACCGCACCGAGGATCGGGTGTTCGGCCGAGGCCAGACCGGCCGCCGCGACGCCGGCACGCGCACCCGCGGGCTTGGCCCCGTCGAGCCAATGCCGTTCGCGCCGAAACGCGTACGTGGGCAGCGGCACATGCGGGCCTTTGGGCAAAAGCTTCGTCCAATCGAGCTCCAAGCCGTTCGCCCAGAGCTCCGAGAGCGAGAGCAGGAGGCGCCCGAGATCTCCTTCGTCCTGCCAGAGAGAACCGACGGTCACGGCGGCCCGTCCCGAGGCCTCGACGTTCTCCTGCAAGGGAAGCATCAGCACCGGGTGGGGGCTCACCTCGACGAAGAAGCCATGTCCACGCGACAGAAGCGCCTGCGTGACCTCGGCGAATCGAACCGGCTGCCGCAGGTTGCGGTACCAATACTCGGCGTCGAGCTTGGACCCATCGAGCTCGTCGGCCGTCACCGTGGAGTAGAACGGAACCACGCCCGCCCGCGGTTCGACGGACGCAAGGTCCGCCACGATCTGCGCGCGAAGAACCTCCACCTCGGTGCCGTGCGAGGCCACCCTGGCCCCCAGCTCGAGGGCGAAAATGCCGTCGTCGGCGAGCTCCTGCAGCAGTCGCCCGACGGCCTCGGGCGCACCGGAGATCGCGGTGGACCGAGGGCCATTGATGGCGGCGATGGACACCTGGTCCTTCCAGGGCGTGAGCCGCTCCGCGAGCTCGGCGGCCGAGAGCTCGACGGCGGCCATCGCACCTCGGCCCGCGAGCCCTGCGAGCGCGCGGCTTCGCAGTGCGACGACCTTGGCGGCGTCTTCGAGCGTGAGCGCGCCCGCCACGTAGGCGGCCGCGATCTCACCTTGGCTGTGGCCGACGACGGCGTCGGGCTCGACGCCCATCGAGCGCCACACGGCCGCGAGCGACACCATGACCGCGAACAGCACCGGCTGCACGACGTCGATGCGATCCAGCGAGGGCGCGTCCTCTTCGCCTCGGAGCACGGCGAGGAGTGACCAATCGACATGGGGCGCGAGTGCCTCGGCGCACGCCTCGATCCGTTCGCGGAAGACCGGCGATCCCTCCAGCAGCGCCCGCGCCATTTCGGCCCACTGCGAGCCTTGCCCGGGAAACACGAAGACGAGCTCCCCGTGCTTCTCGGCGTCGCCCACCATCGTGACGTCGAGCTGGGGATCGCCCGCGGCAAGCGCGTCCAGCGCACGCAGCGCTTCGTCGCGATCGCGGGCGACGATGGCCGCGCGGCGCTCGAAATGGGTGCGGGTGATGGCCAGGGACGACGCGACGTCGGCAAGCGACAGATCGGGATGCGCCGTGAAATGGTCGCGCAGTCGTTCTGCCTGTGCGTGCAGGACCTCCTCCGTCTTGCCCGACAGAAGAAGCGGCCACACGGCCCGCGTGCTCGAAGGTGCGGGGCGCGGAGCCGGCGCCTCTTCGAGGAGGACATGGGCATTGGTGCCGCTGATGCCGAAGGAGGAGACACCGGCGCGGCGCGGCGTATCCCCGTCGCGTCGCGGCCATGGGCGTAGCGCATCGACGACATGGACGGGAAGAGCATCCCAGTCGATGTGCGGATTGCGCGGGGACGTGTGCAGCGTCCGAGGGATGGCCTCGTGGTGCAAGGCCGCCATCATTTTCGCGACGCCGGCGAGGCCCGCGGCCGATTCGAGGTGCCCGATGTTGGTCTTCAGGGCGCCGAGCAAGAGGGGGCTCCCTGCCGGGCGGTCCTCGCCGTAGACGGCGGCCAGGGCTTGAACCTCGATGGGATCGCCGAGCGAGGTGCCGGTACCGTGGCACTCGACGACGTCGATCTCGGTGGCGAGGAGCCCCGCATCCTGGAGCGCCGCGCGCACGACCTTCTGCTGCGACGTGCCGTTGGGCGCGGTGATGCCGTTGCTGGTGCCGTCGTGGTTGACCGCGCTCCCGCGAACGACGGCCAGGATCCGGCGATCCGCGGCCAGGGCATCGGCGAGGCGCTCGAGGGCGAGGACGACGACGCCTTCGCCGCGCCCGTATCCATCGGCGAGGGCGGAGAAGGTCTTGCAGCGGCCGTCGGGCGCGAGGGCCCGCATGCGCGAGAGGAGAACGAATCCCTCCGCGACCGTCATGATCTGCACCCCCGCGGCGAGCGCGAGGTGGCACTCGCCGCGTCGGAGCGCCTGGCACGCGAGATGAAGGGCGACGAGCGAGGAGGAGCAGGCGGTATCGACGGAAAGCGCCGGCCCTTGAAGGCCGAGCGTGAACGCGAGCCGCCCGGCTGCGAACGAGGCGTGCGTTCCCAAAACGCCGTACGCGTCGGTATCGTCCGAGCTTTGAAGCAGCTCGTAGTCGCTGGGGCCGATGCCGACGAATACGCCGGCGGCCGAGTCCCGGAGCGTGGCGGGAACGACCCCCGCATCTTCGAGTGCGTTCCAGGATGCCTCGAGCAGAAGGCGGTGCTGCGGATCGATGTGCCGGGCCTCGCGCGGACTGATGCCGAAGAAGGCGGCGTCGAATCGATCGACGCGATCGAGCAGCGCGGCGTGTCGGACGTAGCTCTTTCCTTTGGCGTCGGGATCGGGATCGAAGGTGGCGTCGGCGTCCCATCGGTCGCTGTCGATGGGTTGCACGGCATCGAAGCCGTTAGCCAGCTGGGTCCAGAAGCCATCCAGGTCGGCGACGCCGCCCGGCAGGCGCAGGCCCACGCCGACGATGGCGATGGGCTCGCGTCCCCGTTCCGCGCTCGACGCAAGCTGCTGCTCCTCGCGCTCGCGCGAGATCCGCCCGAGCGAGGGGGCGAGCCTATCGCGCAAGAAGGTGGCGACGTGGTGCGGCGACGGGTGATCGAAGGCGAGCGTCACGGGCAGACTCAATCCCGTCGCGCGCCCGAGGCGCCGTCGGAGCTCCACCGCCATCATGGAGTCGAGGCCGAGGTGGGCGAATCCACTGTGGGGATCGAGCCGCGTCCCCTCGGCATGGCCCAGGATCATGGCCGTCTCCGAGAGGACGGCGCCGACGAGGTGGCGCAGGCGCTCCGGTTCGGAGAGCGGCTCGAGTCGGCCGAGAAGTGTGGCATCGCTCGCCGTCGACGCACGATCGGCCCACGCGGTGCGGGCCTCGGGCAGTTCGCTCAGCAGCGGTCGCGGGGTGGCCGCGAAGAGCCTCACCACGCGCGCCCAGTCCACATCGGTCACCGTCAAGGTGGTCTCGCGGCGGTCGAGCGCTTGCTGGAGCGCCACGATGGCAAGGGACGGATCCATCGCCGACATGCCGCGTCGTTGCAGCAGCTCGCGCAACGCCCGATCTTCGGCCATGCCGCTGCCGGACCACGGGCCCCACGCGATCGACGTCGCCGTGAGTCCCTCACCTCGCCGCTGCTCGGCGAGCGCATCGAGGTACGCGTTTGCGGCCGCGTAGGCGCCTTGGTGCACGTTGCCGAGCACGGCGGCGCTCGACGAGAAGAGGACGAAGGCGTCGAGGTCGCGATGGCGGAGGAGGTCGTGAAGGTTGCGAGCGCCGAGGGCCTTGCCGGCGACGACGGCATGGAGCTCGGAGGAGGAGAGCTTCTCGAGCGGCGTTTGATGGGTGACGCCTGCGGCGTGGAAGACGGAGCGAATCACATCGCCGTCGCGCTCGATGGAGGCGAGGAGGGAGGCGAGTGCAACGCGATCGGAGGTATCGCAGGGCGCGAGGGTGACGCGAGTTCCGAGTGCGGAGAGCTCGGCCTGGAGGTCGGAGGCGCCAGGCGCGAGGGGTCCGCGGCGGCTGGAGAGGACGAGGTGCTCGGCGCCCTGACGTGCGAGCCATCGGGCGACGTGGGCGCCAAGGCCGCCGGTACCGCCGGTGACGAGGATGGTGCCGCGTGGGAGGAAGGGTCGCTGGGGAGCGCTGTGGGCGAGGGGAGCGCGAACGAGCCTTCGAGCGAAGAGACCGGAGGGCCGAAGGGCGAGTTGATCTTCGCCGTCGCGGGCAATGAAGGAGGAAACGAGGGTGTCGAAGGCGGCGGTGTCGAGGTCGAGGTGGAGGTCGACGAGGCCGCCCCATCGCTCG
The DNA here is from genome assembly GCA_037157805.1 of Sorangiineae bacterium MSr11367. NCBI lineage: Bacteria > Pseudomonadati > Myxococcota > Myxococcia > Myxococcales > Pendulisporaceae > Pendulispora > Pendulispora rubella. The sequence goes on along the minus strand of CP089983.1, from coordinate 8,810,282 downwards.
GGGCTTTCGAGGGCGAGGACGCGCCCGAGGCCCCAGAGCATGGCTTGGGCAGGGTGGGTGAGCGGATCGTCGGAATCGACGGAGACGGCACCGCGTGTGAGGAACCAGAGCGGAGCGTCGAGGGGAGCCTGGACGAGGTCGAGCGCATCGTGTTCGTCGGCGAGCGCGAGGAGGGAAACGATGCCGGCGGGTGTGGCTCCCGCGAGGGCATCGCGCAGTTGGTCGGCGAGGGGAAGGGAGTCTTCGACGGGGACGAGAAGGATGGAGGCGCCGCGCCGGGCGAGTGCGCAGGAGAGCGCCTCGACGAGGGCGGCTTCGCGCGCGACGGGATGCACGAGCACCCACGTGCCGGCGACGTCGGCATCGGCGTTCCGTGCGATGGGCTTCCAGATCACCCGGTAGCGCCACGCATCCACGACGCTCTCGGTCCCCGCTTCCCCAGGGATCTCGAACCAATAGCGCGCGCGTTGGAAAGCATAGGTGGGCAGCGGCACCCGGCGCGCCGCGAAGGGCGCGAAAAAGCGCGTCCAATCGAGATCGTACCCTCGGACATGCAGGCCGCCGAGCAGCTCGCCCATGGTCTGCAGCTCGGTGCGGGCGTCGTGGAGCGCCGGCAGAAAGACCGCGCGATCCTGCGCCTCGTCCGAAAGGCACGCGTGTGCCATGGCCGAGAGAACGGCGTGGGGCCCGAGTTCGACGAACGTGGAGACGCCTTCGGCCTCGAGCGTCCGCACACCCTCGAAGAAGCGAACCGTCTGGCGCACGTGCGCGACCCAATACTCGGGCGAGCTCATTTCCTCGCCCTTGCATCGGCCGCTCCGATTCGAAACGATGGGGATGCGCGGCGGGCGGAAGGAAAGCCCGCGGACCACGGCCCGAAAGGCCTCGAGCATTCCGTCCATGTGCGGCGAATGGAACGCATGGCTCACGCGCAAGCGGGACGTCTTTCGTCCCATGGCCTCGAAGTGACGCGCGACCTCGAGCACCGCATCTTCATCGCCCGCGACGACCGCCGAGAGCGGCCCGTTCACCGCGGCGAGGGCCACGCGATCCCCACGACCGCGGAGCAGAGGAAGAATCTCGTCCTCCGAAGCGCGCAGGGAGACCATCGCGCCGCCCCCCGGCAGCTCCTGCATCAGCCGCGCGCGGGCCGCGACCAAGGTGCAGGCATCCTCGAGCGACAGCACGCCGCCGACGTGCGCGGCGACGATTTCGCCCACGGAATGGCCGAGCAAGAAGTCGGGGGTGACCCCCCAGCTTTCGAGGAGCCGGAAGAGCGCCACCTCCAAGGCGAAGAGGGCCGTCTGCGTGTGGCCCGTGGCATCGAGCCGCGCGGCCGCCTCCGAGCCTTCGGGGGCGAACACCACGTCGAGCAGCGGCCCGAATCGCGCCGAAACGCGATCGAGGGCCTCGCGGAAAATAGGAAAGCTCTCGTAGAGAGCCCTGCCCATTCCCAGACGCTGGCTGCCCTGGCCGGTGAAAAGGATCGCGAGCTTGCCGCTGCTTCGCGTGTCGCCGCGCACCACGTCGCGGCCGAGAATCCCGAGCGCGTCCAGCACGGCCGCGCGATCGCGGGCCAGCACCACGGCCCGATGTTCGAAGTGGGCGCGCGTCGTGGCGAGCGAATGGGCGACGTCGACGAGCGAAAGGCTCGAACGCGGCTCGAGGTACGACCGAAGCCGCTCCGCCTGAGCGACCAGCGCCTGCTCGGACTTGCCCGACAGGACGAGCGGCACGAGGGGTGGCACGGCGCCCGGCGCGCTCTCGGTTTCGGCCTCAAGGGCAGGCGCTTCCTCGAGCAGCACGTGGGCGTTGGTGCCGCTGATGCCGAAGGACGAAACGGCCGCGCGCCGGGGCCGCCCGCTCCGTTCCCAGGGCACCGCTTCCTGGAGAAGCCGGACGGTGCCGGGCGACCAATCGACGTGCGGCGAGGGCGCCTCGGCGTGCAGCGTCTTGGGCAACAGCCCATGCTGCATGGCGAGAACCATCTTGATGATCCCCGCCGCGCCGGCGGCCGCCTGCGTGTGGCCGATGTTCGATTTGATCGTGCCGAGCCAGAGCGGTCGCTCCTTGGTGTGACCCTGCCCATAGGTGGCGAGCAGCGCCCTGGCTTCGATGGGATCCCCCAGGGCCGTGCCCGTGCCGTGGGCTTCGACGGCGTCGACTTCGGCGGGCGACACCTGCGCGAGCTCCAAGACGCGTCGGATCACCCGCTCTTGGGAAGGGCCGTGCGGTGCGGTGAGCCCCTGGCTCTTTCCGTCTTGATTCAACGCCGAGCCGCGGACCAGCGCGAGGATGGGGTGCCCGTTGCGGCGGGCATCGGAGACGCGCTCGAGGAGAAGCATCCCCACGCCCTCGCCCCACCCGGTGCCATCGGCGTCGGCGGAGAAGGCTTTGCATCGGCCGTCGGGCGCGAGCCCGCGCTGGCGGCTGAATTCGACGAAAACCGTCGGTGTCGCCATCACCGAAACACCGCCCGCGAGGGCTAGGGTGCACTCCCCATGACGCAGCGCTTGGCAGGCCAGGTGGAGCGCGACGAGCGACGAACTGCACGCCGTGTCGACGGTGACCGCAGGTCCCTCCAGCCCGAGGGTGTAGGCGACGCGCCCCGATGCGATGCTGGCGCCGCTGCCGATGGCCACGTAGCCCTCGAGATCTTCGGGCGCGCGAAGCACGCGCGAGCCGTAGTCGCTGTACATCACACCGACGAAGACGCCGGTCGGGCTTCCCGTGAGCGACGCCGGATCGATGCACGCGCGCTCGATGCTCTCCCAGCACGCCTCGAGCAGGAGCCGCTGCTGGGGATCGATGGCCAAGACCTCGCGCGGGCTGATGCCGAAGAACGCGGGATCGAAGGCCGCGGCATCGTGGAGGAACCCGCCCTCGCGCACGTAGCTCTTGCCCCGTTGGTCCGGATCGGGATCGTAGAGTTCGGCGACGTTCCAGCCGCGGTCGGACGGAAACGCCGAGATGGCGTCCTTGCCGGCGCGCAGCAGCTCCCAGAGATCCTCGGGCGAGTGGATGCCACCCGGATAGCGGCAGCTCATCGACACGATGGCGATGGGCTCTTGCCACTTGTCTTCGAGCTCGCGCACCCGCTCGCGGGACTGCCGCAGGGCCGACGTGACTCGCTCGAGGTACGCGCGAAACTTGTGGTCTTCCGTCGTCATGGTTTCAGGTCTTCGAATTCCCGGTCGATCAGGGTGAAGAGTTCGTCGTCGGACACCGCCCGCAGATCTGCCGCCTCGTCGGCCGGCGCTCGCGCCGTGGTCCATTTGGCCAGCAGCGACTTCAAGCGCGCCGTGACGGTGGTCACGTCGTTCGGCCCCATGGTGGACAGTGCGGCGTCGAGCTTGTCGATCTCCGCGAAGGCTGGCGCCGGCGCCGGTGCTTCGTCCGGAAGGATCCGTCGGCGGAGCCAGCGTGCGAGGGCTGCGGGGGTCGGATGCTCGAAGAGCAGCGTGGCCGGCAGGCGCACCCCCGTGGCCATGCCGAGGCGACTCTGCAGCTCGACGGCCATGAGCGAGTCGAGGCCGAGCTCCTGCAAGGGGCGCCCCGGCTCGATGGCGCGCAGACCGAGCCCGAGGACCGACGCGATCTCCGCGGTCACCAGGTCGCGGAGCGCGCGCTCGCGGCCCTCGTCCGAAAGCGCGGCGAGGCGCCGCTCGAGCGCGGGCGGCGTCTCGGCGTTTGCGACGGGCTGCGGCGTGGTCCGCACGAGTCCCCGAAGCATGCCTGGCACGGCGGCGCCTTGCGCGCCCCACACCGCCGCCTCGAGGCGCGCCGGCGCAATGGCCGCCTCGGTTCGTTCGAGGGCTGCGTCGAAGAGCGCCAGACCGTCGGGCGCCGCGATCGCGTGCACCCCGAGGCGTGCCATGCGCGTGCGATCGGCCTCCGTCAGATGCGCCGTCATCCCGCCGGCATCGAGCCAGGGCCCCCACGCCAACGAAAGGGCCGGCAGCCCCTGCGCTTTGCGGTGGTGGGCCAAAGCATCGAGCAGTGCGTTGGCGGCGGCATAGTTGGCTTGCCCAAGCCCGCCCAGCACGCCGCTCAGCGACGAGAAGAGGACGAAGGCCGAGAGAGGCAGCTCGCGCGTGAGCTCGTGCAGGTGCAGGGCCGCATCGAACTTGGGCCGCAAGACCCGATCGAGCCGCTCCGGTGTCAGCGAATCGAAGATGCCGTCATCGAGCACGCCCGCCGCGTGAACCACTCCGCGCAAGGGGCGCTCCGGCGGGATCCGTTCGAGAAGCTGCCGCAAGGCGCTCTTGTCGGCCACGTCGCATGCGGCGATCTCGACGCGCGCCCCCGCGGCCTCGAGCTCGGTCTGCAGCGTTTCGGCGATGGGGGCGGCCGAGCCCCGCCGGGAGGCGATGAGCAGGTGCCGCACCCCATGTTTGGCCACCAGGTGCCGGACGAGCAACGCCCCCAGCGCGCCGGTGGCGCCCGTGACGAGGAGCGTCCCCTCGGAGGAGAATCCCGCGGCCGATGCCGAGGAGGGCCCGGACAGCCGCGCGAGCCTCGCCATGTAGGCGATCCCGTTGCGCAGCGCGAGCTGCGTCTCGCCAGATGCCACGGCGGCCGCCAAGGCGCGCAGCGATGCCGCGTCGTCATCGACATCGACCAAGACGATGCCGCGATCCGGGTGCTCGGACTGCGCGGCGCGCACGAGGCCCCAAATGCCGGCCGCGGCCAAGTCCTGGACGTCCTCGCCCGGGCGCGCCGCGATCGCACGGCGCGTGATCATGACGAGCTTGGACGCTGCGAGCTGGCCATTCGCGAGCCAATGCTGGACGAGCGCCAGTGCCCGCGCGGTCGCGTCATGGGCGGCCCGCACCCCGTCACCGTTGCCTGCGCACCGGATCGCGATCACCGGGGGGCTGGTCTCGAGCGCGTCGAGTTCGGAGGTCGCCTCGACGTACGTCCACGCCGGCTGCTCCGGAGCCGCCGGCAGGGTGGCCTCCGGCCATGCCACGGCGTACAGGTCACGGTTCTTCTCCGAGGCTCCGAGGAACCGGTCCGCGGGGGCTCGGCGGGTGGTGAAGCCTTCGATGTGCGCGACCGGCATTCCGCTCGCGTCCCAGTACGCGAGATCGAAAACGGCGGTGTCCCCCTCGCGGGCCGCAGGATCGCGGGCCACGTGTTCCGCCCAATGGGGGGCCGTGCGGCGGCCGTACCAAACCAGCCGCTCGATGGCGAAGGGAAGGCGGGGTACGCCGTCGCCCGTGCCCTGGTTCGAAGGTCCCGCCGTGCCATGGGACCACAGCTCGAGTGCAAACGAGTTGTCCACGAGCCCCGCGGGCAGCGGGGCATCGTCGGTGGGGACCCCCTCCGGGGCTTCGAATCGACCCATCGCCGCGCCGCGACGCAGAGGCACGGCGCGCCGGAGCCACCACCACGCCCCACCCCAGTCGATGTGCACCGATCGCAGAACGTCATCGACGGTCGCGGCCAGCGTGTCCTCGGAATCCGCCGGCTGGAGGAACGCACGGGGTTCCTCGCTTTCGGATGCCGCGTCCAAAACGGCGCTGGCGTGGGCCGTCCACACGCCCTCGCGCTGCGTCGACAAGGTGATCGCGAATCCGGCGCCCGCCCGGGCGAGCTGAACGTAGAGCACCGTGCGCGCGGAAGCCTTCTCGAAGGTCAAGGCCCGCAGGAACCGAACGTCGCGCAGCTCGATGGCGCGATGAGGCCAGTGCGACTCGCCCACGGCGACCATGACGGCCACGTAGAACGCGCCGGGGACGACGATGCGCTCGAAGACCCTGTGGCTGGCGAGGTAGGCCTGGACACCGGGACCCATCTCGAGCGTGTGCAAAACGGATCCGTCGGGAAGGTCGAACCTTCGGCCCGCCAGCGGGTAGTGCCCCGCGGGCGGACCTTGCATCATGGGCGAGCGCCGCGGCGCATCGAGCCAATGACGCTCGTCCCGAAACGCGTACAGCGGCAGCGCCATGCGTTGCGGGGCGAAGGGGGCGAAGAACGCGCGCCAATCGAGTGGGTACCCGGCGACGTGCAGCCCGCCGATGGCCGCGGACACCGTTTGCATCTCCGGTGCCCCTTCGCGCAGCGCCGAGAGGAAGACGGCACGGCCCCGCGCGTCGTCGGAGAGGCAGCCATGGGCCATGGCGGAAAGGATGCCGTGGGGGCCCAGCTCCAGGAAGCCGGTCACGCCCTCGCGCTCGAGCGTTTGGACGCCATCGAGAAAGCGCACGCCCTCCCTCACGTGCCGCACCCAATGGTCCGGCGCGCAGAGCTCCTCGGCCGTGGCCCTGCGACCGGTGACGTTGGAGACAATGGGGATGCGCGGCGGTGCAAACGACAGCGTGCGAACGACGCTTCCGAAGGCCTCGAGCATTCCGTCGACGTGCGGCGAGTGAAAGGCGTGACGGACCCGCAGCCGTACGACCTTTCGTCCCCGGGCCTGGAAATGGCCTGCCAGCTCGAGCACCGCCTCCTCGTCGCCGGCGAGGACGCTCGATTGAGGGCCGTTGAGCGCGGCGATGGCGACGGAAGCTTCGCGGCCCGCGAGCCGCGGTCGCAGCTCGTCCTCGGAGGCTTGCACGGAGACCATGGCTCCCCCCGTTGGGAGTGCCTGCATGAGGCGGGCGCGCGCGGCCACGAGCGTGCAGGCATCGTCGAGCGAGAGGACGCCCGCGACATGCGCGGCGACGACTTCGCCGATGGAGTGGCCGATCAAAAAGTCGGGCTCGAGGCCGCAATGTTCGAACAGCCGAAAGAGGGCCACCTCGAGGGCGAACAGTGCCGGCTGGGTGAACTCCGTCTGGTCGAGCCGTTCGGCCTCGTCGCTTCCCTCGGGCGCGAAGACCACCTCGCGCAGCGGCGTATCGAAGCGGGCGCATACGGCATCGAACGCGTCGCGGAAGACGGGGAAGTCCTCGTAAAGGGCGCGCCCCATGGCCGGGCGCTGGCTTCCTTGCCCGGTGAAGAGCACGGCGAGCGGCCCGCGTGCGCCGGCGGTTCCGACGATGGCATTTCTCGGGGGCGTGCCTGCGGCCAGCCCATCGAGCGCATCGAGCAGGCTTTCGGCATCGGATGCGATCAGCGCTGCACGGTGCTCGAAGTGCGACCGCGTGGAGGCGAGCGAATGCGCGAGGTCCACCAGCCGGGGCGTTGGCCCTGAGGCGAGCCGCAGCCGCAATTGCTTTGCCTGCGTGGAGAGCGCGTCTTTGGTCTTGGCCGAGACCAGCAGCGGCAGTGCAGGCGGAGTCCGCGCCGCCGTGTCCATTGCCTCGCGCGCGGGCGCTTCTTCAAGGATCACGTGCGCATTGGTGCCGGACAGACCGAACGCTGAGACGCCGGCGCGCCGAGGCCGGTCGGAGGTGCGGTGGCGGCGGGGCCAGGGGTGCGGAGCATCGACGACGCGAATGGGCAGTCGCTCCCAGTCGATGTGCGGATTGCGTGGCCAGGTGTGAAGCGTCGTCGGCAGGCCCTCGTGGCGCAGCGCCGCGACGATCTTCGCAACGCCCGCGAGGCCTGCGGCGGCCTCGAGGTGCCCGATGTTGGTCTTGACGGCGCCCACCAGGAGCGGCTGCTCGGCCGGGCGATCGCGTCCATAGACGGCGGCCAAGGCCTGGACCTCGATGGGATCGCCGAGCGAAGTGCCCGTGCCATGGCATTCGACGACGTCGACATCGGCCGGTTCGAGGTGCGCATCGAACAGGGCCGCGCGCAGGACCTGCTGTTGGGCCGTGCCGTTGGGCGCCGTGATCCCGCTGCTCGCGCCATCGTGGTTGACGGCACTGCCGCGGACGACGGCGAGCACCTCGCGTCCGCCGGCGCGCGCATCGGAGAGCCGCTCGAGCACGAGGACGACACTGCCCTCGCCGCGGCCGTACCCATCGGCGTGTGCGGAGAAGGTCTTCGAGCGCCCATCCGGCGCGAGCGCTTGCGTGCGCGAGAGAAGCACGAAGCTCTCGGCCGCCGTCATGATCTGGACGCCCGCGGCGAGGGCCACATCGCATTCGCGCCGGCGCAGTGCCTGGCACGCCAGATGGAGCGCGACGAGCGACGAGGAGCACGCCGTGTCGACGGAGAGCGCAGGCCCGTGCAGGCCTAGCGAGAAGGCGAGCCGCCCTGCCGCGAAGGACGATTGCGTCCCTGTCATGGCGTACGCCTCGGTGTCGCCCGCGGCGGTCTGGAGGAAGCCGTAGTCGCCCGAGCCAATGCCCACGTACACACCGGTTCGCGAGTCGCGCAGCGAGTCCGGGGCCACACCGGCGTCCTCGAGCGCGTGCCATGCGGTTTCGAGCAGCACGCGGTGCTGCGGGTCGATGTGCTTCGCCTCGTGGGGACTGATCCCGAAGAAGCCGGCGTCGAACCGATCGACGCGCTCGAGGAAGGCGCCCTCGCGAACGTAGCTTTTGCCCTTGGCGGTGACGTCGGGGTCGTAGCTTTCGTCGAGGTCGAGATCGCGCCCTTCGGGGACGCGGCCCACCGCATCGACGCCGCGCGCGAGAACGTTCCAAAGCTGGTCCAAGTCCCGGGCGCCGCCCGGCAGGCGCAGCCCCACACCGACGATGGCGACGGGACCGTCGTTCGACACCGCGCCGGTGGCCGCAGGGTCACCCGGTGAGGCGGGTGCAGGCTCGAGCGATGCGCACACGAAGGCGGCCACACGCTCCGGCGATGGATGATCGAAGGCGAGGGTCGACGGCAGCGCGAGTCCGGTGGCGTGCTGCAGCCGCTTGCGCAGCTCGAGGGCCATCAACGAGTCGAGGCCGAGGTCGATGAATCCCGTGCTGGCGCGGATTCGGGATGCGTCGGCGTGCCCGAGCACGATGGACGTCTCCGCCAGGACGAGGGTCGTCACATGGCGCAGGCGCTCGGGGCCTGCGAGGGTTCGCAGCTGCGAAAGCGTCCCCGTTTCGACGCTGCCTTTCGACAGGGCGTCCTCGGCGCGTCGGGCTTCGGGGAGCTCGTGCAGCAGCGGGCGCGTTCGCGCGGAGGCAAACGGAGGAACGAAGGCGGCCCAATCGACGTCGACGACGGTGAGCGCCGTTTCGCCGCGACCCAGCGCATGCTCGAGGGCCGCGAGGGCGTGCGCGGGGGCCATGGCGAAGAGTCCGCGCTTTCGGAGTTGCTCTTGTTCGGCCGGGCTGACCATTCCGCCGCTCGCCCAGGGCCCCCACGCGATGGCCGTGGCCGCGAGGCCTCGTGCACGTCGCTCTTCGGCGAGCGCATCGAGGTAGGCATTCGCCGCCGCATACGCACCCTGCTGCCCACCGCCCAGAACGCCCGCCACCGACGAGAAGAGGACGAAGGCATCGAGGTCGCGGCGGCCGAGGAGGTCGTGAAGGTTGCGAGCGCCGAGGGCCTTGCCGGCGACGACGGCATGGAGCTCGGAGGAGGAGAGCTTCTCGAGCGGCGTTTGATGGGTGACGCCTGCGGCGTGGAAGACGGAGCGAATCACATCGCCGTCGCGCTCGATGGAGGCGAGGAGGGAGGCGAGTGCAACGCGATCGGAGGTATCGCAGGGCGCGAGGGTGACGCGAGTTCCGAGTGCGGAGAGTTCAGCCTGGAGGTCGGAGGCGCCCGGAGCGAGGGGTCCGCGGCGGCTGGAGAGGACGAGGTGCTCGGCGCCGTGACGTGCGAGCCATCGGGCGACATGGGCGCCAAGGCCGCCGGTACCGCCGGTGACGAGGATGGTGCCGCGTGGGAGGAAGGGTCGCTGGGGAGCGCCATGGGCGAGAGGCGCACGAACGAGCCTTCGCGCGAAGAGGCCTGAGGGACGAAGCGCGAGTTGGTCTTCGCCGTCGCGGGCAATGAAGGAAGAAACGAGTGTGTCGAAGGCGGCGGTGTCGAGGTCGAGGTGGAGGTCGACGAGGCCGCCCCATCGCTCGGGGCTTTCGAGGGCGAGGACGCGCCCGAGGCCCCAGAGCATGGCTTGTGCGGGGTGGGTGAGCGGATCGTCGGGATCGACGGAGACGGCACCGCGTGTGAGGAACCAGAGCGGAGCGTCGAGGGGAGCCTGGACGAGGTCGAGCGCATCGTGTTCGTCGGCGAGCGCGAGGAGGGAAACGATGCCGGCGGGTGTGGCTCCCGCGAGAGCATCGCGCAGTTGGTGGGCGAGGGGAAGGGAGTCTTCGACGGGGACGAGAAGGACGGAGGCGCCGCGCCGGGCGAGTGCGCGGGAGAGCGCCTCGACGAGGGCGGCTTCGCGCGCGACGGGATGCACGAGCACCCATGTGCCGGCGACGTCGGCATCGGCGTTCCGTGCGATGGGCTTCCAGCTCACCCGGTAGCACCACGCGTCCACGGTACGTTCGACCCGGCGTTCGCCGGCACCCTCGATCCAATGGCGTTCGCCTTGGAAGGCGTAGGACGGCAGCGGCACGCGGCGCGCCCCGCGGAGCTGGAAAAAGGCCGCCCAGTCCACCGGCAGACCGCGCGTGTGAAGCTCGGCAAGCGACGCGAGGAACCGTTCGAGGCCACCGTCCTCGCGGCGGAGCGTACCGGCGATCGCCGCATCCACGCCGGCGCCCTCGGATATTTCGTTCAGAGCGAGGGTAAGCACGGGGTGGGCGCTCACCTCGACGAAGAAGCGATGCCCGTCCTCGAGCATCTTCGCGGCCGCCTCCGCAAAGCGAACCGGCTGTCGGAGATTCCGATACCAGTAGTCGGCACCGAGCTCGCCCTCGAGCCGCGCGCCCGTGACCGTCGAATACAGAGGCGTCGTGCACGGACCTGTCTCGACGCCGCCCAGCAAGGCGAGCAGCTCGTGCTGCACGGCCTCGACGTGCGCGGTGTGCGAGGCATAATCGATGCGCACCTTGCGGGCGAAGATGCCCGAGGCCTCGAGCTCGCGGAGGAGCGCCTCGATGGCGTCCGAATCGCCCGAGACCAGCGTGGTGCGAGGCCCATTGATGGCCGCCACCGAGAGACGCTCGGCGAACGACGCCAAGCGCGCTCGAAGCTCGTCGACCCCGAGCTCGACGGCCGCCATGGCTCCTCGGCCCGCAAGCTGGAGCACCAAGCGACTGCGCAGCGCCACGGTTTTTGCGGCATCCTCCAGCGAAAGGGCGCCCGCAACGCAGGCGGCGGCCATCTCTCCCTGACTGTGGCCGATGACCGCATCGGGCTGGACGCCCGCCTCGCGCCACAGCGCGGCCAGCGAAACCATCACCGCGAAAAGCGCGGGCTGCACCACATCGTCGCGGTCCAGCGCGGGTTGCCCCGCGTCGCCCCGAAGCACCCCTTGCAACGACCAGCCGACATGCGGGGCAAGCGCGCGCTCGCACGCCTCGATCCGTTCTCGGAAGACGGCCGACGTTGCGAGCAGCGACGAGGCCATGCCCTGCCACTGCGAACCCTGCCCGGGGAAGACGAACACCACCTTGCCCTCGCCGCCGCGCCGGCCGACCAGCGTGCCCGCACGAGGGCGTCCTTCGGCGAGCGATTCGAGGCTGGCCACGAGTTTGCGTCGGTCGCTGGCGAGGATGACCGCGCGATGCTCGAAGTGCGTGCGCGCGATGGCGAGCGAGTACGCCACGTCGTCGAGCTCGAGGTCGGGATGGGCACGGAGGTGCGCCGCGAGCCGCATGGCTTGCTCATGCAACGCCGCTTCGCTTTTGGCCGAGAGCAGCACGGGCACCGTGGCAGGCACTTCCCGCCTCTCCGGCGCAGAAGCCATCTCGGGCGCTTCCTCGAGGACAACATGGGCATTGGTGCCACTGATGCCGAAGGAGGAGACGCCGGCGCGTCGTGGCGCATCGACGGGTCGCGGCCATGGCCGCAGCGCATCGACGACGTGGACGGGAAGACGATCCCAGTCGATGTGCGGATTGCGCGGGGACGCGTGCAGTGTCGGGGGCAAGCTCCCGTGCCGCAGAGCCGCCACGATTTTCGCAACCCCGGCGAGGCCTGCCGCCGACTCGAGGTGCCCGATGTTGGTCTTGACGGCGCCGAGCAAGAGGGGCCGCTCGGCGGGGCGCCCCTGTCCGTAGACGGCGGCCAAGGCCTGAACCTCGATGGGATCGCCGAGCGAGGTACCGGTGCCATGGCACTCGACGACGTCGACCTCGGCGGGTGCGAGTCGGGCATCGTGGAGTGCGGCGCGCACGACCTTCTGCTGGGACGTGCCATTGGGGGCGGTGATGCCGTTGCTGGCCCCGTCATGGTTGACGGCGCTGCCTCGGACGATGGCCAGCACGTCATGCCCCTTGGCCCGAGCATCGGAGAGTCGCTCGAGGGCCACGACGACCACCCCTTCGCCGCGGCCATACCCGTCGGCCTGGGCGGAGAATGTCTTGGATCGCCCATCGGGGGCGAGCGCTCGCGTGCGCGACAGCAGCACGAACCCTTCGGGGACGACCATGAGTTGCACGCCACCGGCGAGCGCCAGATCGCACTCGCGACGGCGCAGGGACTGGGCGGCCAGATGAAGGGCGACGAGCGACGACGAGCAGGCCGTGTCGACGGAGAGCGCCGGACCCTGCAGCCCCAGGGTGAACGCGAGCCGCCCCGCACCGAACGCGGAATGCGTTCCCGTCATCACGTAGGCCTCGGCCTCCGCGCTGGAGCTTTGGAGCAGCTCGTATTCGCTGGGGCCGATGCCGATGAAGACCCCCGTGGACGAGTCTCGGAGCGACGAAGGAAGGATGCCCGCGTCCTCGAGCGCGCTCCAGGATGCCTCGAGCAAAAGACGATGCTGCGGGTCGATGTGCTTGGCCTCGCGCGGGCTGATGCCAAAGAACTCGGCATCGAAGAGATCGATCCGCTCGAGCAAGGCCGCGCGGTTGACGTAGCTCTTTCCCTTTGCGTCGGGATCGGGATCGTAGAAGGCGTCGGCGTCCCAGCGATCCTGCCCGATCGGCCTCACCGCATCGAAGCCCTCGGCAAGCCGAGCCCAGAATCCCTCGAGGTCGACCACGCCGCCGGGCAAGCGCAGACCCATGCCGACGATGGCGACGCCGTCGTCGGCCGGCTCGCCGAGGCTGGGGGATTTCCCTGGTCTCGTGGCGCTGGGCGACTCCCGGTCGAGCGAGGGCGCGAGCGAATCGCGCAAGAAGGCGGCCACGTGATGGGGCGAGGGGTGGTCGAAGGCCAAGGTCGCGGGAAGGCTCAACCCCGTTGCGCGTCCAAGCCGCTGGCGGAGCTCGACGGCGGTCAGGGAGTCGAGTCCAAGCTTGGCGAAGCCCGTGTGGGGATCGAGGCGCCCGGCATCGCCGTGCCCGAGCACGGTGGCCGTTTCGGCCAACACGAGCTCGAGCAGGTTTCGCGCGGTCACGGTGGCCGTGCGACGAGCCGCGACCGGTGTGCCCGGGCCACCGGCGAGTCCGCGGAACGGGGCCGGCAGATCGTGAGCGCGCGCGCGAAGCGTCGCAGTGTGCAACCGCGCGGGCACCAGGTAGGCATCGGGCCGCGCGAGGGCGAGATCGAAGAGGGCCCGCCCGTCGGCTGTCGAGAGCGCGCCCATCCCGAGCCTCGCCATGCGCTGGAGCGCGGCATCGCCGAGGTGGGCGGTCATGCCCGTGCGCTCGGCCCAATAGCCCCAGGCAAGAGAAAGCGCCGGGAGACCGAGCGCCTGTCGATGCTGGGCCAGGGCATCGAGAAAGGCATTGGCGGCGGCATAGCTGCCCTGGCCCGCGTTGCCGGCGATGCCCGCAATGGAGGAGAAGAGGACGAAGAAGGAGAGATCGAGATCGCGCGTGAGGTCGTGGAGATGGGAGGCGGCGTCGATCTTGGGCCGGAGGACGCGCGGGAGTCGCTCGGGGGCGAGGGAGAGCAGAAGTCCGTCGTCGAGCGCGCCGGCGGCGTGAACGATGCCGGTCAGAGGATGCTCGAGGGGAATGGTCGCGAAGAGCTGCTGGAGGGCCGCCTTGTCGGCGACATCGCAGGCAGCGACGGTGACGCGGGCGCCGGCCGCCGCGAGCTCGGTTTGCAGGGCGTCGGCCCCCGGAGCTGCGGGCCCTTGCCGTGAGGCGAGAAGCAGATGGCGAATGCCATGGTCGCGCACGAGGTGCTTGGCGAAAAGCGCCCCGAGCGTTCCAGTCCCGCCGGTGACGAGCACCGTTCCTTGCGCGGAGGGCGCATGGGGCACGGAGAAGACGACTTTGCCGACGTGTCGGGCCTGTCCGAGAAAGCGGAAAGCATCCTGGGCCTGGCGGATGTCCCAGCACGTCGTGGGCAGGGCCTGGAGCTCACCGCGTTCGAAGAGTTCGACGAGGGCGGCGAACATCTGCTGGATGCGATCGGGCCCGGCGTCGAGAAGATCGAAGGCCTGGTACGTCACACCGGGGTGGTCGCCGGCGACGACGTCGGGATCGCGAACATCGATCTTGCCCATCTCGACGAAGCGGCCACCGAGGGGGAGCAGGCGGAGCGAAGCATCGACGAACTCGCGCGCGAGCGAATCGAGGACGACGTGCATGCCGCGGCCGTCGGTGGCGCGAAGGAAGTGGTCCTCGAAGTCGAGGGACCTGGAGGAAGCGATGCGTGCATCGTGCACACCGAGGGAGCGCAGCGTGTCCCACTTGCCGGGGCTGGCGGTGGCGAAGACCTCGGCGCCGAGGTGACGGGCAAGTTGGACGGCGGCCATGCCGACACCACCGGCAGCCGCATGGACGAGCAAGCGCTCCCCGGGCTGCAGATGGGCGAGGTCGACGAGCGCGTAATACGCGGTGAGAAACACGATGGGAACCGCCGCCGCCTGGGCGAAGGACCACCCGCGCGGGATGGGGGCGAGCATGCGATGGTCGGCGACGGCGACGGGGCCGAAGGCGCAGGGGAACAAGCCCATGACGCGATCGCCGGCGGTGAGGAGAGAAACGCCGGGGCCAACCTCGAGGACGACGCCGGCGCCTTCGAGTCCGAGTTCGCCGGCCTCGCCCGGATACATCCCGAGGGCATTGAGCACATCGCGGAAGTTGAGACCGGCGGCACGAACCGCCACGCGCACTTGGCCGGGCCCGAGCGGTTCGAGGGCGTGAGGTGCCGGCACGAGGGCGAGGTTCTCGAAGGTCCCTTTGCCCGAAATATCGAGGCGCCAACCCGCCGTGTCCGAGGGGATGGCCAGGGCTTGATCGCCACGGGCGCGCACGAGCCTTGGCACGAACGAGACGCCCTGGCGGTGGGCGAGTTGCGATTCGCCCGAGGCAATGGCCGCCGCCACCGTCTCATCGGAGGCGTCCTCATCGAGATCCAAAAGGACGATGCCGCGCTCGGGATGCTCGGATTGGGCGGTGCGCACGAGACCCCAGAGGGCAGCTTGTGCGGGATCGACGATGCCATCGCCGACCACGACGGCGACGGCGCCGCGCGTGACGAAGACGAGGCGGCGGGAGTCCGAGCGCGCTTCGGCGAGCCATGTCTGGAGACGAACGAGCGCGCGCGCCAGGACGTCGTGGGCGCCACCGGAGGCATCGAGCCGGACGCACTCGACATCGGGCGCGCGCGACGAGGTCTCGGGCAGCGCCGCCCAATCGACACGCAAGAGCGCGTCCCGGAGGTGCCCGGCGGAGACGGGGCGCGTGTGCAACGCCTCGATGGACGCCACCGGCTTGCCCGCACCGTCGGCCACGACGAGCGAAAACGATCCCGTCCGACGCGGGGAGACGTGCACGCGCAGCGAGTCCGCGCCCGTCGCGTGAAGGCTCACCCCCGACCACGAAAAGGGAAGCGTGACCTCCCGCGAGCCGTGAAAGGACAGCGCATGGAGGGCCGCATCGAGCAGCGCCGGGTGAAGCTCGAAACGAGACGCTTCCGCCGCCTCCGGAAGGCGAACCTCGGCGAAGAGCTCCTCGCCATCCTTCCACGCCGCCACGAGCCCTCGAAAGAGCGGACCGTAAGGAAGCCCGGCATCGGTGAGGCGCGCGTAGAGCCCCTCCACCTCGAGCGGTTCGGCCCCCTGCGGCGGCCACGGACGCACGTCGAACGATGGCGCGTCCGCCGCCGGCCCGAGGACGCCGATCGCATGGCGCGTCCAGGAGATCTCCGTCCCGTCCGACACGGAGGGACACGAATAGAGCGTCAGCTTCCGCCGAGTGGTCTCGTCGGCGGCACCGAGAACGAGTTGAATGCGGACCGCGCCCTCGGATGGCAGCACGAGGGGCGCCTCCAAGGTCAGCTCGTCGATGCGCGCGAGGCCGACGCGCCGTGCGGCGGCGAGGCCGAGCTCCACGAACGCCGTTCCTGGCAAGAGGACCGCGTCGAAGACGACATGCTCGGCCAACCAAGGGTGGCTCTCGAGCGAGAGGCTGCTGGTGAAAACGATGCCATCGCCATCGGCCAAGGCGACCTTGGCGCCGAGAAGGGGATGATCGCCCGCGCCCAGGTCTGCCAACGCGGCATGCGCGCCAGCCCGAGGCTCCAACCAATAGCGCTGGCGTTGGAAGGCGTACGTCGGTAGCGAAACCCGTCGAGGTGCGAAGGGGGCGAAGAACGCTTTCCAATCGAGCCGATGCCCGCGAACGTGCAACCCTTCGATCGCGGCAACGAGCGACGCGTCCTCCGGGCGTCCGCTGCGAAGCGCAGGCAAGAAGGCGGCGCGGGCTCGGCCTTGCTCCGACGAGGCTTCGTAGGCCAGGGCCGAGAGCACGCCCTGGGGCCCGAGCTCCAGAAAGATCGAGACGCCTTCGGCTTCGAGCAGGCGAACCGCATCGCCGAAGCGGACGGCGTGGCGGACATGATTGGCCCAATAATCGGGCGAGGAAATCTCCTCGTCCCGAAGCCGCTGCCCCGTCACATTGGAAACGATGGCGATGCGCGGCGCGTGAAACGTAAGCCCCGCGGCGAGCCGTCGAAACTCCTCGAGCATGCCATCCATGTGGGGCGAGTGGAATGCATGGCTCACGGCGAGGCGCTTGGTTTTGCGGCCGAGCGCCTCGAAGTGTTTCGCAACCTTCAGCGCGGCCTCGAGATCGCCCGACACCACCGTGGAGAGAGGCCCATTGACGGCGGCGACATCGACGGATCGTTCGCGGCCGGCGAGCACCGCACGGACCTCGTCCTCGGAGGCCTGTACGGAAACCATGGCGCCGCCCTCGGGCGACGCTTGCATGAGGCGCGCGCGCCCTGCGACCAGCGTGCAGGCATCTTCCAGCGACAGCGCGCCGGCGACGTGCACGGCGACGAGCTCCCCGATGGAGTGGCCGACGAGCACGTCGGGCTCGAAGCCCCAATGGGTGACGAGTCGAAAAAGCGCGACCTCGAGGGCAAAGAGCGCCGGCTGCGTCCACGCCGTGCGATCGATCCGAGCCGCGTGCTCGGAGCCCTCGGCCGCGAACAAGACGTCGCGGAGGGACGGCCCATCGCCGAAATGGCGATCCATCTCCGCGCACACCGCATCGAGCGCCTCGCGAAAGACCGGATGGACCTCGTAGAGTCCCTTGCCCATGCCCGCGCGCTGGCTGCCCTGCCCGGAGAAGAGCACCGCCCGGGAGCCCCTGGCACCCGCCGGCGAGGCGTCGAGCGGGGTCGCGCCCTCGGCGAGGTTCGCCAAGCCCTCGAGCAGCGCACCGCGATGGCTCGCCGTCACCACCGCGCGCCGCTCGAACTGGGTTCGCTCGGCCAAGGAGGCGGCCACGTCGACGAGCCCGAGCTCCGGGTGCGACGCCACGTGCGCATGAATCGCTCGGGCCTGCGCGCGCACCGCTGCATCGTCGATGCCCGACACGAGGAAGGGCAGCGCCGTCACCGTTTCGGGTGCGCTAGCCCGAGACGTGGCGGCGAGCGCCGGGGCTTCCTCCAGAATGACGTGCGCATTGGTGCCGCTGATGCCGAACGACGAAACGCCGGCGCGTCGAAGGCGCCCGTTCGACGTCCATGGAACCGGCTCGGTCAAAAGGCGGACGGTGCCCGGCGACCAATCGACGTGCGGCGAGGGCGTATGCGCGTGCAGCGTCTTGGGTAGAAGCCCGTGCTGCATCGCAAGCACCATTTTGATGATTCCCGCCACGCCGGCGGCAGCTTGGGTGTGCCCGATGTTGGACTTGATGCTGCCGAGCCAGAGTGGTTCGGTGTTGGAGCGGTCCCGCCCATAGGCGCCGAGCAATGCCTCCGCTTCGATGGGATCGCCGAGTGACGTGCCGGTGCCGTGGGCCTCGACGGCGTCGATGTCCCGCGGTGAAAGCCCTGCACCCGCGAGTGCCCGCTGAATGACCCGCTGTTGCGACGGCCCGTTCGGAGCGGTGAGGCCTTGGCTCCGTCCATCTTGGTTCACGGCCGACCCGCGCACGAGCGCCAGCACGGTGCGCCCATTCTGCCGCGCATCGGAGAGCCGCTCGAGAAGCAGCATGCCCGCCCCCTCGGCCCAACCCGTTCCATCGGCCTGGGCGGAGAAGGCCTTGCAGCGCCCGTCGGGTGCAAGCCCGCGCTGGCGACTGAACTCGATGAAGGTGGCCGGTGTGGCCATGACGGTGACGCCGCCCGCGAGGGCCAACGAGCACTCGCGCCGGCGCAGCGCCTCGCACGCGAAGTGCAGCGCCACGAGCGAGGAGCTGCACGCGGTGTCGATGCTGACCGCCGGACCCTCGAGCCCGAAGGTGTAGGCGATGCGCCCGGAGGCCACGCTCGGGGCGCTCCCGATGCCCAAATGCCCGTCGAACGCGTCCAGCGTCTGGAACAGCCGCGCGCCGTAGCCTTGATCGGCGATGCCGACGAAGACGCCTGCGTCGCTGCCATGCAACGACGAGGGCGCGATCCCCGCGCGCTCGATGGCCTCCCAGGAGACCTCGAGCAGCAGGCGCTGTTGCGGATCCATGGCCGCGGCCTCGCGCGGGCTGATCTCGAAGAATGCGCGGTCGAAGCGATCGGCCTCGTGGAGAAAGCCGCCCTCGCGGACGTACGATTTCCCCTTGGCGTCGGGGTCGGGATCGTAGAGCTGCTCGATGCGCCAGCCGCGCCCGCTCGGAAAGGCCGAGATGGCGTCGGTTCCATCCGCGACGAGCCGCCAGAGATCGTCGGGGGTGTTCACCCCGCCGGGGTAGCGGCAGCTCATTGCCACGATGGCGATGGGCTCTTGCGGATCGATCTCTCGCGGATCCGGAAACGACTCCGCCGCTCTCTCCGCGGGGAGCATGCCCGCCGACAACCGCGCGGCCAGGGCCGCGGGGGTCGGATGATCGAACAACAAGGTGGTGGGCAGCCGCAAGCCCGTGGCCGCGCCGAGGCGATTGCGCAGCTCGATGGCCATGAGCGAATCGAGCCCGAGCTCGTGGAGCGCCCGTTCGGCCTTGATGGTGTTCGGCGCCGCGATCGCAAGCACCGTGGCCACCTCCGTGCGCACCAGGTCGAGCAGCAGGCGATCGCGCTCGGTCTCGGAGAGCCGCGCGAGGCGGTGCCCGAGGTCGGATTTGGAGCTCGAGTGCGTTCGCGCCGCGCGCAGGAGCCCTCGAAAGACGGCGGGGAGATCGCTTGCCCGCTCGCTCAGCGTCGAAAGGCCGAAGCGGGCGGGGACGAGCAGCGGGTCCGAGCATGCAAGCGCGCGATCGAAGAGGGCAAGCCCGTCGCCGTTCGAGAGTCCACCCATCCCGAGACGCGCCATGCGCTGGAGATCGGCGTCCTCCAAATGCGCGGTCATGCCGGTGCGCTCGGCCCAGTAGCCCCACGCCAGCGACTGAGCGGGCAGGCCCTGCGCCCGTCGATGATGGGCCAGCGCGTCGAGGAAGGCGTTCGCGGCCGCGTAGTTGCTCTGGCCCGGGCTTCCGGCAACCCCGGCGAGCGACGAGAACAGCACGAAGAACGCGAGATCGAGCCCCCGCGTCAGCTCGTGCAGGTGCAGCGCCGCGAGTGCCTTGGGTCGAAAGGCGCCGTCGATGCGCTCGGGCCGCAGCGAAAGAATCGGTCCGTCGTCGAGGGCACCGGCCGTGTGCACGACGCCGATGAGAGGATGCTCGGCCGGCACCCCGTCGAGCAGCCGGCGCAAGGCCTCTGCATCGCCCGCATCGCAGGCGACCACGGTGACCTGCGCTCCCGCGGCGGCGAGCTCTTGCCGCAGGCTCTCGGCGCCCGGTGCCGACGGACCCCGGCGCGATGTGAGAAGGAGATGCCGCACCCCATACGCGGTGACGAGGTGTCGGGCGAAGATCGCGCCCAGCGCGCCCGTGCCCCCGGTGATGAGCACCGTGCCTGCGGCATCGAACGACGTCCGGACCCCCGCCGCAGCCTCGAGCCGCACGAGCCGCGGCACCTTCGCCGAGCCCTGACGAAGCGCGATCTGCGATTCCCCCGATGCGATGGCCTCCGAAAGACCTCGATCCGCCTCGTCGCCGGCATCGAGATCGATCAAAACGAGGGTGCGATCCGGGTGCTCGGATTGCGCCGCGCGCACCAGACCCCAAACGGGCGCATGGGACAGATCGACCACCGTCTCGTCCGGCCGCGTCGCCACCGCGCGCCGTGTGACGAGCACCAAGCGGCAGGCTGCGAGCCGCTCTTCGGCGAGCCAGGCCCGGAGAAACTCCGCAGCCCGATGCGTGGCCGTGCTCGGATCCGGATCGCCGTTGGCGGAGATCCAATGGCTCACGACCGTGTCGGGGGCCGCTTCGCCGTGCCGGAGCGCTTCGAGGAGCGCGGGCAACTCCGCCGGCCCGACGGGGCGCATCGTGGCCGGCGGTAAGCCCTGGTTCTCGATCTCCAGCTCGATCCAGTCGAGGCGGTGCAACGCGGCGTTCGGCCGTCGCTCGTCGTGCGACTCGGGCCAGTAGCGTTCGCGCTGAAAGGCGTAGGTCGGAAGTGCGACACGCTGCGGGGCCAGGGGACCGAAAAACGCGCTCCACTCCACGCCGTACCCGCGCCCGTGCAGGCCACCGAGAACCGCGGCGATGGTCGAAGCCGCGGGTCGCTCGTGGTGGAGCGCAGGCAGAAAGCTCGCACGGGCTCGGTGCTCCTCCGAGAGGCAGCCATCGGCCATGGCCGAAAGCACGCCATGGGGCCCGAGCTCGACGAAGGTGGTCACGTTCTCGGCTTCGAGCGCGCGCACGCCCTCGCAGAAGCGCACCGTCTCGCGCACGTGCCGGACCCAGTACTCCGGGTCGCCGAGCTCCCGCGCCGTGGCCCGGCGGCCGCTGACGTTCGAGACGATGGGGATGCGCGGCGTGCCGAAGGACAGCGTGCGAACGACGGACCGAAAGGCCTCGAGCATCCCGTCCATGTGCGGCGAGTGAAAGGCATGGCGGACCCGCAGTCGCGATGTCTTCCGCCCCATGGCTTCGACCTCGCGGGCCACGTCCAGGACGGCCTCTTCGTCCCCGGCGATCACGGTGGACGAGGGCCCGTTCACGGCTGCGATGGCCACACGTTCCTCGCGCCCGCGGAGCAGCGGGCGAACTTCTTCCTCCGACAGGCGAACGGAGATCATCGCCCCGCCCGTGGGCAGCGCTTGCATGAGGCGCGCGCGTGCGGCAACGAGGGTGCAGGCATCCTCGAGCGACAGCACGCCGGCCACATGGGCGGCGGCGAGCTCCCCAACGGAGTGCCCGAGCAGGAAGTCCGGTGCGAGCCCCCAGCCTTCCAGCAGCCGAAAAAGCGCGACTTCGAGCGCGAAGAGGGCCGGCTGCGTCAGGGCGGTCTGGTCGAGACGCGCGGCGAGCTCAGAGCCCGGATCGGCAAAGAGTACCTCGCGCAACGGCGCCTCGAGCTGGGCATCGAGCCGCGCCGCCACGGCGTCGAGGGCATGGCGAAAGGATGGAAAGCCGTCGTAGAGCGCCCGCCCCATGCCTGCGTATTGGCTTCCCTGTCCGGTGAAGAGGAACGCGAGCTTGCCCGCCGCCGGCGCCTCGCCGAAAACGATGTCGGGCGCCGTCCGGCCCTGGGCCAAGTCGCCCAGCTGCTCGACGAGCGACGCGCGATCGCGCGCGAGCACCGTGGCCCTCCGCTCGAAGTGGCCGCGGGACGTGGCGAGCGAGTAGGCGACGTCGACGAGACCGAGGTCGGGCGCCGCCTTCAGATGGTCGCGCAGCCTCGAAGCCTGCGCCTCGAGGGCCGCTTCCGATTTGGCCGAAAGGACCACGGGCACGACGGAAAAGCTCCCCCACCCCGACCCTCCCCCGGAGGGGGAGGGAGCCCTTGCGGGCTCCCCCGGTGCGTAGGAGTCAGACGGAACGCCAGGGCTCCCTCCCCCTCGGAGGTCCGCGGCTTGCCGCGGCCGACTTTCAACGCAGAGGGAGGGTTGGGGTGGGGGGGCCTCTTCCAGGATGACGTGCGCGTTGGTGCCGCTGACGCCGAAGGACGAAACCCCCGCGCGTCGCGGCGAGCCGTTCGGCTTCCACGGTGCGGCTTCGGTGAGAAGCCGAATCGCGCCCGATGACCAATCGACGTGGGTCGAAGGTGCCTCGGCATGCAGCGTCTGCGGCAAGAGCTCGTGCCGCAAGGCGAGCACCATCTTGATCACGCCCGCGACGCCGGCGGCACCTTGGGTGTGCCCCAGGTTCGACTTGATGGTGCCGAGCCACAGCGGCTCGTCCTTCGACCGCGCCTTGCCGTAGGTGGCGAGAAGGGCCTGTGCCTCGATGGGATCGCCGAGCGTCGTGCCGGTGCCATGTGCCTCGACGGCCTGGATGTCCGCGGGCGCGAGACGGGCACTGGCGAGCGCTTGCCGGATCACACGCTGCTGCGAGGGGCCATGGGGGGCCGTGAGCCCCTGGCTCTTGCCGTCCTGATTGATCGCCGAACCGCGGATGACGGCGAGCACGGGATGGCCATGGCGCTGCGCATCGGGGAGCCGTTCGAGAAGCAGGAGGCCCACGCCTTCGGCCCAGCTCACGCCGTCGGCTCGATCGGAGAACGCTTTGCACCGGCTGTCGGCCGCGAGTCCCCGCTGGCGGCTGAACTCGACGAACGCCGCGGGCGTGGCCATGACCGTGACGCCGCCTGCGAGCGCCAAGGTGCACTCGCCCTGGCGCAGCGATTGGCAAGCGAGGTGCAGCGCCACCAGCGACGAGCTGCACGCCGTGTCGACGGTGACCGCCGGTCCTTCGAGGCCGAGCGCATACGCGATGCGCCCCGACGCGACGCTGGGGGCGCTGCCGATGCCGACGTAGCCTTCGAGGTCGGCCGGGGCGGGGGCCAAGCGCTCGGCGTAGTCGCTGTACATCACGCCCACGAAGACGCCGGTCGCACTTCCGTGGACCGAGGCCGGCGGGAGCCCCGCCCGCTCCACCGTCTCCCACGCCGTCTCGAGGAGCAGGCGATGTTGCGGATCGATGGCCAGCGCCTCGCGCGGGCTGATGCCGAAGAAGGCCGGATCGAAATGGTGCGCGTCGTAGAGAAAGCCGCCCTCGCGCACGTACGAGGTGCCGTTCTGGTCGGGGTCGGGATGGTAAAGCTCGTCGAGCTTCCAGCCCCGGTCGTCGGGGAAGGCACCGATGGCATCGCCGCCGCGAACGAGAAGCTGCCAGAGTTCGTCCGGATCGCGCACGCCGCCGGGAAAGCGGCAGCCCATCGACACGATGGCGATGGGGTCGGGCTCTTTCGATTCGATTTCCGTCAGCCGTTTACGAGTCTTGTCCAACTCGTGCATGGCTTGCTTCAAGTACTCTCGAAGCTTGTCTTCATTCGCCATTTGAGGCTGGCCCTCTGAATTCTCGATCGAACAAATCGAAAAGCTCGTTGTCCGAGGCGCCCTTGAATCGATTCCCGTTCCGGGACGCGGGCGCTCCGCCTTGCAGGCTGCTCCACTTCAAGAGCAACCGTTGCAGTCGCTCGGTGATGTCCTCGTGCATGTCCTCGCTCGGAGCCATGTCGTCGAGGATCGACTCGAGCCGATCGAGCTCCGCCAAGGCCGGCGCCGTCTCCATCGGGAGCGCCGCATCGTCGGGCACCATTTCGCTGCGCAGTCGATGCGCGAGGTCCGAGGGCGTGGGGTGATCGAAGAGCAGGGTGCTCGGCAGCCGCAAGCCGGTGACCGCGCCCAGTCGGTTGCGCAGCTCGATCATCATGAGCGAATCGAGGTGGAGCTCGCTCAGGGGGCGATCGGGGTCGATGCCTTGGCTCGACGTGAGGCCGAGCGCGGTGGCAATCTCCGCGCGAACGACGTCGAGCAGCGTGCGATTGGCATCGCGCGGCGAGAGGCCGGTGAGGCGCTCCCGGACGGGCGCGGGGCGGCCCGCTGCCGCGGGCTCCGTTGGGAGCTGGACGAGGCCTCGGAGGAGCGGAGAGATCTCCGAGCGTGCACTCAGCCCGGCGAAATCGAAGCGTGTGGCGACGACGCACGCCTCGGAGCGGCCGAGCGCCGCATCGAACAGCGCGATGCCTTCCTCGGGCGAGAGCGGCGCCACGTTTTGGCGCCGCATGCGGGTGCGGGCGGCCTCCGAAAGGGTCGAGGTCATCCCTCCCTCCGCCCACGGCCCCCAGAGCAGGGAGAGCCCGGGCCGTCCGAGCGCCCGCCGATGGCTCATCAGCGCATCGAGGTAGGCATTGGCCGCGGCGTAATTCGCTTGACCGGGATTTCCCAGGGTGCCCGCGAGGGAGGAGAACACGACGAACGCGGACAGATCCGCGTCGCGCGTGAGCTCGTGCAAATGGATGGCGGCGTCCACCTTTGGCCGCAGGACCCGCTCGATGCGCTCCGGTGTCATCGATCCGAGCACGCCATCGTCGAGCACACCGGCCGTGTGAACGATGCCTTGCAGCGGATGCATGGGCGGGATCTCCGCGAGGAGCTGCTGGAGCACTTCGCGGTCAGACACGTCCCCGGCGCGGAGAACGACACGGGCTCCCGCTGTTTCCAAATCGCGCACCAGGTCCTGGGCGCCCGGAGCCGATGCCCCACGGCGCGACACGAGCAGCAGATGCCGGACTCCGTGGTGCGCGACGAGATGGCGGGCCACGAGTGCCCCCAGCGCGCCCGTGGCCCCGGTGATCAGTACCGTGCGCTCCGCATCGAGTCGGGGCGGCATGGTCAGCACGATCTTGCCGACGTGGCGCGCGTGCGCGAGGAAGCGGAATGCTTCGGGGGCGCGGCGAACGTCCCACGTCGTGACGGGCAAGGGCCGAAGGATGCTGCGCTCGAACAAGCCGGCAATCCGCTCGAGGCTTCGGCGAACGTGGTCCGCGTTCACCTGCGCGAGGTCGAAGACCTGGTAGCGAACCCCCGCGTGGCGAGCGGCCACGGCTTCGGGCTCGCGCATGTCGGTCTTGCCCAACTCGACGAAGCGCCCGCCGCGCGGCAGAAGGCGCAGCGAGGCGTCCACGAAGTCACCGGCGAGGCAGTCGAGAACGAGGTCCATGCCGCGCCCGTCCGTGGCCCGCAGGAACTCGCCTTCGAAGTCGAGCGTGCGCGACGACGCGATGTGGGCATCGTCCAGGCCCGAAGAGCGCAAGGTGCTCCACTTGCCCGGGCTGGCGGTGCCGAACACCTCGGCGCCGAAGTGTTGCGCGAGCTGGACGGCCGCCATGCCCACGCCGCCCGCGGCCGCGTGCACGAGCACCCGCTCCCCGGCCTGGAGGCCGCCGGCGACGGCGAGTCCGTAATAGGCGGTGAGGAACACCACGGGCACGCCCGCGGCTTCGGCGAAGGACCAACCCTCGGGCACCCGCAGGAGCGTCCGGTGGTCGGCGATGGCGATGGGGCCGAAGGCTGCGGGAAAGATGCCCATCACGCGGTCGCCGGGGGCGAAGCGCGTCACGCCGGGGCCGACGTCGAGCACCACGCCGGCGCCTTCGCCGCCCAAGGGCCCTGCGTCGCCGGGGTACATGCCGAGGGAGTCGATGACGTCGCGGAAGTTCAGGCCCGCGGCCCGCACCGAAATGCGCACGTCGCCCGGACCGAGCGGCGAGGCCGCGGCCGGGTGCTCGACCAGCGCCAGGTTTTCGAAGCTCCCCTTGGTCGGGATGTGGAGTCGCCACGTGGGCGCTTCGGGCGGCTCGAGGGCCTCCACCGCGGGAAGCGCAGCAATCCGCGGAACGCGAGGAACGCCTTCGCGCAAGGCGAGCAGGGGCTCTCCGGAGGCGACCGCGGCGGGCAGCGCGCGCGTCGACTCCGTGCTGCCGTCGGTATCGACGAGGACGATGCGCCGATCCGGCGCCTCCAATCGCGCCGCGCGAACCAGCCCCCCGAGGGACGCCTGCGCGATGTCCATCACGGGTTCGCCCGAGCGCGTGGTCACCGCACCCTGGGTCAGCACCACCAGGGGCGTTGCGGCGAACCTTTCGTCGGCCAGCCAGGCTTGGATCACGCGCGTGGCGTGCTGCGTTGCCTCGTGGGCATCGAGGACGGCCTGGCCGGCGTTCCTGTCGACGTGGGCCGTCGCCCGTGCGGGCGGTGCGAAAACGAGCACCTCGGGCGCGGCGTGGAGCGCTTCCAGATCGGCGAGCGCGTCCTCACCCAGCCAAACCCAGGCGCCGGCGGCGTTTGGCTCGGGAAGGGGATCCCGATCGACCCATCCGACGACGTGAAGGTCCTGCTTCTTCCGATTCGGAAGAAAGATCTCCTTGGGGGCGCGGCGATTGGTGAACCCCTCGATGCGCGCGACGGGCGTTCCCGTTCCGTCCCAGAACGTGACGTCGGAAATGCGCGAATCGTCGTCCGAACGATCCCGCAGCACGCCCTCGGCCCACGCCGGTGTGGAGCCGTGCGCGTACCACACCAGGCGCTCCACCAGGAACGGCAGCCGGGGAACGTCCTCCACGGCATCGTACGAGCCCGAGCTCCACAGCTCGAGGCTCATGGCGCTGTCGAGCGCACCGCCGGGCAGCGGCGCATCGTCGGTGGGCACGCCCTCCGGTGCTTCGAGGCGGCCGAATCCGGTGCGTTCGCGCAGACCGTTCGCCTGCCGCAGCCAGCACCACCGCGGCCCCCACTCGGCGTTGGCGGAGCGGAAGGTGCCGCCCTCGAACTGCGACGGCATCCCCGTTCCTTGGCGTTTGGGCAAAGGCGGAAGCGGGACGTGCAGCGTCGGTTCGTCCGCCGCAGGTCCGAGCATGCCGGTTGCGTGCGTGTTCGAGCCGGTTTCGCTGCGCGTGAACAAGGTCGCCGAGAATCCCGGTCCGTCGTGGCGTGTGAGCTGGATGTGCAACGTCACCGCGCTGGAGGGATGCTGGAAGGTCAGCGCACGAAGGAACTGAACGTCCCGTAGCTCGATGGTTTGGCCCGGCCAGTGCGACTCCGCCACCGCGAGCAAGACGGCGAGGTAGAACGCACCCGGGACCACGATCCGTCCGTAGA
The DNA here is from genome assembly GCA_037157805.1 of Sorangiineae bacterium MSr11367. NCBI lineage: Bacteria > Pseudomonadati > Myxococcota > Myxococcia > Myxococcales > Pendulisporaceae > Pendulispora > Pendulispora rubella. Next base: position 8,783,161 of record CP089983.1, on the reverse strand, counting down.
TCCGGTGGTCCTGCAGGTAGGTTTGAACGCCCGGCCCCACCTCCAGGGTGTGGAGAACGGAGCCATCGGGAAGATCGAGCCGCTGCCCCGCCAACGCGTAGCGCCCCGCCGACGGGAGGGACGACATCGCGCCTCGATGCGGCACGTCCAGCCAATGGCGCTCACGCTGGAACGCGTACGCGGGGAGAGGAACCCGCTTCGGCGCCAACGGCGCGAAGAACGCCGCCCAATCGAGCTCGTGCCCTTCGGCGTGCAAGGTGCCCAGCGCCGTGGTCAACGTCTCGAGCTCCGGCCTGTCCTTGCGCAGGGCGGACGCGAACACGGTCCGCCGGGCCCCGGAGCAAGCATCCTGGGCCATGGCCGAAAGGATGCCCTGCGGTCCCAATTCGAGGAAGGTCGTGACCCCTTCGGCCTCCAGCTGCCGCACGCCATCGACGAAGCGCACGGCCTCGCGCGCGTGGCGCGCCCAGTAGCCCGGGGTGCTCATCTCCGCCCCCGCACGCTGGCCGGTGACGTTCGACACGATCGGAATGCGCGCCTCGTGAAAGGTGAGTCCGCGCGCAACGTCCTCGAGCTCTTGGAGCATGCCGTCCATGTGCGGCGAGTGGAAGGCGTGGCTTACCTCGAGCCGTGTGGCCTTCGCGAAGTGCGTCGCCACCTCGAGGACGGCGGTCCGGTCGCCGGAGATGACGGTCGAGCGCGGACCGTTGAGCGCCGCCACGGCGATCTCGCGTTCTCGGCCCGCGATGCGTGCCCGAACCTCGTCTTCCGAGGCTTGGAGCGACACCATGGCGCCGTCGCGTGCGATCGCCTGCATCAGGCGCGCGCGCGCCGCGACCAACGTGCACGCGTCGTCGAGCGACAGCACGCCGGCCACGTGGGCGGCCACGAGCTCGCCGATCGAGTGCCCGAGGAGCCAATCCGGCTCGAGGCCCCAGCCCTGCATCGTGCGGAAGAGCGCCGTCTCCAGTGCGAACAGCGCGGGCTGCGCGTACGCGGTGTGGTTCAAGAGCGCCGCCGCTTCGGAGCCCGCGGGCGCCAGCAGAACGTCGCGAAGCGGTCGTGCGAGCCGGCCGTCGAAGTGCGCACACACCTCGTCGAGCGCCCCGCGGAACGAAGGGATCGCCTCGTAGAGCGCACGGCCCATCCCCGCGCGCTGGCTTCCCTGACCCGTGAAAAGGATGGCGAGCTTGCGCCCTTTGGCCGATCCGCTTACCACGCCGGACGGAGACGCGCCGCGCGAGAGGCCCTCGAGCACCTCGAGCGCGCGCGCGCGATCCTCGACGATGGCGACGGCCCGCGTCTCGAAATGCGTGCGCGCCACGGCCAACGAATGGGCGATGTCGAGAAGCGGCAGCTCCGGCCGGGCGAGAAGGTGTGCGCGCAGCGCGCCCGCCTGCGCCTGCTGGGCCGCCTGCGTCTTTCCCGAGATGGCGATGGGAAGCCACGGCGGCGACGTCGGCGCCTCGACGCCCGCGCGCGCGGGCGCTTCCTCGATCAGCACGTGGGCGTTGGTGCCGGAGAGGCCGAACGCCGACACCCCGGCACGGCGAGGCCGATCGAGCCGCGGCCACAGGCGCGCTGCGTCCACGACGCGAACCGGCAGATCGTCCCACTCGATGTGCGGGTTGCGGGGCGTGGTGTGCAGCGTGGCCGGCAAGGCATCGTGGCGGAGCGACGCCACGATCTTGGCCACGCCCGCGAGCCCTGCGGCTGCCTCGAGGTGTCCGATGTTCGTCTTGATCGCGCCGAGCAGCAGCGGGCGCTCCGCGTCGCGTCCGGTGCCGTACACGGCGCCCAAGGCTTGCACCTCGATGGGATCGCCCAGGGACGTGCCCGTACCATGGCACTCCACCACGTCCACGTCCGCGGCGGCGAGCCGTGCATCCTCCAGCGCGGCACGAAGCACCTTCTGCTGCGACGTACCGTTGGGCGCGGTGATGCCGCTCGTCCGCCCGTCGTGGTTGATGGCGCTTCCGCGCACGACGGCGAGGATGTCGCGCCCGCGAGCCCGTGCATCGCGCAGGCGCTCGAGCGCCACCACGACCACGCCCTCGCCGCGGCCGTATCCGTCGGCCTGCGCGGAGAAGGTCTTCGAGTGCCCGTCGGCGGCAAGAGCCCGTGTCCGCGACATCAGGACGAACAAATCGGGCGTGGCCATCACGTTTACGCCCGCCGCGAGGGCCACGTCGCACTCGCCGTGCCGCAAGGCCTGGCACGCGAGGTGAAGCGCCACGAGCGACGAGGAGCATGCAGTGTCCACCGACAGCGCCGGACCTTGCAGCCCCAACGTGAACGCGAGACGGCCCGCCGCGAACGACGAAGGAGTCCCCATGACCGCGTACGCGTCGGCGTCGCGAACCGGACCCTCGAGCTGCTCGTAGTCGCTCGGCCCGATGCCCACGAAGACGCCCGTCTTCGAGTCCCCCAGCGATGCGGGGACGATGCCCGCATCCTCCAGCGCATGCCACGCCGCCTCGAGCAGGAGCCGGTGTTGCGGATCCACGTGGCTGGCCTCGCGCGGGCTGATTCCGAAGAAGTCCGCATCGAAGAGATCGACGCGGTCGAGAAAGGCGGCGTCCCGGACGTAGCTCTTGCCCTTCACGTCGGGGTTCGCATCGTAGAAGGCGTCGGCGTCCCAGCGGTCCGAGGGAACGCGGGTGACCGCATCGGCCCCGCGCGCGAGGAGCCCCCAAAGTTCGTCCAAGCTGGTCACGCCCCCCGGCAAGCGGAGGCCGATGCCGACGATGGCCAGCGACGCCTCGGCGCGTGCGGACGCTTCCGGCGTGGCGTCGTGTCGCTCGACGTCGGCCGAGAGCCGGTCGAACAGCCAATTCGCGACGTGGCGCGGTGAGGGATGGTCGAACGCGAGCGTCGCCGGCAGCTTGACCCCCGTGCGCTTCTGGAGCCGGCGGCGGAGCTCGACGGCCATGAGCGAGTCGAGACCGAGATCGAGGAACCCCGCGCGCGGGGAAAACTCGATGCCTTCGGGTGCCTTCAGAACGGCGCCCGTCTCGGCCAGCACGAGTTCGAGCAAATGGTCGCGTCGCTCACGTTCCCCGAGCCCCTGGAGGTGTTCGGCCAGGGAGGGCTCCTTTTCCGTGGAGGTCCCTTCCGCCGAGACTACGCGCTCCGATCGCGCGCTCTCCGAAGGCTCGAGCCAATAGCGCTCGCGTTGAAAGGCGTACGTGGGGAGTGCAGCCTCCCCGAGTGCAAAGGGGGCGAAGAACCCGTTCCAATCGACATGGTGGCCGCGCGCATGCAGTCCACCGATGGCGGCAACCAATGCCGCGAGGTCGGGCCGGCCGCCGCGAAGCGCCGGAACGAACAGGGCATCCCTGTCGTCGGACGCGCAGTCTTGGGCCATGGCCGAGAGGGTGCCGCTCGGACCGAGCTCCAAGAACGACGAGACGCCTTCGGCCTCGAGGACACGGACCGCATCGGCGAAGCGAACGCCTTCGCGCGCGTGGCGTGCCCAATAATCCGGAGATGAAAGCTCCTCGAAGGTGAGAAGCCGGCCGGTGACGTTCGACACGATGGGCATGCGCGGCGAATGAAACGTGAGCCCCGCGGCGACGTCCCGGAAGGCGTCGAGCATGCCCTCCATGCGGGGCGAATGGAACGCGTGGCTCACCTGCAGGCGCTTGGATTTGCGCCCGAGGCCCTCGAAATGCGCGGCCACGTCGAGGGCCGCGTCGAGCTCCCCCGAGACGACCGTCGAGAGAGGACCATTGAGGGCGGCGATTCCGAGTCGTTCTTCGCAGCCGGCGAGGAGCGGGCGAACCTCCTCCTCGGAAGCCTGAAGGGCGAGCATGGCGCCGCCGCTCGGCAAAGCCTGCATGAGTCGCGCGCGCGACGTGACGAGGGTGCAGGCATCTCGAAGAGACAGAACGCCCGCTGCGTGGATGGCCGAGAGCTCTCCGATGGAGTGGCCGAGCAGCCAATCCGGCGTGATGCCCCAACCCTCGACGAGCCGGAAGAGCGCGACTTCGAGCGCAAAGAGCGCCGGCTGCGTGAACGCGGTCTGCTCGAGGCGCGCGGCGTCGTCGGAGCCGGGGGCCGCAAAAAGCACCTCGCGCAGCGGCCGCTCGAGGTGAGCATCGAGCTCGGCGCAGACGGCGTCGAGCGCCTGGCGGAACGGCGGCAGCGCCTCGTAGAGCGCGCGACCCATGCCCGCGTATTGACTTCCCTGTCCGCTGAACAGAAACGCGACCTTGCCCGAAGCCTCGGTGTTGCCGAGCACCGTGTCCGCATCGGGTTTGCCTCGGGCCATCGCCTCGAGCGACGCAAGGAGGGCCGTACGGTCACGGGCGACGAACACCGCCCGCCGCTCGAAGTGCGTGCGCCGCGTGGCCAGCGCCTGGGCCGCGCCGGCGATTCCATCGTCGGGCAAGGCGGCCAGGTGCTCGCGCAGCCGTGTGGCCTGCGCGGAGAGGGCGGCCTGGGACTTGGCCGAGAGGAGAACCGGCCACGCGGCAAGCAACGGCGCCGTCGCCGTGCGCGCATCCGCCGACGCGGGCGGAGCTTCTTCGAGGATCACGTGGGCGTTGGTGCCGCTGATCCCGAACGACGAAACGCCCGCACGGCGCGGCGAGCCTCCCGCGTTCCACGGGACGGGCTCGGTCAGGAGACGGACCGTACCCGGCGACCAATCGACATGGGACGAAGGCGTCTCCGCATGCAACGTCTTGGGCAAGAGCCCGTGTTGCATGGCCAGCACCATTTTGATGACACCGGCGACGCCGGCGGCGGCCTGTGTATGACCGAGGTTGGACTTGAGGGTGCCCAGCCAGAGAGGTCGCTCGGGGGAATGGGCATGCCCATAGGTGGCGAGAAGGGCTTGTGCCTCGATGGGATCGCCCAGCGCGGTGCCGGTGCCATGGGCTTCGACGGCATCGATGTCGGCTGCGTCGATGCCCGCATGGGCGAGCGCTCGCTGGATGACCCGCTGCTGCGCCGGTCCATTGGGGGCCGTGAGCCCTTGGCTTCGGCCGTCCTGGTTGATCGCCGAGCCCCGGATGACGGCGAGGACCGGATGCCCATGCCGCCGCGCATCGGACAGGCGCTCGAGCAGGAGCATGCCGGCGCCTTCGGCCCACCCCGCACCGTCGGCTCCCTCCGAAAATGCTTTGCAGCGGCCATCGGCTGCAAGCCCGCGCTGGCGGCTGAACTCGACGAAGACGCCCGGCGTCGCCATGACCGTGACCCCGCCGACGAGCGCCAGGGAGCACTCACCTTGCCGGATGGACTGGCAGGCAAGGTGCACGGCCACGAGCGACGAACTGCACGCCGTATCCACCGTGAGCGCCGGCCCCTCGAAGCCGAACGTGTACGCGATGCGGCCGGAGGCGACGCTCGGTGCGCTGCCAATGCCGATCCACGCTTCGAGATCGTGGGGTGCCCGGGACAGGCGCGCGGCGTAGTCGCTGTAAATGACACCGACGAAGACGCCCGTGGGGCTGCCTTGAAGGGCCGCGGGCGCGATGCCCGCGCGCTCGAGCGCTTCCCACGACGTCTCGAGCAGCAGCCGCTGCTGGGGATCGATGGCCAGGGCCTCGCGCGGGCTGATGCCGAAAAAGAACGGATCGAACCAGGCGGCGTCGTAGAGGAAACCGCCTTCGCGCGCGTAGCAGGTGCCGGGCTGCTCGGGATCGGGCGAGTACAGCGCGTCGAGGTCCCATCCGCGGTCGTCGGGGAAGGACGAGACCACGTCGGCGCCGTCGGCGAGGAGCTGCCAGAGGGCCTCGGGCGTGTGCACCCCGCCGGGGAAGCGGCAGCTCATGGAGACGATGGCGATGGGCTCCTCCGACGCGGTCGCGGGAGGGGGCGGGACCGCGGCCTCAGGGCCAACGAGATCGGCGCGCAGCCGTGCGACGAGGCCTGCGGGCGTCGGATGGTCGAAGAGCAACGTGGACGGAAGACGGAGTCCCGTCGCGGCCCCGAGGCGATTGCGCAGCTCGACGGCCATGAGCGAGTCGAGGCCGAGCTCCCGCAACGGCCTTGCCGCGTCGATGCCCGCGGGCGACGCAAGGCCGAGGACCGTGGCAATCTCCCTGCGCACGAGCGCGTCGAGCGACTCGACGCGCGGTTTGGGGGCCGACGCACGGCGGGCGGTCGCACGACGGAGCGTAACCCTCGCGCGATCGTCGAAGCGCGCTGGGACGACGAAGGCTTCGGGGTGTGCGAGGGCACGGTCGAAAAGGGCCAGCCCGTCGTCCGTCGAGAGCGCACGCACACCGAGGCGGCCCATGCGCTGGAGATCGGTGTCTCCGAGGTGGGCGGTCATGCCGGTGCGCTCGGCCCAGTAGCCCCATGCCAGCGAATGCGCGGGAAGGCCCGACGCCCTTCGATGCAGCGCCAGTGCATCGAGGAACGCATTGGCGGCCGCGTAGCCGCCCTGCCCCAAGGTGCCCACGACGCCCGCAATCGACGAGAAGAGGACGAAGAACGAGAGATCCTTCCCGTGCGTGAGGTCGTGCAGGTGCAAGGCCGCGTCGACCTTGGGGCGAAACACCAGCGGCAACCGGTCGGGGTCGAGTGAAAGAAGGACGCCGTCGTCGAGCGCACCGGCGGCATGGACGACACCCGTCAACGGATGCTCGGGCGGAATCTCGGCGAGGAGTCGGCGGAGGCTCTCCTTGTCGGAGGCATCGCATGCGGGGAGGGTGACGCGGGCACCCGCCGCCTCGAGCTCGTCGCGCAGAGCCTGCGCCCCGGGGGCCTCGATGCCCTGGCGCGAGACGAGCAGCAGATGGCGGACGCCGTGCTTGGCCACGAGGTGCCGTGCGAAAAGACGACCCAGCGTTCCGGTGCCGCCGGTGATGAGCACCGTGCCTTCGGGCGAAGGCGCGTGGGGCAGGGAGAAGACCAGCTTGCCGACGTGCCGCGCCTGGCCGAGAAAGCGGAAGGCATCCTGGGCATGGCGGATGTCCCAACCCATGACGGGCGGCGTATGGAGCGCGCCCTGCTCGAAGAGAGCCACCAGCGCGGTGAGCATCTGCTGGATGCGGTCGGGCCCCGCATCGAAAAGATCGAACGCCTGGTACGTCACACCCGGGTGCTCGGCCGCGACCGCGGCGGGATCCCGAACGTCGTTCTTGCCCATTTCGACGAAGCGCCCGCCGCGGGGCAGAAGCCGCAGCGACGCATCGACGAACTCGCCCGCGAGCGCGTCGAGCACGACGTCGACGCCGTGGCCTTCGGTCGCGCGAAGAAACCGCGGTTCGAACTCGAGGGTGCGCGAGGAGGCGATGCGGGCATCGTCGATGCCGAGGTCGCGCAGCGCGCCCCACTTGCCCTGGCTGGCCGTCGCGAACACCTCGGCGCCGAGGTGGCGGGCCATCTGCACGGCGGCCATGCCGACGCCACCGGCGGCCGCGTGGACGAGCACCTTTTCGCCCGGCCGCAGGCGCGCGAGATCGACCAGCGCGTGGTACGCGGTCAGAAAAACGGCGGGAACCGCGGCGGCCTCGGCGAAGGACCACCCGCACGGGATGCGCGTGACCATGCGATGGTCGGCCACGGCGATCGGACCGAAGGCGCAAGGCAGCAGCCCCATGACGCGATCGCCGGGCGCGAGACCCGTGACGTCCGAGCCAACGGCGAGCACGATGCCCGCGCCTTCGACGCCGAGGTCGACGCCCTGGCCGGGGTACATGCCGAGGGCCTGGAGCACGTCGCGAAAATTGAGGCCGGCCGCCCGGACCGAAATGCGCACCTGCCCCGGGCCCAAGGGCTCGAGCGCGGCCGGGTAGGGAACCAGGGCAAGGTTCTCGAACGTTCCCGTGGCCGAGACGTCGAGGCGCCACGCCGATGCGTCCACGGGAATCGAGAGCGCGGCACGCGCTCGCGCGAGCCGGGGCGCGTACAGGACGCCCTTGCGCCACGCGGCCTGCGGCTCCCCCGAGGCGACGGCGGCCGCGAGCGCGCGCTCGAGGTCCGCGTCGTCGTCGAGATCGAGAAGAAGCAGGGCCCTGTCGGGGTGCTCGGATTGGGCCGTGCGCACGAGCCCCCAAAGCGGGGCCTGCGAGACATGGTGAATGCGATCTTCGGCCTGCGCCGCGATCGCATTCCGCGTGACGAGAACGAGGCGACCTTCGGCCGAGTGCTCGTCGCCGAGCCAGCTGCGAAGTAGCGCGAGCGCCTGGCGCGTGGCCTCGAGCGGTGCCGCGTCGCCCGTGTCCTGCGGCCAAAGGCAGACCGCGAGCTCGGGCAGCTTCCCGCCTCGCGCGAGATCGATCCGAATCGTCTCGGGATCCTCGTAGCGTGCGAAGTCGAGCTTCGCCGGTGCCGCGCCCGCGGGCTGCGGCACCCAGTGCAAACCATGGAGCGCTCCCTGATGCACGCCGCCCCGAAGCTGCTCGCGCGAGGCGGATCGCATGTGAAGGGCGGCGATGGAGGCGACCGGCTCCCCGGTGGCGTCGGCGATGTCCAGCTCCGCGGCGCCCTCACGATCGTGGCGAAGATGCACGCGCAGGGTCGACGCTCCCGCGGCGTGCAGGGCGATCCCCCGCCACGCAAACGGGAGGACCACGTCTCGCGCCGCGAGGAGCAGCGGGTGAAGGGCGGCATCGAGCAAGGCCGGGTGAAGGCCGAACGCTCCGGCGCCGTGCGCCGTGCCCTCGGGCAGGTGGACCTCGGCGAACCAATCGTCGCCGTTCCTCCACACCGCCGAAAGACCTCGGAAATCTTGCCCATACGCGAGACCCGTCGCGGCGAGGCGCTCGTAGAGGCCGTCGATCGGTACAACGGCGCCGGCCGGAGGCCACGCGCGGAGCTCGAACGCGGGCTCCTCCGCATGGGGGGCCAGCATCCCGGTGGCATGGCGGACCCACGGAGCGTCGGCCGGCGCATCGTCGGAGCGAACGTGAAGGGTGAGTCCCCGTCGCTTTCCCTCGTCCGGCGGGCCCAACGCGAGCTGCACCCGAACACCGCCCTTCGGCGGAAGGGCGAGCGGTGTCTCCAAGGTGAGCTCTTCGACCTGCTGCAACCCCACGCGGTGTGCGGCGGCGAGTGCGAGTTCGACCATCGCCGTGCCGGGCACGACGACCGCATCGAAGACGCGATGGCCCGCGAGCCACGGATGGCGCTCGAGCGACAGAAGCCCGGTCAACACGACGCCGTCGCTGTCGGCGAGTGAAAGCGATGCGCCGAGCAGCGGATGCTCGGCGGAGACCAACCCCGCGGAGCGCACATCGGTATCGCGACGTCGCGAAGCCTCCAGCCAATGCCTCTCCCGCTGGAACGCGTACGTCGGCAGCGGCACCCGCCCTCCGCGGGGTAGGATTCGCGTCCAATCGACGGGCAGCCCTTTGGCAAAAAGCTCTCCGGCCGAAAGGAGCACGCGCCGGAGATCGCCCTCGTCGCGTCGCAGCGAGCCGGTCACGCAGGCCGAGACCCCGGCAGCCTCGAGCGCCTTCTCGATGGCCAACGTGAGCACCGGATGCGGGCTCACTTCGACGAAGAAGCGATACCCTTCGGCGACGAGCGTCTCCACCGCCTCGCCGAAACGAACCGTTTGCCGCAGGTTGCGGAACCAATACGCGGCATCGAGATCGGCGCCATCGATTCGGGTCCCGGTGACCGTGGAAAGGATCGGCACCTTCGAGGGGCGGGCCTGGATGCCGTCGAGGGCCGTTCGGAGCTCGTCGCGCAGAACCTCGACCTGGGCGCTGTGCGAGGCATAGTCGACCCGCACCTTGCGGGCGAAAATGCCCGCGGCATCGAGCTCGCGCAGCAGCGCCTCGATGGCCTCGGGCTCGCCCGAGACCACGGTGGAGCCCAGGCCGTTGACGGCGGCGACCGAAAGCCGATCGCCCCAGTGCGCGAGGCGATCGCGCAGCCGCTCGATGGAGAGCTCCACGGCGGCCATGGCTCCCTTGCCCGCGAGTTTGGCGAGGAGCCGGCTGCGCAGTGCGACCACTTTGGCCGCATCGTCGAGCGAGAGCGCTCCGGCCACGTAGGCCGCGGCGATCTCCCCCTGGCTATGCCCCATCACCGCGTCGGGTTCGATCCCCATCGAACGCCACACGGCGGCGAGCGAAACCATGACGGCGAAGAGCACCGGCTGCACCACGTGGACGGGATCGAGCGACGGAGCACCTTCGTCGCCGCGGACCACGGCAAGCAGCGACCAATCGACGTGGGCCTCGAGGGCACGCCCGCACGCTTCGAGCTCCTCGCGAAAGACCGGCGAGCTTTCGAGCAGCGCGCGGGCCATCGCCGGCCACTGCGAACCTTGTCCCGGAAAGACGAAGACGCGCCCACCCCGCAGCTTGCCCTCACCGAGCACCGTGTCGCCGCCGTGGGCCAGCGTATCGAGTGCGTCCAGAAGGGCGTCCCGATGGCGCGCCACCACCACCGCGCGCCGCTCGAAGTGCGTGCGCGCGAGCGCCAAGGTGCGGGCCACATCGCCCAGGCCGAGCTCGGGCCGGCGGTCGAGATGGGCGCGCAAATGCCGGACCTGCGCCTGCAAGGCCTCCTCCGTCCTGCCCGACACGAGGAACGGCAACGGATCGCCCATCGCCATTGATGTCGTTGTGACGTCGATGTCTTCGAGCGCCTCCCAGCGCACACTCGAGGCGTAGAGCGTGTGGATAGCGCCGAGCGTGTCGAACACCACGTCGAACTCGTCCTCTTCGCGCCGGAGCGACGGCAGCGCGATGCCCCGGCGTCCCGAGCGGCGGATGTTCGACTCGATGGCGTCGATGGTCAGCGGGTGCGGACTCACTTCGAGAAAGACGCCGAAGCCGTCCGCGAGCAAGCGATCGACGGCGGTGGAAAACAGTGCGGGATCGCAGAGGTTCGTCGCCCAGTGGCGGGTGTCGAACGCCTCGTCCGGAAGCACGCCGCCGGTCACCTCGGAATAGATGGGGATGGTCCCTTGGCGCGGCTGCACGCCCTGCAGCGACTCGAACACGTCCTCGCGGATGCCATCGGCCATCGGCGAATGCGGGGTCACGTCGATGGCGACCTGACGATAGAAGACCCCGCGGGCCTCGAGTGCGCTCCGCACCTCGGCGAGTGCCGTGCGTTCACCGACGAGCACCGTCGAATCGACGCTGTACTGAATGGCCCGAAAGACTCGGCCCGCGAAGCCTTCGAGTTCTGCCCCCGCCTCCTCCCACGACAGGCCGACGACGGCCATGAGACCGGTCCCGCGGATGCGCGCGAGCGCACGCCCGTAGACGCACGTGATCCGCATCGTATCCTCGAGGCTCAGAACGCCGGCGACGTGCGCCGCCGTGATCTCGCCGAGGCTGTAGCCCACCACCGCGGCCGGCCGGACGCCCCAGGCTTGCCATTGGGCGGCCATGGCCAGTTCGATGGCCGCGATGGCGGGCAGTCCAACGTCGATGCGATCGAGCCGGCCGTGCTCGTTGGACAGCTCGTCCAGCAACGACCATCCCATGATCCGCTGGATGAAACCGTTGCACGCCTCGAGGGTCTCGCGAAAGACGCGTTCGCGCGCCCAAAGTCGCAGGCCCATCTTCGGCCACTGCGCCCCCTGGCCTGCGAAAACGAAGACGGGCCCCCGCACCTCGCCCTCGAGGACCCCGCGCGCCCGCTGCGCCAGCGGGCCTTGGCCTTCGAGGGCGCGGACGCGGCGTGAGGGCGGCTCGGAGACGACGACATGGCAGTTCGTTCCGCCCATGCCGAAGGAACTCACGCCCGCCGAACGCGGCCGGCCCTCACTGGGCCAAGGCTCCAGCGCCGTGGTCACGCGAAGATTCAGCTCCTCGAGTGCGATGTGGGGATTCGGCTTCTCGAAGTGGAGGCTCGGAGCAAGCTGCCGATGCTGCATGCAGAGCACGACCTTCAGCAGTCCCGCGATACCGGCAGCGCCCTCCAAGTGGCCAATGTTGGTCTTGGCCGAGCCCACGAGCAGCGGGCGCTCCGGCGCTCGCGCCGTTCCGAGCACTGCGCCGAGCGCGGCGGCCTCGATGGGATCCCCGAGCTGGGTGCCCGTGCCATGCAGCTCGACGTAGTGAACGTCGGCAGGATCGATGCCTGCTTGCCGGTACGCTCGCCGCAGCGCCGCTTCCTGGGCCACGGGATTGGGCGCCGTGAGGCCATTGCTCGCGCCGTCGTTGTTCACCGCGCTGCCTCGAACGACGGCGCGGATGGAATCACCGTCCGCGAGGGCGCGTGAGAGCGGCTTCAGCACCACCACCGCGCCGCCTTCTCCCCGCACGTAGCCATTGGCCCGCGCATCGAAGGTGAAGCAGCGGCCGTCGGGCGACATGCCTCCGAACTTGGACATTCCGATGGTGGTCTCGGGAATGACGTTCAAGCTCACGCCGCCGGCGAGCGCCAAAGAGCATTCTCCCCGTCGCAAGCTCTCGCACGCGACGTGGACGGCGACCAGCGATGCCGAGCACGCCGAATCGATGGTCATGCTCGGGCCATGCAGCCCCAGAAAATACGAGACCCGGTTTGCGATGATGCTCCGGTGCTGGCCGGTCACGGTGTGTTGCGTGATGGCCTCGCGGTCATGCTGATGGACGAGCGTCGCGTAATCGTCCCAGATGGCGCCGAAGAAGACGCTGGTGTCGCTCCCCTTCAAGCTCGCGGGGAGCGTGCCCGCATCCTCCAACGCCTCCCAACTGAGCTCCAACATGAGCCGCTGTTGCGGATCCATACCCGCCGCTTCACGCGGCGAAATGCCGAAGAACGCGGCATCGAACCCATCGATCCGTTCGAGAAAGCCCCCCCATCGGGTGCTCATCTTGCCTGGCGCGTTCGGGTCCACATCGAACAGCGTTTCGGTGGACCATCGCTCGTTGGGCGCCTCCGTAATCGCATTGACGCCATTACTCAATAAACGCCAAAAGGCTTCTGGGTTCGGCGCCCCTGGAAAGCGGCACGCCATGCCGACGATGGCGACCGGCTCGTCGTGCGCCCGTGCCACCTCGCGCGATGTTGTTTTGACTTCAATATCCACATTGGCCAGGTGGCGGGCGAGCGACGCGGGCGTTGGATAGCGCCACGCGAGGATCGCCGAAAGCGGCCGCCCGAGCAGCTTTGCCAAAGAGGCGAGCAGGCCGGTGGCTCCGCGGGAGTCCAGGCCATAGCGAACGAACCGCTCCTCCGGATCGATGGATCCCACATCGATATTCAGTCGTTCGGCGAGGTGAGAGGCGATGAATGCGCGAAGATCGCTCTCGGACGGGGCGGCTGCTCGCGGATGGGCGGGCGAAGTCGTCATATTCGTGTGGGCCATTCCAAATGAGCAAACCCGTTAATCGGGAGAAGATGGCCCGCGTTAGGTACTAGGATCGAGACACGTCACCTGCAAGCCAAGTCACGCGGAAGGGGCTACTTTTCTCGTGGCGCAGAAAGCTCGACGTGCGCGGAACGGCAGATATCGACAGGTGCGTGGCGCAGGAAGCCGGGCCAAGCGCGCCAGGCTAATTCGTAAATTCGAATCAAGTAATCGCAAATGGTTTTGCGAATGAGGCTGTTGGTCGTGGGGGGCCGAACACTGGACGGCCGGAACGTATCCTTCCGCGTGAGGAAGCACGGGTTCCTCGACCTCGTCGCAAACTTACCGCGGTACTGCCGCTGCCTGTGGGGGTGGAAGACGATGCATCAACACGCTATGGTATACATCGTATGTACCACGCGGCCACGGGAAATATCCTTCGAGTGCGAGGGCCAGCACGGCGGCCCGCCTCGTTCGTGCACGTGATGGTCACGTCGGGACGATCCCGCGGCGCGCATGGAACCGGGCACCCATTAACGGTGGGCCGTTCGAGCAAGGCCGACGTGTCCCTCGACGATGCCTGCGTCTCGGAGCTCCACGTCGAACTCGTCGTGCACGACGAGGGCATCGAGGTGCGAGATCTCGACAGCCACAATGGCATTTACCATGCGGGCTCGCGGATCTTGCGCGCGGTGGTGCCGCGAGGTGCGAGTCTGCATCTGGGCGAATCGACGATTTGCGTGGATGTTGTCGAAGCATCATCGACGGCGCCGCGTCCGCCGCGCGATTCGTTCCACGCGCTTCACGGCAAGAGTGAGGTCATGCGTGAGCTCTTCTCGCACCTGGAGAGGCTCGCGCCCACCGAGCTTTCCGTGTTCATCGAAGGGCCCACGGGCAGCGGCAAAGAGTTGATCGCGCGTGCCCTTCACGACGAGAGCCCGCGTGCGAAAGGCGAGTTCGTCGTGCTCGACTGTGCCGCGCTCCCGCCGGCCCTGGCCGAGTCCGTTCTGTTCGGGCATGCCAAAGGAGCGTTCACCGGCGCGAGCGAAGCACGCATCGGCGTTTTCGAACGGGCCCACGGCGGCACCGTGTTCCTCGACGAGATTGGCGATCTGCCGCTCGACCTGCAACCGAAACTGCTGCGCGTCTTGGAACAACGCGAGGTGACGCGCGTCGGTGAGCAGCAGTCTCGTCCTGTTTCCGTACGCATCCTGTCCGCGACGTGGCGAAATCTCCGCCGCATGGTGAATCAGGGCTTCTTCCGCGGAGACCTGTATTTTCGCTTGGCACAAACCTGCGTGGTGCTGCCTTCCCTCGCGCACCGTCGCGACGACATCGAGCTTCTCGTGTCGGAGTTCTTACGATGTCTGCCTCCGGAGGCCGCGTGTGCCCGCGCGATCTCGGGGGAAGCTCTGGACGAGCTCCGCGCGCGCGACTTTCCAGGCAATGTGCGCGAACTCAAGAACGTGATCGAGCGCGCGGCGTACATGTGCAACGGCGCGCTCATTCGCCCGCAGGATCTCGCGTTCGACAGGCTTCTCGCTCGGGCGCCGAGGAACGATGGCGCCGAAACGGAAATTCCCGATTTCAAGGAAGCCAAGCGAACGGCGGTGGACGATTTCGAGCGGAGCTACCTGCAGCGACTGATCGCGAAGACGAACGGAAACATCGCCATGGCCGCGGGGCTGGCCGCGATCGAACGGCACCACTTGCGCTCGCTCCTCAAACGACACGGGCTGCACAATCCGAAATAGGAATGGTCCCATGACCGTTTTGCACCTGGATCACGTGGTTCATTTTGGTGGTCACGGTCGTGAGTGTCGGCGCGCAGCCTCCCCTTGGGGGACGATGGTGTGCCGCGCACCGACATGGCCTCGATGGAAGGCCTTCTCGCCCGAGGGAGGCGATGCGAATAATGGCATAATGCGCGCATGTCTAGCGGCTTATGCAGATTCCGTTCAACGCGAAGTCGCTGATCACGATCACCGTAGTATCGCTCGCCGCGATGGCGGCTCCGGGATGCAGCTCGCGCGAAGATGGGCCCCCCGCGCAGAACAGCGTGGATGCTCTCTCGAGTGCGGATCGCTTCCCACGGTATGAGAAAATTCGCGATTCGGCGCATGCGCGCGGAATCGGCAATGCGTACCTGCTGGCAGGTATCGCCATGCACGAGTCGGCCGGGCTCGCGATGTGTTGGTCCGAGTTGACCTGGGCATGCCAGGGACCAAACTCTCCCGATTGCGGAGGTGGCCCCATCATGGCCGGCTCCGGAGACGGAGCCTGCTCGTCGCAGCAAGGCGGTCTGGGCATGTTCCAATTCGATGCAGGTACCTATTGGGACACCATCAATCGGTACGGAGAGGACGTGCTGACCATCGATGGCCAGGTTCGCCACGCCATCGATTACGCCGTCAACATGGTCAAAGTGTCGGCCTATACGACGGACGCCGAGACCGATGACAAGGCGCGAGCATGGATCAACCGCTTCGACATCAACAATGGCACGCTCCGCGACCAGTGGATCAAAACCGTACTGAGTGAGTACAACGGATGCCGCAGTCCGGACTGGAGCTGCTGGGCACCCCGCTACCAGGCGTACAATGACGCTCTCTCTCAAGTGCTCGACGAAACGCCGGCAGGCTTCTGGGGGGCGGTGGGGATCACCTGCGAGGGCGGCAGCGGTACCGTGGTAGGGATGATCGCCGAGAAGTACCGCGCCCTCGGTGGGTGCGGATCGATCCTGGGCGTGCCGAAGAGCAACGAAATGACCACGCCCGACGGCGCCGGCCGTTACAGCGTCTTCGATCGCGGATCGATCTACTGGACGGAGGCACTGGGCGCGCACGAGGTCCACGGTGCCATTCGCGACAAATGGAAGGACGTCGGTTGGGAGACGGGGGCGCTCGGATATCCGATCAGCGACGAGACCCCGACGCCGGACCAGATGGGGCGCTACAACGTGTTCGAGCGCGGTTCGATCTATTGGACGGAGTCGACCGGTGCGCACGAGGTTCGCGGTGCGATTCGGGACAAATGGAAGGAGCTCGGCTGGGAAGCCGGAAGAATGGGTTATCCGATTTCCGACGAATACTCGGTCGCGGTGGGTCGCAAGAGCGACTTTCAAAAAGGCTCGATCACCTGGAACGAAAAGAGCAATCAGACGACCGTCGAAATGAAATAAGAATCGAGCAGCGAATCCTGGACGAAACCTGGAGGTCTGGCATGACATCATTCGGTTCTCTCCGCCCGCTCGTCATCGCGCTGTCGTGCAGCGTGTGGGCATGCTCCTCCGCCACCCGAGAGGAGAACGTGATCGAGCAGGCGAGCACATTCGCCGATACGGCATTCTGTCCGGCGGAGGGCCCGATCACGCAGGGCTATCACGAGGGGCACGATGGCGTGGACATTGGCGGTCCGCTCAGCGCGCCTATTTTCGCCACGGCGGCGGGCTCGGTGACGGCGTCCGGTCCTGCACAGGGTTACGGACAATGGATTCGGATCCGGCACGACGATGGCAGCATGACCGAATATGGACACATGCATACCCGCTTCGTCGAGGTCGGGGACCATGTGAACGGTGGCGATCGCATCGCACTCATTGGCGCAGAAGGCCAGGCCACGGGGCCGCACCTCCATATCCGCACGTACAACCGCGAAGGCGACGGGCATGGAATCGATCCCGTGGACTACCTCGGCGCCCGCGGAGTCCCGCTGCCGTGCCAAGCCGGGCAGGGCGGCGGCGGCTCGACGACGTGCTCGGGAGGAGATGGGGCGACGGTGGGCGCCATCAACGTCAAGTACCGGGCGCTGGGCGGTTGTGACTCCGTTCTTGGAGTCCCCCGTTCCGACGAGCTCACCACGCCGGACACGCGCGGTCGTTACAACGTCTTCGATCGCGGATCCATCTACTGGACCCCATCGACCGACGCCCACGAAGTTCACGGCGCGATTCGTGACAAGTGGAGCGACTCGAAATGGGAGGCGGGGCACTTGGGATACCCCATCACCGACGAGTTCACGGCCCCGGATGGCAATGGGCGCTTCAACGTGTTCGAGGGAGGATCCATCTATTGGACATCGTGGACGGGGGCCCACGAAGTGCGCGGGGCCATTCGCGACCGGTGGAAGGACGAGGGATGGGAAAAAGGCCGTCTCGGATATCCAACTTCGGACGAGCACGACGTTGGAAGTGATAGGCAAAGCGACTTCGAGCATGGATCCATCCAATGGATTCGTGCGACCAACGAAACGAAGGTCGTCATGAAGGCAAATCCGTAACGGAATGAATGTTGCTCACCGGAGGCTCATGATTTTTCGTCATCCCATTTGGTTCGTCGCGTTGCTCGCCGCGTGTAGCAGTCAAGGAGGAACGGGCTCCGACGGCACCAAAGACCCAGGTAGTCGCGAACAGGCGGGCAGCGGTACGGATGCTCCGCCGGCGGCATCGCCCTTTGCTTTGGCCCAGAGCGTCGATCGGGCGCGCTATACCGCGGACCTCACCGCCATTGCGAAGGAGCGCACCCCGCAGAATTCGCAATGGCAGTCGGTGCAAGACCTTTGTGCGACCCGCTTTGCGCAATACGGCTTCACGGTGGAGCGCCGCCATTACGCCTCCGGTGTCAACGTCGTGGGGGTGAAGCCGGGAACCTCGGCCACCGACAAAGCTCATCAAATCATCGTAGGAGCCCATTACGACAGCGTGGCCAATTGCCCGGGTGCCGACGACAATGGCAGCGGTGTGGCCGGCACCCTGGAGGTGGCCAGGGTGCTCGGCCAGGCGAGCTTCCCCCGCACCCTGACGCTCATGTGCTGGGACGAAGAGGAGAGCGGCTACAAGGGGTCGACCTCCACCGCCAAACAATCCTCGCAAGGTCACGACATCATCGACGCGGTGTTCGACTTCGAAATGATCGCGTTCAAGAACGACGCAGAGAACTCGCAGCAATTTCCCACCGGGATCGAGCTCGTGGCGCCGCAGCAAGCGCAATGGCTCAAGGCCAACAAGAACCGCGGCAACTTCATCGCTACATTCGGCAACCCGGGAACGGAAAATGCGCTCAATGTCTTTGCGGTTTACGCGCAAAAGGTCGGGGTTCTCAACCTCGCCACGGGGCTCACACCGCTCGGCATGTTGAACCCTCTGCTGGGCGACCTTCGCCGCTCGGACCACGGCCCTTATTGGACCGAGGGTTATCCGGCCGTCATGGTCACCGACACGGCCAATTTCCGCAATCCGGCCTATCACTGCTTGAACGGAACGGTGGACGACCTGAGCCAACTCAATTTCGAGTTCGCGACGCAAGTCGTAAAGAGCGTCGTGGGCGCAAGCGCCGAGATGCTGGGGTTGCCCCGCGACATCTGACCGGGTTGTGCCGGCTGTGTGCCATCCGGATCGTGCTGGCATCGTTCTGCTCGACGTTGGGCCGTTTTTCGCCGAGAAGACGCGAACCTGTAGGCTGCGGCATACAGGTTGCGTAACGGCGGTTCATGCGCTCTTTTCTCCCGCTTTCTTCGTTGGCGGCTTTTTCGGCACTCGCCCTCAGCGCCGCGTCGCTCGGCTGCAGCAGCAACGATGGCAACTCCGCCGCCGAGCCGAATGTCGTGAAATCCGATCTCGCACGCGATATGGCGCCCGCAGCGACGCCCGCCGACGTGGTGGCGCTCACCGCGGCCAACACCGATTTCGCGTTCGACTTTTACCGCGCCGCCGACCGCAAGCTCGCGGGCCAAAATATGTTCTTCTCGCCGCACAGCATCTCGGTGGCGCTGGCCATGACCTACGCCGGCGCCCGCGGGACGACCGCGCAGGAAATGTCGAAAGCCCTGCACTTCGCCCAGGCGCCTGCGGCATTGCATTCGACGATGAACGCGGTGGACCTCGCGCTTTCGAGCCGCGGCAAGGGCGAAAAGGGGGCCGATGGGCAGCCGTTTCGGCTTCGCGTCGTCAATTCGAACTGGGCCAACACCGGCACACCGTTCGAGAAGCCCTTCCTCGATACGCTTGCCCGTGATTACGGCGCCGGCATGTACGTGACCGATTTCCAACGAGAGCCGGAACCATCGCGCATCTCGATCAACCTGTGGACGAGCCGCCAAACGGAAAACCGCATCAACGATCTCATCCCGGAAGGGATCATCGACGCGAGCACGCGGATGGTGCTGGTCAACGCCGTCTATTTCAACGCCGAGTGGCGCGCGAAGTTCGATGCCAAGGTCACGGCCAAACAAGATTTCAAGCACCTCGACGGCACGAGCCAGAGTGCCGATTCGATGACCCAGCAGGAGACCTTCCCGTACGCCGAAGCCGATAGCTACCAGGCCGTGGAGCTGCCGTACGCCGGTGGCGACACCTCCATGGTGGTGGTGCTGCCGAAGGAGGGCAGCTGGGCGACCTTCGAATCGGCGTTCGACGGAGCGATCTACCGAACGATCACCGCGAGCCTCGCGCCGGCGGCCGTCAAAGTCTCGCTGCCGAAGTTCAAGATCTCCGGTGCTTCGATGAGTCTGAAGGAATCGCTCTCCCAACTCGGCATGCCCACGCCCTTCACGGGGAGCGCCGATTTCTCGGGTATCCTGAACCCCAGCGTGGAATCCCTCATGCTGCAGGATGTGCTCCACCAAGCCTTCGTCCGTGTCGACGAGGCAGGCACCGAGGCGGCGGCCGCCACCGCCGTGGGGTTGGGTCGTGGTGCTGCGCCCATCGGGGTGAAGACCTTCAACGCGAACCGCCCCTTTTTCTTTTTCATCCGCGACATCCCCACGAGGGCCCTGGTCTTCTTCGGTCGCGTGACCGATCCGCGGCAATAAGACGATTCACGAAGGGCCGCCGAAGAAGACAAAGGGAAGAACGCACAACGCGAGCAGGAGGGCGACGGTGCAAAGGGTGCAGAAGGCGATGGCCAGCTGCTTGGCCATCGCCGTGAGCACACCGGTGGGGGAGGGCCAGTCCATCACGACCTCCCATCGCGGCTCGACGCGGTAGGTGGGGCGCACCCACTGCTCCAGGGTCATCGTGCCGCTCCCCGAGACGTAGAGGCGCAGCCCAGCGATGTCCCCGCGGGCGACCGATCGGAGCCAGGCTTGTCGCCGGCGGTTGCGCGCGATGGCGACAGCGCCCCGTGCAGCCCCTGCGACGATCAGGGCTCCTCCGAGCCACGGGATGCCAGGAAGCGGGGAGAGCTGCGCCGCGCACCAAATGGACAGGGCGCCGACGGCAACGAGCCAGGTCGCGGTGGCGGCCGCGCGCAGGTCCGGTGGGTGATTGGGCTGGATGAGACCGAGAAGGCTCACGAGCAAGGGCATGGCGAGAAGACGGATCACCAACGTTGAAGCGTCCGCGGCGCGCACCCCGCTACCCGGAATGGACTCCACGCGCAGGCCGTCCAGCACCATGACCGCGATGACGGCGCCCAGCAGGAACCCCATTGGGGCGACGATGGCACTTCGATGAGGGCGATCGCGATGGCGCGATCGGGCCATCACGGCGATGGCCACGCTGGCGAAGGTGCAGCCGAACGCCGTGACGCACACGCTTCGACGGTCCGGCAACTGAGCGAGAGAAAGAAGGCCCATTCCAAAGAGCACGGCGGCGACAGCCACGCGCCGGTGCTCCAGGCGGGTGGGCCGCAAGAAAGCAGGTATCATTCGTCCTTGGCTAAGGTGTCCGGACCCCCACCGCCGGGATCGAGCATTCGTACGGTGTACGTGCGCTGCATTTCGCGCCGATCGAAGAGGTCGCTTCGTCGCATCGAGCGGCGTTGCACGTTGCAACGTGCAACGCGGTTTGGTGCGACGCTCTCGCGCCATCGCGCGGGGCGCGCGCCAAAGAGGCCCATGGCACCGCATCTGCAGCCTACGCGGGCGGGAGAATTCCATGGCGCCTCGGGAAAGGTCAACACGAGCGGCCGCGCTGCTGTTCATCGCCGCAACGGCGGGGTGCTATCACTACCGCGTGGCCGCACCGGCCGTGGCCAATGCCAACGAACCGGTATCGAGCACCAAATGGTCGCTTCTTTGGGGCGCCATCCAGAATGAGTCGACGGATACTTCGTGTATCTGCTTGAACAATGGCATCAAGGAGGTCACCGCCTCTACGAACTTTGGTTATGTGATGCTGAGCATTGCCTCGCTCGGCATTGCGGTGCCCATTCGTATGGAATACGTGTGCGGCAAACCTCCGCCGGGCACCGCGCCGCCCGGCCCTCCGATGGCCGGCCAATGCCCGAACATGGCGACGTATCCGGTGCCCGCGACCACCACGGTGCCGAATCGGCGCGACGATGGATCGTTTTGAAAGACGTGGCCCCATGGCAAGCCCGCTCATCACCCTTGGCGAGAACACCGTCTGGGAGAACAAGCACCGCACCGTGAGCCTCACGCCGCGTCTCTTTTGCGACGTGTGGAACATGTGGTTGGAGCCCCCCGCGTCGAACGAGCCTATCTGGCGGGCCGGCCTCGCGGGGCTGCGTGCGCTCGTTGCCAAGGCCGAGGCGCAGAACCTGCGCATCCGCGGGTTGGGCGGAGCCTGGTCGCTCTCTCGGGCGGCGGCGACTCACGACATCATGGTGAACACCAAGCCATTGAATTACATCGAACTTGGCTTTCGCGATAGTAGCTTGGATATCGGCTTTTCGGGCAATCCAGACGCCCTCTGTTTCGCCCAATGCGGTGCCAGCGTGATGGAGCTGTATCAATACCTCGAAGCCCGTGGCTACACCCTTCCGACGTCGGGCGCCAGCAATGGACAAACCATCGCCGGTGCGGTGTCTACGGGAACGCATGGTTCGGCCAATGCCATCGGATCCATGCAGGATTACGTGCTCGGACTTCATATGGTGATCGACGGCGGCCGTCATCGCTGGATCGAACGCGCTTCGAAGCCCGTCGTCTCGCAGGCCTTCTGCCACGCCATCGGTGCCGAGCTTTTGCGCGACGATGCGCTCTTCGACGCGGCGGTGGTGGGCTTTGGAAGCTTCGGACTGATGCACGCGGTTTTGTTCGAAGCCGAACCCCTATTTTTGCTCGAAAAGAGCCTCGTGCGCATGGACTACGACCGCGTGCACCCGGTCCTTGGCACGCTCGACGTCGAGGCATTGGGCTTGAGCGGCGGGGCCGAGCTGCCGTTCCACTTCGAGGTCGTCGTCAACCCGTACCGCGTATCGCGCGGGCAGCGCGGCGCTTACGTTCGGTACATGTACAAGCGCCCGCATCGACCGGTGGCCGTGCCCACCGGCGGGTCGACGTGGGTGCAGGGCGACGACGTCATGACCCTGCTCGGCACGGCGACGGGGTGGACGCCCGAGCTCGTGCCCGTGCTTCTGGAGCCCATTCTGTCCGCGCAGCTCGGTCCCGTGCAAGGCGTTGCGGGAACCCCGGGGTTCCAATTTGGCGCCACCGATCTTCGCGGCGACGTCATGAGCACAGAGATTGGCGTGGCCTTGGCGGATGCACCGCAGGCGGTCGATGCCATCATCGAGGTGGCGAACCGTTTTCCTTGGTCCGGTTTTCCCGCCATCCGATACGTGAAAGGCTCCGACGCGACCTTGGCCTTCACGCACTTTTCGCCGATGGCATGCACCATCGAGCTCCCGTCCGCGGGCTCACCGCGCACGCTGGAAGCGTTTCACCGCGTGTGGGACGAGCTTCGCGCCCGCGGTATCCGGTTTACCATGCATTGGGGTCAAAATATGCGTGAAGACCGCGCGCTCATCGAATACGGCCACGGCGCCCGTGTCGAAGAATGGCTCCGCGCACGACGCTCGCTGCTGGGGGCGACCGGTCAGCGCATCTTCGGCAGCGATTGGCTCACGGCGTGCGGTCTCGGCTGATTGTATCGATATACGTATTACGTATTACGAAGTTGGACCCGTGACCTGCTTCATCCGAGCGTTTGCGGACGCAACGCAGCATCATGCGTCATCGCGGATCCGGTAGAGGTACAGGAACGGGACAGCGTGAATCGGGCACGGACGTCGAGAAGGGTTGTGCGTACATGGATTCGCCCATGCGCGTCGTCTTTTGCTCATTGCGGGTGCTGTCGCAAATCGTTTATACGTGCCCGACTGACTTTCACGTAGTCCAGACTCGGCGTTTCTCCAGAGCAGTCGAACATACATTGAATTGGACCGGCGAATCACCGCTCGGTAGAGGAGCATTCGAGTGAACTCAAAAGAGAGATGGACGTCGGTGCGAACCGACGCGCTGGGCGCGTTGTTCCTCTTCGTGACCCTTGGCTTTCCAACAGGCTGCTCTTCCCGACCCGATCCCGAGAGCATCGGAGTCGATGCGTGTGACGGGTACATCATCGTTTATCAGGACTGCCTTCGAAGGATGGGCGTCTCCGGCCGCCCGTTGTACGCCCGCCTCGGCGCCGCGCGCACCTCGATGATGGTCGCTGCAAGCACGGGAGAAGCGGCTCGCGCCGCCCTTCAGGTCCGATGCATCGAGGCAACCAACCAATTGGCGCAATCTTGTCCCTAACGCACTAACTGGCTTTGAGTCAGTGAGCCCGGGGTTTGGTCATCGAAATCGATCATGGGTCGAAACGATAGATTCATCCAATCGGTTGCCAATCATGCTTCGGGCGCACAACCCCTGTCCGTATGAGCAAAACGGATTTTGCACTTTCCCACCACAAGACCGACGTTCATGGCGTCCGACTCCATTACGTTCTCGCGGGACGGGGCGAGCCCGTGGTTCTTCTGCACGGTTTTCCGCAGACGTGGTTCGAATGGCGAAAGATCATCCCCGTGCTCGCGGAGCGCTTTACGGTGATCGCACCCGATTACCGCGGTGCGGGCCATTCGAGCCGACCCGTGTCGGGGTACGACAAACGCACCATGGCCGAGGACATTCGCCAATTGGTTCGCCATCTCGGATTCGAGCGCGCGACCATCATCGGTCATGACATCGGTCTCATGGTGGCCTACGCCTACGCGGCCGCGTACCCCGAGGCGACCTCCAAGCTGGTGGTCATGGATGCCCCGTTGCCGGGAACCAAGGTGTGGGACCGTCTCGTCCACGATCCGCGCGTCTGGCATTTCGCGTTTCACGGCGCGCGTGACGTCGCCGAGATGCTGGTTGCCGGCAAGGAGCGCGAATACTTGACCACGTTCTACGACGCCCGCATCTACGATCCGAGCGCGTTCACCCGTGAGGACATCGACGAGTACGTACGTTCCTACGCCGCCCCCGGGGCCATGCGGGCCGGCTTCGAGGTCTACCGCGCCTTTCCACAAGACGTTGTGGACAACCGTGCCTCGATGCGGGCTCCCCTGGAGATGCCGGTGCTTGCGTTGGGCGGCGCGCACAGCACGAGTGGACCGCTTCTCGAAGAGATGATGCGCGAGGTCGCCCGCGATGTAACCGGAGCCGTCGTACCCCATGCTGCGCATTGGTTGCCGGAGGAGAACCCCGCGTTCGTGCTGGAGCAGCTGCGGGCGTTCCTCTGAGGGTGCTGATCGAACCGCCAAGACGCCAAGGACGCCAAGATGGATTGATGTGGTGCAGCTCCGAGTAACGCCTCGATCACGCATCCCATCCTTGGCGCTCTTGGCGCCTTGGCGGTTCGCTTCATTCCCCTGTATCAGGTCCTAGTCCTCGCGGCGGTACTGCGCGAGTTTGTAGACCAGGGTCCGTCGGGAGATGCCGAGACGGGCGGCGGCGCGGGTTTGGTTGCCACCCTCGGCGGCGATGGCTTCCTCGATGGTCTTGCGCTCCACTTCGTTCACGCGTTGTCGGATGCGGGACGTCGGGGCGCGGGATGAGGCGGGTTGCAGGACGGCGCCGGTCTGGATCTCGGACGGGAAGTGCTCGCAGCGCAACGTGGAGCCGTCGGCCATGACGAAGGCATGTTCGACGGCATTGCGAAGCTCGCGCACGTTGCCGGGCCACGGATAGGCCATCAGCATGGTGATCGCGTCCGGTGCGATCGTGGGGGGTGGTGCGCCGGTCTCGGTCGCCAGTTTGTTCACGAAGATTTCGGCGAGGAGGCAAACTTCCGCGAGGCGGTCGCGCAGGGGCGGGACGCGCACCATGAAAGGGCTGATGCGATAATAGAGATCGGCACGGAACCGCTCGATGCCGACGAACGCTTGCAGGTCCCTGTGCGTGGCACAGACGACGCGAACGTCGATGGGGATCGGGGAGGTGCCGCCCAGACGGGTGAGCGCCCGATTCTCGAGGACGTTGAGCAGCTTCACCTGCGCGGCCGAGGACAACTCGCCAATCTCGTCCAGGAAGATGGTCCCGCCCTGGGCTGCTTCGAAGTAGCCCGCCTTCCTTCGGTCCGCGCCGGTGAACGCGCCACGCTCGTACCCGAAAAGCTCGCTCTCGAGCAGCGTCTCCGGGATGCCGGCACAGTTCACGCGGACGAGTGGCTTCTCCGCCCGCGGACTCCACTGATGGAGCTGCTGCGCGAGCACGTCCTTGCCGCTCCCCGTTTCGCCCAAGATCAGGACCGTCGTCGCCATTCGTGCCACCTTGCGCACGCTGGCGTAGACGCGGGCCATCTCGGGGTCGGCGAGGACGATGTCGACCTGGTGCTCCGCCCCCGCATTCACGCTCGACGACGTCGACGAACGCGTACCCCAGACCCGTCCCGCCTGCGTGGCGACGATCAGCTGGCATTCGCCGATCACGACGATGTCGCCCGGGCCGATGCGGACCGTGGCGGAACGCAGGGCGTGTCCATTCACGAGCGTCCCGTTGCGGCTGCCGAGATCCTCGACGGTGAGTGCGCCGTTCGCAAACATCAGCTTTGCGTGGTGCCGCGAGACCTCCGCATCGTTCGCCACGATTTGAGCGTCTCTGGCCCGGCCGATGAGCCACTCGCGCCGTCCGCGGAGCTCGAACAACGACAGCTCGTTTCCGCTTCGTCGGATGAGAAACGGCTCAGAGAGCTCCTGTGGGCTGTCGAGCCCTATCAAGTCTTCACGAAAGAGCGGGACGGTCTCGGTTTCGTCGGCCGGACCCCGCGAGTGTTCGTCGACCATCGCATCCACTCCTGCCGACCCGTGCGCAGCGATGTTCCCCCGAACTGCCATGTCCCGCATCTTATCTCATGATGTGTGATGCACAACTGGCCGTTCAACGTTCAGAGCGGCTTATTTCTCCTCGTCACTCGGCACGTCGAGGTCGCCTATTGGCCTTCCAGCGTTCGACGTATCTCGAGATTTAATCACTCGTTGTCCATTCGACGAGCGAGCTCACGCATCGGTTGCGAAATATCGCCACCCCGCTCCAACATTGCAAATCGGTCCAACTTCAGCGGCAACGCCATGATTCGGCGGTCCGTCCATCGTGAGCGGCAAGCATCGGACCTGTGGGTTAAAATCCTTGTAGACACACGAAATACCTCAATCGGGGTATATCGTTTCAAATATTGGATGACGTATCCGAATTCCGTCCCAGTGAAACCACCGCAAGGTACGGGGATCGATTCATCCGACGACTACGCGCCTGGCGAATGCGGTTGCGATGCGGGTGAGGTTCCGCGCTGCTCACGGCGAGTCTGTGTTGCTTGTGAGCAATCGAGTGCTCTTCCTTGCTCCGTGTTGCGCAAACGTTTCGAGGGCGGGTGTCGGAACGGGTCGAGGCTGCCAATCGGATGCGGTGTTCGCGGCATCCGTTCATCGCCCGTCGCGCTGCCGCGACCGATGTGTGGCACAAGGCTGGCTACTACGACACCCAATGAATAGAGGCAGCCTTCATGGGGTGGGGGAGGCGAGGTCTTTGGTCGCGGGGGAAGGAACGTTTCCCGGCGCCGTGCCGAGGTTTCGCGTGCTCGCGCAGCTCGGTCAGGGCGGCATGGCCAACGTTCATCTGGCGATCGCTCGTGGCCCTGTCGGGTTCAGCAAGCTCGTCGTCCTCAAGTCGCTTCGCGCTGATCTGGTGGACGATCCTGCGATGGTGGAAATGTTCCTCCACGAGGCACGCATTGCGGCACGCCTCAACCATCCCAACGTCGTGCAGACGTTCGAAGTTGGGGAAGAGTCCGGGCATCACGCCATCGTGATGGAGTACCTGGAGGGGCAGACGCTCGCGCAAATTCGCCGGCGTGCCCGGGCGTCCGTGGGGGGCCTTCCTCTCGAGATCCATCTGCGCCTGCTCAACGATGTCCTCGGTGGGCTGCACTACGCGCACGAACTTTCGGACTACGACGGAACCGCCTTGGGCCTCGTCCACCGCGACGTCTCGCCGCAGAATATTTTCGTCACCTTCGACGGACAGGTCAAACTGCTCGACTTCGGAATCGCGACGCTCACGACCGGCCGTCGCATCGAGACGCAGACGGGCGTGCTCAAGGGCAAGATCGATTACATGTCGCCCGAGCAGATGATGGAGGCGGAACTCGATCGGCGTTCGGATCTCTTCGCGATGGGCATCATGCTCTGGGAGGCGGCGGCGGGCCGGCCCCTGTGGCAAGGGCTCACGGAAGTCGGCGTCATGAACCGCGTCCTCAATGGCGATATCCCACGGCTGCGCGACGTCAATCCGTTGGTGTCGAGGGGGCTCGAGCGCATCTGCCTCAAGGCCATGGCGAGATCGCGCGAGGAGCGCTATGCCACGGCGGCCGAGCTCCAACTCGATCTCGAGAGCGAACTCGCCTCCATGGGCGCGCCCATCAAGCAACGCGAGCTCGGTGGGTTCGTCGCGGACCTGTTTGCCGATGTTCGGGCCGAAAGGAAAACGTTCATCGATCTGCAGGTGCGCAGGGCTGCGCGGTTCTCTGGGAGCGAGTCCGATGCGCTCCGGCCGCTCCTGCTGCCCGTCCTGCGGAAGGAGCCGTCCAGTTGGGGCAGCGGGGACCTCGTGCCCTCGCAGCATCGGGGCGCGCTCTTGCGCAAGGCGTCGCGCGCGGCCTGGGGCGTCGTTCTCTCGCTGGGCACCGCATGCCTTTCCTCGCGGAAGTCGAAGGGCGTGCCCACCCCGTGAGGGCGGGGCGGGCCTGATCGAACCGCCAAGACGCCAAGGACGCCAAGGACGATGGATGTGCGGGGCTCGGAGGAAAGCCCTCGTTCACAACCATCGACCCTTGGCGCTCTTGGCGTCTTGGCGGTTCGACGAGATCGCTCGTCGTGAAGGAAATGCCAGCCGGCCCCGCGTCATGCGCCCGCGGTCGAATGCTTGTATCGGCGCCAGCATTCCGGACACCGCCATTCGGCTTGCAGCTCCCCGGATACCGTGCGCGACCTGGTCAAACGCCAGCCGTATTTCGCACTGATCAGCGTGTAGCTCGTATTCGTCGGCGGAGACTGCCTAAAACAATCCACGCACGCACGCTCCACCATGACTGTGTTGTCCATGGACCCGTGACCTCCTCCCACGAAAAAGTAGCGATATTCGCATACCGTATACGGTGTGAAAAAATCCGCCGAAGCGCGGCCTTCACTCGACTGAATCATCGGTCGCTCTATCGCGTGAGTCCGTCGATGACGGCCCCACGGACGTCGAGCCAGGCGCGCAGGCGTCGAGCCACGAATTGCGTCGAGAATTCGGAAACGAATGCCCATATCGAACCCTTGAATGGATACCCATGCTCTAGCGAGGCGCATGCCGGCGGTTCGCAGGGCGCCAGCGATGTGCCGTTCGTCGAGCAGCCGATGCGATGACGGCTCACCGTATGCGCAACCGTATGCTCAACCCGCGCAACGGATGACCATGCGCTCCTCGAACCACGCGCTCAGCTCGTGGACGATCCGTTCCCTCGCCGGCTGCCGCAAGAGGTCATGCGCCAAGCCCGGATACATGCGCATCCTTTTGTCGTGAGAGCGCACGCGGGCGTAGAGCGCCAAGGCCTCCCGCGGATCGGTCATCCGATCGAGGGTTCCCTGGAGGAGAAAGAGCGGAACGCGAAGGGTCGGCGCGCCCTCGAGAACGAACTGCCACGATACAGCGATCTCCGCCGCGGCCCCGCGCGTGATGCCGGCCGGATGGATGAGCGGATCCTTGCAGCCTGCCTTGAAATCAGGCTCGACCACGCAGGCATCCGAACGAAGGAGGGACGCGAGTCGCGCGCGCAGTGGAAGGGCGCGCTCGACGCGCGGTGCCGGCGCGATGACCGCCATGGAGTCGATGGCCAGGGTCGGCACGCTCATGACGTACGCGAGCGCAATCAGTCCGCCGATCGCGTTTCCCACCAGGAACAGACGCTTGGTGCGCCGCCGACGACGCAGTCGCTGAACATAGGTTTCGAGATCGGCGCAATGTTCCGCGAGCCGGAAATCGCCGCGGACACCCTCCGAATGGGCATGGCCCCGCAGATCGTAGCTATGGACGGCGAAGCGCTGATCGACCAGGCGGGATGCCATCCTCGAGTAACGACTGCAGTGGTCGTACAATCCGTGCACGAGGATGATGTCGGCGAGCGGTTCCGCATGCGGCTCCCAATGCCGCTCGAAAAGCACCGTGCCATCGGTGCCCACGAAGAACCCCGAGCGATGCACCACGTTCCGCGGCACATCGCGGGGTAGCGGAATATCCCGCGCCGGTGCGTAGGCTGCTCGTGCGGCCGTCGCACTTCTAAGCATGGTTCATTGGCATACGCGCCCCTCCGGCCGGGCTCGAGCAACGCGGATGCCAGAAGGACAGCAGTGCGAGACATCCACTGCGCGCGGCGCGCAAAGCGACCCCTGGAGCGCATGCCCATGCGCAGGTTGGGCAAGTCATTGCCCTTCCATCGGGCCGTGCTCCCTGAGATGCTCAAGCGCTGCATGGATACGATCGCGAACACGGTCACGTTGCGTAAGTTTATGTCCCACCGGTACGGCGTGGACCTTGCCGATTATCGCGCGTTGCGCGACTGGTCGGTGCGCGAGCTCGCGGCTTTCTGGGGCGGCCTCTGGGAGTACTTCGCGATCGAATCGCCCACGCCGTACGAGGCCGTGCTGAAGGACGGCCGCATGCCGGGCGCGCGGTGGTTCGAAGGGGCGCAGGTCAATTACGCGCGGCAGCTCCTTCGTCATGCCGAAGAAACCGGGGACTCGCCGGCGATCGTCTTTCGCAACGAGCGGATGCATCGCGAGGGCCATTCGTACGAGTTGTCGTGGTCCGAGCTGGCGCGCCGGAGTGCGGCCTTTGGCGCGGAGCTGCAGGCGATGGGCGTGCGCCGTGGCGACCGTGTGGCCGCGTATCTGCCGAACATCCCGGAGACGGTGATCGCGTTTCTCGGCTGCGCGTCCATCGGCGCGATCTGGAGCCTGTGTGCACCCGACATGGGGGTCGCCACGGTGCGCGATCGTTTCGCCCAGATCGAACCCAAGGTGCTCATCGCCTGCGACGGCGCGGTGTACGGCGGCAAGGTTCACGACCGCCGCGAGCTCGTGGGGAAGCTCCTTTCGTCGCTGCCCAGCGTCGAGTCGCTCGTCGTGGTGCCCAACCTCGAACGCGCGGGCGGGCCGAGCGTGCCAAGTGTCAGAGCGCCCGAGCTCGAAACGTGGACGGGCCGCGTCTCGAATTGGGATGCCTGCGTGCGCTCCGCGGAAGGGGCATCCCCCGAGTGGCTGCCGTTCGATCACCCGCTGTGGATCGTCTACAGCAGCGGGACGACGGGGTTGCCGAAGCCGATCGTGCACGGCCACGGCGGCGTCATGCTGGAGATGCTGAAGTTCCATGCCTTCCACTTGAACCTCGGACCGACTGCCACCACCGGCGACAGGTTCCATTGGTACTCGAGCACCGGTTGGGTGATGTGGAATGTGCAGATCTCCGCATTGCTCTTGGGGACGACGATATGCCTTTACGACGGGCATCCCACGTTCCCGCGCGCCGATACCCTCTGGTCGTACGCGTCGCAGGTCGGTGCCACCTTCCTCGGCGCGGGGGCGGCCTATTTCGCGATGTGCATGAAGGAAGGGTTCTCGCCGCGGGATGTCGACATTTCCAAATTGAAGGCCTTGGGCGCGACGGGCTCACCCCTCGCCGTGGAGGTCTACGAATGGGGTTACCGCGAAGTTCGCGAAGGCATCTGGTGGGCCGTTGTTGCCGGCGGGACGGATCTCGCGAGCGCATTCCTCGCGGGCACTCCGGAGCTTCCAACCGTGCCCGGTGAGATGCAAGGCTGCGCGCTCGCCGCGGACGTCGAGGCGTGGAGCGAAGATGGAACGCCGCTCGTCGACGAGGTCGGCGAGCTGGTGTGCAAACAGCCGATGCCGTCGATGCCCTTGATGTTCTGGGGCGATCCGGAACATCGTCGCTACATCGATAGCTATTTCGATGTCTTCCCTGGACGCTGGCGTCACGGAGATTGGTTGCGCATCGCACCGAGCGGAGGCGCGGTCATCTTCGGGCGCAGCGACGCGACGTTGAATCGTCACGGCCACCGATTGGGCACGAGCGAACTGTATCGCGTCGTCGAGGCGGTGCCGGAGGTGCTCGACAGCTTGGTCGTCGACCTCGAGTACCTCGGGCGGCCCAGCTACATGCCTTTGTTCGTGGCGCTCCGGCCCGGGGTGGAGCTCGATTCCGCCCTTCGAGAGACCTTGCGGCAGCGGATTCGTGAGGGCGTCTCACCGCGTTTCGTCCCCGACGATATCCTCCAGGTGCCCGAGATTCCGCGCACGCTGACGGGGAAGAAGCAGGAGCTGCCGGTGAAGAAGCTGCTGCTCGGCCGCGCGCTCACCGACGTCGTCAACCGCGATGCCTGCGCGAACCCCGCGGCCTTCGACTGGTTCGTCGAATTCGCCCAGCGTCGGCGCTGACCGACACGCGTCGCCGCGCGCCGACGCTCGATGGCGGGCGCGACGAACGATGGAATACGAAATAGCCGGCAATAGCGATTTGGCACTGCGGTTGCTCATGGTCATCGTCATGGATGACATGCGGAAATTGTTCGTTTGCACGACGCTGCTCATGATTCTCCTGTTGGCGAGGCGGAGCAGTCCGGCGCTGGATTTTTCGTCGGAGTACGAGTTGCCGATCCAGGTCGCGCAGGAAGCGTCGAAATGACATTTGCGAAGGATGCAGAGATCTTCGCGCCGCGAAACGTGATGGCGTGGCTGTTGTTCTCGCTGACCGCAGGTAGCGTGAACGCGGGCGCCTTCATGGCGTGCCGCAATTTCGTCAGCCACGTGACCGGCACCATCACGTCGCTGGGCGTCGAGTTTGGCGAATCCTGGCTCGCGCTCAAGTACATGCTGGTTTTCGCCGCCTTTTTCGGCGGTGCGGCCATTGCCGCCTTGGTGACGGTGACCCTGCGTCTGAGGGACAAGCAGCAGATCGTCGTCCCCATGCTGCTCGTGTTCCTCGTGTTGCTCTCGGTGGCGGCGGCGGGGCACGGCGGGCTGTTCGGGCCTTTCGGGCTCGAGGAGCCAACATCGGGCTCGTTCGTCCTTCTTTCACTCCTTGCGGCGGCGATGGGGATTCAGAATTCGGCCATCGGACTCGCGACGTCGAATGCCATCCGCACCACGCACGCGACGGGGCCGGTCACCGATCTGGCGGTCAACGTCGTTCGCGCGATGCTCGGCACGAAGGAGGCGAGTGCGCGCGAATGGAAATGGGCACTTCTGCGATCGGCAAAATTGACCATGTTCATCGGCGGAGCGCTGGTCACCACGCGGTATGCGTCGATATTGGAATACCGCACGTTCACCATTTCGGCCATGTTCCTCCTGGCCGGTGTGGTGCTGACCGGGCTATCGGAGGTGACCCGGGTCGGAGATCAATCGGTGCGCTTGTAAACCGAGGGCGAGTAGCCGTGCCGCCTCAGGAGATCGTAAAAGTCGGTGCGGTTTCGCCCGGCCAGACGCGCCGCCGACGACACGTTGCCCGATGTTCGCGAGAGCACGACATCGAGGTAGGCGCGTTCGAAGGCGTCGCGTGCATCGCGCAGGGCAGGGAAGGTCTGCGCGCTGGCGGTGACGTACGGATCGAGAACCTGGCGCGCGCGGGTCGAAAAATCCTCGAGCACCGACTGCGCCGGCGATTCCCCCATGGTCACCCCCGGCAGATGCTCCACCTTGAGCTCGCCGCCGTGCCCGGCCAAAACCGCCGCCTCCATGACATTGGCCAGCTCGCGCACGTTGCCCGGCCATGGATGCTCGAACAGTGCAGCCCGCGCCGCATCGCCGATGCGCGGGACGCTGAATCGATAGCGGGCGGCCGCGCGCTCGAGGAACATCTCTGCCAGCAGCAGGATATCTTCTTTGCGCTCACGCAACGATGGCATCGTGACCGGAACGACATGAAGACGGTAAAAAAGATCTTCTCGAAAGCGCCGCTCGAGCACCTCTTGGCGTAGATCGCGGTTGGTCGCCGCGACGATGCGAACGTTCGCATCCTGCTCGGTCGTGGAGCCCACGGGCGTATACCGCTTCTCCTGAAGGACGCGCAGGAGCTTTGCTTGCACGGCGGGCGGAGCCTCGGCAATCTCGTCGAGAAAGAGCGTGCCCTTGTTGGCCGCGCCGAAGAGTCCCTCGCGGTTGGCCGTGGCGCCGGTGAATGCGCCTTTGGTATGGCCGAACAGCGTGCTTTCCAGCAGCTCGGGCGCGAGTCCCGCGCAGTTGACCGCAATGAACGGTTCATGGGCCCGCCGCGAGAGCGCATGGAACGAACGCGCCACGAGCTCCTTGCCGGTGCCGGACTCGCCGAGGATGAGGACGCTCGCATCGGTGGGCGCCACGCGCGCGATGATCTCGCGAATGCGCTCGATGGCGGGGCTGACGCCTACCAAGCGAGCATCTTCGAGCCCATCGCCGATGACCCGGCGGAGCCCGGCAATCTCCCTTCGCAAGCGGCTGCTCTCGATGGCATGGCCAATTTTCTCGAGCAGATCGTGATCCAGAAACGGCTTGGTGACGAAACCGAAGGCGCCTTTTCGGATGGACTCCACAGCGGTGTCGATGGTGCCGTGGGCGGTGAGCACGATCACCGGCACGTCGGGCGAGCGCTTGGCGATGCCATCGAGCACTTCGAAGCCGTCTTCCTGCCCCAGCCGAAGGTCGAGCAGCACCGTGTCCACGTACTCGCTTCCGATCCGTCGAAGCGCACCCTTCACCGTGTGTTCGACCGAGACGCGATGTCCCTTCGCTTCGAGCCGCAGCGACACGAGCTCACAGAGCTCGATGTCGTCGTCGACGAGTAGGATGTGCGGTTCTTTCGACGTGTCGTTCGCCCCGCCCTGCGTGCGTTCAGTCATGAATCTCTCGGAGAGGTGCCAGAAGAAATCGAAAGCTCGATGCGGATGGTGGTGCCCGTCCGATCGGAGCGCAGAATCGTCAACAGGCCCCCGTGAGCACGGGCCACCTCCTTAGCAAACGAGAGCCCCAGTCCTATTCCAGCAGGACGACCAACATTGGGAATATCGGCGGCACCGAAAGGACGAAATGCGAAATCTTTTGCTTTTGCGGTGAAGCCCGGGCCCTCGTCCACGACATCGATGAAGGCGCGATCGTCCTTCATCGACAACGAGCGCTCGATGCGCACCGTCTGGCCGCGCCGTGAAACGGACACGGCATTTCGAATCAGATTGGCCACCGCCCGTTCCATCAGCGCGGAATCGAGATCCATGGGTGGAATCGAGCCGCGCCTGGCCACTTCGAACTCCACGCCGCGCTCGTTTGCTTCGGCGCGCTCTCCTTCGAGGGCGGCTTGGATGATGCGATCGAGACGACAGGCCGCCTCGAGCTTGAGCGCCATTCCCGAATTCAGTCGCGACATGTCGAGGAGGGCATTGACCAGTTGCACTTCGCGCTCACACGCGCGGTTGGCCAGGGTGAGCACGCGAAGTTGGCGCTCGTTGAGCGGCCCGCACGTTCCGTCGAACAAGAGCCCGAGCGCCTCGCGCAAGCGGGCCAACGGCGAGCGAAGCTCGTGCGAGACATTGGCCAGAAAGGATTGCTTCAAGCGATCGAGCTCGGCCAACCGCTCGCGCGTTCGTTCGAGGTCACGCCAGAGGTCTTCGATTTCGCGCGGGCCCGCCACCTTCGGAATCGGCGCGAAATCGCCTTCGCCGATGCGCATCGTCTCCGCTGCGAGCCGGCGCATCGGGTCGGAAATGCTTCGCGCCGTGGAGCGTGCGATCAGCACCGCGGCCAAGGCACCCACGGTGGCGACGCCGAAGGCACCGATGGCGGTCCAAATGCCGATACCTCGGGAGTGCTCTTCTTTTTGTGACAGATCGGCGTGCAGGTCGTGGACGAGGTCCATCCAAGCATCGGTGAGCTCCTCGTCCAGCGCGGTCCGTTGTGCGTCGGTGTTGGGCGCGAGGGCGAAGGCACAGGTGTCACCCGAGGTGGCTCGATCGGCCAAATCGAGGTAGCGCTCGGCTGCGGTCCGCAACCGAAGCGGCGCGTGCACCCTGTACTTGTCCAAGATCGCGTTCAGGCGATCACGCGCCAAAAGCACGGAGCGATGGACGTCGACTTCCTGGCGTTCGCTCTGGCACTCGAAGTGCGCGTGGCGCAATGCCACTTCGACCTGCCAAGCCGAGCGGTGAATTTCTTCCTCGGCGTCGACGCTCGAAAGGTACTGATCGCGAATTTCCGTAATGATGCCCAACATGCGAATCACGCCTTGAAGCGTGACCAACAGCGCAATCACCAGCAGCGCGACGAGTATTCCGTGATTGACCGCCAGACGGGTCGATATGGGCAGGCGACGCGACATCCTCGAAGGGGTACGTAGCATCCGCGCCGCACGCGTGCATAGGTTCGAGGTCGATGTCGGCGCACGCCAACGAGCGTGTCTGTTCGAGCCGACACGTATTCGTTGCAGCGCTCGAGCTCAGAATCGGTGATTCAATGCGACGAGCCGCCGGTACGCGCGAGTTCGCAGGCCAGCCACTCGCCGAGTTTGGTGCGCTCGTCGGCGGAGGGGCGGGGGCCGCTCGGAGGCATCGTCTCGTTCTTGGAGCTCGGTCCGAACGCGGCAAACTGATCGACGTGGTTGCCAACGTCGAGAATGCCGGTGAGCGAGTCGAAGTCGTGGAACGCGGGGGCGCCGTTGCGTGCACTGCCCGAGAGGGTGCTGCTGTGGCACCGCGTGCAGTACGACTCCATGAAGGTGCGGCCGAAGTTCTCGTAGGTCAGCGTGCTGCGCGACGGGCAGGTGGCGCCCGAAGGGGGACCGATTTGTCCGTCCCCGGGGTGGGTATGCCCATCCCCGTCGTCGTGCGAATCGCTGCCGCATGCGATGAACGCGGGCACCGCGACCGCAACCACGAGCAACGCGAAGAGTCGAGAAGGATTCGCCATTTGAGCGAACTCTAGCAGAACCAGGGTGGCCCGGGTGTGGCAGATTGTCGCGACCTTACGGTTGCGTAAGGTTCGGATTTCGAGGCCGCTCTGGGCATAGAGTTACTCTGCGTGCGTGTGCTCGTCGTCGAAGAGGATGCGAAGCTCGGGGGTCTGCTGACGCGGGGGCTCTCGTCGCAGGGCTACGTGGTGACCTTGGCTCGCTCGGTGGAGGAGACACACTCCCGGGCATACGACGATGTGGACTTGGCCATCGTCGACTGGATGCTGCCCGATGGCGATGGCCTCGAAGTGTGTACGATGCTCCGGCGTGACGAGTTCGAAGGGCCCATTTTGATGCTGACGGCCCGCGGGGAGACGCGCGGCGACGTGCATGCGCTGGATCTCGGCGCGGACGATTACCTGACGAAGCCGATCGACCTCGACGAACTTCTGGTGCGGCTCCGTGCGCTCACGCGCAGCGCGAAGCACGAGTTGGATATCGGTCCGTTGCACATCGACGTAGCCAGACGATATGCGTTTGCGCGCGGCCGTCTCTTGAACCTGACGGCACGGGAGTTCGATGTGCTGCTGTACCTCGCGCGGCGCGCGGGGACGCCCGTCGCGAAAGCCGAGCTTTTGGACGACGTGTGGCACACGGAGGAAGTCGTCCCCAATGTCGTCGAAGAGAACGTGGGCCGGCTTCGCGACAAGCTCGGAGCCGATGCCGAGCTGCTCGAGACGGTGCGCGGCCACGGCTATCGCGTCAAGAACGAGCCATGAAGTCACTCCAAATAGTGCACGATGGATGTGTCGAGCGACGTGGAGGCGAGGCATAAGACGCTGGTGAGCTCCGACTCCGTCAGCCGGTGTTGGGTGCGCAAGAACACACGAATACAGTGCGCCAGGCGTCCATGGGCGGCGCGCAGCCAACGCGCTGCGCTCGCGGGGTGAACCCCATAGACCTTTCCGAGCGCACGCACCGAAAGGCCATCGACGAACGCGAAGCGAAGGAGCAGTCGCTCCTGGATGTCCAACTCGCGTACGCCCGCGACGAGAGCCTCGCGAAACACCAGCCCATACTCGGCGCGCATGAGATCGAGCTCGGGATTTCCTGGCGCGGTCACCAGGAGATCGGCCTCGGCATGGCCCTCGAGCAGCGTTTCGACGGGGGCCGTTCGTCGCTGGTTCAACAGCGTGCGCAACGCGACGATTCGCACCCACGTCTTGAGGGCACTCTTTCCTCCGTACGCGAGAATTTTGGGCCGCTCGCCTCCGAAAAGGCGCAACCACACCATCTGAAGTGCATCGTCTCGGGGCGGTGACGACGCTCCCAGTCGTTGCACCACGGCCTCGACCTCGCCCGCGCACATGCGTTCGAACGCGTCCAGTGCACGGCGATGTCCTAAAGCGCACGCGCAGGCGAGATAGAGCGATGTCGTATCGAGGGCGCCGACGCCTTTCGGTTCATTCTGGCGCGCTTCGACGTATTCGCGAAAGTCGTTCAGGGTGACGCGGAACTCCGGCCAAGCCGCGCTGGCGACCCGGTGGGCCTCCGTCCATTGCGTTTCATCGAATAACGATTCCGCTGGCGCCATCAAATGCCTCGATCGCGTATGTGTCAGTGAGTTCTCTGCGATGCATGAATCAATTCGTGCGACAGCAGCCGGAACCAACTGTCTAATCCAGTAGAGACCGGAGTCGAGCGATGCAGGTACCCGTGTTCCGGCCTTCCGGCTTGAGTGCCTTCGTTTGCGTTCATTTATTAGGAAATTTTCTTAATTAGAAAAGGAGGTTCGTTGCGATGCATTCGTCGACCAGAACGACTGCGCTCTGCATCCTTGGCGTGGCGGGATTCGCCTTGGTCTTGCTTCACTGTCGAATTAGCGCCGAGTCGGCGGGCGATGCACCCGCAGCATCGACGCAGGCGGCGGTCGTCGGCGACAGTCTTCGACTCCAGGATGGCTGGTCGATCCGCTCGTCGGCCGAGGAAACCCGGGACGGTGCTGCACTGTCCCGCGTTGGCGTCGATGCATCGCACTGGCTTCCCACGCGTGTTCCGAGCACCGTCGTCGCCGCGCAAGTGGCCCACGGCGACCTGCCCGATCCGTACTTCGGGACGAATCTGCGCAATATCCCCGGCTCTCGGGACTTCGAGTACCAGGGCAAGACCGACAATGCGTCCTTTTACGACATGGAGGATACGAATCCGTACAAAGTGCCCTGGTGGTATCGAACGGAGTTCGAGTTGCCCGCAGGGCGGGAGCATGTCTGGCTTCACTTCGATGGCATCAACTACCGTGCGAACATCTGGCTGAATGGGCAGAAGATTGCCGGTGACGACGATGTTGCGGGCTCCTA
The DNA here is from genome assembly GCA_037157805.1 of Sorangiineae bacterium MSr11367. Lineage (NCBI taxonomy): Bacteria > Pseudomonadati > Myxococcota > Myxococcia > Myxococcales > Pendulisporaceae > Pendulispora > Pendulispora rubella. The sequence goes on along the minus strand of CP089983.1, from coordinate 8,744,425 downwards.
CCGTCGATACGACCTCGATGTCACCGAGATCGCAAAACGCGGGCGGCGCAACGCGCTCGCCGTGCAGGTCTACGCGCCTCGGAAAAACGACCTAGCTCCCAGCCATATCGATTGGCATCCCATGGCGGGCGACAAGAACATGGGAATTTGGCAGGACGTGTACGTCACCTCCAGCGGTCCGGTCACGGTGCGAAGTCCATTCGTGGTATCGCGCGTACCCGATACGCGACAGGCACGGTTGACCGTAAATGCCGAGGTTACCAACGTGACCGGCGCGCCGTTGACGACGACATTGGATACGACCATCGATGACATTCATGTCTCGGAGACCGTGTCGCTCGCGGCGCACGAGACGAAGAAGGTGAGCCTGACCCCCGAGGAACACGAAGAATTGGTCCTCGATTCACCGGACCTCTGGTGGCCCTATCAGCTGGGGACTCCCACGTTGCACGATTTGACCATGACCGCCACGGTCGAAGGCAGGGTTTCCGACCGTGCCATCCGTCGCTTCGGCATTCGCGAAGTGACCATGACGATGGTCGACGGCAAGTGGGCCCGCTATGCGATCAATGGCACGCCGTTGATGATTCGCGGTGCCGGTTACAATTCCGAGATCCTCTTTCGTTTCTCCAACGAACGCGACGAGAGGGAAATGCGGCTGGTGAAAGACATGGGGCTGAATACCATTCGCCTCGAAGGAAAGCTCGCCAACGACCATTTGTTCGACGTGACCGATCGCGAGGGCATTCTGGTCATGGCCGGCTGGGAATGCTGCAGCGTGTGGGAATACTGGCGTGACGACGGCGTGCACGATCTCTCTTGGAATCGGCAGAATTACCAAATTGCCGCCGCCTCGCTCGAGAGCCAGCTTTTGCGCCTGCGCGGCCGTCCGAGCGTCATCTCGTGGCTCTATGGGAGTGATAGCCACCCGCCGGAGGACATCGAGAAGATGTACCTCGGTGTGATTCGCGACACGCCCGACGGCGTCTTCTGGGACGACCTGGGGATGACCGACAACGACGTGGTGGAGGTCACCTACGAGTGGACGGAGGAAGGGGACCCGGATCCCGACGGCAACGAGGGGATGAACCTCGAGGGGGCGCGCCCGTTCCGTTGGCTGCCGGCGAGGTTCGAAACTCGATGACATAGTCGGGGAAGGTCGGGCAAATGTCGGCGTAAGAGGTCGCGAGGAGATCCCTGTCATGCGCACTTCCCGCTTCGCCTCTTGGTCGGCATTGTCGATTTCGAGCCTATTTCTCGTAGCCTGCTCACCCGATCGCCCTGCGCCCGACGGCAAGGACGACTCCCGCATCGAGCCCGCGAAGGCGCCTTCGCTGGCCGCAGCCGTGGCGGCGCGAAGCGCGTCATCGACTGTCGCCATAGGCCTTGGTCATGCCCTCGGGATGGGCGTTAACCTTACGAGCGGTACGCAGGCGCAACTTCAAGCACTCAACCTGGTCACCGGGGCCGAAATGACCCAGCAGGCGGAGTGGTCCTCCTCGTCGCCTGCCATCGTAAGCGTGTCCAACGAGACGGGGACGAAGGGCGCGGTGGTTGCCGGGCAGCCAGGTCTTGCCACTGTGCATGCGCAGGTCCTTGGTGAGACGGTGGACCTCCACGTTCTCGTTACCGAGCGAGCCATCGTGGGCCTGTCGATATCCGTGCCGCGTCCCGCGGTCGCACCCGGGCGGACTATGCCGCTCAAAGCCATTGCCTCGTTCGACGACGCGAGCCAGTTGGACGTGACGTCGGCCGTTCGATGGACATCGGATGCCCTGGATATCGCGGAAATCGTCGAAGCCGAAGACGCCCCCGCGGTCGGCGGACGCGGCAGGGGCACGGGCTTCGTCACGGCGTACATCGCAAGGGCGAACGACTCATTCGGCACCGGGGTGCCCATTGCGGTCACCCCGGGCGCGGGCGACGAGGATCACGATGGCTACTTCGTCGAGGACGATTGCGACGACAGCGACCCCGCGCGATCCCCCGGAGCGCCGGAAATCCCCGGCAATGGGAAGGACGACAATTGCAATGGCACCATCGACGAAGCGTGCACCAACGGGATCGTGTGCACGGTGGTGCAACCTCCTCGTGACATTGCCGTCAACTACGGCTGGCAGGTGAGCGGTGCTGCCGAGCCCAATGCCGTGGTCACCGTGCGCGACGTGGCGGCCAGCCCGCCGAGATTGACGAACATCAACGTGGATGCCTCCGGGCATTTCTCCAAATACGGACTGCCGAGCCAACTCGCTATTTTGCAGACGGCCAAGGCGGGCAGTGCGCCCAGCGGCAAGATCTGGCAATGGCTCGGGACGGCGGCGGACGTGGCGCCGCCTCCCCCGGCGAAGGACGTCTCCTTCGCGAGCGAAGGCGATCGAACGATGGCCATCTCGGGCACCATCTTGCTTCACGCATCCGCGGGGGTGCGCAACCTCTCGCAGCAAGTCTGGCAGCCCGCCCAGAGCATCAGCAGCGGCTTTGCCCCGCGATTTCGTGCGACGCTGTTGGCGTCGCCTGGCGATTGGGTCGACATTCGATCCTCCTACGTCGGCGCGGCAACGCCGGGGCTCATCGTGCAGATACCCGGAGTGGATACCCGGCCGCCGGTGGCTCCGACGGTCGGTATCGATCAATACGATCCATATTATCCCAATATCGTAGGCCGCGGTGAGGCCCGTTCGAAGGTCACATTGCACAATACGCGTTCGCATACCGACATTCAGGTCATCGCCGACGATGATGGTCGATATTTTTACGGTGGCGGCCAGGCGATTTATCCCGGTGACTTCGTATTCGCGTGGGCCAACGATGGGACCTTGGATAGCCCCAAGGCGTCGACGCGCATCGCGGGCATCGATACGACGCATCCGTCCGTCGTCGAATCGCTGGCCATCACGGCCGCGACGGACGGCGTGGCCAAGGTCACCGGCCGGGTGGAAATTGGCGCGAGCGTCCGGGTCCACCGCAACGGCGCGTACGCGGTGACGGTGGATTCGACCTGGAACGGCGTCGACGACTTTGCCACCTTCGAGGCGCTCACGCCCGCCACGGGAGGCGATACGCTCCAGGTCATGGCGATCGACACGGCGGGGTTGTACTCGTTGCAGACGCCCATTTGGGTCCCTGCATCGGGCGATTCGCCTCCCGCACCGCGGCCGCAGGTCACGTACGAAGGGGGCCAATGGGTGGTGCGAGGCACGGCGCAGCCGAACGCGCAGCTTCACGTGTACAATGCAAGCTCACGCAGCGCGCTCGGATCCTCCACGGTGACCGATCCGGTGGGCAACATCGCACGCTTCGAAGGACCGCAGGTTGCCCAATCCGGAGACGTGCTGCTCGTTTGGGTCGAGGCAAATGGGCACCAGAGTGAGCGCGCCTTGGTCCTCGCGACGTACGGCGTGACCGAGAACCGTGCACCGCTGCCCGTCCTCGATGCACTTGCCAGCGAATCCCTCGATGGAATCACCATCGTGTCCGGTCGTTCGGAGATCAACGGCACCTTGGAGTTCTCCGTGGGCAGCGATCCCGTGAGCAGCACGGCCGACGTCATGTGGTCGGCCGCGACCACGGACACGATGGGGACCTTTTACGCCGCGGTTGCCGCACCGCCCGGCGCCACGATTCGCGTGACGCCGCTGGATTGGCAAGGGCTGCGCGGTGCGGAGACGGTGGTCACCGTCCCCCAGGACATGGGCCGCGTCCGGATCGCACCGCGCCAGTAGCGTCAGCAGGCTAACGCTTCGACGTATCCTTCATCAGCTCCGCAGGAGGCGGATCGCCGGTCAGCGTTTTCAGGAATGCTACCAGATCCTTCTCCTGCTGCGCGGTCATCGGCTCGTGGTTCAAGAGCGACTTGTCCAGTTTGCCGATACCCGACTTGCCGCCACCCTCGGCATAGAGGTGGACGACCTCCTCCAGCGTGGCGAAGCCTCCCGTATGCATGTACGGCGCCGTCTCGGCGATTTGGCGGAGTCCCGTCGTGCGGAATAGACCGGGCTCGGACTTTCCGACCCCTGCATTGAAGTCGGGCTGTTTGCCGAGTTTGTCCGTGCCGAAGGTGCGATCGTCGCTGTACGTACCGCTGCCGAGGAACGTCGCCGTGAGATTGCCGGTAATCGTCGCCGCGCGGCCGTTGTCCGTGGCGGGCACATGGGGCCCATTGCCCTGGGCAATGCCGATGTTGTGGTACTTGTTGTTCGTGAAGGCCGGGCCGGAGTGGCAGTCTTTGCAATAGCCATCTCCGACGAAAACCTTGTAGCCACGAATGGCCGAGTCACTGATGGCCTTCGCATCGCCCGCCACGTATCGGTCCCACGGCGCATTGCGACTCACCAGGAGCCGCTCGTACGCGGCGATGCTCTTGGCGAAGTTCACGAAAACGCGATTGATCTGATCGCGCTCGGCCTCGGTGAGGTCAGTCTCCCATGGGCCATTCGCTGCGGAGACGGAACCTTTGGGCATGGCCGAAAGTGGAAACGGCTTTGCGTTGGCGGGATCCAACCGAGCGGGCAGGGGACCGTACTCGGCCCCGAAGATGGCCTCGTACTCGGCCTTGTACTTCTTGTAGATCATGGACGCGACACGCATGCGGTCGGAGGCCATCTCGTTCGGGTTCTCGACCGGCCCGGTGGCCTGCATCCACGCCGAATCGGCGCGCCCATCGGTGAAGTACATCTCGTAGAATGCCGAATTGGTGACGGCGGGCGAGTGGCGCCCCGTCCAGTTCACGCCCAGGGACATGTTGTTGGGGCTCGAGCGCGTGTCGCTCCCCCACGGGAGCACGTGGCAGCTCGCGCATGCGACGCGCCCCGACTGGCCCGGCGAGCCGAGATCCGACGGCGTGACGAGCGGCCCCGAGTAGCCCGTCTCGAAATAGAACGCCTGCCCAAGGCGCGCCGCGTTCGGATTGTCGGCATATTTGTTGGTCGGATCGGGCGGCACGGCCGGAAGTGGCGATTGCGTCTTGGCTTGCACCCATTCTTCCGCGGTGAGCGTAGCGGCGGGCGCCGGTCGCTCATCCCCGGCATGGTCGCCGGTGTCGGGCTGGGGGCCGCTGGCAGGATCGTCACTGCTGCTGCTACACGCCGAGAAGAACGCAAGCCCGCTCGCCGATAGCACAGCGGTCATCAAATACGCATGCTTGAACATCGTCATGTCTCCCCCCACAACCCCGTTGTTCGATATGCGATGGCTCGTCAGTCGTCCAGATCCAGGACGGACACGGCCAGCGTTGCCACGTTCACGTCGGCGATGAGCCCTTGCGTATTCGATTCGAGATCGAGCTGCCAAGAAGGATCGCCAGCGGAATACTTGTTGTCACCATCGGCATCGGCGTACGCCTCGATGCGATAGGACGTCAGTTCGTCGATAATGCCAGGAATCGAGGCTTGGTAAGCCTCTCGGGCGGCAACGCCCTCGCGGTAAAGCCCGACGAGCCGTCCCGTGGCCACCTCGTGGACTCGAAATTCCATCATCTTCCCCACGAAGGCCCCGCTGCCGGCCACATTGAGCTGGCAAGGTAGGAGCGTGGCCGTGCTCGTGATGGCGGCCCCCCCTGGGTCGCGATTGATATCGACGAAGGCGTAGTCGTGAACGAAGTTGACTTCGTAGCGAGCGCCATCCACCAGCTTCACGTCCGCAGGCAGCGGATCGGTGAGCTCGCGTCTCCACGAGTGATCGTGCTCGGACACCGGCCCGTCCACGCCGCCGTATTGTGCGTCGTGGTTGTGGTCACTCCAGAAGTCGAGCCGATACGGCGGCGTCGTCCTCGGGAGCGCACCCTTCATGTAGAGGGTGAAATCGCGCGCGCTGACGTAGTGGTAGATGGCCTTGGTGAGCACGTTGTTCGTGTGGTCCAGAACGCGGACCTCGAAATCCTCGTGCATGTGGGAGGTCATGTGGCTCGCGGTGAACTTGATGTCCATCAGCGCGGACGATGACTCCGATGCCTGGTGGTACTTGTCGACGTCGATCGACATCGAGCAGGCCAACGAGCATGCCAGCACACTCAGGCCAGCGAACCTGTAGAGTCGATTGGTATTCATCAGAACCGCCCCCGGAGTTGAATGCCGCAGCCCGAGCCCGCACAGCCGCCCGATATCCACTTTTGTTGCGTGTTCCCCATCTGGCGGGAATGGCTCTTCGATTGGATCACGTACCAGACGACTGCTCCGCCGAGCATCACCCCTCCGCCGATGAGCGACACATCGGCGACCGTCGAAAGCGTGTTCACACTGCTGCGGTTGGAGTCGAGGTCGTAACTTCGCGGACAGGTATCATTCGGGCAATTGGAGTCGATGTCGCTCGCTTTGCTGCGCGCCATGATGCCCGTGATGACGCCCGCGCCGATGGCGACGAGCCCGGCGGTGCCCAACGCAATGGGGCCCACGAGCGACGGACGCGAAGGCTGCGAAGGCGGTTCGACCAATACGGTCGTGGGGAACGTGAACCGATGCGTGTTCTCCGATGCGGGCTCGATGCCCATCTCGAAGGGCACCGATTCGTTCTGTCCGCCTTGAATCTTGAACGAGTGCCTTCCAGGCCGCAGACGAACGGTGAGCTCGGTGCCCTCGAAGGGATACGAATTCACCACCGGGTTTCCTCGTCCCACGATGCGCGTGTCGACGAGCACGAACTTGCCCTTGTCCTTCACGGTTGCGTGGAACTTCGCCGACGTCCACGTGAGCGTCGACAGATCTTTCTGAATCTGAGCGCGTTCGCGCTCGTCCACCGACGGTGCGCTGTTCAGATATTCGGTATAGGCTTCGATGGCCTCGCCATCGCGCTCCAGGTGCATCGCACAGAAGCCGATGTTCCCGAGGATTTTCGGTGAACGAGAGAGCTCGTAGGCTTTGCGAAAGGCGAACAGCGCTTCCTCGTATCGGGCACCGTCGGGATCATCGAGCAAATTGACGCCCGCCTGAAATTGCTTGCGCGCTTCGGCGGTCGAGTCGCTTTGCTGCTCATTTTGCCCTTCCCCGGCAAAGGCTACGCTCTCGTGGAAGAGGCCCGCGGGGCCGCCCAACACGCATAGCGCCGAGACGAATATCCGTAAGCGTTGTCCCGTGGTCATCTTCCCCCTCCTCTTTCACGCCTCACTCACCGTCAATGCAAAACATCGTCCACAATGGGCGATTCTTGATTCGCTTTCGTTTCGGTGCAGGTCATCGCAGTCACCCCCGGTGCGCCGGCGCGTACCCAAGAGAGCAGCGTCTCGCGGGCTGCCGCCTCCATGGTTACGGGCGCGAGCGGCATCGCGTGCGACTCGAGCTGGGCGATCACGAGTTGGGCAATCGTGCTGCCATTGCGCCCGCGCCGCAGAATATCCGAACGCCTCACCAGCGGAAATGGCGCGTCGTTCTTCGTCGGTCGTGCGTGGCATTGCTGACAGGTCTTCTGCAACACGGCGCGTGGCGCGCACGGAATTTCGTTTTCGTCGTCCGGCCCGTCACGCACCGGACCGGCGGCAGGCTCGCTATCCGGATCCGATTCCGAAGAAGACGCCGACGAGCACGCCGACACGAGGCCGATCAGTGCGATGAGCAACGCAACTGCCTTTGATGGATTCACTTTCATAGTTCTCGCCGAAACACTCTGCCTGTGGATGATTCCGCCGGTGCAGCCGGTGATGCGCTCGGGGAGCTCGCGGCGCGGGCGGGCGAATTCTGGCCCTCGGCGGCCGGTTCCGGCGAAGCCGCAGGCGTTGCCGGTGGTCGCGCCGGCGGCGGTCGCACCGGGACCACGGGTATGGCTTTCGCTCGAACCGAAGCCGCGGGTATCGCCGGGGCTGCATTGGTCGCCTCGGGCGCGGGCATGGGGGCCACCACGGGAATCGGTGCGGCCGTCTGCTGCGGTGCCTCGACGGGAATGGGAGCAGGTGGCGTCTCCGTGGCACCCTTCACCCGCGTCGTGGTTCGGTCGGCGAGATGCTGCGACCGCAAGATCGCGACGCCGCTTGCCAAGAGAAGGCTGAAGGCCACGCCGCTGCCGATCATGGCCGCGATCGCGATGCCGGCCCACCCGCGAACCGCGCCCCGTCGTGGCTGCGCATTCGCATTCGGTTCGATGTGCGGTGCACCCGCGGAGAACGTCACGCCGCTCGAGGTCGTGCCCATTCGCAGGGCCGCGCTTTTCGTCTTGGAGCCGTCCGGCTCGGCGGCATCGCTGAGATCGAGCAGCCCATCACTATTTAGATAGCGAACTTGGCTATCGCCGAAATCGTGATTCCCCTCCGAGCGCGACGAGACCTTCGCGACCTGCGCTCGGATCTGCACTTGCAGCCTTTCGCGCGGCTCCTTGAAAAGTTCGCATACGATCTCGCGTACGTCTTGCTCGGTCACCAGGCGCTCGCTACGGATGAAGTCCTCGAGGGCCACGTGCATTTCGTGGGCCGTCTCGTACCGATTCGCCGGATCGCGTTCGAGCGCCTTGGCGAGCACCGTGGCGAGCTTTTCGGGCACCTCCGGATTGACGTCGGAGGCGCGCGGAATCTCCTTGTTCATCAAGTTGAGAAGCGTCTTGGCGGGCGTGTCCTCCGCCATGAGGCGTTGCCGCGTGACGGCCTCCCAGAGGCAGATCCCCATGGAGAAGAGATCCGCGCGCCGGTCGATTTTCTCGCTCAAGAGCTGCTCGGGCGCCATGAAGGCAACCTTGCCCTTGAAGACGCCATGCACGGTTTGGCTCGAGCCGACGGCCTTCGCGATGCCGAAGTCCACGACCTTCACGCGACCGTCGTAGGTCACCATGATGTTCTGTGGACTCACGTCGCGGTGGACCATTTGAAGCGGCGTACCGTCGAAGTCCGTGAGCTCGTGGGCATGATGCAAGCCCTCGAGTGCGCTCGAGCAGATTCGTGCCACGAACGCGGGGTCGAGGTTTCGCTTCTCGCGTCTAAGCCGCGTGATGATGCGTGAAAGCGGCTGTCCGTCCACGTACTCCATGGCAATGAAGTAGCAATTGCCTTCGGAGCCCGCTTCGAACGTCTGAATCACGTTCGGGTGATTCAGCCGCGCGGCGAGCCGCGCCTCGTTGATGAACATTTCGCGCGCTTCCGGTTCGCTCGCTTGCTCGTCGCGCAGGCGCTTCACGACGGCGAGCTTCGTGACGTTCATCCCATCGCGCGCAACTGCAAGATAGACGTCGGCCATTCCACCTGTACCGAGGCGCGCGAAGAGATGGTATCTCCCGAGAGAAAACGAGCGACGCTCCCCGAAGGCTTCCGCCGCACTCTCTGCCGTGTTCGTACTCACGATTCCCTCCCCGTCGCATTCGCCTGTACGCACTCGGAAGCGCGGCACTCCATGGCCCGCTTCTCGAGATGAACTACCTACTGCTAGTACGAAGTGCAGCACGCATGGACGCACGGACAAACAGTCCCGCGCGCCTTGCGGTTGAGTGCAAAGGCAACAGCAGAAAACCTTGCATTGGCTCTCTCACCTGCGAAAGTGATGCCTGCAGGCGATGCTGTGACGCTTTCCGAGAAAGAGCGTCATGCTCGATACGATGCGCGCAACGTTGGAGGAGTGGTGGGTGTTGGTGTGCCCAACACGCGATCAGCGCAACCTCCGAATTGGAAGGATTCAACGACCCAAGCACGCGGGGGAGCCGCAAATTGCCCAATGATTGCGCAAGGACTTGCGCAGCGAGAGCGTTGCCGGACCGATCGCATGACCGGCGTCAACCATGGATGCTTGGCATTCCTGAGCTACAGCGTTTACGAGCATTCGTGTGGTTGCGTTTCGAACCGCGAGGGAGCAAAAATGCTCGGTCAGGAGCCCCAAATGCGATTAGCCCTCACCAGCATTCGATTGGCAGCGGTTCTCGTATTTTCATGTTCATGCGGCCGTAATGCCGATTCGGGGGTAAATCGCAATTCGGAAGAACGCCTGGCCGCCGCCAATGGCACATTTCGCAATCCGCTGAACGGGGCGCCGGATCCGTACATGACGTATTACGCCGGGAATTACTACCTGGCCACCACGCAGTTCGACGTGCTTCGCCTGTGGAAAGCGTCCACCCTCGGCGAGCTGTTGACCGGAGAATCCCGTGTAGTTTGGCGCGACAGCGATGGTTCCCGCAATCGAGATATGTGGGCGCCGTCCGTGTATTTCATCGACGGGCGCTGGTACATTTACTACACGGCGGACGATGGCATCGACGATCACCATCGCCTGTACGTCGTCGAATCCGAGGGCGCGGACCCGTTCGGGCCCTACCATTTCAAAGGCAAGCTGGAGGCACCCGGCTCAGAAAATACGTGGGCCATCGATGCGGCGCTGCTGTTTCAGAACGGCAGAACGTACGTCGCGTGGAGCGGCAAGCAGGATGCGACGTACAATCTGCTTTTCATCGCACCCATGAGCAATCCGTGGACGATCTCGGGCCCGCGCACCTTCCTCGCGGGGTCGGGCGGCTGCCCCGAGGTGCGTGAGGCGCCGTCCTTCGTGCAGCACGGTGGGCGGACTTTTCTCGTGTACTCGGCATGCGATACGGGAAAACCCGATTATCAATTGTGGATGAAGAGCATTCCCGATACGGCCGACCCAACGGATGCAAGCCGCTGGCAGCAGCATCCAGCGTCCGTCTTCGCGCGCAACGATGCGACAGGCACCTGGGGCCCCGGCTCCAATGCCTTTTTCAAGAGCCCGGACGGAAGCGAGGATTGGTTCGTCTACCACGCCAAGAACACGACGGCGTTCACCTACGATGGGCGCACGACGCGGGCGCAGAAGCTCGGGTGGAATGCCGACGGCACGCCCCATTTCGGCGCGCCGCTGGCGGCAGGCGCCACCGCCGATTTGCCCTCGGGAGATCCCGGCGGCGGCCCTTATTGGATCAACGACACGGGGACCTCCAGCGGCGCGGGGTCGGTGCAGTTCAGCAGCGGGTGGACGGCATTTTCCACTTGCGGTGTGCAATGTTTTTGGGGCGACGACCACGGAAGCGCCCGCGCCGGGGCCACGGCAACGTTCACGTTCGAAGGAACTGGCATCGACCTTCTTTCCGTTCGGGATACGGGCAACGGCATTGCCGCGTTCTCGCTCGACGGCGGATCCGAAACGACGGCCGACTACTATGCATCGATCCGACAAGGCGAGCAGCTGGTCTACGCGAGCCCGCGCGTACCCTTCGGTCGCCACACGTTGCGTGTACGCGTGACGGGCAGCAAATCCCCAACCTCGACGGGGACTGCCATCAGCATCGATCGAGCCGAAGTTCACACGAGGTGATGGAACGAGCCTCTCATCGAGGCAGACGCAGATTCACGATTCCGTCGATGGCCGTGCGCGCAACCGTATTGGGCAAGGCGGGCACGATGGCACGGGCGGACTCGGGGACGTTTTTCGGATGGAGGATAGCGACCTGCACGGTGCGGGAGGCTTCATCGAGCAAGAAAAGGTAGTATCGATCGTCCCGCGCGCGCCGCCAAACGGGGCCGGTCGCCGTCTGGCGATGGTCGGCGTCAATCACCGCGCCGGCGGACATCGCCCGTAGACCGTTGGCATCGAGCAGGTCGGCGTCCGCGGGAAATTTCTCGATTCCGCACCCTTCGATTCCGCACACGGCGCCACCCAGCGAGCCAACTTGGTACGAGCGAATGCCCGTGCTGATGATATCGCGGTTTCCCCACTTGGGGCCCGATGCTTCGGCGACGACCTCGAACACGTTGATCTGCCCGCAACCATCGCCAACGGCACCATTGGTGTTGGCGAAACAATGGCAAGGATTGTATCCGGACCAACCATCGCGGGAGAGCTCCGAGGGGGCGATGCCCACCCAGGGTGAGTCCTGCTGGCGTTCGTCCTGCCCCGCGCGGTTGCAGCTGAGAGGCTTCATCTTGGGATCGTCGGCATAGGGCATCGATGCCAGAAGAACGACGAGCTTGGAGCCGGGCCAGCCATGGAAGTCGAGATCGGAGCCCGGACAATACGGATCGCTCCCGTGGCCGCACGGAAATGGCTTTTCCTGCATCGCAAAGAACGTGCAGCTATTGCCAAGTGTCCCGGAAAAGATCGTGCTCTTGTTCGGCCCCGAGAAATGGATGTTGTACGGCCGCTCGGGCGTGCGCCGGTCCCAGAAGGAGCGGATGGCCCACGGGCCCGTGCGGTCGGCAAGGGGCTGGTAGATGGCCATCTGTTTGACCTCCAGCGGTCCGTCGAGCACCATGGTGAGTTGCTCGTTGAAGGGGGTCAGCGCGTTGGACGTCACGGTGTGCTTGGTCCGGCAGCAAAACTGATCTCCCCATGGCTGGTGGATCATCTCCGATTGAACGTCGCACCGCGGATCGCCGGGCTCGGCTTCGATGACCCGTCCCCAATAGCCCGGCGCACCGATGTTGGTGAAGGTCATCGTCCCGCCGCGGGTGACGACACCCTCGTTGGTGGCGGTGGGCGGCGTGTGATCGGGGGCATGCGTATTTCCAAGGTCGCTCCACACGCCGGAATCCGGATTGCCGACCGGCGCAGGATTTTGCGGCGACCCGCCGGAATCGGGCCCTTCGCTGGACCCGGCCGGAGGATCGCTGGAGCTGCAGGCCACGATGGCGCTGCCACCGAGGGCCACGGCGATGGCGGCCGCGCGCAGATATCGAATCTTCGACGGAACGGTATTCATCATTCAAAGATCCTCGAGGATGGCAAACACGTGATCGCCGCGGTCTTGGAAGACGGGGCCATTGATGATCCAGCGCCCATTCTTGTCGTTCAGCGAATGCGCCTCGGGGCCGGAGCCGGTCGGGATCCATTGGCCATCGGCACGCTGCTCGTAGGACAAGGTGCCAAGGAGCTTGGTTTCCCGAGTCTTCGCCTCATACCGGTAGAGCGTAATCTTGTAGAGTTGCTCCCGCGTCGGGATGTCGCCCATCTTCGTTCTCGCGGCGCGAAGCTCGAGCCAGGTGAAGCCTTCGGCGTGAGCGAAGTTGTATCCCTTGGTGTCGCATCCGCCGGAGTAAGGCTTGTGGTAATTGCCCGGCGAGTTGAGCCCCGGGGCGCCGTCGTCCTCCCACACGGCGACTTGCTCCATGCTCCGACCTTTGTGCCCCCAATAACGATGTCCGATCGCGCCGGGCGCCGCATAGCCGGGCAGAAAGGTCTCCGACGCATAGTACGATTCATTTCCAGGAAACTGCGTGCGCGTCGTGGGAACGGGCGCGCTGCCTCGGTTGATCACGACGCAGGCCTGGTAGTCATCCCATCCGACAAGGTTCGCCACCTTCGCCTTGGCCGGTTTGGGGACATGGACGTGCCCCGTCGGGTCGACGTAGAGGCCGAAGTTGAGCTCCCAATGGTCGCCGTGCCGCGGCCATGCAAAGCCCTGGTCGTCGGGGCTCGCTGGGTGGACGAAGAACATCTTGTACGCGGCGCCATCCGGATGAACCACCCAGGTCGGGCGAAAGGCCGAGTACCGAATGGGATCGCCGGGGAGCGGGTCGTTGGTGTAGGTGAAGTAGCCGTATTCGTATCCCGCGTTGACGTGGTAGACGAACGGGCGCATTCCACCGTTCTTCTTCACCAGCGCTTCGGGATCGTCGTTCGCTCCAATCGCCCACCCCTTGTTCTTCACGCCGGGCGTCCAGGCCACGTCGTCGAGTACGCCTTTGATGTACGGTAGTTCGAATTTGCTGTCGACGATGTAATGCGTGTCGGTCTCGACCGTCGGAAAGCGTTTGTGGCATTGCACGCTCGACACGAGGTACGTCCACGGCATCGAGGTGACGATCTTGTACGGCGTTCCTTGAAACGAGGTCGTGCCGACGGGTAGCACGCGGTACGTCTTGGAAAAGGGCGTACCGTTGTCCACACCGGCCGGTACGCAATCGTCATCGGGGCGGGTGTCGGGGCCCGCGTCTCCAGTGGAGGCATCCGCACCTCGAGGATCGGAGGGGCTCGCACCGTTCGGGGCCGAGTCGTTGCTCCCACAGGCGCTGAGGAGAACATTGCATACGAAAAGGAATCCAAGTTCGACTTTGCGTGTCGTCGACATCGTCCATGCACCCCGCGAATATCCGAAGTTTGGTTGCTTAGGCAATGGTAGGCCCCTTGCTAGGCCCGGGCGCTATGCAAACCTCTTTCCCGCGATGGCTCGCCTTCTTCGTCTGCACATTGGCGCTTGCGTGCAGCTCGAATTCCTCACCTACCGATGGACCGAACGGCGGTACGTCGTCCGGCGGGGCGGGGGCGGATGCCGGCAACGATGGGGAAGCTCCCCCCGTTTCGCAGGATGCGAGCGCACCGGGCAAGGTGACGAAGCGCGGTGTGGCCTATGGCTTTCGTGCCGTGGCTGATCTCGACGCCGTCTCCGCGGGTTTGGGTGGTGTGGGCTGGACGTACAATTGGTCGCCAAAGCCCGATAGCTCCAAAGCGGGCGTGGAGTTCGTTCCCATGGTCTGGGGCGGCCGCTTCGACGTCGACCAGCTCGCCAAAGACATTCCCCCGGGCTCGAAATACCTCCTGACCTTCAACGAACCGAACTTCCACGCCCAGTCGAACCTCACGCCCCAACAGGCGGCGGCACTCTGGCCAAAGCTCGAGGCGTTCGCCACGTCGCGCGGCATGCGCCTCGTGTCCCCCGCCGTGAACTATTGCGGCGGCGCCTGCAACGAGACGGATCCCTTCAAGTGGCTCGACGCGTTCTTCGCCGAGTGCAAAGGCTGCCGCGTCGACTACGTCGCATTTCACTGGTACGCGTGCACCAAGGAAGCGCTCACCTGGGTGCTGGGCCAGTACGAGACGAAGTACCAGCGTCCCGTGTGGCTCACCGAATTCTCGTGCCTCGACCGCGATGGCCTCTCGGAGGCCGTCGAGCTCCAATACATGCGCGACGCGGTGGCCGTGCTCGAGGCCGATCCCAAGGTCTTTCGCTATGCGTGGTTTACGGGCCGCTTCGATTCGCAGCACGCCGTCGACCTTCTTCGACCGAAGGCGGGGGAGCTCTCTCCGCTGGGCCAGCAGTACATTTCGCTGCCCATGGCCGGCCGCTAAGGTTCATCGGTTCGTGCTCTGGAACCATCGAATCGTGCGCGACCGGGCGCGCCGCGAGGGCTACTCCACGATGAGATGAACGTCAGCCCTCGTACGAACAGCAAGACTCTGAATGTGCTTCAAATGATTGCCGGGGTGGCGGTGATGGCCCTGTCGAGCGTCTTCGTGTACAGGGCACTCCGGCTCTTTAGTTTCGATCCCGAGAAGCTGGGAAAGTACTTTTCTTTCAAATGGATCATCATGGGCCACGTGCTCGGGGGCACGTTGGCGCTCTTCACGGGGCCTTTTCAATTGTGGAAGGCGTTTCGGGTCAAGTATTGGCGGGCGCATCGCATCATGGGGCGCATCTACCTGTCGGCCATTGGCGTGGGTGCTCCGTGCGCGTTGATCTTGGCGACGACCACCGCGCCCCTCATTCATTGGCCGTACGCGCTCTCGCTTCACATGTTGGCGAGCGTATGGCTCATCAGTGCGCTGCTCGCGTGGCGAACCGCCGTTCGAAAGAAGTTCAAGCAGCACGAAGAATGGGCAACCCGTAGCTACATCGCCACCCTGGCCTTCGTGGCGCAGAGTTTCTCGTTTGAACTACCGTTCGTGGCTCGCCTCGGCACCTTTGCAGAAGTGTCGACCACGCTCATATGGTTCTCATGGACCGTGCCTATGTTTGCCTATGATTGCGTGCGCGGGCTATCGACGCGGGCGTGACCCCGAGGATGCGGCGCATGCAGCGGGCCATGTGGCTCTGATGGGAAAAGCCAGCTTCGAGGGCGACTTGGCTCGCGGGGAGCTCCCCGTGGGAGAGAAGGGCGCGCGCACGCTCGACGCGGCGTTGAATGATGTACTCGTGCACGGGAATTCCCATCGAGCGCTTGAAGAGGGCGCGGAGATGCGAGGCGCTGACCCCCGAAATGCGCGCGAGGCGGAGGAGGGAGACATCCTCACCGAGGTGAGCCTCGATGTATTCCGTGACGCGCGCGAGCTGCCCTTGTGAAAGGCCGGTACGCGGTGCCGCCGGCGCGGAGTGATGCGCCAACAGATGAACGGCGAGCGCCATGCCGAGGCTCTCGCGGTAAATGAGGCCGCTCGGCGAGTCGGCACGCTGTTCGGCGGCGAGTGCCCATGCGATGTGTTCGATCTGCACGTCGCGCACGTGGCAACGGGATGCGATTCCCACGCGGTCCGCGTCGAGCCCCATCTCTTGGGCGGCGAGCCGCGCCAGCGATGCCGGAAGGCGCACGTGCAGCATATCGCTGGCGTCGTCTTCG
Source organism: Sorangiineae bacterium MSr11367 (assembly GCA_037157805.1). Taxonomy (NCBI): domain Bacteria; kingdom Pseudomonadati; phylum Myxococcota; class Myxococcia; order Myxococcales; family Pendulisporaceae; genus Pendulispora; species Pendulispora rubella. The sequence goes on along the minus strand of CP089983.1, from coordinate 8,728,182 downwards.
AACCACTCCTCGGCCGTTCCCGCCGGAAATACGTTGATCTGGCCGCGGCTCCGCACGTCGCGAATCCCATTGGTGCACGCGATGCGCACGGGCGGCCCTGCATGCAGGCTCACGTAGTGGTCCGCGCTCGGCGCATGCCGGTGCTTGCCGATCCCCGTCTTGCGCAACTCGATCCCAAGTCCGATCCGTGCGCTGCGTGGTTGGAGGGTAACCGATTCCATCGTGTCCCTCACTCTAGCAGAGTCGCCTCGAGCGGCATTCGATGGCGCGATCCGCGCTTTCGTGCTTTCGAAACATCCGAACTACGCGGGTCGAAACTTCTCTTCGAGCAGCTCCACGAATGCCCGAATCTTGGGCGACAGGTTTCTCGCGCTCGGATAGACGGCATACCAGTGGCTCGGCGGTAGTGCGAAATCGTCCAGAATGCTGCGGAGCGTTCCTCGCTCGATCGAGGGCTCCCCGAGATACTCGGGCAGTCGCGCGATCCCGGCTCCTGCTTCCGCGACGGCCCGAAGCACGAGGAATCCGTTGATGGCGAGGTGAGGCTGCACCTCGATGGCCACCGGCTTTCTCTTGCCACGAAAGGTCCATAAGCGAGGCTCGCTATGGCTCGTCATGACCATGCAATCGTGTTCGCGAAGCTCGGCGGGGGTCCGCGGTTTCCCCTTTCGCTCGAGGTATGCGGGGCTCGCATAGAGGCGCATGGTTCCGACGGAGCCGATCTTGCGCGCGATGAGCGTCGAATCGGGCATCGAGCCGGGTCGAATCGCCAGATCGAACCCTTCTTCGAGGAGGTTGACGCGGCGATCGAACAGATCGACGTTGAGCTCGACGGCAGGGTAACGCTGCATGTAAATCGAGAGCACCTCGGCAAAGAATGGCGCGTTTTGTCCGATATCCACCGTCGTGGTGATTCGGAGGCGCCCCGACGGTGCGGCTTGAAGATCGCTCACCGCACGCTCCGCCTCGCCGACGGCATCGAGCGCGGGCTCGACGCGGCGTCGGTATGCTTCTCCGGCCTCCGTGATGCGAATCGTTCGCGTGGTTCGGTCGAGGAGCCGCACACCGAGGCGCTCTTCGAGTTGGGCCACCTTCTGACTGACCGTGGACTTCGGCATCCCGAGCGCCATCGCGGCTGCGCGAAAGCTTCGCCGGTGGATGACTTCCAAGAATACGGCGACCGCGTTCAGGTCCAAACCGATTGTCCGCATGGGCGGACAATGCATCCAGTACACGATGCTTGTCTATCGTCGAGTCGCGAGGCACTTACTCGGAGCGGGCAGGACTCCCCAGGAAAGGTAAAAAAGATGATGAAATTGTTCTACGCGCCCCACGTGTGCTCGTTGGTTCCGCATATCGTCTTGCGAGAGCTTGGACGCCCGTTCGAGCTCGCCCGGGTCGATCTGCGCCGCAAGACGCTCGCGGACGGTCGCAACTTCGAAGAGATTACCCCCAAGAGTTACGTGCCCGCCTTGGTGATGGACGACGGCGCGCTTTTCACCGAAGTCTCGGTCATCGTGCACTACCTGGCGGATTTGCGGCCCGAGACACGGCTCGCTCCGCCCCGAGGAACCATGGATCGTCTGCGCTTGGACGAGCTGGTGAGCTTCATCGCGACGGAACTGCACAAGGCGTTTCTCCCATTTACGCTGATGCCGACTCCTGGTCGCGAAGCAAAAGATTGGGCAGCTCGGCGGCTCGCGCATCGGGTCGCGCTCCTCGAAGAGAGGCTCGGGCGCGGGCCCTACTTCGGAGGAGAAGACTTCACGATTGCCGACGCTTATGCGTTCTGGGCGTTGCGCACGTTCGTCCGAGTGACGGGGCAGGAATTGCCTGCTCGATTGGCTGACTACGTTGCATGCGTGGGGGAGCGGCCATCCGTCCGGGAAGCGCTCGAGGCGGAGGTGCCGTCGTGATGGTTCATTCAGCGACTGGGACAGTCGATGGGCGTTGCCATCAATTCGAAATGACCGTCGCGCCCGGCTAGATAGGCGACAATCCCGCGGCCGTCGGGGAGGACGGCGGCTTGGCCTTGGCCGGCATTCGCGCCTTCGCTCGAAATCGAAAGAGGGGAGCCCAATGCGTGTCCCTCCGCGTTGATGGTCATGGCGCGGACTCGATGCTGCAAGGCAGGGCCTTCGCTCCAAACGACGAGAAAACGTCCGCCGTCGAGCGAAACGATCGACGGCGATATGTAGGACGCTCCTGCGTCGTCGTTGGGGATCTCGAGCGATTCGACGGGGGAAGGGGACTCGCTGCCACGGACCCACCTTCGAGAGCGCAAACGCCACGGTCCCTCACCGCCCGCACGATCCGCCCAGACGGTCCGTGCCGTTTCCCCACTCACGGCCAACGACGGCGCACCGACTTGGGCGCCGCCGCCCTTCGCCTCCGAGAGTGCGGTTACGGGAACGTAGTTCGCGTGGTCGTCGGTACGTGCGATGACGCCGGTCCAGATGCTCGCGCCACGTCGGAACGCGAGGATGTAAGCTTTCTCGTCCCCATTCAAGGGGACGGCTCGGAGCGCGTCGATCGCCGCGTCTCCTTCCAGTGCCCATAGAGCGCCAAACTCATTGGAGCCGCGTGCGGCCCAAACGAGATGACCATCGGCCATTCCGATATCGATGGGCGCAAGGCCGCTCGATGGACGTCGCGACGCGATGGGATCTCGTTTGCCGTCGCTCGAGACGATCTCGAGACCGTCCAGGTTCGGGGTGACGCGGTGAACCTCCTCTTTCGAGGTGGAGACGTGCGGCACTCCGATGGAGAGCCCGTTGGGGTCGAGCGTCGACACGACGGCTTCGTTCGCGTTTTTCGCGAACCCGATGGCGATTCCACCGCGCACGGCCACCGCTTCGAGGCCGCCCGCGAGTTGAACCTCTGGAGCCACGGATTGCGTAGGGCCTATCACGTTGCAGGAAGGTGGGGCGGCGACGGGCTGCGCCGGTGCCGCTGGGAGAGCCTTTTGCGCGGGCGCGGGCGGTCGCACGAAGAGCCCTTTGGCGGCGGCCCCGATGGTGATGAGCGCGACGAGGGCACCGGTCCCTAGGAACAGGGCCAGGACCAAAGGCGGTTTACCCTGCTGCAATCGGTGAAGCGCGTACCAAGCGGCGAAAAGCGGTTTCACCCAAAAGAACAGCCTGGGACGCCATATCGCATCTCGAGTCCTCGGAGCATCGCGCGATGCGCTCCACGACTCACCCAGCGCATCTCTTCGCGCGGGCGGCTCTTCGAGCGCAGGCACTCCGATGACGGTCGTGACCTTTTCTCGAAGCCCACCAGGTTGTAGCGTATCGTCCTCCCTCTCGGAGGGCGACGCCTCGTCGACCAGCGTTGGATCCTCGTCGGAGCTGGAGCATATTTCGAGCCGGGGCGCTTCGAGAAGGCCGACCAGGGTTGGCGCCGTGTGAACGTCCAACATCAGCGTCGATTGTTGACCGCCTCGATGCGGCGTTGGCGTGTTCGTGCCCATGATTCGTTCGCCGGATGCAATGAATCGTACTCCATTCGGAGAATCCGGGCCACTCGTGGGCCAGCGGAAAAAGAAAAAGAACGAGGCTTTTTCACGCATGAAATTCGAGAACGAATAGTCGGTCACGGGACGACGGTGACCGTACTGAAAATAGTCAACGCGAGCGAGGAGGTGACGCTCGGAGACATCCCGAGCGGCATTCCGCGCTGCGATCAGCGGTTCGTGCTCCCGAAACATCGGATCGTGCGCGACCGCTGGGCCGCCGGACACTAAATGGCCGGTGCAGGAGGAATTCCCACATGAAACGACGGATCACGGTTATCGGCACAGGACGCATGGGGGCTGCGCTCGCCCTTGCATTTCTCGCGCGAGGGCACGCGGTGACGGTTTGGAACCGCACGGTGTCGAAGGCCAAACCGCTCGAGGCCCAAGGCGTTCGCGTGGCGTCGTCGCTCGACGATGCGATCGCAGGCGCAGACATCGTCGTGGGGAACGTGAGCGATTATGCCACCACCACCGCGCTGCTGGCGCCCTCGGCCATGACGGAGGCATTGCGCGGAAAGCTCTTCGTGCAACTCGCCACCGGGACGCCACGCCACGCGAAGGACGCAGCCGCGTGGGCGCGCGCACACGGGATTCTCTACTTGGATGGCGCGATCATGGCGACACCGAACTTCATTGGGCAATCGGGTTGTACGATTCTCTATTCGGGGGAGAAAGAGCTCTTCGACGCGAACGCACCGGTGTTCGCGGCGTTGGGGGGAAATGCTGTTTACCTCGGCGTCGATATCGGTCACGCCAACGCGCTCGATGCCGCGATCCTCACCGTCCTCTGGGGCTCCCTCTTCGGCACGTGGCACGCCGCGGCCATTTGCGAGGCGGAGGGTTTCCCGCTCGATGCCTTCGCGAGCACGCTTGGAGCGACCTTACCGGTGCTCGAGGGCGCGATGAAGGATTCCGTGGAGCGAATCGCCAAGCGCCGATTCGCCGCCGACGAGACGACCATGTCGTCGGTGGAGACGTGCCACGCCTCCGTTCGTCTCATCCACGCCATTGGCCAGGAGCACGGAATTCATCTCGGCCTCTCGGAGGCCCTCGAAGTGATCTTCGCGCGCGCAAGTGATGGAGGCCGCGGCACGCACGACATGGCCGCCGTGTACCAGGGAATGAAGGGGTAGCTCTCAGGACGTGGCCGGATCCAGACGAACGGAATACAGAGCCGCACCGTCGGTATCGCGCAACGTGACGGTCATCACTTTGGAATAGGCCTCGATGAAGACCTCTCCGAAGTAGGGCGATGTTTCGAGCGGAGAAGCACTTTGCCGACTCGGGGCCTTCACGAATTTTACCTCGGGCCCGAACGTAGCATCGAGATCGTTCGGGCCGAAACCGCCGGCGTTCAAGGGGCCGGAAACGAACTCCCAGAAAGGCGTGAAGTCGGAAAAGGCAGCCTTGTCGGGATTGTAATAGTGCGCGGCGGTGTAGTGCACGTCGGCGGTGAGCCAGACCAATCCGGGGATCTTCTTCTGATGGACGAAGGAGAGAATCTCTGCGATCTCCCCCTCACGTCCCAGTGGCGGTCCGCCGTCGCCCTGGGCGACGGCCTCGAACCGCGTGTTGCCATCGCGAACGACCAGCCCAATCGGCATATCGCTGGCGATCACCTTCCACGTCGCGCGCGACGCTTCGAGCTCGCGCTTCAGCCATTGCACTTGCTCGACGCCCAAGATCCCTTCGCTCGGGGGAGGCGCCCGATTCTCGTCGTTGGCATTGCGGTACGTGCGCATGTCGAGGACGAACAGATCGAGCAGCGGGCCATAGTGCATGGTCCGGTACACGCGGCGGGCTTCGTTCGGATTGGGCGCGATGGGCATGTACTCGAGGAACGCGCGCTTGGCTCGCTCCGCCAACACCGTGATGCGTTTTTCGGTGTACCTTGCATCGTCGAGGATCTGTCCGGGGTACCAGTTGTTTCGCACTTCGTGGTCGTCCCACTGGATCACTTGAGCGATCTTCGAGGCGAAGGAACGAAAGTGGGTGTCCAGGAGGTTGTATTTGTAATTCCCACGGAACTCGTCCAAGGTCTCCGCTACCTTGGATTTTTCTTCGCTCACGATGTTTCGCCACTCGGTCCCATTGGGCAGTGCGATCGTCTCGGGGATCTCGCCATCGGCGTAGATCGAGTCGCCGCTGCACAAAAAGAATAGCGGGTTCAGCGCTTCCATCGTCTTGAAAATGCGGTAGCCGCCATAGGCGGGGTTGATGCCATATCCTTGCCCGGCCAAGTCGCCCGACCAGACGAATCGAATATCCTTGGCCTGGGCGGGCGCGGTCTGAAACCTGCCCACGACGGGCGGGCCCCACGAGCTGTCGTTGGACGGATCCACCATGGTGACGCGGTAGTGGATGACGCTGTCCGCGGGCAAATCGGAAAGGATGTACTTGCCTGTAAAGTCCGTCTCTGCGGCGAGCACGGGACCGTTCCAAGTCCGTGCCGCCTTCATGCTTTCGTCCAGGCTGGTCTCGATGCGCATGCGCGCAAGGCCGCCCGCCCGAGCCCACACCAACGCCGAGGAGGCGGTGACGTCTCCACATTGAACGCCATGGGAGAGCTCGAGGGGCGCGCCGCTGGCCGGACGTTTGGGTGAACAGGCAGCCAGGGCGCACGCCCCGCCTGCCATGAGAATGTCACGCCGGCTGAGAACTCGCAAAGAGGTCTTCACGGTCCCTTTTGTAGTCCGAGGGCCGTCTGGGGACAATCGTTTCGATGTGCTTAACAGATGACTAAGTTCGTTCGAATGGACGAAACAGGCGGTGCGACTAACCTCTAGACCATCAATGGTCTACGAGCTTCGCACCTACGACGTCAAACCCGGCTTGCTGGACGACTACCTTCGGCTGTTCAACGAAGTAGGTATGCCGGTTCGGAAAAATTACGGCACCTTGGTGGGCTTTTGGTCCTCCGAATTCGGTGCGCTCAACCGCGTCGTGCATATCTGGCAGTACGAGAGTCTCGATCATCGTGCCGTACTGCGTGCTGCGTTGATGAAGGACCCGATCTGGAGCGGCGAATTCTTGCCGCGTGCACTCCCGATGCTCGAGCGCATGGAGAGCACGGTGCTGCACCCAACGTCGTTCTCGCCCTTGCAGTGAGCGTCTCGATGAAGCCCGGGAACGAGCGCGTCGAGGCACGAACCATCCGCAAGATTCGGCGGCGCCTCGTTCCCTTCTTGGTGCTTTGCTACGTGGCCGCGTACCTCGATCGGGTCAACGTGGGCTTTGCGGCGCTCACGATGAATGCGGACATCGGGCTCGACGCCTTGTCGTACAGCCTGGGGGCGAGCATCTTCTTCGTTGGGTACTTCCTGTTCGAGGTTCCCAGCAATTACGCGCTCGTGAAGGTGGGGGCGCGTCGCTGGATTGCCCGCATCATGGTGACGTGGGGCATTCTTTCCTCGGCGACGGCGTTCGTCTCGGGGCCAACGAGCTTCTACGTTGCGCGATTCCTCGTCGGCGCGGCCGAAGCGGGCTTCTTTCCTGGAATCATTCTGTATTTGACGTTCTGGTTTCCGCCCGCGTACCGCGCCCGGATTGTCAGCCTGTTCATGGTATCCATCCCCGCTTCGAGCGTCGTGGGGGCGCCGATCTCGGGGAGCTTGCTCGGGCTCGACGGTTGGCTCGGGCTCAAAGGTTGGCAATGGCTCTTCATCCTCGAGGGCGCGCCGGCCGTCCTCCTCGGGCTCGTGGCGGGCTGGTACTTGACCGACTCGCCGGAGCGCGCGGAGTGGCTTTCCCGCGAGGAGCGTGATTGGTTGCGCCGCGCGCTCCGTCCGGCGGGGGATGCGGAGTCCGAACGCGCCACCGCGAGCGGCATCGCTCGGGCGATGGCGAGTCCGCGGATCCTTTGCCTCGCCATCGTGTATTTCGGTCTTACCGCCTCGAATTATGGATTGGGGTTCTGGCTTCCCCAAATCGTCAAAGCCATGGGCCTGACGAATACCCAAACGGGCCTGGTGACCGCCTTGCCGTTTCTATCTGGTGCGATCGCCATGGTCCTCTGGGCGCGGCACTCGGACCGGAGCAAGGAGCGCTTTTGGCATATGGCCCTGCCCGCCGCGCTGGCATGTATGGGCTTGGCCACGTGCGCATGCCTCCGCGACCCATGGCTCACGGTGTTGGTTCTCAGCGTGGCCGCGACGGGGATTTTCGCCTCGCTTCCGGTCTTCTGGACGCTCCCCACAGCCATGCTCACGGGCACCCGGGCCGCGACCGGCATTGCCCTGATCAACTCCATCGCGAATCTTTCGGGGTTTGGCGGTCCATACCTCGTGGGATGGATCAAGCAACGTAGCGGCAGTTTCGACGGGGCGCTGCTGGCCCTTTCCATCTTTCCACTTATCTCGACCGCGCTGGTGCTCGTGCTCGGGTGGGCCGTGCGCATCCCCGCGGAACAGGAGCAAATATGAAAACGAATCCATTTGGCATGTACATTGGCCTATTGCTCGTATCCGGCTCGGCGATTGCCGCGTTGGCGTGTGCGCGAAACGATGAGGCGCAGATGCCGCCGGGCGGCGTCGATGCGGCGCAAGAGTCGGGGGCCGTTGAAGTCGACGCGGCGCAAGGGAATCCCTTCGGCAAGGCCGAAGTGATGCATTCGTGGACGCGCATGGACTGGTTTTGGCGCAGCGCTGCGGAACGGCAGGCGTATGTATCCGCCGGCGTTTACAAGGGCGCCACCTTGGCGGGGGTCGATGTCGACCGCAAGGGCAATGTCTATGTGACCACGCCGCGGTGGCTCGACAAGGGCGTGCCCTCGACACTCAATCAGGTGGTGACGGTCTATGGGAAATCCGTCCTGCTTCCGTTCCCGGGCTGGGATGAGAACGCCGTGGGGGATGCCGCGGCCCATTTTCAAAATGTCCTCGGCGTCGAGGTCGACAGTGCGAATCGCATGTGGATCCTCGACATGGGGTGGGTCGCCGGCGTCGATCCTACGCCCGACGGTGCGCAGAAGATCGTGGTGCTGGACTTGAATACCGGCAAAGAGTTGAAACGTTACGCCATTCCGGATTCGGTGGCCAACCGTGCGACGTCGTTCCTCAATGATCTGGTGATCGACGAAAAGAGGGAGCTCGCCTTCATCACCGACAGCGGCAATCGCTCCGGATCGCCGACGGCCAGCGGCATCATCGTCTACGACTTCAAGGCCAATTCCGCGCGCCGTATTCTCGACCGTCACCCTTCGGTGCAGGATGATCCGACCCGTGAGTTGACCGTCCTCGGCGAGCGCGCCCTGCCGACGGGCCGCCTTGCCGTCGGGATCAATGGGATTACCCTGTCTCCGGATGGTCGCACGTTGTACTGGAACGTCACCACGGGAGATGCCATCTATTCGGCGAACGTGGACGTGTTGCTCGATCCAGCCGCCACCGCCACGCAGATTGAGCAAGCCATTACGGGACCCAAGAGAATCGGCGGTGGCGGTGATGGCCTGTCGGCCGACGCCAAGGGGCGCATCTATTTCACGAACCTTGCGGCCGGCAAAGTTCAGTACTTCACCCCATGGGGCACGACGACTGCGACCCTCGCCGAGGGACCCGGCACGGAGTGGCCGGACAGCCTGACGTGGGATGACAAAGGCGGCTTGTGGTTCAGCAGCAATTGGCTCAATCGAGCTTTCGCCGGTCAGATGAATTTCGAGCAAAGTACGCCCAATTTTCGCATCTGGCGGATTCAAACCGACTCGAGCAAGGCGTTCGTGAAATGAGTCTCGCCCGATGGAAATTTGGAGGGGGTGCCGCCTTCGCGCTGCTCTGCGGTTGCGCGGACAAGAGCATCTCCCAGCTGCTCGAGCCGCCCATTCGCCCCGCGGAAACGATCGAGGCGTGCGCTGTGCCGGCACCGGGTGAGGCTTTGCGCGATCCCGGAGTGCACTCGGTGGGGGACCTTCGCCGGATTGCCACGAACGAACTGAATGGCAGCGTTTCCGTTGGCGCGCTCGAGGGGCAAGGCCCGCTTTGGGGCATCGGCATGCCCCATGGCCTCGATCGCGAGATCCTCGTGTTGGGCGATCGGGTGCACCTCGGGCAATACGCTGGGCTTTCCTACAGCCGCTCCGACGGCCCATTGCCCCCCGTTGCGTTCTTGGTCTATGCGCGGGTGGCGCGCTGGTGCTCGGTCGATATCCCGTCGAACGTGGTGAGCTTTCAGGATCTCGAGGCGTTCGTGCCGGAGGCGGCCCATGCCGCGGGCGTCGATGCATCGCGCGCGCTCCCGTTCCGGATCGAGGCAAAGGTGCGCGTTCTACGGTGGTTCGTGGTCGGTGGCGCGGGCACCGGATTCCCGGATCCCCACGCGAGCTTCCTGCGCGAACGGCGCCTGGGCCCTCTCGGCGAGCGCACGATCGAGGCGCTGGGCTTTCATGTGGCCGGTGAGAAGGGCGTGCTTACCAATCCGGTGAGCCATATCCACGTTCACTTCGTCACCTCGGATTCCGAGCGGTTCGTGGCTCATCTCGACGACGATCTCGCGCTCGCGCCCGGAGGAAGGCTTCTCTTCCCCGCGACCCAGGAGGGGACTGTCGCACGGTGAGCGAGGTGGAAGCAGTTGGCGCGTGGCATCGAGTTTTTTCGACTATGGTCCGTTCCCATGCGCAAGACCCTCTATCCGCCGATCGAGCCGCACTCGGCGGGCCGCTTGGCCGTCTCCGGTGGGCACGAAATTTACTGGGAGGTCTCTGGCAACCCCAAAGGCAAGCCGGTGCTCTTCGTCCATGGCGGACCGGGCGGCGCCACCGAACCACGACACAGGCGCTTCTTCGATCCCACGCGCTACCGCATCGTACTCTTCGATCAACGCGGCTGCGGCAAGAGCACGCCCCACGCGTCGCTGGAGCAGAACACGACGTGGCACCTGGTCGACGACATGGAGGCGCTTCGCGTTCACTTGGGAATCGATGCGTGGCAATTGTTCGGCGGCTCGTGGGGAAGCACGCTTTCGCTCGCGTATGCTCAGCGGCATCCGGAGCGGGTGACGGAGATGGTCCTTCGCGGCATCTTTCTGGCGCGGGCTTCCGAGATCGCGTGGTTCAACCAATCCGGCGCGAGCGCAATTTTCCCGGATGCGTGGGAGGACTTCGTGGCCCCCATCCCGCAAGACGAACGACATGATCTGGTGCATGCATTCTACAAGCGCCTCACCGACGACGACCCCAAGGTGCAGTCCGAGGCCGCGCGCGCCTGGGCCGTGTGGGAGTCTCGCACGATAAGCCTGCTCCCCGATCGAGAGCGCATGGCGCGGTCGACCGGGGGGCCATTTGCCGTCGCCATTGCGCGGCTCGAATGCCACTATTCGGTCCACGGGGCCTTCTTTGGTCCCGACACGGCCTTGCTCGACGGTGTGAACCGCATTCGTCATCTGCCCGCCACGATCGTGCACGGTCGCTACGACGTCATTTGCCCTTTGCAAAACGCTTGGGCGCTTCACCGCGCGTGGCCCGAGGCCCGGTTCGAAGTCGTGGAGGACGCCGGCCACTCCGTGTTCGAACCGGGAATCTTGCACCAGGTGGTGGAGGCAACGGACCGCTATCGCTGAGGGCGCGCGCTACCGGGGACGAGCCTCGGCACGGCGTTCAATGCTTCACGGTGTGCAGGAACCTACGGAAGACCTTCCTTCGACAACGCGATGGGCCCGGGCCAATCGTCTTGTCGGCCGTGGCCATGATTCCGAATTTGGTGGCGTGATGGGTCGGCTTGGCATTCCTTAATGGCGTGCGCGCGGAACGATGCGACGGAGGGAACGATGAAGTATGCGTACTTGGCTTTTCTCGTGGTGGGCCTCATGGCGTGCGACGCGATGTTCGACTTTGGTAAATCGGACCCGAATGATGACTCGCATCGGGATCCCCAGGGCGGTGGTAGGGGCGATGGATCGAGTTCGGACGAACGCGATGCCTCCATTCCGCCGTCCAACGAGGGTAGTGATCCCACCAACGGCAGCGGATTTGCTGATGCTGCTGGACCGCCGAACGCGAAACGCATGTTCGTGACCAGCGCGGAGTACCCGGGCGACTTCGCGAAGTATGGCACGGGGACCGATCCCGGCGCGGCCGGCGCCGACAGATTGTGCAATACGGCGGCTGCCAGCGCGAACCTCGGCGGAACCTGGAGAGCGTGGATTTCGAGCACCACCAACGACTCCGCCCCCGTCACCCGTCATGCCATCGATCGCATCGCGGAGGTTGCGGGCGGCTGGTACAGCGTGGACCGCACGGCGTGGCTGTTCAAAAACAAGGCAAACCTGGCGACCGTGCCCAATGCTTCCGCGTGGAAGCTCTCCGCGGGGGCGGCCAGCCTGGTCCAAGACGAGAATGGTCGTCGGGCCCTCGACGGCACGAGGGTGTGGACGGGAACCGGTACGGGAGGGCAGATCGTCCCGGACCGGACCTGCCGGGGCTGGACCGCAAGCACCGCGAACTCCGAGGCAACCGCCGGAACCGCGGCGGGAAGCGCGGACCGGTGGACGTCGGGCGACTTCGTTGCCTGCAGCACCCCCGCGCACGTCTATTGCTTCGAACAGTGATTGCGAAAAAGGACTGACCCACGGCGGCGCAGCGTCGCCGGCTATGATGCAAAGGGCCCGTGTTCGAGCATGTCGACGATCACCTTGCCACGTGTGCGCTTGGATTCGAGATGGTGCATGGCCGCAATGACATCGGTGCGGGTAAATGCATAGGTGCGATCGGTCACGGGGCGGAGTCGTCCCGAGATGAGGAGCTCCGCCACGTAGGCAAAGTCCGCGACCCGCGGTCGAACGACCACCAGACGCGCGCGCGGAAATCCGACCGTGGTCGCGAGCACCTCGCATGCAAGGCGGCGCGACGGCACCGTCGAGACGTAGACCCCGCGGCTCGAGAGTACGGCGCGTACCTTTGCGAGGGACAAATTTCCGAAGGCATCGAATACGACGCGATAATTCGTATTTCCTTCGAATAGGTCGTCCGCGGCGTAGTCGCATGGGACATCGGCGCCGAGCTCGCGGCATAGCGCGAAGTTCTTCGGGCTCGACGTGGTCGTCACGTGCGCGCCCATGGCCTTGGCGATCTGGATGGCCATGGTGCCGACGCCACCGGACGCTCCGTGTATGCAAACCCGATCGCCCGGCGCGAGGCGCGCGACGTCGCGAAGTGCTTGAAGGGCCGTCAGTGCGGAAAGCGGCACACCGGCAAGATCGGGCGTGGCGAACGATGGTGGAATGGGGCCTGCCTCGTTCTCGCGGACACGCACGAATTCGGCGAGCGTGCCGCGGAGGTACCTCACCTCGGAGACGAACCCCATGACCGGTTCCCCGACCCTCGCAACGCGGAAGCGAGCACCCACCCGGACGATCTCACCGACGAAGTCGACGCCGATTTGCTTGGGGAACCTCCGGCCGGAGAAAGCGTGAAACCGGCCTTTGCGAAAAAACGAGTCCTTGGGATTGAGCGCGGCAGCCCGAACCCGCACGAGCGCTTCGTTCACCGCGAGCGCGGGCAACGGAATATCCTCCATGCAGAGGAGGTCTGCCTTGCCATAATCGCGATAGACAATTGCCTTCATGGGGCGATACTCGCACGATCCACCGATGTGGCCACGAGCAATCGTGTCGCGTAAATAGCCAGGTAGCTACAGATGGCGAAGCGCGATGACCGCGTCGGCGTGCTTCTCGAAGTAGCGCGCGCACGCCTCGCAGCAGAAGAACGCGGTGCGGTTGTCATGGACGCGCCGTTGCGTCTCCGGGGCAATTTGGAATACCGCGCCACTCACGGGACAGCGCGTGTAGTCGCCCTGCTTCGCTTTTGGCTGGAGCACGATGCGATCGGATACGTCCGCCGCGTTCATCCCGCACGACTTCTGGCAGCCGCGGAATGATTCGTCGACCGGGTCTTCAGGTCGAATGGCCTGGGTGGCGCTGGCATTCGCGCCGGTCGACGAGGCCTCTTCCGCTTCCTGCGTCTTGCATCCAACGGTCAGCGCCACCGCGGCGCCGTACACGAGCGCGAACACGTCGCGTCGAGTCCATTCTGTGTTCATGCGTTGCCTCCCTTCATGTGCGCGCAACCACCACCATCGCCTCGGCGGGTCGAGCGATGGCTTGGCGTTCCTTCGTGCTGGCGCAGTGTATTAGTAGATGTTAATATACTGCTATGCGAACCTCGAACGAGCAAGCGAAAGATCTTTCTGTCGGGGGTGCCCTGTTGGCTGCGCTGGCCGCCTCCTCGTGCTGCCTGGGGCCGTTGCTCCTTGCCGGCCTGGGGGTGGGAGGCGCGGGCGTCGCGTCGGCGCTTGGCGCCTACCGTCCGTACCTCCTCGCGGCGACGGCGGCGTTCCTTGCTGCGGGATTTTATTTCAGCTCCAGGCGATCGCGTGCGGAGTCAGGAGACAGCTGCGGATGCGATCCATCGCGTACGAGGACCGCTGGACGCGTTGGGTTGTGGCTCGCCGCCGTGGTCGTGGTTCTCGTGGCGGCCGCACCTCCCGTTCTGGCACGCTGGAACGCGTCCTCGCATGGCTCGAGTGGCACGCTGCCCAGCCATCTCGAGAGCGCGACGTTCGACGTGGCGGGCGTCGACTGTGAGGCATGCGCGGCGCCGATGCGCGCGGCCCCCGCGAAGGTCGGAGGCCTCCGCGATCTGCGGCTCGATGTCCGAGCGCAGCGCGTAACGATTGCGTACGAGCCGGCGCCCGGCCGGCCCCTGGCCTACGTCAACGCCTTCGACGATCTCGGATACGAAGCGAAGCTGCTCTCTGAGGGCGAAGCGAAATGATGAAACGGATCGAAGTGCTGATGTTCGACGGCTGCCCCCACGTCGACGCCACGGTGGCACGGGCGAGCGCCGCGGCACGCGCTGCGGGCATCCCGGCGGATGTCACGGTGGTGCGCATTGCAAGCGAGGAAGAAGCCATCCGCGAACGTTTCCTTGGCTCGCCAACGGTTCGCGTCGATGGCATCGACATCGACCCCGCCGTGGCCGCAGGCACCGATTTCGGCCTGCAGTGCCGCCTGTACACCGTCGATGGGCAGCTTCAGGGGACTCCGCCGGACGAGTGGATCGTTTTGGCACTTGGTGGTAGTGCTCCACTGCTCGTCGTCACATCGTTTCTTGGCGACGGTTCGGTGGCGAGCCCGTGCTGCACGGGTCGAAAGGACTAGGACTGCGATGCCCGTTCGATGTACGCCCCCCGAAACCGGCCGCGATCTGGTCAAGCGGTGGAAGAAGAGCATGACGTTCACGCCCGATCTCGACGAGCGGGCCGCGGTCCTCGCCGTCGTTGCTCAGCCCACGCGATTGCGCCTCTTCTACCTGCTCGACCAGATCGGCGAAGTCTGCGTGTGCGACCTTGGCGAGATCTTGGGCGTATCGCAATCCGCGGTCTCTCAACATTTGGCGAAGTTCAAAGCGTATGGCCTCGTGACCGTCCGCCGCGACAACCAGACGCTCTTCTACCGGCTCTCGGACAAGCCCGAGGTGAAGGTGCTGCGCAAGGTGGCGCTCGACGGCATCGAACGCACGTAGCGCAGGTCAAGGCGCGTAGCGGGCGAGCCAGACCGTGGTGTTCTCGCAGGACGGATCGCCCGGGACGAAGGCAACGACCTCGAAGCCGTTCTGCTCGAGCAAGGCGCGGTATTCCGCGGGAGCAAGGCTGGCGTGGTAGAGTGGCTCCCCGCGGTAGCTGCTGATCGACTCGTCGTCCTCGTCTCCGCTGGTGAACATGAGCACCGAGCCTGACGTCGCATGTTCCGCGAACACCCGGAACATGCGCCGCTGCGCGTCGCGCTCCAAGTGGATCAGGCTGTTCCAGGCGAGTACGCCCCGAAAGGTATGGCCGAGCGAAAGGCCGCGCATGTCCGCGACGTTCCAGTCGTGCTGCGGAAAGCGCTGACGGCAAAGCGCGATCATCGCGGGCGCGCCATCGACCCCCGTGAGCATGCACCCGCGCTCGATGAGGTACCGCGCGACCGGCTCCCCCATGCCGCAGCCCACGTCGAGGACGGACGGCGATGGAGGCATGAGGTCCAGAAATCGATCCAGCCACGGCTGCTCGAAGAGGCCCCGATGCCGGTCCGCGTCGAAGGCGAGCGCGTGGTCCTCGTACAAGCCAATGATGCGGTTCGCATGGGAGGGCATCGAAGCTCCTCCAGTCTAGCCCCGCCGGATGTCAGCGAGCCATGCTCATTTTTCGAGGCCAGCGAGCAAGGCTGGCAGGAACTGCGCGGCAAACTCCGCATCGGAGAAAGGCTGCTGCCCGGTGAAGAGCTCGCGATCGTGCACGACGTGGCTCTTCCCCGGAGGAGCGGTTTCAACGTTGCCTCCTGCCATGCGGAGCGCTTCGTCGGGGTAGAATCGCACCTTGCCGCCAAGAAAGGCCCGCGTTCCGCCCTCTTCCGCCGTCTTCTCCTCGGCGGTGCTGAACGCAGTCATGCGATAGCCTGCGTAGATCCATCCTCGTGCGAGCTCGCTCGCCTTCTTGCTGTCATTGGCGGCAATCGCCTCGACGAGTGCCGGCGGCTGGCTCGACGCAGCCAACAGCGCAATGGGGCCGTGACAGATGAGCCCCGTGGGCTTTCCTTTTGCGTGGAAGTACTGCAGCGTGGCGCCCACGTCGGAGTCTTGCAAGAGATCTCCCATTGGCGCATGCCCGCCTGGGAAGAACACGCCCACGTAGCCATCGAGCCCCTCGCGCACGACATCGCGTAGCTTCCGCGGCGTCGAAAATCCCTCCAGCCGATCGCGGAAGGCTTTGTAGTCACGCAGCGTCTGTTCGTTCCCGCCGAAGAATGATGGGTCATCGGAGTGGGGATCCATCACAGGCGTCGTTCCCTGCGGATTGGCGAAGACGGGTTGGAGTCCGGCATCGACAATGGCCTTTACGGGGACCATCATTTCGTTCAAGAAGTACCCTGTCTTGTACTCCTTGTGATCCCGTAGAGGCAGGGAGTTGGTGCTCGAGAGCACGACGAGCACCTTACCCCGCGAAACCTGCGGGCTCGACTGGCTGGCGGTCACGGATGATGCACCCGCCAAATGGCTGTTTGGCTCACGCGAACAACCAAGGATGGATGTGGCGAGTGCCAAGGGCATGACGCCAAAATGAAACGCACGAAACATATTGCATATCCTTCCGAGCAGGTGCTTTTCGAACGACGATTTACAACACATGCACGGCGGCGTCCGTTCAGATCCACTTACCAGAGCGTTAATGGATTCGAAACTATCGTCGTAGCCTCACTCACAGCCCCCCCGTTTCTCACGGCGATCGTCCACTTCGTCGAAACGAAGGATTCAACGGTGCCGTGATCCGTGGTGAAAAACAGCTCTTCGTAGCTACTTGCTCTGCGTTGCTGTCGCGGCTTGCTCGATGAGGGACGCTACGAGATCTGGCCTCGCGATGAAGATCGTATGGCTCCCCTCCGCCTCGGTGACGGTCGCGCCGGCGCGCTTCGCCATCGTTCGCTCGAACGAAGGCGGGATCATCTTGTCGGCCGTCGGCACCAGGTACCAGCTTGGTTTTGCACGCCAAGCAGGCGTGGTCACGGAACCCGAGACCGCCCCCACTCCGAGCGGTACCTGCGACGCGGACATGAACGCGGCCTTGTCGGCGTTGCTGTCCGCCGCAAACGCTGCTGCAAACTTCGATTGGTCCAAGGAGAGGAAACCGTCCTTGGGTGGCAGGATCGGCGGGGCCGGCTGGTCGGGCGGAGTGTTGCCGATCAGGGTCTGTACGGATTCACCCTTGTCGGGCACGTACCCTGCGATGTAGACGAGCGCCGCGACCTTTGGATCGTTGCCAGCTTCGGTAATTACGGCGCCCCCGTACGAGTGGCCGACGAGGATGACTTGGCCGGTCTGGGCTGCGATCGCGCGTCCCGTCACCGCGACGTCATCCGCAAGCGTGACCGTCGAGTTCTGCACGATGCTGACCGAGTATCCGTCGCGTTTCAGGAGCTTGTAGACCCCCTCCCAACCCGATCCATCGGCGAAAGCGCCGTGCACGAGTACAACGGAGGGCAGCGGCCCCCCGGGCGGAGGGTTCGACGCTGGACTGCCAGACGCCGGATTCGCTTGAGCGTTCGCGCAGCCAACGAGGGCTGCGGTGCACACGACCGCCACCGCCATGCCGACATAGTCATTCTTGTTCATTGAATGCTTCTTTCGTTTTCGTAGGCGCTCGATATAAAAATACGCCTTCGGTCACACGATACCTACCCGTGCCATCCCAATGGTGGTCGACGACACGGGTGACCCGTACCAGATGAGGTACATTAGCACGCGTCTCTGCACGAGCCACAATGGAATAGACGCACGCGTCGCACAATCGCGTACGGAGTCGATTATGTTGTGAAGATGATTCACGAATCATCGTATCTCTCGGGTAATTTCGCTGCTTGTCGCAATTGGAGATAGCCTTTGGCGTCGGCGCCGCCCGCGTCTTCGTCCTACGAAACGCCTCGTCGAGATTGTGCGTCGCCCGAGCGGACGATGGGCATGTGCTCGGACGCCGGCGGCCGGGCGTTGACCCGATATTCTCGTGTTTGGAGAAGCCGGTTCACCAAAGATGGAGTGTCGATATATCCAAGTATCCCGCATTCGACGTGTGAACTGACGGTTCTCATGCGGCTGGTCGTTCGACCAGAGTTAGGCCGGCGTCTCGACAAGCGAACATTATGTCGCTTCGTCGACATAGGTTTCTGCGACTCTTCGACATTCTCAAAAGAGTCGGGCTGCGCCATCTTCATCGCTGCACTGCCATGAAGCTCGACATCAATGGGATCCTTCGGGAGATTGACGCGCCGCCGGATATGCCGCTGTTATGGGTCTTGCGCGATCTGGCGGGGCTGCCCGGCACGAAGTTCGGGTGCGGCATGGCCGTTTGTGGTGCGTGCACCGTTCATCTCGATGGGCGGCCGGTGCGCGCGTGCATCCTGCCCGTTTCGGCGGTGGGCGGGCGCAAGGTCACCACCATCGAGGGCATCTCGAGCGATGCCTCGCATCCGGTGCAGCGCGCATGGGTCGAGGCCGACGTCGTGCAATGCGGCTATTGCCAATCTGGTCAGATCATGACCGCCGTGGCGCTGCTCGAGCGAAAGCCCAATCCCAGCGATGCGGACATCGATGCCGCGATGTCGGGAAACGTTTGCCGCTGCGGCACCTACGTGCGCGTGCGCGAGGCGATTCATCTCGCGTCGAGGCTCGTGAGGCAAGGCCGCCGATGAGCGTTTCGCGCCGGGGCTTCTTGCAGGCGGCGGGGCTCGTGCTGCACTTCCACGTGTCCGAGGTCGCGCGTGCGGCCATCGCGAAGCCGCCGCCCGCGCCGTTGGCGCCGCCGAATGCGTTTCTCCGCATCGGGACCGACGATACGGTGACCGTGGTGCTGGCCCATTCCGAAATGGGGCAGGGCATCTGGACCGGGCTCGCGATGCTCATTGCCGAGGAGCTGGATTGCGATTGGTCCAAGGTGCGCTCGGAGCACGCGCCCGCCCTGCCTTCCGTCTACGGCGAGGAGAACGTGCAGGCGACGGGGGGCTCGTCGAGCACCATCGGTCAATTCGATCGGTACCGCACGGTGGGGGCGACGGCCAAAGACATGCTCGTGCGTGCGGCCGCGGCCCGATGGAAGGTCGCGCCCGCGGCGTGCAAGGTCGCCCGCGGGATCATCTCGCACGGGACGCGTTCGCTGACGTTCGGCGAGCTGGCAGAGGAGGCCATGAAGCTGAAGCCCCCCGCATCGGTGAAGCTGAAGGATCCGGCGTCGTGGCGACTCATCGGCACCCCGGTGCGGCGGCTCGATTCCCCGGAGAAGGTCACGGGCCGCGCGGTCTTCTCCATCGACGTTGCGCTCCCGGGCCTGCGCACGGCGCTGATTGCGCGGCCGCCGGCTTTCGGGGCGAAACTCGTGTCCTTCGACCCGGCGGCCGCGCTCGCGGTGTCCGGTGTCGAGAAGGTGGTCGCCATTCCCAATGGCGTGGCCGTCGTGGCGAAGCACTTCTGGGCGGCAAAGCTCGGGCGGGACGCGCTGGCGATCACGTGGAGCCCGCCCGAAGGCGGCGGCGTCGACTCGCGCACCTTGCTCGAGAACTTTCGCACCTTGGCGCAAAAGCCCGGCGCGGTGGTCGTCGAGGCGGGCAAGCTCGAGCCGGCATTCGCTGCGGCGGCCCATCGCCTCGAGGCGTATTACGAAGTTCCGTACCTCGCCCATGCGCCGATGGAGCCACTCAACTGCGTAGTGAACATCGACGGCGGGTATTGCGAAATATGGGCCGGCACGCAATTTCCGAGCAACGATCAGCGGCTCGCCGCGAGCATCCTTGGCATCACCGTCGACAAGGTCCGCGTCCATACGACGTTTCTCGGAGGCAGCTTCGGGCGGCGCTTCAACGATACCTCGGACTTCGTGACCGAGGCCGTACATGTTGCCAAGGCAGCGGGTGTGCCCGTCAAAACGATTTGGACGCGCGAGGACGACATTCGAGGCGGCTATTACCGGCCGGCGCACGTGCATCGCATTCGTGTCGGCGTGGATGCCAAGGGCAGGCCGGTGGCCTGGGACCAGACCATCGTGGGGCAATCGATCGGCCGTGGCACGCAGTTCGAATCGGAGATAATTCAGAATGGCGTCGACCGAGCGTCGGTGCACGGAATCAAATCGTCCCCGTACCTCGAGGTCGTGCCCTCGAAGCGTGTGTCGCTGCATCTGCCGCAGACGCCCGTGACCGTGTTGTGGTGGCGCTCCGTGGGGCATACGCATACGGCCTTTGCCGAGGAGTGCATGGTGGACGAGCTGGCGCACGCCACGGGGCGCGATCCGCTCGCGTACCGGCTCGAGCTCCTCGAGAAGCGGCCGCGGTTTTCGGCGGTGCTCGCGCTCGCCGCCGACAAGGCCGGTTGGAAGACGGCGCCGCCTGCGGGGCGTGCGCGCGGGCTCGCCGTGCGCGAGGCGTTTGGCTCCGTGGTGGCGCAGGTGGCGGAGGTCTCCGTCGAGAATGGGCGCATCCGCGTTCACGAGGTCACCTGCGCGGTGGACTGCGGCATCGCGGTCAATCCGCTCGCCGTCGAGGCGCAGGTGCAGTCGGCCATCGCGTTCGGGCTGACGGCGGCGCTCCACGGGAAGCTCACGCTCGTCGGAGGGCAGGTGCAGGAGAGCAATTTTCACGATTACCCACCGCTGCGGATGTTCGAGATGCCCAAGATTGCGGTTCACATTCTGCGAAGCGACGCGCCCATGGGCGGCATCGGCGAGCCGGCCACCCCGCCGATTGCCCCCGCCGTGGCCAATGCGGTTTTCGCCTTGACCCAACAGCGCCTGCGCACCCTGCCGCTCCGCCTTGCTTGAGACCGCACCATGAATCGCCTCGCCATCGCCGTCCTTCTCCTCTCGGCGTGCCATCCCCCCCGCGATGGCACGAGCCGCACGGCCCCGCCGAGCGCGGACGGCGTCGTGGCCTTCGAGACCGTGCGCCGCGTGTTGCAGCATCCACGGTGTCAAAATTGTCACCCGGCGGGCGATGCGCCGCTTCAAGGCGACGACAGCCACGTCCACACGCAGAACGTGCAGCGCGGGCCGGAAGGGCGCGGCATGGTCGGCGCCGAATGCACGACGTGCCATGGGCTGGCCAATCCGCCGAATGCCTATGGTCCGCACGTGCCGCCGGGCAACGCCAACGGCTGGCACATGCCTCCGCCCGACACGAAGCTGGTGTTCGTCGGGCTCTCGCCGCGCGCGCTGTGCGAGCAAGTCCGCGATCCCGCGCGCAACGGACGCAAGGACCGCGCGGCGCTGCGCGCCCACCTCGAAGATCCGCTCGTCGTCTGGGGCTGGGCTCCCGGCCGCGGCCGCACCCCCGTGTCGACGCCGCGCGATACCTTCCTCGCGGCATGGGAAACATGGGCGCGCGCGGGGGCGCCGTGCCCCGACTAAGTTAGCTGGGGTGCGGACCGCGGCTCGAGGTGTCACGGACAGGCCGAAATCCGTCCGGGACAGAGGGGCGCCGCGCGGCGAGGGCCTATTTTTCGATGGATGCGAACTGGCACTGGATTGGCAATGCGTCGGGTCAGACCTTTCGTGCGCGGGGCTCCGGAACCCGCACCCGCGAGGTTGCAGATCAAGATGATGGGTTGCCGCAGGTAAGAGTGGGAGGCAACAGCCCTCCGCGTGCCCGAAAAGGCAGGGAACCAACGCCCAAGGGCGTCCAGCTATTGGGAACAACACGTGGGGCGGTGACGGGAGACGCTGCGGTCGCGGACCGGTGGCCGAATTCCTCGTTGGGGAAGCAGCGCAAAAACTGCTCGCATCTACCGGAACTTTTCTACCCTCATTTTTATCTGGCAGAGAGAAAGCCAGAAGAAGCATGTGTGCGATTGCGCGGAACGCGCGATCTCGCACCCGTTTGCCCTCGCCCCCCCCGTGACCGGGGGGTGAAGTCGTTGCCCCGGCCGGCCCAGCTCTATGCCGCACCCGGCACCAGGGACCCACCTGGTCACGGCGGCGCCTGCTCGCGCACGAAGTCGATGAATGCGCGAAGCGCCGGCGGCGTTTGCCTTCGGCTCGGATAATAGAGGTAGAAGCCGGGAAACGACGGCGACCATGCTTCCAAAATGCGCGTGATGCGGCCACGCTCCACGGCGCGGCGCATCTTTTCGTCGATGCCGTAGCCAATCCCGACGCCATCGCGCACCGCGCGCAGCAAAATGTCGGCATCGTCGACGATGAGCGGCCCCTCCACCGCGACATCGAGGCTTTTCTTGCCGCGCGCGAATTCCCAGCGGTACACGTTCCCATTGGGGGTGAAGCGCAGGTTGATGCAGCGATGGCGGTGCAGTTCGTACGGCGTCTTCGGGGTTCCGTGGCGCGCGAGGTAGTCCGGCGAGGCGACCACCATGGTGGAGAGCGGGCCGCTCAACTTGACGGCGACCATGTCCTTGTCGACCTTCTCGCCCAGGCGAACGCCCACGTCGAATCGCCCCTCGACGATGTCGGTCAGTGCATCGTCGCTCGCGATGTCGAGCACGATGTCCGGGTGCTTGCGCGAGAAGCGCCCGACCAGGGGCGCGAGGAAGCCGAAGACGGCCACACGCGCCGCATTGATGCGCACGACCCCTGCGGGGCGCTCGCGAAACGTCTTCACGTCCGCCACGGCGGCGTGCAAGTCCTCGAAAACGGGATGGAGCTTCGCCAGTAGACGCGCCCCCGCCTGCGTGGGAGAGACGCTGCGGGTGGTCCGGTTCAACAGGCGCACCCCGAGGCGCTCCTCGAGCCTGCGCACCGTCTGACTGAGCGCGGGCGCCGAGACGCGCAAATGTGCGGCGGCGCGCGTGAAGTTTCCCTGGGATGCGACGGCCGCAAAGGCGTTCAACTCGGTGAATTCGATTCCGCGCATTGTGTTCCTTCGAAGAAAGAATACCGCGCGATTCTGTCAGGTAGAAAGTGCCCTCATTCCGCGGGTGCGGGCGCCTCCCCGGCCGACGGTGCGCTGGAGAGGAGCGGCAGGCCTTTGCGAAGGACGAGCTCGAGCCAGAACCCGGTTGCCTGGGAGGTGAGAATGGCGGTGAGCACCAGGGTGGTGAAGAACGCGGGGCTGATGATGCCCGCGTCGAAGGCGACGCTCGCCAGCACGATGCCCGGTCCGCCCCGCGCGTTGGCGGTGATGGCCACGTTGGCGATGTCGAGACCGCGGAGTCGGGCCAATCGTGCGGCCAGGCCCATGGAAAGAAGGCGAATCGCGCTCGAGCCGACCAGGAAGGTCACGAGCATGGCGAGTGAGAACGTCCTGGTAAGATCCAGGCGATATCCCACGATGGCAAAGTACACGGGGACGAAGGCGCCGAAGGAGACCTTCCCCAGGGCGGCGACCGGTTCGGCGAAACGCGCGCGCTCCGTCCCTTTGAAGCCGCCCAGGATGCCGAAGCCTGCCAAAAATGCGCCGAACACGACATTGACGCCGGCCGCCGCCGCCGCCGCGGTGTACGCGAAGATGACCACGACGATCCACGCCATCGGCGATCCCACGGCGAGAACATTGCGCTGTGATCGGCCCCATTTGGCGAGCCACTTCGGCGCGAGTGTGAGCCCCAGGCCAATGTACAGCGTCGAAAGCACGAGATGACGCGTGACGCTCACCATCGGATCGACACCCGCCGTGCGAACCGCCGCCAGCGAGGTGGCCACGCCGAGGACGCCCCAGAGCAGGATGTCCTCGAGCATCGCCATGCCGAGAATCAGACCCGCGAACCGGGATTCGAGAATCCCCAAATCGGCGAAGATCTTGCTGATGACCGGGATCGACGTGACCGCCACCGCAATGGCGAGCACGAGAAGCAGGGACGTGCGCTGATGGGCGGCGCCCATCAAGGGATCCAAGGGAAGGCAGGGCCCGAGCGCGAGGGTGATCGCAAACGGCAGCGACGTGCCAATGCCCAAAAGCCACCAGGTCTGACGTCGGGTTTCGCGACTGCCCAGAACATTTCGAACTTCCGAGCCGGACGCGAAAAGAAGAAGCAGCAGCCCGAGCGAATAGAGGAATCCGAGCACGATGCGCGCCGGGCTGGTTTTGTCCTCACCGAAGAGCAGCGCGGACGCCGACGGTGCGATGCGGCCGAAAACCGATGGCCCGAGGAGAATGCCGGCTAGGATTTCGCCAATGACCCGCGGCTGCCGCCATCGCGCAAAGAGGTAGCCCAGGCCGTGGGCGCCCCCGATGATGAGAAGCAAGGCAAGGGTGAACGCTCCAAGCTGACGATCGGGCATGTCAGAGCACCCTCACCGTTCCGAGCCCGCCGTCGATCTCCAATTCGGCACCGTCGGCGATATGCCGGGTTGCGCCGTCGACGGCGACGATGGTCGGAATCCCGAGCTCGCGGCCGATGATCGCGGTGTGCGAAAGAATGCTGCCGCGCTCCACCACCAGGCCGCGCGCGGCCACCATGAGAAAGACCCAGCCGGGGTCGGTCATCGCGGCCACGAGGATCTCGTCCGGTTGTATGACGGCCCCCTTTGGATCGCGGACGATGCGGGCGCGCCCGCGGACCACACCGGGCGCGCAGCCTTGACCGCGCAAGAGGGACGCGGGCGCGACCTCGGGGCTCGTGCGCGCGGGCCCGGCGGCGCGATGGGCGCTCACGATGCCCTGGGTCACGATGCGTGATTCGGTGTCACGTTCGGCGAAGGCCCGGAACTCGCGGCGGCGCATGGCCACGACTTCCCCGAGGCCGCGGGTGACGGCGCTGCCGCGGATGGCGGCCTCGATCTCGTCCACGGTGAGGTAGAAAATGTCGGCTGCATCGCCGAGCAGCCCCTGCTCGCAGAACCGCCGGCCCATCGCGCGGAAGATGCGCTTGACCATGCCGAACATCCGCGAGCGCGCGAGGCGTGTGTTCTCGCGGTTTCGCACGGCCCGGCGCGTCTCCTCCAAGAGAAAGGCGAACGCAAGTCGCGTCCACGGCCTCCGGCGAAGGCGCTCGGCCACGGTGCGCTCGGCGCCGCTGCGGATGCGTGTCTCGCGCTCCTGGAATTGTTCGAACGTCGTGCCCGCGTGTAGGTACCCGCGGCAGAGAGCGATGAGGGAGGCCGGGTTTTCCGAGAGCGGGCTGGTCTCCAGTTTGAGTTCCTCGACGGTGCGGTCCCCATAGAGCTCGATGTGGCGTTCGACCTGGGCTCGAAACGTCTCGTGCGCCGGGTCCTCGCAGAGGCTGCGCCACACGCGCTCGTCGTGCCTTTCCGTGTCGAAAAGGCGGCGCAGGGCGTCGCTTTCGCGGATACGTTGCGTGAGCGCCAGCACGGAGCGCACCGGTTCCACGCTTTCCATTCCGCGTTCGCCGCAGAGAAGGTCGTTCTGCAGGGACGGATGGTCCTCGAACCCCGAGCTCGCGATGAAGCGGCCGAGCACGTGGTGAAAGTTGAAGGCGAAGAGATCGTTGACCGTCGTCGGCTCCCAATGCCGAATGAGGTCGTCGAACAGCGATTCGTAGAGAAGGAGAAGCTCGTCGGCGGAAAGATCGTCCACGCTTTGACTGCGAAAACGCCGCTGAAAGTCGGCCATGCGGCGCTGAAAGCTCGCCAGATCACGCCGTAGGCCGATGAAATTTCGCACGGCGTTGGCCCGCACGCGCAGCTCCTGGAGGAGTCGAGCCGGGCTTCGAGGAACGCGGGCCGTGGCATCCTTCAGGCCGAGGGCCTGCTTCCACGCTTCGAGGTTGCGCTCGAGGCCGGGAACCAACGAGTAATAGCGATACCAATTTTCGATGTTGTAATAAATGCGACCCTCGACCAGCCCGACCATGTTGGCGATGGTGGCGCGTTCCTGCACGAGTGTGCTCTCGGCGATGCCGAATGCGCGTGCGGTCTGGCGGAAGACGATTTCGTAGCCTTTCCGTACGAAGGAGAAGGTGAGGGGCGTCGTGACGCCGGGATAGCTCTCGACGATGTTCGTATTGTCGAAGACCCGGCGCGTTCCCGTCGGTTCGGGAGGCGTTTTCAAGGTGGTGATGGGCCGCGCCTGCAAGACGTAGATTTTTCCCTCGGCATCGATGGCCCATTCGACATCCTGCGGGCACCCGAACAGGGCGAGCGCGCGCTCGCCCATGGATATCAGCGTGTCGAGCTGCACGTCGTCGAGGGCCGGTGCATGGGCGCGGACGTTGGGGACCTCGGCGATGCACGTGCCGCGACCGGCGTGCTGGTCGAAGACGACCTGGGTTCCCTTGTTTCGGATCTGGCGATCGCGTGGTTGCCGGGTCGCGCGGTGGATGAAGAAAGTGTCGGCCTCGACCCGGTCGGCCACCACGCCTTCACCCAGCCCGTAGGCGGCTGCAATCACGGCCTCTCCGTGATCTCCGGTGGAGGGATTCGCGGTGAAGAGCACCCCGCTCACCTCGCTCCGTACGATCTCCTGCACGATGACCGCCGCGTGGGGGAGCGGTTCTGCGCCCTGTTTGCGCCGGTACAACAGCGCACGGTCCGAGAAGGCGGAGGCGAAGCAGTCCTTGATGCGATCGATCAACTCGGCGCGGGTCACGAAGAGGTAACTGTCCATCTGGCCCGCGTAGGACGCCTGCGAGCCGTCTTCACCGACGGCGGAGGAGCGGACGGCCACCCACGTTTCGGGGCCGAAAAGGGCATCGAAGTTCTCCAAGATCCGGCGTTCGTCGTCCGCCTCGAGGGCGCATGCACGCGCCGCCTGGCGCAGCTCGCCCGCGAATGCGATGACCTCGTCGTCGGTGGCCCACGCAAGGGTGGCCAGCCGCGCCGCGAAGCGATACCGAAGGTCGGAAACGAGGTGTTCGAAAGCGCGCGTGGTCACGCAAAACCACCGTGGAACGGGGAGCTCACGAAGGAGATCCAGATTGGCACCTTTCCCGCCGACCAATCGAGCCGGTAATGGCGCTTTCTTCTCACCCACGCCGCCAATGACGATGCGATCACACGTGTCGTTCATGGAATGTATATCCGTGTAAGATGCAATGATGATTCAGATCTGAAAAACGGTGTACTGCCGGCTTGCCGCCGCCACGCCATCGAGGAACGTCGGGCCCGCGGTGTGGAGCGCCGAAACGGCGCGGCGAAAGCCGTGGGCCAGGGCGGCCTCGAAGAAGGGCGCCACCACCATGGGATAAACCAAACTTCGTCCGCGCACGGAGGGGAGGAGACCCAGCGCATAGAACACGACGCGATCGCACTCCAACGGGTCGACGTATCCCACGTAGAACCCCACGGTCTCGCCGTCGGGGTCGAGGATGAAGCTGCCCAAACCGGGGCGCAAGGCCTCGCGCAGAAACGCGAATTTTCGGGCGAACGCTTCACGCGAAATGTCGGAAAAGGCAAAATTGTGTCGGAAACAGGCGCTGGCGATGGTGCGCAATCGTTCGAGTTGGTCGTCGAAGGTGCGCGACTCGAGCGGCTCCAGGTGAAACCCCCGTGGCGCGGACTGCTCGCGGCGGGCGAGGGCGCGCATTTCGCGCTCGCCGAGATCCCAGCTGTACCAATGTGCGTGCGCAGCAAAGCCCGCGCGTGCGAGGCATTCTGGCCACCAAGACGCATTGCGGGGCTCCCCGCCGAATGGCGTGCGCTCGAAGCCGCGGGTCATCAGGCGATACCCGCCCCAGATGGACGCATTCAGCGGAGCCCAGACGCGGCGAAGGCTTCGCGCGCGAAGCCAGGCGATGGCGGTTTCGAGCGAGGCGCGCACGAAGGCATCGCCGTCCGCCGATGCGGCCGTGAGGTCGCCGATGAAGCCGGCGCCGGCGATCCCTGGCGCGCACCCTGCAGTGAGCTCCGCGCGTTTGCCCCCGCGACCGGCGCCCACCCGGAGGAATCCCGCTTCGTCGAGGTGTGTGGTCGTCAAAATGCGCATTAGAACACGCGGCTCTTTACGCCGATCATCACCAGGACCACATTGAAGATGACCACGTGCACGATGGTGAGCACGCCGAAGGCGAGGCCGGCGATCAGAAGCGTCGGCACGTAAAAGGCGCACATGGAGACGAGAATGCCGAATACGCCGTCCACTTGATCGAGGACCAAGAAGGCGCTTCCGAGAGCGCCACTCCCTTTGGCCCCCTCGGCAATGGCCAATTGCCGCTTCAAAAAGCTATTGGGCAGCTCCCCCAGGACGTAGCCCGCGCCGTAGATGCCGCCGTCGAGCCACCACGTCGTCTGCCGGTAATCGACGAAGCCGAGATCGCACAGAGTGGCCGATTGATGGGAGGCGAGCACTTGAAGCCCGAAGAAAAGCGCCGTGCCGCCGATCATGACGACGAACCCGCGAAAGGTCTTGTGGTCGCCGAACAGCCTCGTTCCTCGCACCCGAAGGCCGCGATCGATGGGCCACGCCAGCCACGGGAAGAGCCGGGCGCGAAGGACGATGACTTGCAGAACGCCGGCGGCGATGAGCGGCGCGAGCAGCCAGAGAATCCGAAGGAGAAGCATCGTCATGGGCTCCGTTCGACGACGAACAGCAACAGCGAGGAGGCCAGGAACGAGCCGGCCAATGAAAAGATGACACGCAGGCGGACGATCTTCGGAAAGCGAATCCGGCTGATGAACAGCACGCTCATGATCGAGATGGCGGCCGCTGCGAGCAGGCGAAATGCGCCGGGGGCGAGCCACCCATGGAGCAGAACGAGGCCTGCCAGCACGAAGTGCGAATAGAAGCAGGGCATACCCAAGTAGGCCGGGCCGGCCGTCCCCTTCACATTCCCGATCACGGCGAAGTTCGCCAGACGAAGGATACCGGCAACGACCATGATGGTCATTGCCGCACCGCCGGCCAGTCCCTGGAGGCCGAGCACGCGAAGGGCGAGCGCCGGCGCCACGAGGTACGTGACGACGTCGCACAGGCTGTCGAGCACCTTCCCGAGATCGCTCTCGAGGTGGAATCGCCGTGCCACGACGCCGTCGAGCGCGTCCATGAGCAACCCCAGGAACATGAACGTGAGGCCCAAAAAGAACCAATGCGGCGTCAGGGAGGCCGCGAGGACCTCCAGGAGCAGCAGCGCGCCGATGGACGAGAAGACGCCGCCGGCCAAGGTGACCCAGCATGCCGGGCCGATGGATAGGCTCAACATGCGCGACCCAAGGAGGTACCCATTCGGACGCGCGTCTCATGGCCGCTTTGGCTGGCCGCCACGAGATCGTCGTCGAAGCGCACGCGCCCCGGCGGCAGCACGAGCACCATGCTCGAGCCGCCCAGACGGAAATAGCCTTTTTCTGCGCCACGGGTGACGTTTCCGGCGCGGTACGTTTGCACGATGGCGCCGCAGAAGAGCGCCCCGACCTCGACGATCAACATGTCACCGAAATGGCGGGAGCGAAGAAGGGTGACGTGGCGGTGGTTGCGGCAGAGGATGCCCGGCGCGCGGTCCAATGCGTAGTGATTGACCGAGTCGTAACCGCCCTCGATGGCCCGCACCTCGGATGCATCGCCGTCATCGGGAAAGTGGAATCGGTGATAGTCCGCGGGCGCGAGGCGCAGAACCACGGCGGCGCCTTTGGCGAAGCGTGCGGCAAGCCTTGGGTCGTCCACGAGCTCGGCCAAGGTGAAGTGGCCGCCCTTGATGGGGAGTCGCTCGCCGTCGAGCACCGGAACGACGAACACGCGCGCGTCTGCGGGGGATACGAGCACGCGCGCGTCGGACACCACGGGGCGCGCGTCCCGTTTGAGGCGTCGTGAGAAAAAGCTCGAAAGGCTGCGGTATTCCGAAAGCGGCTCGGCGGCTTCCTCGGCGTCGATGCCCAAGGATTCGCAGAACGCGCGCAGCCGCTCCACGGGCGTGGGGCGTTCCTGGAGCCAGCCGTAGACCCGTGTCGCGGCGCGGCGGGTCAGCGCGTAGCGCGTCGTTCGCGCGACGACACCGTCGCTGTAGAGCCACGGGAGGAAGCCACCGAATGCGAGCGGCTCTTCGCGCCACCCTTGGCTCTCACGGTCGATGTACCGGATCGGTCCGGGCATCGCTCAAGGCCGCCCTTCTTCCAGCTGGAGGAGGTGCCGCAGGGTGTGCATCGAGCGTTCGAGAAACCCGTAGTGGCGAAAAGCATGGGCCATCGCATAGAGCCCGAATCGATTGAGCCAGAGATCGCGAAGGCAGAGTCGATAACCGGTGCGCCACGACGCCGCGTCGATGGCGAAGCCGCTGGCCTGCTCGAGGGCGCGCCGGTGGTACTCCACGAAGCGATCGACCTGCGCGCGATCGGCGTTCGCGTCGAGCACGAAGGCCAAGAGCTCCGCGAGATCGTGCTGGGGTGGGAGGCACGTGGCGAGCTCCCAGTCGTAGGCGCAGAGAATCGAGCCCTCGCGGCGCAACGCGATGTTGCGCGGATTGAAGTCGTTGTGCACCAGCGTGCGCGGGAGCGATTGCAACTCGCTCCACCACGTGGGCAGATCCGCGATGAGTGCGTCGCTGCGGGCGCGGTCGTCGTGGGTGAACCACGCGAATTCGTCGCACGCGTGCGCCGCGAGCGATTCCCAGAGCGGTGCCATGGCCACCATCTCGTTGACGCCGGTGACGGGGCCGAGCCAGGGCTCGGCGAGAAGGTCCCGCTCGCGGCGGTACCAGATCGCGTGCACCTGCGCGATTCCGCGAAGTGCGGCCTCGACGTGCTCTGGCCGCCATCCGCTCACGTCGTCCGCGCTGTCCATGAGGAGGACGTCGTTCAGGCGTTCGAGCACCACGGCGTGGATCTCGCGAGCGTCGTCGCGGATCGTGCCATGGACGCGCGGTGTATGCTTGCGCAGGCGCGGGTCGTCGAGCTCATACAAGGCGATCTCGCGCAGATGGCAGCCGGCGAAACCGGTGCGGTTCTTGTGCTCGGCGTGGGCTTTCGCCACCGCAGGCCCGCACATGCCGGCGATGGCATTCACCATCAAGATGACCTCGTGATCCGAAGGTTTGAGCTTCAGAATCACGTCGATGGTCCGCTGTTGACCGGAGCGGGGCGTGAGCCGATACGGAAAGAGCCCCACGAGCTTGTTCGTCTTGCGCGAGCTCAACTCGGTGAGGATGCTGCTGCCGGTGACGGGTGCAGCGAGCGCCTCTGCATGCGCCACCTCGATGCGCTCGCCGCTGCGGCCACGCGACTGCGCCTCGTCGAAAAACCGCGCATCGATCTCGTTTCGCGTGAGGAACGACACCGGCCGATTCCGCCCGAGTCGCTCGTGCGCCAACGCGAACTCACCGCTCGCCATGGCCGAAGCCGTGGAGAGGTCGAGCGCGAGGCAATACCCCGCGATGATTTCGGCGAGGCGGGATGCCTGGCCCGCCCCGGCGCAGTCCATGATCTGGAGATATTCGTTCTGGCGCGGCAGGTGCGTACCACCGCCGATGGTGCCGACGATGAGGCTCGGGAATTGGACGTAGGCATACAGGCCTTCGGGCGTCACCTCGGTTTGCAGCACCGCGAGGCTCGACTCGTAGACGCACGCAATGTCCTGCCCCGTCGCCGTGAAGAGCCCGGCGATCAGGTTCGATGCGTTGATGCTGAACCCCACGCTCCCTGTCGCGAGGGCTGCATCTTTGGCCGCCGCGCAGAACGTGTGGAGCTCCTCGGGCGTGACCTTGAGGACGCGCTGAAGGACCTTTCGGCGAACGAGGCATTCCGCGCCGACGCGGATACCGCGCCCTGCGATGAGCGACTGAAACGTCGCCTTTTTGTCCCCGCTGCCGTTGGCATCCACGTAGAAGTTGCGAATGCGAAAACCCGCCGTGCGCGCTTGGTCGAGGAGCCATTGGCATGCATGCCAGGTGCACGTGGTGGTCATGTTCTGGCCGGCCGCGTCCCCCGTTCGGTAAACGAAGTGCACATGCACCTGCTTACCGAGTGTAACTGGGTTGATGGAGACCAGCAGCGCATAGCGCGATACCTCTCGCACCCGTTCGCGAAGCTCCTGTTGACGATCGATCACCCAATCCGCGAACCGTGCAGCGTCGCCCATGTTGTCGAGGACGAACATCGGCACGCGCATCATGCGCTGATCGTGCACGCGCGTGCTGACGCCGCCGGAAAGCGAAATGGCCTTCGCGCCCCGCGTGGCCGACGCCACCAGCGCCCCTTCGGTGGTGGCGATGGGCGCATAAACGAGCCCTCGCGCCTCCTCGCCGGTGAACAGGAGGGGGCCGGCGATACCTACCGGAACTTCGACGCCGCCGATGAGATGTTCCACGTTCTTGGTGAGGTGCCGTGCGTCGAGCGACGTGTTCTGCAGCGCCGCGAGCAAGGTTCGTGTCTCACGCCGCAAGAATTGCAGACGCTTGATGCGAGCCTCCTCGCTGTAGTGCCCGCGCAAGGGGATCTTGGGGAGTTCTTCGCGCCCATGGCGCTCGTTCGAAGAGACGTCTGCGATTTCGAAAGCGGCCGGAATGTAAGGTGAACTAGCCAAGGTGGATCCCTCTCTGCAGACCGAGGGCGATGACCACGCCCAGGTAAACGACGACGCTGTAGACATCGACATAGGGCCGCAGCCGCGCGTGCTCACGGCTGGGCGCCAGACGAAAGCGCATGCAGGCCAACACGGGCACGGCCGCGGCCACCGACAATAGAGCGCACAAGAAGGCATTTGCACCCGCCGCGCGCAGGGCAGGCAGCAGGCAGAAGAGGGATATCAGGACCAAGGCCGCAGGCACGAGCGGTGCCCGGCGCCCGAAGATTTTCGAGTACGATTCATAGGCCGTTTCATCCTCTGGAATTCGGATTTTTCGCGACGTCTCCCACGCCGCCCAGGGAAGCCAGATGCCGATGGCCAGCGGCAGCGCCCACCCATTGATCGCGTCGAGGCCGAAGTCTTGGATGTAGATACCACCCATGTACGCGACGAGCGCGAGCAGTAGCGGATTGTGCGTCAGCACCGCGAGCAGGAGGCTCTTCGACACCGCCGGCCAGAAGAACCAACGCGACGAAAGCCATACGAAGAGGAAGGTGCCTCCGAAGGCGATGCTCGCATAGGGAAATCCCAGCGAGATGTTCAGTGCGAAAAGCGTAACGATGAGACCCAAACGGTAGGCACGCAAATCGTCGAGCGTCACCGTTCCCTTGACGATGGGGCGGTCGACGTAGCGTGGGTCGCCGGCTTGCGCCAGCGCAAGGTCCGACGGTGCATCCTTGATTTCGTCGTAGACGCGCAGGAGAAGCCCGAAAAGATAGACGCTTGTCGCGCCTGCAAGAGCACGCCATGTCAGCCGAATGGGTTGCTGCCCCCCGAGGGCTTGCAGCCCGAAGTGAACCGCCAACGCGAACGCCATCATGAAGGGAACGGTGGCCAGCGGTGGAAACATTTGCTGCGTATACGCACCCAATCGCGTGAATCGAGACATTCCATGCGGCCTTTCCAGCAAAGACGTAGTGTTGCTAAGGCAATTAGGACTCAGTGGTTAACGACCTATGTGCAAATGGCGGTCCGCGCACCCGCCACGCAATCGTGATGCGAGCGTCGCACGCGCACGGCGCATTCGGACGGGACGATAGGGCCTTCTTTGGTGGACGGCTTCGTCCGCGAGCGCGGACGTTCGCGTCCACTCGCCGCTCCCTTTGGGGGCCATTTTCTCGTGCAGTGGACGATTTCGCGTTCGGATCGGAAATGCGGAAAAGCGAAGCGCCGATCGATTCCTAGCGAGGGTTTCTCGAATTGCCAACTCGTCAATAAGCTCTCGCACGAACGCGCATGGCGGCGAAATACTGGCCAAATCCAAATGGCCATCACGCGTCGCCATATCGAATGAATGACGATGTGTCGATATCACATCAGAAATCATCCTTTGCCGCTGCGTTCGCTGAACACGAACGGCCTGACGGACGGATGCTACGTCGTGGTGGCGAGCGCCAGTGGGAGCACCGCTTTGGCCCCTGCTTGGCGCAAGAGCACCGCGGCGATGGTCATCGTCCAGCCGCTGTCGACGCGATCGTCGACGAGGAGAATGGGCCCGGCCGTCTCGGCCACTGCGGCGGCCAATTCCGCGGGGACGACGAGGGTGCGGTGCACGGCTTGAACCCGTTTGGCGCTGTTGAATTGCCTTCCCGGTGAGCCGGCGTCGTAACGAAGGCTCCCGAGGTAGGCGAGCCGCCCCACCTGCGAGAGGCGCTGCGCCAAGCTCGCGATGAGAAGCGGCCGTCGCTCCGACGGCAGGCTCGCCACGGCCACGGGGCGCGCCGCCCACTTCCACGAGGCGAGCACCTGCACCACCGCGGCGAACACGTCATCGGGAATCGGCCCGTCTTCGTGGGCGTCGGCCAGCATCGATCGCAAACGGTTGCCCCAACCAATGTCGGTCAACCGGCCCAGCGCCCGCCCTTCTTCGTGCGCGATATCGGCTTTGATTTTCCCTGAAAGCCCCATGCCCTTGAGGCCCGAGGGCCATTGTTTGCGCGCCTCGATCTCGACGCCCGGTCTTCGCAATCGTTCCCGAGCAGCCTCCATGGCCCCGGCGTCGATCGTGGACGGGCGGTGACGGCCCGTGCAGTTGTCGCAACGGCCGCAGGGCCTGGCCGTATCGTCGTCGAGGTGTTTGCGAAGGAACATCTCGCGGCAGTCCGAGGTCGCGATGTATTCGAGCATCGCGTTCTTCTCCGCCGCGCGTTCGCCCGCGACACGGGCATAGCGATCGGCGTCGTAGGTCCACGCTTGCCCGGTGGCTTGCCATCCGCCGCGAACGCGATGGACGGCCCCATCGACGTCGAGAACCTTGAGCATCGTCTCGAGCCGGCTCCGGCTCATGTCCACGATGGGTTCGAGCGCCATCGTCGAGAGCGGCCCCTCGCTCAACGCGTCGAGCGTGGCGCGTACGACGGCCTCGGGAGGGAAGGCGAGCCCTTCGAAGTAGGACCAGATCTCCTTGTCTTCGGCGCCCGGAAGCAAAATGACTTCCGCCCGCTCTACGCCGCGCCCGGCGCGACCCACTTGCTGGTAGTACGCCACGGGGGATGCCGGCGCGCCCATGTGGATGACGAACCCGAGGTCGGGCTTGTCGAACCCCATGCCGAGGGCCGACGTGGCCACCAGCGCCTTGAGTTGGTTGTCGAGCAGGGCCTGTTCGGCGGCGATGCGCTCCGCCGGCTCGGTCGAACCGTGGTAGGCGGCAACCTTGTACCCTTGCTCGCGCAGATAGGCGGCGATCTCCAGGGCGTTGGCGACGGTGAGGGTGTAGATGATCCCCGACCCCTGCAGTTCGCCGATGGTGTGCGCCAGCCAAGCGAGGCGTTCCTCGGCGGAGGTCAGTTGGACGACGCTCAGGTGGAGGCTGTCGCGTTCGAGCGCACCGCGAAGGACGAAGGTGTCCTGACCGAGCTGCTCGGCAACGTCGTGCGTGACGCGGGCATTGGCCGTGGCCGTCGTCGCGAGAATCGGAACGTTCGGGGGCATGCCGGCGAAGAGTGTGCGCAGGCGCCGGTAGTCGGGTCGAAAGTCGTGACCCCAATCCGAGATGCAATGCGCCTCGTCGACCACCACCAAGCCGGCGCTCTCGGCCAGCCGAGGTAGCACTTGATCGCGAAAATCAGGATTGTTGAGTCGTTCGGGGCTGACCAACATCAGGTCGACGGTGCCCTGGGCGACCTTTTCGTGCACCGCTTCCCACTCGTCGAGGTTGGCCGAGTTGATCGTGACGGCCTGGATGCCCGCGCGTTCGGCCGCGGCGATTTGGTTGCGCATGAGTGCGAGCAGCGGCGAGACGATGACCGTGGGACCGGCACCGAGGCCGCGGAGCAGCGCGGTGGCGATGAAGTACACGGCCGACTTGCCCCAACCCGTGCGTTGCACGACCAGGACCCGCTTGCGCCCGACCACCAGAGCCTCGATGGCCGCCCACTGATCGGCGCGCAAGGTAGCGCGCGGGCCTGCCAGCGCCTCGAGCTTGCTCTCGGCCTGTTGTCGCAATGCGTCGTCCGTCATGCCCAAGTTCATCGCACGGGAGAGGTGCGAGCGTCATGCCGTTCCGACCAAGGGCCTGTTTTCCCGAGCGATCCGCACCCGCCACACCGTCCCGGACAGCCGCGACGGTGTCCCGGACAGAGGCCGGTGTGGTCACCTTCGGCCGCCCATTCCGGGTTCAGGCCCATCGGCCGGCGCTGAGATTTGTTGTGCGTATTCAAAATAAATTGCGACCCATGAATGCTCACGAATATCGAGGAGCACTGGCCATTCTCCTTTATCTCTTTTGGTCCACTGGAGGGCGGTATGGGCTTCTTCGAAGAACTTCGTAACTTTTCCGAACAGGTCAAACGCAGGCAATCTCACATCAAGGGGGAAGAGGCCACGAAGCAGTCCCTCGTCCTCCCGCTCATTCAGATACTCGGCTACGACATTTACAATCCGACCGAGGTTCAGCCCGAATACATCGCGGACTTCGCCAAAAAGAAGACGAATGGGCAGTTCGAGAAAGTCGACTACGCCCTCCGTCTCTTGGACACGCCGGCCATCTTCATCGAGGCAAAGGCCATCGATGTCACGTGCAGCGATCATGACGCGCAGCTTGCCCGCTATTTCAATGCGACGCCGTCGGTCAAGACGGCCATTCTGACGAACGGCCTCGTGTACCGCTTCTACACGGATCTCAAGCGAGAAAACCTGCTCGACGAAGAGCCTTTCTTCGTGTTCGACATCCACTCGTTCTCGGAACGTGATGCGGAAACGCTGAAGCAGTTCAACCGAGAAAGCTACGACGGGGAAGCGGTGCACGACGGTGCCGAGGAGCTGATCTACGTCGGAAAGCTGACCGCGCTCGTTGGCGATCTCCTGCGCAATCCGTCGGAGAACTTCGTTCGATTCCTTTTGAACGAGATCGAGGCGGTGGGGGCAGGCAAGCGCCTCACGGCCAAGATCATCGAACGCTTCCAGCCGGCGGTTCGAAAGGCCATTCAGGGAACGTTGCTGGAGATGGCCACGCGGTCGATCAAGCTCGAGACGGAAAAGCCGGAGCTCGCGGTCGTCGTGTCGCTCCCCGCGCCAGCGGCGCCGACGCCACCCGAGCCACCCGTCGTCGAGCCCCCGGCGGAGGGCGGAAAGATCGTCACCACGGCGGAAGAGCTCGAGGCTTTCGAGATCGTCCGCGATCTTTGTTCGGACTCGAGCTTCTTTGCCAAGTATCCGCCTCAGTACAAGGACTCCCAGAATTACTTCGGAATTTACGCTGGAAGCATCCGCTATTGGTTCTGTCGGTACTTCGGCGATCAGAAGCGAAAGTCCGTCGTCACACGTCTGGCGGTCGACAAAGTGAAGATCATGTCACCCGGTTTCGAGGTCGAAGCTGCACCGTCGACCTTTGGCGTCAGCCGCGTTTACTTGAACAACGTGAAGGACCTGACGCGCCTGCGCTCCCTCATCCACACCGCCTTCGAAGACGCCGTCCGCCGGCGTGAATCGGGGAGTGACGAGGGCGAATCCACCGCCATCGCGGGGATCTCCACGGGCTAACCGTGCTAAAAGGGGTCGAGGGAAAATGAACGACGTGCTTTGCGTTTGCCGACGACGGGCCATCATGACCGTGGCCCCCGTGCTGCTCGCGATCAGCGGGTGCTCGTCCGATTCGGATTCCCATCCCGATCCCTCCAACGAGGTTGCGATTCAGGGGGTGGCGACCGGGCAAGGTCCCGCGGATAGCGGACGGCCCGTCGCCACACTCGTGTGGAGCAAAGGCGGTGGGCAAATTTTAGCGGCCCGCAGCGCCGTTCGTTCGGAGATCGAGCTTGCGGAACCGCGGCGATACACGTTGAAGCTCACCGAGTCCCCGCCGGCGGAAGTCGTCGACGCCCAAGGGCTGGCCTTCGCCTACATTGCTGCGGTCCGCCCGGACCGCACCCCACAGAATGCCGAAGAAATGGCCGCCTCCATCGTGGGCGGCAGCCGAGAATTCTTGCTCGTCTACAGCCAGCGCGATGTCGCGTCGGACTCGCTCATGGGCAAATACCTTCGCGGTGCGGTCACGGCCGGATACCACCTTTTCAAAGCGCGCGCCTACACGTCGGAAGAGAGCGCGGGCATCTCGGCGTGCAAGCAAACGGCGACCGGGCAGGGAAAGAATCCCGAGGTGGAGTGCCCCGCATATCGCATGTTCGTATCGCCGGCCCCCAATGGATTCGGCGAGCAAGTACAGGTCGAGCTCGATCCGGTCTCGCGCCCGCGTTTTCCGGATCTCTCGTGAACATGCCGCGGCGTCACGCGGGGGCGAGTGTCGCGACTGCGCTTCGCAGGGCCGAGATGGATGGTGAGCGCAAGTAGACGACGGGGGCGCCGTTGTCGACGAGCGATATGGCCTGATCGCGAAGCGCGTGCGACACCATGCTCACCATGACGATGACCGCGGCAACCCGTCCAACGGCGCGGCGCGCTCCGTTGGGAACGCGGGTCTCGAAGTGACGCAGTTCGAGTCCGCGTTCTTCGACGATGGCGCGGTAGCGCGCCGACATGCCGCCGCTCCCGCCCACGACGATGACCGCGCCCTTGGGGGCGGCTTTCGTTTTGCTACTCATGATTCGATGAACAGCAAGACCAGGGCCATCCCCGATGCCGCGGTCATTTCCGGGGATCCGTGCGTCGGCCGTTCTATTCCTGCAACCTTGGCAAACGCACTGCCGGCGGCGGGCCCGCCCCTTGTCAAAGTGTCTTCCAACGCGGGTAGACGCGCCGCCGTCGGGAAGCGGCTATCCCTTTTTTTGCTGTCGCTCGACCTCGGCGCGCAGGCGATCCTCTTGGGCGCGCAGCTCGGGGGTGAATTCCTTGCCGAAGTCTTCGGCCTCAAAGATGGGGCGGATCTCGAGCTCCGCGTCCTCGCCGGGCATCGGATCGGGACAGCGGCGGGCCCATTCCACGGCCTCTTCGATCGAGCGTACCTGCCAGATCCAATAGCCGGCGATGAGTTCTTTGGTCTCGCTGAACGGCCCGTCGACCACGGAGCGCTTTCCCGCGCGGAACTGGATCCGCTTTCCCTTGGTGCTGGGGTGAAGGCCATCGCCCGCCAGCATGATGCCCGCCTTGACGAGCTCCTCGTTGTAGTTGCCCATGGCCCGGAGAAGCTCCTCGCTCGGCATGATGCCCGCTTCGCTGTTCTTCGTAGCCTTGACGATCACCATGACCTTCATTTTGTCGTGCCTTTCGTTGGGGGCGCTCGGGGGCGCCGGTGGGGAACGTACAGGCGTCGATCGAGTCTGGGGGAGATCGACACGGGCCGAGCGACTTTTTTCGCGTCGGCGCTTTAGGCCCGATCCCTGGAAAATCCAGGTATCCTGTACATGCTCCTCAACCGTGCCGAGGCGGGCAGCCTACTCGAGCGTCACGTTGCGTTGCACCGGCTCGCCGG
The DNA here is from genome assembly GCA_037157805.1 of Sorangiineae bacterium MSr11367. Classification (NCBI taxonomy): domain Bacteria; kingdom Pseudomonadati; phylum Myxococcota; class Myxococcia; order Myxococcales; family Pendulisporaceae; genus Pendulispora; species Pendulispora rubella. The sequence goes on along the minus strand of CP089983.1, from coordinate 8,688,904 downwards.
ACCGCGAGCGTGCGACGGCGCGCGCGTGCAAGGCGACGCTCTTGCCATTGACGAGCGTGGTCGCCTGGTTTCGCGCCGAGGCGAACAGGTACGTTTCGCCCGCTGGCAGTTCGTTCAGGGCGGACGCGGGAATGCTCGTCGTGTTCGCGTTGGCCGGGAATGTGCACGATACGCTGACGTTGGGATTGCCGGCGCCCGTGGCGTCGGTCGTAAACAGCGTGACGTATTTCGTCTCCTTCGCGCCGGACCATCGGAGCTCGAGCCCCGTCGAGCGCTTGATGCTCATGGCTTGGTCCTTCGCCGGCACCGCGGGCGCTTCGAGCGTCAGGGTGTCCGGGGTGGATACCGATACCTCGAAGGCCGGGACCTGTGCGCCCGAGCTCTTCACCGAAATACGCTGGCCGGGGTTCCAGGCTTTGCCCGACTCCACCTTGTGGTAGAAATTGTCGGCATCGGGTTGGAGCACCACGCCGGATGCCGCCAGGAGCCCGCCGCTCACGGTGAGGGTTCCCGCGGGCAGGTATTTCTCGAGTCCACCGTCACCGCCGGTGGCTTTGCACTTGCTGATCGTGCAGGCACCTTCGGTGCGCGTGGTGCACTCGGCGCTGGATACGTCGAAGTTCTCGGCGAAGGAACCATTGATCGAATACGTGAATTGGCCATCGGCGGTGGCTTGGCTTCTGATACTGATGACCCCCAGCTCGGGGGTCTGCGACTTCGGGTCGTCGTCGCTGCTGCACGCGGGCAGGGCGAAGGCTGACAAAAACAAGAAGAAGGAAAGCAAAGTCTTCGAATCGGCAAATCGCATGAACGTCTCCAAAAGAAAGTAACTCAATGGGCTCGAGCCATTCGTGCTCCAACCCTCTCCGTATGATGATTAGCAATCGGCGGGCCCGTACCCGATGTGCCAGGGCGTGTCGCGCAGGAGCCGAAATGGGGCGATTTTGGCTGGAGAAAGACCCTGCTGATCGTCGCCGCGATCGCACCGTGGCAAGTTTTACCCGTGCCGAACTTCGGGTCGGGTGGGCCGTCCCGCTCGATGCAGGTCGGTACCGAGCTTTGCCGCGACAAAAGGCGCAGCATCCGCCACGCAGCACGCTAGTGTTGCGCGCCGGAGGTCTCTTCATGAATCGATGTTTGCTGATGTTGCTCGCCGTATCGTGCGTCATGAGCTGTGCGCGCGAGACCCCGCCGGCCGCGCCCACCCAGACGACGGCCACCGAGCCGTCGCGCGTGGAGTTCCTCACGGCGGGTGGCAAGCCGGGGCGGCCATTCTCGCCGGCGGTGCGTGTCGGAAAGACCCTTTACCTCGCGGGCCAGGTCGGCACCACGCCAGGAACGGATCAACTTGCTCCCGGCGGCATCGAAGGCGAAACGCGGCAGGTGATGGAGAACATCAAGGACGTCCTCGCCAAGAGCGGAGCCTCGATGAACAACGTGGTCAAATGCACGGTGATGATGGCCGATATTTCCGAATGGGCGCGAATGAATAGCGTCTACGTCACGTATTTTCCGACGAACAAGCCGGCCCGCAGCGCCTTCGCCGCCAGCGGCCTCGCCCTCGGCGCCCGCGTCGAAATCGAGTGCATCGCCGCACTCGATTGAGTCATACGCCCCGGCGGAGAGGGCGCCATGCCCTCTCCGTTTCCGTTTGGGCAACGCCCCGTTCTCGCTCGCCGTATGGTATTCGCCGAGGCCGCGTGTGAAGAGTGACCCGCGACACGAACGTGTCGAACGAGGAGCTCCATGCGAAACGACCTATTGGCAAAACTCGTCACGGGGACCGTGATGGGAGCCGCAATCCTTTTGGCTTCTTTGGGACTGGCCGCGTGTGGCTCGTCGAGCAACGACGGAAGCAGCGCGCCGCCTCCGCCCCTCTCGGACGCGGGCGTCAACTCCGGCGCGACGAGCACGCTCGTCGCGAGCAACATGGCCGCGACGCTCGCCGACGCCGGGGTTGATATCGCGAATTTGCCACCCCTCGAGTCCCTGGACCGGCGCGCACGCGGTGCCGTGATGCGTTCCTTCGCCGCATCGCTGGGCGTGGGATGCGACGGTTGCCACGCCGGCGGCAAGCCGCTGCCCGACGGCGGCACCGGGCTCGATTTCGAGGCGCCAACGCGCAACAAGGCGGTGGCCGCACGCATGTGGAACGATATGGTGACGCCGTACACTTTGCCCGAGCACCAGACGCTCTATTGCGATTCATGCCATCAGGGGAAAGCGGAATTCCTCGACCGAGGCGATCGCCCGGCGCTCCAAACGTTCATGTCGAACAATTTCGTTCATGGACTCCAACGCAAGGACGGCGCCGAAATTCAATGCGCGACGTGCCATGGCACACCGTTCGTGGGTCCTTTCTTGGGCCCCGAATGATCCCGAGCGCAGCCGTCATCGCCATCGAAGAAGGGTGATCTCGGTTCGAGACGACGCTACGATGCCGGCCATTCGGGGAGGTCTCATGCGTTCATTTCGACTCGTCGTTCTTGGCGTGCTGCTCGCAACATCGATGGCATTTGCCCAGCCGGACAAGGGCAAAAGTGCGTCGCCTCACGCTCATGGCACTCCAGGCAAACAGGAGAGGGACGGAAAAGAGGGGCATTCGGATGGGAACAAGGGGGAGTCCGCATCGGCGAAAAGTGCGGGCGACGACGATGACGATGATGACATCGCCGATGGGGGAAAGCCCGGTGCGCAGCGGCGCACGCCCGCGCAGTTGTTGTTCCGAAAAGGGCTCTGGGAGCGCCGTCAAAAGGCCATCGAGGCGTTGGTCCACAAAGCGGGAAAACATCTGACCGACGAGGAGCGAGACCTCATCCGACAACACTGGGTGCGCCTCGGGATGCTCATGCGCATACGGGAACTCGCCCAAGAGGCGCACGACGATGCGGTGATCAAGCGGGTCGACGCTGCCATCGAACGTGAAGAGAAGCGCTCGGAAGCGAAACTCGAGAAACTCAGTGCGAAGGCGGGAGGTGCAAAATGAGCTTCGGATTCAACGTCGCAGCCTTCATGGCACTCGGTATGGCCGTGGGCGTCGCAGCATGCACACCGAAGGAAAAGACCGAGGGCGCCGAGGCGGGCATCGCAACGGTGGCCAGCGCCCAGGCGCCCGCCGTTGCCTCCGCCGCGCCCAGCGAGCCGCCCGCCACGGCCGAGAATGACCCTCTACCGGCGCACTCCGAGGCCACGAAAAAGGCGCGCGCGGAAATCACCAAACAGAATTACAAATCCGAGCTCGACAAACTGGAGAAGGAAATCGACCAGCCGTAACGCGCCCCGCCAGCAAGACCTTCGCAGCGCTGTCGTCAGTGCTTACCCGCCTCGGCGTTTCGTGCCGTGTTCATGTTCGAAACAGTTCGTCCAAGGTCGTCGACGTTTCGTACTCGATGCCAAAAGGGCACGTTTTACGGCGCATTGAGCGGTGCTCGGTCGCTTGACAAGGCGTGGCGCTCGTCCTACGAGCGAACATACGTTCTTGGCGGCCGCGTTTGCGGGGGTCGAGATGGAGGCAAAGACGCCACTCCTCGGTAGATGACCATATACGTGCACGCCATCGTGCGCGGCTGGCGCGGGAAGCGCGGTGCGCCGAACCCTTTCACGACTTTCACCAGGAGAACCACATGTCCATGCGAAGTTCGTCAGCTGCGATGCTCGGAGCGAGCTGTGTGTTGGTGTGTAGTATCCTTGCGGGCTGCAGCGCGGACGGTGCTGACCGGGTCCCCGAAGAGGGGCGTTCGCAAGAGCTAGAATTGTCTACCCCGGGTGGGGGCTCCGCCTTGATATGGCACAGTCTTCGCGCGGCCTCTCTGCAAGACACCTTGGAGAGCGAAACGACGGGCGAGGCGCTCTGGAGCGGTGTGTACCTGTATTCGGCCGCCAACAGCACGGCCAACTACGCGTGGGCCCGCGGCTTTACGTCGAATCTGGCCTCGCTTCCCGAGTGCGCATGGGTCGACGTGGGCGATGGCGGCGTGTGCCAGCGCGTGCAATGCAAGCCCGCCGAGAAGAACACGGGGATCGGCACCGTTCATATCTTTGGGACGGATCCGGCCATCCAGCTCGTTCCCGATGCCAATGGCAATTATCCCACGCACGACTCGGCGACCCCGCTCTATTCGAGCGGCGATCCCATTTTGGCATTCGTGGGGGGCAATGGAGATCGGCGCGGTGGATTCGTGGCGTTCTCGTTCGCGCCCGAACCTCTGAATCTCGTCACGCCCGAATACGATCCGGCGGTGGGCTTGGAAGTGTCCCGCGATGCGGACTTCCACGTGACGTGGAAGCCGTCGAAGAGACCCGAGCAGGGAAAGAGCCGCATCAACCTGTACCTCGGCACCAACGACTATTCGGCGTACATCAATTGCGGTTGGCCACAACGGGCGGGGCAGGGCACCGTCCCCGCGGAGCTTCTGCGGGATCTCCCGGCAGGGCCCGGTAGCGTGAGCTTCGCCACCATGGTCAAGAACGTTCGCGAGCCCAATGCGCAGAAGAGGACCGAGCTGCGTTTGAGCACGGACGTGTACGTGAACGGGAAGTCGGCCTCCGGGAACGCGACGTTCAAATAGAAGCCTCCGCGCCGTGGGGCGCGGTTGCTCTGTTGCGTGCGTGCGTGTGAGCTGCGAAACTCGCGCTGGCGCGAATGTCGGCAGAGTGCATCGACGCAAACACGGTCACGATGTGGTTCGACGGGGAACTTGCCCCGGAGGAACGCGTCTCGGTGCAGGACCACATCGATGCATGCGACGCGTGCCGCTCTCTCTTCGGTGAGCTGGGGCGCGTCGCAGCGGACACCGCCGACATGGCCGGCGTGCTCGTGCGGCCGCCGCGTGCACCCATCACGGTGGGGCAGCGCATCGACCGCTATGCCGTCCTCGAGTGGCTCGGGGAAGGTGGCATGGGCGTCGTGTATGGCGCGTATGATCCCAAGCTCGAACGGCGGGTGGCCATCAAATTGCTCCGCGCGGAGACGGAGCGCGACGAGGATGCGACCCGCCTCTTGCGCGAGGCGCAGTCGCTCGCGCGCGTGTCGCACCCCAACGTCATCGCGGTGTACGACGCGGGGGAGCACGAAGGGCACATCTTCATTGCGATGGAGCACGTGCGCGGTGGCACCATGGCCGAGTGGCTGCGGCGCGACAAGCCGCCGTGGCGGACCATTCTCGCGCGCTATATCGATGCCGCGCGCGGGCTTGCGGCCGTGCATGCCGCGGGCATCGTCCATCGCGATTTCAAACCGAACAATGTCTTGTTCGGCGACGACGGGCGCGTGCGCGTCACGGACTTCGGCCTCGCCCGCATGGCCACGCCGGAGGGGGAATTGGCTCCTACGATGGAGCGCTCGTGGCTCGGCACGCCGGCTTACGTTTCACCCGAACAGCGCGACCGCCATGCGGTCGATGCGCGCAGTGACCAATACAGCTTTTGCGTCGCCCTCCACGAGGCGCTCTACGGCGAGCTGCCGGCGATGGGTAAGGGGGAGTCTTCCGGCTCCAAGGTGCCCGCGCGCATCCGCCATGTGCTCGCGCGCGGGCTGTCGACCGATCCCGAGACACGGTTCGAGTCGATGGACGCCCTCATCGCCGAGCTATCGCGCGATCGCCGAGCCCAATGGCTGCGGATCGGAAGCGTGCTCGCCGCGGTCGCCGGTGTCACGTTCGGCGCAGTGGCCTACTCCCGTGCGCACCACGCCGCGCCGGCGCCATGCGCGGGTGCCGAGCGCAAGCTCGCGGGCGTGTGGGACGACGCGCGAAAGCAGACGATCCGCGCGGCCTTCTTGGCGGGGGGCCGGAGCTATGCGGGCGACGCGTGGAACGAGACCGAGCGAGCGCTCGACGCGTACACGGCGCGGTGGGTAGCCAGCCACACCGAGACGTGCGAGGCGACGCGCGTGCACGGCGATCAATCGGAGGCGCTGATGGACTTGCGCATCGCCTGCCTCGACGCCCGTGCCCACGAGGTCAAGGCGCTAACCGATCTCTTCACGAGCGGAAATGCGAAAAGCATCGAGCGCGCCGTGCCCGCGGTGGCGGCGCTTTCGAGCGTCGCCGGCTGCTCGGAGACCGACGCACTCCGGGTCCGGGTTCCGGGCCCCTCGGATCCCGCGAAGCGTGGCGAATTGGAGGGTTTGAGCACGCAGGTGGATCAAGCGGTCGCCCTCGCCCGCGCGGACGACGTACCCGCCGCCGAAAAGGCCGCGCGGCCGTTGGTCGACCTCGTGCGTGCGGCGGGGGATCGGTCGCTCGAATCGAAGGTTCACTACATCCTCGGGCGCGCTCATAGCGGCAAAGGCGAATGGGCGCAGGCCGAGGCGGCCTACTTCGAGGCGCTGTTCGCCGCGGAAGCCGCCCTCGACGAACCCGAGAAGGCGCGAGCCCTGGTGGGGCTCGTCTGGGTCATCTCGCATCAATACCAACGCCCGGCGGCGGATGCCGAGCGCCCGGGAAAGCTTGCGGCAGCCATCCTCGAGCGAATGCCCAAGGAGCTCGACCTGCGAGCCTCCCTCGAGAACAATCTCGCGAACGTCCAGGAGCGGGAAGGCCGCTTCAAGGAGGCCCTCGCGGGCTACGAGCGCGCCCTGGCGTTGCGCGAGGCGGACACGCCCGATGGGTATCGCGTAGGACTTGCCTTGATGAACGCGGCCATTCCACTGGCGGAACTGGATCAGGGCGAGAAGGCGCTCGAGTACCAGCGGCGCGGCATCGAGATTTACGAGCGGCGCCTCGGTCCGCACCATCCGCTTCTCGGGATTGCCCTGTCGAACGTCGCCATCTCCGAGCGCACGATCCGTCGGTACGACGATGGCGTGGCCCATGCCCGCCGCGCCCGCGACATTGCCCTGGACCTGTATGGGCCCGAGCACCGCCAGGTCTCGCGCTCGGGCGCCATCTTGGCGGATCTGCTGGGTGACCTGGGGCGCTACCCCGAGGCGCTCATGGAGGCGCAGAACGCGCTGGCCGTGTTCGAGCGGCTTTACCCCAATGAGCGCGAGACCGTCCAGGCCATGAATACCCTAAGCTCGATTTACCATAGCATGGGCCGCTACGCCGAAGCCGTCGATGTGGCGTTGCGTGCGCAAGCTCTGTGCGAGCGTCTGGGCAATCCCGTACATCACACGTCGGACATGCTGAGCATCTTGGGAGGTTCCTATTTGGGCCTGAAGCAACCGCGGAAAGCGGTGGAGCTTCTCGAACGCAGTCTCAAGATTCGCTTGGAGTCGAGGCCCCAGGACGACCAGCTCGCTCAAACACGCATGCTCCTCGCCCGCGCCCTCTGGGACGCGAATACCGATCGGCCGCGGGCCATCGAGCTCGCGGTGAAAGTGCGCGACGTCTATGCGTCGCTCGCCCACTACGAGAAGGAGCGCGACGAGGCCATCGCATGGCTCGCGTCGCACCCCGCGCCGGCGTCCCGCTGATCTTGGCGTGATCTATGGCCAGGCGGGGCAGGAGGCGAAGACGCCTTCGTCGAAGTTGTCCTCGTATTGCTGGTAGACGCTGGCATCGTCGATGCGCAAAATGGTCTCGTCGTTGTTGCGCAGCGAATTCGGATTGTAATTGTGGCTGCCGGTGAAAACGAGCTTCGCGCCTTTTTCCCCCGCGTAGCTGCCGGCGCCGGCCTCGATGAGCAGGTATTTCGAGTGCACCGTCTCGTCGCCCGCGCAATGGCGGATGCCGGTGAGCTTGTTCCGGACGATGCCGTCCACGCCCCCATCGAAGGATTCGTATGCCAAATAGACCTGGCAGCCCTGGTTCTTCAACGCGACGAGTTTGGACGCCACCGCCGGCCGATAAAGTTGCAATACGGCCACGCGAATGCGGGTGCGCGACGATGGGTCGGTGCTGCACGCGACATTCTCGAGCACGTTCACGATGGTGTCCGAGGATGACGTCGAACCCGCCCTGGGAAATGTATAGAGCTTGTAGGCTCCCGCATTTTCGGCGGTGTACGCATCGTTGGGGGGCGTACTCGTGCGGGTGATGCCTGCGGTCAGCCGTGTGAAGTACTTCGAATAGAGCCCATAGAGACCTTGGTCGGCCACCGTGTAGGCGTTGTTCCAAAACTTGACGCGGTTGTCGTGGGTCAGATTGGCGGAGCTCTGCACGACGACGTTTTTCGTCTCGCCCACCTGCGAGAAGAGAAAGAACTTGTTGTGATTGATGCCCGTGCCAAGGCAGCCCCAGCCCGCCTTGCATTGGGCGCCCCAGGAAGGGGCGCTGGCGCCGTAGTTTCCCAAAGCACCCCGTAGCTTGTCGAACATCGCGGTGGAGTTGCCGTCGGCGGCATTGTTCATCAACACCTTCACCCGCGCGCCCCGCGCATGCGCGCGAATGAGCGCATCGGCCACCGGTGCCTCCCGCCACGTGTACATGACCACGCGGATCTCCGCGCCGGCGGGCACGTGGTCGATCAGCTCGATGAGACGGTTCTGAATGGCATTTTCCCCGCCCGCGCCGGCGGCGGTCGGTCGATTGAACACCGCGCCCGCCGGCGGCACGTACGCCGCGATCGCATCGGCGGTGAGCTCCGCGCTCTCGATGGCACCCGGCGCGGAATCGTCTTCCGCGGTGTCAGGGGTTTCCGCGCAGCCCGAGAGCCCGGCTCCGAGGATCACGGCAAGGGGTAAGCTGCGAAGTGCACGCATAGGGACCATGAATGTCATGGTCCGACGAATTGCAAGCGCAAGACCATGATGAATCACGGCGCCCTTCCGCACGCGCGTGCGGCGCCATGTCAACGGGGCGTTGAATCGGACCCCCAGGCCTTCGCGCAAACTCGTTTTGGAGAACGTCGAGACTTTGGAAACTACCGCACGCTGTGTTTGGGACGGCAAAAGGCCAAGGCCTGCTGGGACGCGGGCGTCGTCGGTGCCGACTCGGGATCATTGGGTGTGAAGATGGCCGCACCCGGTGAGGAGTGATCCTCGCGGCAGTTCTTTCGCGCGTTCGCCTCGCCCCCGACGGCGACCGCCGGAGCCGCCGATGCGCTTGCCGACGGAGCGACCGCGGCGCTACCGCAACCCATCAAGCCCAGCCCGAATGCCACTGCGATGACTGCGTTTTTCCGTGAAACCATGACAGCTTTCTCCTTCGTCGATGTGTCGGGGGAAGCTTTAGTGACGCAGTGCGGCATCGACCAGTCTTCCCGGCGAAATAATCGTGACGTATCGGGCTCGGCCGTATGTCTGCGTCCGTCGGATCGGCAGACAACGCACGGCACTGATTTCCAATCAGCGACGGCGTCGATGCGCCGCGTGCGATTCGAAACGCTGGGGCGCACGCACGACTACAAAAGGCGCATTCGCGGAGCACTCGCGGTTCGAAAAAGAGATACGCGTCAGTTTTCTTTTTTTCGTGATGCTGTCGACGCGCGGCCATCTACATGACTGTTGGCCGGACGCGATCCTGGACGGAAGCAGGGCGGGCGAGACGGCCGTGATGGTTCGAAGCTGCTGCCTGGCCTCGAACGCACACGTCGGCCGACTACTAAAGAAGGAGATCTCCATGAGGAAGATGTCAGCGAAGCTTGGGTTGGGGGCGTTGATTCTCGGTTCCACCCTCGCGATGGGATGCTCGTCGAGCGGCGACTCGACCAATGCCGATAACGGCAATAATGGAAACAACGGGCCGGGAAATAGCACTTCGGCTTTGGTGGTCGGACACGTGACCGGTCAGGGCGGCGGAAGCATCAAGGCAGGCCTGGGCGGCAGCGCCGCGGTTTCGGCGGCCATCAACGTGCGTCTCTCTGCGGTCGTCGATGCGAAGTTGACGGTCGTCGCCAACGCCAAGGTCGAGGCAAATGGCTCGTTCAGCCTCTCGCTTCCGGCCGGTCTCGATTTGGCGGCGTGCGGCAACGTTCTCATTGTCGAGTCGCTCGACGTGAACGGGAGCGTCATCGGTTCCTCGATCCTCGAGGTCGACGCCAGCCTGACCCTCGCCAATGCCCAGATCCACGCGGCCCCCATCACCACGGAGAGCTCCATCGAGGCGAAGGCCCTCGTCGATCTCCTCCTCCACGCCAAAGTCAGCGCCGACGTGGCCGTGCAGCTCGCAGCGCAGTTGCATGCGTCGGTGGACGTGAACCTCGCGGCGCAGGTCGTGGCATCCATCAACGCCGGCGCCGACGTCAACGCCGTCGTCCATGCCGTCGCACAGGCCTCGCTGCTCGCGCAGACGGCGCAGGTGGAGGCGATTGCCAACGCTCGGGCCTCGCTCGACCTGAATGCGCTCCTGAAGGCTCAGATCCGGGCCGCCGCCGACCTCAATGCGTCACTCGACGCGAACGTTGCCCTCGATGCGAGTGCGGCCCTCGAGGTTGCGGCAAAGGCCAACGTTACGGCCCGCGCGAATCTCGACGCGTGCATCAAGGCGGCCTTGGATGCCGACGTTTCGATCGACGTCGCGGTGAAGGCCAAAGTTGCGGCCGACGCGAAGGCGCAGGCCGGTCTGGTCTTCAACGCCGCCCTCGGGTCGGCGCTCAAGTCGGTCGTTGGTGCGGAGGTCTTGGCCAGGGTCAACGCCGAAGTCAAGGCGAGGGTCGACGCGGAGATCAAGGTCGCGGCGCAGGTGCAAATCAAAGCGGCGATCGAGCAGCTGGTCATCGACCTCAAATCGAAGGGCTGCGATCCCAAGGTCATCCAGGCCGTCGTGGATGCGGGCGCCAAGCTCCAGTTGGATATCAAGGCGGCCGTCAGCATCGAGGCGATTGCCGACCTGCAAGCCAAGTTCGCGCTGGACCTGGAAGCGAACCTCAAGGCCAAACTCGGCCTCGTGGGCGTGCTGCTCGACCTCGTGCTCGACGTGGTCACTCACATCGGAGTGGACCTGCAGGCGAGACTCCAACTGTGCCTCAACGTTGGCGTGGACGTTCATGCCAATGTCGACGCGGCCATTCGAGCCATCGCCGCCATCCAGGCGAAGCTCGATCAGGGCATCGAGGTCGATATCAAAGCCGAAATCAGGGCCTGCCTCGCCACGGTCATCGAGGCGGATCTGACGATCAACACCAAGTGCTCCGGCGGCGGTGGCGGCTCGTGCGGTGGTTCGTGTGGTACGAAGCTGCGCGCCAACGAGCCTTCGCTCGCACCGTAAAGGTTAGTTGCCAATCCGGTCTTTTCACTGGCCGGATCGTCGGGAACCTCCCTCCGACGATCCGGCCCTTTTTTTCCCAAGGATGAAGCGTGAGGATTGCGACGGTGTTTGGGGCGGTGAGGCGGCTCAAGCGGTATTCTTTCGCCTCGATTGGCCCGGATGTGTATAGTTAGGAAGCTTTCCTAATTATATCTTCCACGGGAGGTCGTCGAATGGCAACGCGCGCGCGGGTAGTGGGAACTGCGGTTTTGGCGGCGACGGGCATCGCGATGGGCACGCCGGTGTGGGCGGAGCCTGCCCATCACGATGCGGAGAGCGGTAGTGCCCAGACGATGAACTACTGGCACCTGGAGGGGCACTACGCGACCGAGAGCGAATGTCGGGCCAAGGGTGAGTCGTTGCTCTGGCCCGCCAACCCGGGTGGTGCTGACGGCTACGAATGCCGCGCCAAAGGCGACGGTTGGGATCTATGGCTGATGTTCCTGACGTGAGTCGTCCATTTCCACGCCCCCATGGCATCATCGTCTCGAGATGCCCATGCTGGAGGAGTTGGCATGGCCGTGGAGCGCAACCCCGAGCTCGCGCGCGAGATCGTGCAACGGGGGCACGAGGCGGCGGCACACGGGCACACGTGGACGCCCCAGTTTTCCATGACGCCGGCAGAAGAGCGCGCGGCGTACGAATCGAACATCCACGCCATTCAAAAGGCGACGGGCGTGCGCCCGGTGGGATTCAACGCATTCTGGTTGCGAGGCACCCCGAAGACGCTCGAAATCCTGCAAGATTTGGGCTTCCTCTACCACGTCGACGACGTGAGCCGCGACGAGCCGTTCATCGTGCCGGTGCGGGGAAAGCCCTTCGTGGTGGTGCCTTATACCCTGCGCAACAACGATATCGTCCGATTCGACGCGCCCGCGCTGACTTGGAGTGGATTCCTAGAGGAGCTCAAAGCCGAATTCGACGTCCTTTACGAAGAGTCGCAAAGGCGCCGGCGCTTGATGTCCATCAGCACCCACGATCGCATTGCCGGCACCCCCGCCCGCGTCAAAGCCCTGGGCGAATTCATCGACTATGCGCAAAAGCACAAGGGCGTCACGTTCATGCGAAAGGACGAGATTGCCCGCTTTGCCCTCGCGCAGTCCAACACGCCGCGGGAAATGTGATGCGACGCCCTCCGCGCGCACGCACGCGGAGGGACGTGACGATTCGCGTCCTTCGCAGGAGCGGCTAAAGCCCGATGGCCTGCGCGAGCTCGGCCGGCTTCAGGATGCGCAGGATGCCTTCGAGCAGGTAGTAATCCCCGTAGGGCACGGAAACCTCGATGCCGTCTTCGGAGGGACGATTGCGTGTGCACCGTGCGACGATGGCCTCCGCCCGGGTGGACTTGGTGGTCAAGCAAGTCTGCGAGATCGCCGTCAGGATGCGGATGGCCGCCGCGCGGTACGACGAGCGCTGCGAGGCATTGGCCAGGTCGAGCAAACCACACGCCATGACGGTACCGGCCGATGCATCCTTGATGTCGTTCGGCGCTTGCGGTGCCAGGTAGTCCCAAACCGGGACATTGTCCGGCGTCAACGCCGAGAGCGCGAAATCGGCCAGCCGGGTCGCGGTGGTCAGGAATTGCGCATTGCCGGTGCGGCGGTACATGGTCGTGAAACCGTAGATGCCCCAAGCTTGCCCGCGCGACCAACACGACGTCGGACTGTAGCCCTGCACGGTGTTCGGCCCGATGGGCGCGCCGGTGCTCGGATTGAAGTCGTAGACGTGCGGTATCGAGCCGTCCGGGCGGAGGAATACGCGTTGGGCCGTCTTCGCGTGCTCGGTGGCAATGTCCAAGTAGGTGGCATCCCCCGTCTGCTCGGTGGCAAAGGCCAGCAAGTCGAGGTTCATCATCGTATCGATGATGACGCGCCCCGCATTCCCCGGATCGGACAGGTTGCCCCAGGCGCGAATGAAATGCCCTTTGGAATTGTACCGCTGGATCAGCGACGAGGCGGCTTGAATGGCGCCGGCGCGCCATTTGTCTTCACCGGTGAGCCGCCACGCGGTGACCCAGGAGGGGTAGAAGAGGAACCCCAGATCGTGCGTGCCGGTGTCCGTGCGCCGCGGTGCGAGCTTGTCCGCCCAATCCTGCGCGAGGGTTTTGAATTGTGCCTCCCCGCTGTAAAGCCACGCGAGCCACAAGGTTCCGGGCCAAAAGCCGCCGACCCAGTCGCCGTTCTGCGTATAGGCCCACTTTTCGAACTTCGTGATCAATGGGAAGCCCGTCACCGCCGGCGCGACGACACGCAATTTGGAAATGGCGTAGTCGGCCGCCGCCTTCAACGTGCGCGCGTCGCCGCTCGCGAGCGTGGCCGCCGCCGCCGAAGTATTCTTTGCGAGTGTCCCTGCCGCGACGGCGGCACCGGCTGCACTGGTCAACAGAGCGCGTCTGCTCAGACTCATCGTCCCCTCCAAGCTCGGGAGAACTGCACTGCGAAGTAGCCCAGAGTTTTCTACACGCGGAGGTGAGCTCTGTCTACCGGTGTCATTAGATGGGACGACTCGAAGAACGCCTTCCGATTGGCCACTTGGTCCATGACCGATGACCGCGCCATTGCGCGGTGCGTTCTGACATCGAGGCGAGAACGCCGGCGCACATGCCCTCACGTCTCAGCCGGGCGCGATCCTCGAACAGTGTCATTGGGAGAGAGAGAAGGAGAGAAGCACCGCCAGGACGCCAAAAGAGAGTCGCCAGGATCGCCAGGTGAACCAACGATATACCCTCATTGGATTGTATGGGGAGATCAGGAGATTGTGTCGAGCCGCGCCACGCGGTTGAAACACCAAAAAAACTCCCGATCTCCCGATCTCCCTGTAAGAATTCTCCGGCCGTCATCGCGTACGCTCGACGCGACCCTTGGTGGCTCGTTTCGAGAATCGTGCCCGTCCATTTGGAACGCCGAGGCACCGCCATACACATCGTGGATAGGTCCCATAAGCGCCGCTCGGCTGTTCCGCCAACGGCGCCGCCCTCACATGAGCGGCATGAATACGAGGAAAATGGCGGTGAAGTTCGGCAGGGTGGCGCTGCTGCTGGCGATGGTGACGGCGTGTGCGGCGGTCGATGCGGATGCGGAACCGTCGAAGGGCAAGGTCAACTTGCAGGTGGTGCCCGGGGTTTATCGATTCGACGTTGGCGATTTTCGCATGACGGCGCTCTCGGATGGCACCGTGGCGCAGGACGTTTACAAGATTGCATCGAATACGTCGCCGGGCGAACTCGATGGGGCGCTGCACCGTGGATACGTGACGAATCCCGTCGAGGCGTCGATCAACGTCGTTCTGATCCAGGCCGGGCCGCGGCTCGTGCTCGTGGACACCGGGTCCGGCGAATTGTTCGGCCCTGGCAATGGAGGCAAGCTGGTTTCTGCCATGACGGCGACCGGGGTCCGTCCGCAGCAGATTACCGATATCTTGATTACCCACGTTCACACGGATCACAGTGGCGGCTTGATTGCGGACGGCAAAATTCAATTTCCCAATGCCACCGTGCACGTGGGGAAGCCGGACGTGGACTTTTTCTTGGACCCGGCCAATTCGGCCAAGTCGGGGTACGATATTCACTATTTCAACGAGGCCATCAAGACGTTGAAACCCTACGTCGACGCGGGCAAGGTGCGCACCTTCTCGGGTACGACGGAGGTGCTCCCGGGCATCACGGCGAGCCTCCATCCGGGGCATACGCCGGGCACGGCGTTTTTCGTGGCCGAAAGCCGCGGGGAGAAGATTACCTTCATCGGCGACATCGTTCACTTCAGCGCGGTCCAATTCCCCAATCCGAAGGTCACCGTCGTCTACGATCTCGATACGAAGGCGGCGGCCGCGGTCAGGACGCAGCAATTTTCGCTTTTTGCGCAGCAGCGCATGCTCGTTTCTGCACCGCATTTGCCGTTTCCGGGCGTCGGGCACGTTCGCGCGGAAGCGGGGGGCGGCTTCGGCTGGGTGCCCATCGACTACACCAATCGGCAAGCGAAATAGCGATCACTCGTGCGCGTGGGCGATGGCAAAGATCTGCTCGCGCAGCCACTTGTGCCCAGGATCGAGCTGGCTGCGCTCGTGCCAATAGGCTGCGAGCTCGACCCGTTCGAGCTCGATGGGCGGGGGCGCGACGTGGAGCACGTCGGAGAGCGGCTCGAGCAGGCTCCGTGGAAGGGTGCAGACGATATCGCTGTTCGCCACGATGATCGGCGCCAGGGCGTAACTTTGCACGGAGACGACGACGTTGCGCGTGCACCCCTTGAGGGCCAGGGCTTCGTCCACGAGGCCCGAAAAGCCGCCATCGATCGATACGAGGACGTGCTCCAACCTGCAAAATTCCTTGAGCGACAGCGGGCCCGTCCCCCGTGGATGATCGCGGCGCTGCGCCGTGACGAAGTCCACCTCGAACAGCGTCCGACCGACCAACGAGTCGCTCCCGACACCGTGGGTGGCGCCGAGGAAGACGTCGACCTTGCCCGATTCCAAATCGGACATGATTCGGTCGGGGCGCGGCTGAATGAACGCGAGCCGCACGCGCGGCGCCAGCGACCGCACGAGGGGCACCAGCGCTGGCGCCAAGACCGTGGCAGGATTCTCCCGCGCCGCGATGACGAAGGTGCGCTTGCTTTGTGCCGGCTCGAACGCGGGGGCCACGCTCATCAACGCGCGCAAGCGTTCCACCACGTCCGCGACCAATGGCTTCAACTCGAGGGCCCGTGACGTCGGGACGACCCCGCGCCCCGACGATCCGGCGACGAACAGCCGATCGTCGAACAGCGCCCTCAGCCTCCCCAACCTCGCCGACAGCGCCGGCTGCGTGATGCCGAGCTTGCGCGCGGCTTGCGTCACGTTCTGGCTGTCGAGCAACGCATTCAGTGCGAGCAGCAGGTCAATGTCTAGATCGTCGATCTTCTTCGAGGTCATTCGCGGCGCTTCGGATACTAGACCGAGGAGCGCGAACGGCGGGGATAGAAGCGGATCTCTCGAAGATCGCGCAGGGCTTTTTGCCACAACGTGCTTGCCGCATCGGCGACGCCGAGAACACCCAGCGAGACCAGCGCCCGCTTCTCGTAGAGTGAAAATCCCGCCTCGTCGAGCAGAGCCACCTCTTGATCCGTACGGCTACCGCATCTGGTTCTGTCAGACCGTCGGAGAGCCCGTTCCTCCTCCCGGGACCAAGATGATCTGAGTCACTATCGATCTCGTTCGAACGGCCAGAGATTTTACAGGAAGACGGGAAGACGGGAAGGGCGGCCGGCGCGCGCAGCGCGGAACGCTTTTTTGGAGGTTTCCAGTTAGGCGAGTGCGCCATTTGGAAACTCAAAAACCTTCCCGTCTTCCCGTCTTCCTGTGAAATTCTCCAGCCGTCGACCGGGAGTAGCGACCGTTCTACGGGGTGACGCTTTCTTGGAGCATCATGCGGTGGTCTTCGTGTCCGAGCCTGTGGCAGTGAAAGACGTAGGTTCCGGTGAATCCTTCGTTCTTGAAGATGATTCGCACGGTGCCGCGGCCGGGGACCTGGACGGTGTCCTTGAGCCCATTTTGGTGGGCGGGTGGTGGCTGGCCATTGATGTCCAGGACGTTGAACTCCACCAGGTGCTTGTGGAACGGGTGCATGGCGCCCGAGTTGTTGGTCAAGGTCCAAATCCGAACGGCGTTGCTCGGGGAGGTGATGTCGATACGGGCCGGGTCGTAGGTGAGGCCGTTGAGTTGCCAATTGCCGTTCGCGAAGGCGAGCGCAATATTGGCCGACCCCGTCGAATCCGCCTCCGCGTAACGCGCAATCGTGGCCAGGGTGTTCGGGACCGTGCTCGTGTCCGTTTCCGTTCGATTTACGGTGAACTGCATCAACGTCGAGATGGCCGGAGCCGTGGCATCCGTATTGAACAAAGACAAGGTGGTCCCCACGGGATGTGGCGCGAAATCGACGACGATATCGTAACGCTCCCCGGGAGCAATCGAGAGACTCGTGGTGCTGACCGGCGCTTGAAGCAGCCCGCCGTCGGAGGAAATGACTTGGAAGGTTTGCGGGGTGGTGCCGGCGCGGAGCTCCAGATTCCATAGCCGAACGTCCGAACCATTCAGCAAACGAAGACGGTATTTGCGGTTGGCCACGTTGTGGACGGCATTGGCCACGCCGTTGGCCACCGGCGTATTGCCGAGAAACCCGCCAGCTTGGCTGGTGTACGTGAGGGTGTTGTCCGCGTTGAATTGCTTGTCTTGCAGCAACAGGGGGATGTCATAGTCGCCCGAGGGGAGATTGAGCGCATCCTCGGCGGCATCATGGATGATGTAGAACCCGGCAAGGCCGTTGTAGACGTGCGCGCCGGTCAGGTCCATCGTGTGGTCGTGGTACCAAAACGTGCCCGCGGGTTGGTCGTTGGGATACGTGTAAACCTTCGACGAACCGGGCGTGATGTAATCCACCGGGTGACCATCGCTTTCGGCGGCGACCTTGTGCCCGTGGTTGTGGATCGTCACATTTTCGTTCCATGCATTGGTTTGCGTGACCGTCGTCGTTTCTCCACGTTCCACGACGAGGGTGGGACCCGGAAAGATGCCGTCGAAGCCGACGATGGGGGTTGGATTCCCCGCCTTCATTTGCGCGGTCCCCGACTTGATCGTGAGGTTGTAGGCCGCGAGCGTCGTCGCAGCGGCCGATGCATTGGCCGTCGCGGTTCGCGCCATGACCGGCGGGACCCGTAATGGGTTGGTGAACGTGCCCTCTTGCGTGACCGCGAGTTCGCTTCGACCCGCGGGTTCGTCGGATGGATCGGGCTGGGTGAGTTCGGAACTCGAGCCCGAACAGCCGGAGACGAAGCTCGCTCCAACCAAGCTCGCCCATATCGATATGCGTGCAAACGTGTGTAGATTCATAGGCAAATTCCTTTCTCGCGCATCTATTGAAGGCGATAAGCGGCTTGCAAAACGTCCTCGTACCGGGGCGGACTGCGCCAGCTCTCGCTGAAACCCCCCCACCGAAGGGCGCCACTTCGATCGAACAACAGCAAGCAGTGCATCGATGTACCGCACAGGGCCGTCACCTTCTGCTCGGGATCCGACAATAAGGAGAAGGGGAGCTCGGACGAGCGCTGGTGGCGAAGGAGTGCGTCGGGATCGTCCGCGCTGATGCCATACACGCGAACCTCGCTCGACGAGAAACGGGGGATCTGTTGCGCCAGTCGCGCGAGCTCCTTTCGGCAATAGGGACACCACACGCCGCGAAAAACGACGACGAGGAGTGGACCGTTGGTCTTGCCCAATTCGATGGGGGCGCCGCCTTGATCTTGCAAGGTCACCGCCGGTACGTGCGCGCCAAGGGCAAGTTCGGGTGGGACCGGTGGAAGCCTGCTCGACCGCGCGAGGACACTCAAAACGACAACATTCAGCACACAGGCGATCGCGCCGCCCGTGAGGAGCGCGGCCCATCGACCTTTGCCATCGAACCAGCGAACCGTCATGACGATGGCCGCCGTACCGAAAACGACGATCAGCTCGAATGGCCATGGACGATCGCGGAGCGACGGCGGGAGGAGCATCATGCGGTCGAGCGCCAAGAAGAGCGGCACGCCGAAAAGAAAAAGCGTGCCCATGGCGCCGGCGACGGGGGCGAATCGGATCATGGGGCAGAGGACTCCGTTACGCGTATAGATGGCCGCAACCGCGTGCCTTTGCGACGGCGGTTGGCGAGTTAACATTACGAAACAAAGCGGACATGAAATGACATCGCTGGAGGTTTCGTCGAAATGTGATATCCAACGACGAATATGAGCCCATTTCGACTTCCTTGGGTGGTGGGCTTGTCCGCCGCTGCGGTCGCGTTTGCTGGGATCGGTATTTGGAGAGAGAGCGCCACGCCGTCGTATTCGTATTATCGCGACATCGCACCGATCGTGAATCGTCGGTGTGTGCACTGCCATTCGACGGAAGGACTCGCGGCGCGGCCACGCCTCGATACCTATGAAGACGTGTCGAAGGCCGGCACCAAAGTAAAATACATGGTCCAGGCGCGCATGATGCCGCCGTGGATCGCGGAGAACAGCGGTATTTGCCGGACTTGGAACGACGCGGCGTGGCTCACCAACGAAGAACTCTCGACCCTGGTTCATTGGCAGGAGCAGGGGATGCCGCAGGGGGAGCGCGCCAAAGCATCGCCGCTCGAACCGAAACCGTTGCCAGATATCGGGCGTGCCGACGTGACCTTGGATACGGGGGGCGACTACGTGGCGGGACTCGGGGCCAGCGCCTACCGCTGTTTCGTGGTGGACCCAGGACTTTCGCGCGACCGCATGCTCACCGGCATTCGCGTCGTGTCCACCGATCCGCGCATGGTGGCGCAAGTGACGATTTTTTCTCCGGACTCCAACGAGGCCGAGGCACACGCCTCGCAGCTCGATGACGGCGACATGGGTCCTGGTTATTCATGCTACGGCTCGCCACGGGTCGAGCCGGCGCGACTCGTTGCGAGCTGGACGTGGGGATCGCCTTCATTACCATTTCCGGAAGGCACCGGACTGCGCCTCGATGCACAACGCAAGTTGGTGGTTCAAATCCACTACAACGTGCTCACCTCGGGACTGGGCGTGGCCACGCGGACGCGGGTCGATCTGAGACTGGATGACATCGAGCAGGTTCGGGCCGCGTCCTTCGAAGCCGTCGCCGCGGGTGACATCGCATTGGCTCCCGGAAAAGTCTATGTCGAGGCGGGGGGCGAGCGTGCAGTGGATCGTCCGACCACCGTTCTCGCGGTGGCCCCGCAGATGCACACTCTGGGTCGGACCATGGAGATCGACCATGTTCGCGCCGGGGCGCGCGATTGCGCGGCAAATTTCGATCATTGGAACTTCTATAGCCAGCGCCTGTTCATTTACGAGAAGCCGTTGCATCTCGAGCCAGGGGACCGGCTCGGAATTACATGCGTTTACAATACGGAATCTGCGGCGCACCCGGTCCATCGGGGTGAAAGCATTCGAGATGAAGAATGCAAAGCGAACCTTTACGTCGTAACTCCTTAACGATGGAGCCTCCGACGCATCACACGGGTGACGCCATTTCCGTCGTCTACATCGAGGACGACGTTCGCACCGCCCGCCTCATGGCCAAGTACTTCGAGTCGCACGGTCTATCCATCACCTTGGTGGCCGATGGCGCGGCAGGGATCGAGGCGGTCATGCAGGGCGAGCCGGACGTGGTGCTGCTCGATCTCATGATGCCCGGCGCCGATGGAATCGAAGTATGCCGGCAGCTGCGTGCGCGCACCAGCGTGCCCATCATCATGGTCAGCGCGCGAACCGAGGAAGCCGATCGCGTCATGGGTCTCGAGGGCGGCGCCGACGACTACCTGGTCAAACCGTTTTCCTCGCGTGAGCTCTTGGCGCGCATTCGAGCGCAGGTGCGCCGTGCGCGGGGGCGCGTGGGACCGCCCATTCAGCGGGTGCGCGTCGGAGGGCTCGTCCTCGATCCGCGCGCGATGAGCGCCACGCTCCACGGAGAGAGCCTCGCGCTCACCACGTACGAGTTCATGTTGCTGCGCGCGCTCGCCGAGCATGCAGGGCGCGTCATGACCCGCGAGCAGCTCGTGGACATCGTGCGCGGCAGCGCCGACGAGACGTTCGATCGCGCGATTGACGTGCACATCTCGCGCTTGCGTCAAAAGTTGAATGACGACCCGCGCCAGCCTCGAATGCTCAAGACCGTCCGCCGCATCGGCTACATGTTCGCGGCGGAGCAGGAGTGACGTGCGCGCACCGCGATTGCGACTCGTTCAACGCATTTACATCGTCGGTATTGCGCAGTTGGCTGCCGTGACCCTCGTAGCGGTGGTCCTCCTCGTCGTAGCGCAATCCGCGCGTCATGCCATGTTTCGCAGCCGTGCGATGGCCTTCGTCGCATCGACGCTCGAGGCCGAAGCTTGGGACCGCGCATCGCTGCAGGCCACGGTGGATCGCGTTGCCGACGAGTTGCACTGGTCCGTTGCGATTTACGACGCGAACGGTATGCGGATCGCGTCCTCGTCGCCGCAGACGTTGCCTTTTCCGCAGCCGTCGACCCTCGACCGCCGACGCCTCGACCTTCCCGGCGAGAAACCCATGCAGATGGTCGTCACGTTTCCCGATCCGCCGCCGCCACCCAGCGTTGCCGTGTTCGGAGTCTTCGTGTTGGCGATCGTCGGCATCTCGTCGTGGCTCACCGCGAGGTCGCTCGCCGTGCCGCTCGAGAGGCTCGGGGCCGCGGCGAAGATGGCGATTCAGGCCGAGCGCGAGCTGCTGGCGAATATTTCGCACGAGCTGCGAACCCCCCTCCAGCGAATTCGCATCGCGCTGGACCTTGCCGCAGAGGGCGATGCCGAGACCGCGCGCGAGTCTCTCCACGACATCACCGAGGACCTGGGCGATCTCGAAGTGCTCGTGGGCGACGTGCTCATCGCGACGCGTCTCGCGCTGCGGGAGGGCGCCGCCCCGACCGGCGCACTTCCGCCCATTTCTTTCGAACCGGTGGACCTGCACGGTCTTCTCGAGAGGTCCATGGCGCGGTTTCGGGCGGCCCACGCCGACCGCGGGCTCGAAGCGTCGATGGCAAATCCGCTCCCCGCGCTCCTCGCCGCCCCGCGCCTGTTGCGAAGGGTCGTCGACAATTTGCTGGAGAATGCGCACAAGTATACGGACGACCCGAATCGCCCCATTCATCTATCGTGCGCGAGCATTCCGAACGGCGTCGTGCTCGAAGTGCGCGATCACGGCATCGGCATCGCCGCGGCCGATCTCGAGCGCGTCTTCGAACCCTTTTTTCGCGCCGACCGCAGTCGCACCCGCGCAACCGGCGGCCTCGGCCTGGGCCTCGCCCTCGCACGCCGCATCGTCGAGGCACACGGCGGCACATTGTCCCTTACGAGCGAGTTGGGGCGCGGAACGACGGCGCGGGTGGAGCTTCCACTCCAGCCGGGGCAGGGGCATCCTAGCGCCTCATGACGAGTGGTCCGATCGGCGTATTCGACTCTGGAGTGGGCGGGCTATCGGTGGCTCGCGCCATCCGCCAACGATTGCCGCACGAGGACTTGCTCTACCTCGCCGATACGGCCTGCGTCCCGTATGGCGATCGGCCCGAGTCCTGGATTGAAGCTCGTTCCGCGGCCATCGCGGAACTCTTGGTGCATCGGCATGCCAAGGCGATCGTCGTCGCGTGCAATACCGCCACGGCCGCGGCCGTCCGGAGTTTGAGGGCACGCTTCGAGGTTCCAATCGTTGCGATCGAGCCGGCGGTGAAGGTGGCCGCGGAGACGACCCGAGCGGGGGTCGTTGCGGTGCTGGCGACGACACGCACGCTCTCGAGCGAGAACTTTCGCAGGTTGCAAGGGCTGTTCGGGGAAGGAATCGCGGTTTTCGCTCAGCCTTGTCCAGGATTGGCGGACAGGGTCGAGGCGGGGGATTTATCTGGACCAGCCACACGCGGGCTGCTCGAGAAATACGTGCGTCCCGCCATCGCGTGTGGTGCCGATACCATCGTTCTGGGCTGCACCCATTATTCTTTCCTGACCGGCCTCATCGCGGAGATCGCCGGCCCGCACGTGACGATCGTGGACCCCGCACCCGCCGTTGCGCGTCAACTCGAGCGAAGGTTGACCGAGACCCGCGTCATCCGCTCCGTCGTCCCGATTTCCCACCTTGACGAATGCGAACCAAAGGGGACCGATCGATTTCTCGCGACAGGTCCGATCGAGCACGCCCGCCGGATGATCACCGAACTTTGGCTGGCGGATGGTGCCTGTCGCCATGAGGTGGAGGTCGAATTCGTCGCTCCCGTGCGTCGGTAGCCCCCGTGGGGCTTCGCAACGCATAACCGAATATTTTCGTTGAAACTACGACTTGCGGGGGCGACCCCCGCGTACGCGGTTCTCGCGTAGGGTGTGTGGCCGACTCGCAAAGCCGAATTTGCTATCGGCGTAGGCTTCCATTCTTGGTTTGAGGCCGTGTTTACGAAATAGGCGGTAAAGATGGACACGGCTCAAACCGCTTGCGCGTGCAGCATCGGCAACCCGCGAGCCATGATCGCGTATCAGTCCCGCAAGGTAGTTGCGCTCGAACCGGGCCAGTGCCTCGTCCCGTGCGGCGAAATATTGCTGCGAGGCGGAGATTGGCCCGGTGTCCGTGTTCGAAGCGGCACTCTCGCGCAGGGCCGTCGTTTCGGCGTTCCCTTCTCGCACTGCGGCTGGTAGCTCGTCGAACTCGATCGATAGTCCGCGGCCGAGGACGGCGGCGTGTTCGATGGCATTGCGGAGTTCACGGATGTTGCCCGGCCACGTATACGACTGGATGGCCTCGATCGCTCGTGGCGAAAATCCAATGATCTGGCGGTCCGCTGCGCGAGCGGCCTCTCGCAGCAGTTGCTCGGCAAGGCTCGCGATCACGTCGCCACCGCGCTCACGCAGGGAAGGGACCCGGAGTTGGACCGTCGAGATGCGGAAATAGAGGTCCTTGCGAAAGGTAGCGTCCACCAACATGGCCTCGAGGTCCCGATTCGTGGCTACGAGAATACGGGCGCGCAACATGCGTGTCTGACGCGAGCCGATGCGCTCGAAGGCACGCTCCTCGAGGGCACGAAGAAGTTTTGCCTGACATCCGAGCGGAAGCTCGCCGATCTCATCGAGGAGCAGTGTGCCGTCTCCCGCAGCCTCGAAGGCCCCTTCTTGCGTGTTCACCGCACCGGTAAAGGCTCCGCGTTCGTGACCGAATAACTCATTTTCGATGAGCGATGCAGGGATGGCCGCACAATTGACGACGAGAAGCTTCGAGCGAGCGCGGGGGCTCGCTTCGTGAATGGCGCGTGCAAGATGAGTTTTTCCGGACCCGCTCTCACCATGAATCAGCACCGTGGTTTGGCTGGCCGCAAGCCGTTGGACCATTTCATCGAGTGTTCGCGATGCACCCCCTTCCAGTGTGATGACTTCGTTCAAGAATGAAGAACGAATAAAAGAATCCGAAACTGCATCCGATTCATGCATGGTCTGGTCTCGTGTCGAGTGCACGATTTACATAATTGTGAGCAATGGTTCGCAAATGGCGAGCCCTTTTTTCTCATCGAGCTGTTCGGAAATTGTCGCTACGTCGCGACGATGCGACCATCGATCGCGGCGGCCGCGCACGTCCTCACGACTACGTTGACGGAACGCATTTCGCGTCCACGCACGTGAGCCGCCCGTCGCAGGTGCCACCGAGGCAGCAGGGCTCGCCTGCGCGGCGCCCGCACGACGTCACGCACTTCGTCTCGTCGCTGCACTCGAGAAAATTGAAACACGTCCCGTTGCCGCAACAGGTGTCTCCGACCGCAGCGCAGCCACATCGGTTGTCCAGATTGCAGTCGTATCCGCTCTGGCACACAGCTCCTCGGCAACAGGCTTCACCGTGGTTGCCGCACGTTTCCGAGGAGCCGTCCGGGGTGGATCCATCCCTCGGAGGGACGTTCCCATCGGAGCCCGAATCCGGGACGGCGGAATCGGGAACTGCTGCATCCGGAGTGCCCTCGGACTTCGGGGTATCCGAACAGGCAAACCCCATCACGGGGGCGATGCACGCGAAGGCGATCGTGACGAATTCCAAGTAAGTATGGGCGCGGGCTCGACGAAGCGGCATGGAGAGACCTCCGAGAAGAACGTAAGCAATCGTGGAATCTTCTGCTTACGTCATCCCTACACGGATGTCTCTACTTGGAACTGCATGTCGTGCACAACGAACCAGCGTCGGACGGACATCCGCGCCGAGTCCACTCGATCGCGAGCTCAATGGCCTGTCGAGAAAGCGGCGGCTGTGTGAGTGGCATTCCTCGGAGCCGCCGCGCGGTGTTGCCGGTCTCTGGAAGCAGCCCGTGCCATTCACTGCGCCGAAGTTTCAATCGTGTGACGAGCGGACTCTCCGAACAGTTCGCTCCGGGCGAAAGGGCTCGTTTGAGTTCGGGACGCACCCACGGTCGCCGGCCGAGAACGGGAAACGCAATTGGGGTGACACCATTGGCCCCGAAGGTCGTCACGATACTTTTTGCGTCACTCGCACGGTCGTTGTGGCAGTGACGACAGCCTGCTGAGAACACTTGCCCCTGCACGGCGCGATAAAGCGCGATGTCCTCGAGGGGCGCGAACGACACCGGCGTCTCTTCGGGGGGATCGCCTCGTAGATCGGAGCGATCTTCGCTCACGTACCTGTACAGTGCATCGATATCATCCGCCGAGAGATGCCCGAATGGCGGCATCGAAAGCGTATTCGTGAGCTTGGGGGCGAGTCGATCGCCTTCCGGCAGCCATCGCATGGCATGGACCCGCGGCGGTGCCGTTGGACCGGCGGTGCCGTCACGCACGCGCGCCTCGAAGAAGCTGCGCGACAACAGCGGTATGCCGATGCGAAGAAGCGGCGCCTCGGACGTCTCTCCATGGCAATTTCGACACCCTGCGGACGCGAAGAGCTCCCGACCCCGTTCGACGGCCTTCGGATCCGGCCGCACGTCGGCGCACGGCTCGAGATCCTTGCCAAGAGCTGCGAGAAGAGCAGCGCTCCGAGCTGGCGTGAGAGGGTACATCGACTCGGAGGCCCCGAGCTTCCGAGGAACCGGGCTCGCAAGAAAGGCACGCACGCCACACTCGGTGAGGCGGCGTATGCGGGGGCCATTTCCGACCGGGCCGGAGAAGAACACGGTGGTGAGGTCTGGAACCGTTACGTAGGAATGGCGAGCCCGAACATGCTTGAGCGTGTCCGGGGCGGCCGCTAGCCATGCCGGCGGGCCTTCGCGCCGCGTTGCGGCCAGCTTGTTGTTGATATGGCATGTTCCGCATCCCACGGGATCGGCGCCATGCTCGTCGAATACGGAATAGTGCGCCGCGAGATAATAGGGCCGTTGGCGCGACGGCAAATGACACTGCACGCACTCGAGCTTTTGAAACACGGCCTCCTTGCGCGCGGCTTCCGCAGCCGCCTCCGCGGCGAAAGGTGACGTTGCCGTGACTTCTCGTGCGGGGAGGCTGCTCTCTCCCATGGGCGGAGCTTGCGGCAAACCGACATCCGCCGCGATGGGCTGGGTCTCGGGCGCGACGACATGTTCCTGGCCCGCGTTCGCGCTGGATTCCGTTCGATGCATGCTGGCAACGACGACCGTTGCCGCGCACGCGAAGGCCGCGATGCCCATCGCCAGCCTCGCGGCCACGCTCCGCGGCCCCTTTTGGCTGCCGCTCGGTTCTCGAGATGTCACGACTACCTTCGAGCGAGGACGAAGTCGCGCGCGGCGAGTTCCTTCTTCACGGTGGTGAGCATGTCCTGCCATTCTGCGTCGCTCGATCCGAGCTCTCGGCTATGGATGACGAGTTTCGTGTCCGGCTCCCAACGCTTTCTCGTGTTCGGTTGCCAAAGACAAGGAAACGTCGAGAGATCCGTCGCGGTAATATCCATGTCGTTGTCCGGGAGCCGGCAGGACCTGGCGTCCTCCACGAGCATTTCGAGCTGCCCGCCGCTGCCGTTGTCGTCCCACGAGATGGAAACCTCTCGCGGCCGGCGTTGTTTGAGCTCCTCCTCGGCGCGCGACGTAAACGCAGGATCGGTTTTCTCTTTTTCTTTGACCAAGGCGGCCTTCAACAGTCCCACCTTGAGATGTGCCGTTTGTTCGTCCCCATCGTCGACTCGGATCTTCTGCCCATTGGGCATATCGATGTACACGGGTTTCGTGAATCGCTCGAGTGCGGCCTGTCGGAGTACCAGGGCCTCTTCGCCCCGCGTCGGGGGAGATAACTCTTGCGCGAGCTGCTGCACGTAGGCCTGGCGTGTCGGCTCCGTGGGGATGGGGGCCTCGGACGACGGCGACGCAGCGGCCCCGCCGCCGGTCGGGACCGCCGTAGAGTTTCGTGCCCGAGTGACTCCGTACAGGGCGACGAGCGCGATGGCGACACCCGTGCACACGATCGCAATGTTGTTTCGACTCTTGGTTGCGTGCATCATCATTTCCTCACAGCCCGAATAGCGTTTCTTGGAGAATGCGCTTCTGAAGTTCCGCGGAAAGTGCCGTCACGATCTTTTGCTTGACGTCCTCTCGCTGAATGAGCTTCTGAAACAAGTCCCGGTAAAACGGTGACGTCGTGCCATTCACGGTCACCTTCGAGAACACGAGGCTCGGTAGCTCGAGCTGCATCGTTGCGAAATCGAGCTTCGCCTCGAGTGCCGCCTCGTAATCGACGACGACGCGATAGCCGAGCTCCACCACGAGCACGTCGATGGAACCGCGACAATTGACCGGTGCTGTCGGACGCACGGTGGCCACGCCGTTTTCGATGCTCAGTCGGTAGGTATCGTTCAGCAGGCGAGCGGTCATGAGGCTCTCGCGCAAGTTCACGCGAATACCGGCGCCGAGCGAATAGGGGCCATCCAGCACGCCGGGCGCGCGCATCTGCGTCCGGCGAAGAATATCCAAGAGCCAACGCGTCGGATCGGGGGCCGGCGGATTGACGACTTCGTTGATGACGCGCTCGGGGAGCTGCACCGTGAGAGGGGCGGCCGTGAGCCCGGTGCCCTCGGGAGAAACGTAGGCGTACGAGATGGACCCCTGCAGGGTTACACCGCCGTGCGTGAGCTGGCGAAGTACATCGAGCTGCTCGCGCGTAAAGCGCAATCGGTAGTAGATGGCGACAGGAGTCGCCATGGTGTCATCCGGCGTCAAGGTCGCTTCGACGTCGCCGAGAACCGTCGGAATCCACAGCGTGACATGCTGAATGGTCGATGGCAGCGGGAAGAAGAGCGCGTTGGGATTCGAGTTTTTGATCGTCGCCACCAGCCCCGCATTGCGCGAATAGTCGGGCTGCAGCGTCATGCGAAGGTCGAACGTCGTCCCAGGCTGGCCCACCGGGCTGGAGTCGGTGAGCCACGCCGACGGCGTCGTCCCCGTACCCTGGAGTGTCCACGCCGATGGGGCCAGAAAATACAGTCCCGGCTCGTTGGTGTCGAACCCCGCGAAGGAGCCGTCCGCGTTGTAGAGCCGATTTTTGGGAACGATCGTGCTTGCCTGCGACGTAGAGCCAATGAAGACGAACGAGCAAAGAAACAGGAGTGATACGAGAAAGCGAATGGTCGAATGACGGCCAGCGATCATAAGAGGCCTCGTTGAGACATTGTTCGGTTCAACGCAGGTCGGCCGCCATGGGCGAATGCCCCTGGCGGCGATGCGAAGGTGTGGCGAACGATCTACGGTTTCATACATCTCTGACGGAAGTCGCGAATCTCTCGTGTCGTCGCATCGGAAAGTGCGATTCCATGATCAATTCCCCATTGAAATGCGTCGCCATCCACCGCCGGCCCACCTGAACTAGGGCAATCGAAATGACGAATCGGAGGGTCGATCGGCGGTGCCGAGGCACCGTCGCTTCCACACGCGCTGACGACGACGAGCAGGAGCGCTGCGTAGAGAGTCACGGCACGGCTAGAGGACATACGTCTTCACGGTTCCGGCCCCCCCGTTGAAGCCGCCGGCCGGCTCCTGGGAGACGAGGACGTAGCCGCCCGTTCCGCCGCTGAACAATGCTGAAAATGCCTGGACGCGGAACGCTGTCTTGTCGCTGGGGGGCAGAGCGGCATAGCTGACCCAGGGCGCCGAGGCGCGTACGGCAATGCCGAGCGATAGGAGAGCGTCGTCTTTCTCGAGGCGCTCACCGGGGATGCTCCGGCGCGCGAGCAGATCCTGATAGAGGGGCTTCCACGGGATGCTCTGCCCTTGTGCAGCGAGGACGACCTTGACGTCCTTGTCAATGAGCGTACCAGCCGTTGCTTGCTGCTTCAGGCTGGCCACGACCGCGGAAGGGTCAGCTAGTGGAATTCGAAACACGAAGTCACAGATAGGAACGGTGTCTGCGGCGCTGATGTCGCGATCCTTGGCGAAGGAATATTGTTCGACGGATCGAACCGGGGATGACACATGCAGAACGCATTCGGAGGCGGGCCGTACGATGAACGGTCGCAACGTCTTTCCCCGCCAATCGGGGTAAAGGGACGGAAGGTCGCGATTCGTGACGGTCTTGAAACGAACTGCGGCCGTCCAATGGTCGTCATCCGGGTCGGGGGAAAACGGCGTGACGGTCGTCTCCGTTCTCGGAATGAAATAGACGATGTTGGCGTGAGCCGCGTCCTTGAGCTCGAAGAATACGGCTTCGTTGGTCTCGACCACTGCCCGTGCCGTTCCATCGGGTGCGTCGGCGGCGGCCGCCGGGCCCTGCGCGAGAATGCTCGCTGCGACGACGGCCAACCCATTCAATACTCGCAAAAGATGTTTCATGTCGTCCACCTTGCAATCGAAAGGAAAGTCCATGGGTCGAAGTGGCGGCGAACCCGGTCTCTCGTGTTCGCCGCCACTTTTCACTCAGCACACGTCAGCCCGGGGGTTGGCTCTGAAGGCGCTTGTCGAGGAGCGTGTCGAAGCCCAAGGAACCATTCCAGAACGTTCCGCAATCACCGCCGGTTTCGCGGCTGACGAAACCTTGGTCGTCGACGCGGATGCAGCCGATGGCCGCAGGGATCACGCTCTGTCCCGTGGTCACGTTTGCGGTGCTCGAGAAGTTGAGCGTAGCGTGCTTGCCCTGATACTTGGTGACCGTCTGCTTGTCGAGCTTGTAGCCGTTGCGGGGCGGATTCGTGTCGATGTTCGGCACGTCCGGCTTGTCGATGGGCATGAGCATCTCTTCCTGGAACTTCTGGCGGAACGCATCGACGGACTGAGCGAACTGCGATACGACTTCCGTATTGTTCGGGTCGATGGTGATGCTGTTGACCACGCGACCGATGCTATCCGTGTAGGTTACGTTGACGGCGCAGTCGGCCGGTGCCTTGCCCGGGCAAAGGGCTTCCTGCTGGAAGAACTCTTTGACCTGCTCATCGTAGCAATTGGAGCGGTGACGGGCCTCGTACTTGCGATAATCGGTGAACAGCTTGTCGTAGTTGACGACCATGGATGCCTTGTAGGCATTACCGGCCTTCCAGTATTCGGTGACGAGACGAACGTTGAGCGCCGCGCCCCCTTTGAGCATGAACTTGGTGATGACCGAGCCCTTGGTGGTGAGGTATAGCGTGACGTCGACGAACTCGCCGAGGGAGGGGCCTGCGCCGCGCTGGTACTCTACGTTCGTGTAGAACTTGTTTTCACAATCGTGAACCTCCGAACCGTCGGGATCCCTCGTGACGGTGCAGATCGGTTTCCCCGAGGTGGGATCGATTCCCGGCGTGACCGGCACGACCTTGGACCCCTTGTAGGGGATAGGGCGGGGGGTCTTCCCTGCGCGCTGAATGGCCCCGAAAAGCTCTTGTTTCTCGAGTCCAAAGACACCGTGTTCCAGTTGGGCATTGAGGATGCCGGAACCATCCGACGCGATGGCGAAGCCGAGCATGGGCATGCCATTGCTCAGGGCGACCCGCCCGTTCTTCGGGGCATAGTAGACGATGTTGGGATCTTCGTTGTCGTACGCGAGAATGTAGTCGTGCTGCGCTCCCGCGGGGAGGGGAATGTTGACGCCCACCTTCGCCGGATCGAGGATATACGCGTGCGCTTGTCCCGCAGACGTTGCCATCGCGCCGGCAATTCCCAGAACTGCCAACGATCGAGTGAAATTCATGCGATTTCTCCGCAAATAAAGTGCCCGCAGTGCGCAGGCAGCAATTCGTCAAGCGCCTGCAGAATGCAGGCGTTGCCACGTGGTGTTGCAGGTCTTCATCGTCGAGAGCGGCGTTCATCGAGTCGATGATGCCGCTCCCTTCGAGACCGCCCGCACTGCACGGCGTGTGCCGGTGAAGAAATCGGGACTAAAATCTCCTCACACGCTTCGGGTATCTCTTCTGAAGATACAAATGGATCTCTCGCACGGATACCGCGTATCTCCATCGGAGATTTGCGCGGGCGCAAGTGGTCATTCAGACACGGGATGCCGAGCGTGACGTGATGGCTTGTTTCGAGAATGGGGTGTGGTCTCGCTGTTTCGTATTGCGTGTCGAATTCGCGAAACGGGACACCGAGCCGGGTCGACACAGTGCTATTGCCGTTTGCGAATTGCGCTCGCGAATTTTGTTGCGCCCTTCAACGGGTGGAGATGCCGACGGAGAAGGCAAGGTCGAGAGCGTCGTCTGGGGCAAGGTCCGCCCTCACCGTGCTCGAGCGTTGCACCCGAGCGGGCGCGGGGTCAGAAACTTTACCCTGAAGGAGGAGCGGGCCTATCGTGCGGGCCATGCGCCTTCTCGTTGTGTCGTGTGCCTTCCTCTTCAGCGCGGTCGTTGCATCTTCTGCCCAAGCGGAGACCTTGGCCTCGGGCCAGGGGCGCCCCGTCGTTGCAGCATCGTCGACGCGCGGACACCGTGCGAAAAAGGCCAAGCGACCCGTGAAGCATGCGGAGAGCGCCCCGGCGGCCGCCGCCAAAACGACGGCAGCTCCTGCCCCCTTTCAGCCGCCCGCTGCGTCGATGAGCCGCCCCGTCGAGGAGACCCCGACGCCGCCAACTCCTGCCGCGGCACCGAGCCCTCCGAAAGCGACGTTGCCGCGGCTACCGGCGGCGCACGGCAAGCGCGTCCGAAAGAGCAAGGCCACGCGTCCGGCGCGCGGGACCAGCAAGAGCATCTGATCGGCATCTCGCCATCTGCGCCCTCGCCAGGTGCCCGATGCCACCTTCGAAGGCGCAGGGGACGTGAGTCGTCTCAGAAGTAATAGAGCTGCATGGCGAACGTGTACTGATTCGTCGAGTTCTTGGCGCCGTCTCCCGAGGTCGGGGCGTTTGGAAACGTCGAGTGATTGAACGCGAGCGTGAAGTTGCAGTAATTTTCGTACAGGTGGTATTTTAGGCCACCGCCATACCAGATTCGATTGGCCACCTGCGTGTCGTCCCGCCCGAAGAACTGCCCCTCGAACTTGCCGAAGACGGACAAGCTCGACGCTTTGTTGAAGTAGGCTGCTTCGATGAGGAGATCGTTCTGGCCGTTGAGCGTGCGCGCCGTTTCCTGGCCGTCGTAATACGTGTAGTTGACGAAGGAGGCAATCTCGTCGCCGCCGGCCTTGGCATCTCCGTTGAGCGGAATGGCCGTGAAGGCAGCGCCGGAGACCGCGTAATACGGATCGAGCCCCGAACCCTTCTGGAGATCGAACCCGGAGCTGATCCCCAAGACCTTCTTTCGGCCGTAATACGTGCCATGGAAGACGTATCCCTTTTCGGGATCGAGGAAATTGTATTGCAAGTAGCCGGAGAACCTAGGCGAGTTCTGCGCCCCCACCTCCACCTGCGGCGTGCCATGCGGGGCTTCGCGGATGCCCGAGAAGACACCGAGACGGTACTCGAAGTGATCGCCGAAGAGCTGCCCTTTGGCCTGAAATCCGACGTCGCGTAGCACGGATGTCTGCAGGGCGCCGAGCGTGACGGCGGTGGTGTTGCCGGTGTCGAGGCTAAGGTACGTGGTCGTGGCCATGACGTGGTTGCGGCTGACGGGGACGATCATGAGGCCCCCTTCGAGCATGAACGCGTCGTGGAACTTCACCTCACCCCACGCATCGAGAATCTGGGGCGGGCTGAAGTTCTTGTTGTTGCCCTGCGTGGTGCCGGTAGCCATGCCCAAGGCCGAACTTTCCAGAAGAACGTACAGCGTCATGTTCTTCATTAAGTTCGCACCCGCGAGGATGCGGCCCCGCCGCAGGATGAAGTTGTTCTGATGATCGCCGGTGCCGCCATCGGGCTCCCGATTGGGATCCTGCGACGAGTCGGCCCAGATCTGGGCTTGCACACCCAATCGAAGCGCCACGTTTTCGCTGAGCCGCAGCTCCCGATTCGGCCCCACGATGGGATAGTGCACCGGCTCCGGCTCGGGGGGCGTCGGCGGTGCCGCTGCGGGGGGCGACGGCGCGGGCGCGGGCGGCACGGGGGCGGGCGCCGACGTTAGCGGCGTCGCCCCCGATATGGGCGCTGGCGCGGGCTGCTGCGTCGCCGGATCGGTTGTTGGAGGTGGCTCGGGCGCCGGCGGCGGCGTGGGTGCCGGTGCCGGCTCCGGCGTGGTTGCCTGGGCCTCCGCGCGGGCGGAAGCCAGAATGAGTCCCAATGCAATGAGTGAAGCAGACCATCGTCGGCACCGCATGCGGTCGCTCATGTTCGATCTCCCCGTGTCTGCTGAACTTTGGCGAAGGGCGCGATTCTGAACCGCAACATGCGATTTCGCAAGCCGCTGCTCCGCGAGCTAGTCGTAAATCATTGCGTCATTCAGATTGCCATCTTTTTGCGATTCACCGCGTCAATGTGGCTTTACACCTCAAGCTAAAGCCCTGCGCGATGGCCAAACGTCCCGACGAAGGTCGATCCACGGTGAAGCCGTGACCGCGCACGTTCCTATGCGGCTCTCACGGGATCATGGGGCGCTTCCGTCGGTTGCGTCGCGAGCGCTGGAGTCGTTCCTGCAGCGAGCGTCCGTCTTCGTGAATCGCGCCGAGACGCTCGGCTTCGTGTCCACCTGGCTTCCAATCGTATACGTCCCCGTCTTGAGTGTACGAGGCCGGCCAGCCGGCACGTCGGGGAGCAGATCGAGATGGAGCGACGTGAAGGAGCAGTCCTATTTGACGGCAAACCAATTGGCGGTTATCCAAAATTTCCGAAACCAGGCATCCCCGTGGTCGTGCTCCTGGTCCGCCCCCCCGCCGCTACGTCATCACCGATTGGCAAGATTTGGCCAATGCCATCGTCGTTACCTACCGCGGCGGAGCGTACGGACATTCGCACCCGAATCCATGCTGGGCAAACGGTGCCAAGCACGTACGGGAATCTACTGTTCCCATATGGCGCGGGCCTCCAGCGGTGGTGAAGCGTGGGAAGATGAACTTGGCGTGAGGCGTAACAGAAGGGGCCATGCGGCTTCGCCCCCTACTTGCGCTCTCCGTGATCGGGAGCTTCACGCTGGCAGCGGTCTCGGTGACCGTTCTCGACAAAGTCCACCACGACGAATCCGACGCCAGCGTGGCAGATCTTTCTGACGCTGCTGCGGATGCCGCCCGCTCTGCGCCAGCGATGGGGCACCTCGAGGCGGAGGCCGGGCCCCCCGATCCGTGCGCGCTCTTCCATGCCTCGAACGAAGCCTTGATCGCTTCGTTCGAGGCAGGCGATGCGGGCGATGGCTGCGCGTTCCAGCGACCCCGTGTAGGTTGTGTCACGACGACGAACGGCGTGACGTGGGGCTACCGCATCGTCCGCGCCCAGGCATACCCGGGAGCCGCAGAGCGGTGCTACACGGCGTACGATTTCGACCTCGTACGTCGAGACGATGCGGGAACGCAAGTGGTTCCCTCCGGCCACATGTCGCTGAGCTTCGATCCATACTCGTTGGATGTGAATATCGGCCTCGACGCGGCGGCCGACTACGATAACGACGGCGAAGTCGAACTCCTTCGAACGACGTGGACCGAAGGCAGCGCAGACGAAGAGATCCCCATGCAGGAGCGCACCCTATTGACCTTCAAAGCGGGGGACCTCGCGCCGTACGAACCCGCCAGCGGAATCACGATCGAACAGCTCGAGGACGTCGACCAAGATGGGCGTCCGGATCTCATCTCGCGAGGCCCTTATGCACACGTGGTCGAAGATATCGACAATTTTCATCACGAAAGAGCGGTCGCCCCGTCGATATTTGCTTATCTTGCCCGCCTCGATGGCACATTCGTGCTCGGAGACGCTGCATCCATCGCCTTCACGCGCCGGTACTGCGATGCGCAGCCGGCGGTGACGTCACTGACGGTCGAGGATACGACGGGCCGTCCTGACCTTGACCATTCGAGTTTGGCTACGGCCATGACCTGCACCGTGCTCCGAGGTGGTAAGGGCGCTGCTAGGATCGTCCAAGCTTGGAATGCCGTCTGCCGCAACCGAAAGGAGGACGACGATCCGTCGGGCCGACGCGACTGGGAGTGCCAAGATTGGCCGAAAGAGCTGGCGACCATCCGACCGCCGTTCGTCCTTGAGTGAGGCGCAAGCTCGTGCAGAGCTTCACTTCGCGTTGATGCGATAGAGCGGCGGCTGCGATCCCTCGCCCACCGTGTAATAGGCGGAGCCGTCGGCCGCATAGGTGATGGCCTCACCTTGATCTTCGGAGGGCGCCGTCAAGGTGACGGGCGACTTGGAGAACGCCTGCTCGAACGACTCGCCCGCGCCGGCGCGGAATTCGTAGACGCGCGAATACGTGCGGAGCAGAAAGCGCGGCGCGCAAGGATGGATATCTGCGCCGGTGGCGGTGCCGCTTTGGCCGGACGGGAGATTCAGTTCGGCAATTTTGATGAGCGTTACTTTGGTATTGGCGGTGAGCGGCTCG
This sequence comes from Sorangiineae bacterium MSr11367, assembly GCA_037157805.1. Lineage (NCBI taxonomy): Bacteria > Pseudomonadati > Myxococcota > Myxococcia > Myxococcales > Pendulisporaceae > Pendulispora > Pendulispora rubella. The sequence continues at coordinate 8,653,470 of CP089983.1, read as the reverse complement.
GGGAATTTGTAAACGCGGCTCTTGCCCGTCTTCGTTTTGCTGATGATGTAGACGGAGCCCGTGCTGGGGTGAACCATCAAAGATTCGGCGTTGCGCGGTCCATCGGGGTAGGCGAACGGAAACTTCTCGGCCGCGAGCGAGCCGGAAGTCTGGCCGCCGGCAATATCGGGTTCGCGTACGCGGTAAAGGGCGACGTTGGTTCGTGCCTCGTCGTTGTCCCCAATATCGCCCAGGTACAGGCAGCTCCCCTGCGGGCAGGGGCCCACGGCGGTATCTTCCCAATCGACGGCGGTGGCGCCGCTCACGGAGAACGTTCCAATCAAGCCGGCCTGGCCATTCAGCGCGAAGAATCGGGCGGAGTCTCCCGAGTCGTTGTGCACGTACAGCACACCGGGATTGCGCTTGCTGGCCGCGAGCCCCGAGGCCTCGTCGATGGCACTGCTCTCCACGGTGCCCGCTTCGACGGCGGTGCCGTAGGCGTCGGCCACGCGGCAGGCTGCGAGGGAGCTCGCGTTGGAGTCCAAGGACTCGGCGTTGCCGCCGAAACATCCCGTGTAAAGGATGGTGAGCAACGACGGAATGGGCAGCGTGCGTGCGATCATCGAGGGCTCCGTTCGAGAGCCGCGAGTTTGCACCGCCATTTCTTCGAATCGGTGACGCGATGGTAACTTCTAGGTCAGCTGCGCACGCAACGCAGGACGTAGCGTCCCTGGCCGGCGTCCCGAGGCCTGCACACGAGCCCCGCGCTCGCGCACTCGGCATCGGTGCTGCACGCATCCGAGCAGTATTTCGTGCCTTCGGGAGAGTCCTGGATGCACCGATTGCCGACGCACTGGGTCGCTACGTCACACGCCTCGCCGAGCTGCCTGGTTCCCTTCGGGCTCACCGACTCCGTGCAGACCGTGATGATGTCGGCATGACTGCGTGCCTTCGTGTTGTCGCAATAGGTCGTGCAATCGTTGGAGTTACGGCAGGCCGTTCGGCATTTGTCGGTCCCGTCCTCGCAGGCACCTTGAGCGCACTTTCCGGCCAAGATCACTTCGCAGGAGTCTCCGACTTTGGCCTGCCCCTCGGGGGCGCCGCATCCGAGTACGTATTTCGTCGACGTTCCAACACCCTGAAGGGCGATGGCCCGGCAGACGGTGTCGTTGGTGCAATGCGAGGCGTGGCAGCACGTGTCGGCGCACTTGTTGGTCGCGTCGCAAACGCCGGAGCGGCAATCGGCTTGCACCGTGCAGGATTCCCCTCCGGCACGCGCGCCCAGCGCGGGGCGCTGCAAGACGCCTTTGCCGACGCAATAGTTTCCGCCCGTGCCGGCGCCGTAGCAGACGAAGTCCGCGGGGCAGTCGGTCGACTTGCAGCACGGTTTGGTGCAGACGCCGTCGGCCTTCACCACGTCGCTGGTGAGAACGGGCGAGTAGCCGCAAAAGGTTCCAGCCACGCACTCCACGTCGGCCTTGCATCCCTCGCCTAGTTGCTTTTCCGCCGGCTTCACGCATTGCCGTGTTCCGAAGTCGCAGACCTCCGTTCCCTGGCAGCTGCCCGCCGTGCAGGCCGTCGCGCCGTCGATGCACTGATTCGTTTTCGGTGCGCACACCTGCCCGGGCGCGCACGTCGTGTCGCCGCATTGGACGACGGCGGCATCCAAGGCAAGCGTGCCGTTCGGTACGCACGTCGTTCCGAGGCAATATTGGCCGGCGGGGCAAACGCCCGCGTCGAAGTGCGAATCGCAGCGAAACGAGGGGACCGCATCGCCCACGATTCCTTGGCAGCCACCCGCCGCCAGAAGGGTCACCAAGGGGAGCGCGATCGCGAGGGACAGGATGCGGCGGTACACGGCTTGCTCAGATGTAGCACGGCGCAGCTGCGCGCGGGGCCGTTTCACCGTCCGCGGTCAAGACCGGGCAGCGCCCGTAAGTTGCCGTCACCGTTCATGAAACGCGGCGCCTACGGAGATGGCGAACGCAGTGCGACGCTGGGCGCGGAGTGGGCGTGCGTGGGAGATCTTCGCCCGGGGCGCTTCCATTTCGCACGTGCGGCAAGAACCCGATTGTACGGACGCCGACTGCGGACTGAAGCGCGTGCCCCGATCCGTGTCATGCGGGCATCGTGATTCTGCAGAGCGAGAACATCACGATAAGGGTGAAAAGCCCCGCGGAAAAATGTACGTAATGTGCAATCGCCGCGGCGGGTATTCGTATATTCAACTCGAAAAAGTCGTGGCTTTTCGGGACAATTCGAGGGACCTTACGGGCTGACGAAGTCCATCCCCCCGGCCATCAGGTAACGTGGAGGTTATTCTATGCCGTCGCCCTCCGAACCCGGGAGTGTGCCGACCGTCGTTGGCGTTCCAGCCCTTCCAGATCCTGTCGGCGAAAGCCGAAATCGGAATTCCGTTTCCGTCGTCGAGAACCATTCCGACCATACGGCCGTCACCCGGCTGGTGCCGCTCCTGAAACGGCTCGCCGTTGGCTCGAAGATTCCAACGTCTTTTCAAGCCGCGCATATCCGTGACGAGGGCGGCAGTACCGCCGTTACGCCGAGACACGAAATTCCCATCATCATCCTACCGCCTTCGTTCAAGGCGCAGGCGCAAGCACAAATGCGGGCTCGCGCGGGCATCGCGGGCGATGGCCCCGCGCTTCGGGGGGAGCCCGAAAAGGGATCGCGGTTCCTACGGCCGGTCATGGTCGGTTTGGCCCTTTTGGCGATGGTGACCGGGGCCGGCATTCTGGTGAAAAAGCAATTGGCGTCCAAAGCGAGTGGGGACGCTCCGCGTATTGCGCAGTCCGCGCCACGGGAGCAGCCCGCGGCGCAGCAGGCCGCGGTTGCGCCCGTCACGGAGGCGGTCCTGGAGCTGCCCTCGACGGCAGAACCCGCTGTCGAGCTTGTAGGCTGTAGTGTCGCGGGGAAGCCGAAAATCGTCGCGGCGCAAGCCCTCCTCGCACCGGGGGTCGAGGTTGCCGCGGCTGCGCGCGGGATCGTGATCGGATTTGCGCCCCGCCCCGTGCAGGCGGTCAGCGCGTTCGTCGATCCGACGACCCTCGCGGTGACGGCCAGCCGCGTAACGCATTCGCACGACGCCGTTCGACGGGTGACCCCCATTCCGACGCCCACGCCCACCGGCGCGGGGGCGTCGAAGAACCACCGGCCGAAGGTTGCCGTGTCCACCGATCGTCCCGGCGACGCCATGGCGATGCGCCGGACGTCTTCGGGCGCGACCCCCATCGATCTCGGAGTGGCCGGCGGTCAGCTCGTTTGGGCTCCGCACGATTCCGACGAGCTCAACGCCTTATGGCCTCTGGCGGGTGGCTCGCCCGTCGAAGGCCTGCGCGCCGTCCCGCTCGAGGCGCCGGCTCGGGGTTTCGCGATGGCGTTTCGCCGCGGCGGTTCGATCTGGACGGGGCTCATTTCGGCGAAAGGCAATCATCGCCTCTCACCATTGGGCAATTTGATGGAGAGCAAGGCCCTCGGTGTGGAGGTGGGCTCCCCCTCGATCGCCGTGAGCGGCGATACCGTGCTCGTAGCCTGGGCCGATCGCGCGGCGCGCAAGGACGCATGGGGCTTGCGCTACCGCACGTGGCGCATTCCTCGCGCGAACGAGCCCATGGCGGAGACGCCCGCCGCCACGTTCGAAGTCCCCGAAGGCGGATTGGGTGCACCGTACATGGCCCCCGCCGTCAGCGCCCTCGGCGCCGGCCGTTTCCTCCTCGTATGGACCGAGGGGCCAGCCTCCGGCCACCGCGTGCGCGGCCTCACCATCGACTCCGAAGGTCACCCTCGCGGCGCCCCCATCGTCATCTCCGACGAAGGCGAAAACGCGGGCCAAGCCCAAGCCGCCGTCCTTGCCGACGGCCACGGCATGGTCGCCTACCTCGCCGCCACGCCCCACGGATTCAAAGTCATGGGCACCTCCGTCACTTGCCGGTGACGTCGTAGAAGTAATATTCGGCGTTGTAGGGGATGCGCTTCTCGAAGCCTACGGAAGCCTCGTCGCAGCCGCCTTCGGGGGCTTTGCCGCCCGCGGTTGCGATGCGTTGAATGAACTTCGCTTGACCGAGGCTGCCGGTCCCTTCGTGGGATTTGGCCTGGAGGAGCAGCCACGGGATGGCATTCGGATCGGGGCTATCGGCTTTGGCCTTCATCTCGCCAACGACTTTGGTGCCCGATAGATCTTCCCACGTCGGTCCCGCATAGTGTTTGCCAATGCGTTTGCCCGACGCATCGAAGAGATCGGCTTCGGGTGCGACGAGGGTCCAGGCGAAGCTCGCCTTTCCCTCCGGGGGCGTCTTGCACATGTACCGCTGGACGCCCTCCGCGTGCGCTTTGAGCACAACGACCGCGCCTTCCGGTACGGCAATGGCCGGCGGTACGGTGGGGGCCTTCTCCGCGGCGGGCCTGCACGAGAACAACCCAGCCAAGAGCACCAAGGCGAGCAAGTCGGTGGCAGTGCGTCGTCGTATCGGCATCATCGTGGGGCGGAGGCTACCATACGTGGGGCGGCGAGCGAATGAATCCGAAATATTCGGATCATCGTGCCTTTCAAATGTTCGATACGCCTTGCGGTGCGAGCTTCATCATGAGCAGCACGGGCCAGCCAATGTACTTTTGCGCGCGCTCCGCCTTTGCGGCGATGCCAACATCCATGGTGTGCTCGGACAATGCGAGAAATGGCAAGTTGGCAATCTGCGCCGCGATCACGTAATCGCTCACCAGGTTGGTGCTCGCCTTGGGGCGTATTTCGACGCCCGTTCTCGGATCCGCGAAGCGCGCCTGCACACCGCGCAGCAGCATGGCTGGATGCATGACGGAGATGAGGATGAATCCGTCCTGCCTGCATATTCGCCCCAATTCGCGAAAGAGCGTGGGCAACTGCGCGGCGTGAAAATGATCGATCACCAGGCAACTAATGACGCGATCCATGCTTCGATCGGGGATGGGGAGTGGCATCCGGAGATCGTGCATGACGAAGTCGACCGAACAGCCTACCGCCTTTTCCTTCGCCCGCCCCATCATACCGCTCGAGAAATCCAGCGCCGTGACCTTGGCTCCCTCCCGTGCCAATCGAATGGCATGGCGTCCGGTCCCACAGCCAACGTCGGCCACCGAAAGACCGTGCACGTTTCCGAGCTGAAATTTGACTTCGGGTTCTTCGAGTAAGATGAGCGGATTTTGCTCGCTATCGTAGATTTCGGACCAGAGATCGTACCCTTCTCGGGTCGCCAAAACGCGAGGATTTACGTTCTCTGGGATCGTGAGCCATTGCGTGCCCGAACTGGTGTCGAACTTTCCAGTCATGCGTGAGTCGTCTTCCGTATTCGTGTCGATACTGACTCGAATCGACGAAAGCGACAATACGTCGATGTATCAATCGATGACGATTAACGCGCTAGCGCACGTTCTCGGCATTCGACTCACCGGACGATTCGGAGGCGCCGTTCTCCGGGGTGCGAAATGCGCTTTACTGAGTATGCGCAGATCACACCCCGGGTTACCGCATCATGGATTGCCGGGCTGGCGCAGCGTGGCGTCGGTCGCCGCGATGTATTCTTTTTTATTCACGGCGTCGCGCACGCTGAAATAGAGCCACCCGTCGGAGCGAAAGTGCGGGAAAAGGGCGAACTGCCCCGGCGCCATGCGTGTAACTCGCAGCTTTTGACCGGTGAGCATGTCGGCCACGTAGATGTCGCTCGCGTGCTTGTTCTTGTACGGTGCATACTCCGCGTCGGAAGCGAAATCCTCGCGCGTGAGGTAGTGGTACGTCACCAGGAAGCGCTCGTCGTACGAGAAGTTCGCCTTGTGACCCTTCATGCAAATACGACCGGCCTCCGCCAACGCGAATTCGTAGCCTGTCGCGGTCATGGTCGGCGTGACGCGGCGGATCATGTAGCCCTGCTGCGTTTTGTTGGCACCGGCCACGCGATTGGCGATCAAGCTCGAAGTGGGCGACATCATCGTGTCGCCCTCGAACGGCGTCAGGAGTGTCTTCGTTTCATGCAGTTCGTATTGATCCGAAGAGCCTTTGGTGACGAGAACTTGGATGGTCACTCCCACCTCGGCGCCTTGCTCCGGTGGCGGATCCGTCTCTCGCAAATTGCGGCCACCATCGTCGCCGACCCATTCGCTGAACACGACGAAACGATCGCGGAGGGCGTCGTCGCCGAGCGTCTGCCCCACGCTCTGGTAGAGACCGTGCGAACCCAGTTTGGAGCACTCTGGCTCGTTGAACGTGATCTGCGTCGTGCTCGCGCGTGTGAGCAGGCTCTGCTTGCAATACCCGGCGCCGTCGTCACCTTGGAAGAGAAATCCTTCGTTGTCCGGGTAGAAACTCGGATCGTAGCGGGCATTCACCCAAATGTCGCGCGTGGTGCCTTGCAGCGCCGCTCCGAGATCGACGACGACGGCGTTGTCTTTTCCGCCTTTCGAGACGCCGCTTCCCACGAAGCGTCCGTCGGCCGAGCTTCGGGTCCAGAAGCTTCCTTTGAATTCGAGCTCACGGAGGACGCGCACGGTGGTGCCCGGCGCGGCCCATGTTCTCGCGAATGTCGTGTCCTTAGCATTCGGGAAGACGTCCTTTCCGTCGCGCTTCTGCGAGAAGCACTCGAGCGGGCTGCCGGTGCTGCAGGCGAACATGGGAACCCGATTGTCGCGGTTGACCGCGCCCCACGCGGTCGTGCGCATCTTGCGCGCATGCTTGGTCAGCTCCGTGAAGTCGTCGATGCAGCTCGTGGGGCGCCCTCCATCGGGGAGAAGCTCGTCCAACTTGGGCAGCTTTCGCTCGACCCAGGTGACGACGGTCTCGTATTCGCTCGCGGTCAGGCGATCGAACCTCGGCTTGATGGGCATGAGCACGGCGTCGCGGAAACTGGCATAGTCGTCGTCACGGTCGTGGAAGAGCCCCGCGAGAAGTTTGCCCTGCGCGAGGGCGATCGGATGGCGTGTTGCATCGATCTGTGGACCCATACCAAGGTGCGCACCGCCCGCAAGGAAACCGATGCGCGTTGGCGAGAAGTTGGAAGCTGGATTGTTCGGATCGGCGCGAAGGCCATTCATGCGTGTGGCGACGGGCTGGGTGGTATCGCGAAGGACCGCCATGGTCGATTCGTAGTCCTCGGCCCAGCGCCGTATCCTGGCATTGTTTACGTCGTGGCAGCGGTTGCACTGGTCGTTGCGCTCGGCGACGCGGGCACCCAGAATGCGGAGCGACGTGCGCGCGAGCTCGTCGTCGCCCAGGGTCGAGGCCGCACGGAGCTCGGAGGTGACGACGCCACAAGTCTCGGTATCGTCACCGTTCGGGGTCGAGCCCGCCGAGCAGCCCATGGACAAGGAGAGAACGGGCCAAGCGACCCATCGGAGAGCAGACGGATTGTGGGGGGGCATCATGGGGTATTTCGTTCTCAAGGGCGTCCGCGTGGAACGTCGGCAAAGACACATTCGGGGCTGCTGGACGAGGCGCAATGGATGATGTGATCGGTGGCTTTCTTCCATTTCGAGCTCTCCCATTTCTGGGCATCCAGGCCATCGACGTTCGTGGGCATCCAGTGCGATTTGGCGAAGTCCGTGCTGTACGAAGACGTCATGTGCGCGAAGTACGCATCATTCGGATTGCTCAGTGTCCCCCAGGCGCTGAATTGCTTCATCATTCCTTGGCCCCCCGGCCCCGCGATGCGGTGGCAGCTCGTGCACGCCGCCGCCTCTTCGCTGACCAGCTGCTGTCCGATCTTCCAGCCCTGCGCATCCATGTTCACGACGCTGTAGGGCGCATCGAGCCAGCTAATGGGAAAGTCCGGCTGCTCGCCCATCTTGGGCACGATCGTCCTGCCGTTGGAACGCAGCGCACCATCGATCCACGGACTGTGCACGAAGGCGTCGGCCGCGTGGCAGCTCGTGGTGCAATAGCCTTTGGGCGAGCTCCATATGCTTTCGGACTTGGCACGATCGGCCGGGTGGGGGATCCGATCTCCGTGGTTGGCGGGACCAATGTCGTTTTGAAAGAAGCACGTTTTGCCCGTTTTGGGGTTGTGCCCAATCATGGCGATGTCACGGAACGTCTTCGTCCGCGACATCCCATCGAGCGTGGGGGCGTTGGCGGCGCGGCAGAGGAGCACCCAGTGGGTTCCCTTGTCGTTCTTGGCCGTGGTGACCGTCGGCCCCGGCTCGCATCCTTTGTTCAGGTATTGCGGCTTGTCGCATTTGTTGACGCAATAGTAGTTCTTGTTTTGGCTATCGACGTCCGCGACCGGCTTGGCAAAATCGCAATCGGGTTTTGGAGCATCCTCCACCGTGAGAGGAATCGGCTTGCCCTCCACCCCTTCGATGGCTCGGGTCCCCGTGCCGTCCGAGCCCTCGAAGTCTCGGCAGTCGAAGGTCTCGTACTCCCCGATCCCGCTCTTCTTCCGGAAGAACGGGATCTCGCCGAGCTCTTGCACGCAGCGCTCGGCGTACTTGATCATGCTTTGGATCGGCTCCGCCGCCGCCGCGCTCAGCGCACGCCGCGCCGGGCCGCCGGTGGGCGTCTCGGCCTCGTCCCGGGCCAGATCGATCACGTAGCCCAATGTTTTGTGCTGCTCGTCGCGGATCTGGCCATCCTTGAGGAGGCACGTTTCCACGATGGCGTTCGTGCCTTTGCGGAGTTCTTCGCGCATCGATTCGGTGAAGGGCCCGGTGACCCATGCTTCGGAGTCGAACCGTCTCGGCAGATCGAGTAATTCCTGGTCGACCTGCGGCCCATCGAACTGCAGGGCGTCACCCTGCGCGATGCCCTGCAGGGCGTTGCCATGGGTCGCGAGCTCGGTGCACGTCGACTCTCGGGGGACCGTGCCGCGCCGGACGCGCAAGAACAACTGCTCGTGCTCCTCGAGCGCACGGTTCAAACGCGCGCCCACGCGCTTGGTGCGTTCGTCGTACGTCAATTGCAGTATCGATGCGTTCGGCGAGTTCGCGGCCGGATTCCCTTCTTCCAGGGGCGAAGGCGGCGCGCTGCTTTCCGAGCAGCCGGCGAACCCAACGACGGCGGCGCCCAGCGCCGAGCACGCAAGCCCCAAATGGGAAAGTGACTTTTTTGATTGCACGATGGGAATACCTCCGCACAGGGCGGGTTACCGCCCTTGTCCGGCATTAGGACGCTGTGCGCGTTCGACTGGCGCAAAAAAATCCGCGCCCGCGGCAAACGAAATGCCAGCGGGCGGAGCCATGGTTCGAAAGCGCGTTTCCCTCGGCGCGGCGATGTTGTTCCGCACTACTCCCCTATTACGTGCAGTGTCCCGCCAACTCGGCGGTCGCCCCCTTGCAACGGGCGTTGGGCAGGCAATCGCGATCCTCGAAGCATCGGCCATCCTGCAGGACACAGTGACCTCGCCGGATCTTCGAGGTGTACGTTGGATCACGGAACGGCGCGCATTGGAGTCCTTCACCGCAAATCGGAGACATGCACTTCGCGCCCATGCCGTGAGACTTCGCACCGGGTGCGTGGCAAGCCTGCACGAGAAGCGCGATGCCAAATGCCGCTGCGAGAAATCGGACCATCAGAAGAGGATGGAACCCGCCAGCGACCGATGCGTTGAAAGAAATTCGTTTCGCCGATGACGATTTTGGGGTGCGCGTTCGAAAGGAGGGAACGGCGGCTTCGCATGGGTCGAAGGAGCTGTCGACATGTTCCGCGCTCTTCCTTCCCTAGCTTGTGTAGCTTCCGCCGTGCTCATGGCGTGCGGGACCATCGCCACCCCCACGGGCGGTGGGGGCGCAGGCGGCTCGGGGTCGGAGGAGGCGACGTCGTGCAGCTTCGGCGTGCTCACCGCATCGCCGGCATCGGGCTACGAGGAAATCGGCTCGGTCGATATGTCTCTGAATCCGCTGTGTCCCGAGTGCTCGTGGCCGCAAAGCCTCGCCGACTTCCGCGAGGCGGTGCGGCCGGAGGTATGCAAAGCCGGGGGCGACATGGTGCTCGCCGTCTCGAACGGCCTCGGTTACTACATCAAGGGTACAATCTTGCGGCGGGTCGAAACGCCACCGGCCCAAGCCGCCGCCGTCTCGACGGGATGCCAGTACGATACGCAGTGCAAAGGCGAGCGCCTATGCGTTGCCGGGCGGTGCGTGGAGCCCGCTGACGCCGGAGCGCCGGCTCCGTCTTCTTACGCGCACTGAATGCGTTCGAAGAACATGCTCGATGTAACAGGCGGACGGGCTGTGGGGTTGCGACAATAGGTTATTTCAAGATGGTTTTGAATCCCACGCAATGCGCAAATGGCAACGCGCGTCTCGGGGATTCCTCCGAGGCGCGCGTGCTCGTTGGGGCGAATTATTCGGAGTCGAAGGCGAAGCCCGAGACTTGCGGCTTGAACCAGCAGGTCGGGACGTTCTTGCCGTTGTAGCCCGGCGTGCCTGCCGCGGCGCTGGCGGGCAAGCAGCGGGTCTTGGCGGCCTCACGCTCGGCATTGGCGGAATTGCGGCCGCCGCTGGCATTGAGGCCCGGGATGGCGTTCAGGTTCGCCTGCACGGTGCAGAGGGCCCCCGTCATGTACGTGTCCAATCGGCATTGGGCGCGCGGGTGGGCGGTGTTGGTGCGGGTGACCACGGTGGTGTCGGGCGTGTTGTAGTTGGCCGTGGTGCCTCCCAGCGCGGCGAGAAGATCGGCCGCGGACTTTCCGGCCACGACGTTTCGATAGCAGAGGTCTTGCTCGGCGGTCGTCGCCCACTCGTCATCGCACTTGTCCTTCACGATTTGGGGCGCGGTGTTGCGGAAGGTGGCATTTTTCGCGGTCTCGCTGGCCCAGAGGCGGCGCGTACACGCTTGCGTGGCGTACCAGTCCGATTGGCCTTCGGCCGCGGCCCAGTCGGTGCCGCTGTAGAAGAAGTACCCGCCGAGGTGGTGCCCGAGCTCGTGGCAGAGGACGACGCCAAAGCCGTCGGACGTGACCTCGGCGCGGCGCGCGAGGCCGCCGTACATGTTGACGGTCCACGTGGTTCCACTGCGAGAGGCGTTTGCGTTGACCGTGTTGTTGGTCCAAAGCGCGTTGATCACCAACCGGCCACCCAGCGCGGAAACGATGGGGTTGTAGACGGTTCGCGTTGCCGCAATGACCCGATTGAACTCGGTCTCCGTGATGCCGGTGGGGGCCAAGAGATTGTCCTCTTGGTCCAGGTTGTTGTCGGGCATGAACGAAATTTCCCGCGCCGACCCGCCGGGGAGTCCGGTGGCTGTCGTACTAACGAGCCCGAGTCCAACGACCGCAACCACGCCAGCCAAGCCACGAAATACGTTCTTGTCCATTGCAATCTCCTTGATGTCGATTTGCTGCGCGAGCAAACTTCGGATTGTCGGAGGCCGATGGCTCAGTCGCCACTCTCACTGACGGGAGCGATTGCACCTGGCCCGACGGGTTACGTGGGCGCGGTGACTTTGATCGTTTGGTGCTCTGGGGTCAAGCTCGAAGAATCATTTGTCGCGATTGCACAATTCGATGTGCTTGCGCAGCAATACTACATTGACATGCCACCCAATCGCGCTCGGGAACGCAGTGCGGCAATGTCGCGCGACACGGATATGATCAATGCCGCACTCTGATTTGCGCGCATCGCGCTAATCGACCCACTTTTTGGCTCAACCGGTTCAACGCACCGGGTACGTCAATGCCATATTGTGTGCAATGGAGTCATGCGGTCGCGGTGGTGTTTTTGGAACACCGCATCACCACGCGGATACGAAACAGTCTACCGCTTCGACGCGCGCACGTTCTGGAGGACCTCCTCCGCGCGTGGGTCGTTGCTCCAGAGCGTCGCGCGAAGGTCGCCGCAGTACCAAAGTTTCTCGACGATTTCTGTCAAGTTTTCGCTCGTCCGTGCGCAAATCCACCAATCCGCCTGATCTTCTCCGTCCCAGAGAAGAAGGCGCGTTTCGCCGTGTTCGAAACGGTACTGAATATCGCCGGGCCAGCCCCGTGTGGTCGTTCGTTCGGTGAAATTTCGCCGCAGAAATGCCAAATCGTCGCTCCGCAATGGCAAATCCTGAGCTTGAATCACCATTCGCGCGTGCGGCGTCGTATCGGCGAGGATCTCCGCGTGGTCCCAGATCTGGCACTCGATGAATGATGAAAATGTCTCCGCACAGGGCTGCCATTCGTAATCAGGATCGCACGCGACGAGCACCGGCGGATCGTCCGATCGACCGAGCTGGACGGCCCAAACGCATACACCTTGATTCTCGACCATGAAGATGAGGAGACCTTCGGCCACACAGTCGGTGGGGTCGTCCCAAGGCCCATCCAATGACGCGCCAAGCCGCACAATGGGGACGGGATTGTCGCAATTGCTATTACGTTGCAATAACTCGATACCGCCTAGCATGCCGTACCACTCGACAAAAGAAGCGGGCAGCGAAATACCGAGTTTCTGCTCCCGGGCCACGAGGGCCGCCATGGCCGCGTCATCGCTCATGTACGCGACGCCAAGCCGTCGAAGAGCCTCTCCGTGAAATGAGTGGACCATGCCGGCTTAGAGCGTTCTCCGTGCGTTTCCTTTGCGATGGCCGGAGCATGGCGCTTCTTTTGAAGTATGGAGCGCCGGCTTCCACCTTCGCTTACGAGAGCAACCCGTGGCTTCTTGCGCGGTGCTAGAAAGTTGCACAAGGGCAAGGTTCAGGCGGCGCATTTTGGGGAGAAACGATGGCGGTGTCTGCAACGTCCAAGATAGGGAAGTATGCAGATGCGTAGAGGGGAGCGGGTCCGGGTCAAGGCTGCGGGCCACGGGCGAGGGGAGCGCGTTGGGGAAGTCGTCGAGGTGCTCGGCGAGAACGGCGAGCCTCCCTACTGGGTGAGGTTCGACGACGGGCACGAGGCCCTCGTAGCGCCGAGGTTGGACTTCGACAGCCGGGACGGTGGCTAGAACATCGGATCGGCACGCGGAGCGCGCTGAAATTTACGGCGAACGAAACGGACGCGGCAGCCCGTGCATCGGAGGTTTGTCCCTGACGACCCTCGAGGCAAGAGCGCTCTTCCTCGGGGGTCCAGGGGGGACCAACGCGCGGTTGGCAACGCATCGTGGCCATTCAGGGGCTCAAACCTTGGACCGAATGTACCGAAACTCCTGCGTCGCCCCGCCGAAGCCATAGGCATCGGCCGATACCTCCTGGACGTAAATGTAACTCTCTTCGTGGAGCGGTCCGAGAAGCTTGTCGAAGCCCGCGAAGCACTCGGCGATGTAATTCGCTTTTTCGTCTTTGGTATTCGTACCGTCCACCACCTTGATGTCGAAGTAGAAACTGTTCTTGCCTTGCGCGGCCAAGGTCGCGCCGCCCACAATCCAGTTCTCCGGCGGTACGTAGTCGATGACGATGGCCGTGAGTTCACGCTTCTTGCGCAAGATGCGAACCGTGTGCTCGAGCAGCATCTCCGAAATGGCGTGGGTCAGGGCAGGGCTCGCGGGTTGGCTGACTTTGACGTTGAGAATGGGCATGGCGATCTCCGTGGATGAAATAATTAGCTATGCAACTATATGGCGAAAAAAAAAGACGCTACTTGAGAGCCGAGCACACGTTGCGGACCTTGCGAACGGTATCGTCGAAGTGCTCCTTGCCGATTTCGCGCTGGATGCGTTGTGTGACCTGACCACTTGCCGCATTGAGCTCGGTCTGGATCTTTTTGGCGGCCACCGTGGGATGCACCTCCCAATGGCGCGCGTCGAACGCGGCCTGGCGCCGCTCGACGAAGCCTAGGCCTTGCAGCCCGTCGAGCAGACGCGTGGCCGTTGGGCGCGCGATGGTCAACTCGGACGCCAGCTCGTGGGGCGACAAGCCGGGCCGGGAAAGGACCAATCGAAGCAGGAAGGCCTGCGGCGGTGTCAGGCCAAACGGTTTGAACGCCGCTGCCCACTCCCGCTCGACCACGCGCGCCAGCGCGGTCGTGTTGAAGTACAGGCAGTGTTCGAACATGAGGAACAGCGTAGCGCAATTGGTTAGCTATGCAATCAATTTTTCGGCCCGGCCAGGACGATACGAACCCCGCCGCAAGTCCTCGAGAACCGAAGGCCCTTTGGGAGCCCATCCCAAGAGCAAACGCGCCATGGGGGCCGTCACCGTTTGCGTGAGCGCCAGCGCGTCCGCGAAGGGCCCCATCGATTCGCGGGCGCGTTCGAGCGGCCACTCCGCCACGTGGCCAGGAATGCCGGCGGCATCGCTCGCGGCGCGCGCAACATCGCCGACCGAGAGCTTCTCGTCGCTGGCGGCCGTGAGGATGGTGCCGGCGGGGGCGCGCTCCAACGCGCGCACGTAGAGATCGGCCAGATCTTCCACGTGGACGAACGACCAACGCGTGGAGCTCGGGCCGACGTGGCGCACGATGCCATCGCGCCGGCCGCCCGCGACCAGCATGCCCGGAATGCCGCCCCCGCGCCCGTACACGATGGTGGGGCGAATGATCACCGCGCGAACATTTCGCTCGCGCGCGGCGGCGAGGATTTCGTTCTCCACCGGGACCCGCCACGCGACCAGGGCCGCCGGTGCGACGGGCGAGGTCTCGTCCACCGAGGTTTCTCCCGTGTTTCCGTAGACCCAGCAGCCGCTCGTGTAGATGAAGAGCTTGCCCGTGCCGTAGAGGCCGGCGAGGATGGCACGTACGGCGAGGAGGTCCGTCTCCCCGGCGTCGGGGCCGTTGGTGGAGGCCGTGTGGATGACGGCATCGGCGCGCCGTGCGGCGTTCTCGAGGACCAGGGGATCGCGGAGACTTCCCTCGACGACGGCGCGCCCTCGCGCCCGCTGCTCGGTTACTTTTTCCAGTCGATGCACCAGGGGCCTCACGCGATGACCCTTCTCTTCGAGGTCGTCCGCCACGGCGGCGCCGATGTAGCCCGTAGCCCCGGTCAGAAATACGTTCATGGAGTTCCTCTCTCGATGTCGCGGGAGAAACCCTAGGGACCGGTATGGGGTGAGTCCAAACCATAGAATGAATCTCACTTATCTACCGTGTCGATAATGAGATGATACTATCGTCTCGATGAATATTTCGGCCATCGATTTGAACTTGCTCACGGTTCTCGATGCGCTCATCAAAGAGCGAAACGTGACACGGGCGGCGCGCCGCGTGGGCCTCTCGCAGTCGGCCACGAGTTCGGCGCTGGGCAGGCTCCGTGTGCTCTTCGACGATCCGCTGTTCGTGCGTACGCGCGATGGCATGGTGCCTACCAAACGAACGCTCGCCATGAGCGGCCGCCTCGAAGCGATGCTCGACGGGGTGCGCGCGCTCCTCGCCGGCTCCGAGTTCGATCCGAAGAGCGCATCGCTGACGTGGAATGTCGTCACCAGCGACTACACGCAGGTGCTGCTCGTGCCGGACCTCGTTCGAGAGTTGGCCTCGAGTGCGCCGGGCGTGACCGTGCGCGTGCAGCCGCTCGTTTCGGACGTGGCCGAACACCTCGTCTCCGGCGATGCCGACGTGGTGTTGGCCCCCTTCGTACGCGCAGCTTCGGGTCTACGCATCGCCCCGTTGTTTCGGGATACGATGACCTGCATGGTCCGCCGGGGCCACCCGTTGGCCAAGAAGAAGAGGCCCACGGTGCGCGACTACATATCCTATGGTCACGTGCTCGTTTCCCCGCAAGGTCGGGGGCCCGCGATGATGGACACGGTGCTGGCCGAACGCGGCATGTCTCGACGGGTCGCGGCCATCGTGCCGCACTTTCTCATCGCCCCCGAGGTCATTGCGAATTCCGACTTCGTGACCGCGATTCCCACGCGCGCGGCCAAGCGGGCAGCTGCCGATGGACGCTTCCACCTCTTTGCGCCGCCGCTGCCCACGCCGCAACTCGACATGTCGTTGGTCTGGCACGTGCGCTCGCACGACGATCCGCTGCACCGCTGGCTGCGGCAGGCCCTCATCGAACTGACCCGTGCCATCCTTGCGGGATGAGTCGTCGAACGCGCCGAATCGTTGCCCTAGCACCGGGGTATTTCGAACTGGGGCGAATGCGACCCGCGCTCGGGAGTGGATACAGCTCAAGTTCGAATTAATCGCACTGCACGGGTTGCTCTCGATTCCAAAACAGGACAAGCATCGTTATTCGGTTTTCCACTTCGGAGCGCGGAGGTGAGCCATGTTGGAAATGCCAAAGATCAGGACGGTCGTCGTTACGGAGCGGGGTGCCGAGCGGCCACGACGCGGACCGATGTGAGCATGCTCGGGCCGCGCTGATGAGCCGAAGGGCCACTTGCGCCTCGAAAAAAGGAAACCATGTTGCTGCACGGAGGCGACTCGATCGCTGCGCACGCGCGCGCAGCGACCTCGGGGAACCTTCGTCCAATCTCGAAGAAACGTAATTACGAAAGGGGCGGATAAATGAAAAATCCTATTTTGCAGTCCAACCCTCTGGGGTCGGTCGCGCAGGGAGTGAAGGGAATCGCGCAGGATGTGCGAGGGGCGTCGGCGCAAGTCGTGGCCCAGATGCTCTCGCCGCTGACGAGGTTCCAGCACGCGTTCTTCGAATCGTGCCTGGCGCCCGACGGCCTCCCTCCGGGCTCGCAGGATCCCTTTGCCGAGACGGCCGAGACGGTGCGCAAACCGCCGCCGGGCACGAACCCCGTCGTCCTCATTCACGGAACGTGGGCGAATCGTTACAATACGTGGAAGACGCTCTCGCCCGAACTCCAGAATGCGGGATTTGCTCTCTTTGCCATCAACTATGGCGATACGGGGACATTCCCCAAAGTCATCAAAGGATACGCTGATATTCGGGAATCTGCGAAGGAATTGGCGCTGTTCGTCGACGAAGTTTTGAAGAAGACGGGGGCCAAGAAGGTCGACTTGGTAGGCCACTCGCAGGGCGGAGGGCTCATGCCGCGCTGGTACCTCAAGTTCTTGGGAGGGAGCGAAAAGGTCGATAAATTGATTGGGATCGCGCCGAGTAACCACGGTTGCACGGGTCGAGGGATCGGAACGCTATGCCACGCGATCATCACCCTGCTTGGGGTTCAGGGATACGCGACCGAAGGCATTTCCTTGATGTCCGGTCAGGCAGGACTCCAGCAGTCGTTCGAAGGATCGCAAAACTTGAATCTGGAACTGGACCGAGATGGTGACACGGAGGCGGGGGTCAATTACACCGTGTTGGCGTCACTCCACGACGAGGTGGTGACGCCTTGGAAGAATGCGTACTTGAACCCACGCACCGGGCACCAGGCGGTCAACTATTGCCTCCAAGAATACAAAGGATACAAGTTCGATTTGACCGCGCACCTGGGCTCTCCGAACCATCCCGTCACGGCGGAAATCGTGAAACGCGCACTTTTGGGGAAGCCATGCGATACCACGAGCGTGGTCGTTCCCAACGTGCCACCGCTCATCACGCCGTGAGGCAAATGTAACCGTCTCGCTGTGTCGGCGCGCCGAATCGTGGGCCGTGAAGCGGCGCGCCGGCGACGGGGGTCAAATGGCGGCCAAATCGTTCCACGCGTCGAGCAGGTCGGGTGCCCAGCACGCCGCCGGAAGGAGCGCGACTTCGTCGAGCGCATCGCAAACGAGCAAGGGCAGGAGGTGCGCGGCCAGTCGCGGCACCGGGAGGTGAAGCCGGTAGGGGAGCAGGGCCGAAAGGAACAGCGGGCGTCCCTGGCTCAGTGCAGGTGGCACGGGAAGCGAGAAGCAGCGTTCGCTCTCCGCACGCAGGAAGCTGGCCAGCTTGTCGAGATCTTCGTCGACGGGCTCCAGGCTGCGAAGTGCATAGATCTCGTGGCTGGCGCGTTCGAGCTCGTCCGCTTCGACCAGGAGGTTCGGATCGCGCGGGTGGACGACGAGGCCCGGCGACGTCCCGGCACCGAGTCGGAACATGGCGACGTTGGCCATCACCAGGTAACCCATGACGATATGACCTTCGTTGAGGAGGCGTGGATGCAGCCGATGGGCGGCGGCCAAGGGATCGCCTTCCCCGAGCCACGCCGGGGCGGCCACGGGCAAGGACACGGAACGGGGAGGCGCCCCGAAGCGGGTGCGCGTGGCGTGCAAAAGGCGCGACATTTTCAGGGCCTCGCGATCATGGTGCGGACGTACAGGGCAAGAATGGCGATGGCCAGGACGAGGCCGAAGAAGGCCATCTCGGTCAAAGCGAGGCGGCTATCCGTGTCGACCCACCGGACCAGCAGGACGAGCACGAAGAGGACGAAGATCCAGCCTTTTTTCAAAAAGTGAATCCATGGAACGTGGCCATCGAAGAGAGCTCCGAATTGACCGTGCGCTACCAAATGAAAGCGCGCCCGTCGCGCGACGTCGGAGACGAAGGTACGCGTTTGCGGGGTCTCGGTCAGCGCGCGGATAGCGCCCCGCGCCAGTGTGATCTTCTCGTATTTGTCCGAGATCGAGCAGGTTTGCACCTCGACCAGCGCCCGGGCGAGATGGGCGACCTGTCGCGCAATGGCCGGGTAGGCTCGTTCATCGACGCCTTCTTCGACATCGGCGTCGATGGCCGCCAAAAGGGATTTCGCCTGGGAGGTTCGTCGGGCGATGGCCTCTTCGAACGCGAGCCACGCGCGATGGCCCGCGAGGCCTTCCGAGCCCTCGTGCTGCACGGCGGAGCGGCTCACCGCGAGCGCGTTTCCGTGAAATCCGAGCCCGTGGAATGCGAGCACCAAATCGTGCAACCGCTCCGGTGATGCCATCGCGCGCGCGCGCCAGCCCCTGGACCAGAGGAGCGCCCGAAAAAGGAACCCGTGTGCGATCAAGGGGGCGAATGCGGCGCTCCAACCGACGTCGTCCGCACGAAGCCAGTCGCGATGCGCTTGCAGCTGCGGGACGATCTGGTGAGGCGGATACTCGCCGAGGAGATCGCAAAAGGCCTGGGCGGCATTCCGCCCGGCGCTGCTCGATGCCGGAAGGAGGGTCATGCGTTCCGCCACCGCGAGCCCTCGACGCCACGCCTGCGTGCGCATCCAGAGACGCACCGCAGCGGCGTTGACGTCGCCGCCCGAGACCACGGTTTCGTCGAGCACCCGGTTGGCCTCTGGGCCGAGTCCCATCGAGAGCAGCGTGCTGTACGCCGCGCCGACCATGCTTGGCCGCGCCCGGGGATTTCCGCATGCACTGCGAAAGCGCGCCAGCGCATCGGCATCGTCGCCGCGCGCGATGGCCGCACGAACTTCGCAGGTCAGGAGCCGCTCCTCGGGCACGCCGGCGCGCAGCAGCCCCAGCGCAAACGATGCCGCATCGAGATCGCCATCTTCAACACCGATGTAGAACACGGTGAGCGCCATCTGCAGGTGCGTGGGATCTTCCTCCAGCGCGCGCCGCATGGCCGCCTTGGCCTCCTGGCGCTTTCCCATACCCAGCAGGGCTTGCCCGAGCCGCGCCTGAACCCCCGGCTCCAACGGCGCGATGGCGGCCAGCTTTTTGGCGGAATGAAGCGCATTCCGGTGCGCCCGCAACTCGAGCCGCGCGTCGATGAGCCAGCGCCACGCGCCCGTCAGCGAGGGCTCCTCGCGGAGCACGTTGCGAAGCTCCTTGATGCCTCGAATCTTGTCCCCGGCCACGAGGCGGACCCACGCCGCGCGCGCCCGAAGCGACGCCGGTACCTGCGTTTCCTTCGCCTGCGGGCTGCACATCCGCAACGCGTCGTCGGTGCGTCCCACCAGGGCGAGAATCCGCGCCGATTCGTCGCGCAGTGCGAGGGCTCCGGGCATGCGCTCGCGGGCTGCTTGCAACACCGTGCCCGCTTCGTCGGACGCACCGTTGAACGCGAGAAAGGAAGCATGCGTCGTTTGCGCGCGCGTGTTGTACGGGTGTTCGTGCGCGATGCGGCGCACCACCTCATGGACGCGCGTCCCCTCTTCTGCGGAGAACCCCGCGAACTCCTGCACGGCATCCCACGCGGCTTCGCATTCCAGATCGCGCGCGAGAACGCGGGCCAGTTCGTCCACGGCCGCCCGCACCTCGCCCCGGCGGGCCCGCACACGCGCCGCGTGCAAGACGACCGCGGGATCGAAACTCGAGCGATGGCATGCTTGCGCGAGCACGGCATCGAGTCGATCGCGGTCACCCCGAGCCTCGAGCGCTTCGCTCAGCCGAAGCACCGCGGTCGCATTTTTGGGCCCCAGTTCCACCGCGCGCTCGAGCGCGGCCAGCTTGCGGTCACCCTCCCAGACGCACGCGGCCTCCAGGTGAATGCCGTCCACATGAGGAAAGCGCGCCAAGGCTTCTTCGGCCAACTCGCCCGCCTTCGACGGCGACGTGGCGAGCGCATGGCGCACCGAGAGACCCCACACGGCGGCCGCGTCGGAGCGGCGCTCGCGGAGGCCATCGAGGAGCTCGGCGAGCATGTCGTGCGGGAGGTGCAGCCTCGCCATGTCGTAAAGGACGGCAAACGTCGCGTTGGCCACCGCGCCTGCGGCGGTTACCTGAAAGAGCTCGCGCAAGAGAGCCTCGCGTTCGTCCACGGGGGTCAGCAGCACCAAGCGCGAAATGGCCGGCGGCGCATCGGCGTCGATGTCGAGCCCTGCGCGGTAGGCGGCGCGTGCTTCCTCGTGACGGCCCATCTTCTCCGCGATCGTCGCGCGCGTGAGCTCGAGCGCGAGCGAACGTGGTTCCAACGTGGCGGCATGTTCGACGGTGTCGCGCGCTTCGTCCCACCGTTGCCGTTGGGCCAGCGCCAGGGCGAGCTCTCGATGCGCCCATGCATCGTTGGGCTCCGTCGCGAGCCGCTTTCGGATCGCACGTTCGCGCTGCTCCGGAGCGGTATCGCGAAGCCACTCGAGAAGAAGGTGCGCCGTGGGAACGTGGTGCGGAAAGCGTGTCAGGTGCGCGCGAAGGTGCTCGATGGCCGCGTCCCACCCGCGCGTGCGCTGGAGCAATGTGGTCAGTGTGACGTGCGCCTCCACGTCGAGCGGTGCCAACTTCGCGAGCTCCTCCCAGCGTGCGACTTGCTCCTCGGCTGGCGTGCCGAGGCTCGCCGAGGTCAACGCGGCGGAGCGAAGCCACGAGACGCGATCCGTCTTCCCCCGCGCGCGCTCGAGGGCGGCGCGTGCCTCGTCACCCCGGCCCAAGTTCGCGTGGTGGCGTGCCGCCGCCAAGGCGGCATCGCCATCGTCGGGCCGGCTCTTTTCGGCAGCTTCGAGCACGCGCAGCGCCTCGGCGGGCTCTTGGCCCTGCTCGAGGAGCTCGGCCAGGAGCACCGCCGGTTCGGTCGAACGGAGCCCGAAGCGGGCGACGCGCTCGCGAAGCATCTGCAGCGCTTCGTGGGATCGCCCTGCGCGTTGTGTGGCCAGCACGTAATTCCGAACCCGCGCATCGTCGGTGGGGTCGACGCAGGCGGCCAAGCGAAAGCGATGAACGGCGCACGCCGTTCGTCCCTCGGCCCACGCCATTTGGCCCAGCAAGCCAAGAGCCTCGGCCGATTCCCCATGCTGGGTGAGCACGTCCCGAAGCGCCCGACGCGCCCGGCCGTATTCGCGGGAATCCGCGGCCAGCTCGACGGCCAAGCGCAATGGAAACGCCGGCGACGTGCTGCAGGCCAGGGTCGCTTCGGTGAGGCGAGCGATCCGCTCGGTGCGTGCTTCGAGCGTGCTCGAGGTGAGGGCCACGTCGAAGCGCGCGAGGTCGTTCGTCGGGTCGAGGGCGAAGGCTTCCTTGGCCATCCCGAGCAGCTCGGCGACATTGCCATCGTAGTTCGCCAAGGCCCGGCGCGCCGCGCGGGTGAGCCGATGGCCCGGAGCCGCGTCCCGCATGCGCGTGCATACCGTGTGCGCCGCATCGCGCTCGTGCTTCGAGAGCGCACGTTCCAACAGGTGAAGCTCGTCGTAAAGGGCCGCATCGGGGAGGGCGATCCCTTCGAGCCGGCCCGAGAGCTCGGACGGAACGAGGACCATCGCGCGCGGGCCGCTATGGCGGAATCGCTCGAGAAAGGATTCGGCGTCCACGTGCAGCGGCAGGGGAATCGTCGGGTCGCGCAGCACCAGACTGCGGTCGCTCGCGTCGTAGCCCATGACGGCTTGCGCGTGCCCGGAGCCGGGAACGAACGTGGAGAGCTGGAAGGGGAGGTCGCGATCCAGAAGAGCGCACGCCGTTTCCCAGGTCAGGGTGAATTCGCGCGCGACGAATCCGCGCTCCTCGGCCCACGCGCGTTCGGCATGGGCCGGTGTGCCCGCGTAACAGATGCGATCGGCCACCTCGACATGCTCGGCGGGACGCTCGAAAAATGTGCACAGTGCACTGATCGTCGCCGGCGCGCAGGTGAGGTGATGCTGCCGGACGAAGGGCACGTCGAGCCGGCGCTTCGGTGCATCGACCCCGCCCGATCCGCGCGCGCGGCGCTCCGCTTCGTCGAGCACGTGTTGGAGCGCCGAGGCCACCTCGGGTTCGGCCAAGGGACTGAGCTCGACCCATCGCCGGGCGGCGCGAACGGCTTCGGCGTGGTCCTCGAGCGAGGTGGCCACCATGTACGCCATCCGGGCCACGTCGGAGGCCTGCATCGCGTCGAGCGCACCTGCGAGAAGGGCCAGGGTCTCGTTGGGGCGGCCGGATAGAGCAAGAAGGTGCGCCGTGCAGAGCAGGAGGCGCCGGTGCTGCGGATGCTCCCGGCGTGCCGTCTGCGCGAGCTCGAGGCCTTCCTCGAGGCGATCCATGCGTTCCAGCCAGTGGGCACGCGCGAAAAGCCAATCCGGATTGGCCTCCCCCTCGAGCGTGGCCCAGCGCGCGAACCCGGCCTCGGCGGCGACGAAATCGCGGTACGCGATGTTCATCAGGACCTCGAGCTCGAGCGCGTCGGCCTGCGGGATGACCCCGGCATCGTCTGCGAGGGGCACGTCGCGGAGCGACTCGAGCACGGCCCAAGACCCACGCAGATCCCCGCGGATGTTCTCGACCGCGACGCGCGCCCAAGGATCGCCCGGCTTGCGCCGATAGGTGGAGAGGAAAAGCCGCCGCGCGCGCTTTGGAGCCCCGAGGTGATGCACGAGGCGCGCCCCGATGACGCTCTCTCGTCCGGCCGGAAGCTCTTCCGGCGCACCCCGCTCCCCCAGCGCCGCGTAAGCATCGAGAAAGAGCGCCCGATCGTAGAGGAAGGCCACGCGCTCGAGGCTTTGGTTGGACATGCCGATGTAAGATCGACCCTCCCCGCGCGATGGTTTCGCGAATATTCGTTGGCCCCGTCGGAGCTCGCTTGCGCTAGGGCACGAGCAAGCGACGGTACGTGTCGAAGACCAGTTTCACGTGTGCGGTCAAGTCGTCTTGGGTGACGTTGGTGCGGCGGGACGCGATGATGGTGTCGAAGGCTTGGTCGCTCGCCTCGAGAAGGGTGACCAAGTCGTCGGCGCTTAGATCGCTGCGGACGCAGCCGAGAGCCTGCCCTCCGTCGATGATGCTTCGGTAATAGGCCCGGGCGCGCTGCTGGAGGGCGAGCAGGCGGGGGTTGCGGCGCTGCGTGTCGCCGATGTGCGCCGAGATCTGGAGGAGCTCCGTGGGGGTGTCGGTACCTTCCATCCACTGCTGCAGGAATTTCTCCACGGAGGGCCAGAAGCGTGCGCGGCTCACCTTCGCGAAATCGGGTACGGGAATGCGCGAAAACAAGGTTTCGGCTGCGCTCTCCAGCACGGTGGCGAACAGATCCTCCTTGTCCTCGAAACAGTAATAGTACGAACCCTTGGAGAGGCCTGCGGCCGCCAGAATCTCGTTGAGCGATGCGCCGTCGAAACCGCGTTCGGCGAACTGCTTGGTGGCCACCCTCAAGAGCGTTTCCCGCGTCTCCTGGGGCAGGTTGAGAAATCGCTGGCCGTTCATAGACTGGCAGTTTAGACTACCGGTCTAAATCCGCAACTCCTCATGGAAACGGTGTCGTCATGCCGAGCCCTTCGGAAAGCGCTCCGCCGAATAAATGGCTCGTCACGCTGTCCATCAGCCTCGGTACGCTGATGGGGGCGGTGGACGCGTCCATCGTCAACGTGGCCCTTCCGCAGATTCAGGGATCGCTGGGCGCCACCGTGCAAGAAATCACCTGGATTGCGACCGGCTATTCCATTGCCCTGGTCATCCTCATGCCGCTTACCGCGTTTCTCGGGCGGCAGTTCGGTCAGAAGCGTCTTTACCTCTCCTGCCTTGGGCTCTTCATGGTGGGCAGTGCGCTTTGCGGAACCGCGCAAACACTCACGCAGATGATCATTTATCGGATCATCCAGGGCCTCGGCGCGGGCGCGCTCCAGCCCACCGAGCAGGCCATCTTGCGCCGCACCTTTCCGCGCGAAGAGCAGGGCATGGCCATGGCGGTCTTTGGCATCATCATCATGCTCGGTCCGGCCATCGGACCCACCATCGGCGGGGTCATCGTCGACCAGTACCATTGGTCGTGGATCTTCTTCATCAATCTGCCGCTCGGCCTCGCCGGCTTCTTCATGGTTTCCAAAGTCCTTCGCGAGGATCCCGAGACCTTCGCGAAGAACCAAGAGCGCGCGGCCGTCGAACGCAGACATCTCGATTGGGCGGGAATCGCCTTGCTCTGCGCGGCCCTGGGGTGCGGGCAGTACGTGCTCGAGGAGGGTCAGCGCGAAGGGTGGTTCGAAAGTACGCTCATTTGTGGCCTCACCTTCGCAGCCGTTTCGCTGCTCGCGCTGTTCATCGTGCGCGAGCTCACGGCGACGGCGCCGGTGGTGCAACTCCGGCTCTTTCGCGACCCCACGTTCGCCTCCGGCGTGATGGTCAACGGCCTCACCATGGCCATGCTCTTGGCCAATGTTTTTCTGCAGCCGCTCTTCATGCAAGAGATGCTCGGCTTCACCACGTTCCAATCCGGATTGGCGCTGCTGCCGCGGTCCATCGTGATGATGGTGGCCATGGGCATCGTCGGTGCCGTGTACAACCGGGTGCCGGCGCGGCTCCTCATTGGCTCGGGGGTCATTTTCTTCGTGGTGAGCGCCTACGCCATGGGGCAATTCAATATGGCGACGGGCGTGGAGCAAATCGTCATCGCGGTGTCGCTCCAAGGCATCGGTCTCGCGCTCGTCGTGGTGCCGCTCGAGGCGGTGGCCCTTTCGAACGTGCCGAAGCACCAGATGACCGACGCCACCGGCCTGAACAACTTGATCACGGAGCTGGGCGGTGCCATCGGGCTGGCCGTCTTTGCGACGGTGTTTTCACGGCACATCCCCATGGCCAAGGCGACGGTGGCAGCCCACGTCCACATCGCCAACGCGTATGCCGAGCCACGGCTCCACGCGTACGCCGAGGCCATCGGTGGTGGTGCGCGGGCGGCCGGTCTGCGCGCGCTCGCTTCGGTCGTCACGCGCGAGGCCACCGTGCTCGCGTACGACTACGTATTTGTCCTCGGTGGGGTGGTCTTCGTCCTCATGGTCCTTCCATTGGTGTTCTGCCTGAGGCCCGGGGCGTCGACCCACGGCGAAAGCGGCGATGGCGCCGAAATGGGTGAAACATGACTGAGGCAGCGTCTTCTTCGAAAAAGGCATACGTTTCGGTGGGCGGCGGCATCGCGCTGGTCCTCCTCGCCATTCTTCTTTACGCGCTTCACGGCCGCGGCAAAGAGAGCACGGACGACGCGCAGGTCGATGCCGACGTCGTATCCATCTCCGCGCGCGTCTCGGGGCCGGTGCTGGAGGTGCCCGTCGACGAGGATCAATGGGTCAAGAAGGGCGCGCTGCTCGTTCGACTCGACGACAGCGATTACCAGGCGAGGCTGAAACAAGCGCAGGCCGAGCTCGCACAGGCGCGTGCCCAGGTCGCGCAGGCCGAGGTGCAGGAGCAGATCGTCACGGCCACGGCCAAAGGCGGAATCGCATCCGCCCGCGCGCTGGTGCAGGGCTCCGCGGTCGGAGTCGACAGCGCGGTTGCCCGTGTGGCCTCGGCGACCGCCGCGCTCGCACGTGCCAAAGCGGAGGCCAAGAATGCGGAGGTGCAGTTGCATCGCGACAAGTCCCTACGGGCCGACAATGCCATCCCGCAGGCCCAATTGGACACCGCGCAAACCAACGCCGACACCGCGCGTGCAGCGCTCGCGGCGGCGGAGGCCAACCTGGCTGCCGCCGTGGGTGACAAAAGGGAGGCGAACACGCGGGTGGCCGAGGCGCAGGGAAGGCTTACCCAGAGCGCTCCGGTGGAGATACAACTCGCGTCCGCGCGCGCGCAAACGGAGTTCCAGCGTGGCCGTGTCGCCTCCGCGGAGGCTGCGATTGCATTGGCGCAAACGGAACTCGAGGCCACGCGCATCGTGGCGCCCTGCGATGGATACGTGGCCAACATCACCGTCCACCCGGGCGCACTTCTCGGGGCCGGGGCCGCGGTCGCCCAGGTCGTCCCCAAAGAGTCGTACATCGTGGCGAACTTCAAAGAAACGCAGCTCGATCGCATGCGCGTGGGGCAGCGCGTGGAAATATCCATCGACGCGTTCGAGCATTACCCCTTCGAGGGCAAGGTGGAGAGCGTGGCCGCGGGCACGGGCGCACGCTTTTCCCTTCTTCCCGCCGACAACGCCTCCGGAAACTTCGTCAAGGTCGTGCAGCGCGTGCCCGTCCACATCTCCATCGCAAACGCCCCTCCCGACCTATTGCTGCGCGCCGGCCTGAGCGCCAACGTCACGGTCCACGTGCGATAGACTCGAGCGAGTCACCGCCGAAACCGGCGCCTCCAACCAACGCATGAACTCCGCGACGTGGTGAGCCCAGAGCGCAGGCAACGTCATCGTGAGATGGCCAGGGGATGAAGCCGTTCCGGGTTGCACGACATAGCGACCATGCGCCAGTTTCGGCACCGTCGATTGGAGGACCTGCAGTCGGTTGGGGTTGAACTCGTCGTCGTCGAAGTTGAGCGCCAAAAGCTTCGTCTTGATCCCCGACAAGCCAGGCGTCGGATCGTAGCTAAAGGACGACTTCAGGGAATAAAGTATATCATTCGCATCTACGTGTTCCGCGATGGCGCGGTTGGCTCCGAGCATCTTGTCCGCCGCGGGCCCATCCGGTACTTCGTGCTGGAGATCGGACGCGCTGTCGATCATCAAGCGCAGGATATTGTACCCGACGACCCATCCGCGTGGCGCATGAGCATAATCGCCGTTGTTCCATTCGGGGTCGGAGCGTATCGCGTCGATCACCGCGCGACGCCAAAGCAGATTACGACCCGAGACGGCGATAGGCAACGAAACCACCGGCATCACGCCGTCCATCATGTCGGGGTACGCCTCGGCCCATTGCCATGCGTTCATCCCACCCATGGACATGCCGAGAATGGCGTGAAGATGCTTTACGCCCAAGGCCTCCGTTACCAGTTTGTGCTGGATGTCGACGATGTCATCGTAATCGTAGTTCGGAAACTTCGCCTTCAGTCCATCGCTCGGCTTGCTGGATTGGCCGTGGCCTACGTTGTCTGGAAAGATCAGGTAATAGCGATGGGCGTCGAGTGGTCGCCCTGAATCAAAGAGTGCCCGTACATACGCCG
Source organism: Sorangiineae bacterium MSr11367 (assembly GCA_037157805.1). NCBI lineage: Bacteria > Pseudomonadati > Myxococcota > Myxococcia > Myxococcales > Pendulisporaceae > Pendulispora > Pendulispora rubella. The sequence goes on along the minus strand of CP089983.1, from coordinate 8,626,075 downwards.
AACCTAGAAGCACGCGACTGTCCGCGCCGGTCCAGTGGAGAACGAGGACAGCGTTGGTGATTTCCCCATTCGTGTTCCGACGCGGTGTCCCCAGCGTGGCATAGTGAATCTTGAGATGAGATAGCGTCTCCCCGTCACGGAAACGATAATCATCCCACCGGACGTCCGCCTGCAACGCGGCGGCATTCGCCGCGTAATTCAACGGTGACGCCGACGCCTCGGGCGACGCAGGCCGAGAGTGTATCTGCGCGCACGCGGAACTTGGAAGCAAGATTCCACATAGGAGACCGAACAGCAACGTCGGCGCCGCGCTAGCGTAATGATATTTCATGGTGAGCTCCTCGCGCTCCAACGGCGCCTACAATCTTCCCCGCCTGTTATCTTCGGACACCTTCAGAATAGGAGCCTGGCTCACCATGTTTTCCGGCTGCACCCTTTCCCAAAGGCCGCCCTTCCCAAGCTCCCTTCCCAACTGATCCTCGCGCCGGAGCCACTGCTCGACACTCTTGATCCGATTTGGATGAATCTCGTCCAGAAGCGCGTAGTCCCGTCGAATGACGCCATATTTCCAGATATTCCAAAATCCGGTGAAGTTGTCCCGAAAGCTCATCGTGCTCTTGTCATCTGGGCTGGCGTTGTACCCAGCCGGCAAATCCGCTGCTGCCGCGAGCGGGCCGCTCCAGTACGCCTCGATATCGGTGTCGATGTACTGCGCAGGGCGTCCCGTCACCCTCTCGAACGCTGCGGCCAGTTGGCGATATTCGACGTGCTCGATGGCGACCTCGAGGTCCATTCCATTCGCGCGCTCTGCATGGTCGAAGAGCCACCTCGCGTAGTATCCGCAATCTTCGAGCGCGACGTGAGGAATCGCGCCATTGCCGAGCGGCACCCTCCAGGTTACGACACCGTCCTCCACGGACGGGCTCATGGGTGTCCTCGCGGAGATGGCCATCTCCATGTATGGGCCGGTCGTGAATACTGCAGCTCCCATGCGCCTTTTGTTCTCTTGATTTTGGAACAAGATCCATTCGCCGATGCGGCCCTTTCCGTCGTAGTGCCCGGCGCGGAAACGTGAATCATATCCAGCCTTCTTTAGTGCGTAATCGAGGTTGCCGTACACGAAGAACTTGACGCCTTCCTCCAGCGCTATCTCGTAGCTTCGAATGGCCCAGTACATTTCCGTCTTCTCGCCAGTATTGAATCCGTCGATGTTGATGTACGCGCCGTCACATCCCCGAAAGCCCGCTCTCAGGATGGCCTCGTCCGCAAATGTTCCCTCCAGAATGGCGACATTTCCGAGTGCGACGAGGCTCTTTGCCCGTCGAGAGTCAGGATCGCGGCTCAGTGCTCGAACGGAATATCTCTTGTCTTTCACGAGGGCGCTGATGACGGGTATTCCCTGCGCGCCCGTTCCGCCGATGACAAAAATGTTCGCAATGTCAGAATGCATGATTGTCTCCGCCGTTTCGTTGCCAGTTCCGTGTAGGTGCTTGTTCCAAGGCGCTCGCCGTCGTCACGCGCGCTATGGTGAAACTCGTACGGTGCGGCTTGCCCGTCCTTTCTCGTGGCGTTTCTCAACGATTCTCCGTGGGAGCTACGACCGGGGATAGGGTCGCTCCCGCCCACTCCGAGTACACGATGAAGCGAAAGGGGTTGAGCGCGGAGGCCCGCTCGCGCATTGCGTTCACCGCCTGGGTCCGTACCGCACGCAAGCGGTCGGACGTCGGATATTGCTTGATTCCGAGGTTTGCGAGTTGGAGAGCCATCGGTGCATCGCCGCGGGCGAGGAGCCTGTCTACCGCATGGGCGAAATTGCCGGCGTTCTCACCCGCTAGAATGTTCAAGGCGCGCCCCCATTCGTCCTGCGTAAAGTGGTCCATCCCAGTACCGTCGGCCTGCCAATAGCCGGCGTGCTCTTGGTAGAGACGCTGCACGAACTGGTCACGCACCACCATGAACGGTACGACGGCCTTCGGGGTCGCGCGGAGTGACGGTGGCAAGAAGTCGTCATGAAGGATGTCGGCGAGCGGTCGAGCGGTGACGGCGGCCGCCAAGGTTCGTTCATAGAGAGCGGCGGTGGCGTCACGGAGACCGGGCATGGCGTCCATCGTAAACAGGGCCGTGAGCGGAGGATGCCCATGCACGAGACGGCGCGGATGCAGCTTGAGAACGAAGTCGATCGCGTCCCGGTACCCCTCGGCCGAACCCTCCGCCGCGAAAGGAGCGCCAAGGTACGGCATGAAGGCATCCCCGACGAAGAGGATGCCGTGCCGCATGTCCATCACATAGAGCGCGTCCTCTGTCTCTCCGCTGGGCCCCGGAAGCAGGGTCAGCTCGACTCCGTCCTCGATGATCGACTCGCTCGCGCTTACGAGTCGATCGACGGTTGCAGCGAGGTTGGGCTTGTCGTCGCCAAAAAAGTCGTGAAAGGGAATCTTGGTCACTTGCGATCGCGCGAGCACTCGTGGGAACGACGCAGATGCGATCACCCGAGTACCCGGTTCGCGTAGCGCCGCGACTCCTCCCGCGTGGTCCCAGTGACCATGTGTCAAGATCAAGTACTTGATCGGCGCCTGGGTGATCTTCCTGAGCTCCGCAAGGGCCTCGCGAGCGGTACGTTCACTCGTTCCAGCGTCGACGGCTACGACCATGTTGTCGCCGACGATGAATGAGATGTTGGCGAAGTCGTATCCTTCCGCGACGTAAACGCCGTCCGCCTCTTTCACCATACGTCGCGTTCCGAAGCGGAAGCCTTCGACGGGGCCGACTGCCACATCGCCGAGGATTTGCGGCTTCTCATCGAGCGATCGAAGACCGGAACGTGCCAGCATTTCTTCCGATCGCGCCTGATCGCCCGTCGTTCGATACGCCGCTGCGAGCCCGCGGTAGAGCCCTCTGTTGAACGGCGCCGGCAGCTCCTCCGTGTGCGCGAGAACAAACTGCAGGTCGCCCACCGCCACGTGCGCCTTGCCAAAGCGTTCGGGCAAATCGGCGAACACGAGCCCGCGTGCGAATCGTCCGAGAACCGGATCGGCCGCGACACCGGCGTCGAGCTTGCCGATGGCGTCCTCTACCCAGGCTACGCGTCGAAGTAGAGGCACGTCCGCCGCGACGCGCGCCTGCATCAGCCCTTGCAATGAAAGGAAGAGTGCGCGGCGTGCCGGTTGTTCGGATGCTAGTTTGCCGAAATACACGACACCGTCCCACTCTCGCTGCCCCGACATGAACAGTGCGGCGGTGACGAGAAGGACGAATTTGTCGGAGTTCGGTTCTGCGGCGAGCGTCCGGAACGCCTCGAGATCCCGATTTCGAGTGAGTGGCGCCGCAGGCGTAGGCGGACTCCCGCAGCCCATGAACGAGCAGAGGAGAATCGTGAGAACCGCGAGGCGCGCGCGAACGCGCGCCTCGGCAAACGGCTGCGAAGTCGGCCAAGTCATGTCGTCACTCCTGCATACGTGTATATGCACCTATTTGGGGTCGTCAAGTGGACGCCTTGTCCTCTCGTGGGCGCTTGATACGGCGCAGTTCGCAAGACCTCCCGGCTCGCGGCGCCTCGACCACGAAGGGTCGTTTGCTCGACAGATGAGCGGTCCGTGCATATACACAGTGCATGGCAGACTTCACGCAGATGGCGCGACGGATCGCCAAAGAGTGTGCGGGTATGCGAGTCCGACAAGTGGCTCGGCTCTTCACCCGCATTTATGACGAGAGCCTTAGGTCGGTCGGGATTCAGGAATCTCAGCTCTCGGTGCTCGTCGCGGCGGCAATGTTCGGCGAGAACGGAGCTACGATGGGCGCCCTTGCGGGGCGACTCGTCATGGATCGCACGACTCTCACGAGGAACATCGTGCCGCTCGAAAAGGCCGGATACCTGCGCGTCGCGCGCGCCGCCGCCGACGCCCGCGCCCGGGTAGTCCTCCTGACCCACGCCGGCGAACGACTGATCGAGGCCGCGTATCCGCACTGGGAAGAGGGACAAAAGCGGATTCGCCGAACTCTCGGCGCCGAACAGTTCGAGGGTCTCCGAGCGCAGCTATCCGACGTTGTCGCGATCGCCGACAAGCTCGAGGTGGGCGGATAGAGGGGGCTGCCAGAGGAACCAACTATCAACCCTAGAAATGAGGGCTTTATCGTTGGTTCCTCTGGCGTCCCGGCGTTTTCTTCTTCTCTTGGATTACTTCCGTTCCACCTGGCTGACGTCGCGGACGGCGCCGGTGTCGGAGCTGGTCGTCATGGCGGCGTAGGCGCGTAGGGCGGGGCTCACGATGCGCTCGCGGCCGATGGGCTTCCACGCCTGCGGCCCTTTTGCCTCCATGGCGGCGCGGCGGGCGGCGAGGGTTTCGTCGGGGATGGCGAGGCGGATCGTGCGGTTCGGGATGTCGATCTCGATGCGATCGCCCTCCTCCACCAAGGCGATGGCGCCCTTTTCGGCGGCCTCGGGGCTCGCGTGGCCGATGGACAATCCCGAGGTGCCGCCAGAGAAACGGCCATCGGTGAGAAGCGCGCAGGCTTTGCCCAGGCCCTTCGACTTCAAATACGAAGTTGGGTAGAGCATCTCCTGCATGCCCGGGCCGCCTTTGGGGCCCTCGTAGCGGATGACCACCACGTCGCCGGCGACGACTTCATCGGAGAGAATCGCGGTGACCGCCGCATCTTGGCTCTCGTAGACGCGCGCGCGCCCCGAGAACTTGAGAATCGATTCTTCGACCCCCGCCGTCTTCACGATGCACCCGCGCTCGGCGATGTTGCCCGTGAGCACGGCGAGGCCGCCATCTTGCGAATAGGCGTTCTCTTTGCTTCGAATGCACCCGCCGGCGCGGTCCGTGTCCAACGTCGGATAGCGCCGCGATTGGCTGAACGCCGTTTGCGTGGGCACGCCGCCCGGGGCGGCGCGGTAAAACAGGACCGCGGGCGAATCGGTCGCTTGCCGGACCACGTCCCATTCGTCGATGGCCGCGCCCATCGATGCGCTGTGCACGGTGCGCGCATCGCGGTGCAGGAGCCCCGCGCGATCGAGCTCGCCGAGGATGCCCATGACGCCGCCGGCGCGGTGCACGTCCTCCATATGGTATTTCTGCGTGGCGGGGGCCACCTTCGCCAAGCAGGGCACGCGGCGCGAGACGCGGTCGATGTCCGCCATCTTGAAGGGCACCTCCGCTTCGAACGCCGCGGCGAGCAAATGCAACACCGTGTTGGTCGAACCGCCCATGGCCACGTCGAGGCTCATCGCGTTCTCGAAGGCCTCGAACGTGGCGATGTTGCGCGGCAACGCGGTCTCGTCGTTCTGCTCGTAATAGCGCTTGGCCAGTTCCACCACGACGCGGCCGGCGCGCAAGAAGAGCTCCTTGCGATCGGCGTGCGTCGCGAGCATCGAGCCGTTGCCCGGTAGCGAAAGCCCGAGGGCCTCGGTGAGGCAATTCATCGAATTGGCGGTGAACATGCCCGAGCACGATCCGCACGTCGGACACGCCGAGCGCTCCACGGCGGCGACCTCGGCGTCGCTCACCTTGGGGTTGGCCGCGTCGATCATGGCGTCGATCAAATCGAGGTGGCGGGTCTTGTCACCCCAGTTCACCTTGCCGGCCTCCATGGGCCCGCCGGATACGAACACGACCGGGATGTTGAGGCGCAGCGCGGCCATCAGCATACCCGGTGTGATCTTGTCGCAGTTGGAGATGCACACCAGCGCATCCGCCGTGTGGGCATTCACCATGTATTCGACCGAATCGGCGATGAGATCGCGGCTGGGCAAGCTGTAGAGCATGCCGCCGTGGCCCATGGCGATGCCGTCGTCGATGGCGATCGTATTGAACTCTTTGGCGACGCCGCCCGCCTTCTCGATCTCGCGAGCGACCAGTTGGCCGAGATCCTGTAGGTGCACGTGACCAGGGACGAACTGGGTGAATGAATTGGCGATGGCGACGATCGGTTTGTCGAAGTCGTCATCTTTCATTCCGGTTGCACGCCAGAGGGCGCGTGCGCCTGCCATGTTGCGGCCTGCGGTGGAGGTGCGAGATCGGTATTGGGGCATGTCGGGTTGCGTACAAACTAGCCCATTTTGGCCGCCCGCGGGCGCCGCACGTGCATCCGCGGACGAGCACGAGCTCGCTTACACCTTTTCAACCGTGGATGTAATGTTCGAGTTGGCTAATGATGAATTGCTGGTCGGCGATGACGCTCTTCACGAGATCGCCGATGGAGACGATGCCGACGAGCTGCCCCTTGTCGATGACCGGCAAATGGCGCATGCGGCGCTCGGTCATCAGGGCCATGCATTCGTCGCTGGTTTGTTGCGTGCCCACGTAACGCACCGAGGTCGTCATGATCTGTTCGACCCGGGTATCCTTCGACGAGCGATCCCTCAGCACGACTTTGCGCGCATAGTCCCGCTCCGTCACGATGCCGGCGACGGTGTCGCCGTCCAGGACCAGCAATGCGCCAATCCCCTTTTCGGCCATCAGCTTGATGGCGTCGTAGACGGAATCCGTCTTGGAAACGGTGTAGACGATGCGGCCCGAGTCGGGCTTGGTTTGGAGAATTTGACCAACGGTGGTGCTCATCGCGAACCCCCTTTGAGTTCGTTCAGTATAGCCCGAAGGGCCCGCGGCGACGGACAAGTGCACACGGGCGCCAGCCGTCTGCGGGGTAGAACGGTCGAGGCGCCCATTCGACACGCTGCATACAGGCGATCTCATGGCTGACGTGCGGGCGGGCGGCGTCTTCCGCTACGCGTGAGCTTCGCCGTCGAATCGTCGAGATGCGATATCGAATTGCCAAAATGCATTTGGCGCGCGGGCGAGGCGCGGTCGATTCGGCCGCAACCGACCAGAGCAAGTTGGATAAGGGTCGACCGAGCTCCGCGTCGAGAACGCGTCACGTCGACGCAACGGTGTGTTCACTGGGTTCATCGATCGAAAATCGCCGCGGTGTCGATCTTTCGCGCCGCCGAAGACGAATTTTTGTTAGCTAGGCAACATCAGTCCACATGCCCATGATTCCGCCGAGCGAAGGATCGAGCCTTCCCACGTTTGCCGATCTGCTTCGCTATGCACGCAGGCAGCTGCAGGACGCCGAGGAGATTCTTCGCTTGCCTTGGCAAGGCGCCGTTCCGACCCGAGAGCAGGTCGACGCGCTCGAGGAAGCTCGCACCCATATCGCCGCCGCGCATGGGATCCTGCGGACGGCCGAGGAGAGCAACCGCAACGCGTAGCACCAAGCATCTCGGGTGTTGCAGCGGTGACGGTGTCGTGGCAAAGCCGTCGGCGTGCAGTTGTCGGCTCGACGGGACTTGGGAGGACGCGAATGAAGGTGCCTACGTTCGACGACATGGTGGATGATGCCTATCGGCGGCTCGAGGACGTCGAACACGTGCTTCGCTCCCCTCGTCGCAACGGGTTCGACGTCGACGCCGACCACCAGGTCATGCTCGAGTGGGTTCGCAGCTACGTCGCGAATGCCAAGGAGTTGCTCGCGAACATGCGCTCGGCCGAGGCCAAGGCCTCGGACGCACCCCGCGCGCCCAAATCGGACGACGCAGGGGACATCGCCGAGACCCTTCGCCCGCCGCATTATCGCGCGCGGAGATGAGCATGCCTGCACATCGGGCCGATACATGGTAATGCGATATTTCGTATTTTAATGCACATACCTGTCTTCGGGACGACAGTCCCGTCTTGATAAGGAGATCCAAGTCCCCGCGACCATCGTGAGGACGGTGGAGGGCCAGGACGGGATTCAGTCATGGATAGAATCGTGCGGGGGCGTCTCACCGTGGTGGCACGTGAAGGCATGCTACATCGACCTGGGTGTCGTCTGGTGTGGTCTCTGTCGCAAAAGCCGCCGTTGGCAGACGTTGCTCCAAGACTGTCAAGCGAGAAAGCTCCGTTCTGACCGGACGGAGCCACCCGCAAAAATGGCGCACGCGGACACACGAGAGAAGCTTCGCGCGGTCATAGAGCTTCCTAGGGGGAGATGATGTAAAGTGCATCATCATATAGCTCGAACCCCTCCCGCTTTTGCGGACGAGAGGTCTTAGGAAGGGGAGGGCATAGCCCACCATGTTGTTGGCCGGCGATACGTTTGACCGCTTTCGCATCGAGGGCAAGCTCGGAGAAGGCGGAATGGGGCTCGTGTACCGAGCGTACGACCCTATGCTGCGTCGCCAAGTTGCCCTCAAGGTCGTCCGGCCGGAGGTGGCCCAGACAGCAGTCGCCACCCGCTTGATGCGCGAGGGTCGCGCGGCCGCGTCGCTCAATCATCCGAACGCCATCGGAATTTTCGATGTTGGGACCTTCAACGGTATTCCGTACATCGTGATGGAGCTGGTCTCGGGGCATCTTCTCAGTGCGTTCATGGGGGACGAACGCGTGGGCATGCGGCAGCGCCTCGCCTGGCTCGCTCAGATTGCGCGCGGGCTGGATGCCGCGCACAGGCAAGGGCTCGTCCACCGCGACGTAAAGCCCGAGAACGTGATGGTGTGCAACAGTGGCGAGATCAAGTTGTTCGATTTCGGCGTGGTCAAGCGCATGTCCTCGCTCGCAAATATCTCCAATGCGACCGATCCCATGGAAAAGACGCGGACCGGCATCGTCATGGGAACTCCGCTCTACATGGCGCCCGAACAAGCGTTGGGCGATGCCGTGGACGGGCGAAGCGATCAATTCGCGTGGGGTACGCTGGCCTACGAGCTTCTCAGTGGGGGAATTCATCCCACGACGACCAACAATCCGCGCCGTCTTCCCGTCGCATTCGCGATCTTGCGCGAGCAACCGCGGCCGCTGTCCGAGGTGGCGTCTCGTCTTCCCGACGGCGTGGCGGCCATCGTCATGAAAGCCCTCGCCAAGGCGCCGTCATCCCGATTCGCCACCATGGCGGAAATCTATTCGGCCCTCGATGCGATCATCCTCAGAATGGACGGCGCCTCGAGCCGCACGACCCCGACGACTCCGATCCAGCGTGTGCGAAGAAGCCGTTTCCGGCAATTGGGCCTGGCGGCCGCCGCCCTGGGGCTCGTGGCGGTGGTGCTCTTTTTGAGCCACATCTTCGGTCCCTAAAAGACAATGGCCGAACCCAAATAGGGCACGAACTCGTAAAAGACGACGTCCGTCGACTTCGGAACGAAGCCTGCTGATTGGATATCGTACGTGCGCGCCTCGCCGATTCCGACGGCGGCGCGGATGGCCAGGGTCGTGGTCAGCACCAGGGGCTCATTTTCCGCCTTTCCGCTCATGCCGATGAAGGTGCGAAGTTGGCCTCCGGCGGTGATTCCGTAATAGTCGATGCGATCGGCGGAAAGGCCGAGGGCCAAAGGGCTCATGGCGCGATCGCTGAAAAGCCCCGCGCCGAGCGACATCGTCGACGAAACGGGGGCGATGCCGCCGATCCGCGCGTTGAACGTGGTTTCGCGGTCGATCTGTTGCGACACGATGCGCAGCGGCGGTTGCACGTCGACCTCGGCCGAAACGAAACCGCGGTCGAATTTGTGGGCAATCGACGCGAGGAAATGGGGCGGTCTGCTCAAGGTCACCGAGTTGGCCGCATCGTCCTCCGTGACGACGAAGGTCGGCGGTGAGGCCTCGTTCGTGACCGAACTGCCCGTCGAAACCACGCTGAGTTGAGAACCCCACGCGATGAGTTGCACTTCCGGGCTGCGGGCGACGGCCGCGAGGGTCCACGATGGAAGGAAGTCCCACTGCATGCCCACCGTGGCGCGTGCACCAATGCTCGAAAGGCTCCCGCGGGAGTGAAAGAAGAGATAGGCAACTTCGCCATTGCCCCCGGCCTGTCGCGATTCATCGAGAAAGATGCGCCCGCCGGCGGTCTCCGTCGCGTACGTACCGTAAACGCCGACGCCCAAACGAAGCCCGGGCACGAGCTGCCATCCGATGGCCGGCCCCACGAGGTATTTGCTTCGTTGCAGATCGAGGTCGACATGGTGGCGAAGTGGATTCCCATTCTGCGGGTTGGTTTGCGTCGTCGTATCTTGGCCCGTGCGAACGTCGTAATCGATGACGTAGATGCCAAAGCCCGCCGACGTGTGTTCGCCGAAGCGGCGGGTGATGCCTGCAGCGTGGGGCGTGGAAATGATGTCCACCGTGCGAAGCCGCACGGACGGGTTGCCCTCCACCAGCCGGTTGGCCATGATGGGATCGATCGACCGAATGCGCACCCCGAGGGCCGATGCATTGAGGTCCGCATGCGAACGCCGATTGAGGGAAAGGCCCGCTGGGTTGTAATAGATTGCCCCCGAATCGTCGGAGGTCGCCGCGACCGCCCCGCCGGCGAGCGCCGCGTCGTCGGAGAAGAAGAACTGGTGGTCGTGCTCCTGTGCACGCAGCGTCCGCACGGACGACACCGTCATGAGAAGGGCCCCCACCGTCGCGCCAAGTCGCCTGCTCACCAGCTGATGGATATCATCGTTTCATTCTACGTGCGGAGGAAGTTCGACGCGGTCGAAGCACGCAAACGGTGAAGCTACGATCTTGCGGGCCCGTTCGATGCCGCCGAGGCGCGCGAGGTCGGCCTCGAAGTTGTCCATCTCCTCGGTCAGTCCCAGGTAGTAGTGGGCGAGCGGCGAGAGGGCGAAGGGCTCGCGGGCGCGCTCGCCGGAGCGAATCTCTGCGATTACGCGGAAGATGCCCGGATCCTCGCGGAGCCATTGCTCTTCGAGAATGGCCGAACACGTTTTGGTTCCAATGCGGTTTGCCGACTCCAAGGTAATCGAGAGAACCTCGGCGCATGTTGCCGATTCCATGGTTTGAATACGTGCCGTCGAGCGCTTGTATGCTTCGGCGAGGTTGCGTATATCGAACTTCGTCACACCCTCTCGGACCAGCGCATCGTCGCCCGGGGGCGTGAATGGATCGGTCATGCGGCAGGGCACGCCGAATCTCAGGGTGCCCCGCTCGGCGAGGGCCTTCCACTCGTCGCGGTCCGGCCGGAGGTCCGAACGGTCCTCCGCCAGGGTAGGGGGGCGTTTTGGCATCGTGTCCCGCGCGAGGCATTTGTACTCGACATAAGGGTCCACGGGCCGGCCGAGCCGGCGATAAAGCCGTCTCGAGAGGCGCCTCGTTTCGGCTTCCGCCTCCATCACCTGGTCCCGGCAGCGAAGGGTCAGCTCGTTGGCGGAGGCGGAAGCGTACCGCCGCGGGTGCGGATTTCGAGGGCCCCTGCAGAACGAACCCGAGCGCGCGACGATGCGCGCCGTGTCGCTGCCGATGCGGCGCGAGAGGTCACCCTCGAAACGATTGGCTTCGTCCAGCCGGGCCAGAACGTATCGGCCAAGCGCGGAAACGTAATCCGTGGCCATCTCCGAGGGGATGCGCCCTCGGACTTCCGCCACGTAGCGTAGAAGGTTGGGATCTTCGCGCGCCTGCGCGTCGAGCACTTCGGAACAATGGGTGAGGCCGAGACGATCGGCCGCATTGGGGCCGATGCTCAGGGCCTCGGCACAAATCGGTTTTACCTTGGCCCAGAGCCGCACACTCGAGGCCCGATACATCTCGCCCAAGGCCTGGGTCTCCGCGGGGGAGAGGCCGAGCTCGGCGCGGTCGCGATCGTCGGGTATCCAATCTTCCCGCACGGGGCATGGCAGATAGAATTGGACGTGTTCCTGTCTTGCGAAGGCTTTCCACTCGTCCCTGGTGGGCTCGGAGATATCCTCGGGTGCCTCGATGCGCGTGCAGGTGAAGGATTGGCACTTTGGCGAGGCGGACGCGTCACCCTCCTGGAGAAACTCCAGCAAACAGGCATTGTTCGTCGTCTTTTCGAGAAGCTCCTCCTGGCAACGGGTCGTGGTGTCATTCACGGAGCCCGCGTCGGGGGCTACCGATAGGCGAGGGCGCGCCCGAGGCTTGCCGGGTATCGAACCCATGCCTACACCAACGGCCAACCCCACGATTGCCCCGGACAAGACCAGGATGAAATGACGAAATGTCATGGAGTCCCCTACGCCCCCCGGGAGAGACCTGACGACTGCATGTGCGTGGCCGCGGTTGTGCGCGAAAGTTCGCTGCAAGGCGGCGACTCTCAGTTTGGTGGTGGTTGGGCTTCCATCGAAAAGGCCCCCTTTTCGTGGATGCAAAGCAGCATGAAGCATACCACTTGAAAACCACATTCAACTAAGAGCCTGTCCCGCTAAGAGGGAGTCTCGCGAGATGGACTCCTAAGCCTGAATGGCCGGCGCGGTCGCCCGAGTCATAAAAGTACCGTGATCAGGTGGATCGCACTTCGGTCGCGGATGGATAACGGACGAATCAGGCGATGCCGTCCCGTTCTTCGTTTTTCCATCGCACGTGCTTACTTGCGCGTCGACACTGTCCCGAAATTCGAATTGGTCGACGAGCGCCACGATGCTGCATTCGGCAACGATAGGGCGGGGCCGAGCATGGCGAGCTCGAAAGCATCGAAGGCGTCGAAGGGGACGCCTCGGGGCGAGACGGCTGGGCCAGTCGGGGGGCGCGAGTGCCGGACGCTCGAGGGCAATGACATCGCGTGGCCATCGTGCAGTGCGCGCGCGGCCAGTGTCGCGTCGCCCAACTTGGCGTTGACGAGTCGTGGGCAGAGGTTCGATGTCGGTCGGGTAGACGGCGAGCGCCGATTCCGAGCGCCGACGCCGAGCGCCGACGCCGAGCGCCGACGCGGATTCCGATTCCGATTCCGATTCCGATTCCGATTCCGATTCCGATTCCGATTCCGATTCCGATTCCGATTCCGATTCTGACGTCGGCGTCGGCGTCGGTCTTCGGAATTGCCGTCGAAATCCGCCGCGAGAAACTGCACCCGGTGCGGTGGGGTGGTTTTGCTTGCCTGCCGAACGCGAAAGAAGCGCGCCAGCGCCAGTCGGTGGTCGGCATTCGAAAGCGAGGGCGCTGTCACGCTTCTTTCGCTTGAAGGGGCATGCAAGCAAAACCACCCCACCGCCCCTCTGGCTTTCACGTCCTCGAACTCACGATTCAAGCCATCGAGCTTCTTCGCCCCACGGTGGCTCGCATCCGGTGCTGCGATCGCGATCTGGGCGAACAGCTTCGAAGAGCCCTCAGCTCCATCGCTCTCAACATTGCCGAGGGCAACCGCAGCCAAGGTGGTCATCGCATCGCCCGTTTCTCCACGGCGGCGGGCTCCAACGGCGAATCGCGCGCTGCTTTGCGCGTGGCCGTCGCGTGGGGCTACGTCGACGCGCGTGAGATCGAAACCGGTGACGAACGGCTCGATCGCGTCGCCGCCATGCTTCACCGTCTTGGCGCGAGAGGCTAGTGCACACGGCAGGAGCTGGACGACGGCGTCCGGCTCCTTGCCGGTGTCCCACCGGCGCACGTGGCCTGGGCGAGCCTCGCGTTAAGACGTGAGTCCGAGCTCTTTGCCGACGGCGGCGGCGAGGGCTTGGGCGGCGGAGAGGGGGCGGACGAAGACGGTGAGGTGGGTGACCAGATCGGTGGAGGGATCGGCGGTGAGCAAGTCGATGCCCTCGAGTTCGAGGGTGCCGACTTTGGCGCGGAAGACCAGGGCGGTCTCGCCGCCGCCGTGCAGTTCGTTGGTGTAGTGGAAGTCTTTGAAGACGCGCATCACGGCGCGAAGAACGGTGCCGACCGTTTCGCGCCCCTCGAAGGCGTGGAAACGCACGGGGCTGTGAAAGACGACGTCGGGGGAGAGGCTTTGCACGAGGGCTTCGATGTCCGAGGCTTCGACGGCTTGGCGAAATCGTTTCATGGAGAACTCCTTTTCTTGATTATCCGAGGACGGCGGCGGTTCCGAATCCGGCTTGGGCGTGCCCGCCGTCGACGGCGAGGACGGTGCCGTGGATGTACGCGGCGGCGGGGCTCGCGAGAAAGAGCGCGACCTCCGCAATTTCGGCGCGCGTGGCAAAGCGCCGCAGCGGGATGCTCTCGGTGTGCTTGGCCAGGATCTCGGGCGTGGGGGCGAGGCGACGCATGCCCTCGGTGTCCTCGACGCCGCCCGGCGCAATGGCATTGACGCGAACGCCGGCGGCGCCCCACTCGAGGGCGAGCACCTTGGTGAGCATTTCGATGCCCGCTTTGGCGGCGCACACGTGCGCTTGCATCATCGATGGGACGCTGCCTTGCGTGGCCGAGATGGATAGGACGCGCGCGCCCGGCTTGCGAAGGTAGTCGAAGGCCGCGCGGCAGGCGTTGAAGGTGCCAATGAGGTCGATGTCGACGACCGCCTTGAAACCGTTCGAGGAGATCCCCATGGCGGGTGCGGGGAAGTTGCCCGCGGCGCCATTGATGAGAATGTCGATGGGGCCATGCGCATCCATGCTGGTGCGGATGGTACCTTCCAAGGCGGCGTAATCGCGCACGTCGGCCGTGACGGCGAGCACGTGGGGGCCAAAGGCGCGCACTTCGTCGGCGGCGCGTGCGGCCTTTTCCGGATTGCGCCCCAAGATGGTGACCTTGGCTCCAGCCTCGGCGAATCGGCACGCGATGCCGAGGTTGATACCGCTGGTGCCGCCGGTGATGAAGGCCGATTGGCCAGCCAAGAGTCCGTCGCGGAAGATACTTTGTGTGCTCATGGTCTCCTCGTGTCGTTGGGCAGGCGTTCGAACGCGTCGCGGACGGCGGCGCGAAGGGCCCGCCGCTCGGTGAACAAGGCGGAGATATGCCCGGCGTCGATCCAGCGAAGGACGCTCTTGGGCCAGTGGGCGTGAAGGGCCCGCGTCTCGCTCGCGGGGACGTAGCCATCGCGCCGGCAGCCGAGCAAGATGGTGCTCTCGGCATGCACCGGTGCGGGCCACTGGGTGATGCGCGCGGTGTCGAACAGCGCGTAGAGTCGTTCCCGGGCGCGGGCGTCGCCCAGGCTCGGTGCGCCGAGCTTTGCGAAATCGATGGAGTGGGACAACCCACCGCGGACGAACACCGGTGCGGGTGATGAACCCGCGGCCAATGCCGCCACGGCCAGCGGCGCGTCCGTGAACACGGCCGTGAGGGCCGCCATATAGCCGCCCATGCTGTAGCCCGCGATGCCCAGCCGCGCGTAACCCTCCGCCCGTAGCGCTGCAAGCAGGGCATGCGCTTCGGCGACGATGGCGACATTCATGAGTCCATGCTCGGCCACGGTGCGCAGGTTGGCGCCGTCTTGCCCTGCCGGACGCCGCAATCCGTAAAAGGGATTCTCGAGCAGCACCAGGTCGATGCCTTCCGTGGTGAGCGGGCGGTAAATGGACTCGCGCAGCGCGAAGCCTTCCTCGCGCGAGCCCGCGAGCAGGACGCACGCCGTTCGCCTCGGCGAGCCTGCGGCGCGCAACCGACGCACCCGCGCCGTGCGCACCTCCGCCGGCAACGCGTCGGCAAGCGGGGAGGCGAAATGTCCGTGGTCGCCCTCCCAGGTGATGGTGACGTTGGCCGGCGAGGGACGAAAGACGTCGGCACTCAGCCGCTCGAGCAACGCGTCGTCGCCCCAGCCGTGCGCGAAGAGGCGCTCGCCGCGGCGTCCGAAGCGCGCATAGAGCCGGTCGACGATGTGCCCGGAGATGACACTGTCATCTGCATGGACCGTCGAAAATTTCGCATCGATATCGATCAAAGTGCGATACAGTATACATCGAAAGTAGACAGTGTAAACTCCATGGAACGAACCCGTGCAGCTCTGCTTCAGGCCGCAATCGAAATTGCCGAGGAGGACGGCGTAGGTGCCATTGGCTTGCGCGAGGCCGCGCGGCGGGCGGGGCTGACGCATGGCGCGCCCTACCGGCACTTCGACAACCGCGAGGCCTTGGTGGCCGCGGTCGCCGAGGAAGGTTTTCGCGAGCTGCTCGCCCGCGCCACGGAGGTGCAGGCCAGCGCGGGGGACGATCCTCTGGCGCGGTTTCAGGCCCTCGGCGTGGCGTACTTCACATTCGCCTTTTCACATCCAGGGCAATTTCGCGTGATGTTCGGCGTGGAGGCCGCGGGCAAGGCGGCCCACACGGAGGCCATCCGCGCCGCCGAGGCCGCCGTCTTTGCCATTGCCGTAAACGCGATAGCCTCGGCCCAGAGGGAAGGGGCGGTGGAGGCGGGCGATCCGCAGGAGCTGGCCATGCTGGCCTGGTCGTCCATCCACGGTCTCGCGGTGCTGGTGCTCGACGGCCTCGCCCAATGGGTGGGGCTCGATGCTTCGTCGCCGGAGAAGCTTGCCCGCCGCTACACGTCGCTCATGTTCGACGGCCTGCGCCCGCGGAAGCGAAGTCGTAACGCATGACCGGCCGCGTGTTCATGGCCAATCGAACCAGTGGCATTGGCCTTTGACGCAACCGCAGTGTATGCCATCCGCCGAGGCACCCCGCGACCCATAATCCGGAGAGGCGGAGGCAACTTCAACGCTCACGCACTCTCCGTTGAGCGACGTGCATTCGCCGTCGTAGGTGCACGAGCCGCGGGGGTGCACTCGGAGCCCGCTCATCCCGAGGAACACGGACACCGGCCGCCGCGTCCAGGTACGTGTGGCAGCCAACGATGCACACTCGGAGATTTCATCATCCACGCTCCGGCCAGCGGGGATAGGTCCACAATTCGGATCGTTCGGTGTACACCGCGCGTCGCTTGGACCACCGACGAAGAGATACCTCAGGCCCACCCGTGCGCCCATGAGGTCGCGACTGGCGAGACTCCGTTCGAGGACCTCCGCGAGCTCGTCTGGGGCCGTGTTTCTGGTCGAGCGATCGATGACGAGACACGCTCTGCCTGGAGGCTGCCCGATGAGTGAGCCGCAACATGCGTCGGGCTTTACTTGCCATGCGGTGTCGAGCTTCACCAGCTCCCTTTCGACCTGCATAGCCCACGCATGGAACGCTTTGGAATCCGCATCATGGTTTCCTGAGCGCCACATGAAAGAACTATGACTTTCAGGGCACTCGGCTCGTTCGAATTCCATCGCCTTCAATCTCGCGTTAAGCCGATTGAACGCGGTCCTATCGATGGGGGCTCGATACGCGCAAGGCACGAGCGGAGGCCTTCCGTGCCCACACGCCGCAGACAGTATCGAGATCGCGACCCCGGCCAATGCGAATATCACGATATTTCTCGACGTCGCATGAAGGCCGGCGCCACGATTCACCGAGGTCATGTGGGATAGAATGGCAGTTCACCCGTGAGTCGCAATCCTCGATTCGAAGGGTTGGTGGCGCGAGCCGCGAGCGCTTCGCAAACGCGCGCGATGGTGGTGGTGGCTCGTTCCCCTTCAGCCCCCCGCGAGCTAGCGGCGCCGGACAAGGGAGAGGCGGTGCTCGAGGTGACTGCTGAGCCGCCGCACCCGATGTGTCGATTCCAACATATCCAGTCTACGGGTATCGGCACTCGACTACCTCGGCTTGCTCGCACGGTGGTATCCCGCGGCCATCGAACGCGCCAAGCACGGCGATGCGCTCGGCTTGCCTCTCCGGCCGTCGTTCACCGCTCGACGGCCTACGCGTGGTTCGTGTGGTCGGAGGGCGGCGGCGGGCGGTGGGAAATTCTCGATCTCGATGATGGAGAAGCATGTCGCCCCTACGCGAAGGCGTGCAGCCGCCGCGAACCGCGCGAGCCAGAGAGTCCGCGGCTTCGCGTCTCTCCGCTCTAGCGAGTCATAGAAGGCGCGCGTGCGGAAACCGCTCTAGGAGAGCCTGGAAGGCTTCATTCATGCGGTCAATACCTTGCCCACCACCCGTCGCGACATCTGCGATACGTAGTTTGACCTCTGTTGCGGCGGCCTTGTCGTCAGGGTCCCTAGACACAAACTCGACCACCATAGAAGCGACTGCCTTGGCGCGTGCGGCGGACGCGTTGATGGCGGCAGTTCCCTGCTCCTGCGCCGTGCCTTCGCGAAAGTGAGATTGTAAGATCAATAGTTCCTGTTTCAGAGACGTGAGTAGAAACGCATGGCTCGGTAGATCTGACATGTTTTCCTCCCCAAAGTGGACGGCGGTTGGCGACGATGCATCGTATATCTCGGTGGCAGGCAAAGGGAAGCGGGCATACGGCCCAACCGCAGGCGGGCCGTCAGTCCTTGGCTGTCAATCCGTAGCCGGTTCAGCTCGATCTTCATCGAGTGTGGCAGAGTTTAACCATGGCGCGCGATCCATTTACCGAGCTCTCTGAACAATTCCAGCGAGAATACCGTGAAGGACTTCCGATCGGAACGAAACCTTACCACGCTTGCAAGTGCGGCACCGGCTACGCGTTGACGGCGTCCTCTCTAACGATGCGCGACAAAGACGAAATTCGCTGTCACGTATGCCCGGAGATCTTGGTTTCGTGGAACGGGGCCTGTATGTGGAGAGCGACGCGCATCGGGCCGTTCCTGGCTCTTCACGCGAATAGCTGAAAAGCTTCCCCTCCGTTTCCATCCCAGCGCGGCGTGAATGCAACGGACGGGTATGTGCCAGCGGTGTACGATGCTGCAATGCTGACATATATCAACTGTGGTCATTGTGGCGGGAGGACTTCGCCGACACCGGCGCGACACCCTCACAATGGTGGCTCTGAAGCCGTATGGCGCTGGGACGATCGCAACAATAATGAGGAATTTTACAGGATTGCGACTTGCACGAAGTGCATGCGGCCGATGTTGTACCTAGACGGCGATCCGCCGGTCGTCTACCCGCCTGCCATGCCGCGGCAGGTGAGCGAGCACGTGCCCGCGGCGATTCGCGAAGAGGCCCACGACGCGCAAAGGTGTCTCGTAAATGGCATTTGGCGACCGGCCGCACTAATGGCGCGTAGGGCGCTTGAAGCCGCATGCGACGACAAGAGCGGGGGCCAGGCTACGGGGATGCTCGCCGCCAAGCTCAAATGGCTCAAAGAAAATGCCCTCATCACGAACCGCCTGTATGAACAGGCCGAACCCTTGCGGGTCGTCGGCAATTCTGCCGCGCACGGCGGTCCCGAGATCACGGAGGATGATGCCATCACCACCCTTGAGGTGCTGCGCCGCGTGCTAGAAGCGCTCTACGACGACGAGAAGATCGGTGACGATGTAAAGGCGAAACACGCATACGTGAAGAAGAAGCCTTAGAATCCTCTCAATCGAGTACCGAAAAACATGTACGGCCGCCCTACTCAAGGGCCCCGGCGTGTCTATCTATTTTGACTGTTCTTCGCGTATTCGTCGATCTCGCTCTTTCATAACTCCCGACACGACTCCGAACCTCTTTTCATCACCTAGAGGTCGCGACCCTCGATAGGGTGGTGACCGTAGGCGATGACATGTTTTATTAATTATCGCAAGCGCTTAGGCGGCTCTGTCAACGCCATCATCGCCCAAGTGCCCCCTTAACCCTGTATGATGTAATATGCATATAGTATTGACCTGGTTATAGGTAGTGACGGGTGGTGACAGGGAGAGGGGGAGCGACGCCATCGTTCGGCGCTGGCGACTTCTCCGATTCTGGCTGCACGACGCCGCTGGCCGTTCAGTACAAGGCCGCATGCCTTCCCGACGCTCGTTTTCCATATCGCCTGACGAGCCCGACCTCATGCGGGCAGGGCAAGTCGATCTACCGAGTGACCAGCGTGCACGCGGGGCCGGTCTACCTAGGCGACCCGTCATCGTGTCGGCAGGACACAACGTCGAGTCAAACCTACCGCTTCTTCAATGTCGGCGCCGAGTCCGCGCCGGGCACGTTCGTCGCTGGCTCTCGCGAATAGCCGATGACCAGCACGTCGCCGGCGAAGTGCACCGCTCTCTGGTCTCAGTTTGAAGCGCATCACCCCATCCTCGCGCACTCTATCGAGGGTGGAGCTCTTCCTAAGAGGCGAAGGCAGGCATCAGTCACCACGTAGGCCTATCGACCGCCCTACTTTGCAGCTACCATTCATCAATGACGAAAAGGGTTCCAGCTAAGGTCACGCCAAAAAGCCTAAAGAAGATAGCGAAGAAAACTGTGGTAAAAAAACAGACTGCCAAAAAAACAACCGCGAAGCCCGCAAAGGAGAAAGCTGTCAGTCATACAACAAAGAAAGCAGCCGCGAGGCCCGCAAAGAAAGCGGCCGTGAGAAAGGTGGCATTCAAAAAAGCGGCGAAAAAGCCCCTTACGCGCGCCATGGCTAGTAGAGCGTGTCCCGAGATTTGCCAAGAGGACCGCACTACGTGCATTCGCGCGAGCAGCCACGCGCGCCACGAGTGCAAGCACGGACACCGATGGGAGGAATAAACCACGTTGCGATAAACGTCCCCTCGGCGCCGGTTACAGCATGGGGGTAATTGAGGTAACGCATTACTGGCCAAGGAAATAGAGTCGTTCCGTCGTTGCTCGGTCACGTAGAGTGTTTAGTGTCGGGGACCACTGGTCTTTTTGACTAAGGAGATGCTGGAGCTCATTGAGGTCTCGCCGCTGCCGAGCGACTTCGCTAAGGAGGACTTCATGATTGGTGACCTGCTCCGCGTATTTCGGATCATCTGGCTGAATTCCGACGTGTCGGGCAATATAACGATCCAAGGCGTCTGTGACGTGACGCGCGGCGGACACGGGCCCCTCAACGTCACTCGGATTGCTTGGGGCCAGTGAAAGAAGAGCGTAAAGGATCGAGATTGCAGCGTCCTGCGCGTACTCGGTTCCGCGCTGATCTGGTGGTATCAACGATTGCGAGTCGCTCTCGAACATGGCTTGGATTTGGCTGGCGGGCGGAGCGGGTTTCGTGCCCAATACAAAAGACCAAACGAGTTCAAGGCGCTGCTCAAGGAGCCGCGGGAGCTTTAGTCGCGCACAGTACAGATGGTATGCAGGAAGCAGCCTCTCGGCACAGCACGCCGCGAAAGCGGCCCGAAGCCGAACGGGGAATTGTTGAAGTTGGTTCTCTATGCTCATAGGCTGCCCGGGAAGGAGAAGGTCCTATCTCCGGTAACCATACCGCCAATCTGCTCAATATGGGCACTACAACCACTGCAGATGTCCCGGCTGGTGGCACCCCGAAGCGGGGTCAGGCCTCGACGGGCTGCCTCCTGTATAACCGTGATCTCGGCGTCTTCGCCGGGAAGGGCTACCGGAACCCATCCGCGTGCGGTTGCAAATGCGCGCTGAGCAGGCGTTAGGTCGACAGCGCCGCCACCCACGAGTGTAATTCCCTCTCTCGTTTCCAGGATCGCCGCTGTTCTCTGGTCGGCGGCGATTCTGCCGGCGACGGCATTGAGTTCGGTGGCCGCAGCTTCGGTTGCTAAAACGCCTTCGACAGCTAGCTCACATGGGTTGCTGTTGTGCACGAGCACGTGCATCGGGCCGACGAAGTACGAATGATTCGCCTCGACCGCAAAGTTGTAGACGAGGGCGGACGCCGATTTCCTTGGCGCTTCGCGCAGCCCGACCACAGACGCGCCATCGTGTACGCGGATGTGGTCCCCTACGGCAAGGTCGCCCGCAGCGGTCCAGCCCTTCTCCTCCACCCAGAAAGGATGGTCCGCGGTGGCATGAATGACGTCATTGGGCCCGTCCGAATCAGCTACCGCAACGTCGACGAGCGCGTTCGATGCTCGCACCCACGATCGGAGCACGTCGCGGCACTCGGCTTGCCCGGTCGCTTCGTTCCAGGAGAGCACTGAATCCCCGGCACGAATCGTTTCGATGGGTTGCGTACTCCCATCGCAGGTGGCGACGAGCGTTCCCGCAGTAAAGCATCCTCCGTTGAGCAGCGTGCTTGCCGTCGGGTTGCCATTCAAGCCACTTGCGACGGTCGTAGTAGCGGTGGCTGCCGTTGCGGTCCACGGCAATCTCGCTGCGACCCATTGGCCCGCCGATGTCCACGTGCGCCCCGCGGCCGAAAGCGAGGACGTGACGAAGGCTCCTAGTTCTGAAGCCCCCGCAATGACGAGCGTCTGCAGCCCGGCGAGAATGCCGGCTCCTGCGATAACGGTCGAGTGCTTGTCGATGCCGGCCCGAAGGTTGTCGCGGGCCGCTTCGAAGTCTTTGGTCGAGCCTCCGGCCATCGTGAGATCGATATAGCCGCGCGCGCTACCCGGGACGGGTGCCGGGGCGCGCACACCCGGTCGGCTCTTGACTCCGGATCCGCCAATGGGGTTGCCTTCGCCACTGCCGCTCCCACCGCCGCCGCCACCTGTGCCGCCGCCGATGATTGGCAACGGCGGTAGTCTCCAATTGCACCCTAGCTCGTCATTGCAAAGGCCGATGCTGTCGGTGCCCTCCATCGGCGAGCCATTGACGTAGGCGTACGGATTCAGATCGCCCGCAGCTTGATGCACCGTAAGCGGGTCTGCGCTCATCCAGCGCCCGATCCCGGTGTTGTAGTAGCGTGCGCCGAAGTACGTGAGTCCTAGCTCGATATCGGCTTCTTTACCCGTGAATTGGTACAGCTCACGATGGTGCCCCCAGCGTTCCGGCCGGTAGTCGGAGTCGACGGTGCCGTACGGGTGGTACTGGATGCTCTCTGCAAGCTCGCCGGACTCGTGGTCGATGACCACGTTCGTGGAACCAAGCCGGTCGCCCATCGCTAGGAAGACATGGCGTTTGGAGCCTGACATCGAGGGAAGGTCCTCCTCGGTCACCACGACATGAGCCATCCCGCCGAGGTAGGCACTTTCGGTCGCGGCCGTGCGCTCGTAGTCCTTCGCGTGGCTCTCGAAGTCGTACTCCCAGTCGGCGTTGTCGAGCCGGAGCGAGCCGAACACTTCGACGGAGTGTTTCTCGCCCGCGCGTTCTCCTTGGATCGACTTCAAAACGCGCTGCCCCTGGCTGTACGCGTAGCGCACGTCCACATTCAGATTGAAGGACGAGGGAATGGCGGGGTAACGCGGCTCGTTCGCGGGGATCGTTTTGTAGTCCCACCGACGTGCGCGCACCAACTGCCCGACTTCGTCCCAATTGAAGATGAAGTGATGGGAGCACTTCTCGTCGAAGGTCGTGCATTCCCCGGTGCGTGGCACGAGCATCTCGATCACGTTGCCCGCATCGTCGTATTTCACTTCGACGCCGACCGTTGCGCCGGTGAGACGATTAGGGTGACCCTCGCTATCGCCGTTCGTGATGGTTCCGAGGGCCGCCCGGTCGAACACCGTCGCGTCCGAGTCGTTGAGCGAAACGGTGTTTCCGCTGAAGTCGTAGGCGATGTCAAACTTGGTAGAGCGGCTCGTACGCCCAAGCCGCGGCATCACCGGCGAAAACGAATCCTCGTGCTCCGGTGCGAACGGGGACACCTGTTGGTCCTTTTTGCTCGCCGTCGCGTATTCGGATCGTTCCGACGTAAGCCGATACAGTCCATCGTACGTGAGCGTTTGCGTTCGCGGACGAGCGCCATCGGGCCACGCGGCAGGGGCGCGGTTGTCGATGATCTTGGTCGCGTTGCCTACAAGATCGTACTCGAACGACAGATCGGCGAGCACTTCGGTGACGGCGGGAGGTGCGCGCCAGATCTTGTAACTCTTGACGTCGTGCCGATCGTAGGTTGTCTTGACGTGCGTGCTCGACTTATCGCCGTAGATCGCCTCATCGAGTCGTTCATCGGCGTTGTACGTGACGTTCGCGAGGAGCGGCCCGTAGCTGCTCGAAACGCTCTTGAGCATGCCGCGCGTCGCATACGCGTAGCTGACGCGGCTCTGGCCGTTCTGGAGCAACTCGTCGACGTCAGCGCCCGAGTCTTCGCCGATCACCCGGTTGACAAGATCGTACGATGTGGACTTTCGGTACAGGTGCGGGGCGTAACGGTCGCCCGAGACCTGCGGCCCTCCGGCATCGGCTCCCGCATCACCGCCGGAACCACCACCACCAGCGCCGCCGCCGATCACGATGACGATTGGGCCGAGGCCCACCTCGATGTCCAATCCCCCGAAATCGCGCGAGCTTGACGGCCCGCTCGAGGCCGGGCGCGTGATGCGTCGAGCGGTTTCGCTCACACGTCCTCGGCCGTCGTAACTCAGGTACGTCACGGCGCCGCGGTCGGCCACCGTGGTCATGCGGCCGAGGGAATTGGGGGACTGAAGCAACCCCGGCTCATCATACAGATAGACCGCCTCGAACCCCTTTCCGTTCTCGACCTTCGTGTAGAGCTCGTGATGTGCGAGGCAGGGCGAGTAGTCCTCGGCCAGAAGGCGTCCCATGCCATCGTAGAAGCGGTTTTTGCCGCACCCCCTCGGATCCGACGTGCCGACGAGTCGACCCGCATCGTCGTAGGCATAGCGCCAAGCCCGCATCGAGGTGAGGGCCGCACCATCTTGCGGGTTTGGGACGAAATTCTTCGCCGTATTCGGTTCGGCGTTGAGCACCATCCGCCCCATCGAGTCGTATTGCATCCAACGAACAATCTCCTCGGGGCCGAGGCTGTGATGCCGTCGAATGCGCAGGACTTGGCCCGCCGCGTTGTAGTCGTAGCTCGTGAAAATCGCGTCGGTCTTGTCACCGACGGTGTTCACCTCGCGCACTTGCGACACGCGCCCATGGCCGTCGCGGAACACGGTCGTGGGCGTGTTCTTGTTCGGGCCGCTGCCAACGTCCTCGCTGTCGTAGTAATCCGTCGACAGCGCGTGATGCCGAAGGAACGTTGTCCGACCGCGATCCGCGATGTCGAGGACGCGTCCGAGACCGTCCAGAGCGTAGTGCGCATCCGGTTCTGTGGAGGGGTAGTTGAATGCAAGTTGCGCAGGATCGCCCTGGCTCCAGTACGGCTGAAAGCCCGAAACGGGAAGGCCATAGGCGTAGCGGGTCGCCCGGCGGACGACCCACGGCGCGCCATCTCCCTCGGCGGGATCGGCTTGACTGATCGTGGCGAGGGCCTGACCAAAGGCGTCGGTGTACTTCCAGCTCGTGACGCTTCGATCGGCACTCGTCGGGAACGTGGCGGAGACGCCGGTGATGTTGCCTCGAGGAAGAGGATACGCAAAGCTCGCCGAGCGCTGCGACAGCATGCCCATCACGTCGGGATCGGGGGCGGTCGTCGAGGCGACGCGGCCGAACATGTCGTAGTCGATCTGGCTGCGCGTGCCATCGGGGAGCATCATGAGCCGAGGCACATCGAAGCGCGGGTCGTAGACGATCGATTCGGCGAGCGAGGCTCCGCTGCAACCGGAGATGTATTGCGTTGTCGTGTCGAGAAGCTGCGCGTAGTCCTTATCGTATTGGCGCACAAGGCACGACGTCTGCGCGGCGCCGTGTGATTTTACGAGATTTCCCAGCGGATCGTAGTCGAAGTGCGCGATGAAGACCGTGCCCGCGCTCGAGGCGCCCGGGGGAGGTGGCGCGAGCGCCGCGCCGCTCGTCTCGTGCGAGCGAACGAGCGGCAAGGTCCCCTCTAAGTTGGTCCGGATGTCCGTGACATCGCCTTGGTTGTTGTACACGTAAGCCACGGTGCGATCGGGATCGAACGCAAGGCCGGGGCGGTTCCCGAAACCGGTCGTCACCTGCGAGCTCGGACCGAACATGTAGAGATCGGGGTTACCGGCGAAGCCCATGCCAATCGTGTGCATCTCGAGCATGGGGTCGACGGCCGTGCCATCGTTCTTAATGCGCCCATGGTCGCGGCGGGCGATGACGTTGCCGTAGACATCGCGATCTTCTTCGACACGCAGATGTTCTCGGCCCTGAAAGGCGGCCAAGGTGACGCTGACCTTCGAGACGCGCGAATCGTCCACGAGCTCGACGGCATCCGTTTGCGGGGCGGGAATGAACGGGTGCGTGTCGTACAGGTACGAATCCACCCGATCGGCGTAGGCGAAGCTGGCGTCGCGCTCGGAGTTCGGTTCCTTATAGAGACGGACGGTCTTGTAATGGCGGAGGACCGTAGAAACGGTGTACTCCGGGCCCAACGATTTGGTGTCGACTTGATAGGGCAGGCCCGAAAGGGGCTTTTCATAGTCGATATCGCTGGTCCCGTCGCACGCCTGGATGGACTCCTGGCAACGACCAAAGAAGTATTTGCTCACCGTAGCCGCGTAGTCGCTGCGTGCTTCAATCTCGCGGAAGCCCAACAGCCGCTGTTCCCACGCGTCGAACGCGGGATTGCGGTACGTGTAGTGGGTGTTGATCGAGTCGACGGTTCCGTCCGGGCGCGTTTGGGACTGGACGGCATCGGTCACGACATAGTCGACAGCTGCCGAGTGCTGGCTCCACGGCCTGCGTCCCTTGGCGGCCTGCCCATCGAGCGAGTGAACGCTCGAATAGGTGAGCTTCGTGGTGGCTCCCGCTCCAGAGTGAACCTCGGTGAGCAAGCCAGGGAAGATGTGGAAGTGCTCGGAGAAGGACAGGCCCGGAACACGTCCATCGCGTGAGGCAAAGATTAGATCGGGTGTGCCGTTACCATTGATGTCTCCGATGGCCACACGGACGTGATCGCGAAACATCGCAGTATCTTTGCCCGCGTGGTGAAAGCGGTGCCCGTCGTCGTTGACCCAGACGTCTGCCTCAACGTCTGTTCCGCCGTCGTGCGGAGTGAGCTGGATGATATCGGTCAAGCCATCTTGCGTGACGTCCGCGAGGAGGGTGGGGCGATCCGCGGAGCGGTTGAACAAGGGGGCTGACGGAAGCTCGATCCATGGACTCGGACACGTCTCATTTGGCTCGCCAGACGCTCTCCAGCAAGGAGGATTTGGCGTCGTGCAGGTGTCGGAGCCCTTGTCGCATGCGAAGAATCCGGTGTTGTTTCCGGGCACGTAGATCAGCGTGTCCGGCGACGGCGCGTTAGGATCGACGCCCGGCATCCACGAGATCTGCTGGCGCACCGTGACGAAATCCTCGGTGCCGTCGCCGTTCATGTCTGCGAAGGCATAGAACGGCACGTCCTTGCGGAAGGTGGTCGTGTACGTTCTCTTTGTCGGATCAAACGGCTCTTTGATGACGTTCTGGGCCGGAAACGCGTTTGGATCTTGGGGCGACGTGAAACGGTTGAAGAGCCGAAATTGGCCGTTGTAGACGACGACCTGCTGTCCAGTTTGGGGATCGATGGCGATTTGTTGCGTAAACTCGAACAAATCCACGGCGCCATTGGAATCGAAGTCTCCCGCCGCGACGATGGCGTCGGGCAGCTGCCCCACCTCGGCGGAGGTCTCCATCGTCCAGCGTGGGGGCCGGATGGGGCCTTGCGTATCCCGCACGCGGGCCTGCGAGACGCGGAAGCGCTTGGTCGCGTCGTCCCACCGCGACCAGTACGCCGAAACCACCCCCGTGGTGTCGAGGGGCTTGAGGAGGGTCAGATCACCCGACGTCCGGAAGATGTTCGAATTGGGCGAATAGAGATTGGCGACATCGATGAAGACGTTTCCTCCTAGGGGGAGGTTGGATGTAAAATAGACGCGCCCCTCGCCGCCTTCGCCGGGTGGGGGCTGCGAGATGACGTCGATCGAGCCGTCGTGGTCCACGTCGGCGAAGGAGACGGTACCCAAGTCCCCGAAGAGCGATCCCGGTGGAGGCGGCGAAGTTTCGCCGTCATACACCCCCAACGAAGGTCCGAAGAAGGGCTGCGGGCGGGTGTACTCGAAGGTCGTGGCCGGAAGCCGCGGGCAGTTGGTTTCGGGGGCCTCGTTGGGGGGCGATGGGTTCTCCTCGGTCACCGCGCACGCGCCTTCCTCGGCGATCGATGTCAGTAAAGATCGATGAAGGTAGGACTCGTACGTCAAGTGATAGCGGCGCACGACCGCGCGATTCTTGGAGGCATTGTGGCCATTGGCGGTGATGTCGATGCGCTTGACCCGCGCATTCGGTTTGCGCTGCCACGGTTGGGCGTAGCGGCTGCCCCAGTTGATCGCCTTGTCGTCGTGCGCCTCGTAGACGATGTGCGTGCGATGGGCGGCTTTCGACAAATCTTTGGACAGAGGTACCGTGTCGTAGATGTCGGTCAAGACTTCGCGACCGCCGCTGGAAAGCGACCACTGGTAGATCACGGCGTTGCACACGCCGCCGTCCGGTTGGCAATGGCCATCGTTTTGCTGCGTGAGCCGCCATGCAGACCCCAGCCAGGTAAAGGTGAGGTCGATCCCATCACCGTTCTGAACGATCCAGGTGCCTTGGTCGGCGCTGCGGAAAAAGCGCATGCGCCCACCGCCCGCTTGCAGTCGGTAATAGCGAAACCCCGTGGCCCACGAGGGCATCGGTTCGACCGTGCCGTCGAGCATCGCCATAGAGGGCGAATTCACCTCGCCGATGAAGACAAGCGGCTCGCCGTTGTACACGACGCGTTCGTCCTGATCGCCTGTCGGATTGCCGCCCTGGATGGGTTTACGCTCGATGGCCGGCAGATCGAAGCCCCAATTGGCCCCCGCTTCGCGCACCTCGTTCGAGATCGACGAGGTGTATGAAAGGCTCAATCCGGGTTGGACGCGCCCCCGAGCCGCCGGAAGCTGGAAGGTGTACGATGCCGAGCCCCGACCGGCCGCCCCCACCCCGGCGGTGACGGAGCCGCCGAAGGTGCCCGTGCCTGCGAAGTTCGAGAGAATGATTGCTTGGTCGGCCCCGGCGAGCAGAGGGGTGAGCAGGAGAAACAACGTGGCCACGAGCCATGCGGGCATGCGCACACGTCGCGATTCGGGAGGCACGCTCCGTGGGTTCTGGCCGAAGATGTTGCCTACTGACATGACCGCTCCATTTGCTCCGTTGCATGAACGCACTTGGTCCTTAGTTCCGCGAGCTCGCCCTCTCCGCCGCCGGCCTTGTGAGCCATCGAGGTGCGCGCCGCTGCGAGTCGTGTTGCGATTTGGTCTGGGCTCATTTGCGTTTTGGAAAGGCACCTTCGATAGGCCTCGACGTAGGAATCGCACGACGCAATTCCGGTGGTCTCTTCCGACCGAGAGGAACATCCGAGCGCCAGAAGGAGCGCGGCGCAAACGGGGCCAATCATCCGCCGTTTCCCAGGCGCAAGTCTGGCGCGACAACGCAGACCAAGCACTTCTCCCACACGGGTTGAAGCTACATGCTGTTGCATCGACTAACCCTCAAAACGATGTTTCAGTGCGCCCTTCTCGGGTAGGGACCGGGCGCACGGGTTTCTCAAGCGACGCGGGCAAGGTAAGCGCGTGCGTAATGCGACTCTAGCCGGTCCATCGCACGCGGGCTCGGCGCAGTCAATCGCGAATTATTCCCGCAACACTTCATCCTTCCCGGCCGAAATGGAACGAATGCGGTTTGCCGCCGCTTACTCGCGGATACTGTCGGGGACCGTGTGCCTCGAGCGCCAGGTTGCTGCGTGTGCCTATCGCGTTCCCACCACGTCACGTGCTCGTGGCGCTCGCGTTCAGCATGGCATTGTGCGAAACGCGGTCCTTTTCAATCAAAGCCTGATGCTCAATCCAGTTTACTATTCGCTTTTCCGACTGTCGGCGGCCGGTTTCCTTGCCGACCGGAAGTCCAGAATGACGGCGTAGAAGTAGTCGGCGTCTCCCATACAGCGGTCAAATCCGACGGTACCGCGCCGACTACGGATATGCGGCGTGCGGCATATCGCTCATGCCGAACTTTCAGGCTGCGCATGTTCTCTTTGGACTATCGCCGCCACTGCGCCATTCATCGGAGCTGACCGGCAAATCGCGTCATAATTGTCGTGCCTGGATTCTTCATGATGGACCAGTCGTGCGCTCGAATTGACTAGATTCTCGTCGACCCCGTCTATCGCGAAGAGGAACCACTCCATGAGCAAACGCATGGCCGCAGCCGCTGGCGTATTCTTGGCATCTACATGCATCCTCGTCGCCGCGTGCGCGGAGGACGCACCGTCACCGAACGGAGAGCCACCTGGACCGGATAGGGAAGATTCAGGCAGCGGGCCGACGCCGGACGGCGGTGCCGGGGTCGGTGATGTCGATGGAGGTGGTCCGGGAGGAAGCGACATCTGCGCACACTCCGAAGCAGGGGGCCCATCGGCTTCCGTGAGTGCCGTCTTCATGCTGGATCGCTCTGGAAGCATGGGCGATACGTCGGGCGGCGAGCAAAACATGCAGACGCGCTGGATACCGGCCACGCGTGCGTTGAATTCGTTCTTCGCCGATGCGCGCACGGTCGGTTTGAAGGGGACCCTTCGCGATTTTCCGCAAATGGATGCGACGTATCCCCGTGAGCCTGTGTGCGAGCCCGACGTCTACAAGATGCCCAAGGTGGGGCTCACGGCTTTGCCAAACAAGTCCTCATTCAAGGCGGCCATCGAGCAGATGGGAAAGCCCGCGGGCTCCAGCACGGTCCATTCCGCACTACAAGGCGCGATTCTTCAGGCGAAAGAGATCGCACGGGCACGTCCGAGCGAACGGGTCGCCGTCGTCTTCGTCACCGACGGCCTACCGGAGGATACGAACCCTCCGCGCGATCCCTGTCAGAACGCCACGTACGACCAAATCCAGGCGGCAGCCAAAGCCGCCCACGACCAGAGGCCGTCGATTTCGACGTACGTCGTCGGTGTGGGCACGACCCGCTACCGCGACCAAATCGAGGGCATCGCCGTCGCCGGAGGAACGGGGCGGGCGTTCTGGGTCGACGTCCGTGACCCCACCAAGCTCACGGGCGAGCTTTTGAGCGCGATGAATCAGGGCCGACAAACACTCCCCTGCGATTTCGGCCTTCCCGTACCACCCGCCGGAAAAAAACTCGACATCGATGCGGTCCAAGTAACGTACACCAACGGAAATGGCGCGGCGAGTGCGCTCGCCCGCAACGATGCGTGCACCGGAAACCAAGGTTGGCATTACGACAATGCCCAAAAACCGACCCGCGTCGTGCTGTGCGCCGGCTCCTGCACGACCGCTCAGAAAGACAATGGCGCCAAGATCGCGATCGACGCGAAGTGCACGCCCTAAGCGCCGCGCGGTCGAACCTTGCAACGGGTTCGTCGCTCACGTTCGACCGCCTGCGGAAGCGAAGTCGTAACGCATGACCGGCCGCGCGGGTCTGCGCCGCGCGATCTCGCGAAAGCCGAGTCGCTCGAAGGTCGATAGGAAGCCGGTGAACGGATCGGACTGCACCGACTTCGAGGCATCCCACGGATAGGCCTCGACGGCGGGCGCGCCCGCGGTTTTGGCGGCCTTCAAGGCTGCCTCGATGAGCGCGCCCGTGACGCCGCGCTTGCGGTGGCCGCGGCGAATGTAAAAGCAGGAGATGGCCCACACGGGCATGTCGTCCACCCGTGCGAACTGGCCACGATCGAGCCATGGCAGATCGTCCCTCGAGGTGAGTTGGCACCAGCCCACGGCCGTATCTCCGTCGAACGCGAGAAGCCCTGGGGGCGGTCCGCGTTTCACGAGCTGCCGCAGCGCCTTCTTGTTCTCCTCGCGCGGCCTTTGCCGATAGAGGCTGCCGATCCGCCAGTACATGCACCAGCAACCGTTCGAGGCGCCGCTCTTTCCGAAAAGATCTTCCAGGACAGGCCATAAATCCGGCGTCACGGGACGGATTGCGAGATCCATGTCCCATTCTTACGCCCAACCGACCTCGAGGTGGGGAAGAGTTCACAGACTTGCCACCGTGCGCCACGCTCAATGCGCGCGATGCTCCGCCCTTCGCGATTGGCGCGATTGGGAGGCATGTCATGGCCGTTTCGGCACCCGAAGAATTCGTCGACTCGACGCTCGAATCGAAATTGAAGGTCTCGAAAGGGCCCGGTAGGGCAGGGGCCATCGGTTTTGCCGTTGCGCTCGTGGGTGGGGCGACCTACGTGCTCGCGCAGCTCGTGGGCGATCTGGCCGGCGATAGGACGTCGTCCATGGTGTCCTACGTATTTCTGGGCATCGCGCTGTTGATTGCGCTCGGCTTCGAGTTCGTCAATGGCTTTCACGACACCGCCAATGCCGTCGCGACGGTCATCTACACGCACACCTTGCCGCCGCATGCTGCGGTGATTTGGTCGGGCATTTGGAACTTCATCGGCGTGCTCGTTTCCAGTGGCGTGGTGGCCTTCGGCATCATCTCGCTCCTGCCCGTCGAGCTCATTCTCCAGGTGGGCAGCGGTGCGGGTTTCGCCATGGTGTTTGCGCTCCTCACGGCCGCCATCCTTTGGAATCTCGGGACATGGTATTTCGGCCTGCCATCGTCGAGCTCGCACACGCTGATTGGATCGATCATCGGCCTGGGCATCGCCAATCAGCTCATGGGCAACCGGAGCGGCACCAGCGGCGTCGATTGGGGGCAGGCCAAACACATCGGTGAATCGCTGCTCATCTCGCCCCTCGTCGGGTTTGCATGTGCCGCCGGGCTGCTCGTTCTCATGAAGGTGCTCGTGAAAAACAGGCGCCTTTACGAGGCCCCCGAAGGCACCAAGCCTCCGCCGTTTTGGATCCGCGCGCTGCTGCTCTTCACCTGCACCGGCGTGAGTTTCGCCCACGGCTCCAACGATGGGCAAAAGGGCATGGGGCTCATCATGCTGATCCTCATCGGCACCGTCCCCACGGCCTATGCGTTGAACCATGCCATTCCCGCGAGCCACACGCAGGATTTCATCGCGGTTTCGCACCAGGCCGTCGAATCCCTAGAACATTACGCGCCGGTCGACACAGTCGTCGAAGATGCCCGCGGCGAGGTGGCCAGTTACATTCGCACGCGCAAGGTGACGCCCACCACCGTCTTGGCGACGCAAAAGATGGTGGGCGACATTTCGGCGGACATGGGCCTCTTTCAAGAATTGGCCAAGGTGCCCGCCGACAAGACGCGCAATTTCCGCAACGACATGTACCTCGTCAGCGAGGCGTTGCGTCTCTTCGAAAAGACGGGGCAGCCCGCCATCAACGCGCGCGACAAGGCCGTTTTGAAGAATTACAAAAAGCATATCGACGATGCGACCAAGTTCATTCCCACGTGGGTCAAGGTCGCGGTGGCCATCGCCCTCGGCCTCGGGACCATGGTCGGATGGAAACGCATCGTCGTGACGGTGGGCGAGAAGATCGGCAAAGACCACCTCACCTATGCCCAGGGCGCCTCCGCAGAATTGGTGGCCATGGCCACCATCGGTGCGGCCGACGCATTCGGGCTTCCCGTCAGCACCACCCACGTTTTGTCCTCCGGCGTGGCGGGCACGATGACGGCGAACAAATCCGGTTTGCAGGTTTCCACGGTTCGCAATCTTCTCATGGCCTGGGTGCTCACCCTGCCCATTTCGATTGTGCTCTCGGGCACGCTCTTTTGGCTCTTCACCCGTCTTGGCGGTGGCGTTTGACCGCGCGTATTTTGCCAGTGGGGCCGCCGCCGCAATAAAAGAGATCGGCCCCGTTCGACTCCAGGCCCGATACCGCGGTTCCCTTCGGCATGTCGAGGCGTTCGAGCACCTCGCCGGTCGTCGGGTCGATGCGTCGAATGTCGCTGTCGTCACCTTCCCAGGTGCCGTGCCACAAGTCGTGGTCGACCCAGGTGACGCCGGTGACGAAGCGATCGGACTCGATGGTGCGGAGGATTTTTCCGGTCTCGGGGTCGATGCGGTGGATCTTTTTTCCGCGGTACTGACCCACCCAGAGCGTGCCCTCGGCCCAGGCGAGGCCCGAGTCGGCGCCGCCGCCGGGGGCGGGGATGCTCGCGAGCACGTTCCCCGTTTTGGGATCGATCTTGTGAATGCGATCTTCGGAGATTTGATAGAGATGCTGCCCATCGAAGGCGGTGCCCGCATTGGCGGGGACGTCGAGGGTGCGCTCTTCGTGCCCCGTTTTCGGGTCGAACGCGATCAGTTTTTCGCCGGTCGCGAACCAGACGCGCTCTCCGTCGAAGGTGACGCCGTGCACCTGGGGGGAACCTTCGAACGGGCCATATTCTCGGACGATGTCTGCGGTTTGTCGTTTCATGGGAAATAGTCTTAATCGATGGGCAATCGAACGGGGAGTAACAAGGGCGGCGTGAATCCCGCCATGCCTGCCAGGGGCGAGGCCATCCAGCGACGCGCCCGCGCGCTGCCCACCGATTGCACCTTTCCGG
Organism: Sorangiineae bacterium MSr11367; assembly: GCA_037157805.1. Lineage (NCBI taxonomy): Bacteria > Pseudomonadati > Myxococcota > Myxococcia > Myxococcales > Pendulisporaceae > Pendulispora > Pendulispora rubella. The sequence goes on along the minus strand of CP089983.1, from coordinate 8,592,303 downwards.
CGGCGGCCAAGGTGCCCAGCGTGCGCTGCAAGGTGCGTTGACTCCTTCCCAGCGCGAGCGCGAGCGACGAGGTCGACCACGATTCGCCGTCGGAAAGCAAGGCCAGCACGACGGTGTCCTCGGCGTCGGTGGCGCGCGCCAAGACGACGACTTCGCGCGCGGCCAGCTGCGGCGAGAGCGCGAACCCACGCGCTGTCGCGCGAATGTCGGCGAGCTCCTCGAGCACGCGGCGCAACCGGCCCATTTCGACCCGCAGGCGCACCCGATGCGACTCGTTGATTCGCTTCGCGCCGAACACGCGCGCCAGCAGATCCTCACGGGGCACGTCGTCGGGCCATGCTTCGGCCAGCGTGCGCGCAATGCCGAACAGCACCGGGCGCCGTGCGAGCTCCACCCGCGTGCGGCCCTGCCGAACCTCGTGGCGCCATGCATCGATCACCAGATCGTTCGAGGAGAGGACGGCCTCCACCTCGGCGAACGAGAGCGCCCGTTCCCCGGCTCGTGCGATGAGCCGCCCCACCGGCTGCTCGAGGATGCGAAAGGCCTTTTCGGCTTCCGCGAGGAGCGCAGGAATGCGTGCGCGCATGGCCGCGGTTCGTGCGCGCTCGAGCGCGGCGCGAAGCTCGTTGGCCCGAAGGCGGCGCATGGCGATGTCGGCCGTCAGCAGCTCGTGCACGGCACCCATCGCCGGGGGCAAGCCCGACGGGTCGATGGCGTCGAGCGCGCGTGCGGCCTCGTGCACGTGGCCGGTGAGCAGGAGCCAGCGCACCTCCAGTTGCTGCGCGTGCGCGGCATTGATGCGGTCTCCGTGCGCCTCCAAGGTGGCGCGGGCCGCGCGCAAGGCGGCCGGCGAGCGCACGAGATCGCGCGAGGCCAGCGCAATTTCGGCCTCGGCGGCGACGCAGCGCGCCCGGGCCACGGCCTCACGCGGGCCAAAGGCACGGGCCGCCTTGCGCAAGAGCTCCTTGGCGCGTGCGAACTCGCCGAGCTGCGCCATCGCGATGCCCCGCAGGGCCAGGGCCGGTGGATCGTCTCGCAGAGCCACGCGCTGCAGCGCGCCGAGGACATCGCCCGCCGCCAGTGCCAGCGCTGCCGCCGTGATCAACGAGTCCATCGGAATCCCGCCACCCTTGTAACTCTCTCCTTCGAACGCACGGCGCTAAGCCTTGGACATGAACCTCGAGCAACACGAAATCGTATCGCGAGACGAATGGCAGAAGGCACGCAAAGAGCTCCTGGCGAAGGAAAAGGAGTTCACGCGCCTTCGCGACGAGCTGAGTGCCGAGCGGCGGCAGCTGCCCTGGGAGCGGGTGGAGACCCCCTACCTCTTCGAGGGGGCCGACGGTCCGGAGACGCTGGTCGATCTCTTCGGGGGAAAGAGCCAGCTGGTGGTCTACCACTTCATGTTCCGACCGGAGGCCGACCAAGGGTGCAAGAACTGCTCGTTCTGGGCGGACAACTTCAACGGCATCGTCACCCACCTGGAGCATCGCGACATCCGCTTCGTGGCCATCTCCCGCGCGCCGGTGGCCAAGCTGCTCTCCTTTCGAAACCGCCTCGGGTGGAGCTTCAAGTGGGTTTCCTCCGGCGGTACCACGTTCAATCAGGATTATGCCGTTTCGTTCTCCGAGGAGGCCGTCGCCAAAGGCCATTATCGGTACAATTACGACGACGCGCACCGCGCCTACCATGTCGACATGCCGGGGATCAGCGTCTTTTACAAGGACGCCAACGGCACGGTCTTTCATACGTATTCCACGTATTCGCGCGGTATCGATATGATGAATACGGCCTACCACTATTTGGATCTCGTCCCCAAGGGCCGGGACGAGGAAACGGGCGGCGGCATGTCCTGGCTGCGCTATCGCGATCGGTACGGCCGGCCATGAATGCGAAATGTGCATGCCGGACCGGCTCGCGGGCCGCGTTCGTCACCGGTGTTCTCGCCATGATCGCGCCGAAATGCCCGCTGTGTCTCGCGGGTTATCTGGCCTTTCTGGGCCTCGGCGGCGCTGCGGCACGATCGATCGCGCCATTCCTTTTGCCGATGGCCATCGTATTTCTCGTAGCCAGCGTGGCCATGTTCGGTATTTATCGTGCCAAATCCGATCGTGTGCGCCAAAGTTGAATAAAAATAGAGGTGCGACGCAACATCGAATACCGACCCGCGTCCTAAAGGGCATGGAGGTATTCATGAAGAAATCGGTATGGGCCCTTGCTTTCGTCTTCGCCGCTCCTCTCTTCGCGTGTGCTGCACAATCCGACGACGAATCGCGTGATGATTCGGCCAAGGTGAATCAATCGGTCGATGTGGAGTCCGCGGCGGCGTCGTGCGGTCAGGTCACCCTCGACTTTTGTCGGGATCCGAGTTTCCCCTCGCAGATCACGGCAACCTGCCATCCGCAGCAGCGATGCAGCTGCGCAGAGGAGAGGTCCATCTGTGAGAGCCTCGTTCGCGAGAACTGCGGGCCAGTCGAGAACATCGTCGTTTCGAACTGCAATTGATCTGATCGCGAGAAAGGTCGACGGAATTGGTGCGCGTGCGCAATGAACAAATGCGCACGACACCTCCTCTGATCCGGCAAAACGCGTCAACGTGCCGCAAAAGGCGACATTTCATGGGGGCGCCTTTCTTTATCCTGGGCGGATGTCATTCACGGTAAAGGTCTACAAGCGCGCTACGCGTGGAGGAACTTCTGCATGACATCGTCGAGCCGTCGACACCGTCTTTTCTCTTTCCTGTCTCTTATTCCATTGTCCGTGTTGGGCGCCGCCCATTGCTCGAGTGAGCCGCAAACTCGAGACGAGGCGCCCGCACCGCGGACTCGCATCTCGCAGAGCGATGCGACGCTGCGGGAGGTCGACATTCCGAAAGGGCCCGTCGACCCGATGTTCCTGGCGGCGCTCGATGCGACGCCGCCGCCGCACGCAGGCGGCCCTCACCCGCGGCTCCTTTTCTCGGAGGCCGATCTGCCGGCGCTCCGAGCCAGGGTGAACGAAGCCGGCTCGATGCGCAAACAGGCGCTCGAGCGGTCCAAACAAGGGATGGACGAGTACGTCGTTCCGGTGGTGAACAATGCCATCGAAGGGCAGGGGAAATTCGGGCGCGAAAACATGGCCGGCGCCGCACTTCTCTGGCTTTTGACCGAGGATTCGCGATACCTCGACAAGGCAAAGGCCATTTTGGCCCAGCAGATGAAGGCCGCACCCGCGTACGGCGCGACGGTCCTGTTCGATGCGCAAGAGTATTACACCGAGCGCTCGTTCATCGTGAGCGGACTCTCGCTGGCGTACGACTGGCTGTACTCTGCACTTGGTGCGGACGAACGGAAGCAGCTGCACGATGCCATCGTTGGCTTGGGTTCCGAGCTTTACCTGCATGCCAACACGGCCTGGTGGGCAATCGTCACGACGGCGTCGAACTTCACGGGAAACAACGGGACCGGGTTCGGGACCGCAGGTCTCGCGCTTTGGGGCGAGGAGAACGCGGCACCGCAATGGGTGGCGCGCGCGACCCAGCTTTTGCGTAGCTATGGGCAGAGCGGCTTCGATGCGGCGGGCGCGTCGAACGAAGGCGCCCTTTATGGCAATTATGGCCTGCACAACCCTGCCATTTTCTCGCAGGCGCTCGAACGCGCCGGCGGACCCAATCCGTTGCGGGAGGGCCATCTGGCGCACCACGACGAGTGGTTCGCGTACGAGGTTCTTCCCGGCGGCGGCGCGCTGAATCCCATGAACGATGCCCGTTACGAGGAATTGGACGAGACGTACGTCGCCTGGGCATCTTCCCATGGCGCCAATCCTCCTCTCGCGCAGTGGATCCAGAAACAATGGCGCAAGCCCGACGTCGGGCCGCCGAACGTGGACGATCTTTCGTCGCTCAGCGAACTGTTGTTCTACGAGGAGCCGTCCGCATCGTTTTCGCCGGAGCAGCAGCTGCCGCTCGCGAAGTTCTTCCCCGGACGCGGCTTGGTGCACGTTCGCAGCGGCTTTTCCGACAAGAATGACTTCATGGCCGCGTTCGAGGCGCGCCAGACCAACGTCGGCCAAGGGGTGCATCAGCAGGCCGACATTGGCAACTTCGTTCTTTATGCGCAGGGCGCGCGCTTCGCCATCGACAGCGGGTATTGCAACTATGTCGATGCCATTCTCGCGGGCAATGCCAACGCCGTGCGTTCGTGCGAAACCAAAGGGCACAACGCCGTGGAGGCCGACGGGCGCAGCCAGGACTACCTTGGCCGCGGTACCGTCCGCACCTACGCGAGCACCGCCGCCGTGGGCGAGCCCGGTGCACTCGACGTGGCGGTGAGCGATGCTCGAACGGCGTATTTGCTCCTTGGCCCGGCCCGCGCGGATCGCTTCTTCCTGCACGTGCGTGCGGAGGGGGCATATCCCGAGTACCTCGTGGTATCCGATGCCTTTCGGCAAGATGGTCTCTTGCAACACGATTACGCGTCGTACCTCCACACCGACAAAGCCAACCAGGTCACCACGTCGGGCGGCGGCGCCGCGGTGTCGGCGCGCATCCTCGCGCCGGGTGGTGCGGCGCTGAGCGGCACCTGGGTTGGTGCCGGGCTCGGCATCGGCGTGGACCAATTCGTGGCGGACTACGAGGGGGCGGGTACGCATCCGCGGGTCATCGTGTCGTCGAAATCGGTGGAGTACGACGCGATTGGCGTGCTGATTCCGGCGCCCGCAGGCCAGAACGCACCGCCGGTGGGATCCGTCGCGGCGACCGGTGGCGTCGGCGCGAAGGTCGCACTGGATGCATCGACGGGCGACGTCGTGTTGGAGCGCACCAGCGGCGAAGCTGTGACCGCTCAGGGCGTCAAGGCCGTTGGCGCATTCGCATGGCTGCGTCTCCCTTCCTCGGGATTGCCGCGGCGCTATGCGCTCGTCGAAGGCACCCGCCTGGAGGTCAATGGGCAGGTGGTCGCCAGCACCAATGGCAAATTGGGAACGGTGCTCGTCGGCGCCGGTGCCGTCGCGGTCAGTGGGAAAGACGTCGACGCGTTTCGCGTTCAGGTCGGCTCGGTGCCGTCGCGCGTGACCCTCAATGGAAGCGTGGTGAGCGTTCGCGATTGTGGCCAAGGCGTGGTGGTCTATCCCGCGAGCGCCAGCTGCACCTCCCCGTAGACGCTCCCGGCGTGGGCTGCAAGAATGGCGGATATGTCCGACATTCGCTGGTTCACGGACGACGCCTGCAAGTTGGACGAGTTTCGCGCGCTCGTCGAGCAAACGCCCGATCCGCGCGATTACCCGTATGCGGAGGCCTTCGCCCAGAAGGCCATCGTGTACGACTGCGCGCACGTGCGCGGCGTTCTGGAGACGGCGTCGGGGCGCGAGGGGGTGGCGCGCGAATGGGTTTCCGCGCTGAGCGATGGGCCGGGACTCATCCTGCTGCACGGCGCATTCTCCGCGGAGGTCATCGATCGGGCCACGGAATCGTTCTTCGCGATGATTGCCGATCAGCGTGCGCGCGGCGTGGCCGCGGGCGATCACTTCGGCAAGCCAGGGGACAACGATCGCGTCTGGAATGCGCTGGAGAAGCTGGCGGTATCGTCGCCCGAGGTCTTCGCGGACTACTACGCGAACGACATGCTGGCACTCGTGTCCCTGGCGTGGCTCGGGCCGAACTACCAGGTGACGTCGCAGATCAACGTGGTGAATCCCGGCGGGCAGGCCCAGCTTCCCCATCGGGATTACCATCTAGGTTTCCAATCGGACGATTTTACGGCCCGATGCCCGCCGCACGTGCACCGTCTCTCCCCGGTGCTGACGTTGCAGGGGGCGGTGGCCCATGGACCTATGCCGTTGAAGAGCGGGCCTACGCTGTATTTGCCCTATTCGCAGAAATACGAATTGGGGTATCTCGCCTGGCGCCGGCCAGAGTTTCGCGCGTATTTCGACGAGCACCGTGCCCAGTGGCCGCTGGAAAAGGGGGATGCGGTGTTCTTCAATCCGGCCTTGTTCCACGCGGCGGGGCACAATCGCTCGGCGGACATCCGCCGCATGGCGAACCTGCTGCAGGTGTCGTCCGCGTTCGGGCGCGCCATGGAGAGCGTGAACCGCGAGCGCATGGTGAATGCGCTCTACCCGGTGCTTTTGCAGCGCAAGGCGGCGGGCGCAGGCGCGCTGCACAACGTCATCGCGGCCTCCGCGGAGGGGTATCCCTTTCCCACGAACCTGGATCGCGATCCGCCGATCGGCGGTCTCGCGCCTGCATCGCAAGCCGAGTTGGTCTCACGGGCCCTCGACGAGGGGTGGGAGCCTGCACGATTGCGCAGCGAGCTCGCGTCGGCCCGAGAGCGCACGGATCCTTAGGAGAAATTCGCGAAGTTGGCCGGGCGTCGTTCGATGAAGGCGGTGAAGGCTTCGCGCGCTTCGTCCGAGGTGAGGCGGTCGGCGAAGTGTTTCGCTTCTTCGTGAACGCGGGCGAGGACCTCGGCTTGCGGGCTGCGCGTGAGGGCCTTGGTGAGGCGGACGGCGCGCGGTGGTTTGGCTGCGACGTCGTTGGCGCGTTCGCGTGCGACGGCGAGAAGGTCCGCGGGGGCGCGCACCACTTCGTTCACCAGGCCGATCGCGGCGGCGCGCACGGCATCGATGACGGTGCCGCGCAGCAGCAGGTCGCTCGCCGCGGCCGGGCCAACGCGCCGGGGCAAGAGGAGGCTCGATGCGGCCTCGGGGACGAGGCCCAGGCCGACGAACGGCACGGAGAAACGGGCGCTTTCGTGGGCGTACACGAGATCGGCATGCAGGAGCATGGTCGTGCCGATGCCCACGGCCGCCCCTTGCACTGCGGCGACCAGCGGCTTGTCGAGGGCCACCAGGGCCTCGATGAAGCGAATCGTCGGCGCGGTCGTTGGGTCGAGGTTCGTGCCGGAGAGAAAGTCGTTGATGTCGTTGCCGGAGCAAAACGAATCGCCCGTAGCGTGCAATAGGACGACGCGCACGGCGGGGTTCTTTTGCGCGGATTGCAGCGCCTCGGCCAGCGCTTCGTACATGGCAAAGCTCAGTGCATTCTTCTTCTTTGGACGATCGAGCGTCAGCTCGAGAACATGGTCATTCTGCGTGACGATGATATCGCTCATGGTTCTTCCTCCGCATCCGCGCACTTGTCGATGATGGCATTCAAGAATCGGTAAATGACGTCCACTTCTTCCGGGGTGAAGCCTTCGGTCATCTCCGCCGTGGCGCGCCGCACGAGTGGCATCGACTCCGCCCGCACCGACTCCCCCTTCGGCGTCAGCCACAAGAGGGTGGCCCGCCCATCCCGCGGACTAGGTTCCCGCTTCACGAGCCCCGCCCGCTCGAGCCGCGCCACCATGCCACTGACCCCCGACTTGTTCAAATCGAACAAGTTGGCCACATCCGTCATCGTCGACCCCGGCTTCTTGGCCAAATACGCCAACGTCGCCAACTGGGCCGACGACACCCCGAGCACCCGAATCGTCGCGTCGTTGGCCCGCGCCATCACCATGCGGGCCGCCCGCGGCAGAAGAAAAAAGAGCCTCCGATCCATCGCCACACGAACAGCGTGACAGAAATGGTTCGCATGCGCAATAAATAGTGCGCATGCGTACTAAATTTCCTTAGCAAGGCCTCGATCAGCGGTGCGATCCCTTACGTCAAGAGGGAGATCGTCTCACGGAGCACGGTTTCGAGCGGTGGAGGCATGTCGGCCCACCGCTCTTTGACCCGTGCGAGCGCGCGGCGCGCTTGCTGCTCCTTGAAGCCCAAGGAGGTCAACGCTCCGAGGGCCATGTCGGACTCGTAGTCGCGCTGGCGCGGTGCCATTCTCTTCTCGGCTATCTTCTTCGCGATATGTTCACGTCCGAAGTCCAGTTCGGCGGCAAGAGCGTTATGCGCTTTGCACCGTATTCTCAGGTTTGTTGCCCCATTGCTGCCGCCGAGGGCACGTGCTTTCACGTGATCGAGCTCCAGGAAGGCACGCGACTCGCAACGACGGCCAATCTCGTCGCGGAAGGTGCATTGCGCGCCATCGCGTTCGAACACTTGGCGGCGTACCTCCCTCGTCACGTAACCCGGCCGGGCGTTTCGGTTGGTCGTCGTCGATGACGGGCGATTGACTTTGCCGAGCCTGCGCTTCTCGAGTTCTCCGATGAGAAGATCGAGTGCGCGCTCGACGATAACCGAAATATCCCCATTCGGGTTTACGTGTCGCATCAGGTTCGTGGCATGGTCGAGTTTTTCCTGCAGCTCCTTGCTCGCGGTGAACTGCACCTTGTACCGTTCCGGCGAGAGCGGCTCGACGAGACCCGCCTTCGCGGCCACCGCGGGAGTGCTTCCAGCGGTCGGTGGGGTTGACTCGCTGGGCAGCGCGCGAATTCGCGAAGGGACATCGGGGCGCGGAAAGCGTTCGGCAAGAAGCTCTTGGACCTGAATTTTCGTCTTGCCTGCCGCGGCCTGAAGAAGCTCCTCGTGATTCGCTTCCGTCAAGTGCTCTCGAAGTAAGAGAAACGCCGTAAGGTGAATCTCTCCCCGCTCCAGCATCCCAAGCGCGATAGGAAATCGTCGTGCAAGGCGCGAGGCCATCACGCGGCGCCCGGCCTCATCGTCGCTCATTCCGAGTCTGTGAACGCAGAAATCGAAAAGTGACGAGCACGCCGCCTTCAGATCCAACCGGCGTTCCTCGACTTCACCAAGGTATGCCAGCAGCCTCGCAAGAATCACGCGCCCACGGCCGACCAGGGCGTGCAAACCCGATAGCACCTGTTCGTTCGAGAGATCGGCGAGCTTCATGAAGCCATTCTATCATCGACATATTTGCCCTTCGTATTGCCTCACTATCGCGCAATTCGAAGCTTCGGAGGCCTTGTCGCCCACAGCGCCCAGGATCTCGCGGTGGTGCGACGCAAGGGGGCCCGCGGGCGCCTGAATTTATCTGCCTCGGCGAGATGCGAAATGTCGACTGCTAGAATGTGTCAAACGAATTCGTCGGTATTTCCGTAATGGACGCTCGAGCTAGTGCTTTGGTGGCTTGCCGAGCGCGCATGTCTTGCGCACAGTGACCGGTGTGCCTTCGAAGGGGGATTTTCACTTTTTCGATGTAGGCGTAGTCGTTGGTTGCGGCGACTCGTTCGACCAACTCGTACTTCCCACTCGCCTCCAGAAGGGCCGCCATCGCGCAGCGCACGCCGTCCTCGTCGACGAAGATGGGGTGGACTCGCTCTTGGTGCGATTGGTGGGATACCGTTCCGCAGCGATGTACGCGTGCAAGTTGTCGATCACGATGGCGCGCCGCTCCAGCTGATCGAACGTGAGCCCGGCGGGCGTTTGCGCTTTCAATTCGCGTTCGACCCGCGCGAGATGCGCGTGAATTCGCCCCACTTCGCGCGGGCGTGCATCGTCGTCGCTTTGGACGGCCATGGATCGAGCGGATTCACGAATGGCGTCTTCGGAAGCATCGATGTGCGAAGCGTACGGCGCACTCGCCCGCGGTCACCGGACCAACGGCACCTCAATACGAGGGCGGGGGATAGTCGGCAATCTTACGGGAAAGCCGCTCCGCGAGAGTCGCATGCGCCGCGCCGAGACTCGCGAGGATGCGAGCGGCTTCGTCACGGTAGGCTTCCACCTTGTCGGCTCGCCAGTGAGGCGGGGGCGGGCCCAAATTGGTGATTCGATCGGCCAACTTGACGGCCCATACTTCGACGGGCTGCTCGCGAATGCGACGTAGGCTGTCGTCCATGGCCTCGGCCTTCGGCAGAGAGGCATCCTTCGTCAAGGCGCGAACGCCCGCAACGACCGCCGGATCGAAATGCGCCAAGAGGGCCTTCTCGTCGACGTCGGTATCTTCCAACGTGTCGTGAAGCAACGCGCATTGCACCGCCAACCCCGGTCGTGCAAACGGCGAGCTCTGATGGGCGGCAAGCACCTCCATCCCGACCGCGCCGAGATGGATGAGATACGGTAGCTCGGTTCCAGGCACCTTCTGGCCCGCGTGGGCCTGCGCGGCAAAGTACCAAGCCTGCAACCATCGTTCCTGTATCTCGTCCATTTCGTCGGTAAGATTATTCCCCTTTCGTCGTCACCCCAAGCGAATCGACGCGAGCACGTCGGCTACGGGGGCCTGTTCGCATTGGCCGAGGCGCTCCAGAAGATCGCACGTGGCCTCGATGAGCGGCTCCAGGACGGAGTTGGGCAGTTGGGCCTCGTAGTGGAGAAACTGCAAGGTCAGGCTGGGGCCTAGGGCGAAGCATACGAAGCGGAGGGGGTGCTCGGTCTGGGTTTGGCCGTCCATGAATTCGAGCGATGGGCGCTGATCGCCCGGCGCCACGTCGGCGCTCGTGGGCCAGTTGACGAAGACGAAGCACGAGTCGTAGAGCGGCGCGTCTTCGGGGCGGCCGGACCAACGCCGGATGTCCGAGAGGGACGCGTGGTGGTGCGTGTTCAGATCGGCCTGGATGCGGGGTAGCTCCTGCAGCCAATCCACCAAAGATTGCTCGCCGGCGACGGGAACGAGCATGGGCAGGGCGCTGGTGAAGATGCCCACCATGCGCTCGTAGCCGGCGAGGCTCGCGGAGCGGCCGGACATCATGCTTCCGAACGACACGCGCGTGCGGCCCGTGAATCGCGCGAGGATGAGCGCCCACGCGGCCTGCACCAGGTTGTTCAAGGTGATGTGCGCGCGCTTGGCGAGTGCGCGGAGTGCGGCGCTGGCCTCGGGCGAGATTGCGCGATCCTTGCGCACGTAGGCACCGCCCTGCGAAGGCGCCAAGCGTGTGCCGCCGAGCGAGACGACCAGCGGCGTCGCCCCGTCGAACGAGGACATGGTGCGGCGCCAGAAGGCCTCGGTCTCGGTGAGGTCCAAACCGCGCTGGTATTCGATGTAGCGGCGATACGGATTGGCGGGGGGCAGCTCCACGGGAACGCCGCGCAAAATCGCATCGTAATGAACGACGAAGTCGCCCAGGACGAACGACGTGCTCCAGCCATCCGAGAACATGTAGTTGTACAACCAGACCATGACCGCTTCGTCCGGTGCCGTCTGGAATACGCCGATGCGGACGTGGCCCGGCTGATCCAGGACGAAGCCCTCCTTTTGACCGGCGCGGATCCACTCCTTCCAGTTCGAGCCCTGGTGGCGTTCGACCTGGATCGGTGCCGGGCGGTGAACCACCTGGAACGGCTCCGGGAGTCCTTCCCATTGCAGCGACGCGCGAAACGTCGGGTGGCGCTCGGCCACGGCTTGCCACGCGGCGTCGACGGCGTCGAGATCCAGCACGCCGCCCGGCGCCGCCCGGAGCCGAGTCACCATGAATTGCACGTAGAGCCCCGCGGAAGGATTCGCGCGCCGGTGGAGCAGCAGCTCACGCTGGTACGCGGAAAGCGGAAACCCGTATTCGGCCGGCCGCGTCCGCGCGGAGATGGCCTCGAGCTCCGCGGGCGAGAGCTCGACGAAGGGTCGCGACGGCACCGCCGGCGCCGCGGCTTCCTTGCTGCTCGCGGCGGCGGCGAGCTGTCGGATCGATTGGTACCGAACGATGTCGCCCGGCGTGACCGCGAGGCCCGCCTCGTTGGCGCGGGCCACCACCTGGATGCTGAGCACCGAATCGCCACCCAGCTCGAAGAAGCTCGCCTCGACCCCGACGCGCTCCAGTCCGAGAATTTGCGCCCAGATGGCCGCCAGCGTCTCCTCGGCGGCGGTGCTCGGCGCATCGCCCGCGGTCGCCTCGGGCAGCACGCGGATGGGCGGCGGCAGCGCCTCGCGATCCAGCTTGCCGTTCGGCGACACCGGCAGCCGATCCAGGAGCATGAAGGCATTGGGGATCATGAACTCGGGCAGCTTGTCCCCGAGGTAGCTGCGCAACTCCGGCACCAGCCGGCGTGCCAGCTTCGCGTGCAGCGGATTGTTGCTTCGCGCAATGCGCGAGGTGTTCTCGCGGCCCGGCACGGAGAGAACGCTCGCGGCAACGACGCTCCCCGCGTGCCGTCCGCGTGGCGTCAGCACGACGTCGAAATGCTCGGGGCCATCGAAGCCCGTCCACAGCACGTCGACCTCGTAGGGAAGGCGCCCGGCCAACTCGAAGAACGCCTCGGGCTCCTCGCCATCCGCATCCCCCGCGCGCGCCGGCTCGAGCACCGCGTCAAGGTGCGCATCGCCGTCGGCCTTCTTCAGCGCGTCGAGCGCGCGTGCGTCGCGGGCCAATCGCCGGTTGATCACGCGTCGCACATGAATGGGGCCCTGGGCGTCCGCGAGGATCTGCTCGAGCTTCCCCAGGTTCAGCCCGTCCTCGGACCAGTCGAGCGGTACCACATCGGCCGCCGCGTGCTCTTTCTGGTCATTTCGCCCCACATCGATGCGCACGTCGTACCGGAAGCGCGTGAGCTCGTTGGTGGCGCGCCCGCGCTTGAGCAGAATGCGCACGCCCGCCGCTCGCGGCAGTTGCTTCACCAGCTCGAGGAAGAACAACGGCGAGACCGCGAGCTCGTTGTCCTGGAACGAGCGGCGGTCGATGCGCTGACGAAGGTGCTCGATCTCGGCCTCGGGATCGGCATTCGCGATCTCCACCGACGCGTGGAACGTCTCCAACCGCGCGTGGTCGCGGATGTCGCCGAGGAAAATGGTCCCCCCGTCCTGCACCAAATCGATGCACCCTTCGAGCACGCGGGAGAGGTAGTCCGCGCTCGGGAAGTATTGCACCACCGAGTTCAACACCACGGTGTCGAAGCTGCCGGCCTGCATCCCTTCGAAGCGCTCGGCCGCGCGGTGTTCCAGGGTCACGTTGGACAGCCCCGCCACGTGCGGACGCAGGTAGTGCAGCGCCTGCGCCGACGCATCGGTCCCCGCGAAGTGCTCGCAGTGGGGCGCGATGCGCAGCAGCAAGAGCCCCGTACCGCACCCGATTTCCAGCACGCGGCGCGGCTTGGTCTCCAGGATGCGCTCCACGGTGCGTTCGACCCACTCGCGCATCTCCTCCGTGGGAATGGGCTTGCCGTCGTAGCTGCTGTTCCAGCCCGCCAGATTCAACGCTGCGTCGACGGGGGTCTCCCCCGCGGTGTACGCCTCGTTGAAAACGCCCTCCCATTGCGCCACATGCTCCTCGGTCGCGGTCAGTCCCTCGAGCGTCTCGTGCGTCGGCACCAGGTAGGCCGCGAGCTGTTTGCCCCGCACCACCACCGCCGCATCGGCGACATGGTCATGCTTGCGCAGCGCATGCTCGATCTCCCCGAGCTCGATGCGCAGCCCGCGCAGTTTGACCTGCGAGTCGAGCCGGCCCATGAATTCCACGTCGCCCGAGGGCAGCCACCGCGCGCGATCGCCGGTGCGATACATCTTCGACACACCGTTTAGGAATGGATCGCGCACGAACCGCTCGGCATCGAGCTCCGCCCGATTCAAATACCCGCGCCCGACGTTCGTACCACCGATGTAAAGCTCCCCGGGAACACCGACCGGTACCGGCTCTCCGTGCGTATCCAGAATGTAAATCTGGGTGTTCGCAATTGGCTTGCCGATCGGAACCACCGGCGACGTGTCCTCTCTGCGGCATTGCCAGAACGTGACGTCCACCGCCGCCTCCGTCGGCCCGTACAGATTGTGTAGCTCACTCGAGGGAAGCTTCGCGAAGAAGCGGTCGCGGAACTCCGCCGGCAACGCCTCGCCGCTGCACACGACGCGCACGAGCGAGGTGCACTCCGACACCCTGGGGTGATCCAAGGTGGCCTGGAGCATCGACGGAACGAAGTGCATCGTGGTGATGCGCTCGCGCAGGATCGTCTCCACGAGGTAGCCCGGATCTTTGTGCCCCTCGGGGCGCGCCACGACCAGGCGAGCGCCGGTCATCAAGGGCCAGAAGAACTCCCACACGGAGACGTCGAAGCTGAAAGGCGTCTTCTGAAGCACGCTGTCTTCGTGGGTCAGGGCGTAGGCCTCTTGCATCCAGAGCAACCGATTGCAGATCCCCCGGTGCGTGTTCATTGCCCCCTTGGGCAGGCCCGTGGAGCCCGAGGTGAAAATCGTGTACGCCAATCGATCCATTGGCATGCGCACCGCCGGACGGTGCCGCGGCTGCTTGGCAATCTCCGTCCAATCGTCGAGGCTCACCGTGTGCGTGGTGACGTCTGCGAGGCGCGCGCTCAGTCTCGCCGGCAGGCCGCGATCGGTCAGCAGCACCGGCACGGCGGTATCGCGGATCATGTGCTCGATGCGCTCGTCGGGGTACGACGGGTCGAGCGGCACGTAGGCGCCACCGCTCTTGAGGATCGCGAGCAACGCGACGACCAGCTTCGTCGAGCGCTCCGCGTAGACGCCCACCAAGGTGTCGGGCTTCACGCCCGCGGCGATCAGGTAGTGCGCCAGCTGATTGGCGCGTTCGTCGAGGGCGGCGTACGTCAAGGTTTGCTCTTCGAACGACACCGCGATCCGGTGGGGCGAGCGCTCGACTTGCTCTTCGATGTGCTCGTGGAGCAGGCGCTCGGTGCCATAATCGCGCGCCGTATCGTTGAACGCCGTCAGCACCACGTGCCGTTCGGCCTCGTCCAACAAGGGAATGCGCGACAGCGCGAGTTCGGGCTGCGTGGAAACGGCTTCGAGCACGGTCAGCAGGTGCTTGGACATGCGCGCGAGGGTCGCCTCGTCGAACAGATCCGTGGCGTATTCGAAGGTCGCCTGCCACGTCCCCGCGACCGGCAGCAATTGAAGCCAGATATCGAACTTCGACGTGCCCGACGGCGTCTCTTCGAAGGTGGATTCGAGCCCGGCGAACGGAACCCGCTCGCTCACCGAGTTTTGCAGCACCATCATGACCTGGAAGATCGGATTGCGGCTCGTATCCCGTTTGGTCTCCAGCTCGTTCACCAGCTGCTCGAAGGGCAGATCCTGGTGCTGAAAGGCGCCGAGGGAGCGGTTGCGGATGCGTGCGAGCAACTCCCGAAAGGAAGGATCATTGGACAGATCCGTGCGCAGCACGATGGTGTTCGAGAAGAAGCCAATGAGCCCCTCGGTCTCCACCCTCCCGCGGTTCGCGATGGGCGAGCCCACCGCAATGTCATCCTGGCCCGAGTAGCGCGACAGCAGCGCAGTGAAGGCGCCGAGGAAGAACATGTACGGCGTGACGTCCTCGCGCTTGCACGCCTCGCGCACCGCGGAGGTGATGCCCTCGGGCACCACGAACTCCATTCGGGCACCGCGGAAGGTCTGCACCGCCGGGCGCGGACGGTCCGTCGGCAGCGACAGCGGCGAAAGTCCCTCGAGCTCGCGCTTCCAGAAGTCGAGATCCGGTTTGCAGGCATGGTCGGCGAGCCGTTGCTGCTGCCACGCCGCGAAGTCGCCATATTGAATGGGCAGCTCGCCCAGCGGGCTCGGTTGGCCTTGTGTGTAAGCTGCATACAATGCCGCGAGCTCTCGATTGAAGATGCCCAGCGACCACCCGTCGGAGACGATATGGTGAATCGTAATGAGGAAGAGATGCTCGTCGGCGGAGAGACGCACGAGGCGCGCGGCGAAGAGCGGTCCGCGCTCGAGCGAGAAGATCTGCTGCGCCTCCTCGTGGACGACGGCCTGGGCCCGCGTGTCGCGCTGGGCGGCGGTCAGGTCGCTGAAGTCCTCGATGGGGAGCTCCACGCGAAACGGTGCGCCGATGATTTGCTTGGCGCGACCCCCGACGGTGGGGAACGTCGTCCGCAGGGTCTCGTGGCGGCGAACCATCTCGGTCAGCGCGCGCTGGAGTGCCCCCGCATCGAGATGGCCCGTGAGCCGGCCCACGAACGGCACGTTGTACGCAGGGCTGTTCGGGACGAGCTGATCGAGGTACCAGAGACGCTGCTGCGTCGAGGAAAGCGGTGCCTCGTGCAGGGTGGCGCCGTTTCGCTTCATGCGCGGGATATCCGTCTTCGCGGCCTCCGCGCCTCCGCGCTTCCATCGTTCGAGCAAGGCGCGTTTCGTGGCGGACATTTCCTGAGTCATGGGGTCCTCAATGGGGGGCTGGGTTGTAGGTCGCCAGGAGCCGCTCCGCTTCGTCTTCCGGGAGCTCTTCGAGGGCCGCGATGAGGCGCTCCTCGATGCGGGGTGCCAAGGCGGCGATGGTCGGGTTGCCGAAGAAGAGGTCGAAGCGAATTTGGATCGGGAAAGATCTCTTGAGGCGCGAGAGCACTTGGCCCGCGATGACCGAGTTGCCGCCGAGCTCGAAGAAGTCGTCGTGGACGCCGACCTCGCGGATGCCCAGCACTTGCCCCCACGCGTCGGCGAGCACGCGCTCGATGTCCGTCGAGGGCGCCACGTACGCGCTGGACAAGGGCGGTCGCGGGTGCAGGTGCTCGGCCGACGTGGACGCCCTCGTCTCGGGGGCGCTCTGCACGTCGCCGTCGACCATGTCCGGCCAAAAGCGGCGTCGCTGAAACGCGTACGTGGGAAGGGCGACGCTTCGCGCGGGCGGTAGGACGCTCGGCCAATCGAGGGGATGCCCGTGCGCGTGGAGTTCGCCGGCCGAGAGAAGCAGTCGATCGAGCGTGCCCTGGCTCCGCTGCACGGAGTCGACGACGGCGCCGGAGATGCGATGCGTCTCGAGGGCCTCTTGCAGCACCAGCTTGAGCACGGGGTGAGGGCTCACTTCGACGAAGAAGCGATGCTCGTCGGCGAGCAGCTTCTGGACCGCCGCGTCGAAGGAGACGGGCTGCCGCAAATTTTGGTACCAGTATTCGCCATCGAGCGAGGCACCCTCGACGCGCGCTCCGGTGACGCTCGAATAGAGCGGGACGGTGCCCGCTCGCGGCGTGAGGCCTCGGAGCGCGTCGGCGAGCCCTTCGCGAAGGGACTCGATTTGCGGGCTGTGCGAGGCGCAGTCGACGCCGATTTTGACCGAGTAGACCCCTGCGGGCAGCTCGGCGAGGAGCTCGTCGATGGCATCGGGATCGCCCGAGACGACGGTGGAGTGCGGGCCGTTGATGCCGCCCACCGCGAGGCGCTTTCCGAAGCGCACCACCCGCGGCTCGAGCTCGCGCACTGGCAGCTCGATGGACGCCATGGCGCCCTTGCCGCGAAGGGTCGCCAAGGCACGGCTCCTCAGCGCCACGACCTTGGCCGCATCCTCGAGGGACAGGGCGCCGGCGACGTACGCGGCGGCGATTTCTCCTTGGCTGTGCCCCACGACGGCGTCCGGCTCGATGCCCAACGCGCGCCATGCGGCCGCCAGCGACACCATGACGGTGAAGACCAGCGGCTGCACGATGTCCACGCGCTTCAGCGCCGAGGGCGGTGCGCTGCGCAAGAGCGCGAGCAACGGTTCGTCGAAGTGCGGTGCGAGCGCACGCGCGCAAGCCTCGGCGTGCTCGCGAAAGGCCGGCGACTGCTCGAGGAGCACGCGTCCCATCTCGGCCCATTGCGAGCCGTGCCCCGGAAAGACGAACGCGACTTTCCCCGCCGGCTTGCGTTGACCGAGCACCACGTTCGGGGCGAACTGCCCCTGGGCCAGCGCATCGAGGCCGCTCACCAGCGATGCGCGATCGCGCGCGACGACGGAGGCTCGGTGCGCGAAGTGCGTTCGCGTGGTGGCGAGCGAATGCGCGACATCGTCGAGCGCCATGTCCGGGCGCGCGGCGAGGTGCGCGGCGAGCTTCGAGGCCTGCGCCTGCAGCGCCGTTTCGGAAATGGCGGAGAGCACGAAGGGCAACGCGGACGCGGGCCCTCGAGGCGCCGGCGGTGCTTCGGGGGCCGGCGGCTCCTCCAGCACGAGGTGCGCGTTGGTGCCGCTGACGCTGAACGACGACACGCCCGCACGGCGGGGGTGCCCGTTGGTCTTCCAGGGCACGCCCTCGGTCAAGAGCCGGAGGGAGCCCGAGGACCAATCGACGTGCGGCGACGGCGTATCCGCGTGCAGCGTCTTGGGCAAGAGGCCGTGCTGCATGGCGAGCACCATCTTCATCACCCCGCCGACACCGGCCGCCGCCTGCGTGTGCCCGAGGTTCGACTTGAGCGAGCCAAGCCACAGCGGCTTCTCGCGCGTGTGGGCCTCGCCGTAGGTGGCGAGCAGCGCGTGCGCCTCAATGGGATCGCCCAGCGCGGTGCCCGTCCCATGGGCCTCGACGGCGTCGACATCCGCGGGCGTGAGCCGCGCACTCTCGAGGGCCTGGCGGATGACGCGCCGTTGCGCGGTGCCATTGGGCGCCGTGAATCCTTGGCTCTTGCCGTCCTGATTCACCGCCGAACTGCGGATGACGGCCAAGACCGGGTGTCCGTTCTTCTGCGCATCGGAGAGCCGCTCGAGCAGCACCAGCCCCGCGCCCTCGGCCCACCCCGCGCCATTGGCGTCGCTGGAGAAGGCGCGGCTGCGGCCATCCGGTGAGAGGACCCCGAGCTTGCAAAACTCGATGAACATGGCCGGCGTCGCCATGGTGGTGACGCCGCCCGCGAGGGCGAGGGTGCAGTCGCCGTGGCGCAGGGCCTGGCATGCGAGGTGGATCGAGACGAGCGAGGAACTGCACGCCGTATCGACGGTGATGGCGGGCCCCTCGAGTCCGAACTTGTACGCGATGCGCCCCGACGCGGTGCTGCCTGCGCTGCCGAGGAGCGAATCGTCGGAGCCCGAGATGCGCATCAGGTAATCGTTGACCATCACACCGACGAAGACGCCGGTCAGACTTCCCTGAAGGGTCTGCGGCACGATCCCCGCGCGCTCGAAGGCCTCCCAGGCGGCCTCCAAGAGAAGGCGCTGCTGCGGATCGATGGGCGTGGCATCGTGCGGGCTGATGCCGAAGAACGCCGCATCGAACTGGTCGGCGTCATGAAGGAACGAGCCATGGCGCACGTACGACTTTTTGGCCTTGCCGGGCTCGGGATCGTAGAGCGCGTCCACGTCCCAGCCGCGGTTCTGGGGAAACTCGGTGGTGGCATCACGCCCCTCGCGCAGAAGGTCCCAGAGTCCTTCGGGGGAGGATGCGCCGCCGGGAAAGCGGCAGCTCATGGCCACGATGGCAATGGGCTCTTCCGACTTTTCCTCGAGCTTGCGCAAGCGCAATTTGGTCGCATGGAGCTCGTGGGTGAGGCGCTTCAAGTACTGCGCGAGCATCTCTTCACGGTCCGCTGACATGGGCGTTTTCTCCGAACTCCTGGTCCAGGATGTGGAGCAGCTCGTCGACGTTCGCGGCGTCCACCTTCTCGGTGAAGTCCGCATCATCGTGGCCCGTCCACTTCTTCAAGAGGGCCTGCAGGCGAATGGTGAGTTCTCCCCGCAGGGCTTCGTTGGCGTGCAACGTCGCAAGGGTGCTTTCGACTTTGTCGATCTCGGTGGGGGCCGGCGGCTGGGCGCCGGCGAGTCGATCGAGCATGAATTGGGTGAGCGCGGCGGGCGTGGGGTGCTCGAAGAGCAGGGTGGCCTGCACCCGTGACCCCATGGCGGCGCCGAGTCGGTTTCGCAGCTCGAGGGCCATCAGCGAATCGAGGCCGAGCTCCTGGAGCGGGGCGTGGGGATCGAGGCTGCCGGGGGAGCCGATTCCCAGGACGGCCGCGATTTCGCCGCACACGACGTCGAAGAGTGCGCGCTCGCGGTTTTCCGGTGGCAGGGCGAGCAGGCGCTGTGGAAGGGATGCCGCGGCGGGGGCATTGGTGCGCGTGAGCGCGCGAAGGTCGAGGGATGCCGGGATGAGGGAGGCATTCGAGGATGCGAGGGCGGCGTCGAAGAGGGCGAGGGCTTCGTCGGTGGAGAGGGAGCGGATGCCATTGCGGGCCATGCGTCGAAGGTCGGCGTCGGAGAGGTGGGCGGTGAGGCCGCTCTTGTGAGCCCAGTGTCCCCAGTCGAGGGAGAGCGCGGGAAGGCCGCGTGCTTTGCGGTGATGGGCGAGGGC